>NZ_FODW01000008.1:0-104746 GCF_900110475.1 Enterobacter sp. NFIX58 | reverse complement strand
CCGCTCGACTTGCATGTGTTAGGCCTGCCGCCAGCGTTCAATCTGAGCCATGATCAAACTCTTCAATTTAAGTTTGATGCTCGTGAATTAAACTTCGTAATGAATTACGTATGTTCACTCAGAGACTTGGTATTCATTTTTCGTCCGAGGACGTTAAGAATCCATGTCACTTTGAGTGCCCACACAGATTGTCTGATAAATTGTTAAAGAGCAGTGCAACGCGGCTTTCGCTCACCGTTGCGAGGTCCCGTATATTACGTTTTCCTCATACAGAGTCAAGTGATTATTTTCGCTTTTCTCTGTTGGCGTTCATCTCTGAACCCCGCTAACCCGGCGGCCTGTAAGCCGTTGTTCCGTGTCAGTGGAGGCGCATTATAGGGAGTTCTCAGACGTTGACAACCCCTCTTTTAAAAAAAACTTTCAACCGTCTCTTTTTTGCTCAAAACCGTGCTATAGCGCCAGTTTTTCGAGCGTTTCAAAGCCATAACGGCGTAAAACGGGTAAAAGTTGTTCAGTTTCTTTTGTTAACGCCATACAAAACGCGATATTCGCATCGGTAGATTTCGCATCCGGGGCTTCATGCTCCAGCAACCATGCCGTACGACGGGCAATAGCCGCTCCGGAATCCACCAGACGCGTCCCCTCCGGCAGTACCTCTAATAGCTCTTCCAGGAGTAGCGGGAAGTGGGTACAGCCCAGCACAACGGTATCCGGGGGTTCGGGCATCCTCAGCCACGGACGAAGAATACGACGCAGCTCGTCGAGTGATACCGACTTGCCATGCAGCTTCGCTTCCGCCATCTCCACCAGCTCAGCCGAACCGAGCATCGCAATCTGGCATTCATTAGCGAAACGGTCGATCAGCTCGCGGGTATAAGGACGCTTTACCGTGCCTCGCGTGGCCAGCAAGCCCACAATGCCGTTCGCTGTCAGACGCGCGGCAGGCTTTATTGCAGGAACGACGCCCACAACCGGGAACTGGAATTTTTCACGCAGGGCGGGAAGAGAAACAGTGCTCGCCGTGTTACACGCGATGACGGCCAGCGCAAGGGGATAGCGCTTTTGTACCGCAGTGACGATTTCCACCACGCGCTCGACAATAAAATCTTCGCTCTTTTCCCCGTACGGGAAAGCGACGTTATCGAAAGCGTAGATGTAATGGAGATCCGGCAGGAGATGCCGAATCTCATCATAGACCGAAAGCCCACCGACGCCGGAATCAAACACCAGCACGGTGGGACGCGGATTAGAAGGTGTAGCTGCCAGACAAGGTGTATTCCCGTCCTGCAGTTTGGTAGCCATAAACTGTCTCGTAATCTTTATCGAACAGGTTGGCTATTTTACCACGAACTGTAAGGTGTGAGGTGACAGGATACGAAACTGCGACATCCCACAGGCTTACACCGCCCATTTTTACTTTCTCAGACGGGTAAGTACCAAAGTCAGTGTCGTAACGCGTACCGAGATAGTGATAAGTCAGGCTCCAGTCGAAATCATAGATCTGCGTGTCGAGCTGATATTTCACCTGCTGCTTAGCACGACGGTCCAGAAGTTCGTTGGTTGCGGCATTGCGGGCATCCACGTAGTCGTAGCCTACAGTATGCGTCAACGGCCCCGTGTCAAACGATGCTGTCGCTTCCACACCTTTAATGCGTGCTTTACCGACGTTGTAATATTGCTGGAGATTATTATCGAAGTCGATGAGATTATCAACGTCATTACGGTAGCCGGATACGCGCCAGCTCACGCCTGCCGTCAGGCCTTCAAACGCACCTTCCCACTGTTTGCTCTCTTCTGGATCAAGATGGTCATTGCCATAGAAACCATAGAGTTGACCCAGATTCGGTGCTTTATAGGCCGTACCATAAGAAGCAACGAAGCGGTAACCCTCCACGAACTCCCAGGCCGCACTGCTTTGCCAGGTGCCATGACGACCGAACTGAGAGTTGTCATCGCTGCGAACCGCTCCTTCCAGGGTGAAGTCACCAAACTGCTGCAGCCCGGTCAGGTAGACGCCGGTGTTACGCAGGTCGTAGCCGTTGGTCACGTAGTTTGTACCCGGCTCGGTGCTCTGCTTCTGCCAGTCAACGCCCGCGCCAATGTTCCCTTGGCCAACATCAACGGAGTTGAGCCACTGGACATTGTACTGCTTGATTTCATCCAGCGTGGCTGTCGAATCGTAGCGGCCTAAATTCGGGTCGTAGTTATAGTCCTTGCTGTGGCTATAGCTGGTGAGCAGCTGTGAATGGAAGATGTCATCATTGAAGCGCAATCCTGCATCCCAGGTCTGACTATAAAGCTGGCGGGTATCGACCAGTACGTCAGGGGTAAATGAGCTGTAGTAACCGTCGTAGGCAGTACGGTTGCTGTAGCCAAAGCCGCGAACAAAACCGCTCCACTGGTCTGAGAATGCGTGATCCAGTGCGCCGTAGAGCGTTTTATTCATAAAGCCGTCGCGATCGGTCTGGGCAAGGCCACCATTGTTGCCGTCCGCAACCACATCAAACCCTTTGGTATAGGTGTAATCACCCGCAAGCGTGACGCGTGTGCTGTCGCCCAGTGTTTGCTGAGTACTGCCACCATAATTCTGGTAGCCGTGCGAGCCTACGCCAGCATTCAGCGTGGTACCGTCCTTCGCGCGAGTGGTAATAATGTTTACGACGCCGCCGATCGCGTCTGAGCCGTATACCGCCGAACGCGGTCCACGAACATATTCGATTCGCTGTACCAGGGAGATTGGGAACTGGCTGAGATCGGACGACCCCGTGACGCCCGCCTGGTTAAGGCGGATCCCATCAACAAGGATCAGGACGTGGCTGGAGTTGGTGCCACGGATAAAGAGAGAAGAGAGTTGCCCCATCCCGCCATTTTGCGCCGTATCCACGCCGGGCAGGCGACGCATAACATCCAGGAGCGAGGTTGACTGCCAACGGTCAATATCGGCACGCGTAACAACCGTGTTTGCAGCCAGAATAGTTTTTTCAGGTTGTTCAAAACGATTTGCCGTCACCACCAACGAGTCTGCGCTATCCTGCGCCCAGCCCGAAAATGCCGTGACGGACAACGCCGTCAACAGCGATACTTTTTTAATCATTGTTAAAGCATCCACAATATAAGAAGGATGCCGCAGGCCTCATCGATAGCACGCGATGATGAAACCAAATGCGACGTGATCCCGGCAGGTCTTCGGGCTAGGTGGCTATATAAGGATGAAGACTTCCCATTTTCACAGTGTCTACAACGCTCATCCCGCCAGTCTTTACCGCTGCGCGTCAGCTCCAGATTTACACTGGATTCCCTTTTCACTCTCAGGAGACCGGAAACAGAATGCTACAATTAGACACGTATGGATGTCCAGACAGCTATTGGCCATTAAATCTGGACATCCCCTGAACAATCCCTACAATCGCCGCGTAATTCTTTATCACTCAGGACGCATCATGACCCCAGAACACCTCCCGACAGAACAGTACGACGCGCAGCTGGCAGAGAAAGTTGTCCGCCTGCAAAGTATGATGACGCCTTTCAACGCGCCCGTTCCCGAGGTGTTCCGCTCTCCTGTCAGCCACTACCGCATGCGTGCCGAGTTTCGCATCTGGCACGACGGTGACGACCTGTACCACATCATTTTCGATCAGCAGACGAAGTCCCGTATCCGCGTGGACAGCTTCCCGGCAGCGAGTGAGCTCATTAACCAATTAATGACGCTGATAATGGACGGCGTGCGTAACAACCCGGTACTGCGTAACAAGCTTTTCCAGATTGACTACCTGACCACGCAAAGCAATCAGGCGATTGTCTCCCTGCTGTACCACAAAGTCCTGAACGACGAGTGGCGCGAGCAAGCAGAAGCGCTGCGCGATGCGCTGCGTGCGCAGAACATCAACGTTCACCTGATTGGCCGCGCGACAAAAACCAAAATCATGCTGGATCAGGACTACATCGACGAGCGTCTGCCGGTGGCGGGTAAAGAGATGGTGTATCGTCAGGTCGAGAACAGCTTCACCCAGCCGAACGCTGCAATGAACGTGCAAATGCTGGAGTGGGCGCTGAAGGCGACGGAAGGATCAACGGGCGATCTGCTTGAGCTCTACTGCGGTAACGGCAACTTCTCGCTGGCGCTGGCGCGTAACTTCGATCGCGTCCTGGCAACGGAAATCGCCAAACCGTCGGTTGCCGCCGCGCAGTACAACATTGCCGCCAACCATATCGACAACGTGCAGATCATTCGTATGGCCGCAGAAGAGTTCACGCAGGCGATGAACGGCGTTCGCCAGTTTAACCGTCTGGAAGGCATCGATCTGAAGAGCTACCAGTGTGAGACGATTTTTGTCGACCCGCCGCGCAGTGGCCTGGACAGCGAAACCGAGAAGATGGTGCAGGCCTACCCGCGTATTTTGTACATCTCCTGTAATCCGGAGACGCTGTGCAAGAACCTGGAAACGTTAGGCCAGACGCACAAGGTTGAACGTCTGGCGCTGTTCGATCAGTTCCCGTATACGCACCATATGGAGTGCGGTGTACTGCTCACGGCGAAGTAATGTGGCCTTGTAGGGCAGGTAAGCGAAGCGCCACCTGCCAAAAAAGCCGGATGGCGCTTCGCTTATCCGGCCTACAATGACAAAAACCTTTACTCCGGTAACTGGCTTTTACGGCTACGCATGCGCGAGCCAATCCAGAACACCAGCGCCACAGACAGTACCGCAGGGAAGAAGTTAGAGCCGATATCCGGATACTCCGCGCGCACCACCGTGCTGTACAGCAATACGCCCAGAATAAAGCAGGCGGCGGCCAGCCCCGGTAACCCCACCGGCATGGTGCGGTTCAGGTAGCGTTGATGCAGGCAGTACACCGTCAGCACCAGCGCAATCAGCGGGAAAATCGAAAACGGCACGATGGAGCTAAAAATAGCGGCGAACGTACCATTAATGGATAAGCCAGCGATCAATGCCAGCAACAGCGTCCCTTTATCCTGACCTGACTGTTTCATTACTCACCTTCACTCTTCGGTTTGATGTGCCAGTTTCTCTTGTTCACGGCGATACCAGTAGTACGCGCCTTTGGAGATCATCCTGAGCTGCAATACCAGTCGCTCTTCAAGCTGCTTGCGTTGTTCAATGCTGACATCCAGCGCTTCGGCACCTGCGCTGAAAACAATCGTCACCATCGCCTCGGCCTGTGCTTCGGTAAACGCACGCGGCATATGGTTTTCGAGTTCAAGATAGTCGGCAAGTTCCGCGATGAAGTGCTGAATTTCGCGCGCGACGGCGGCACGAAACGCCGCCGACGTGCCCGAACGCTCGCGCAGAAGCAGACGAAACGCGTTGGGGTTATTGCCGATAAATTCCATAAAGGTCGACACGGAGGTACGGATCACGCTGCCCCCTTTGGCGATACGCTGACGCGCCTGGCGCATCAGCTGGCGCAGCATCAAACCGCTCTCGTCGACCATGGTCAGGCCCAGTTCATCCACATCACGGAAGTGACGATAGAAGGACGTTGGCGCAATCCCGGCCTCACGTGCGACTTCGCGCAGGCTCAAACTGGCAAAACTTCGCTCAGCACTCAGTTGACTGAATGCGGCTTCCACCAGCGAACGCCGGGTTTTCTCTTTTTGTTGTGCTCTTACGCCCATCACGATAGTTGAATCCTTCCAAAGGCCTGATGGCACTATACCAGAGAATAAAATTAATCTGTTTGCCTGGCTTTGTGAATGATTGTTTACGTGCGGTTTGTGCTCCACTGCCGGAAAAAAGCACAACGATAATTGGGTTACTCTGGCAATGATGTTATGATTCTGTTGCTTTTATGTATAAGAACAGGTAAGCCTTGCCATGCCACATTCCTACGATTACGACGCAATAGTTATTGGTTCCGGCCCCGGCGGCGAAGGCGCTGCTATGGGTCTGGTGAAACAGGGAGCCAGAGTAGCGGTCATTGAGCGCTACCATAATGTCGGCGGCGGTTGCACCCACTGGGGCACCATCCCTTCGAAAGCCCTCCGCCACGCCGTTAGCCGCATTATCGAATTCAACCAGAACCCTCTTTACAGCGACCACTCCCGACTTCTTCGTTCCTCCTTTGCCGACATCCTGAACCACGCGGATACCGTCATTAACCAGCAGACGCGCATGCGTCAGGGGTTTTATGAGCGTAACCACTGTGAAATTTTGCAGGGCAACGCGCATTTTGTGGATGAACACACCCTGGCACTCGAATGCCACGACGGGTCGGTTGAAACCATCACCGCTGAAAAATTTGTGATTGCCTGCGGTTCACGCCCATACCATCCGGCCGACGTGGACTTCTCGCACCCGCGCGTCTACGACAGCGACTCGATTCTCAGCCTGCACCATGAACCCCGCCACGTCATTATCTATGGCGCAGGGGTCATTGGTTGCGAATATGCGTCGATCTTCCGCGGAATGGACGTCAAAGTTGACCTGATCAACACTCGCGATCGCCTGCTGGCCTTCCTCGATCAGGAGATGTCGGACTCCCTCTCCTACCACTTCTGGAACAGCGGCGTGGTCATTCGTCACAACGAAGAGTACGAGAAGATCGAAGGCTGCGACGACGGGGTGATCATGCACCTCAAGTCCGGCAAGAAGCTGAAAGCGGACTGCCTCCTGTACGCCAACGGCCGTACCGGCAACACCGATTCCCTGCAGCTGGAAAATATCGGGCTTGAAACCGACAGCCGCGGTCAGCTGAAGGTCAACAGCATGTATCAGACCGCCCTGCCGCACGTTTACGCGGTCGGCGACGTCATTGGCTATCCAAGCCTGGCCTCAGCCGCTTACGACCAGGGACGCATTGCGGCTCAGGCGCTGGTGAAAGGCGAAGCGACGGCGCATCTGATTGAAGATATCCCGACGGGCATCTACACCATCCCGGAAATCAGTTCCGTAGGTAAAACCGAGCAGCAGCTGACGTCAATGAAGGTGCCTTACGAGGTGGGTCGCGCGCAGTTTAAACATCTGGCGCGGGCGCAAATCGTGGGGATGAGCGTGGGTACGCTGAAGATTCTGTTCCATCGCGAGACGAAAGAGATCCTCGGGATTCACTGCTTTGGTGAACGCGCCGCGGAAATCATTCATATCGGCCAGGCCATCATGGAGCAGAAAGGTGGTGGTAACACCATTGAGTACTTCGTTAACACCACCTTTAACTACCCGACCATGGCGGAAGCCTATCGGGTCGCGGCACTAAACGGCCTGAACCGCCTGTTTTAACGCGCTGTCAAAATGGCCATCCATCGCACCACGGATGGCCTCTGCCAGCTGCTCATATCGGCTGCGCAGCGGTGACCCAGGGCGATAGACCAGGCCAATCGTACGACGCGGCTCTGGTTTAATGCATGGCAAGTAGACCACGCCATCACGTTTACGCTCGTGCGGTACCGCCAGCGCAGGCAGCAGCGTAATACCGCTTCCCGCCGCGACCATATTACGCAGCGTTTCCAGGCTGGTTGCGCGGAAATGGGTATCCTCATCCGCACCCGCTTCGAAGCAGAAGCCCATCGCCTGATCACGCAGGCAGTGGCCATCTTCCAGCATCAGCAGCTTTTCACCCGCCAGATCGGCCATCGGCACGCGATCGCGGTTCGCCCACGGGTGATCTTCATAGATCGCCAGCATCATTGGCTCATCGAACAGCGGCACTTCAATAAAGGCTTCACTCTCTTTTACCAGTGCCAGAATGGCGCAGTCGAGCTTGCCGCTGTCCAGTTGTGCCAACAGCTGATGGGTTTGCGCTTCGTGCAGGTACATTTCGAGTTTCGGGAACGTCTGGTGCAGCATCGGAATGATGTGCGGTAACAGGTACGGGCCAACGGTTGGGATCAGGCCAATATGCAGCGGGCCGGACATGGCCTCCCCCTGCTGGCTTGCCATTTCCTTGAGCACTTTGACCTCGCGCAGCACGGTGCGCGCCTGATCCACCAGCAGAAGACCTGCCTGTGTGAACAGAACCTTACGACTGGTGCGCTCCAGCAGCATCACGCCCAACTCGTCTTCCAGCTTGCGGATCTGGCCGCTCAGCGTGGGCTGGCTGACGTGGCAGGAATCTGCCGCGCGGCGAAAGTGACGATGCTCGGCTAACGCTACCAGGTATTCAAGATCACGAATATTCATTATTCATCCTCCGTCGCCACGATAGTTCATGGCGATAGATAGCATAGCAACGAACGATTATCCCTATCAAGCATTCTGTTGAATAATACACCACATAGACGAGGCGGCACGTGTTTGACCCTTGACGTCCCCGCACCGTCAGCGAGTTTCTCTCAAAACTCGAACAACTAAAGCCAACGTGAACTTTTGCGGACCCCGTGGTCCGCTTTTTTTTGCGTAAAAAAGCCCAACTCAGGGTTGGGCTGGGGTTTTGTAGGTCGGGTAAGGCGAAGCCGCCACCCGACGTTTCAGGCATCAAATCAGGCGGTTTTTCGCATCCGCAATCGCCTGCGTCACCTGCTTAGGCGACACGCCGCCTTTCGCCGCACGCTTATCCAGGCAGGACTGCAGCGCCAGTATTGGATACACATCATCCCCGATAACCGCGCTGAATTTCTGTAGATCGGCCAGCGCCAGATCTTCCAGCGGTTTACCCTGACGAATGGCTTCCACTACCGCTTCACCGACAATATGGTGCGCTTCACGGAACGGTACGCCCTTCGCCACCAGGTAATCCGCCAGCTCGGTCGCGTTCGCATAGCCCTGCTGCGCCGCTTCCTGACAGCGCGGACGCTTCACCTGAATGCCATCCAGCACCAGCGCGCCCATATGCAGACAGTCCAGCCAGGTGTCGAGCGCGTCGAACAGCCCTTCTTTGTCTTCCTGCATATCTTTGTTGTACGCCAGCGGCAGCCCTTTCAGGGTCATCATCATGCCGGTCAGTGCGCCCTGCACGCGGCCACATTTCCCGCGGATCAGCTCCAGCGCGTCCGGGTTTTTCTTCTGCGGCATCAGCGAAGAGCCGGACGTCACACGGTCAGACAGCTCGACGAAGCCCGCTTCGCCGGAGTTAAAGAAGATCAGATCTTCGGCAAAGCGCGACAGGTGCACCATACCGATAGACGCGTTAGAGAGCAGTTCCAGCACATGGTCACGATCGGAGACGCTATCCAGGCTGTTACGGGTAGCGGAGGCAAAGCCCAGCCAGCCTGCCAGCTGTTCACGGTCGATTTCGTAAGCGGTACCCGCCAGCGCGCCGCTGCCCAGCGGGCTGACGTCCAGACGCTTCAGGGTATCCTGCAGACGGCTTTCGTCACGCGCCAGCATCTCTACATAGGCCAGACACCAGTGCGCAAAGGTCACCGGCTGCGCGCGCTGCAGGTGGGT
Source organism: Enterobacter sp. NFIX58 (assembly GCF_900110475.1). Lineage (NCBI taxonomy): Bacteria > Pseudomonadati > Pseudomonadota > Gammaproteobacteria > Enterobacterales > Enterobacteriaceae > Enterobacter > Enterobacter sp. NFIX58. The sequence goes on along the minus strand of NZ_FODW01000008.1, from coordinate 95,405 downwards.
ATAACCCGGCATCACCGCGTCCTGATTATTCTGTGCGGTCTCCACCAGCGCGGTCTGCAGCTGACGGTTAGCCGCCAGCAGTTCGCCAACGGTATCCTTACACCACAGCTTCAGATCGGTGGCGACCTGGTCGTTACGGCTCCGGCCGGTATGCAGCTTTTTACCCAGCTGGCCGACCTTGTCGATCAGTTTACCTTCCACCCAGCTGTGAATATCTTCAGCATCGCTCTGCAGAATTTGCTGCGGATCCAGACGCACTTCTTCCAGCAGATTGTTCAGCGCCTCTTCCAGCTGCAGCTGTTCCTCTGGGGTCAGCACGCCCACCGTCACCAGCGCTTTGGACCAGGCCACAGAGCCGACAATATCCTGTTCGGCCAGGCGGTAGTCGAAGCGCAAAGAGTCGTTGAACTGTTTGAACCGCTGATCCGCTGCCTGTGTAAAACGCCCACCCCAAAGTGCCATAACATGCTTCCTTAATATCTCTGAATTTCATTGCCCGGTGGCGCTGCGCTTACCGGGCCTACAAAACATTAAATCGATTACGCTAAAATACGCGTGCCAATCGGCGTGCCGTTAAACAGCGCCGGGAGCTGCTCCGCGTGACGCCAGGAGGCGATATCTACCGGGCGACCCAGCGTGCGTGCCGCATCCAGCGCGGCGTTCACTTTGACGATCATGCCGTCGGTGATGATGCCCTGCGCAATCAGCTGCTCGGCTTTCTCTGCCGTCATTTCTGCGATGCGCTGGCCTTTTCCGTCCAGAATGCCGCTCACGTCGGAGAGCAGGATCAGGTCCGCACCCAGCGTTGCCGCCAGTGCGGTTGCCGCCTGGTCAGCGTTAACGTTCATCAGCTCACCCTCTTCGGTCACGCCGATAGAGCTCACCACTGGCAGGAACCCGCCTTCCAGCAGCGTGTTAATCAGCTTAGGCGAACCCGGCTGCGCCAGTCCAACATGACCGAGCGCTTCGTCGAGCTGGGTCACTTTTACGCTGTCGCCATCGCCCAGATAGAGGCCAACGGAGGCAATGTGGTGTTTCTTCGCCCAGGACAGCAGGGTTTTGTTCGCCGTACCCGCCAGCGCACCGGTGATAATGTCAATTTGATCCGCAGGCGTCACGCGCAGGCCGTTTTTCTTGATCACCGGCAGGTTGAGCCCTTTCATCAGCTCATCCACCACGCAGCCGCCGCCGTGCACAATCACCAGTGGACGTTGGTGTGATTCGCGATAGTTCACCAGCGCGGTAAACAGACGCTCCAGCGCTTCTTCGCTGTCCAGCAGTACACCACCGAGTTTGATAATTAATGGGTTCATCATCACACCTTAAATAAGAGCCTGCGTTTCAGGGAAACCGAAACGAATATTTGCACACTGCATTGCCTGTGCGGCAGCGCCTTTCAGTAAGTTATCTTCTGCGGCCACCACGATGAGATGCTCACCCTGAACGGCAAAGCCGATATCGCAGAACGGCAGACCGACCACGTTTTTCAGCGCCGGCACGCCTTTGTCGTACAGACGTACCAGCGGTTTGTCCGCATACGCCTGCGTGAAGACCTCGCTCACCTGCTCTTTGGTCACGCCAGGCTTCAGGCGGCAGGTAATGGTTTCGAGGATCCCACGCGGGAAGCTGCCCAGGTGCGGGGTGAAAATGACGTCCACGCCCAGATGCGTCGTGATCTCAGGGTGATGACGGTGATTAAACACGCCATACGGCTGAAGGCTCACTTCGCAGAAGCTGTTAGAGATCGCCGCCTTGCGCCCTGCACCGCTCACGCCGCTGGTGGCGTTGATCACCGGCCACTGGTTCAGATCCAGCAGACCCGCGTCGATCAGCGGCTTCAGGGCAAGCTGCGCCGCCGTCGGGTAGCAGCCCGGAACGGCAATCAGATCCGCTTCTTTCAGTTTATCTGCGCTCCACTCCGCCAGGCCGTACACCGCTTTTTCAAGCAGATCAGGGTGCTGATGGGTGAAACCGTAATATTTTTCGTAGAACGCGCCGTCGTTAACGCGGAACGCGCCGGAGAGGTCGAAGACCACGCAGCCAGCCGCCAGGAACTGCGGCGCCAGGTCGTGGCTGACCTCGTGCGCGGTGGCTAAAAACACCACGTCGACGCCGTCGGTAAACTCGCTGATGTCAGACATGGGCTGCAGCGGCAGATCGACCATGCCCTTAAGCTGCGGATGCAAATCGGAAATTAACTTTCCTGCATCATTGCTTTGCGCTGACACGGTCAAAGCGGTTATGGTCATATGTGGATGGCGATTCACGTAGCTTACAAGCTCTGCGCCCGCATAACCGCTAGCGCCTACAATCAGCGTATTCAACATCGGGTTCCTTTATGCTCAACGTTAATGTATTTTTATTCACATTTATTGCATGAATATTGATACTATCACGACCTAAGGTGTGTCAACAATGAAAATGAACTTACCGCCATTTATCGAGATCTACCGCGCCCTGATTGCCACACCGTCCATCAGCGCAACGGAAGAAGCGCTGGATCAGAGCAATGAGTCTTTAATCAATCTGCTGGCGGGTTGGTTTAGCGATCTTGGGTTTAACGTTGAGGTTCAGCCCGTCCCCGGCACTCGCCACAAATTTAACCTGCTCGCCAGTACCGGAACCGGTGCGGGCGGCCTGCTGCTGGCCGGTCATACCGACACCGTGCCGTTCGACGATGGCCGCTGGACGCGCGATCCGTTCACCCTGACCGAGCACGACAACAAGCTCTACGGTCTGGGCACCGCCGACATGAAAGGCTTCTTCGCCTTTATCCTCGACGCGCTGCGTGACGTGGACGTGACGAAGCTGAAAAAACCGCTCTACATTCTGGCGACCGCTGATGAAGAGACCAGCATGGCGGGCGCGCGCTACTTCTCTGAAAACACGGCGATTCGCCCGGATTGCGCGATCATCGGCGAGCCGACGTCTCTTCAGCCGATTCGCGCGCATAAAGGCCATATCTCTACCGCCGTGCGCGTGCTCGGCCAGTCCGGCCACTCCAGCGATCCGGCGCGCGGCGTGAACGCCATTGAGCTGATGCATGATGCCATCGGCCGCATCATGGCCCTGCGTGACGATCTGAAAGCACGCTATCACTACGACGCGTTCACCGTGCCGTACCCGACGCTGAACCTCGGCAGCCTGCACGGCGGCGATGCCTCCAACCGCATCTGCGCCTGCTGCGAACTGCACATGGATATTCGCCCGCTGCCGGGCATGACCCTGAGCGATCTAGACGGCCTGCTGAATGAGGCGCTGGCCCCGGTGAGCGAACGCTGGCCGGGTCGCCTGACGGTCTCCGAACTGCATCCGCCCATCCCGGGTTACGAATGCCCGCCGGACCATCAGCTGGTTGATGTGGTAGAAAAGCTGCTCGGCCAGAAAACCGACGTGGTGAACTACTGCACCGAAGCGCCGTTTATTCAGACGCTTTGCCCGACGCTGGTTCTTGGCCCAGGCTCCATCAACCAGGCGCACCAGCCAGATGAATATCTGGAAACCCGCTTTATCAAACCCACCCGCGAACTGATTACCCAGGTTGTGCATCACTTCTGCTGGCATTAAAAACTGCCCCTCACCCTAACCCTCTCCCCTTTGGCGAGAGGGCAGGGTGAGGGGAGTAAATCCCGCGATCTTCGTCACATTTCCATAAGCATCTCTTATCTGACGCAATGCGAATTAAATTTCGTAAATTGCCCACATTTATTCGTTTGCTGAACCGTTTTCGCAGCAATTGACGACGGGGGTTTTACGTGGCTTTATAAAGGGAGATGACAAAATAATGTCCAAAAGATTTTCACATGGGCATAAACAAAAATGATGGGGTGACTGGGTTTTTATGAACGAACAATATTCCGCGTTGCGTAGTAATGTCAGTATGCTCGGCAAAGTGCTTGGAGATACCATCAAAGATGCGTTGGGGGAAAACATCCTCGACCGCGTTGAAACCATCCGCAAGCTGTCTAAATCTTCCCGTTCCGGTAACGAGGCCAGTCGTCAGGAGCTGCTCACCACCTTGCAGAACCTCTCTAATGATGAGCTGCTGCCCGTTGCGCGCGCCTTCAGCCAGTTCCTGAACCTGGCCAACACCGCTGAGCAATACCACAGCATTTCGCCAAACGGCGAAGCGGCCAGCAACCCGGAAGTCATTGCCCGCACCCTTCGTAAACTGAAAGACCAGCCCGACCTCAACGAAGCCACCATCAAAAAAGCGGTGGAGTCGCTTTCGCTGGAGCTGGTACTGACCGCTCACCCAACCGAGATTACCCGTCGCACCCTGATCCACAAAATGGTGGAAGTGAACAACTGCCTGAAGCAGCTGGATAACAAAGACATTGCCGACTATGAACGCAACCAGCTGATGCGCCGTCTGCGCCAGCTGATTGCCCAGTCCTGGCACACCGATGAAATTCGTAAGCATCGCCCAAGCCCGGTCGACGAAGCCAAATGGGGCTTTGCGGTGGTGGAAAACAGCCTGTGGGAAGGGGTACCAAACTACCTGCGCGAGCTGAACGAACAGCTGGAAGCGAACCTGGGCTACCGTCTGCCGGTTGATTTCGTGCCGGTTCGCTTCACCTCCTGGATGGGCGGCGACCGCGACGGCAACCCGAACGTTACCGCGGAAATCACCCGCCACGTCCTGCTGCTGAGCCGCTGGAAAGCGACCGACCTGTTCCTGAAAGACATTCAGGTGCTGATCTCCGAGCTGTCGATGGTTGAAGCGACGCCGGAACTGCGCGCGCTGGCCGGCGAAGAAGGCGCCAGCGAGCCGTACCGTTTCCTGATGAAAAAGCTGCGTGGTCAGCTGATGGCCACTCAGGCCTGGCTGGAAGCGCGCCTGAAAGGCCAGCGCCTGCCAAAACCAGAAGGCCTGCTCAGCCAGAACGAACAGCTCTGGGAGCCGCTTTACGCCTGTTATAAATCGCTGCAGGCCTGCGGGATGGGCATCATCGCCAACGGCGAACTGCTCGACACCCTGCGTCGCGTGAAGTGTTTTGGCGTGCCGCTGGTGCGTATCGACGTGCGTCAGGAAAGTACCCGTCATACCGAAGCGCTGGGCGAGCTGACCCGCTATCTCGGCATCGGTGACTATGAAAGCTGGTCCGAAGCCGACAAGCAGGCGTTCCTGATCCGCGAGCTGAACTCCAAGCGCCCTCTGCTGCCGCGCAACTGGGAACCAAGCAACGATACCCGCGAAGTGCTCAACACCTGTAAAGCGATCGTGGACGCACCGAAAGGATCGGTCGCTGCCTATGTGATCTCCATGGCGAAAACCCCATCCGACGTGCTGGGCGTTCACCTCCTGCTGAAAGAAGCGGGAATCGACTACGCCCTGCCGGTCGCCCCGCTGTTTGAAACTCTCGACGACCTGAACAACGCCAACGACGTGATGAGCCAGCTGCTGAACATCGACTGGTATCGCGGCTTTATTCAGGGCAAACAGATGGTCATGATCGGCTATTCCGACTCCGCGAAAGATGCGGGCGTGATGGCGGCATCCTGGGCGCAGTATCAGGCGCAGGATGCACTGATCAAAACCTGCGAAAAAGCCGGTATCGAGCTGACCCTGTTCCACGGACGCGGTGGCTCAATTGGCCGTGGCGGCGCGCCAGCGCACGCGGCGCTGCTGTCACAGCCGCCGGGAAGCCTGAAAGGCGGCCTGCGCGTGACCGAGCAGGGTGAGATGATCCGCTTCAAGTACGGCCTGCCGGAAGTGACCATCAGCAGCCTGTCGCTTTATACCAGCGCGATCCTGGAAGCCAACCTGCTGCCACCGCCGGAGCCGAAAGCCTCCTGGTGCCACATCATGGACGAGCTGTCGGCTATCTCCTGCGATCTGTACCGCGGCTACGTGCGTGAAAACAAAGATTTCGTGCCTTACTTCCGTTCAGCCACGCCTGAACAGGAGCTGGGTAAACTGCCGCTGGGCTCACGTCCTGCAAAACGTCGCCCGACCGGCGGCGTAGAGTCTCTGCGTGCAATCCCGTGGATCTTTGCCTGGACGCAGAACCGTCTGATGCTGCCCGCCTGGCTGGGTGCCGGTGCCGCACTGCAAAAAGTGGTGGAAGACGGTAAACAGAGCGAACTGGAGACCATGTGTCGCGACTGGCCGTTCTTCTCTACCCGTCTGGGAATGCTGGAGATGGTCTTCTCGAAAGCTGACCTCTGGCTGGCGGAATACTACGATCAGCGCCTGGTGAAGCCAGAGCTGTGGGCGCTGGGTAAAGAACTGCGCGAACTGCTGGAAGGCGACATCAAAGTGGTGCTGGATATCGCCAACGACTCACACCTGATGGCGGACCTGCCGTGGATTGCCGAGTCTATCCAGCTGCGTAATATCTACACCGACCCGCTGAACGTCCTGCAGGCAGAGCTGCTGCACCGTTCGCGTCTGGCGGAAGAGGAAGGGAAAGAGCCGGATCCACGCGTTGAACAGGCGCTGATGGTGACGATTGCGGGCGTTGCGGCAGGTATGCGTAACACCGGCTAATGCTTTACGCCCGGCGGCGCTGCGCTTGCACAGGCCTACGATAAGTAGGCCGGGTAAGCGTTAGCGCCACCCGGCAAATTTCGGTAGTCTCCTTATGCATTCCGATATCACCCAGATTTTGACTGACCTGGTGAACCGCACGTTACCGCTGGGTCAGATTCGTTTCTCAGCGCTGGCTGAACAGCATCCCCGAACCTCTCCCTGCCTCGGTATTATCCTTGGCACTCCCTGCGAGGCGTTTTTTTCTTTTTTTGGACAAATCACGTATCCCGCGCCTCACGCCCTGAGCATACATTTCGGTAAGCAGCAGCTTACAATCGAGTTAAAGCGTGACAATGTGCTCTTACAACAACTCCAGGTTGCCCGACGTGGTCCGCGAACGGGGGCTTTTCTTCTGCAAACGCTCAGCGAATTACAGATGCAGCCTGAGGAACAAGACACAGCAAAGCTGGTAGTTTTAAGCCTGCTCAGCCACTGCCGGGATCTGCTTGGAAGCGAAATTCACACCGACAGCCGCAGCCGGGCGCTGTTCGAAGCCGTTCGGAGCTATATCGAAGAAAATTATGCCTCTTTGTTAACTCGCGAATCCGTGGCACAGGCGTTCTACATCTCACCAAACTACCTTTCCCATCTATTCCAGAAAGTCGGCAGCGTCGGATTCAATGAATATTTAACAAAAACGCGCCTGGAACATGCGCGTCAGCTGCTGAAAGGCTACGATCTCAAAATTAAAGATATCGCCACACGCTGCGGATTTACGGACAGCAACTACTTTTGCCGTCTCTTTCGCAAGCATACCGAACGTTCCCCTTCCGAATATCGACGCCAGTACCACAGCCAGCTGATCGCCAAAAAGTAGCATTGTGATCGCTCTCTCACTTCTCTAAGGACATTACATTTGTCCAGTATTTGGCAAAATTGACCTGTATTCGCCGCGCCTGGGTGCGCCGTATCCTTTATTCACCTTTCTGACTTAAGGAAAAATAATGGAACTGTACCTGGATACCGCCAACGTGGCGGAAGTAGAACGCCTGGCGCGCATCTTTCCCATCGCGGGCGTCACCACCAACCCGAGCATCATTGCCGCCAGCCGTGAATCCATCTGGGACGTGCTGCCGCGCCTGCAACAAGCCATCGGGTCGGAAGGCACGCTGTTTGCTCAAACCATGAGCCGCGATGCCGAAGGTATGGTGGCGGAAGCCAAACGTCTGAGTAACGCCATTCCGGGCATTGTGGTGAAAATCCCGGTGACGGCTCAGGGGCTTATCGCAATTAAAGCATTGAAAAAAGAAGGGATAACCACGCTGGGCACCGCCGTTTACAGCGCGGCGCAGGGCCTGCTCGCCGCACTCGCAGGGGCGAAATATGTCGCGCCGTATGTAAACCGCGTCGACGCGCAGGGCGGTGACGGCATTCGCATGGTTCAGGAACTGCAGTCCCTGCTGGAACTGCACGCGCCGGAAAGCAAGGTGCTGGCCGCCAGCTTCAAAACGCCGCGTCAGGCGCTGGACTGTCTGTTGGCAGGATGTGAAGCAATCACGCTTCCCTTAGACGTAGCGCAACACATGCTCGGCACACCGGCGGTAGAGTCAGCCATAGAGAAGTTCGAGCAGGACTGGAAAAACGCGTTTGGTAACCTCAACCTCTAAGGGAGAACTGTTATGGACCGTATCATTCAATCGCCGGGGAAATATATCCAGGGCGCTGACGTACTGACCCGTCTCGGCGACTATCTGAAACCGCTGGCCAACCGCTGGCTGGTCGTCGGCGATAAATTTGTGCTGGGTTTTGCCGAAGAAACCCTACGACAAAGTTTTAAAAAAGCTGAACTGCATGCCGAAATCGCGCCGTTTGGCGGCGAGTGTTCACAAAATGAAATCGATCGGCTGAAAAGACTGGCCGATAGCGCCGACTGCCTGGCGGTGCTGGGTATTGGGGGCGGGAAAACGCTGGATACCGCCAAAGCGCTGGCCCACTTTATGAACGTGCCGGTCGCCATTGCGCCGACTATTGCCTCCACCGACGCGCCGTGCAGCGCCCTTTCCGTTATTTACACCGACAGCGGCGAGTTCGATCGCTACCTGATGCTGCCACACAACCCGAACATGGTCATTGTGGATACGAAAGTGGTAGCAGGTGCGCCTGCACGTCTGCTAGCCGCCGGGATTGGCGACGCGCTGGCGACCTGGTTTGAAGCACGCGCCTGCTCGCGCAGCGGTGCGACCACCATGGCCGGGGGTAAATGCACCCAGGCGGCACTGGCGCTCGCGGAGCTGTGCTACAACACGCTGGTTGAAGAGGGTGAAAAAGCGATGCTGGCGGCGGAACAGCATGTGGTGACGCCTGCGCTGGAACGCATTATCGAAGCCAACACCTATCTCAGCGGCGTCGGCTTTGAAAGCGGCGGGCTGGCGGCGGCACACGCTATTCATAACGGTATGACGGCGGTACCGGACGCGCATCACTTCTATCATGGGGAGAAAGTGGCGTTTGGTACCCTGACGCAGCTGGTGCTGGAAAATGCGCCGGTAGAAGAAATTGAAACCGTCGCGGCGCTTTGCCACAGCGTTGGGCTGCCAATCACGCTGGCACAGCTGAACATCAAAGAGGATATTCCGGCCAAAATGCGTCTGATCGCCGAAGCGTCCTGTGCGGAAGGAGAAACCATCCACAACATGCCCGGCGGCGTCACGCCGGATCAGGTCTATGCGGCACTGCTGGTGGCCGACCAGTATGGACAGCGATTCCTGCAGGAGTGGGAGTAATAAAAAAAGCCGGGTGGCGCTGCGCTTACCCGGCCTACATGGCACTTTAATTTCCAGGCCGGGTAAGGCGTAGTCGCCACCCGGCACAAGGGTTACTTCACGTCAAACCGATCCAAATCCATTACCTTCGCCCATGCGGCAACGAAGTCGCGAACGAACTTCTCATGCGCATCATCGCTGGCATAAACCTCTGCCAGCGCGCGCAGGACGGCGTTAGAACCGAAGACCAGATCGGCGCGGGTGGCGGTATATTTCACTTCACCGCTGGCGCGATCGCTTCCGGCAAACAGCTCATTGGATTCGTCGGTCGCCTTCCACTGGGTGTTCATATCCAGCAGATTCACGAAGAAATCAGTGCTCAGCACGCCCTCACGGTTGGTGAACACGCCGTTCTTGCTGCCATCAAAGTTGGCACCCAGCACGCGCAGGCCACCAATCAGCACCGTCAGCTCCGGCGCGGTCAGCGTCAGCTGCTGGGCTTTATCAACCAGCAGCGACTCCGTGGTGGACACATCCACCTGCGCACGGTAGTTGCGGAAGCCATCGGCAATCGGTTCGAGCAGGTTAAACATCTCGATATCCGTCTGATCCTGACGCGCATCCACGCGGCCCGGCGTGAACGGCACGGTGACGTACACGCCCGCCGCTTTTGCGGCCTGCTCAACGCCTACCACGCCCGCCAGGACGATGATATCGGCCAGAGAGGCTTTGTTGGTGGTGCGCTGGATAGCTTCGAGCGCCGGTAACGCGCGAACCGCCGCGGCGTTCACATCCCAGTCACGCTGAGGCGCCAGCGCCAGACGCGCGCCGTTGGCACCGCCACGTTTATCGCCGCCGCGGAAGGTCGATGCCGACGCCCAGGCCACAGAAACCAGCTCGCTGACAGACAGACCGGACGCCGCAATTTCCGCCTTCAGGCTTTCAATGTCTTCTTTGGTCGGATTGAACACCGCCTGCGGCAGCGGGTCCTGCCAAATCAGATCTTCTTTCGGCACTTCCGGGCCAAGGTAACGCGATTTTGGCCCCATATCACGGTGGGTCAGTTTGAACCACGCGCGCGCGAAGGCTTCGTTGAAGGCCTGCGGATCGTTCAGGAAACGGCGGGAAATCTTTTCGAATTCCGGGTCAAAACGCAGCGTCAGGTCGGTGACCAGCATGGTCGGCTTGCGTTTTTTCGACGGGTCGAACGGGTCGGGCATGATTTCCGGCGCATCAACGGCTTCAAACTGAATCGCCCCTGCCGGGCTGCGGGTCTGCACCCATTCGTATTTGAACAGGTTCTCGAAGAAGTAGTTGCTCCACTGCGTCGGGGTTTGTGACCAGATGACTTCCAGGCCGGAAGTAATGGCATCAGCGCCCACGCCCGTGCCGAGCGTGCTCGCCCAGCCCAGGCCCTGCGCTTCAATTGGTGAGGCTTCCGGGTCGGTACCCACGTGGGTGGCTTCACCCGCGCCGTGAGTCTTGCCGAGGGTGTGGCCGCCTGCAATCAGCGCCACGGTCTCTTCATCGTTCATGCCCATGTTGCCGAAGGTCGCGCGAATCGCTGCCGCCGCTGACAGTGGTTCACCGCTGGCGTTTGGCCCTTCCGGGTTCACGTAGATCAGGCCCATTTCGGTGGCGGCCAGAGGACGCTTCGCCAGCGCTTCCGGATCGCGGTGGGTCAGCCAGGCTTTTTCATCACCCCAGTTCACGTCCAGATCCGGTTCCCAGACGTCTTCACGCCCGGCACCGAAACCAAAGGTGCGGAAGCCCGAATTCTCCAGCGCCACGTTACCCGCGAGGATAAACAGGTCAGCCCAGGAGATTTTTTGTCCGTATTTTTTCTTGATGGGCCACAGCAGACGGCGCGCTTTATCCAGGCTCACGTTATCCGGCCAGGAGTTCAGCGGCGCAAAGCGCTGTTGACCGCGTCCAGCCCCACCGCGCCCGTCAACGGAGCGATAGGTACCCGCGCCGTGCCACGCCATGCGGATAAACAGACCCGCGTAGCTGCCCCAGTCGGCTGGCCACCACGGCTGAGAGTCGGTTAAGAGCGCTTTAAGGTCGCCTTTAAGGGCAGAGTAATCAAGTTTGCTGAATTCTTTGCGGTAGTCGAAGTCTTCACCCAGCGGGTTCGAACGATTGGAATGTTGATTAAGAAGATCGATGCGGAGTTGTTTTGGCCACCAGTCGCGGCTGCCTGTACCTGCGCCCGCGCTGTGATCGACGCCGCCCTGATGGAACGGGCATTTGCCGACTGATGCCGCTTTATTGGTCTCGTCTGACGTGCTCATCGCTATGCTCCCTTTTACAGTGTTACCGTTACGATATACGCCCTTATTGATAAGGTATAGTTGAGATAACCCACAGATTCGATAGTTAAATCCGTTTAATTTCCCATGGAAAATACATGAGTTTTGTACGTCAAAGGCAGCATTGCTGATATGGCAGGAAAATAAAACCCTTATAAATCAAAAAACCCTCCGAAGAGGGCTCTTTTTTGTTACACGCCTGGTCTAACGCCGAGCGTGTGGCATATGGCGTAACTCATCTCAGCACGGTTCAGCGTGTAGAAGTGGAAATCCTTCACCCCTTCACGACTTAAGATCTTCACCATGTCCATCGCGATGTTTGCGCCCACCAGCTTGCGTGTTTCCGGGTCATCGTCCAGCCCCTCGTACATTTTAGACATCCAAAGCGGAATACGCACATTGGTCATATCAGCAAATTTCTTCGCCTGTTTGAAGTTAGAGACCGGCAAAATACCCGGGATAATTTCAACGTCGATGCCCGCGGAAACGCAGCGGTCACGGAAGCGCAGATAGCTTTCTACATCAAAGAAGAACTGGGTAATGGCGCGGTTCGCGCCGGCATCCACCTTACGCTTGAGGTTAAGCAGATCCGCCTGGGCGCTTTTCGCTTCCGGATGAACTTCAGGATAAGCGGCAACGGAAATATCAAAGTCAGCCACGCCCTTCAACAGCCCGACCAGATCGGCGGCATACATGTCCGGCTTACCGCTGCCCGGCGGCAGATCGCCGCGCAGCGCAACAATATGCCGAATGCCGTTATTCCAGTAATCCTGGGCGATGGCACGCAGCTCGTCGCGGGTGGCGTCGATACAGGTGAGATGCGGCGCCGCTTCCAGACCGGTACGATCTTTGATGCCTTTAATGATGCTGTGGGTACGGTCACGCTCGCCGGAGTTCGCACCGTAGGTCACGGAGACAAACTTCGGTTTCAGGCTGCTGAGACGATCGATAGAACTCCACAGGGTTTGCTCCATTTCACTGGTGCGCGGCGGGAAAAATTCAAAAGAGACGTTAATCTGGCCGTTTACTTCGGCCAGGCTCTGGTTCAGTGCTTCCCGCTGGTTGGCGTGAAAAAAGCTCATACCCTACCCCTATCAATCGCGTGTCATTGTCTGTTGTGTTGTGAACTTCTATACGTTTAGACGTCCAGATGTAAAAATGACGGAAAAGCGGAGGGACGTCAATAGAAATAATCAACAATAACGGTGAGGTTTGCTCAGGGAAGATGAGGGAAATTCATGATAGGGGTGAGTGCATCAGACTGCACTCACCCTAACCCTCTCCCACAGGGAGAGGGAAATTGAGTTTTTACAGCAGCTTAGCCAGACGGTTGATGTCGGACTGGATGGCACCGGCAGTAACGTCGCGCCCGGCGCCCGGGCCGCGGATCACCAGCGGGTTATCGCGGTACCAGCGGCTTTCGATGGCGAAGACGTTATCGCACGGCAGCAGCGCCGCCAGCGGATGTTCAGGACGCACCGCCTCGACACCGACTCGCGCTTTTCCGTTGGCCTCGAAACGCGCCACGTAGCGCAGCACCAGCCCCATCTCGTTTGCGGCTTCCAGACGCTGCACCATCTGCTCGTTAAGTTCTTCGCCATTTTCAAAGAAATGGTCCACAGAACCTTCTTCACAGCCGGCAGGCACCAGCGACTCGACGCGGACGGAATCCGGTTCGATGTCATAACCGGCTTCCCGCGCCAGGATCACCAGCTTGCGCATCACGTCTTTACCGGAGAGGTCAACGCGCGGATCGGGTTCCGTTAAGCCCTGCTGCCACGCCTGATCCACCAGGTCGGTGAACGGTACGGTGCCGTCAAACTGCAGGAACAGCCAGGAGAGCGTGCCGGAGAAGATACCGCTCAGCGCCAGAATGCTGTCGCCGCTTTCAATCAGGTCGCGCACGGTGTGGTTTACCGGCAGGCCCGCACCCACGGTGGCGTTATACAGCCAGTGACGACCGGTTTTTTCAAACGCGTCGTGGATCTGGCGGTATTTGTCGGTGCTGCTTGCCCCCGCCAGCTTGTTGGCGCTGATGACGTGGAAACCATGGCTGGCGAAATCAAGATACTGATCGGCAAGCTGTTCGCTGGCGGTAACGTCCAGCACCACCAGATCGTCATACGGGTGCGCACGCATCCACAGGAACAGCGACTCTTCATCCTGCTCGACGGCTTCATCATTAAAGAAGGCAAGCGCGCGGCTGGCATCGAGTCCTTCGTAGTTCAGCAGGCTGCGGCGGCTATCCACCACGCCTGCGAGAATGAATTCGAACCCGGTACGCGCCGAAAGCGTGACCTGTTCGCGGGCAAACAGCTCCAGCCAGCGGGAACCGATGTTGCCTTTACCAAACAGCACCAGGCCGATGCGTTTTTCCGCGCGGAACAGGGAGGTATGCAGACCCTGAATCAGGCTTTCGGTTGGCCCTTTGCGCAGAACGGCCACCAGGCTAATGCCCTCTTCCGATTGCCAGGTAAATTCCACCGGCTGGCCTTTCAGCTGCTGCCAGAAGCGGTGGCAGTGCAGCGGGTTACGGGTGACGCCCGCGCCCACCATCGCCACCAGCGCCAGCCCCTGACGCAGGCGAAGCTCGCCCGGCAGACCGGCTTCATCCAGAATTTTCAGGGCGCTGTCCGCCACTTCTGCGGTATAGCAGAACTGCAGCAGCTGGCGGTCATTGTGAACACCCACGGCCAGCGGACGCACCTGGGCGCGTTTCAGGATCGTGTCGATCTCTTTATGCGCCAGCCTGAAGTCCTGGCCCGCAGGAACCTGGAATTCAATCAGGCAGATGTCGTCGTGGCTGGTGACAATACGCGCCCCGGTACCGGACGCCAGCACGCGCTCAATGCGCGTGGAGCCTTGATCCGGGGTGTAGCTGCAGCGCAGCTGGAGGTCAATATCACTGCCGGAAACCGGCTGCAGGGTGCGCGCGTGCAGCACTGGTGCGGCCAGACGCGCCAGTTCGCTGGCTTCATCCAGGCGCAGCAGCGGCAGCAGGCAGGCATCTTTTACTTTGCGCGGGTCCGCGCTGTAAACACCGGCCACGTCGCTCCAGATGGTGACGCGGGACACGCCCGCCAGCGCACCGATTTGCGTTGCCGAGTAGTCGGAGCCGTTACGGCCCAGCAGCACGGTTTCACCCGCGTTGCTGCGGCTGATAAAGCCGGTGACCACAATGCGTTTGCCCGGATGCTGCACCAGCAGCTGTTGCAGCAGCGGGTAGGACAGGCCTTCATCCACCTGTGGCTGCGCGGCGCGTTCGGCGCGCAGGAAATCACGCGCGTCGAGCCAGGCGGCGTCTACGCCCAGGTGTTGCAGAACCGCAGCCATCAGGCGCGCGGACCACACTTCACCGTGCCCCACCACTTCGGCATACACCGCATCGGTAATGCCGCTGTCCAGCAGGGCGGCCAGACGCTCAAGGTCATGCGTGAAGGCGCTGATCAGCCCGTCCGCTACGTCCGCAGGCAGCAAGCCAGCAATCAGCTCGCTCTGGTAACGACGTAAGGACTGTTGCACCTGATGCGCAGAAAGGCGATCGGTCTGGCTCAGTTTCAGCCAGCTAATCAACTGGTTGGTGGTGCTGCCCGCCGCCGAGACAACCATCATGTCACCCGGCTGTGAATATTCCGTCATGATCCCTGCGACACGCAGGTAACATTTCACATCAGCAAGACTACTACCACCAAACTTGTGCAGTTGACGACCCTTCGCCCCTGCCTGCGCTATCACACTCATGATTACCCCTTGGCTGCGATCCGGAAGCCATTTTCCAGATCGGCAATTAAATCTTCAGAATCTTCAATACCGGTTGAGATCCGCAGCAGCGTCTCAGAAATACCGGCGGCGGCACGTGCTTCGGGTGCCATTCCTGCGTGCGTCATGGTCGCGGCGTGGGAGATCAAGCTTTCAACCCCACCTAAGGATTCCGCCAGCGTAAACAATGACAGCCCGCTCAGGAAGCGACGCAGCGTTTGCTCGTCACCGTCCAGTTCAAAACTTAACATCGCGCCAAACCCTTTCTGCTGGCGCGCGGCAATCTCGTGCCCCTGATTTTCCGGCAGCGACGGGTGATACAGTTTCTTCACCAGCGGCTGGGTTTTCAGGAAGTCGACAATCGCCTGAGCATTGCGCTGCGCCACGTCCATGCGCGGCGACAGCGTGCGGATGCCGCGCAACAGCAGGTAGCTGTCGAAGGCGCCTGCGGTGACGCCAATATTATTGGCCCACCATGCCAGTTCGGTGACAACATCCGGATCTTTGGCAATCACCACGCCTGCTACCACGTCAGAATGGCCGTTCAGATATTTAGTGCATGAATGCAATACCAGATCGGCCCCCAGTGCGAGTGGGTTCTGAAGGGCCGGACTGAGGAACGTATTATCCACTACACTTATCGCTCCCGCATCCCTTGCGAGCTGACAAATTTTCGCAATATCGACAACGCGCAACAATGGATTGCTTGGACTTTCTACCAGAACCAGCTTCGGTTTCTCTGCCAGCGCCTGTTTCAACGCCTGTTCGTCGTTTTGATCGACAAACAATACGCGATAACAGCCGCGTTTCGCCAGGCTATCAAACAGGCGATAGCTGCCGCCGTAGCAATCGTGCGGCGCAACCAGCAGGTCACCTGGTTTCAGGAACACGGTGGTCACCAGGTGAATGGCGGACATCCCCGTGTTGGTTAACACAGCACCTGCGCCACCTTCCAGTTCGGCCAGCGCGCGCTGGGTCACGTCACGCGTAGGGTTGCCACGACGCGAGTAATCATGCGCGCGGGGTTCATTAAATCCGGTGAAGTTGTAAGTACTGGAAAGATGAATGGGCGGGACAACGCAGCCGTACTGCTCGTCATCATTTAATCCGCTACGCACTGCGATAGTGGCCTGTTTACGCGTCATGGTGAGGGCTTCCTGGCGAATGAGGTGAAAAGTCAGGCACCAGAGTAAACACTGAAAGTATGGACGTCAATACATCTGGACATCTAAACTTCTTTGCGTATAGATTGAGCAATGCGCAAATAGCCGTTAAAATTATATGCTTTAGTGCACGCTGCAGCGGCAATATCCGTGCCACGGTATCGTCTCTACGGTAAACTAGGCAAGATTGCGGTTCAAAACGGGTGGTTACCGGTTTTGCACCTTTAAATAAATGACTGAGAGGATTAAAGGTATCTCATGGCTGAATGGAGCGGCGAATATATCAGCCCATACGCTGAGCACGGTAAGAAGAGTGAGCAAGTAAAGAAAATTACGGTTTCCATTCCTCTGAAGGTGTTGAAGATCCTCACCGATGAACGTACGCGTCGTCAGGTGAATAACCTGCGCCACGCAACCAACAGCGAACTGCTGTGCGAAGCGTTTCTGCATGCGTTTACCGGTCAACCGTTGCCGAACGATGACGATCTGCGCAAAGAGCGTAGTGACGAAATCCCGGAAGAGGCGAAAGTAATCATGCGTGAACTGGGTATTGACCCGGAGACGTGGGAATACTAACTGCGGTGTGATCCCGCTGAGGTGACTCAGCGGGATAGTTTTAGAAGTTGTAGCCTAAACCCACGCGCAGACGCGTCTGGCGATCGTCGCTGGTGGCGGTGTTATAGCCGGAAGAGACATTGCCCACTTCGATAAACGGGATCCACGAGTCGATGTTATACGCCACGCGGAAGTTATATTCGTAATCTTCTTTTTTATTGTTATACAGGTCTTCGTTATCGGCGAATTTATAAATGCCGTTTAACTCGAACATCCAGCTATCAATATTATAACCCAGCCACACTTCCGGACGATAAACCATACGGTCATCTTTACCGTCAGCATTACGGCGAGTGTACTCCGTACGATAACGAAACGCCGTCCACCAGCTGTCATTAATATTATACTGTACGCGCAGATAAGGCTTATAGATGGCCATATCATCACCCATTTCAACGGCGACGCCCGGCTGCCATATAAAACCTTGCCAGGTAAATTGATAGCTTGCGGTATATTCGTTGCTGTTACTTTCCATATTATTAAGCGCGTCGTTAGACTGCTTGTTATCGGAGCGCGATACCGCCTCAACCGCTACGCCAAAGCCGGTGCCAAAGCGGTGTGACATGTATACACGGTCATAGTTACGCCCATCGTCGTAATACTCGTGTCGGTAATCCACATATCCCGCCTGCGCCGCGCACGATATTAACGGAAGCACAAATAAGACTTGCTTCAATTTCATAACAGTTCCCTCGAAGTAAATGCGCCCTGAAAGCCACCTTGTCGTAATGGCGAATAAGAATGTATGACGGGCGAAGTGTAATTTTACGAAACGAGAGAAACCTTTTAATTTTTGACACACTCATTAAAAGGTGGCAAAGAATTAAAGAAATGAGAGATGCAGTTCACTATCCGTTAAAGAATACATCAGACAAATATTTTAATACAATGATGCGTAATTAATTATTTTAGATAGAAATATCCAGGTGTGATTTATTCAGAAGGGATATAACAGGCACAAAAAAACCGCCCGTAGGCGGTTTTTTCTGGATGCTTATTTAGCGCCCGGGATGCTGAAACGCTTGTTGAAGCGGTCAACACGGCCACCGGTTGCAACATCACGCTGCTTACCAGTGTAGAACGGGTGGCATTTGCCGCACACGTCCAGGTTCAGATCGTGACCCACGGTAGAGCGGATCTGGATAGAGTTACCGCAAGAACAGTTTGCAGTAATCATTTCGTATTTCGGGTGAATATCTTTTTTCATGGGAGAACCTCAGTTAAGGCCGCGTCGCTCTTCCAGCCCTAACGCCAGACACCACGCGATGTTGATTGTAAGTTCTTTGGCGTAAAGTACACCAAAGGCGGCGAATCATACAGAATTTGACCAACGTATGCAAACTGATCCGCACGCCGCTTTTACTAATGTGTATACTAACGCGCCACTTTTCAAGTCAGGAAGATTCGATGCCCGTCGCTCACGTTGCCCTGCCCGTTCCGCTTCCCCGCACCTTTGACTATCTGCTGCCCGACAGCATGAACGCCAAAGCGGGCTGCCGCGTGAGCGTGCCATTTGGCAAACAGCAGCGCGTGGGGATCGTTGTCTCCGTCAGCGATAAAAGCGAACTGCCGCTTAACGAACTGAAATCGGTCGTTGAGGTGCTGGACAGCGAGCCTGTTTACTCCACCAGCACCTGGCGACTGCTGCTGTGGGCGGCAGATTATTATCATCACCCGATTGGCGACGTCCTGTTCCACGCCCTGCCAATGATGCTGCGTCAGGGCAAAAGCGCCAGCCACGCGCCGATGTGGTACTGGTTTGCCACAGAGGAAGGCCAGGCCGTCGACATCAACAGCCTGAAGCGTTCGCAGAAACAGCAGCAGGCGCTGGCGGCGCTGCGTCAGGGGAAAATCTGGCGACATCAGGTCGACGAGCTTGAGGTCAGCGAAACGGCGCTACAGGCATTGAGAAAGAAAGGGCTGAGCGACCTGGCAAGCGAAGCACCTGCCCTTTACGACTGGCGGGAAAATTTCTCCGTGTCAGGGGATCGCCTGCGTCTGAATACCGAGCAGGCCACCGCGGTAGGCGCGATTCATAGCGCCTCCGATCATTTCTCTGCCTGGCTGCTGGCGGGGGTCACCGGTTCCGGCAAGACCGAAGTTTACCTGAGCGTGCTGGAAAACGTGCTCGCGCAGGGTAAACAGGCGCTGGTGATGGTGCCGGAAATTGGCCTGACGCCGCAAACCATCGCCCGATTCCGCGAGCGCTTTAACGCGCCGGTTGAGGTTCTGCACTCCGGCCTGAACGACAGCGAGCGCCTCAGCGCCTGGCTGAAAGCGAAAAACGGCGAAGCGGCGATTGTGATTGGCACCCGTTCGTCGCTGTTCACGCCGTTTAAAAATCTTGGCGTAATCGTGATCGACGAAGAGCACGACAGCTCCTATAAACAGCAGGAAGGCTGGCGCTATCACGCCCGCGATCTGGCCGTCTACCGCGCGCACAGCGAGCAAATTCCTATTGTTTTGGGATCCGCCACACCTGCGCTGGAAACGCTGCACAACGTGCGCCAGCGTAAATACCACATGCTGCGCCTGACGCGCCGGGCGGGGAATGCCCGTCCGGCCATTCAGCACGTGCTGGATCTGAAAGGTCAGCAGGTTCAGGCGGGGCTAGCGCCTGCACTGATTACCCGCATGCGCCAGCATTTGCAGGCGGGGAATCAGGTCATTCTGTTCCTCAACCGTCGCGGGTTTGCCCCCGCCCTGCTGTGCCACGACTGCGGCTGGATTGCCGAGTGCCCGCGCTGCGATCACTACTACACCTTCCATCAGGCCCAGCGGCATTTGCGCTGCCACCACTGCGACAGCCAGCGTCCGGTGCCGCGCCAGTGCCCGTCATGTGGTTCAACGCATATTGTGCCGGTCGGTCTGGGGACGGAACAGCTGGAACAGGCGCTTGGGCCCTTCTTCCCGGACGTGCCGATTTCGCGTATCGACCGGGACACCACCAGCCGCAAAGGCGCGCTGGAACAACAGCTGGCGGAAGTGCATCGCGGTGGCGCGCGCATCCTGATTGGCACCCAGATGCTGGCCAAGGGCCACCACTTCCCGGACGTGACGCTGGTCGCTCTGCTGGACGTGGACGGCGCGCTGTTCTCGGCAGATTTCCGCTCCGCCGAGCGCTTCGCCCAGCTTTACACCCAGGTTGCCGGACGAGCAGGACGCGCCGGTAAACAGGGCGAAGTGGTGCTGCAAACGCACCACCCGGAGCACCCGCTGCTGCAAACCCTGCTGCACAAAGGCTATGACGCCTTTGCCGAGCAGGCGCTGGCGGAACGCCAGACCATGCAACTGCCGCCGTGGACCAGCCACGTCATCATCCGCGCGGAAGATCATAACAACCAGCAGGCGCCACTTTTCCTGCAGCAGTTGAGAAACCTCCTGCAGGCCAGCCCGCTGGTGGATAACCAGCTGTGGATTTTGGGCCCGGTGCCTGCCCTCGCGCCAAAACGCGGCGGTCGTTTCCGCTGGCAGATCTTGCTCCAGCACCCCTCGCGTATTCGTCTTCAGCATATCGTCAGCGGCGCGCTGGTGCTGATAAACACCTTGCCCGAAGCGCGAAAAGTGAAGTGGGTTCTGGACGTCGACCCCATCGAAGGCTGAAGCTGGATCGAAAAATTTAACGCTCCTCACACTTTTTATGAAAATTCTGTAACCGATTCCATTAACTATCTGTAAAAATGGTGATGTCAGAAGTTCGGTGTTCAGGCGAGGAGAAGACGTTGAAGTCCAGGAAAGAGGTTGCGACTGCGACCATGAAAGACGTTGCCCAGAAAGCACAGGTCTCTACGGCAACAGTATCCCGCGCATTAATGAACCCGGATAAAGTCTCCCAGGCGACCCGTAACCGGGTGGAGCAGGCTGCGCTTGAAGTGGGCTATTTTCCGCAGGCAATGGGGCGTAACGTCAAACGCAACGAGTCGCGCACCATCCTGGTGATTGTGCCGGACATCTGTGACCCTTTCTTTAGCGAGATTATCCGCGGTATTGAAGTCACCGCGGCGGAACAGGGGTATCTGGTGCTGATTGGCGACTGCGCCCACCAGAACCAGCAGGAAAAAACCTTCATCGACCTCATCATCACGAAGCAGATTGACGGCATGCTGCTGCTTGGCTCTCGCCTGCCGTTTGATGCCAGCATCGAAGAGCAGCGTAATTTACCGCCGATGGTCATGGCCAACGAGTTTGCGCCAGAGCTGGAGCTGCCGACGGTCCATATCGATAACCTTACCGCCGCGTTCAACGCCGTAAACTATCTCCAGGAGCTGGGGCATAAGCGTATTGGCTGTATCGCCGGGCCGGAAGAGATGCCGCTGTGTCACTACCGTTTGCAGGGCTACGTTCAGGCGCTGCGCCGGACCGGCGTCACCGTCGATCCGCACTACATTGCGCGCGGTGATTTTACCTTCGCTGCGGGTGGACAGGCGCTGGAGAAACTTCTGGACCTGCCTGAGCCGCCAACCGCCGTATTTTGTCACAGCGACGTGATGGCGCTGGGCGCATTATCGTATGCCAAACGCCGCGGTCTTCGCATACCGAAAGATTTATCCATCATCGGATTCGATAATATTTCGCTTTCGGAATTTTGCGATCCGCCGCTCTCAACGGTCGCTCAGCCGCGCTACCAGATCGGCCGCGAAGCGATGCTGCTTCTGCTGGATCAGCTTCACGGTCAAACAGTTAGCAGCGGATCACGGTTACTGGACTGCGAACTGATCGTCCGCGGCACGACCCAGGCATTGACTTAAAGTAAACGTCTTTCGGATACCCTTATCTGGTCAAAGCCCCGCCGCTTAAGTAACATGGCGGACTGACGAACGAATAAATACAGCGAAACGATAGTGGCACAACGAGATTATGTACGTCGCGGCCAGCCGGCACCTTCGCGACGCAAAAAGAGTAGCTCAAGAAAAAAGCAACGTAACCTGCCTGCTGTCTCGCCAGCAATGGTCGCTATTGCTGCGGCTGTAGTCGTCGCCTTTATTGGTGGCCTGTACTTTATCACGCACCATAAAAAAGAAGAGTCCGAGGCGCTTCAGGCCAGTAAAGTCGCCGGAAATGGCCTCCCTCCGAAGCCTGAAGAGCGCTGGCGCTATATCAAAGAGCTGGAGAGCCGTCAGCCTGGGGTGCGTGCGCCAACCGAACCTTCTGCGGGTGGTGAAGTGCAGAATGCGAATCAGCTGACGGATGAACAGCGTCAGCTGCTGGCACAAATGCAGGCCGATATGCGCCAGCAGCCTACGCAGCTGAACGAAGTGCCGTGGAATGAGCAGACGCCGGAACAGCGTCAGCAAACGCTGCAGCGTCGCCAGGCACAACAGCAGATTCAGCAGCAACAGCAGTGGGCGCAAACTCAGCCGGTACAGCAGCCTAAGGCACAGCCGCGGGTCACGGAACAGCCGTATCAGCAGCCGACGCGTACGGTGCAGTCTCAACCTGTCCAGCAGCAGCCTAAAACGCAGCCGCAGAAGCAGGCGGCTCAGCCGTATCAGGATCTGCTCCAGACGCCAGCGCATACCACCGCCCAGCAGCCGAAAACGCAGCAGGCCGCGCCGGTAACGAAAGAGACCGAAGCGCCGAAGCAGACGGCGGAGAAAAAAGACGAACGTCGCTGGATGGTACAGTGCGGTTCGTTCAAAGGTGCGGAGCAGGCGGAAACGGTGCGCGCGCAGCTGGCCTTTGAAGGGTTTGATTCGCGTATTACCACCAATAACGGCTGGAATCGCGTGGTGATTGGTCCGGTCAAAGGCAAAGAAAATGCCGATGGCACCCTTTCTCGTTTGAAAATCGCCGGTCACACAAACTGCATTCGACTCGCCTCCGGGGGTTGAAACCCCCAAATTCCCCCCCATCTATCATTTAATTCAGCCCTGAGCACAGGCTCAGGGCTTCTGTTTCCCGATTCTGTAACCAGGGGGTCTGCTCGTGACAACAATAGTAAGTGTACGCCGTAACGGCCATGTGGTAATCGCCGGTGATGGCCAGGCCACGCTGGGTAATACCGTCATGAAAGGCAACGTGAAGAAAGTGCGTCGTCTCTACAACGACAAAGTGATCGCCGGCTTTGCAGGCGGCACGGCGGATGCCTTCACGCTGTTTGAACTGTTTGAACGTAAACTGGAAATGCACCAGGGTCATCTGGTGAAAGCCGCCGTTGAGCTGGCGAAAGACTGGCGTACCGACCGCATGCTGCGCAAGCTCGAAGCGCTGCTGGCGGTCGCCGATGAGACCGCATCGCTTATCATCACCGGTAACGGTGACGTGATTCAGCCGGAAAATGACCTGATTGCCATCGGCTCTGGCGGCCCTTATGCCCAGGCTGCTGCCCGCGCGCTGTTGGAAAATACCGACATGAACGCGCGTGATATCGCGGTGAAGGCGTTGGATATTGCAGGTGATATCTGCATCTATACCAACCACAACCACACCATCGAAGAATTGACCTCCAAAGCGTAAGGATCTCCCATGTCTGAAATGACCCCACGCGAAATTGTCAGCGAACTGAACAAACACATTATCGGCCAGGATAACGCCAAGCGCTCCGTGGCTATCGCCCTGCGTAACCGCTGGCGTCGTATGCAGCTTGACGAAGAGCTGCGCCACGAAGTTACGCCGAAAAACATTCTGATGATCGGCCCGACCGGCGTCGGTAAAACCGAAATCGCCCGTCGTCTGGCGAAGCTGGCTAACGCGCCGTTCATCAAAGTCGAAGCCACCAAGTTCACCGAAGTGGGCTATGTGGGTAAAGAAGTGGACTCCATCATCCGCGATCTGACCGACTCGGCGATCAAAATGGTGCGCGTCCAGGCGATTGAGAAAAACCGCTATCGCGCGGAAGAGATGGCCGAAGAGCGCATTCTCGACGTGCTGATCCCGCCGGCAAAAAACAACTGGGGTCAGGCTGAACAGCAGGCGGAACCGTCTGCTGCACGTCAGGCGTTCCGCAAAAAACTGCGTGAAGGCCAGCTGGATGACAAAGAGATTGAGATCGATCTCGCTGCCGCGCCAATGGGTGTGGAAATCATGGCGCCTCCGGGCATGGAAGAGATGACCAGCCAGCTGCAGTCCATGTTCCAGAACCTGGGCGGTCAGAAGCAAAAAGCGCGTAAGCTGAAAATCAAAGACGCGATGAAGCTGCTGATTGAAGAAGAAGCGGCGAAGCTGGTGAACCCGGAAGAGCTGAAGCAGGACGCTATCGACGCGGTTGAGCAGCACGGTATCGTGTTTATCGACGAAATCGACAAAATTTGTAAGCGCGGCGGCAACAGCTCCGGCCCGGACGTGTCCCGCGAAGGCGTTCAGCGCGACCTGCTGCCGCTGGTTGAAGGCTGCACCGTCTCCACCAAGCACGGTATGGTGAAAACGGACCACATCCTGTTTATCGCATCAGGTGCCTTCCAGGTTGCCAGCCCGTCGGATCTGATCCCGGAACTGCAGGGCCGTCTGCCTATCCGCGTTGAGCTGCAGGCGCTGACCACCGAAGATTTCGAGCGTATCCTGACCGAGCCAAACGCCTCTGCGACCGTACAGTACAAAGCGCTGATGGCGACCGAAGGCGTGAACCTCGAGTTCACCGAAGACGGTATCAAACGTATTGCCCAGGCTGCATGGCAGGTGAACGAAACCACCGAAAACATCGGTGCGCGCCGTCTGCATACCGTGCTGGAACGCCTGGTGGAAGATATCTCTTACGACGCGAGCGACCTGAACGGTCAAACCGTTACCATTGACGCAGAATATGTGAGTAAACATCTGGATGCGTTAGTGGCAGATGAAGATCTGAGCCGTTTTATCCTATAATCGCGGTTACTGGATTCTCATCACGTTTAATGGGGGCTAATGCCCCCATTTTTATTGGCTAAATACTTATGACTGACATCAGCCGTACGCAGGCGTGGCTCGAAAGTCTGCGCCCTAAAACACTCCCTCTGGCCTTCGCCGCGATTATCGTCGGTACGGCGCTTGCCTGGTGGCAGGGTTATTTCGATCCGCTGGTCGCCGCGCTGGCATTGATTACCGCCGGCCTGCTGCAAATCCTCTCCAACCTCGCCAACGACTACGGCGACGCGGTGAAAGGCAGCGACAAACCTGACCGTATCGGGCCGCTGCGTGGAATGCAAAAAGGGGTGATTACCCAGGCGCAGATGAAGCGCGCGTTAATCATCACCGTGGTGCTGATCTGTTTATCGGGTCTGGCGCTGGTGACGGTGGCGTCTAAGACTCCCAGCGATTTCATTGGTTTTCTGGTGCTGGGCTTATTGGCCATTATCGCGGCCATCACCTACACCGTCGGCACGCGACCTTACGGTTATATTGGGCTCGGTGATATCTCAGTACTGGTGTTCTTCGGCTGGCTGAGCGTCATGGGAAGCTGGTACTTACAGGCGCATACGGTGATCCCTGCCCTGTTCCTGCCTGCGACCGCCTGCGGTCTGCTGGCGACAGCGGTGCTCAACATCAACAACCTGCGCGACATCGACAGCGATCGCGAGAACGGTAAAAACACCCTGGCGGTCCGTCTGGGGCCAGTGAATGCGCGTCGTTACCATGCCTGCCTGCTGATGGGGGCCCTGGTCTGCCTGGCGTTGTTTAACCTGATTTCCCTGCACAGTCTGTGGGGCTGGCTGTTTGTGCTTGCCGCGCCGCTGCTGATTAAGCAGGCCCGTTTTGTGATGCGTGAACGTAGCCCGGCCGCCATGCCGCCGATGCTGGAGCGAACCGTAAAAGGCGCACTGCTGACTAACCTGTTGTTCGTCATCGGGATTGTCTTAAGCCAGACGCTCAGTTAGCTGACAAATATCAATTAACAATTGATGATTTTGCCAACAACGCATTTCGCACGATATACTGAACACATTCGCAGCAACTGAGCGTTAAACCTATGAAATACGATACCTCCGAGCTTTGTGACATCTACCAGGAAGATGTCAACGTCGTTGAACCGCTGTTCTCCAACTTTGGTGGGCGGTCGTCGTTTGGCGGACAGATCGTCAC
Source organism: Enterobacter sp. NFIX58 (assembly GCF_900110475.1). Taxonomy (NCBI): domain Bacteria; kingdom Pseudomonadati; phylum Pseudomonadota; class Gammaproteobacteria; order Enterobacterales; family Enterobacteriaceae; genus Enterobacter; species Enterobacter sp. NFIX58. Next base: position 69,325 of record NZ_FODW01000008.1, on the reverse strand, counting down.
GGTGAAATGTTTCGAGGATAACGGGTTGTTGTACGATCTGCTCGAACAGAACGGCCGCGGCCGCGTACTGGTGGTCGATGGCGGCGGTTCCGTGCGGCGCGCATTGATTGATGCTGAGCTGGCCGGTATTGCCGTGCAGAACGAGTGGGAAGGCCTTGTGGTGTACGGTTCCGTGCGTCAGGTGGACGATCTGGAAGACCTCGATATCGGGATTCAGGCCATCGCGGCCATACCGGTAGGGGCGGCGGGTGACGGTATCGGCGAAAGCGACGTGCGCGTCAATTTCGGCGGCGTGACCTTCTTCTCCGGCGACCATCTCTACGCCGATAATACCGGCATTATCCTTTCCGAAGATCCGCTGGATATCGAGTAATAAAACCGTAAGCGTGGACCATAAAAAAACCGCCAACAGCAATGTGGCGGTTTTTTTGTCCCTCGGGATTCGCGGTCCGTTGGGAAGGTTTGCAACCTTTAACCAGGATTTTTATCTTACCCTGGTTCAAATCTCAGGTAACCCCATCGACCCTTTATAAATTCCTAATTAACTATTAAAACCTTAACTACGCTGCTGCTGCTCATTATGATGCATCGTCCCTTTCCGCCATCTCGCACATGGGCATCGGTCCAGGGAAAGGTGTATTCACAACCGTAAAGCAACCTTTAACCGGGCTTGTGTCCACCGACTTATCACCGGTGGTGAACGGTGGAGCGGTTAGCAGCAGGGACCGCATAATGAAACGCTATTTATGTATCGCGTTCATTGTCGCCAGCGTACTCGTTGTAAAGAGTGATGAACCGAATGTGTTCGTTGCTTTTGCTATGACAGCGCAGGACAAGTAGCGTTAAGGCCGCCTCTGGCGGCCTTTTTTATAACTGGCATAAAAAAAGCCGGGTAGCGGCATCGCCTTACCCGGCCTGTTCAGTTCATCCCAATGGGAATCAGACTTCTTCCATACGTCCCAGCAGCGCCTGCAGGCGATCCTGCCAGCCGTTCTGCTGTTCGCGCAGCTGGTTGTTTTCGCGCTCCAGTTCTTCGCGGCCGTGCTGCGCGTTCTGTACTTCCTGCGCCAGGCTGTTGTTCTTCTCTTTCAGCTCTTCAATTTCCATCTGCAGCAGGGTGATGGTGTCAATCGCCTGCTGTACTTTCGATTCCAGTTTCTCAAACACTTCTAAAGACATGATGCTACCTCTCCTGAATTGCAAGGCGACGCTTTAACATAAACGCGCACGACATATACCGTCGATTGTATGGAGCGCGGCGCTCTGTGTCCAGCGACACACCGCGCAGATCGCGGTTTGCAACACTTTTAGGTCTGGTCCTGGTGCGTTCGCGTCATATCCCCCTAAATTGTTAACTCATTCGTTAATGAAATGATTCAGCTCTCATTCCTGTACCGATCCTGTACTGCTGTAAAAATGTGCTTTATGGCGCGAAAACGCTCATTTTATTGACACAGACCACACATTTTGATTTCGATATTTCTCGTTTTTGCTCGTTAACGATAAATTAACACTATGTCTACAGGGCATCGTGGCTGTCACGGGCGGCCATGCTAACAATAAACATCAATTTCTTCAGGATTCCGATTATGAGTCAGACATCAACCTTAAAAGGCCAGTGCATTGCCGAGTTCCTTGGTACCGGGTTGTTGATATTCTTCGGAGTGGGCTGTGTCGCTGCACTGAAAGTGGCGGGTGCCAGTTTTGGTCAGTGGGAAATCAGTATCATCTGGGGTCTGGGCGTGGCGATGGCCATCTACCTGACTGCAGGGGTTTCTGGTGCACATCTTAACCCGGCGGTGACTATCGCACTGTGGCTGTTCGCGTGCTTCGACGGACGCAAAGTTGTTCCTTTCATTCTTTCTCAGTTTGCCGGCGCGTTTTGCGCAGCGGCGTTAGTTTACGGGCTTTATTACAATCTTTTCATCGACTTCGAACAGACGCATCATATGGTGCGCGGCAGCGTCGAAAGTCTGGATCTGGCAGGCATCTTCTCAACCTATCCAAACCCGCATATCAATTTTGTGCAGGCGTTCGCAGTTGAAATGGTGATTACCGCTATTCTGATGGGCGTTATCCTGGCGCTGACCGACGACGGAAACGGCATTCCGCGCGGCCCGCTGGCCCCACTGCTGATTGGCCTGCTGATCGCGGTGATTGGCGCTTCCATGGGCCCGCTGACCGGCTTCGCGATGAACCCGGCACGTGATATCGGACCTAAAGCGTTCGCCTTTATCGCAGGCTGGGGCGACGTCGCCTTCACCGGCGGCAAAGACATTCCTTACTTCCTGGTACCGCTGTTTGCGCCAGTTGTCGGGGCTGCGTTGGGTGCGTTTAGCTACCGCAAATTAATTGGTCGCCATTTACCGTGCGACACCTGTGTGGAAGAGGAGAAGGAAACGACTTCTACCGCACAACAAAAAGCTTCGCTGTAATCTGACTACGGGACACATACCATGACCGAAAAAAAATATATCGTTGCGCTCGACCAGGGCACTACCAGCTCCCGCGCTGTCGTAATGGATCATGACGCGAACATCGTCAGCGTGTCACAGCGCGAATTTGAGCAAATTTACCCTCGTCCAGGCTGGGTCGAACACGACCCAATGGAGATCTGGGCGTCACAAAGCTCCACGCTGGTCGAAGTGCTGGCGAAAGCCGATATCAGTTCCGACGAGATTGCCGCGATTGGTATCACTAACCAGCGTGAAACGACGATTGTCTGGGAACGTGAAACCGGTAAGCCTATTTACAACGCCATCGTCTGGCAGTGCCGCCGTACCTCTGAGATTTGCGAACAGCTGAAGCGCGACGGCATGGAAGAGTACGTGCGCAGCGCCACCGGCCTGGTGGTTGACCCGTATTTCTCCGGCACCAAAGTGAAATGGATCCTCGACCATGTGGAAGGTTCACGTGAGCGTGCAAAGCGCGGCGAGCTGCTGTTTGGTACCGTTGACACCTGGCTTATCTGGAAGATGACCCAGGGACGCGTTCACGTCACCGACTACACCAACGCCTCGCGTACCATGCTGTTCAACATCAACACCCTGGAGTGGGATGACAAGATGCTGGACGCGCTGGATATCCCACGCGCGATGCTGCCTGAAGTGCGCAAGTCTTCTGAGGTATATGGCCAGACCAACATCGGCGGTAAAGGCGGCACCCGTATTCCTATCGCCGGTATCGCCGGTGACCAGCAGGCGGCGCTGTTCGGCCAGCTGTGCGTCAAGGAAGGGATGGCGAAGAACACCTACGGCACCGGCTGCTTTATGCTGATGAACACCGGCGAGAAAGCGGTGAAATCAGAAAACGGTCTGCTGACCACCATCGCCTGCGGCCCGCGCGGTGAAGTGAACTATGCCCTGGAAGGTGCGGTGTTCATGGCCGGCGCGTCTATCCAGTGGCTGCGTGACGAGATGAAGCTGATCAGCGATGCGTTCGACTCCGAGTACTTCGCGACCAAAGTGAAAGACACCAACGGCGTGTACGTGGTGCCTGCGTTCACCGGTCTGGGCGCACCGTACTGGGACCCGTATGCACGCGGCGCGATTTTCGGTCTGACGCGTGGCGTGAATTCTAACCATATCATTCGCGCCACCCTGGAATCCATCGCCTACCAGACGCGCGACGTGCTGGAAGCGATGCAGGCGGACTCCGGTATTCGTCTGCACGCCCTGCGCGTGGACGGCGGTGCGGTCGCGAATAACTTCCTGATGCAGTTCCAGTCCGACATTCTGGGCACCCGCGTTGAGCGTCCTGAAGTGCGTGAAGTGACGGCGCTGGGCGCGGCGTACCTTGCCGGTCTGGCGGTAGGCTTCTGGCAGAACCTGGACGAGCTGCAGGAAAAAGCGGTGATCGAACGCGAATTCCGCCCGGGCATCGAAACCACCGAGCGTAACTTCCGCTACAGCGGCTGGAAGAAAGCGGTCAAACGCGCCCTGGCGTGGGAAGAGCACGACGAGTAAGACAAACGTATCCCTCTCCCCTTTGGGGAGAGGGGACTTAAAACCCCCCTCCCACTCTGTGATAAACTTCGTGCAATTCCTTTTGATTGCACGAGTACCTCATGAAACGTGAACTTGCTATCGAGTTTTCCCGCGTCACCGAAGCGGCCGCCCTTGCAGGCTATAAATGGCTGGGTCGTGGTGACAAAAATACCGCCGACGGCGCAGCCGTCCATGCCATGCGCATTGTGCTTAACCAGGTCAACATCGACGGCACTATCGTGATCGGCGAAGGCGAGATCGACGAAGCGCCAATGCTCTATATCGGTGAAAAAGTCGGTACCGGCAAAGGTGATGCTGTGGATATCGCCGTCGACCCGATCGAAGGTACGCGCATGACGGCAATGGGTCAGGCCAACGCCCTCGCGGTGCTGGCCGTAGGCGATAAGGGCTGCTTCCTTAACGCGCCGGATATGTACATGGAAAAGCTGATTGTCGGTCCTGGCGCAAAAGGCGCAATCGACCTCAGCCTGCCGCTGGACGAGAACCTGCGCAACGTCGCCAGCGCCCTGGGCAAACCCCTTAGCGAACTTACCGTGACGATTCTGGCAAAACCGCGCCACGACGCCACCATCGCGCAGATGCAAAAGCTCGGCGTGCGCGTGTTTGCCATTCCGGATGGTGACGTTGCCGCCTCGATCCTGACCTGCATGCCGGACAGCGAAGTGGACGTACTGTACGGCATCGGCGGCGCACCGGAAGGCGTAGTCTCTGCGGCAGTGATCCGCGCGCTGGACGGCGATATGCAGGCTCGTCTGCTGCCCCGCCACGAGGTGAAAGGCGACAGCGAGGAGAACCGCCGTATCGGGGAAAACGAGCTGGCACGCTGCGAAGCGATGGGTATCGAGGCCAACAAAGTGCTGGCACTACATGATATGGCCCGTAGCGATAACGTGGTCTTCTCGGCGACCGGTATCACCAAAGGCGATCTACTGGACGGCATCACCCGCAAGGGCAATATGGCGACCACCGAAACGCTGCTGATCCGCGGCAAATCGCGCACCATTCGCCGCATCCAGTCTATCCACTATCTCGACCGCAAAGACCCGGACGTACAGACGCACATTCTGTAAAACCGTTTGATCGATAGAGCTTTCCGGCCCAAATGGGCTGGAAATCTCCCCGTTAAGTACGGAAGATAGAACAGAGAAACAGCACAGGAGAAGATCATGGCGGACTGGGTAACAGGTAAAGTCACAAAGGTACAGTTCTGGACCGATGCGCTATTTAGTCTCACCGTGCATGCTCCCGTACATCCGTTTAAAGCCGGGCAATTTGCGAAGCTGGGGCTGGATGTCGACGGCGAGCGCGTGCAGCGCGCCTACTCTTACGTTAACGCGCCTGATAACCCGGATCTCGAGTTCTACCTGGTCACCGTTCCTGACGGTAAACTCAGCCCGCGCCTTGCCGCCCTTAAGCCCGGCGACGAGGTGCAGATCGTGAGTGAAGCAGCAGGCTTCTTTGTGCTCGAAGAGATCCCGGATTGTGACACGCTCTGGATGCTGGCAACCGGCACGGCCATCGGTCCTTATCTCTCTATTTTGCAGTACGGCAAAGACCTCGAGCGCTTTAAAAACATCGTGCTGGTGCACGCCGCGCGCTACGCTGCAGATCTGAGCTACCTGCCGCAGATGCAGGCGCTGGAACAACAGTACGGCGGAAAGTTAAAGATTCAGACGGTGGTCAGCCGTGAAACCGTAGCAGGAACGCTGACCGGCCGCGTGCCGGCGCTTATTGAGAGTGGTGCCCTGGAAGAGGCGGTGGGTTTGCCGCTGAACGCTGAAACCAGCCACGTCATGCTATGTGGCAACCCGCAGATGGTACGGGACACGCAGCAGCTTCTGAAGGATACCCGGCAGATGACGAAACATCTTCGCCGCCGGCCAGGCCATATGACCGCCGAACACTACTGGTGATCAGCGGTATTTCACCTCAACGGTATCTTTACCGTATTTGTTTTCGCTCTGGGTGCCGATAAACGCACCCAGATCGACAATCATCATCACGAAGATGACCGACGGCAGCAGCCTGCCCACAACCCACGGCAGGATGGACGGCAGCATCGCCCAGTTTCCCGCCACCAGCATCCACGCCAGAATAATCAGAAATGCCCACGCGCCGGAACGACCGCGATCGTGCAGGCGTTTCACGACGACAGCCGCCGTTGGCCAGAGCAGGCAGACCAGCGCGAAGGCCGCCGTTTGCGTGCTTAGCCATGCGTTATAGGCAACGAAAAACAGAAGCAGCATGGCGACAACCCACGTCACCATCCAGATCCAGAAATCACGGCGTCCAATACGCCCTTTGAATGAAAACAGCCACTGCTGTATGGTCATGTAAGGTTCCTTATTATCATATCGCGCGCATTTTACCCTGGAGTTGTGACCTTTTGACAAGCCGACCAGATATCGTTTTAATCATGAGCACTTACGGCCAGGGGCAATGTTGATGAAAAGTTCGACACATTCTCTTTTCCTGTGTTTAGCGCTGCTCAGCGCGGGCTTTACCCTGCACGCCGCCGAAACCACAGCCCCGACCACCGCACCGTATCTGCTGGCGGGCGCACCGTCGTTCGATCAGTCCATCAGCCAGTTTCGTGAAGCCTTCAATCAGGCCAACCCCACGCTGCCGCTGGATGAGTTTCGTGCCATTGATGGCCCCCGCGACACGCCTACTCTGACCCGTGCGGCAAGCAAGATTAACGAGAATTTGTATGCCTCCACGGCGCTCGAACGCGGGACGTTAAAAATCAAAAGCATGCAAATCACCTGGCTGCCAATACAGGGGCCAGAGCAGAAAGCCGCGAAGGCAAAAGCGCTGGAGTATATGAGCGCGGTCCTGCAGGCGTTTACCCCTGCGCTGACGAAAAAGCAAAGCCAGCAAAAGCTGCAAAAACTCCTCACCGCCGGTAAAAACAAGCGTTACTACGCCGATACCGAAGGCGCGATCCGCTATGTTGTGGCGGACAACGGCGAAAAAGGACTGACCTTCGCTGTTGAACCGATTAAGCTGGCATTATCTGACACCCTTGGCGGGGCGAATTAATGACAAAAAGCAAAGCCTTTCGAGGGAAAATCTCTATACTGATTCACAGACCATGCTGCCCGACAGGGTGGCCATATTCCTTAATTCGCTTATTGAGCGTGGAGAATTGAAATGCGACATCCTTTAGTGATGGGTAACTGGAAACTGAACGGCAGCCGCCACATGGTAAACGAACTGGTTGCGAACCTGCGTAAAGAGCTGGCTGGCGTGACGGGCTGCGCGGTTGCTATCGCTCCGCCGGATATGTATCTGGATCTGGCTAAACGTGCCGCTGACGGCAGCCACATCATTCTGGGCGCGCAGAACGTTGACGTTAACCTGTCTGGCGCGTTCACCGGTGAAACCTCCGCTGAAATGCTGAAAGATATCGGCGCGAAATACATCATCATCGGCCACTCCGAGCGTCGCACCTACCACAAAGAATCCGACGAGTTCATCGCGAAGAAATTCGCCGTGCTGAAAGAGCAGGGTCTGATCCCGGTTCTGTGCATCGGTGAAACTGAAGCAGAAAACGAAGCGGGCAAAACCGAAGAAGTGTGCGCACGTCAGATCGACGCAGTGCTGAAAACCCAGGGCGCGGCAGCGTTCGAAGGCGCGGTAATCGCTTACGAGCCAGTCTGGGCGATCGGTACCGGCAAATCAGCAACCCCTGCGCAGGCTCAGGCGGTTCACAAATTCATCCGTGACCACATTGCGAAAGCTGACGCCAAAGTGGCTGAGCAAGTGATCATCCAGTACGGCGGTTCCGTTAACGCGTCTAACGCTGCTGAGCTGTTCACCCAGCCAGACATCGATGGCGCGCTGGTTGGCGGTGCATCCCTGAAAGCGGACGCTTTCGCGGTGATCGTTAAAGCGGCAGAAGCGGCTAAACAGGCGTAATTGCCTTTGTGGCGGGTGGCGCTTGCGCTAACCCGTCCTACAGTTCTGTAGGCTCGGTAAGCGTCAGCGCCACCGGGCTTTTTTACAGCCGTCCCAGCAGGCTAAACCACAGATAATCCAGCGGCAGCAGCACCAGATACGTCGCTATCGCCAGCGCCAGACAGAGCACCATCCCCGCCCTGGCAGGCACCTTTCCTAGCCCCATCGCCACCACGATCGGCGACGCCTGATACGGCAGCAGCGGCGTGGAATAGCCGAGCACCTGAATCATGATCACCGACAGCAGCGGGAAGCCGGTCGCATCCGAGAAGCTTTGCGCCAGGGTGGTATACAGCGCAGGAACGCCGTTGGCGGTCATAATGAAGTTGAGTGCGGTGGTGATCCCGGTCAACGCCAGGAAACTGGTGAACGGTCTATCTGCATCCAGCGGCATAATGCGGAGCAACGCCTCGCCCACCGCCGTTCCGATACCGGTTTGCGTCACGACGATCGCTAGCCCCAAAATACCAGCAACGTAGATACAGGTACGCATATTCACCCCCGCAGAAAACTCCTCCCCGGTGATAAAACCGATACGCGGTAGCATAACGATGATCGACGCCGCCAGCCCCGTCCAGGCGGGCCCCACGCCGTGCCAGCTCTCCGTCACCCACATCCCCAGCACCACCGCCAGCAGCCAGGCGAGACGCTTTTCGTCCCGCCCCATAGGCTCAGACGGCGCCTGTTCCTTCGGCGGTTTTGGGCTGCCGGGAAAAAGCCAGCAGATCAGGCCAATCAGAATCAGGCCTTTGAGAATGCCCAGCACCGGCGTGTGCAGCAGCAGATACGGGACATAGTTCAGATGGATGCCGTACGAGCCTTCCGCCGCACCGCTCATCACCAGGTTAGGCACATTAGCGGGCAGAATCGTCGCCGAAAGCTGGAACGTCCCGAACCCTACCGCCAGCGCCAGACCAAACCAGGCGCGGGAGCCGTCGGCGATACCGGCGCGTTTCGCCATCGCCGCGACAATCGGCATCAGCAGCGCAATACGTCCCATGTTCGACGGCATCACAAACGCCAGCGCATAGCTCAGCAGCACCACGCTCGCTACCATTAATACCCAGGAGTCGGTGAGCTTTGCCGACAACGCCCGGGCGGCCCGGTCTGCCAGACCGGTTTTACGGATCGCCACGCCGAGCACGAATCCGCTGAAGACCAGCCAGAAGGCCGACGAAGCAAAACCGCCGAAAATCACCTCCGGCGGGGCAATCTTCGCGGTCATTGCCGCCGTAAAGAACAGCAGTGCGGTGATGAATTCCGGCAACAGCGACGTCGCCCAAAGCACGATAGTGACGCCAACGATCAGTGAAGGCAGCAGCAGAGGATACGTTGACCAGAGCGACATACCTGTCTCCTGTAGAATTTTTCAGCAAGTCTACGGCGACAGGCAGGGCGAGTAAACGCTATTTATGGTGGGGTCAATTTAGAATAGCGCATTGATGATCCTGCAGTTCCTCAGCGGACGCGCGGTTAAGCATCAGCAGGTTACGTTCGGTTGCCAGCAACACAAACGAACCATCGGACTGCTGCGCCATCGCCAGGGCAAAGCGCCCCATATGGTCGCGCGCTTCCGGAAGCTCTTCAGCCAGCATTATGAACGGGCTGCGCTGCACCAGCTCATTCTCCGTCACCCGACGAGCAAGATACTCATGCCCTTCCAGCCCGCCGGGAAGCGGCAGCCACTGGGTGCTGATTTCTCCCTGCGCGGCGTTGAGTTTCTCGCGCACGTCCGGGCGCAGACAGGAGATATGAATATGAAAATGGTTCTGCGTGCGCCCTGTCGGCGAGTTAATCGTCAGCGAAATGGCGCTATCGGGCACCTCGGATCCGCGCTTCAGGGTCATAAAGCTGCGCGACTGCCAGGCCAGCCAGAAAAAGTTCGGCGTGTGCGCTTCGGTCAATAGCGGGCTCTCGGTGCCGTTGATGCGATATGTCGGCATCAGCAGATATTGCAGCGGCCCGTTGCGGTCTTTAAAGACCACATAGCCTGCATCCGTTTTCACCTGCGCACACGGTGCCGGGTTACGATTCTGGATCTGATTCGGCACGCACTGGTCGAGAACGATATGTCGCAACGCATTCGGATTACCCGCTTTCATCCAGTACACGCCGCCAGCGACAAGGGCGATGACAATGAGGATCAATAAGATAATTTTTTTCACAACGCGTTCCCTGTTTTCAATAGAGGCAAAAGAGTAACGCAAAATGATGACCAAATAAAAAACCCGGCGGATTTCTCACGCCGGGTTACCGTGTCATTGGCTAATGGTTAGCGCTGGCTGATCTGATCGAACGTGCCGCCGTTAGAGAAGTGCTCTTTCTGCGCTTTCGTCCAGCCACCGAACTCATCATCAATGGTGAAGAGTTTCAGTTTAGGGAAGACGCTTTCGTATTTCTTCGCCACCGCCGGATCGCGTGGACGATAGAAGTTTTTCGCCGCAATTTCCTGGCCTTCTGGCGAGTAGAGATACTTCAGGTAGGCTTCTGCCACCGCTTTGGTGTCTTTCTTCTCAACCACTTTATCGACAACAGAGACGGTCGGCTCAGCCAGAATCGATTCGCTTGGGGTCACGATCTCGAACTTGTCTTTACCCAGCTCGTTAGTGGCCAGCAGGGCTTCGTTTTCCCATGCGATCAGCACGTCGCCAATCCCGCGCTCGACGAAGGTGTTGGTGGCGCCACGCGCGCCGGAGTCCAGCACCTCAACGTTTTTATACAGCGCTTTCACGAATTCCTGCGCTTTGGCCTGGTCGCCATTGTTGTGGTGCAGCGCGTAGCCCCACGCACCCAGGTAGTTCCAGCGAGCGCCGCCAGAGCTTTTCGGGTTAGGGGTGATGACGGACACGCCTGGCTTAATCAGGTCATTCCAGTCATGGATCTGTTTCGGGTTGCCTTTACGGACCAGGAAAACGATGGTTGAGGTGTATGGCGCGGAGTTATCCGGCAGGCGTTTGATCCAGTTTTTGTCGATACGGCCACGCTCGGCGATCGCGTCAACATCGTAGGCCAGCGCCAGGGTCACCACGTCAGCTTCGATGCCGTTAATAACGGAGGTCGCCTGCTTGCCAGAACCACCGTGAGACTGGCGAACCACGACATTGTCGCCGGTTTCCTGTTTCCAGTGTGCCGCAAACGCTTTGTTGTATTGCTCGTACAGTTCACGCGTCGGGTCGTATGACACGTTCAGTAACTGGATGTCCTTAGCCAGAACGCTGGTCGATGCCAGCAATAATGTTAAACCCACGCCCCATTTATTCATCGCCCAGCTCTCTTGTGTAGTGTTTTGATGAATGCAGCGTGCCAGAAAGCGAATCGAGGATTAAAGAATAAAAAAAGATTGGCTATAACGTAGTGGAATAAAAAAGCGTGCACGCATAAAAAAGCCGGGTGGCGGCTACGCCTTACCCGGCCTACGAGTCGTGCTTTTGTAGGCCCGGTAAGCGCAGCGCCACCGGGCAACAGAGCCAATCAGTACAGTTTTTTCGCGCAGTCCAGCCAGTCACCTTTGAACGGACGCTTCATGTTTTCAATCGCGTCGATGATGTCATGGTGAACCAGTTTTTCGTTCTGAATACCGACGCAGCGGCCGCCGTGGCCCTGCAGCAGCAGTTCGATTGCGTACGCGCCCATACGGGACGCCAGAATACGGTCGTACGGGCCAGGGGAACCGCCACGCTGGATGTGCCCCAGTACGGTGGCACGGGTTTCACGTTTGGTTTCGGTTTCGATGTACTTCGCCAGCTCGTCTACGTCACAGATGTGCTCGGTGATAGCCACGATCGCGTGTTTCTTGCCTTTCGCGATGCCCGCTTTGATTTCAGCCACCAGATCTTCACGGCTGAATTCCACTTCCGGAACCACGACAAACTCACAACCACCCGCAATCGCCGCAGCCAGGGTCAGGTCACCGCAATAACGCCCCATCACTTCAACGATTGAGATACGCTGGTGAGAAGAAGATGTGTCACGCAGGCGGTCAATCGCTTCCACAACGGTTCCCAGCGCGGTGAAGTAACCGATGGTGTAGTCGGTGCCTTTGATATCGTTGTCGATAGTGCCTGGCAGACCGATGCACGGGAAGCCCATTTCAGTGAGACGTTTTGCACCCATGTACGAGCCGTCACCACCGATAACCACCAGGGCGTCCAGGCCACGTTTTTTCATGTTCTCGATAGCCACTTCACGAACGTGTTCATCACGGAATTCCGGGAAGCGTGCAGACCCAAGGAAGGTACCGCCACGGTTGATCATGTCAGACACGCTGTAACGGTCGAGCTGAACCATACGGTCTTCATACAGACCCAGGTAACCATCATAGATACCAAAAACTTCCAGACCTTCCGTCAGCGCCGCGCGAACAACCCCACGAATTGCCGCGTTCATGCCCGGCGCATCACCGCCGCTTGTCAACACACCGATTTTCTTAATCATGACTACCTCTGAACTTAGGAATGCAAAATTGAAATCTGTTGCCGGAAGAAACTTATCGACCAACGAATACTGCAAATAGTATATCAATCCCTTCCAGCTGAATTGATTCAGGTCAGACCAAATGGCGGTAATTTATACACAAAATGCTGGCCTGGCTCACTTTTTTACAACGAATTACGAAAGCCCAACATGTCCGGGTACAACCGAGCAGGGATCCTGGTGAATGATGACGTCTGAACCAGGAAAACGCTGCAAAATCGCCTGCTCAACCTGCTCAGCAATCACGTGAGCCTGAACCAGTGGCAGGTTGTCTTCCATTTCAATATGAATCTGAATAAAGCGGGTCGGCCCTGACTGCCGCGTTCGAAGATCGTGCGCACCGCTGACGCCGGGCCAAGCGGTCACGATAGAAAAAATTTCATTGCGTTCTGAATCCGGGAGGGCGCGGTCAAGCAGTGATTGCACCGCTTCATACCCCATCCGCAGGGCGCTATATAAAATATAGATACCAATCCCTAACGCAAACAACGCATCGGCCCGATGCCAGCCATACCAGGCCAGACCGAGCGCAATAAGAATAGCCCCATTCATCATAACATCAGATTGATAATGAAGCATATCCGCCCGTACAGCCTGACTTTGCGTTTTGCGAACGACCCAGCGCTGGAACGTTACCAGAACAAGTGTGCATATAAGCGCGACAATCGTCACAACGACGCCGACGCCGGGATCGTTCATCGGTGTCGGCGAGACGAGATGCTGAATGCCGGTGAGAAACAGGAACAGCGCAGAACCGGATATAAACATGCTCTGCGCCAGCGCGGCCAGCGACTCCGCTTTGCCGTGCCCAAACGTGTGCTCTTCATCCGCTGGCTGCAGCGAGTAACGCACCACCAGCAGGTTGGTCAGCGAGGCGGCAATATCGACCAGCGAGTCCACCAGCGCCGCCAGAATACTGACCGAACCGGTATACCACCACGCAAAAACCTTAATGACCAGCAAACACGACGCCATGATCGTCGCGGCCATGGCGGCCCGGTTTACCAGTCTTCCATAGGATTGATTCATAAACGCTCCTGTCATGTCATGCCGCTAGTATAACGGAAGCATGGGGAGTCGAAGGATGAATAAACGGTTAACAAATCAGAATATGGTGCAGAGCCCCCCTTATGTGGGAAAAGACAGGAACAGAGAAGAAAGAAAAACAATAACCACTTGTATCAAAAGAATTTTATTTCACCAACCCGTTACATCCAGACTACACATCCGGTTTGATTGTTACGTTGATATGCACCATCGACGACACTGTCACTGCGACTTAGAAAATACTGAATGGATAAGTTGTTTCCGTATCCAATCGCTCAACAGATGCTATTGCATTGTGTCAAACAATAAAAACCTACCACTACTCTGAAAAACCACCACACCATCTAACTCATTGTTCTTTATTAGATTTATAGGATAAGTTAATATTGTTTAATTTCAGCGATATAGTACACTTGATGCTATACATGTTGTACTGGAAAAATTTATCTTAAGAGAATATATATGTCTAATGAACCACTAAAAATTGCGTTTACTGGCGTTTATGATATCGCAAATTATGGAGATCATTTATTTCCGATTATTTTCGATAAAATCATGAAAATGAAAGGTCTGAATATCAAGCTTTATCTTTTCTCACCGGTGGGGGGAACACAAAGCCTCTCATTAAATGAGATTGTCTACCCATTAAATGAGATGGAATCATTGCATCTAAAACATAATTTCGATGCAATTATCGTTGGTGGTGGTGGAATATTCCACTATGCAAGCGGGCAACAAAAAATAAAAAGAGACTCGGACGAGTTCGTAGACTACCCGGTGTTTGAAACATGGGTTATTCCTTCGATAGTTGCATACAAACACAACATAAAACTAATCTGGAATCTACTTGGCGGCTACCATGATTTCTCACCATTTTATCAGAAACTTACTCAGGCCTTATGCGACCCAATTGACTATATATCAGTCCGGGACAACTATACTAAAAAAATCCTGACAGATAGTGGCATAGAGGATACATTAATTAACGTATTTCCTGATTCTGCATTTATGATGACAGAATGTATTCCTCATGAACTTATTGAAAAATCGTTAAAAAATTTAAGAAACAGCGATAAAGAATACATTGTTTATCACGCGAATAGATTCCTACCTAAAAGTGCAATCCCTGATGTTGTAAAGTCATTAGACTATTTTTACAATTTAGGCTTTGAAATCATACTATTACCACTGGCGTATACTCATGATGATGAAAGCATTCTTAGAGAGATAAATCAAAATGCAGATTCCCGATATACTCTTTATGAAAAAGAACTCAATATGTACGAAATTATGAGCATGCTGGCAGGTTGCCACGCTTATATTGGTGTGAGTTTCCATGGCGCAATTACCGCAGCCTGTCATGGGAAAAAAGTTGTGGCCTTTGATTATATGCTGAACGGGAAAACTAAAGATCTCTTCAAGATGTTAGATCTTCAGGATTATTACGTAACTGATTCTAATTCCCTATACGAGCGTACAGTACAATGTCACAAAAACATGTCTCCAGTTATTTTAGATGATAAAATAGCATCTCTGCATCAGCACTTTGACACTATTATTGAATTACTCGTATCAACTAAAACGAGAGAAAAAGGAAGTGATAATTTCCTTATTAACTTTTCTAATACCATATCCAATATAAACAAATCTTTCAGTGCATTACAATCCGAGTTCAGTCAACTGGATAATCTCAGTAGAGACACCCACATAAAGTATGTAGAGCTACAGGATAAACACGCCGAATTATATAAGTTGAATATTGAACTGAAGGATAATATAAATACCTTTAGTAGCGCCAACAATGAATTGCAGGATACATTCAACGCCCTTCAACTGCAAAACAAAGAATTATTTAAACAAAAAACCGATGCTGAAAAATGGATTGATGAAATGAAAAAATCAAGGACCTATAATTTTATTAAAACCATTAATAACATAAAATTAAAAATCAAAGATGTACTCATAAAATAATACAGGGACATGAAAACTCCCTGGTAATAGCAACGAGGAACGCTCAATACCATTTTCTCATGATGTGAAGAATCAACAGGCAAAAAAAACCCCCACATCATGTGGGGGAAGACAGGGATGGTGTCTATGGCAAGGAAAACAGGGTTTACTGGTTACTACGGGTACTGCTATTGCTACTGAAAAACGTCGTTTCTGAGCTTCGCTGCATCCGTGCAACCTCACGCAGCTGATCCATACGCTGCTGATGTCTGGTGTTCAAAACCGCTTGCTGCTCCGGCGTTAGCAGGTGGAACATCTGGTTGCGGACCTTCGCCATTTCAACCTGGCGAGCAACCTGTTCCTGTGCCATTTTTTCGGCCTGAGCGCGCACAGCGCTTTCGTCAAAATTTTCTGCGGTGACAAGGCGATGCATTGTCTCCATTTCGCTAACATTAACAGGGGGCTGGTCGTGTCTCGCCCTCTGCATCAGATCTCGCATCTGTTGACGCTGATGTTCGGTTAAACTTATGCCGTCAAACATATGGCTTTGGCTACTGTGCTGCGTTGTGTCCTCTTGTGAGGAACCGTTATCGCTGATGATAGCTACAGCAGCCTGGCTAAACGCACTGAACGCCAGCGTTGAGGCCATGACGGCAGCGGTAACTTTGCGCATCACTTGCTCCCAAAATCTTTCGTGTCGCGATTCAACGAGAGACAGTCTACGATTCAGGCTGCAAACATGCGTCAGGGGGTGTAAAACAACGTAAAGTCATGGATTAGACAGCCTTGATGTCGTAATTTCTGCCTCGGAGGTATTTAAACAATGAATAAAATCCTGTTAGTTGATGATGACCGAGAGCTCACATCCCTTTTAAAGGAGTTGCTCGACATGGAAGGTTTCAACGTCCTGGTTGCCCATGATGGCGAGCAGGCGCTGAGTCTCCTTGACGACAGCATCGATTTACTTTTGCTCGACGTGATGATGCCGAAGAAAAACGGTATTGATACGTTGAAAGAGCTTCGCCAGACACACCAGACTCCCGTTATCATGCTGACCGCTCGCGGCAGCGAACTCGATCGCGTACTCGGTCTTGAGCTGGGCGCGGATGACTATTTACCGAAGCCGTTTAACGACCGCGAACTGGTCGCCCGTATTCGCGCGATCCTGCGTCGTTCCCACTGGAGCGAGCAGCAGCAGAATACCGACAACAGCTCGCCTACCCTTGAAGTCGACTCCCTGAGCCTGAACCCGGGCCGTCAGGAAGCGAGCTTTGATGGCCAGACGCTGGAACTGACCGGCACGGAGTTCACCCTGCTGTATCTGCTGGCGCAGCACCTCGGCCAGGTGGTTTCGCGTGAACATTTAAGCCAGGAAGTGCTGGGCAAACGTCTGACCCCGTTTGACCGCGCCATCGACATGCACATCTCTAACCTGCGCCGTAAGCTGCCGGAGCGTAAAGACGGTCATCCATGGTTTAAAACCCTGCGTGGTCGCGGTTATCTGATGGTTTCCGCTTCATGATAGGAAGCTTAACCGCCCGCATCTTCGCCATCTTCTGGCTGACGCTGGCACTGGTTTTAATGCTCGTACTGATGTTGCCAAAACTCGACTCACGCCAGATGACGGAGCTTCTCGACAGCGAGCAACGTCAGGGCGTGATGATCGAGCAGCACGTGGAAGCCGAGCTGGCAAACGATCCGCCAAACGATTTAATGTGGTGGCGCAGGCTGTTTCGCGCTATCGACAAGTGGGCGCCGCCCGGACAACGCCTGCTGCTGGTGACCAGCGAAGGCCGCGTGATTGGCGCCGATCGCAATGAAATGCAGATCATCCGCAACTTCATTGGCCAGGCAGATAACGCCGATCACCCCCAGAAGAAAAAATATGGCCGCGTAGAAATGGTGGGGCCGTTCTCCGTCAGAGATGGCGAGGATAACTATCAGCTCTACCTGATTCGCCCCGCGAGCAGCTCCCAGTCCGACTTTATCAACCTGCTGTTTGACCGCCCTCTCCTGCTGCTGATTGTTACTATGCTGGTCAGCTCGCCGCTGCTGTTATGGCTGGCGTGGAGCCTGGCAAAACCGGCCCGTAAGCTGAAAAATGCGGCTGACGAAGTGGCCCAGGGTAACCTGCGACAACATCCTGAACTGGAAGCCGGACCGCAGGAGTTCCTTGCCGCCGGGACCAGTTTTAACCAGATGGTGAGCGCTCTCGATCGCATGATGACGGCACAACAGCGTCTGCTGTCGGATATCTCGCACGAACTGCGCACCCCGCTTACGCGCTTACAGCTTGGCACCGCGCTGCTGCGCCGCCGCAGCGGGGAGAGCAAAGAGCTGGAGCGTATCGAAACCGAAGCGCATCGTCTGGACAGCATGATCAACGATCTGCTGGTCATGTCGCGCAATCAGCAGAAAAACGCGCTGGTGAGCGAAACGGTGAAAGCCAATCATCTGTGGCATGAAGTGCTGGATAACGCGGCGTTCGAAGCGGAGCAGATGGGCAAATCCTTCACCGTCAACTTCCCGCCGGGTCCATGGCCGCTGTACGGTAACCCCAACACGCTGGAAAGCGCGCTGGAGAATATCGTGCGTAACGCCCTGCGCTACTCGCACACGAAGATTGAGGTGGCGTTCTCGGTGGATAAAGACGGGATCACCGTCATTGTCGACGACGACGGTCCTGGCGTCAGCCCGGAAGACCGCGAGCAGATTTTCCGTCCGTTCTACCGTACCGACGAAGCGCGCGACCGGGAATCGGGCGGTACGGGACTCGGTCTGGCGATTGTGGAAACCGCCATGCAGCAGCACCGCGGCTGGGTGAAAGCCGACGACAGCCCGCTGGGTGGGCTGCGGTTAACGCTGTGGCTACCGTTGTATAAGCGTTCGTAGCTGTTAGTGCCGGGTGGCGGCTTCGCCTTACCCGGCCTACGCTTTACGGAGGACTATTTACCCCACAACCTCCGCGAATTATCCTCGATCTTGCTGCTTAAACGCCGCTTCTGCATCGTTCTTGTCCAGCTGGTCGATAACCCCGCCGCCGACAGCAGGCGATGATACTGCTCGTCATCAAACGGCATATGCCAGGCAATGGCGCAGGCGTCGTAAACAGACACTTCACTCAGGCGTGATGCCAGCTCAAGCGGCGCATCCGCTGACACCTGCCCAGCCAGCACCACACGGTACAGCCAGCCGGTTTTACCCGCGCTTTGCATCTGAGCCGACATGTCATGAATACCGAAATGGAAGTTGAGCTTGAAGCACGGCGAGCGCGGCTGCGTCACCTGAATCAGGGCATCGCCCCAGCGGTAGATATCACCTATAAACACGTTCTTTTCGGTGAGCCCTTCGGTGGAGAGATTCTCGCCAAACGCGGGGGCGACGAAGAGGTCCGCCTGCTCGGGGAACTCGGTTTTCCAGTGCTGATAGTGCTCGCGCGGGTAGTGGCACAGTGCGCGCTCGGGCCCGCCGTGGATTTTCTTTTCGGCCTGCTCGTCACCCGCAAGCCCAAGGTCGGTTAACGTCAGCTCACCGTCGACCTGAATTTTGGCGATGGCGCTCGGGCGGCTGCCGTCGTACTCCCTTACCTTGCCTGTAAATACATTCACCGGGTAATGCATCGCTGCCTCCATTACGCAGATACAAAAAAAGCGAGCCATCAGACTCGCTTCTCACAGGCGTCAATGCAACCTTATTTTTTAGCGGCGAAACGCGCTGCTGCTTCGTCCCAGTTCACCACGTCCCAGAACGCTTTGATGTAGTCCGGGCGACGGTTCTGGAATTTCAGGTAGTAAGCGTGTTCCCACACGTCCAGACCCAGAATTGGGAAGCCGGATGCGCCAGAGATCGCTTCACCCATCAGCGGGGAGTCCTGGTTCGCGGTAGAAACCACCGCCAGTTTGTCACCTTTCAGAACCAGCCACGCCCAGCCGGAGCCGAAGCGGGTTGCAGCGGCTTTTTCGAATTCTGCTTTGAAGTTGTCAACAGAACCGAAGTCGCGCTCGATAGCCGCTTTCAGGTCGCCCTGCAGGGTGGTACCAGTTTTCAGGCCTTTCCAGAACAGGCTGTGGTTTGCGTGACCGCCCGCGTTGTTACGCAGCACGGTTTTCTTGTCCGCTGGCAGCTGGTCCAGCTTGGTGATCAGCTCTTCAACAGGCAGGTTAGCGAACTCTGGCAGGCTTTCCAGCGCGGCGTTCGCGTTGTTCACATAGGTCTGGTGGTGTTTAGTGTGATGGATTTCCATCGTCTGCTTGTCGAAATGCGGTTCCAGTGCGTCGTAGGCATACGGCAGGGATGGCAGTGTATAACTCATAATCCTCTCCATTATTGTCGGGCGGCACAGCTGTTAATGCCGCGTAAGCAGTTGGTTCATTATAGTTAATTAAATGATATTGAAAATGATTATCAATGCCGTAGTTTTTATAAGGTTATTCAGTTTTCGATTAATAGCGGAAATGTGAGTCTGCTCACGCGGTTAACGTGCTGATTGCCATCCAGAACACCTGTGCGGCAACCTTCTGAAGGTTCCCGAGCTGCCTAATTTTTACACTCCTCAAGTCGAAGAGAAGCCACTGACGATAAAAACGATGAGGGTGTAAAAATGAATCATGCGATTACGATGGGTATCTTCTGGCATTTGATAGGCGCTGCCAGTGCAGCCTGTTTCTATGCTCCGTTTAAAAAGGTGAGAGGCTGGTCATGGGAAACCATGTGGTCCGTTGGCGGGGTCGTGTCCTGGCTGATTTTGCCCTGGACCATTAGCGCCATGCTGCTGCCCGATTTCTGGGGCTACTTCTCCTCCTTCAGCGCCTCCACCCTGCTGCCGGTGTTCCTGTTCGGCGCGATGTGGGGCGTCGGTAACATCAACTATGGCCTCACCATGCGCTATCTCGGCATGTCGATGGGCATTGGTATCGCGATTGGTATTACGCTGATCGTCGGAACCCTGATGACGCCAGTTCTCAACGGCAACGTCGAGGTGCTTATTAATACTCAGGGTGGGCGGATGACGCTCCTGGGCGTGCTGGTGGCGGTCGTTGGCGTAGGAATTGTGACTCGCGCGGGGCAACTGAAAGAGCGCAAGATGGGCATTAAAGCCGAAGATTTTAACCTGAAGAAAGGTCTGCTGCTGGCGGTGATGTGCGGCATCTTCTCG
Source organism: Enterobacter sp. NFIX58 (assembly GCF_900110475.1). Taxonomy (NCBI): domain Bacteria; kingdom Pseudomonadati; phylum Pseudomonadota; class Gammaproteobacteria; order Enterobacterales; family Enterobacteriaceae; genus Enterobacter; species Enterobacter sp. NFIX58. The sequence continues at coordinate 48,733 of NZ_FODW01000008.1, read as the reverse complement.
GCCGGTATGTCGTTCGCGATGAATGCTGCCAGGCCTATGCATGAAGCCGCCGCCGCGCTGGGCGTCGATCCGCTGTATGTTGCGCTGCCAAGCTATGTCGTGATTATGGGTGGCGGCGCGATGGTTAACCTGGGCTTCTGCTTCATTCGTCTCGCAAAAGTGAAAAACCTGTCGGTAAAAACCGACTTCTCGCTGGCAACATCGCTTATCATCACCAACGTGTTACTCTCCGTGCTCGGCGGCCTGATGTGGTATTTACAGTTTTTCTTCTACGCCTGGGGCCATGCCAGCATTCCGGTGCAATACGACTACGTCAGCTGGATGCTGCACATGAGTTTCTACGTACTGTGTGGCGGGCTGGTCGGTCTGGTGCTGAAAGAGTGGAAGAACGCCGGACATCGTCCGGTTGGCGTACTGAGCCTCGGCTGCGTGGTGATCATTATCGCTGCCAATATCGTTGGGCTCGGCATGGCAAACTGATCACGACCCCTTTCGACTGCGATGACGCCACTGTACCGGCGTCATCCCCACCTCACGATTAAACACCACTGAAAAGTAGTTACTGTCTTCAAAGCCGCAGCACATCGCCACATCACTGACCATCCACTCCGTATGCTGCAGGAGATATTGTGCATGGCAGATGCGTAGCTGGCGCAGATAGTGGTTGACCGTCATCCCGGTCAGGGTGCGGAACTGCTGGCGCAACGCGCGCTCGCTGCACTGCTCCTGCTCGCAGAATTTCTCCAGTATAAAGTTTTTATTCAGGCTGCCCGCAAGCGTGGTGATGAGCTTATCCAGCAGCGCTTCCTGCGTCGTGGCAGAGGGGTTATCAGTGGCGTAACGATGGCGCTTTAACGTCACCACCAGCTGGGCGAAAAGCAACTCCGCTAGCTGGTTAGAAACGGGGTCGTTCTTCTGGCTCTCCTGCTCCAGTTGAGAAATAACCTGCCGTACCTGAGCCATGCCGTTACTGCTTAAGCGCCAGTGCGGAGAACCCTTAGCATCAAGAAAACCCGGGATGCTTGCGGCCCAGTCTACGTTAAGCCTGAGCCTGTCCGGACAGTAAATAACGTTCTGCAGGACCAGGTCATTAACCGAGGCGTAGGAATGCTTATCCTCCGCGCGAATGTAGAACAGATCTCCGCGCGTGATGCGGTAGGGACGGTCGTTGAGGATGTGCAGGCCGTTACCGCGCCATACCAGCACCAGCTCGCAAAACTCGTGGGTATGTTCGGCAAAGACATCTTGCGGGTAGCGGTCGGCCACCGTCACGGCCTGGCTCGCGGAGGCATAAAAATCATCTTTGCGAAGGATTAACTGAGCAGCCACACCACGACCTCTACGCCGAATAACCTGACACTATTAGCTTTTTTGCGGAAATAAAACGGTGACTGCCCTCGCGTTACTGAAGCATCGCGTCTTTCCCCTGACGAATATCACGCGGCGACCAGTTAAATTCCCGGCGAAACAGCGTTGAAAAGTGATTGCTGTCGCCAAAACCGCAGCAATAGGCGATATCCGTGACGCTTTCGTCGGTATGACGTAAAAGATGACGGGCTTTGATCAGGCGCAGACGGTTGAGATATCGCTGCGGCGTCATACCGGTATGCTGTTTAAGCTGGCGATGCAGGGTGCGCAGCGACAGTGAAAAATCATCCGCAAGCGTTTCCCAGCAGACATCCTCAGCGAAATGATCTTCCAGCCAGGCCATCAGATGGTTCAGGCGCGCGTTGTTATCTTCCAGCCCTTCCACCAGGCTGCTGCGGCGCAGCAGCACCAGAAGCTGCATAAACAGCAGTTCGCGCGTGGCAATGGCGTGCGTCTCCCGCCCGTCCTCGCTCTTCTCCATTTGGCCCACCAGCTGACGCACCTGCTGCAGGATGGACTGATTCACGCGCCAGTGCGACGGATAGTGTCCGTCTTGCTCCTGGGGCAACAGCTGATTCAGCCGCGAAAGAAACTGGAACGCATCCGGGGAACGGTAGAGCACATTCGTCAGATACAGGTTGTCGGTATGCTCATACAGGTGCCGATCGTGGTCGCGCACGAAGCACACCGTACCGCCGCTGATGGTATAAGGCTGGCCATTGAAGACATGAATACCTGTCCCGCGCTCAACAATCACAATTTCATGAAAATCATGGTGATGCTCCGGGAACGCGGCCTGAGGAAGCCGTGGCTCAATCGCGACAGGCGCCCCTCCTGAAGGAAAAAAATCCACGCTGTGCAGTACGGTCATAACGGCCTCCACCAATGAAAAATGTTCTCAAAATAGTAATTAAGGCCTTCCGCACTCACCTTCAATTTTTGGCAGTAAACCTCGCAAAAGCTGTCCATTTTTCAAGAAACAGGGGGAAAGATCGGGAAATGCGGTCAGCGTCACACTGCCTGAAAATTCCGCCACCACAGGAAACTGTGAACTCCCTCACATTCACCTTTGCTTTCTTGCCAGCGCGAGATTTGGCCTGTCAGTGGTGAGAAGGTGACATTTTCTTCCCTTTTTTACACTCACCGCTAATGACTTAAGAAAGGACCCGACTATGACTTTTCGCCATTGTGTGGCTGTCGATTTAGGCGCATCCAGCGGTCGCGTAATGCTCGCGAGCTGGGACCGTGAGCAGCACACGCTTGCGCTTCGCGAAATGCACCGTTTCGCCAACTGCCTGCAAAAGCAGGACGGTTTTGTTGCCTGGGATATCGATGCCCTGGAGGCGGAGATCCGTATCGGACTGAACAACGTCTGCAACGATGGCATTCGCATCGACAGCATCGGCATTGATACCTGGGGCGTGGACTACGTTCTGCTTGATAGCCATGGCGAACGCGTCGGCTTGCCGGTTTCTTATCGCGACAGCCGCACCGATGGCCTGATGGCGCACGCTATCGCCCAGCTAGGCAAGGACAACATCTACAGACGCAGCGGCATTCAGTTTCTGCCGTTTAACACGCTTTATCAGCTGCGCGCTTTGGTCGAGCAACAGCCAGAGCTGGTGGCGGACGTGGCCCATGCGCTGCTGATCCCGGACTACCTGAGCTATCGCCTGACCGGCAACATGAACTGGGAATATACCAACGCCACCACCACGCAGTTGGTCAACATCAACTCGGATAACTGGGATGAACATCTGCTGGCCTGGACGGGAGCGTCGCCTTCCTGGTTCGGCACACCAACCCACCCGGGTAATGTGATCGGTCACTGGATTTGCCCACAGGGGAACGCAATTCCTGTCGTTGCCGTCGCCAGCCACGATACCGCCAGCGCGGTGATTGCTTCCCCACTTGCGAGCAAAGACGCGGCTTATCTCTCGTCCGGTACCTGGTCGCTGATGGGCTTTGAGAGCAAAACCCCGTACGCCAGCGATGCGGCCATGGCCGCAAACATTACCAACGAAGGGGGTGCCGAAGGCTGCTATCGCGTACTGAAAAACATCATGGGGCTGTGGCTGCTCCAGCGGGTACTGAAAGAGCAGAACATTACCGACCTGCCTGCGCTTATCGCCGAAACCGAGAAGCTGAAGGCCTGCACGTTCCTGATCAACCCGAACGATGAGCGCTTTATCAATCCGGCGCACATGAGCGCCGAAATTCAGGCCGCCTGCGTCGAGGTCGGGCAGCCGGTGCCGTCCAGCCCTCCCGAACTGGCGCGCTGCATTTTTGACAGCCTCGCCCTGCTGTATGCCGACATCCTCAGCGAGCTGGCGAGCCTTCGCGGAAAACCCTTCAGCCAGCTGCATATCGTGGGCGGCGGCTGCCAGAACCAGCTGCTGAACCAGCTCTGCGCCGATGCCTGCGGCATCACCGTGGTGGCAGGTCCCGTGGAGGCCTCCACGCTCGGCAATATCGGCATTCAGTTGATGACTCTGGACGAACTTTCCAACGTTGACGACTTCCGTTCGGTGGTGACGGCGAACGCCAGTCTGACCACCTTCACACCCAATCCCTGCCATGAAATTGCTCGCTTTCGCGCGCAGTTTCAGCAAAACCGACTGACTAAGGAGCTTTGTGCATGACAACTCAATTAGAACAAGCCTGGGATCTGGCTAAACAGCGTTTCGCCGCCGTCGGCGTGGATGTCGAAGAGGCGCTGCGCCAGCTCGACCGTCTGCCCGTCTCCATGCACTGCTGGCAGGGCGATGACGTCGCTGGCTTCGAGAACCCAGGCGGTTCCCTGACGGGGGGTATTCAGGCCACGGGTAACTATCCAGGCAAAGCGCGCAACGCGACCGAACTGCGCGCCGACCTTGAACTGGCGCTGAGCCTGATCCCGGGGCCAAAGCGCCTGAATCTGCATGCAATCTATCTCGAATCCGATGAGCCGGTGGCGCGCAACGAAATCAAACCGGAACACTTTAAGAACTGGGTAGAGTGGGCCAAAACCAACAGGCTGGGCCTGGACTTTAACCCGTCCTGCTTCTCACATCCGCTGAGTGCGGACGGTTTTACTCTCGCCCACGCGGACAACGACATCCGCCAGTTCTGGATCGATCACGTGAAGGCCAGCCGCCGCGTTTCGGCGTATTTCGGCGAGCAGCTCGGCACACCGTCGGTGATGAACATCTGGATCCCGGACGGCATGAAGGATATTACCGTCGATCGTCTGGCTCCGCGCCAGCGCCTGCTGGCCGCGCTGGATGAGGCTCTCAGCGAGAAGCTGGACCCGGCGCACCACATCGACGCCGTCGAGAGCAAGCTGTTCGGTATAGGCGCCGAGAGCTATACCGTGGGCTCGAACGAGTTCTATATGGGTTACGCCACCAGCCGCCAGACCGCGCTGTGTCTGGATGCTGGCCACTTCCACCCGACCGAGGTGATCTCCGACAAAATCTCCGCCGCCATGCTCTACGTGCCGCGTCTGCTGCTGCACGTCAGCCGTCCGGTGCGCTGGGACAGCGACCACGTGGTGCTGCTGGATGACGAAACCCAGGCGATTGCCAGCGAAATCATCCGCCACGACCTCTTTGACCGCGTACACATCGGCCTCGACTTCTTCGATGCCTCCATCAACCGCATCGCGGCGTGGGTTATCGGCACCCGCAATATGAAGAAAGCCCTGCTGCGCGCGTTGCTGGAGCCTGTCGCCACGCTGAAACAGCTGGAGGCTAACGGTGACTACACCGCACGTCTGGCGCTGCTGGAAGAGCAGAAATCCCTGCCGTGGCAGGCAGTGTGGGAGATGTACTGCCAGCGTAACGATGCCCCGGCGGGCAGCCAGTGGCTGAACAACGTGCGGGCATATGAGAAAGACGTTCTCGCCGCTCGTCAGTAAAAACATCGCCCGGCAGCACGTTGCCTGCCGGGTCTACGGGTAAGAGTAGGCCGGGTAAGCGTAGCGCCACCCGGCATTTTCAAAGGAACCACAGTATGCTGACTATCACCCACTCCTGGTTCGTCCAGGGCATGATCAAAGCCACCTCCGACGCCTGGCTGAAAGGCTGGGACGAGCGCAACGGCGGCAACCTGACGCTGCGCCTGGACGACGCGGATATCGAACCTTTCGCGGCCGATTTCCACGCGAAGCCGCGCTATATCGCGCTGAGCCAGCCGATGCCGCTGCTCGCCAACACGCCGTTTATCGTCACCGGTTCCGGCAAGTTTTTCCGTAACGTCCAGCTCGACCCGGAGGCCAACCTCGGCGTGGTGAAAGTGGACAGCGACGGCGCGGGTTACCACATTCTGTGGGGGCTCACGGATGAAGCGGTGCCCACCTCCGAACTGCCGGCGCACTTCCTCTCCCACTGCGAGCGCATCAAAGCGACCAATGGCAAGGACCGCGTGATCATGCACTGCCACGCCACCAACCTGATCGCCCTGACCTACGTGCTGGAAAACAGCGCCGATGTCATCACCCGCAAGCTCTGGGAAGGCAGTACCGAGTGTCTGGTGGTATTCCCGGATGGCGTGGGCATTCTGCCGTGGATGGTACCGGGTACCGACGAAATCGGCCAGGCAACCGCCGTTGATATGCAAAAACATTCTCTGGTGCTATGGCCGTTCCACGGCGTGTTCGGCAGCGGTCCAACGTTGGATGAAACCTTTGGCCTGATCGACACCGCTGAGAAATCAGCGGAAGTGCTGGTGAAGGTGTACGCCATGGGCGGCATGAAGCAGACCATTCCCCGGGAAGCGCTCATCGCCCTCGGCAAGCGCTTTGGCGTGAGCCCGCTGCAATCCGCGCTGGATTTATACGCATAACGCCTTTGCAGGACAAACGTTGATCGTTAAGGAGAATTATCATGAGCTTTATGTTGGCGCTTCCAAAAATCAGCCTTCACGGCGCGGGCGCAATCGGCGATATGGTCAATCTGGTAGCGAACAAGCAGTGGGGAAAAGCGCTGATTGTCACCGACGGCCAGCTGGTGAAGCTGGGTCTGCTCGACAGCCTGTTTACCGCGCTGGACGCCCATCAGATGTCGTATCACCTGTTCGATGAGGTGTTCCCGAACCCAACAGAAGCGCTGGTGCAAAAAGGATTTTCGGCTTACCGGGACGCAGAGTGTGATTACGTCATTGCCTTTGGCGGCGGCAGCCCGATTGATACCGCCAAGGCGATTAAAATCCTCACCGCTAACCCCGGCCCGTCAACCGATTATTCCGGCGTCGGCAAGGTGAAAAATGCGGGGGTGCCGCTGGTAGCGATCAACACCACCGCAGGGACGGCGGCGGAGATGACCAGTAATGCGGTGATCATCGACTCCGCGCGTCAGGTGAAAGAGGTGATCATCGACCCGAACATCATCCCGGATATCGCCGTGGACGATGCCAGCGTCATGCTGGATATTCCGGCCTCCGTGACCGCCGCAACCGGTATGGACGCATTAACCCACGCCATTGAAGCCTATGTGTCCGTTGGCGCGCACCCGCTGACCGATGCCAACGCGCTGGAGGCGATTCGCCTGATCAACCTGTGGCTGCCGGAAGCGGTTGATAACGGTCATAACCTTGAGGCGCGCGAGCAGATGGCGTTTGGCCAGTATCTGGCGGGCATGGCGTTTAACAGTGCGGGTCTGGGTCTGGTACACGCTCTGGCGCACCAGCCGGGCGCGACGCATAACCTGCCGCACGGCGTGTGCAACGCCATTCTGCTGCCGATCGTCGAAAGCTTTAACCGCCCGCACACCATCACCCGCTTCGCCCGCGTGGCGCAGGCGATGGGCGTCGATACCCGCGGCATGAGTGATGAAGCCGCCAGCATGTCCGCCATTCAGGCGATTCGCGACCTGAGCGCTCGCGTCGGCATTCCTGCGGGCTTCAGCCAGCTCGGCGTCACTAAAGCCGATATCGAAGGCTGGCTGGATAAAGCCCTCGCGGATCCGTGTGCGCCATGCAATCCGCGCACCGCCAGCCGCGATGAAGTCCGCGAGCTCTATCTGGAGGCATTATGATCCGCAAAGCGTTTGTGATGCAGGTGAACCCGGACGCGCACGAGGAGTACGCGCGTCGCCACAATCCAATTTGGCCCGAGCTTGAAGCGGTGCTGAAAGACCACGGCGCTCACCACTACGCCATTTATCTCGACAAAGCCCGTAACCTGCTGTTTGCGACCGTGGAGATTGAATCGGAGGAGCGCTGGAACGCGGTAGCGAATGCCGACGTCTGCCAGCGCTGGTGGAAACATATGGGCGACGTCATGCCGTCGAACCCGGATAACAGCCCGGTGAGTGCGGAACTTAAAGAGGTCTTTTACCTGGACTGATGTGTTAGCGCTGCCGCCCCCGAGGCGGCGGCAATCTCCTGCCTGCTGCTCAGCGTAAACGCCGACACCACCGTAATCGCCAGCACGAAACAGCCCAGCATCAGATACGTCTCCTGGAAGCCGATCCGGTCATACATATTCCCGGCAAAAGCGGAGAGAATAATCGCCGCCGACTGTTTGGCAAACTGGAAGCCGATCAGATAGATAGTCGCCGACAGTCGGGTATCAAACACCCCGGTGATGTACTTGAAGGCGCCCACCAGCAGGAACGGGACTTCCAGTGCGTGCAGCATCTTGAGGGCAATCACCTCCACGGCAGTGGTGGCGAACGACGAGCCGATAATGCGCGTCGCCATAATCACCCCGGCGATCAGCAGCGTGTTCTTCGCGCCGATGCGGTTAATGATCCACGGCGAACAGAACATAATGATGGCATTACAAATCTCCCCGGCAGTCGTTGCGAAACCAAAGGCGCGGGTCCCCTCCTGCGGCGTGGCGAAGAAGGTTTTAAAGAAGGTGGCAAACTGCTGATCGAAAACGTCATACACGCAGGCCACGCCAATCACGTAGAGGATAAACATCCACATTCTGCGCTGGCGGAACAGGTTGAACACGGTTTTTGCGGTGATTTGCGGCTGGTTCGCGCCCAGGGCATTCATGACCTGCGCCGTCTGGTTGGGCTTCGGCTTCGCGACCACCAGCAGCAGCATCAGCAGCAATGCCGCTCCCGATCCCATCCAGAAAACATACGATGGATCGATGCCGAACAGGATGCCGCCCGTGGAGGCGCACAAGCCCCAACCGAGACAGCCAAACATCCGCGCCTTGCCGTATTCAAAGAAGCTGTTGCGGCTCACGCGTTCGATGTAGGCCTCAATCGCCCCCGATCCGGCCGAAAATACAAAACCGATATACAGCCCGCCGCTCAGCGCGCCCAGCCAGATATTGGCTTTCAGCAGCGGCGCGAAGACGTACAGGAAGAACGGTGCGAACAGAACCAGCAGCACCGCGATGATCCACAGAAGGTGTTTTTTCAGCCCCAGCTTGTCCGAAATAACGCCCAGTAGCGGCTGGAACGCGATGGCCGACAGCGAGATGCAGGAGAAGACAATCCCGGTATGGGTTTTATTCAGGCCGATGATGTCCGACAGCCAAATCGGCAGGAACGGAAAGCAGGTGGCCATGATGAAGAAGTAGAGAAAGAAGAACAGCCCGAAGATCCAGAAGTTAGGGTTGTCTTTGTGGGTACAGGTTGTTGTGTTCATTATTTTTATCCTCAACGGAGGGCCGGCTGCCCGGCCCGTCACCTTTACACGCGTTCAACGCCAATCAGAACGGCGGTTTCCGGATCCAGAATCGGCAACGCAATGCCCGCCTGCATCAGCCACTCGCCGCTCACCGTTTGCGGCGTTTCCATCCACGCTGGCAGCTTGCGCATGGTGTGCCCTCCCTCGCCCGTAATCTGAATATTCGGGTGATCGAGCAGCATGACGCGGTACCGCGCGCTAGCCTCCAGCCCCGCCATGCGCAGCGGCATCATCAGGCTGTAATCCGGCATCGCGAGCTGGCTGACCATAAACAGCCCCTGCGCCTTATCTTCGCTCACAATCCCCTGCGCCAGCGTGGTGGCATCCGGCATATCAATACGCCACTGGGTACCATGGTGGATCACCTCTCGCCACTGCTTGTGCAGCGCGGCGTAATGGCGATAGCCTTCGCGCTCCTGTGCGTCCACGGTGAGCGGATCCAGCTCCAGCCCCATATGGCCAAACAGGGCCGTCAACCCGCGAAACTGGATGCTATGCTGGCGGAAGGTGGCGTGACATTTATGATGACCGATATGCGCGCCCATCACCTCCGGCGGGAAGAAGTAGCTCATGCCGCGCTGGATGGTGCTGCGTTCCAGCGCGTCGTTGTTGTCAGACGCCCAGAAGCGGTGGCTGCGGGTCAGTACCTCATAATCAATGCGCCCACCGCCGGAGGAGCACGATTCAAACTCAATGTGCGGGAAGCGCTCGCCCAGCACGTCCAGCAGGCGGTAAAACTGGCGGGTCTGCGCGTCGGCAGCGGCTTTACCGTTGTGTCCCGGCTGCACCAGCTCGCGGTTCATGTCCCACTTCACGTAGTCGACCGCATGCTCACCCAGCAGCCAGCTCATGCGCTCCACCAGGTAATCAAAGGCCTCCGGGATGTTGAGATTGAGCACCAGCTGGTGTCGTCCGGTCGCCTGGGGATAGCCCGGCAGCGCCAGTACCCAGTCAGGATGCGCGCGGTACAAATCGGAATCCGGATTGATCATCTCCGGCTCTACCCAGATGCCAAACTCCATGCCGAGCCGCTTGACGTGGTCGATCACCGGCGTCAGGCCGTTCGGGTATTTTTTCTCATCCAGATACCAGTCGCCCAGCGCGGCATGGTCGTCATTACGGCCCTTGAACCAGCCATCATCAATGATGAAGCGCTCCACGCCCAGCGCGGCAGCCTCGTCGGCCATGCGCATGATGTAGTCCGGATCGTGGTTGAAGTAGATCCCTTCCCAGGTATTGAGGTGCACCGGGCGCGGTTTGTTTTCCGGGAAGCGGATGACGTTGTTGCGCAGGTAGCGATGGAACGGCTGGCTCATGCCGTTCAGGCCCTGCGTGGAGTAGCTGGCATACAGGCGCGGCGTCCAGAGCGTATCGCCCTCCTCAACCGCCATTTCACCCGGCAGGTAGAGCGCTTCGGCCTGCAGGTAGCGACGACCATCGGTTTTCGCTTCCGCGCGCAGGCGGTGATTACCGCTCCAGCCCAGATGCACGCCCCAGACGTCACCCTGCATTTCGCTGAACGACGGCGTACCGGCAATCAGCGCCGGGAAGTGCTCGTGGGAGGTTTTACCCCGGCGGTTTTCAATCACGAAGCTGCCGTGTTCAAGCTTTACGCGGTGCGGCTGGAATTCACGGATCCAGCGTCCGTGGAAGGCCATCACCTCCTGCGCGCGCTCGGCCACCGGCAGCGTGACGGCGAAACGGTCCACCTGCCAGGGGATCGCTTTCAGATTCGTTAAACCGTGACGAACCACCAGTACGCCGCTGGCATCCAGCGCCAGCTCGCTGGTCAGGCGCAGTCCCGCATGCTCATCTTCGGCGGTTATCGTCAAGGTATTTACGCCCTGCTGCACCTGGGTGGTTTTGAACACCGGGGAACCGTCCAGCCCCTGGCGATGCCCCTCAATGCCCGGCGAGCCAAACAGGCCGTGCCCCAGCTCGGCCATCAGCGTGACCGGGGAGTCGACGTCAAGCTTGCCGTTGGCAACAGGACGTGCGAGCAGAGCAACATCCTGCGGCGAAAAGTGCCGAAGGTGAGGCCCCCAGTAGAGAATTTCGGCGAACGGATGGGTTTTAATCACCACGTCTACCGTCGTGGTTTCGAGACGTAAAACGGGATCTTGCATCAGACATCTCCTGTCATCGGGATGATCTGAGTGTTGATCCGAAACGTTTCGGATACAAACCAAAACGTTTCGGTTCTGTGATCGGGTTTAAAATTTTGCGCTATTTAAGCCGTCTGGCCCGGAGAGAATTCTGGCTGCCAGAGCACCTGAAGCTGTTCAATATCGTCGCCGTTAATCAGCTGGCGCACCATATCGGCAATCTGTTTCCCGACGCCCTGGCGGGTGGACTGGATCACCGACGCCACGTCAATATCGACGATGCTGTCCTGGGGTAGTCCGTCATAGACCACCAGTGAGACGGCGTTGTCGCCGGATAAACGCCCCATCTGCGCCAGCGCCATCGCCGCGCCGTCGCCATGGGTGTTGCAGTCGGTGATGATGGCCGTGGGCGGCTGCGGCAGGGCAAGCAGTTCTTTCGTGATGGCATACCCGACGCGGCGCGAAGGCGGCATAGCGCGCAGCCATTCGCTGGAAAGCCCGGCTTCCCGCAACGCGTCCAGATAGCCCTGACGGCGCTGGGTGATAAACGCCTGATTGTTGCTTTCGCCAAGTAGCGCGATACGCTGATGGCCTTTCTCGATCAGCCAGCGGGTAGCCTGATGCGTACCGGCGTAGTTGTCGAAATCAAACCATGCGTACGGCTGCGGGAGATGGCTGCGCCCGAGCGCCAGGAAAGGAAAACCGGCCGCCTGCAACTGCTCAAGACGGGGATCGTGATCCAGCGTGTGTGCCACGATCAGCGCATCCACGCGGCGGCTTTGCACCATGCGCATATAGCTGTGTTTATCGGCCAGATCGTCATCGGCAATCAGCAACAAATCGATTTCATGTCGCGCCAGTTCGTGGCTAATTTCGCCGACCATGTCCATAAATACGCTGTTATTGAGCGGAACAGGATGGACCGGGAACACCAGCCCAACGGCGTCAATTTTGCCCATCTTCAGGCGCCGGGCGAAGGTGTTCGGTCGGTAACCACGGCGCTGGGCCTCTGCTTCCACGCGTGCGCGCGTCTCGGCGGAGACGTCGTCATATCCGTTGAGGGCGCGGCTGACGGTGGTGACTGACAGCCCCAGTTCTTTGGCAATGGCTTTAAGCGACATGAGTTTCCGTATCTCTGTTAGTTTTGTTCCGCCACCAGCAGCGCGTAAGTGTCTGGCTCCAGGGCCTTGAAGATATGCGGCTGATCGGCGGGATAACAAATGTAATCCCCTGCGCCGAGCTCTTCCGCCGCGTCGAGCAGACCGACCAGCGCCCGCCCCTGCGTCACAATAATATGTTCAACCGAGCCAGGTGGATGCGGCTGTGAAATACGGTCGGCTCCCGGTTGGGTCATCAGAAGATAGACATCGCGGCGCGCGCCGGGGGGGCATGCCGCCAGTAAAATGGCTTCATAGTTAGCCTGTCCAGCCACCACTTTTGTCCCTTCTCCACGGCGGATCACCTGCGTGGTCGGCAACTGTGGCTCAAGCAAACGGGCGAAAGGAATATCCAGCGCCACGCAGAGCGACCACAGCGTTTCCAGGCTAGGGTTACCGTTGCCGGACTCCAGCTGGGAAAGCGTGGATTTTGCGATCCCGGCACGGCGGGCAATTTCCGCCAGTGAAAGCCCGGTTCGCAGGCGTTCTCGCACCAGACTTTTGGCGATCAGGCTGATCGGCTGCGTCATATAACGGCCTCGCGTTCTATAAAACGAACAAATCGTTCGTCTTGAAAATCAGTTTCGTTGCGTTCATTATAATGGATACACGTTCGATATGGCTAAAATTGTATGAAGCATCATCTCTCTTGTCTGAAAGGCGACACCATAAAAGCAATCATTCTGGTCTGCCTCGCGGTGGGCGTGGTCGGGATGTCCTACGGATCGCTGGCAATGGCCTACGGTTTCCCGGTCTGGGTGCCGTTTGTGCTCTCCATTACCGTGCTGGCGGGCGCGTCTGAGTTCATGTTTATCGGCATCGTGGCGAGCGGCGGCAATCCGCTGGCGGCTGCGGCGGCAGGTTTGCTGGTCAATGCGCGGCATGTGCCGTTTGGCGTGACGGTGCGTGAGCTGGTGGGCAAGCGCGGTCTGAGCCTGCTGGGCTGCCACATCATGAACGATGAAAGCGTGGTGTTTGGCCTGTCGCAAAAAACCGCCGAACAGCGTAAAGCCGCCTACTGGCTATGCGGCTTAGGCGTTGCCATCATCTGGCCGCTGGGCGCGCTGCTGGGTGCCATGGTGGGCAAACTGTTGCCCGACCCGGAAACCATCGGGCTGGACGCGGTATTTCCGGCCATTCTGCTGGCATTAGTGGTTCCCGCATTTAAAAACCGTACCACGCTGATCCGCGCCTGCAGCGGCGCTGTGTTATCGCTGGCCGCCGTGCCGTTTGCCCCGGTGGGATTACCGGTACTGCTCTCTTTACTCGGTCTTGCCGCGAGGAAAAAATAATGGAAAACATGACGGTCTTTATTCTCGGCATCGCCATTCTTTCTGCCGGAACCTATTTAATGCGCCTTGGCGGCGCCAAACTCGGCAACCGGCTGGCGCTGTCGGAGCGTTCTCAGGCGCTGCTGTCAGATGCGGCAACGGTATTGCTGTTCTCCGTCGCGCTGGCGACCACCTTTTATGAGGGAGAACACTTCGCAGGCATGGCGCGCGTGCTGGGCGTGGCGTTTGCGGTGTTTTTGGCCTGGCGGAAAATGCCGTTAATCGTGGTCATTGTGGCCGCGGCGGTGGTGACGGCATTGCTGCGCGTGGCGGGCATAAACTAAAAAAGCGCCCCGGGGGCGCTCTTTCGACGGTGTGACTCGCTTATTTGTTCAGTTCAGCAGTCATGTGTACGCGGTTACCGGAGAATGCCTGGGTAATTTTGTACGATGATGCGCCCGCTTCCTGAGCCTGAGCCGCGATTTTCGCTTCTGCACCATCAATGGTTGAGGCGGTTGCGGTCACAGTCTGCGCAGCGAAAGAACCGAAAGAAGCAGCCAGAGCGATTACAGCGACAAAAGTTTTGATGCTTTTCATGATTTAAACCCTTTCATTAAGTTGTTTAGGTAAGGCACCGTGCCTTGATGAGATAAATACTAGACCTCATCGCGAACAACTAAAAGCGGAAGGATTTGCTAATATCATTCAAAATTACTGATCAACTATTAATCGCTGAGGATGGGTATAAATCGTCGCCCTTCCCGGCTTGCAGAAGCCCACCAGCGTCAGGTTACAGCGCTCCGCTACCTCTACCGCCAGCGTGGTCGCCGCCGACACCGCGAACAAAATTTCCACACCGCACATGGCGGACTTTTGCACCATCTCGTAGCTGGCCCGGCTGGAAACGAGCGCAGCGCCCTGCTGCCAGACCTGACTTTCACGCGCACGACGACCGAGCAGCTTATCCAGCGCCACGTGGCGACCCACGTCTTCATGCCCACCGGCAATCTCTCCCGACGGCAATACCCATGCCGCCGCGTGCGTGCAGCCGCTCAGCTGGCCGATGGGCTGTACGTCGTTGAGATGCTCAAGGGCGGGGTCGAGGTGCGCCAGATTAAAGGTCTGAGTAAACGGCAGTGGCGCAACGGGCTTGCCAATATCGTTAAGCTGCTCAACGCCGCACACGCCGCAGCCGGTACGCCCGGCCAGCGCGCGACGGCGCTCCTTGAGTCCCATAAAGCGGCGGCTGGAGAGTTCGATTTGCACTTCAAGACCGTTGCAGGCCTGGACCACGTCCATGCCGTAGATCTCTTGCGGATGCTCGATGATGCCTTCCGAGAGGGAAAAACCGATGGCGAACAGCTCAAGATCTTTCGGAGATGCCATCATCACCACATGCGAGATGCCGTTGTAAACGAGCGCAACGGGCACTTCTTCCGCCAGAAAATCGGGCGTGGCATCGGTTATGCGGGGCGGTCGGTGTACCGACAGTTCCACAATGCCGGCAGGCAGGGGTGACGAGTGGGGATCACGGTTTTGTTTAGACACAGCGGTATTCCTGAACAACCACGGAAGCGAGCGTGCTATTGCAGCATAAACCACAGGCTGTACGCATAGTATGGATCAACTTTTCGACAACCATTCTCCTACTCATTTAGCAGGGGTGCAACCTGACACCGGCTACATCGCTTTAACATGCAGAGCTGTTAATGTGATCGATATCACACTTTATAATCAACATGGTGATAATACGTTCACTTTGTATTAACGCCATTAGAACAGCGGTACCGACAATGTGGTATTCTGATGATATCCCTCGTGGAATTGAGGGATTAACGCAAATTTTTCTCCTTTGCGGTCATTCTTCAACCGCGAAGTCAAAACTACATATGTAAGCAATGTCGAAACAAGGAGTGACCCATGCAGGTCAGCAGAAGGCAGTTCTTTAAGATCTGCGCTGGCGGTATGGCAGGCACCACGGCAGCGGCACTGGGCTTTGCGCCCGGCGTAGCGCTGGCGGAAACGCGGCAGTATAAACTGCTGCGCACCCGTGAAACCCGTAATACCTGTACGTACTGCTCTGTCGGTTGCGGGCTGTTGATGTATAGCCTCGGCGACGGTGCTAAAAACGCCAAAGCGTCTATTTTCCATATCGAAGGCGACCCGGATCACCCGGTTAACCGCGGCGCATTGTGCCCGAAAGGGGCCGGTCTGGTGGACTTTATCCACTCCGAAAGCCGCCTGAAATTCCCTGAATATCGCGCGCCGGGTTCCGACAAATGGCAGCAAATCAGCTGGGAAGAGGCGTTTGACCGCATCGCTAAACTGATTAAAGAAGACCGCGATGCCAACTTTGTTGAGAAGAACGCCGACGGCGTCACGGTCAACCGCTGGCTCTCCACCGGGATGCTGTGTGCTTCTGCTTCCAGTAACGAAACCGGTTATTTAACCCAGAAATTTACGCGTGCACTCGGTATGCTCGCGGTCGACAACCAGGCGCGTGTCTGACACGGACCAACGGTAGCAAGTCTTGCTCCAACATTTGGTCGCGGTGCGATGACCAACCACTGGGTCGACATCAAGAACGCCAACCTCATTGTGGTGATGGGCGGTAACGCCGCTGAAGCGCACCCGGTCGGGTTCCGCTGGGCGATGGAAGCCAAAATCCACAACGGTGCGAAACTGATTGTGATCGATCCCCGCTTTACGCGTACTGCGTCAGTGGCGGATTTCTACACCCCTATTCGTTCAGGTACTGACATCACTTTCCTGTCAGGCGTACTGCTGTACCTGATGACCAACGAAAAATACAACCGCGAATACACCGAAGCCTATACCAACGCCAGCCTAATCGTGCGTGAGGATTACCACTTCGAAGATGGCCTGTTTAGCGGTTACGACGCTGAAAAACGCAAGTACGACAAAACCAGCTGGAACTACGAGCTGGATGAAAAAGGCTTTGCGAAGCGCGACACCACTCTGCAACACCCGCGCTGCGTGTGGAACCTCCTGAAAGAGCACGTCTCCCGCTACACGCCGGACGTTGTCGAAAACATCTGTGGTACACCGAAGGCGGACTTCCTGAAGGTGTGCGAGCTTATCGCCGAAACCAGCGCGAAAGACAAAACCGCGTCGTTCCTGTACGCCCTCGGCTGGACGCAACACTCCATCGGCGCGCAGAACATCCGCACCATGGCGATGGTTCAGCTCCTGCTCGGCAACATGGGAATGGCAGGCGGCGGCGTGAACGCCCTGCGCGGTCACTCCAACATTCAGGGTCTGACCGACCTCGGCCTGCTGTCTCAGAGCCTGCCGGGCTATATGAACCTGCCAAGCGAGAAACAGACCGACCTGCAAACCTACCTGACGGCCAGCACGCCTAAACCGCTGCTTGAAGGCCAGGTGAACTACTGGGGCAACTATCCGAAGTTCTTCGTCTCGATGATGAAAGCGTTCTTCGGGGATAAAGCTACGGCGGAAAACAGCTGGGGCTTTGACTGGCTGCCGAAGTGGGACAAAGGTTACGACGTTCTGCAGTATTTCGAGATGATGCACCAGGGCAAAGTGAACGGCTATCTGTGCCAGGGCTTTAACCCGGTTGCCTCGTTCCCGAACAAGAACAAGGTTGTTGAGTCGCTGTCGAAACTGAAGTTCCTGGTGACAATTGACCCGCTCAATACCGAGACCTCGACTTTCTGGCAGAACCACGGCGAATCGAACGACGTCGATCCGTCGAAGATTCAGACCGAAGTGTTCCGTCTGCCATCAACCTGCTTTGCGGAAGAGAACGGGTCTATCGTCAACTCCGGACGCTGGCTGCAGTGGCACTGGAAAGGCGCTGACGCCCCGGGCATCGCCATGAACGACGGCGAGATCCTGGCCGGTATCTTCTTGCGCCTGCGTAAGATGTACGCGGCAGAAGGCGGCGCGAACCCGGAACCGGTCCTGAACATGACCTGGAACTACTCGACGCCGGAAAACCCTGCCCCAGAAGAAGTGGCGATGGAGAGCAACGGTAAGGCACTGGCGGACGTTATCGACCCGGCCACCGGCACCGTGCTGGCGAAGAAAGGCGATCAGCTTAGTACCTTCGCCCACCTGCGCGATGACGGTACCACCTCCAGCGGCTGCTGGATCTTTGCCGGTAGCTGGACGCCGAAAGGCAACCAGATGGCCAACCGCGATAACGCCGACCCGTCAGGCCTTGGCAATACGCTGGGCTGGGCATGGGCGTGGCCGCTCAACCGCCGCATCCTCTATAACCGTGCGTCCGCTGACCCGCAGGGCAACCCGTGGGATCCGAAGCGTCAGCTGCTGAAGTGGGACGGCGCGAAATGGGGCGGCGTGGATATACCGGACTACAGCACTGCCGCACCGGGCAGCGACGTTGGGCCGTTTATTATGCAGCCTGAAGGGATGGGGCGTCTGTTCGCTATCGATAAGATGGCGGAAGGTCCGTTCCCGGAACACTACGAGCCGTTTGAGACGCCGCTGGGCACCAACCCGCTGCACCCGAACGTGGTCTCTAACCCGGCTGCCCGTATCTTCAAGGGCGACTTTGAAGCGCTGGGTAAAAAAGACAAGTTCCCGTACGTGGGTACCACCTACCGTCTGACCGAGCACTTCCACTACTGGACCAAGCACGCGCTGCTTAACGCCATCGCGCAGCCGGAACAGTTTGTGGAGATCGGCGAGAAGCTGGCGAACAAGCTCGGCATTGCCCATGGCGATACCGTGAAGGTCTCCTCTAACCGCGGCTACATTAAGGCCAAGGCGGTGGTGACCAAGCGTATTCGCACGCTGAACGTTCACGGTCAGCAGGTGGATACCATCGGTATTCCGATTCACTGGGGTTATGAGGGCGTGGCGAAGAAAGGGTTCATTGCGAACACCCTGACGCCGTTCGTCGGTGATGCGAACACGCAGACGCCGGAGTTTAAAGCCTTCCTCGTGAACGTGGAAAAGGTGTAACGGAGACGACTTATGGCTTATCAATCTCAAGACATTATCCGTCGTTCCGCGACTAACGGTTTCACGCCCGCGCCTCAGGCGCGGGACCACCAGCAGGAAGTGGCGAAGCTTATCGACGTGACGACCTGTATCGGCTGTAAAGCTTGTCAGGTGGCCTGCTCTGAGTGGAACGACCTGCGTGACGAAGTGGGTCACAACGTCGGGGTGTACGACAACCCGGCAGACCTGACCGCCAAGTCCTGGACGGTGATGCGTTTCTCGGAAGTGGAGCAGAACGACAAACTGGAATGGCTTATCCGCAAAGACGGCTGTATGCACTGTGCGGATCCGGGCTGCCTGAAGGCATGTCCGTCAGAAGGGGCTATCATTCAGTATGCCAACGGCATCGTCGACTTTCAGTCCGAACAGTGCATCGGCTGCGGCTACTGCATCGCGGGCTGTCCGTTCGACGTACCGCGCCTGAACCCGGAAGACAACCGCGTCTACAAATGCACCCTGTGCGTGGACCGCGTTACCGTCGGCCAGGAGCCTGCATGCGTGAAGACCTGCCCAACCGGCGCGATCCACTTTGGCTCCAAAGAGGATATGAAAACGCTGGCGGCAGAGCGCGTGGGCGAGCTGAAGACCCGAGGTTACGAAAACGCGGGCCTGTACGATCCGGCCGGGGTTGGCGGTACGCACGTGATGTATGTGCTGCACCACGCCGACAAGCCGAATCTGTATCACGGTCTGCCGGAGAACCCGGAAATCAGCGCCACCGTGAAGTTCTGGAAAGGCATCTGGAAACCGCTGGCAGCGGTGGGCTTTGCTGCCACCTTCGCAGCGAGCATCTTCCACTACGTCGGCGTCGGTCCGAACCGCGCGGAAGAGGAAGACGACAACCTGCATGAAGAGAAAGACGAGGTGCGCAAATGAAAAAAGGTGACACCATCGTGCGCTACACCGCGCCGGAACGCATCAACCACTGGGTCACCGCCTTCTGCTTCATGCTGGCGGCGATAAGCGGGCTGG
This sequence comes from Enterobacter sp. NFIX58, assembly GCF_900110475.1. Classification (NCBI taxonomy): domain Bacteria; kingdom Pseudomonadati; phylum Pseudomonadota; class Gammaproteobacteria; order Enterobacterales; family Enterobacteriaceae; genus Enterobacter; species Enterobacter sp. NFIX58. The sequence continues at coordinate 29,218 of NZ_FODW01000008.1, read as the reverse complement.
GGTTCTTCTTCCCGTCCTTCAACTGGCTGATGCAGATCATGGGGACACCACAGCTGGCGCGCATCCTGCACCCGTTTGTGGGCGTCATCATGTTCGCGTCGTTCATCATTATGTTTTTCCGCTACTGGCACCATAACCTAATCAATCGGGATGATATCTTTTGGGCGAAGAATATTCGTAAGATCGTCGTCAACGAGGAAGTGGGTGACACCGGGCGTTATAACTTCGGCCAGAAATGCGTATTCTGGGCGGCGATTATCTTCCTGGTCCTGTTGCTGGTGAGCGGCGTGATCATCTGGCGTCCGTACTTTGCGCCTGCTTTCTCAATCCCGGTGATCCGATTCGCGCTGATGCTGCATTCATTTGCCGCAGTGGCGTTAATTGTGGTTATCATGGTGCATATCTACGCCGCCCTTTGGGTGAAAGGCACCATTACCGCGATGGTGGAAGGATGGGTAACCAGTACGTGGGCGAAGAAGCATCACCCGCGCTGGTACCGTGAAGTCCGCCAGAAACAGGAAAAGTCATCTGAATGAGTATTCGCATAATCCCGCAAGATGAGCTGGGGTCGAGCGAGAAACGCACGGCGGATTATATTCCGCCGTTGTTATTCCCCAGACTCAAGAACCTCTACAACCGCCGCGCAGAGCGTCTGCGCGAGCTGGCAGAGAACAACCCGCTGGGCGATTTTCTGCGTTTTGCCGCGCTGGTCGCCCACGCGCAGGAAGTGGTGCTGTACGATCACCCGCTGCAAATGGATCTGACCGCGCGCATCAAAGAAGCCAACGCGCAGGGCAAGCCGCCGCTGGACATTCACGTCCTGCCGCGCGACAAGCACTGGCAAAAGCTGCTGCATTCGCTCATTGCCGAGCTGAAGCCGGAGATGAGCGGTACCGCGCTGGCGGTCATTGAGAATCTGGAAAAAGCGTCCGAACAAGAGCTGGAAGAGATGGCGAGCGCGCTGTTTGCCTCTGACTTCTCTCTGGTCAGCAGCGATAAAGCGCCGTTTATCTGGGCTGCGCTGTCGCTTTACTGGGCGCAAATGGCGAGCCTGATCCCGGGTAAAGCGCGCGCCGAATACGGCGAGGCGCGCCAGTTCTGCCCGGTCTGCGGCTCAATGCCGGTTTCCAGCATGGTGCAAATCGGCACCACGCAGGGGCTGCGCTACCTGCACTGCAACCTGTGTGAAACCGAGTGGCACGTGGTGCGCATCAAGTGCAGCAACTGCGAACAGACCCGCGATCTGAACTACTGGTCGCTGGAAAATGAAGACGCAGCGGTGAAAGCCGAAAGCTGCGGCGACTGCGGCACTTACCTGAAGATTCTGTATCAGGAAAAAGACCCGAAAGTCGAAGCGGTGGCCGACGATCTTGCCTCGCTGATTCTGGACGCGAAGATGGAGCAGGAGGGCTTTGCCCGCAGCTCGATCAACCCGTTCCTGTTCCCGGGTGAAGGGGAGTAATTCCCTGAGACAGTGCCGGGCGGCGCGTGCTTGCCCGGCCTACAATTGATAAGGTAAAACCACCCCGGCAATCCCCTGAAAGTCTTTGGTATTCCGGGTGATTAACGGGCAATTTCTGCTTTGGGCAGTCGCTAAAATAATGGCATCCGGCAGTTTCATGCCATGCTTCTCACGGAGCACGACGCTTCTTTCTGCGATCTCTCGGGTTACATCGATAACCTCAAATGCGCCCATTACCGCCGCGGTTTTCGCTTCGTGGCCATGTTTGCGCGCCCCTACCATGACTTCCATCCATGTGATTAGACTGATTGACCGGTGCGATGCTGTGTTTTCGATCGTATTTGCTGCCTCGACGCGATTGTTGAAAAGGTCGATCAGGATATTGGTATCAAAAACCGCCATGTGTTCCATCACTACCACTCCTCACGCAGCTTGCGCTCATACTCTAAACCATCTTCTTGCTGGTTCCCCCAAAGACCAAGCGCATCACGGATAACGGACGAGCTTTGCTGATCGAGATACTGCTCAATTGCTTCACGCAGTAATTCGGCACGAGGTTGGTTACGCAGCTGTTTGAGGTTATCGAGACGTTGAATAACGTCATCCGACAAATCGATCAGGATTCTGCCCATGTTAAGCTCCGCCAGTAAACTCATATATCACCTCAGTATATCACTATTGTCTATTTTCAAGGCAACATACGCTTTCTCTCAGTAGGGTTAAAGTCCCAGCCAATAGTTTGCCTTCCGTTTGCGAGGTGCTTTCCAGATTGTTGCCCACAACACTATTCTTGTTTTCTTTTGAATCAAACCAGGCTATAAAACTGTTCATCCATACAGTAAAAGGGAATTTTCATGGCGCTGGAACAGGGTATTGCACAGCTGGTTCAGGGGTTTATCGCTGCAGGTCGGCCCTCGTCACGTCGCCAGAGCATTGAGGTGCGACGAGCAGGCTATATTGCCAGCACGAGGCTTGCCGGGGAGACCGAAACGCGCGTTCAGGTGGAGACGCTTGTTCTTGAGGGTCTTACCATTCGGGTATTTTCACCTCTCAATGCACCTGAAATATTGCCTGCTGCCATCTACTACCACGGCGGATGCTTTATCAGCGGCGGCTTTGATACCCATGACAACCAACTCCGTCAGTTAGCCTGCTACGGCAACTGCCGGGTGATTGCGATTCAGTACAGGCTGGCGCCGGAGCATACTTTCCCCGCCGCACATGACGATGCGGAAAGAGGTGCCGATCTGGTCTGGCACTATGCGAACAAACTGGGCGTGGATAAAAACCGGATCACCCTTTGCGGAGACAGCGCAGGGGGACATCTTGCGCTGGTAACGGCGCTGCGGCTTAAGGTTAAAGGGCTGTGGCAACCTGCGCAGCTCATTCTCATCTACCCCATGCTCGACGCCACGGCCAGTTTTGAAAGCTATGCCCTCAATGGCACGGATTACATCATCACCCGCGATACCCTGCTCAGTGGGTATGAAATGTACCTCGCTGACACCGACCGCCAGCTCCCCGAAGCAAGTCCGCTGTGGCGCGATGATTTTTACGGTCTTCCGCCTGTGCACATTATTACCGCAGAGTACGATCCGCTCTGCGATGAGGGCGAAATGTTGTTCCAGCATCTGACGGAGCAGGGTGTGAAGTGTACCGCTCAGCGCTGGCTGGGCGTCATCCATGGCTTCTTTCAGCTTGGCGGCGTTAGCCAGTCAGCGCGAGACGTTATGCGGGATGTCGCCGGGCGGATTCAGCACGCCCGGGGAGCGTGAACAGGAGATTACTCCTCCTCGTTCCCACCCTCTTCATACGCGCCAAAAGGCTTCGCCGGAAGAACGATATAGGTGCCTTCAAACACCGCGCCCGGTGTTTTATCGCCAAACAGTTCAACCTGCATTTGGACGCGAGCCTTGCGGCCACGAGCCAGACGGTCCAGATCGCCGCCCAGTGACCCCAGATCGGCCACCGCACTCGGCTTGCCGCTGATAGGTGCGCTATAGCGGATATGAGCATCAGCAAGAATGATGGTGCCACCCAGATGGCGCTCGCGCAGCATCAGCCAGATCAGTCCCCAGCCGGTAAGCGTGGCCAGTGAGAACAGGCTGCCGGCAAACAGCGTGTGGTGCGGGTTCTGATTGCCGGTTTCCGGCATGGTGGTAATAAATTTTTGTCCAGTGTACTGCTGAATGCGCACGCCCATTTTTTCACTGAGCGGAATATGCTGATACCAGGCCTGCTGGAGCTGTCCGCACCAGTCGGCGCGATGCAGAATATCGTCCAGGGTGGCGATGGGTTTGATCATCAAAAAATGACGAATCGGCGTGGTTTGCGGGGTCGTGATTTCCCCCTGATTCACAAAACCGAGTTTAGCGAAGAACTCAACGGCATCTTCGCGGGCGCTACAGGTGACGCGCTTAACGCCTTCCTGACGGGCGACGGATTCCAGGGTCATCGCCATTAGCGTACCCAGACCTTTGTCCTGCACGGAGGGATGAACCGCCATAAAGCGAATAGACGCTTCGTTATCGGCGTTGATATACAAACGCCCGACGGCCACGAGGTTGCCCTCTTCGTCCATCACCATCTGATGGTGAGCCATTGCGTCCCAGGCGTCGCGTTCAGAGCCTTTTGGCTGATGCAGTGGCTTGCGCAGCATTTCCCAGCGGAACTGGTAATAAGCGTCTAACTCTTCTTCCGTTTGCGGTACTCGAAGGTGATACATAGCTGTACTCTCTCTTGTTACCCGCGGCCATGCCGTAAGTATGCTCATACCTGGAGCCAGAATGTGACGGGGCCATCGTTCACCAGCGATACCTGCATATCTGCAGCGAATCGTCCGGTTTGCGTATTCATTTCCTGCTGGCGACAACGCTCAACAAAGTACTCGTAAAGTGCTTCTGCACGATCCGGCGCGGCCCCTTTGGAGAAACTCGGGCGCATGCCGCGCTCGGTATCCGCTGCCAGCGTAAACTGGGAAACCACCAGCACGCTGCCGCCTGCCTGCTGGACGTTCAGGTTCATTTTGCCTTCCGCATCGCTGAAAATACGGTAGCCCAGCACGCGCTCACACAAGCGGTTGGCTTTTTGTTCGTCATCATCCTTTTCGACACCTAACAACACCAAAAGTCCTGGGCCAATTTCACCCGTCACCTCTCCCTCCACGGTGACGCTGGCACGGGTTACGCGCTGTATCAATGCAATCATGGTTGGTCTGCTTCTTGTTGTTTTTCAGCTGCTGCTGCTTTTTTAAGTTCGCGGTATACACCGAGAGTGACAGTTATTTCAGCACCAAGCAAGACGATACACCAGGTCCAGTAGACCCAGACAAACAAAATGGGGATCACCGCCAGCACGCCGTAAATCAGCTGATAGGACGGAAACATCGTGATGTAGAGGGCAAACCCTTTCTTACCGAGCTCAAAGAGCAATGCCGCCACCAGCGCCCCCACGACCGCATCGCGGTTAGGCACGCGCGTGGTCGGCACGACGCTATAGAGCAGCCAGAACGAGAGCCACGACAGGATCAACGGAAAGATGCGAAGCACATTATCAATAGCGCCGTTTAAATCACTCGCCCAGCGCAGGGAGAGCAGATAAGAACTGATTGCCAGGCTCGCCCCGGCCAGCAGCGGTCCCAGCGTGAGGATCATCCAGTACACGGCAAAGGAATAGACCTTTGGCCGCGCTTTTTTACTCCGCCAGATCGTGTTCAGCGCGTTATCGATGGCATACATCAACAGCAGCGCGGTGACGATAAGACCGCACGCCCCCACTGCCGTCATCTTGCTGGAATTGGCAACAAACTGCTCAATGTAGTTCTGGATAACATCCCCGGTTGCCGGAATGAAATTCGCGAAGACAAAATGACGAAGCTGCACGCTGACGTCCGCAAACATCGGAAAGGCGGAGAACAGGGCAAAGATGACCGCCACCAGCGGCACTAACGAGAGCAATGACACGTAGGCGAGGTTACCCGCCAGCGTGGTCATATTGTCCTCATCAATCCGGTGCCAGAGCAGTTTCAGCCAGGCCCGCAGCGGGCGAGTATGGTGCGTGGCTTTTTGATGAACGGTTTTTAGCATAGCTGCTTCGCAAAGTAGTCAGGTATCGTCTCTTTTCCGGTCACCAGAATTGACGTAATACCCAACTGGTTAGCTCCCTCTATATTATCGGCGTTGTCATCGAAAAAGACCGCATCGGCGGCGGTGAATCCCTCTGCCTGCAGAACAGCCTGATAAATTCGCGCTTCAGGCTTACGCATCCCCATCTCCTGCGAGAGATAGATCTTATCCGCCGCCGCCTTAACTTCAGGGTACTCCTCAGGCCAGAACGTGGTATGCAGGCGGTTGGTGTTTGACAGCACAACGACCCGATGTCCCTGCTCGCGAAGCTTATGCATGATGTCGATCACCTCAGGCCGGATGGCGACAAATACGGCCTGCCAGCCGTGTGAAAACTGCTCGTAGCTTAACGGTAGATCCATCTCCTGACAGAAACGTTCAGCGAATTCTTCATCGCTGATCTCGCCGCGTTCATGCTGATGGAAGGTCTCACCCATCGCGAAATTTTGCTTTAACGTTGCCAGCGGCACGCGGCTAAAGTCGCTCCATGCACCCAACACGCGATTAAAATCGATATCGACGATGACGTTTCCTAAATCAAAGATATAAAGCATGTTTATCTCCTGCTCGCCGTGGAGAGGTAACTGTAGCGGGAATAAAGAGATTTGACTATGCGTGCGCTCTAAGGTGTGCGATCGATTTTTACGGCGCGTTTTTACGACAGTAAAGTGAAGGGACGTTTGACGCGGCAAAAAGCCAGGCCCCCCGGTACTCATCAATCATCAGGCTCAGGTCCCGACCCGGCGTACGGTAAAAGCCCGGTAATGTTGCGTTGATATCAGCCTCATCCGCATTATCGGCGAAGGTTTTAACAATACGATCGTTATTTAACACGCGCGCATTCTGATGGTAACTGTAGTGAAAATAGATGGTCCGGTTAACTTCAGACACCGTCTGACCAAATAATTTACCGTTAATGATGGTCGCGCCCTCCCGATGCTGCATTCGCCAGGAAACCGTACCCACAAATCGGTTTTTACCAATCGTCCATTCCACATTTCCCGTGCAGCGTATCGGCGTACTCGACAAATTCGAGTAAGCTAACCAGCCGCTGGTAATAACCGCCACCAGAATCGCCCCCAGCAAAATAATTCGGTTTCGAAGAGTCATCATTGCTCGTGTGCCCAAAAATAATGGGTGGTACAAAACGCTGCCGCGTCGCGACGCGGATCCTTATTACAGGCAAACGCCGCGATTCGCTCCGTTTTACTGTAGCCGATGAGAAAAACATATCGCTTTTCGGCACACAGGCCAGGGTTATTGTTTAACAAGCGCAAGTAATGGTCCTGCATAGGTTCGTTAGGCGCATAAAAAAGCTGGCAGGCACTGCTGCCCGTAGAAAGTGGAATGTAGTGACTAAACGGCATGTTCTGGTGCTGTTTGTATAATATCCCCCCGTTGATAAGCGCGATCAGCAAAAGCGTTGCGGTCGTTATTATCAGCCAGGCCGGACTCTTCACCGCGGTGCTATCGGCAACGACTGCGTCTTTATTGGCTATTATCGGCTCAGCGCCTGGGATAAATCGTTCAACCTGGGTGGCTTCGGAAAGCATAAGCCCACGACGCGAAATCGTTTTTACCGTATCGCGCGGTAACCCCACCTCAGCCAGGGCGTTGCGTAATGTCAAAATAGCCTGATAAAAGGTATTCGGTGTGGTGACGTCATTGCGCTCACCCCATCCCACTATCATTAACTGATTTTGCGAAATTATTTCTCCGGGATGGGTGACGAGATAGAGAAAACAGAGGTTGGCAGGAAGCTGCAATTGTATCGAGCGCCCGGAAATATGATTTACCAGGGTTTTGTTTTCTGGATCATACTCGACCAATTTGTTAATGAGATACAATTTTCCTTTCCTCAGCAATAACAATACTTAACCATATACACCAAAAACACATACGTATATTTAACAAGAGTATAGGTCAGAAGGATCAGGACGCGATACCATTCCAACTAAGATTAAAAATAACACATTTATTTTCAATAGGTTAAGAGATGTTTTTCTTAGGTTTTTCTCATCTAAAACGACATAATGAGATTTCATTACACTTCGCCAGACCAAATAATTATATTGAGCCACAACAAGAGAAAAGACGGTCGTTGCGGCAGATTAAAGAAACGAATCTTTAGCTTTTAGTGCTATTTCGTGAATCTTCCCCTGGGATTTTTTTTGTCGAATAATCTTAAGGTACTGACGAATATTCCTGGAATACGTTGACCAACATATGTCCTTTCGCGATGGCTATGGCCTGACAGAATAGGCATCACCAGGAATTTATATTCTTTATCACTATTTTTCATAAACAAGAGAGGGCCACTGGATATGTTTCAAGATTGACACATTTGCATGGCAGTGAAATATTGACGGTGAAAATAAGACAGGAGTGGACTGGATGATAACATCGTCGCATAAGGTTGTCCGCTGTATAAGCTGTGAATTGTCCTGTCAGTTATATCCAGATAACACAGTACGTTCACAATATTGTGGAAACGCCTCGTTCGCAGTTTGGCCAGGTGATAACCATTTCCTGCAGATTGCAGTAGAAAATAAAATAGTGCGAGGAAACAAGAATCACTTATTACGCGGATTTATATTTGTAGACTTTTCAATGTACAACCTGCGCGCACTTGCCGATCCGCAATGGATTGAACGTCTGGCGAGAACTAACATGAACATTGTGATTATCTCAGACCGCAAGCTGGAAGCATTGGCCAATTATTTTCTCACTCACCGCAGTGAAATAAAGGGAGTTATTTATTCAGATGACAGTGACATTATATTAAAAGAAAAAATTAGCCATCTATTCACCGGGAGACGAGTGAATAGCAGACGCGGCAGTATCTTAAATGCTGTTGAATTCACGTTGCTTAACAGATTTTTGTCAGGAGCGTGCCTTCAGGAGATTATAAAAACAGACGGCATTGATGTTAAAAAAATTTACGTCCATAAAATACGACTTGAGAGGAAGTTAGGCACCAGCATTCATAAAATTCTCGTTTCTATTTTGTAATTTCAACCTGTTTACCTACCCACATTTAATGGTGTGGAGGATGTTCTACGCCTGAAAGAAAGGGGGCAGTCATGCCATATTTAATGAAACACTCACCAGTCGCCGCTGCGATTTCGCTGGCGTTGTCGTCAGCGCTATTTACCGCACATGCAGCGGTAATAGATTTTGCTAATTTACCCGCTTCCGGAGCGGTAACGGATTTGCCTGCAGAAATACAGGCGATGATACCTGCAACAGCAAACACGAACTTTAGCAAAAATACCGGCGATCCTAACTATGTCTACCAGTACAGCGCCGGTAATATCCCGATCTACGGAGATGGGATCACCCTCGAAGGGCCTGGGGCGGAAGCCTTTGAGCATTCCGTTACCGTTATTCAGAACTCCACGTCCGGCAGTCCGGGGGTGATATTTGGTGACGATCTGACTATTCGCACCCAGTCAAAAGTGGCTGCCAATAATGGTAAAGATGTCGACGGTATTCGTACCCACGGTATGAACACGCCGGACAACCCGGTATTTATCATTACCGGCGATCGCACCCACATTTACGTTAATGGCCAAAGCGGTGACGGCATCAATGCCGGCTACAGCTCCTTCAGCCAGGGATCGCTTGGCTCCGCCAATATTTATGTGGGGGACGATCTCTATATCGAAACCACGGGCAGCACAGGACGCGGGATTAGCGCCTATGCACTGAATGATGCGTCGAAGGCAAAAAATAACGTTATCGTCGGCGATCGTGCCCATATTGTGACGCGTAGTACCTACGCCGAAGGGATCCGCACCAACCAGAGCGGCTCTTACGTTCGTCTGGGAAATGAGGCGACCATCGAAACGTACGGCACATCGGCCTATGGCCTGTATGCGGGCTCTGCGTCAAAAATTGAGCTAGGCAAAAGCGCGACGATTACCACCGACGCGGCCAGTGCCTCCGGGGTTTATTCTACCGGCTCGTCAACTATCACCCTTGATGAAGGAGCCACCATCACGACCAACGGTGCCAGCGCGCATGGCGTCTATGCTTACACCGGTGCGGTGAATCTGGGAGATAACGTCACCATTGCGGTAAACAGCAGCGAGAAAACCAGCAGCTCTGCGCAAGCGCCGCACGGGATGTATGCCTGGTCACGCGGCGTGATAGCCCTCGCGGGTGGTGCAACCATTACCACCGCAGGCCATCGCGACAACGGTAGCTATGCCCTGAACGCCAGTAACGGCGGGGTAATTGACGCGTCCGCTGGAGGCAAATTCATCCTCAACGGCGATGTCCTTTCAGCGGGCGGCGTCGCGGCCACCAGCACGCTTCCGGCACAAAACAGTACCATTACGCTGACGATGGATGACAACTCCCTGTGGAATGGGGCGTCCTTCATTGAGGGCAACGCCGCGGGTACCGGTACTATCGCACTGACGATGAATGATGCCGTCTGGAATCTGCGCGACAGCTCCACGCTGACCAGCCTGACGCTGAATGCGGGCGGCACGATTAATTTTCAGCATGCAGAGGACGCGGCGTGGCAAACGCTGACCATCAAGGATGATTTTATCGGCAACGGCGGCAAGCTGGTTTTCAATACCGTGCTGTTTGACGACACTTCGGAAACGGACAAACTGATTGTTGAAGGCAACACGTCCGGTCATACCGGGGTGGAAGTGAACAACATTGGCGGTACTGGCGCGCAAACCGTAGAAGGGATTGAAATTGTCAGCGTTGGTGGCAACTCTGACGGGACGTTTGAGAAGGCCAGCCGTATCGTGGCGGGCGGTTATGACTATAACGTTGTGCAAAAAGGTAAAAACTGGTTTCTGACCAGCCTGGCGGAGCCCGTTGATCCAGTTGACCCACCGGTCGACCCCGTAGACCCGCCTGTTGACCCCGTGGACCCACCAGTCGACCCGGTAGATCCGCCCGTTGACCCGGTGATTCCGCCGCAAGAGCCGGTCCCACCGCCTGCACCACCGAAAAGCGAGCATCAGTATCGCCCGGAATTTGGTAGCTATCTGGCAAACAGCTATGCGGCAAATACGCTGTTTATGACCCGCCTGCACGATCGTCTGGGTGAAACGCAGTACACCGACATGCTCACTGGCGAGCAGAAAGTGACGAGCCTGTGGATGCGTAACGTCGGCGGTCATACGCGTTTCAGAGACGACAGCGGCCAGTTAAAAACCACCGCCAATCGCTACGTGCTGCAGCTGGGTGGCGATGTCGCTCAGTGGAGCACCGACGGTCTGGACCGTTGGCATCTTGGCCTGATGGCGGGCTACGGCAACAGTCAGAGCCGGAGCGCTTCCAGCCTGACCGGCTACCACTCACGCGGTGAAGTGAATGGCTATAGCGTCGGTCTGTACGGTACCTGGTACGCAAACGACGCGGATAAAAGTGGCACTTATGTTGATAGCTGGGTGCTGTATAACTGGTTCGACAATAAGGTGATGGGACAGGATCAGGCCACTGAAAACTATCGCTCCAGCGGCGTGACCGCCTCTGTAGAAGCAGGCTATAGCGTTAAGGTGGGCGAAAGCGGCCGCAACAGCTACTGGCTCCAGCCGAAAGCGCAGGCCGTTTGGATGGACGTGCAGGCTGACGACCATCGTGAGCGCAACGGCACGCGGGTGAAAGACGAAACCCAGGGGAACCTGATGACGCGCCTCGGCGTGAAGGCCTACATCAGCGGACATAACGCGATTGACGACGGTAAATCACGGACCTTCCAGCCGTTTATCGAAGCGAACTGGATCCACAACACCCAGACCACGCATATCCGCATGGATGACGTTAGCAATGAGATGCGTGGTACGCGCAATATCGGTGAACTCAAGACAGGCGTAGAGGGGCAGATTACGCCGCAGCTTAGCGTATGGGGCAACGTGGCTCAGCAGATAGGCGACAAAGGCTACAGCGATACGCAGGGGATGCTGGGGGTGAAATACAGCTTTAAATAAAAACAAAAAAGCCGCTGAGAAATCAGCGGCTTTTTTTATTACGGATTAACCGTATTAGTCTTCTTTCGCACCGCGCATAGCACGTTTACGATCGTTCTCGGTCAGGTGACGTTTACGGATACGAATTGACTGTGGAGTCACTTCGACCAGTTCGTCATCATCGATGAATTCCAGAGCCTGCTCCAGAGTCATCTTGATCGGTGGAACCAGAACCGTTGCTTCGTCAGTACCGGACGCACGCATGTTGGTCAGTTTCTTACCGGTCAGGCAGTTTACGGTCAGGTCGTTAGAACGACTGTGAATACCGATGATCTGGCCTTCATAAACCTCAGCACCGTGACCCAGGAACAGTTTACCGCGATCCTGCAGACCGAACAGCGCAAACGCAACCGCTTTACCCTGACCGTTGGAGATCAGCACGCCGTTGTTACGCTGGCCCACTTCACCCGGACGCACGTCGTCGTAGTGGCTGAAGGTGGAGTACAGCAGACCAGTACCTGAAGTCATGGTCATGAACTCAGAACGGAAGCCGATCAGGCCACGGCTTGGGATCACGTAGTCGAGACGTACGCGGCCTTTGCCATCTGGATTCATGTTTTTCAGGTCGCCTTTACGCTCACCCAGAGCCTGCATCACAGAACCCTGGTGCTGCTCTTCAACGTCCAGCGTCACGTTTTCGAACGGCTCTTGTTTACGGCCATCGATTTCGCGGAAGATAACTTTCGGACGGGAAACCGCCATTTCGAAACCTTCACGACGCATGTTTTCGATCAGAACAGACAGGTGCAGCTCACCACGACCCGAAACGCGGAATGCATCAGCGTCTTCGGTTTCTTCAACGCGCAGCGCAACGTTGTGCACCAGCTCTTTGTTCAGGCGGTCAAGGATCTGACGAGAGGTAACGAACTTACCTTCTTTACCACAGAACGGAGAGGTGTTGACGTTGAAGAACATGGATACGGTTGGTTCATCAACGGACAGGGCTGGCAGCGCTTCGACGTTCTGCGGATCGCAGATGGTGTCGGAGATGTTCAGTTCACCCAGACCGGTGATAGCGATGATGTCGCCCGCTTCAGCGATGTCGCTCTCGATACGCTCAAGGCCCAGGTGAGTCAGTACTTTACCAACTTTACCGTTACGGGTTTTGCCTTCGCTATCGATGATAGTGACCTGCTGGTTCGGCTTCACTTTACCGCGCTTGATACGACCAATGCCGATAACGCCAACGTAGTTGTTGTAATCGAGCTGAGAGATCTGCATCTGCAGGGTACCGTCGAGATCGACGTTTGGCGCAGGAACACGGTCAACAATCGCCTGATACAGCGGGGTCATGTCTTCAGCCATGTCTTCGTGGTCCAGACCTGCGATACCGTTCAGCGCAGAGGCGTAAACGATAGGGAAGTCCAGCTGCTCGTCGGTCGCGTCGAGGTTAACGAACAGGTCGAATACCTGGTCAACAACCCAGTCAGGACGCGCGCCAGGGCGGTCAACTTTGTTGATAACAACGATTGGCTTCAGACCATGGGCAAATGCTTTTTTGGTCACGAAGCGCGTCTGTGGCATTGGGCCATCCATTGCGTCAACGACCAGCAGAACGGAGTCTACCATGGACATTACACGTTCAACTTCACCACCGAAGTCGGCGTGCCCTGGGGTATCAACGATGTTGATACGGTAGTCATTCCATTTAATCGCGGTGTTTTTCGCGAGGATGGTAATCCCACGCTCTTTCTCCAAATCGTTGGAGTCCATCACGCGTTCTTGGGTTTCGGCACGCGCATCAAACGTACCGGATTGCTGCAGCAGCTTATCGACCAGGGTAGTTTTACCATGGTCAACGTGCGCGATGATGGCGATGTTACGCAAATTTTCGATCACAACTTTGCCTCAGGCATTTAGAAATAGCGCGTTATTGTACACGGATTAATCGCACTACAAAACAGGATCACAAACATCCCCCGCAAACAAGTATTGCAGAGATGCTTTGTGATCGCTTTCACGGAGCGGTAAAAGGGCACTTTAACGTAAATTGCACCAATATGGTGCTCAATGTTCACATTGAAGCACTATACTGGTGCAACAAATCCATCGTGGTGCAGCCCTTTTGCACTATGGTGCGCATGATAACGCCTTTTTGGGGTGTTTTAAAAGTTGGCACAGATTTCGCTTTATAAAAAATACATGGCACCAGCCAGTACAAACAGAAATTGAAGACCTCGTTACCACGACGACAATGACCAATCTGGAGAGTTAAGTATGTCCGCTGAACACGTTTTGACGATGCTGAACGAACATGAAGTGAAGTTTGTTGATCTGCGCTTCACCGATACCAAAGGTAAAGAACAGCACGTCACAATCCCTGCTCATCAGGTGAACGCCGAATTCTTTGAAGAAGGCAAAATGTTTGACGGCTCCTCCATTGGTGGCTGGAAAGGCATTAACGAATCCGACATGGTTCTGATGCCAGATGCGACCACTGCGGTCATTGATCCGTTCTTTGAAGAACCTACCCTGATCATCCGTTGCGACATCCTCGAGCCAGGCACCCTGCAGGGCTACGACCGCGACCCACGTTCTATCGCGAAACGCGCTGAAGAGTACCTGCGTTCTACCGGCATCGCAGACACCGTTCTGTTCGGGCCAGAGCCAGAGTTCTTCCTGTTCGATGACATCCGTTTCGGTGCGTCTATTTCTGGCTCACACGTGGCTATCGACGACATCGAAGGCGCATGGAACTCCTCCACCAAATACGAAGGTGGTAACAAAGGTCACCGTCCAGGCGTGAAAGGCGGTTACTTCCCGGTTCCTCCGGTCGACTCTGCACAGGACATTCGTTCCACCATGTGTCTGGTGATGGAAGAGATGGGCCTGGTTGTTGAAGCGCACCACCACGAAGTGGCGACGGCGGGTCAGAACGAAGTGGCTACCCGCTTCAACACCATGACCAAAAAAGCGGACGAAATTCAGATCTACAAATACGTTGTGCACAACGTTGCGCACCGTTTCGGTAAAACCGCGACCTTCATGCCAAAACCAATGTTTGGCGACAACGGTTCCGGTATGCACTGCCACATGTCTCTGTCCAAGAACGGTACCAACCTGTTCTCTGGTGACAAATATGCCGGTCTGTCCGAGCAGGCGCTGTATTACATTGGCGGCGTAATCAAACACGCTAAAGCGATCAACGCCCTGGCGAACCCAACCACCAACTCCTACAAGCGTCTGGTCCCGGGCTACGAAGCGCCAGTGATGCTGGCCTACTCTGCGCGTAACCGTTCTGCTTCTATCCGTATCCCGGTGGTGGCGTCTCCTAAAGCGCGTCGTATCGAAGTGCGCTTCCCGGATCCAGCGGCTAACCCATACCTGTGCTTCGCAGCACTGCTGATGGCCGGTCTGGACGGTATCAAGAACAAGATCCACCCGGGCGAAGCGATGGACAAAAACCTGTACGACCTGCCGCCAGAAGAAGCGAAAGAGATCCCACAGGTTGCTGGCTCTCTGGAAGAAGCCCTGCAGGCGCTGGACGCAGACCGCGAGTTCCTGACTGCAGGTGGCGTATTCACTGACGACGCTATCGATGCTTACATCGCGCTGCGCACTGAAGAGAACGACCGCGTGCGTATGACTCCGCACCCGGTTGAGTTCGAACTGTACTACAGCGTTTAATTAAGTTGTTTTACCCGGCGTGACAAGCGCCGGGAGTAGTTGCCGTGGAAACTTTTAGCCCATCTCCGGATGGGCTTTTTTCTCCACCAACAATCTGATCTCACGCGCTTTTGACGCCGAAAACGCTATACTGCACTAAATTAGTGCAAACGACTCCAGGAGACTGCTGAATGGCAACTGGCACGCTGCCCGATGCTGGGCAGATCCTCAATTCTTTGATTAACAGCATTTTGCTGGTCGATGACGAGCTGGCCGTTCATTACGCCAACCCAGCGGCACAGCAGCTGCTCGCCCAAAGCGCACGTAAACTGTTCGGCACCCCACTTCCGGAACTCCTGAGCTATTTTTCGCTGAATATTGGCCTGATGCAGGAAAGTTTACAGGCAGGCCAGGGTTTCACCGATAACGAA
Source organism: Enterobacter sp. NFIX58 (assembly GCF_900110475.1). Classification (NCBI taxonomy): domain Bacteria; kingdom Pseudomonadati; phylum Pseudomonadota; class Gammaproteobacteria; order Enterobacterales; family Enterobacteriaceae; genus Enterobacter; species Enterobacter sp. NFIX58. The sequence goes on along the minus strand of NZ_FODW01000008.1, from coordinate 13,596 downwards.
GTGACGCTGGTGATCGACGGGCGTTCGCACATTCTGTCGCTGACCGCGCAACGTCTTCCCGAAGGCCTGATCCTGCTGGAAATGGCGCCGATGGATAATCAGCGCCGACTGAGCCAGGAACAGCTTCAGCATGCACAGCAAATTGCCGCCCGAGACCTGGTGCGCGGTCTGGCGCATGAAATCAAAAACCCGCTGGGCGGATTACGCGGTGCGGCGCAGCTTCTGACCAAGGCGCTGCCTGACCCTGCGCTGGCGGAGTACACCAACGTCATCATTGAGCAGGCGGACCGTCTGCGGAATCTGGTTGACCGCCTTCTCGGGCCACAGCAGCCGGGAATGCACGTCACAGAAAGCATCCATAAAGTGGCTGAACGGGTGGTGAAGCTCGTCTCGATGGAGCTGCCGGAGAACGTCACGCTGGTACGTGATTACGACCCAAGCCTGCCGGAACTGGCCCATGACCCGGATCAGATTGAGCAGGTCCTGTTGAACATTGTGCGCAATGCCCTGCAGGCGCTGGGGCCTGACGGGGGCGAGATTATTTTACGCACCCGTACCGCCTTCCAGCTCACGTTACACGGCGTGCGCTATCGGCTTGCAGCCCGAATCGACGTCGAGGATAACGGGCCCGGCATTCCATCGCATCTGCAGGACACCCTGTTCTACCCGATGGTCAGCGGTCGCGAAGGCGGAACCGGCCTGGGCTTATCCATTGCCCGCAGTTTGATCGATCAACACTCTGGAAAAATTGAATTTACCAGTTGGCCGGGACATACCGAGTTTTCGGTTTTCCTGCCGATTAAAAAATAAAGGTGACGTTTATGCAACGAGGGATAGTCTGGGTAGTCGATGACGATAGCTCCATCCGTTGGGTGCTTGAACGCGCGCTCACAGGGGCGGGATTAAGCTGCACGACGTTTGAGAGCGGCAGCGAAGTGCTCGACGCACTCACCACCAAAACGCCCGATGTTCTGCTGTCGGATATTCGCATGCCGGGCATGGACGGGCTGGCGCTGTTAAAGCAGATCAAACAACGCCACCCTATGCTTCCGGTCATCATAATGACGGCACACTCCGATCTGGATGCCGCGGTGAGCGCCTATCAGCAAGGGGCATTCGATTATCTGCCCAAACCGTTTGATATCGACGAAGCGGTGGCGCTGGTTGAGCGCGCGATTAGCCACTATCAGGAGCAGCAACAGCCGCGCCACGCGCCCGATTTTGGGCCAACCACCGACATCATCGGCGAAGCGCCGGCGATGCAGGACGTCTTTCGCATTATTGGCCGTCTGTCCCGCTCGTCCATCAGCGTCTTGATTAACGGCGAATCGGGAACCGGTAAAGAGCTTGTGGCGCATGCGCTGCATCGCCACAGCCCCCGGGCAAAAGCACCGTTCATTGCCCTGAATATGGCGGCGATCCCGAAGGATTTGATTGAATCCGAATTGTTCGGGCACGAAAAAGGGGCGTTTACCGGCGCAAATACCATTCGCCAGGGGCGCTTCGAACAGGCTGACGGCGGCACGCTGTTCCTGGATGAGATCGGCGATATGCCGCTGGACGTTCAGACCCGTCTGCTGCGCGTGCTGGCCGACGGGCAGTTTTACCGCGTGGGCGGCTATGCGCCGGTGAAGGTGGACGTGCGTATTATCGCCGCGACCCACCAGAACCTGGAGCAGCGCGTGCAGGAAGGCAAATTCCGTGAGGATTTATTCCATCGTCTGAACGTCATTCGCGTTCATCTGCCGCCGCTGCGTGAACGCCGGGAAGATATTCCCCGCCTGGCGCGCCATTTCCTGCAGGTAGCCGCCCGCGAGCTGGGTGTGGAGGCCAAGCAGCTTCACCCGGAAACCGATGCTGCCCTTACGCGCCTGGCGTGGCCGGGCAACGTGCGTCAGCTGGAAAACACCTGCCGCTGGTTAACCGTGATGGCCGCCGGGCAGGAAGTGCTGATTCAGGATTTACCGGCCGAGCTGTTTGAAGCGACCGCGCCTGAAAGCAGCACCGGGCACGCTTTGCCGGACAGCTGGGCAACGCTGCTGGCGCAGTGGGCCGACCGCGCGCTGCGTTCCGGTCATCAAAACCTGCTGTCTGAAGCGCAGCCTGAGATGGAGCGTACGCTGTTAACTACCGCGCTTCGTCATACGCAGGGCCACAAGCAGGAAGCCGCTCGCCTGTTGGGATGGGGACGCAATACCCTGACGCGCAAGCTGAAAGAGCTGGGAATGGAGTAATATCCGCGCTTGTGTAAAGGTTATTAATTGAGCGCAAATTGCCGTTATTTTGCGCTTTACTGTTCCGATGAGTTTTGTATGATCGTGCCCGGAAATTGGGGGTGAACATCATGCTGGAAACATTCGTGAATATGCTCTCTAGCGGAGCCGCTGAAAGCCACACGCCACAAACCGCCGTTGCGGCGGTACTGTGCGCGGCGCTGGTTGGGCTGTTTAGCTAGCGAGTTGGCGATGAAAAGCCGGGTGGCGCTTCGCTTACCCGGCCTACATTTCGCACTTTTGTAGGCCGGATAAGGCGAAGCCGCCACCCGGCATTGCAGTTTAAATTACCCGCGAGAACTGCTGCATACGCGCTTTCTGACGCAGATACGCGTCGAAGCACATGCAGATATTGCGGATCAACAGACGCCCTTTTGGCGTGACCTCAATCGCGCTCTCCGACACATCCACCAGCCCGTCTTTCGCCAGCGGCGCCAGCAGCTTCAGGTCTTCCGCGAAATAATCGCTGAAGTTCAGCGCCCACTGCGCTTCCACATCGCTGAAATCAAGACGGAAGTTGCAGATAAGCGCCTTAATCACATCGCGACGGATACAGTCATCGCGCGTTAATGCGATGCCGCGCCACAGCGCGTTGCCCGTCTCATCAACCTGCTGGTAATACAGCTTCAGTTCTTTCTGGTTTTGCGCGTAGCAGTCGCCGATCATGCTGATGGCGGAGACGCCCATTCCCAGCAAATCGGTATCGCCCTGGGTCGTGTAGCCCTGGAAGTTGCGGTGCAGGACCCCTTCGCGCTGAGCGACCGCCAGTTCGTCGTCCGGACGGGCAAAGTGATCCATGCCGATAAACTGATAGCCGGTGTCGGTCAGCGAGGTGATGGTTTCCTGCAGGATATCCAGCTTCTGCTGGGCAGAAGGCAGATCGGCATCTTTGATTTTACGCTGGGCGGCAAACAGCGTCGGCAGATGCGCGTAGTTAAAGACGCTCAGACGGTCCGGGTTGAGTTCGGCCACGCGCTTCAGCGTGAAGGCGAAGCTTTCCGGCGTTTGCTTTGGCAGGCCGTAAATCAGGTCAATATTGGTCGAGGTGAAGCCAATTTCACGCGCATGGTTGAGTAAGGCAAAGATAAAGTCTTCGTCCTGCTCGCGGTTCACCAGACGCTGAACCTCTTTATTGAAGTCCTGTACGCCCATGCTCAGGCGGTTGAAGCCTTCGGCGCGTAAGTGATCGAGGACATCCAGCTCAATTTCACGCGGATCGACTTCGATCGAGATTTCAGCGTCGTCGTTAAAACTGAAATTACCGCGCAGAAGCGTCATCAGGCGGCTGATTTGCGCTTTATTCAGATAGGTTGGCGTACCACCGCCCCAGTGCAACTGGCTGACGTGACGGCCTTTAAACAGCGGCGCGCGATGCACAATTTCCTGTTCAAGCGCGTCAAGGTACTGGTCGGCTTTATGCTGCTGGCGGGTCACGATTTTATTGCAGCCGCAGAAGTAGCAAAGCTTGTGGCAGAACGGAATATGGACGTAGAGCGACAGCGGACGCTCAGGATAGCGCGCAACAGCCTGCTGAAAATCCCCCTCGCCGAAGGCATCGGAGAACTCCAGCGCGGTGGGGTATGACGTATAACGCGGCCCGGAATAGTTATATTTCTGGATTAGGGCCAAATCCCAGTCGATAGTTGGTGCTGACATGCTCACTCCTTCCGTTGGTGTCGCGTTCGTATACGGCGGCCCGTTCTGACCCCATTGCGGGCCATCATTCGGGTGCGCAGCCACTTCTGTCGCCGCGACAACCGCCGTAGTTTAACGAATAACCACACCAGATAACATATAACCGGAAGGGTTATAAGCAGGACTATCGTGCCTGCCGGGTGCAAATGTTAGTTTCCACCCTTCAGAAGACGCATCATATCTTCCTGCTTCTCGTCTTCTTCTTCATCTTCGTCATCGTCGTATGACAGGCCCAGCTTCTGCATCAGTTCATCAATACGATCCAGTTTGGCATCCACCCATGACTGCTCTTCAGCGGTCAGGGTTTCACCCTCTTCAAGACGTTCCAGCAGCGCATCCAGGCGCTCATCGTTCTCCAGCAAATCCAGCTCAGCCTGCGGTGAAAGCATAGGTTTCTCGCTCTTTGGTTTGTGCTGCTTAGTGACCGGGGTGTCTGTCACGCCCAGTGGAATGGGAGTTTTACTGCCGATACGAGGATCTTTCTGCTGTTTGCCTTTTGCAGAAGCGCCCGCTGCACCACCACCGTTGGCACGGCTACCCGCAGCATGACCGCGATGTTTTTTGTCGCGTTTGCGGTCGCGCGCTTCCTGGTTCAGTTCTTCGCGCGTTTTGCGGCGTGCTTTTGCAGGGCGTTTCGCGCCCGCAGCGGAGGTTGGTTTTTTCATGATGTTTTATCTTTAAGTCGTTTTCTTCAGTATAGAATTGCGGCGAAATCTAGCAGAAAGCAAGCAAAGAAAAAAGGCGACAGAGCAATCTGTCGCCTTTTTTCCTGACTCACAACCCTTAGCGGGCCAGACATTCCATGTTTGCCAACAACAAACCCTGTTTATCCCTTGGCTAATACCGTCCGTGATACGGTTCCATTTCCTGTTAAAACGCCTCCAGGCGCTGGTCGTCCTGACAATCCTGCGTCTTCGCCTCCTGGCGCTCCTGACCCTAATCCTTAAGTCGATTTCCTGTTGGCTTCCTCGCCCTGACGCACACTTTACCTTGTTCCGTTAAACTAACAAGCAACGAAACGGTATAAAAAGAGATTTTCAGACAATTACCCGAAAATAAGCTTATGATTTAAAACAGTTTGCATTTTTTAACGCCTGCGAATTCTCTGAAATCTCCCATAGCATCACTGGCCGATCTCTCACACCGGTGGGGGCATTCGCCTACAGGGCATAGCAATCAGAAAAGCCTTTTGCCTGCATTCGGGTATAATCCCCCTCAGATTACGATTTTGGAGACGACCACGTGACTACCTGGAACTACCAACAGACGCATTTTGTCACCAGTGCGCCCGATATTCGCCACCTCCCCTCTGATACCGGTATTGAAGTGGCCTTTGCTGGCCGCTCTAATGCGGGGAAATCCAGCGCCCTGAATACGCTGACCAATCAGAAGAACCTGGCGCGTACCTCAAAAACACCTGGCCGTACCCAGCTGATCAACCTGTTTGAAGTCGCAGAGGGCAAACGCCTGGTCGACTTACCGGGGTACGGTTACGCACAGGTACCCGAAGAGATGAAAATCAAGTGGCAGCGTGCGCTGGGTGAATACCTGGAAAAACGCCTGTGCCTGAAAGGTCTGGTGGTGCTGATGGATATTCGCCATCCCCTGAAAGATCTCGATCAGCAGATGATCGACTGGGCGGTGGCAAGCGATATCGCCGTGCTGGTGCTGCTGACGAAAGCCGATAAGCTGGCAAGCGGCGCGCGTAAAGCGCAGGTGAATATGGTTCGCGAAGCGGTGCTGGCGTTCAACGGCGATGTGCAGGTTGAACCGTTCTCCTCGCTGAAAAAGCAGGGCGTGGACAAGCTGCGTCAAAAGCTCGACACCTGGTTTAACGAGCTGGAACCCGCGATGGAAGCGGAAGAAGAGTAATACCGGGCGCGGCGATGGCCGCGCTTTTTTTTGCCCGAAAGTTTCTTTGCCGCAATAAAAAACGCCCCAGTCATTACTGACTGGGGCGGCTAAAATATTCAGCCAAATCCGATTACGTGAAGTAAAAGGTCTGAAAGATAGAACATCTTACCTCTGTACCCTACGCCGATAACTCTACCCCTTTTTGTGCTGCAGAAAAAGCACTTTTTGTAGTTTTTTTTCATTCTTTACATAGGGAATTCTAATGATCGTCACAAAACGCGCGTTCTTATGTTGCAAACTTACATAAACAGCGCGTTATGCGAAGAACCGTTAGTGAGCCTGATCCCAGTTTTCACCACTTCCCACTTCCACCAGCAACGGCACGTCCAGCGTCATGCTGCTTTCCATCAGTTCGTGGATCTTCTTCGACACGGCGTCGAGGTCGTCCTTGTGCACTTCAAATACCAGTTCATCGTGTACCTGCATGATCATTTTCACGCGCGGTTTCTCTTTCTCGAGCCAGGCATCAACGGCGATCATTGCACGCTTAATAATGTCCGCCGCGGTGCCCTGCATCGGGGCGTTGATCGCGGCACGCTCTGCACCCGCGCGGCGCGCGGCGTTGCTGGATTTGATGTCCGGGAGATAGAGACGGCGGCCGTCCAGGGTTTCAACGTAGCCTTTCTCTTTCGCCTGCGCGCGGGTACGTTCCATATATTCCAGCACGCCCGGATAACGCTCGAAGTAGAGATCCATATACTTCTGCGACTCTTTACGCGGAATGTTGAGCTGGCGCGAAAGCCCGAATGCACTCATGCCGTAAATCAGCCCGAAGTTGATCGCCTTAGCGCTGCGGCGCTGTTCGTTGGTTACGCTGTCCAGCGGCAGACCGAAGACTTCGGCTGCAGTCGCCCGGTGGATATCCTTCCCTTCGGCAAAAGCGCTCAGCAGGCCTTTGTCGCGGGACAGGTGCGCCATAATGCGCAGTTCGATTTGGGAGTAGTCCGCCGAGACAATCAGATAATCCTCTGGCGCGATGAAAGCCTGGCGAATACGGCGGCCCTCTTCGTTACGTACCGGGATGTTCTGCAGGTTGGGATCGGTTGACGAGAGACGACCGGTCGCCGCGACAGCCTGATGGTATGAGGTGTGCACGCGGCCCGTTTTCGGGTTGATCATCAGCGGGAGCTTATCAGTGTAGGTAGACTTCAGCTTCGCGAGACCACGGTACTCCAGAATCACTTTTGGCAGCGGATAATCCAGCGCCAGTTCTTCCAGCACCTCTTCAGAGGTTGAAGGCGCACCGCCAGGGGTTTTCTTCAGCGGCTTGATGCCCTGCTTTTCAAACAGAATGGTTTGCAGCTGCTTCGGCGAAGAGAGGTTAAACGGCTCGCCTGCAAGCTCATGCGCTTTTTGCTCCAGCTCGGTCAGACGCTGCGCCAGTTCCCCGGAGTGGTTATGCAGCACCGTTGGATCGATTTTCACGCCGTTGCGTTCAATGCGGGACAGCACGGGCACCAGCGGCATCTCAATATGCTGGAACACGTTAAGCGGACCTTCGTGCTTCTGCAGCTTTGGCCACATCTTCAAATGCAGCTGCAGCGTGACGTCAGCGTCTTCCGCCGCGTAGCGTCCTGCCTCTTCGAGAGCAATCTGGTTAAAGGTGAGCTGATTTTTCCCTTTACCGGCAATCTCTTCAAAGGTGATCGTTTTGTGCTTAAGCCAGCGGTCAGATAAGGAATCCATATCATGGCGGCCCGCGACGCTGTCCAGAATGTAGGATTCGAGCATGGTGTCGAAGGCGATCCCGCGTAGTTCAATGCCGTAGTTTTGCAGAATACCACGGTCGTACTTGAGGTTTTGCCCAACCTTAAGCGCCTTTTCGTCTTCCAGGATCGGCTTCAGCAGCTCAAGCACGCGTTCACGGGAGATCTGTTCCGGCGCGTCCAGGTAATCGTGCGCCACGGGAACATAGGCCGCATGACCAGGCTCTGTCGCAAATGACAGACCTACCATATTGGCAGAGATGTTATCGAGACTGTCCGTTTCGGTGTCAAAGGCGAAGACCGGCGCTTTTTTCAGTTTTTCGATCCAGGCAATGAGCTGCGACTCTTCAAGAAGGGTTTCGTAGTTGTCGAAGGTAAGCACCACGGCTTCTTCTTCCGCCTGCTCTTCTGCGTCAACGACAATCGTCTCCTTCGGTTTAGCAGCAGGTTTTGCCCCTTTTGCCTGCAGCCACTTGCCGGCTTCCACGTCAGTGGTCCAGCGCTTAAATTCGTATTTCTTAAACAGACTTAGAAGCTCGTCCGCAGAAGGCTGCTGCACTTCCAGCTGCTCACAGCCCAGCTCCAGTTCGACATCGGTTTTGATGGTTGCCAGCTTATAGGAGAGGTAAGCCACCTCTTTGTTCTCTTCCAGCTTCCCGGCCATGGTTTTTGCACCACGGAAGGAGAGCCCGGCGATTTTGTCTGATTCGGCGTAGAGCGTATCCAGCCCGCCCAGCCCCTGAAGCAGCGCCTGCGCGGTTTTCTCACCGACGCCAGGAACACCAGGGATGTTATCCGAGGAATCGCCCATCAACGCGAGGAAATCGATAATCAGCTCTGGCGGCACGCCATACTTATTGACGACCTCTTCAGGCCCCAGAATAGTGTTGGTCATGGTGTTAATCAGGGTGATCCCTGGCGTCACCAGCTGTGCCATATCTTTATCACCGGTGCTGATCAGCACGGGACGACCCATCTTTTCGGCTTCACGCGCCAGCGTACCGATGACGTCATCGGCTTCAACGCCAGAAACGGCCAGCAGCGGTAGCCCCATGGCTTTTACCATGGCATGCAGCGGCTCTATCTGCGCACGCAGATCGTCAGGCATTGGCGGACGGTGGGATTTGTAATGTTCAAACAACTCGTCGCGGAACGTTTTGCCTTTTGCATCAAAAACGACGGCCGCATGGGTTGGCTGATACTGCAGGATCAGGCTGCGCAGCATATTCAGCACGCCGTACATTGCGCCGGTAGGTTCCCCTGCGCTATTGGTCAGAGGAGGAAACGCATGGTATGCCCGATACAGGTAAGAAGAGCCATCGACGAGAATAAGAGGGTTTTCTGGGATCTGAACCATAATGTCCGTGCCTTTAATCAATTTATGAGTAAAGGATGCCACAGAAGGATGAAAACATCAGTTATTAGCGCCAGATACAGGAAAAGATTTTGCGATCGTGAGGATCGCTCGCAAAAATAAAACTGTGGATAAGTTTGTGAATATTTTCACTTCATATGAATAACAGACGCGAAAAACACATATGAGGTAATATTTAGATCTTAATTATCATGCTGTTATGTTGTTAGATCTTATCTATATGGTCAACTGATGGCAATTTAGTCTATGTGGATATAAGCCTTGATTAGCGCAGAACCCCAGAGAAATCTGCTGCGCCAGGGTAAAAGCCGCCAAATCATCATGTGAAAGCGCCATTCATTCGTCTGTTTTCTGGTAAAATCAGCGCCCAGCGTCGACTAGCCGGTCGCTCACTTACAGCTAACTATTTGAAAAAGCTCATCATGTCGAGATTGCTCGCTGCAATAACATTACTGCTAAGCATCATTTTAACTATCCTGGTGACGATCGCCTGTTCCGTGCCGATCATTCTCGCCGGGATCATTAAACTGCTGCTGCCCATACCCGTGGTGTGGCGAGCCGTGTCCGCATTTTGTAACTTCATGATGTATTGCTGGTGCGAAGGGCTGGCGATCCTGTTGTGCCTTAACCCGCATCTGAAGTGGGATGTCAAAGGGCTCGAGAGTCTCAACAAAAAGAACTGGTACCTTCTGATCTGCAATCACCACAGCTGGGCGGACATCGTGGTGTTATGCGTGCTTTTTCGCAAACACATCCCGATGAACAAATACTTCCTGAAACAGCAGCTCGCCTGGGTGCCTTTTATCGGGCTGGCCTGCTGGGCGCTTGATATGCCGTTTATGAAACGCTATTCGCGCAGCTATTTGATTCGTCATCCGGAACGTCGCGGTAAGGATGTGGAGACCACACGCCGTTCCTGTGAAAAGTTTCGCGCACATCCTACGACCATCGTGAACTTTGTTGAAGGTTCCCGGTTTACGGAAGAGAAGCGCCAGCAAACTCGCTCTCCTTATCAGCACCTGTTGCCGCCAAAAGCGGCAGGGATTGCGATGGCGCTTAACGTACTGGGAGCACAGTTCGATAAACTTCTTAACGTCACGCTCTGCTATCCGGAAAACGACAGGACACCGTTCTTCGATATGCTCAGCGGCAAACTGACGCGCATTGTCGTGCACGTCGATCTGGTTCCGATTGACGCTGAACTGCACGGTGATTACGTAAACGATAAGAACTTCAAACGTCGTTTCCAGCAGTGGCTTAATACGCTCTGGAAAGAGAAAGACGAACAGATAGACAAGATAAAATCTTCATACAAAAACGCCGGTCAGTGACCGGCGTTTTTACATCAACGAAATTACTTCTTCTCAACCAGGTATTTCACGGTATCTGCATACTGCTGTACGAAAATATCCATGCTGCTGGTGTCCATGCCCTGCATGTTCAGCTGATATTTGCCGTTAACAAACATCGCCGGAACGCCCTGAAGCTGGAGATCAGCAGCCGCTTTTTCCTGCTGGGCAACCAGTGATTTCACCACGAAGCTGTTCCATGCGGCATCGTACTCTTCACCTTTCACGCCCGCATCAACGAACACTTTACGGATATCCGCAGTGGTCTGAACGGTCTGGGTTTTCTGTACGGCTTCAAACATTGGCGAAGTGATCTTATCTTCCACGCCCAGTGCCATCGCCACCGCCCATGCCTGAGTCAGGTCTTTACCCAATGGGCCCAGGAACTCAACGTGGTACTTGGTCATTTTGGTGCCTTCCGGCAGCTTTTTCTTCACGTTGTCAGAAACATGCAGCACCTGCTCGAACTGATAGCAGTGTGGGCAATAGAACGAGAAGAACTCCAGAACCTGTGGCTCGCCAGCGACCGGCTTGTCCAGCGTGATGAACTGTTTGCCGTCGGTAAACTGCGCAGCAGAAGCGCTAAATGCCAGAATCATACCTGCCAGCGCCAGCCAAATTTTTTTCATGATTAACTCTCTCCTGGGTGTGTCCAATTAATACATCGGCGTTAATTGCAGAGGGGGCTCCTGAAGAACCTTAACCTGCTCAGTAAATGTAGATATCTGGCTACGCCAGTAATCCTCTCCGGTAAGCCACGGGAAATTGCGAGGAAATGCCGGATCGTCCCAACGCCTGATTAACCATGCGAGATAATAAACAAAACGCATCGCACGTAAAGGCTCAATCAGGGCAATTTCGTCTGAATTAAACGGGCTAAATTCTTCATAAGCTTCAATAATGGTTTCAAGCTGCATGCGTTGCTCGGCTTTGTCGCCATTGAGCAGCATCCACAGGTCCTGAACCGCTGGCCCCATACGCGCATCATCGAGATCGACAAACAGCGGGCCATCACGCCAGAGAATATTCCCGGCGTGACAATCGCCATGCAGGCGCAGGACGGAAATATCATCGCGCCAGCAGGTTTTCACTGCAGCAATAAGCTTATCGGTGGCGTTGAGGAAATCATCCTTTAGCGCAGCGGGGATCATTGCAGACGTTTCGAATAGTTCGCGCGGTTCAAGAAGGTATTCCTGAATCCCCATCGTCGGGCGGGCAATAAAGGCTTTTTTGCGTCCCGTCTGGTGTATACGCCCAAGATAGCGGGCAACCCACTCCATCTGATCGATATTATCCGCTTCAAATTGACGACCACCCAGGCTTGGGAATACTGCGTAGTAATACCCTTCGTGCGTGAGGAGCGTTTGGTTATTGAATTTAAGGGGCGCGGCAACGGGGACATCGTCATCCAGCAGATCGTGAGCAAACTGATGCTCTTCCTGAATTTGTTCAGCGGACCAGCGTTCAGGACGATAGAATTTTACGACGTAGCGCTGACGATCCTCGTCCTGAAATTGATAGACGCGGTTTTCGTAGCTGTTTAACGGTGTTAGCCCGGAATCCACCCGAATACCCTGTTCAAACAGGGCATCCATAATGGTGTCCGGGTGTAATGTCTGGAAAGTAAAAGCCTGGTCGTTCATCCGATCATCCGGAAATTATACGAATGATTCAGGATATCATCTTGTGGCGATTTCGGTGCCGCCGCTTACAAGCTTTTACTCTTTAATTACGCCTCGGGCGCGCAGCAATGCGGTCTTAAAATCTTCCTCATAATCTTTCTGAATACCAGGAATAACAGCATCTTTGGCGGAGTCGCGCATTTTAAGGTGGTAGATCAGGATGTCGTCAGAAAGGTCTGCCAGATCGCCGTCAAAACCTGACTCTTTCGCCAGTTTCTGTAAAAATTGCATCAGATTTAGCTCTGGCTCTTTTTGCCAGGCGGGCTGGAGGAGTTCAATAACTTCATTCAGACGTTTACATTTCATGGTGGTGCTCCTTTCATTTAGAGTGACACGTTAGCAGGGTCAATCCCACAATAAAAGAGGCGATATTCGTGAATGTTAGCCAGGAAATCATCGGGGTCGTTCTGGCAGGCGGCAGAGCAACGCGAATGGGCGGTAAAGATAAGGGGCTTCAGCTTCTTAATGGAAAACCCTTGTGGCAGCATGTCGCCGATACGCTCGCCGGCCAGGTGACGGCAATGGCCATCAGTGCGAACAGACATATCGACACTTACCGGCAAAGCGGGTACGCCGTTTATCAGGATAGCCTTGAGAATTACCCAGGGCCGCTTGCCGGTATGCTTTCGGTCATGCAACAGTCGCACGGAGAGTGGTTTATCTTCTGTCCCTGCGATAACCCGTTTATTCCCTCCGATCTCGTCGAGCGTCTGTTCCTGCTTCGTGGTACAGCACCTGTGGTTTGGGTACATGACGGCGAGCGTGACCATCCTGCTATCGCGTTGATGCATCGATCGCTAGTGCCTGCTCTGCAGAGCTATCTGGCTGCGGGAGAGCGCAGGGTGATGGTCTTCATGCGTGAGTCTGGCGGGCATTCCGTTGATTTTAGCGATGTGAAATCAGCGTTTGTGAACGTGAATACACATGAAGATTTGCAGATGATGCAGGAGAAAAAATGATACCTCTTTTAGCCATTTCCGCATGGAGTGGGACCGGGAAAACCACGCTGCTGAAAAAGCTGATACCCGCGCTGTGTGCCAGAGGCCTTCGTCCGGGATTGATTAAGCATAGTCATCACAACATGGATATCGATACGCCAGGAAAAGACAGCTATGAGCTGCGTAAGGCCGGAGCAGCACAAACGATGGTAGCAAGTCCTCAGCGCTGGGCGCTAATGACAGAAACGCCGGATAAGGCGCCGCTGGATCTCGCTTATCTGGTCAGTCGGATGGATCATTCCACCCTGGATCTGGTGCTGATTGAGGGATTTAAGCATGAGGCAGTGCCTAAGATCCTGCTGTTCAGAAGCGATGCCGGACATCATTTCAGCGAGTTAACGCTGGATGAGCATGTCATTGCGGTAGCCAGTGATGTGGTATTGCCGCTTGAGGTTCCGGTGCTGGACTTAAATGATGTAGATGGGATTGCGGGCTTTATTGTGACGTGGAGTACGGTCTGACGTGCCGGGTGGCGGCTTTGCTTTACCCGGCCTGCCGTTTTTTTGGCGGTATAAACGCAAAAAGGCCATCCTTTCGGATGGCCTCTTCACTTAATTGATGCCTGGCAGTTCCCTACTCTCACATGGGGAGACCCCACACTACC
>NZ_FODW01000007.1:0-144051 GCF_900110475.1 Enterobacter sp. NFIX58 | reverse complement strand
TACCGCTCGACTTGCATGTGTTAGGCCTGCCGCCAGCGTTCAATCTGAGCCATGATCAAACTCTTCAATTTAAGTTTGATGCTCGTGAATTAAACTTCGTAATGAATTACGCATGTTCACTCAGAGACTTGGTATTCATTTATTGTCCGAAGACATTAAGAATCCATGTCACTTTGAGTGCCCACACAGATTGTCTGATAAATTGTTAAAGAGCAGTGCAACGCGGCTTTTGCTCACCGTTGCGAGGTGGCGTATATTACGCTTTCCTCTTTCAGAGTCAACCCGTTATTTCAGGATTTTTTCTCTTCAACCGAACCGCTTGTTGTGTGAAGTGATTCACATCCGCCGTGTCGATGGAGGCGCATTATAGGGAGTTCCCGAACGACCGCAACCGAAAAGTTGCAAAAAAATGACTGACTGCTGCATTCCCCAGCAAAACCCCGCCTTATACCCTTTTATGCACAAAGTTATCCACAATCTTGCACGGATCCGGACGCGATCCCACGAATTGAGCGGGAAGATCAACTATACTAGCGGCAAATACTCTCCTCTGTGCAGGCCGCTTCATGACCACACAACGCCTCACCCGTGACTGGCGTCTCCCTACCGCTGGGTTGATGCTGCTGGCAATTCTCTTTGCCGGTTTTACCCTGCATACGCACTGGAACGCCTTTATCCAGTGGTGTCTTGCCACGCAAATTACCCTGCACCGTTATCTGGTGATGTACCTGCTGCAGCTGAATAACCACCAGTACAGCGGTGGGTTATGGCTGTTAACGGGGGCTTTCCTTTATGGTGTCCTTCACGCCATCGGACCCGGGCACGGAAAATTCATTGTGACGACCTATCTGACCACCAATAAGGAAAGTGAGCTGGCCGCCCGGGTCGTCCCCTTCCTGGGTAGCCTGATGCAGGGCGTCAGCGCCATTCTGTTTGTCTTTATTCTGGCGGTAGGGTTCAACCTCGCTTCAGGGGATATCAGTACCAGCCGCTGGTACGTGGAGAAGATCAGCGCAGTGCTTATTGGCGCATTCGGCGCATTTGTCATTTACCAGGCGCTGAGGAGTCTGCGCCCGCGCAGGATGTCTGTCTTTGCCATTAAGCCGCTTCATCAGCACGACGAACACTGTGGCTGCGGCCATCACGGCGTAGGTACAGACCTGACGCAGGGCGACTGGAAAACCCGTCTGGGCGTGATTCTGGCAATTGGGGCACGCCCGTGCAGCGGGGCGATCATGATTCTGATGTTTTCGAACGCGCTGGGCATCATTACCTGGGGAGTGGCCGCAGTCATGACCATGTCTCTGGGAACCGCGCTCTCTATTGTGGGGCTTTCCCTGGCTGTACGGTACGCCCGCGAACGTACGGTGACCTGGTTCGGAGAAAGCGCCTCATTAAGATGGCTGGTGCCGGCAGTCAAAATAGCCGGAGGGATAGTCCTGATCCTGTTCGCGACGGTGCTGTTCCTGACGGTGATCCCCATCAGTGCCAATGGCGACTACATCGCCGCCGGATGCTAATAAAAGAAAACCCGCCGTTGGCGGGTTTCTTTATTACTCGTTGATGCGTGGATGCTGATCCACCAGTCGGGAGCGTTTTTTCTGCAGCTCTTCAATCTCGGCGTCAATATCCTCAATCTTCTGCTCTACATTATCGTAGTGCTCACGCAGGATCTCTTTCGCTTCCTGAATATCCGATGCCGCAGGCGTGGCGCCTTTCAGAGGACGATTCGCCGTCTCCTTCATGGTAATACCGGTAATCAAACCAATCACCGCGATCACCATCAGGTAATAAGCAGGCATCATCAGGTTCTGCGTGCTCTCCACCAGCGAGGCGGCAAGCGTCGGGGTCAGACCGGCAATCAGTACCGAGATGTTAAAGGCCGCGGCCAGCGCGCTGTAGCGAATGTGGGTCGGGAACATTGCGGGCAGCGTTGAGGCCATCACCCCGATAAAGCAGTTAAGGATCACCGCCAGCATCAGCAGACCGGCAAAAATCAGCCCCAGCACATCGCTGTTAATCAGAATAAATGCCGGGATTGCCAGCGCAAACAGCGCAACGCTTCCCAGAATAATGAACGGTCGACGGCCAAAACGGTCACTCAACAGGCCCATAATCGGCTGCACAAACAGCATACCGACCATAATGGCGATAATAATCAGCACACCGTGATCTTCCGAGTAGTGCAGGTTATGCGACAGATAGCTCGGCATGTAGGTCAGCAGCATGTAGTAGGTCACGTTGGTCGAAATCACCAGACCAATACAGGTCAGCAGGCTGCGCCAGTGCTTAGTGGCAATCTCTTTGAACGATACCTTCGGACCATCCTGCAGCCCTTCACGGTCACCCTGTTCCAGCTTATCGACGTGCTGCTGGAACGCAGGCGTCTCTTCAAGCGCATGACGCAGGTAGAGACCAATGATCCCCAGCGGCAGTGCCAGGAAGAACGGGATACGCCAGCCCCAGTCGAGGAAGTTCGCTTCCCCTACTACGGTTGAAATCAGCACCACCACGCCTGCGCCCAGAACGAACCCGGCAATGGAGCCGAAGTCCAGCCAGCTTCCCATAAAGCCGCGCTTACGGTCGGGGGAATACTCGGCAACAAAGATCGAGGCGCCGGTATATTCACCACCCACGGAGAAGCCCTGTGCCATCTTACAGATCAGCAGCAGAATCGGTGCCCAAATGCCGATGGTGGCGTAAGACGGGATAAGACCGATACAGAATGTACTGATCGACATAATGACGATGGTGATAGCCAGGATCTTCTGACGACCATATTTATCACCGAGCATACCGAAGAACAGACCACCCAGCGGGCGAATCAGGAAGGGGACGGAGAACGTACCCAGTGCGGCAATCATCTGCAGGCTGGGATCGGCCCCGGGGAAAAACACTTTACCTAACGCATAGGCCACAAAGCCGTAGACACCAAAATCGAACCATTCCATCGCATTACCGAGCGAGGCTGCGGTAATCGCTTTACGCAGTTTTGCGTCATCAATAATGGTGACGTCGCGAAGCGTGATGGGTTTAATCTTTTTCCTTCTCAGCATAGCTATCCTCGTTGACTCGGCCCTGTCTGTTTCACAGTCCAGTTTACGTTCTGTGAACCATGGGATCCGCTCCATGCGAATCGCCTTATTCAAGCGTAGCAGGTTTACTTACATTGACGTTTTACGTCGATACAACCGAACCTGTTGACGCCTGCCTGGGCAGTTAATGACCTTTTTACCCTACCAGCGTTTATATTTGTGATCAACTTCACACATATTTCAGCGTCAGGTCAACTCGTTCCCGGATTTGTCAATGAGTGCAAATAAGCACTTTCTCATCCCCGCCTTTAGAGCCCCTTCACACACATCATGAGTTCTTTCTCAACAAAAAAACAAACCACGTTTTCTCACATCCAATTTACATAAATTTTCATCGTCAGGAAGCCATCGATGTTTTTACATTGAATATGTGACAAAGATAACTAAAACGATGTTTTATTTTCATTGAATCAATATTCCATTGATCGCATGATAAATCCGAATACAACGTTTCATGTGTTTTCCAATGAGGTCAATCGAGAGCACTCATTTATTTTCCTTGCAGGGTTATCGAGAAATGCCCCTCAAGCACAAACGCCAATCAATTGAATTTATTGACTAAAATTTAGCACCGATCGCCCGTCAGGCGGGGTCAGATGTGAGGATTGTCTATGAAGATTAAAGCCACGATAGAACGCATACCCGGCGGTATGATGCTGGTTCCGCTGGTACTGGGCGCCATCCTGAATACCCTTGCCCCTGATACCGGGGCTTATTTTGGCGGTTTCACAAAAGGCATGATAACGGGCACGGTTCCGATTCTTGCCGTCTGGTTTTTTTGTATCGGTGCATCCATTAATTTACGGGCGACGGGTACCGTATTACGGAAATCCGGTACGCTGGTAATAACCAAAATAGCGGTAGCCTGGGCAGTAGCGATGATATGCGCGATGTTCATCCCGGAGACTGGAATTCAGACCGGGTTCTTCGCGGGATTATCGGTGCTGGCGATTGTCTCAGCGATGGATATGACTAACGGCGGATTGTACGCCAGCCTGATGAATCAGTACGGGACAAAAGAAGAGTCCGGCGCATTTGTGTTGATGTCTCTGGAGTCTGGCCCGCTGATGACGATGCTGATCCTGGGGTCTGCTGGCCTGGCCTCTTTTGAACCCCACCACTTTGTCGGCGCGATCCTGCCCTTCCTGATCGGCTTTGCCCTTGGCAATCTCGATCACGATCTGCGTGATTTCTTCAGCAAAGCCACGCCGGTGCTGATCCCATTCTTCGGCTTCGCGCTGGGGAACACCATCAATCTGAAGGTTATCCTTGATACTGGCCTACTGGGTATTGTGCTGGGTGTCGCCGTAATTATCATTACCGGTATCCCGCTAATCATTGCCGACCGCGCGATCGGGGGAGGAAATGGCACAGCGGGCGTCGCCGCCTCTTCAGCCGCAGGCGCTGCCGTCGCCAACCCGGTGATTATTGCCCAGATTAACCCGGCCTTCGAACCGGTGGCCGCTTCCGCGACGGCGCTGGTTGCGGCCAGCGTGATTGTCACCGCGATTCTGGTGCCGATCGTCACGGCGCTGTATGCGAAACGCTACGGGAATATGCAAGAGACCCAGCCTGAACCGAAACCAATTGAAATGAATCATTAACGCGCCGCACCAAACCATTCCCTCTCCCCCCGGGGAGAGGATCAAGGCGAGGGGAAGAAGGGATTCACCCAAAAATCTCTTCCACCATCCCGTCCACCAGCCGTTTTGCCGAACAGAGCCTCGGCATTCCCAGCGCGACGGTCTGCCAGTTTTGCGTCACTGACCAGCTCACCGGATGCTTATCCGCCTGACACCAGTCCCCCAGCCAGCCCAGCATGTCTTTATGATCGATCAATCCCGGCGAAGCCGGCGTTGTCAGCCACTGGTGATAAAAATGGCGGGTCGTGGGGGAGGCATTGATGCCCTGCGCCAGATAGTTAGCCGCCATGCTGCGCAGGTTATCCTTAAGCATTGCCGCCACATCTTCGTTCGCGAGACGGCATGCGTCGCCAAATGCCCCCCAGCGCAGCTCCTCCAGGACGATAAAACAGCGCCCGGCCAGCGACCAGCCATCATAATGCCCGGCCCGCCAGCGGGTAAAAATTTGCTCGCTGTGCTCACCCGCCTGCACCGTCAGGCCGCGCTGGGTCAGCGCCTTTTCCTTATAGGCTGCGCGTTGGGTAAAATGAGACACGAGATCGGCGTACTGCTGTGTCAGTCCGGGGGACTGCAGGGTGCGCGGGTGAGTCTGCTGACGCAGCGCAATCAGCTTCTCTGCCATCAGCGTCAGCGCGAGATGACCCGGATCAAGCATGCTGGCCAGTTTTTCCGCCAGACCCAGACGCAGCCCCGCATTTTCATTGAGCATCCCCGCCATTGCCCAGGGGCGTAGACGGGTATGCGTCATGATTTCCTGCGTCAAACGCTCACGAAACTGCAGCTGCTGTGGTCCCAGGCGAGGATGACGCGCTGCGTCTCCCCCCTGCACCAGATCGACCATAAATTTTGGATTAATACACTCCAGCGTTCGCCCGGGGCCGTCCAGTAGTGGTGTTGTCATGGTTGCTCTGCCGCGAATAGGGTTTGAATATCATCGCGTAACAGTCGGGTATCTTCCTGTATCCACGTCGCAGTAGTGATGCTTTGCTTCAACAACTGGCAGAGCGCTCGGGTTGAGTGCTCATTTTGCTGACGCACTGCGAGGCTATCACGCAAGCTTTCCTGTAACCCGGTCAGGCACAACGAAAATTCTGCAAAGAACGTCGCCATTCCTGCCGTAACAGAGACATCGACCTGCGCGGACAAAGCTTTACGTATTTGTTCACAAAACTGATCAATATGTTGCTTAAATTTGTCATTTAGCTGCGCAATGTCGATAACATACCGCGTGCGCGTTTCCACATACTCGTCCCAGCCCCAGCCCGGATTATTGAGCCAACGAGAGACCGTTTCACGCATGCTGCTCCCGCCGGAGGGAGGGACGGTCTGGCTGTCGTCCTGCGCAATCGCATCGTTGAACAGCGCCCGCGTATTGAAGTTAAGCTGGCTTGCCTGAAACGCCGGGAAGCTGATCCGCGCCCGAAAACCCGCATGGCTCAGATGCTCTTTAATACGCGTTTCGATGGGACGCATGGCTTCGTTCAGAGAGCGCGCCAGCGTGGACTCCAGCTGATCGAAGCGTAACGCCAGCTCCCGGCCGATCTTCGTCTGGGCATCCAGCATCACCTGCTCGCAGGAGGCGCGTAATTTACTCAGCGCAATCTGCGCCTGCCTTTCATCGTCCAGAACCAGCTGCTTCAGCACCTCACCGCGAAGGTTCGGCCGGTCGGTGCCTGGCAAATCAAGAATCGGGTGCGTGCTGAACACCTGCTCAATCTCATGGTGTAGCGCGGTTTTTTGGGACCCGATAAAGTCCGCGGTAGCGCTCAGCGCTTCCTCAACCTCGTGTTTCACCTCATCGCTCACCACGCACTGACGCGTCTGCAAAAGCGCCATGTCCTCTTCCAGACGTGCAATATTCAACTCCAGCGCCTCAAAGGCCACCGTCAGCCCCTGATAGCGGAAATCGAGATACTCGCGGGCATTTTGCGCGTAGTTGAGCAGCTTATGAGAGGCCGAACGCAGCGCGTATAGCGAGGCATTGGCATAGGCGGCGTAAATCAGCTTACGTATCGGTTGCTCGAAGAGCGAATCTTCCCAGAGCAGATCTGCAGAATGTCGGATATGGTCGATATCGTCCAGGTCCGCCATACGCCAGCGACGTCCGAGTGCCGCTTCGGCAAAATCCTGCACCCAGGGTTGCTCCTGATGATCCGGCAGTTGTCCGTGCGTACTCAACTCGTAGCGCGCGCGGTTCGCCAGATACGCCCACATGGACGACACGGGATAAATCTGCCCAGGCGAAATATTGCCTTTCATTAAGGTGCCGGAGATCATCGCCCGGATTTGTTCTTCATCGTCGCTATTGCGATCTTTCTGATCGAATTTATTCACCAGCGCATACAGCGGCACCGATTTTCCCGCCGCGGAAATGGCCTGGCGGACTTCTTCATCAGAGATGGATTTAAGCTGGGTATAATCCATCACGGCCAGCACCGCCGATGCGCGGGAGAGTTGCTCGCTGAGCATTTTTTGCAGATGCGGCTGTCCGGCCTCGTTCGGCCCGGGCGTGTCGAGCAGCGTCAGTTGCCCGAGGTGGGCATCCAGGCCCGCAAGATGCACGAACTCCACTTCAATGACCGGGATATGTTCGATAGCCGCATATTCCGAGAACGGAAACGCCACGCCCAGCGCCTGGGAAAGTCTCACCAGGTCATTGAGGCTTTTCAGACAATGAAATATCGGCTGCGCGCCCAGATGATGCTTCTCAAACGCTTCCCCTTTTTCAATGCGCTCCAGCAGCGTATTCATGTCTTTATCAATTTCCAGACGCTGGGCCAGCTTCCCGCGATCGTAATCGCATAGCTGTTTCTGAAGCAGTTGGATCAATTCATCAATCGGGGAGGCATGAGAGAAATGCAGCACCGGCTCCTTCTGGCCCGGCGTGTGGCGGATCAGCGTCGGCAGCGCCGTCATCGGACGATTGCGGTTCGGCAGCACTTCGGTACCCACAATCGCATTAATAGTGGTCGATTTTCCCGCTTTCATGGTGCCCACAATGGCCAGGACCATTTCCAGCCGGGTTATTTTCCGTAATTCATTATTCAGCATCGCCTGCTGCGCGTCGACGCCGCGCGCGCTAAAATGCAAAGGTAAAACGTTGTTCGTTTCGCCAGTAATAGCAGCCGCAGTGCTCTCCAGCATTGCAGTCGGCATTGATTTCAACGTATCAAGATTTTGCAGGGCAAGCTGTAACAAACGCTCCGCTTCCTGGCTTAATTCAAAAATGGTCTGTGTGTGCATGATAAAAGCCTTTCCTTAACGCAAATTTATTACTTTTATTAAGCCACTTGTTTTAATTATGTCGTTCAGGCTTATATGATCACGTGTGGAAAACATGTTCGCCGAAATATAACTGATTGAAGATAATCAGAAATAATTCACTATCCTTGCATGGCGTGTATAGCTTCTCTCCTGGCCCGTTAGCCAAAAGAAAAAAGCGTAGCCCATTTTTAAGAAACTTCAGGATATATCATCATTATTTATCCACCTAAAAAGAGAGGTAATGCGCCACTGCCATAAGATATGTAGGGCAGTGAAGTCCGGCGATAAATAACAATGTGTCGCTTCACCTTATCCGAAATGGCAGAGCGTAGCAATTTGCTGCAATAAAATATTCGATATATTTATCGTCATTTCTTCCCACCGTGTTAATGGGCGTAAGCATCGCTTAACTGACTGACAGAACGTGTCACTCCCGATACGCTTTTTGCCTTTTTTAATTCACAATATCACCGACAACGGTGTGGATTTGCGCTATACTTGCCGCCTTTTTCGGCACCCTGCCGTCATTTTGCTGGCACTTTCCAGCGCGTTTACACTTTTGAGGATACCGATATGTCACTTCCACACTGCCCAAAATGCAATTCTGAATACACCTATGAAGATAATGGCATGTTCATCTGCCCGGAATGCGCTCATGAATGGAATGATGCCGAGCCGGCTCAGGATGCTGATACGCTCATCGTGAAAGATGCGAACGGCAATCTGCTGGCGGACGGTGACAGCGTTACCGTCGTTAAGGACCTGAAGGTGAAAGGCAGTTCTTCCATGCTGAAAATCGGCACCAAAGTGAAGAATATCCGTCTGGTTGAAGGCGATCATAATATTGACTGCAAAATTGACGGCTTCGGTCCGATGAAACTGAAATCTGAGTTCGTGAAAAAGAACTGATTTACCCGCCCGGTGGCGCTTCGCTTGCCGGGCTTTCGGGAACTACACTTAATGGGCTTTTCTTACGTGAGGTAAAGATTATGCCGTTAAGTCCCTACATCTCTTTCGCTGGCAACTGCGCTGAGGCCACCGCCTTCTACCAGCAAGCCGTCGGCGCAGAGCTTCTCTATAAAATTACCTTCGGCGAAATGCCAAAAAGCGATAACAGCGATGAAGGCTGTCCGTCCGGTATGCAATTTGCGGATTCGGCTATCGCCCACTCCAACGTCCGCATTGCGGGCAGCGATATCATGATGAGCGACGGGATGCCGCCTGGCAGCAACGCGCAGTACGCGGGCTTTACGCTGGTGCTCGACACCCAGGACGTCAATGAAGGCAAGCGCTGGTTCGACAACCTTGCCGATGGCGGGAATATCGAAATGGCCTGGCAGGAGACCTTCTGGGCGCACGGTTTCGGTAAAGTCACCGACAAATACGGCGTGCCGTGGATGATTAACGTCGTCAAGCAACAAACGTCGTAGGCAGGACACGCGCAGCGCATCCGCCCACAGCGCCGGTGGCGCTGCGCTGACCGGGCCTACGGTGATTGTCATCAAACTCCGCTCAACTCTTCAAACTACCGCAACCTGCACTTAACCCAAATGTCACATTGATGCGCCAGCATGAGGCCACATTTATCGTGAGGCCCAGCACATGCAAACTGTCATCCGCGTCGAGAAACTGAGCAAGACCTTCAATCACAACAAGGCTCTGCATGCCGTTGATCTGACCGTCCGGCAGAGCGACATGGTGGCGCTTCTCGGGCCTTCCGGCTCGGGTAAATCCACCCTTCTGCGCCATTTGAGCGGGCTTATCACCGGCGATAAAACGCCGGAAAGCCACGTCGAGCTGCTGGGTAATACCGTGCAGCGCGCGGGGCGTCTGGCGAGCGATATCCGCAAGAGCCGTGCCCAGACGGGCTACATCTTCCAGCAGTTCAACCTGGTAAACCGCCTGACGGTGCTGGAGAACGTGCTGATTGGCGCGCTCGGCAGCACCCCGTTCTGGCGCACCTGTCTGCGCTGGTTCACCCCTTCCCAGAAGCAGGAAGCCTTACAGGCGCTGACCCGCGTCGGGATGACGCACTTCGCCCACCAGCGCGTCTCCACCCTGTCCGGCGGACAACAGCAGCGCGTGGCGATTGCGCGCGCGCTGATGCAGAAAGCGCAAATCATTCTCGCTGACGAACCCATTGCCTCGCTGGACCCGGAGTCCGCCCGCATCGTGATGGAAACCCTGCGCGACATTAACCAGAACGACGGCATTACCGTGGTGGTCACGCTGCATCAGGTGGATTACGCCCTGCGCTATTGCGAACGCATCGTCGCCCTGCGTCAGGGACACGTGTTCTTTGATGGCGCGAGCCATCAGTTTGATAACGAACGTTTTGACCATCTCTACCGCAGCATTAACCGCGTCGAAGAGAACGCGCAGGCTGCTTAATTAAACCCGATCCGAGGAAAGTACATGAGCTACAAAGCCGTTGCCGCGCTGGCCTTTACCAGCATGTTCAGCCTCAGCACCCTGTTAAGCCCGGCGTATGCACAAGAGCAGGAAAAAGCGCTGAACTTCGGCATTATTTCGACGGAATCACAGCAAAACCTGAAACCTCAGTGGGAACCGTTCCTGAAAGATATGGAAACCAAACTGGGGATCAAAGTGAACGCCTTCTTCGCCCCGGACTACGCGGGCATCATCCAGGGGATGCGCTTTAATAAAGTAGACATCGCCTGGTACGGCAACCTCTCCGCCATGGAAGCGGTGGACCGCGCGAACGGCCAGGTCTTTGCCCAGACCGTCGCGGCAGATGGCTCCCCGGGCTACTGGAGCGTGCTGATCGTCAACAAAGACAGCCCAATCAACAACCTCAATGACATGCTCGCCAAACGCAAAGAGCTGACCTTCGGCAACGGCGATCCGAACTCTACCTCCGGCTACCTTGTCCCTGGCTACTACGTCTTCGCCAAAAACAACGCCTCCGCCAGCGACTTCAAGCGCACGGTGAACGCCAGCCATGAAACCAACGCTCTGGCCGTGGCCAACAAGCAGGTGGATGTTGCCACCAACAACACCGAGAACCTCGACAAGCTGAAGACCTCCGCCCCGGACAAGCTGAAAGAGATCAAGGTTATCTGGAAATCACCGCTGATCCCCGGCGACCCGATCGTGTGGCGTAAAAACCTGTCCGAAAGCACCAAGGACAAGGTGTACGACTTCTTTATGACCTATGGCAAAACGCCGGAAGAGAAAGCGGTCCTCGAACGTCTGGGCTGGGCACCGTTCCGCCCGTCAAGCGACCTGCAGCTGGTCCCGATTCGCCAGCTGGCGCTGTTTAAAGAGATGCAGGGCGTGAAGGACAACAAAGGCCTGAAGGACGAGGAGAAGACCAGCAAAGTGGCCGCGATTCAGGCCCAGCTTGAAGACCTCGACCGCCTGACCGCCGCGCTCGGCGCGATGACGAGCGTGAATAAAGCGGTGCAGTAACGCTTTTCGCCCGGTGGCGCTGCGCTTACCGGGCCTACATTTTGGATCGTAGGCCGGATAAGCGTAGCGCCATCCGGCACACAAAGACCTGCGGAGTAATACATGCAAACCATCACCCTCCCACCGCCAAAGCGCAGCTGGTTCTCGCTCATAAGCTGGGCCATCCTGCTGGCGGTGCTGGTTATCTCCTGGAAGGGCGCGGAAATGGATCCGCTGCTGCTCTTCAAAGACGCGGGCAACATGGCGACCTTCGCCGCCGACTTCTTCCCGCCGGACTTCAGCCAGTGGCAGGACTACCTCAGCGAAATGGCGGTCACCCTGCAAATCGCCGTCTGGGGCACCGCGCTGGCCGTTATTCTCTCTGTTCCGTTTGGCCTGATGAGCGCCGAAAACATCGTGCCGTGGTGGGTATACCAGCCCATGCGCCGCCTGATGGACGCCTGTCGAGCGATCAACGAAATGGTCTTTGCGATGCTGTTCGTGGTCGCCGTCGGCCTGGGTCCGTTTGCGGGCGTCATGGCACTGTTCATCCACACTACCGGCGTGCTCTCCAAGCTGCTCTCCGAGGCGGTCGAAGCCATTGAGCCCGGTCCGGTGGAAGGCATTCGCGCGACCGGCGCCAACAAAATCGAAGAGATCCTCTACGGCGTTCTGCCACAGGTGATGCCGCTGCTGATCTCCTACTCCCTGTACCGCTTTGAGTCCAACGTCCGCTCCGCCACCGTCGTCGGCATGGTGGGCGCAGGCGGGATTGGCGTCACCCTGTGGGAAGCGATTCGCGGTTTCCAGTTCCAGCAAACCTGTGCCCTGATGGTGCTTATCATCATCACCGTCAGCCTGCTGGATTTCCTCTCTCAACGTTTGCGTAAGCACTTCATCTGAGAAGCGAGGCTTTGTTTTCTATGCACTTATCCAGACATCCGACCAGTTACCCTACCCGCTGGCAAGAGATTGCGGCGAAGCTCGAAGTGGAGCTGCGCACGCACTACCGCTGCGGAGACTACCTTCCTGCCGAGCAGCAGCTTGCCGACCGCTATGAAGTGAACCGACACACCCTGCGCCGTGCCATTGACCAGCTGGTCGAGCGCGGCTGGGTCCAGCGCCGTCAGGGCGTGGGCGTGCTGGTGCTGATGCGCCCGTTCGACTACCCGCTTAACGCCCAGGCGCGCTTTAGCCAGAACCTGCTGGATCAGGGCAGCCACCCGACCAGCGAAAAGCTGCTCTCTGTCTTACGCCCGGCCTCCAGCCACGTGGCGGACGCGCTGGGTATTCAGGAGGGCGACAACGTCATCCACCTGCGCACCCTGCGCCGGGTCAACGGCGTCGCGGTGTGCCAGATAGACCACTACTTCGCGGATCTCACCCTCTGGCCAGTGCTGCAGAATTTCTCCAGCGGTTCGCTACATGATTTTCTCCAGAATGCGACAGGCATTGCGCTGAAACGCACCCAGACGCGTATCAGCGCCCGCCGCGCGCAGGCGAAAGAGAGCAAAGTGCTCGAAATCCCCAATATGGCCCCGCTGCTCTGCGTGCGCACCCTCAACCACCGTGACGGCGAGATCGACGCGACGGAATATTCCGTCAGCCTGACCCGCGCCGACATGATCGAATTCACCATGGAGCACTGAATGCACTTCGACACCGCCACCCGACAGCGCTGGATGCGCGTGCTGGCCCACAGCCAGCCAGCTGCGCTGTCTGCCCGCATGAACGCCCTTAGCCTGGCTCCCGGGTACGACATCCTCCGCGCGCCGGAGATCGGCCTTGTGCAGATCCAGGCGCGCATGGGCGGCACCGGCGAGCGCTTTTTCGCCGGGGATGCCACCCTCACCCGCGCAGCGATCCGCCTGCACAGCGGCACGCTGGGCTACAGCTACGTGCTGGGGCGTGATAAAGCCCACGCCGAGCGCTGCGCGGTCATCGACGCGCTTTTACAGGAACCACCGCATTTCCAGACGCTGATGGAAACCCTTATTTCCCCGCTGGAGGCCGACCGCGCCGCACGTCTTGCCGCGCGTCAGGCCGAAGTGAATACCAGCCGGGTCGACTTCTTTACGCTCGTTCGCGGAGACAACGCATGACGCTTCAACCTGCTTTTACCCTGGCCATCCAGGATGCCCAACACAGTTTTCGTCGTCTGCTGAAGGCGATGAGCGAGCCGGGCGTGATCGTCTCGCTGCACCAGCTCTCCCAGGGCTGGCTGCCGCTGAACCTGGCGACAACCAGCGTGCTGCTAACCCTGGCCGACAACGATACCCCGGTATGGCTTTCGGGCGCCCTGTCGAACGACATCGCCAGCCAGAACCTGCGTTTTCACACCGGCGCTCCGCTGGTCGATCAGCCCCGGCAGGCGATCTTTGCCGTGGCCGACGAACAAATCAGCCATGAACAGCTGAATGCCCTGAGCGAAGGCACCGCCGTCGCCCCGGAAACCAGCGCCACGCTGATTTTGCAGGTCGCCAGCCTGAGCGGCGGCCGCATGCTGCGCCTGACCGGCGCAGGCATCGCCGACGAACGCATGGTCGCGCCGCAGCTGCCAGAGTGCATCATTCACGAGCTGACCGAGCGCCCGCACCCGTTCCCTCTGGGCATTGACCTGATCCTGACCTGCGGCGAACGCCTGCTGGCCATCCCGCGGACCACCCACGTGGAGGTGTGCTGATGTACGTTGCCGTCAAAGGGGGCGAGAAGGCCATCGCCGCCGCCCATGCGCTGCAGGCGCACAGACGACGGGGCGATGAACAGCTGCCCGAGCTGAGCGTCGCCCAAATCGAGCAGCAGCTAAACCTCGCCGTAGACCGGGTAATGACCGAGGGCGGCATCGCCGACCGAGAACTGGCGGCGCTGGCCCTGAAGCAGGCCAGCGGTGATAACGTGGAAGCGATCTTCCTGCTGCGCGCCTACCGCACCACGCTGGCGAAACTGGCGGTCAGCGAGCCGGTGAATACGGCAGAGATGCGCCTGGAGCGCCGCATTTCTGCCGTTTATAAAGACATCCCCGGCGGCCAGCTGCTTGGCCCTACCTGTGACTACACCCATCGCCTGCTGGATTTTACCCTGCTGGCGAACGGCGAGACGTCGCCGCTCAGCACCTCTGACGCCGAACAGGAACCGTCTCCGCACGTCTTCAGCCTGCTGGCGAAACAGGGCCTGGCGAAGGCGGAAGCGGATTCCGGCGCGCAGCCGGATGACATCACCCGCACGCCGCCGGTCTACCCGTGTTCACGCTCGTCCCGCCTGCAGCAGCTGATGCGCGGCGACGAAGGCTATCTGCTGGCGCTGGCCTACTCCACCCAGCGAGGCTACGGGCGTAACCATCCGTTTGCCGCCGAAATTCGCAGCGGCTACATCGACGTTGAAATCGTGCCGGAAGAGCTGGGATTTGCGGTGAACGTCGGCGAACTGCTGATGACAGAATGCGAAATGGTGAACGGTTTTGTCGCGCCCGAAAATGAAGACCCGCACTTTACCCGCGGCTACGGGCTGGTGTTTGGCCTTGGCGAGCGCAAGGCGATGGCCATGGCGCTGGTCGACCGCGCCCTGCAGGCGCCGGACTACGGCGAACACATCGCGGGCCCGGCACAGGACGAAGAGTTCGTCCTGGCCCACGCGGATAACGTCGAGGCCGCGGGCTTCGTCTCGCACCTCAAGCTGCCGCACTACGTCGATTTCCAGGCCGAACTGGAACTGCTGAAACGCCTGCAACGGGAGCGCAAACATGGCTAACTTAAGCGGCTACAACTTTGCCTATCTGGATGAGCAAACCAAACGCATGATCCGCCGAGCGATACTTAAAGCGGTGGCGATCCCGGGCTATCAGGTGCCGTTCGGCGGCCGCGAAATGCCGATGCCCTACGGCTGGGGGACGGGCGGCATCCAGATTACCGCCAGCGTGATCGGCGAGGCGGACGTGCTGAAGGTCATCGACCAGGGCGCGGACGACACCACCAACGCCGTGTCGATCCGCAACTTCTTCCAGCGGGTAACGGGCGTCGCGACCACGGAAAAAACCGAAGACGCGACGCTGATCCAGACCCGTCACCGCATCCCCGAAACCCCGCTGACGGAAGATCAGATTTTGATTTTCCAGGTGCCGATCCCGGAGCCGCTGCGCTTTATCGAGCCACGCGAAACCGAAACCCGCATCATGCACGCCCTGGAAGAGTACGGGGTCATGCAGGTGAAGCTGTATGAGGATATCGCCCGCTTCGGCCATATCGCCACTACCTACGCCTACCCGGTGAAGGTCAACGGGCGCTACGTCATGGACCCGTCGCCGATCCCGAAATTTGATAACCCGAAGATGGACATGATGCCCGCCCTGCAGCTGTTCGGTGCCGGACGTGAAAAACGCATCTACGCCGTCCCGCCCTACACGCGTGTCGAAAGCCTGGATTTCGACGATCACCCGTTTACGGTGCAGGAGTGGGACGAGCCGTGCGCCATCTGCGGTTCCAAACACAGCTATCTGGATGAAGTGGTGCTGGATGACACGGGCAAACGGATGTTTGTCTGCTCCGACACCGATTTCTGCCGCCAACAGAGCGAGGCGAACGGCCAATGAAACCGCTGCTTTCGGTTAACAACCTGACCCACCTGTATGCGCCGGGCAAAGGCTTTAGCGACGTGTCGTTCGAGCTGTGGCCGGGTGAAGTGCTGGGGATTGTCGGCGAGTCCGGTTCCGGCAAAACCACTCTGCTGAAATCCATCTCCGCGCGCCTGACGCCGCAACACGGCGAGATACTCTACCAGGGACACTCCCTCTACGGCATGAGCGAGGCCGAGCGCCGCCGCCTGCTGCGCACCGAGTGGGGCGTGGTGCATCAGCACCCGATGGACGGCCTGCGCCGTCAGGTCTCGGCGGGGGGCAACATCGGCGAACGCCTGATGGCCACCGGCGCGCGCCACTACGGCAACATCCGCGCCACGGCGCAGCGCTGGCTGGAGGAGGTGGAAATTCCCGCGTCACGCATCGACGATCTGCCCACCACCTTCTCCGGCGGCATGCAGCAGCGCCTGCAGATCGCCCGCAACCTGGTCACGCACCCGAAGCTGGTGTTTATGGATGAACCCACCGGCGGGCTGGACGTCTCGGTGCAGGCTCGTCTGCTCGACCTGCTGCGCGGCCTGGTGGTAGAGCTGAACCTGGCAGTGGTGATTGTCACCCACGATCTGGGCGTTGCGCGCCTGCTGGCGGACCGCCTGCTGGTGATGAAGCAGGGTCGGGTGGTGGAAAGTGGGTTAACCGACCGTGTGCTCGACGATCCCCACCATCCCTACACCCAGTTGCTGGTGTCGTCCGTGTTGCAGAACTGAGGTTGCTGCTGCCGGGTGGCGCTGCGCTTACCCGGCCTACGAATAGCGCACCTGTAGGCCGGGTAAGGCGTAGCCGCCACCCGGCAACACGAACACCGCACCTTGTAGGCCGGGTAAGGCGAAGCCGCCACCCGGCAAAACAAATCGCGAGGCCAACATGATCCACGTACAAAACGTAAGTAAGACCTTTGTGCTCCACCAGCAAAACGGCGTGCGTCTGCCGGTCCTGCAAAATGCCTCTCTGGAGGTTAATCGCGGCGAATGCGTGGTGCTGCACGGCCATTCCGGCAGCGGAAAATCGACCCTGCTGCGCTCCCTCTACGCCAACTATTTGCCCGACGAAGGCCATATTCATATTCGCCACGGCGATGAATGGGTCGACCTGGTACAGGCCCCCGCGCGTAAGGTGCTGGACGTGCGCCGCACCACGATCGGCTGGGTGAGCCAGTTTCTGCGGGTGATCCCGCGGATCTCCGCCCTCGACGTGGTGATGCAGCCGCTGCTGGATCTCGGCGTGCCGCGCGAAACCTGCGCCGCCAAAGCCGCCAGCCTGCTGACGCGCCTCAATGTGCCCGAGCGCCTGTGGCACCTTGCCCCGTCGACCTTTTCCGGCGGCGAGCAGCAGCGCGTCAATATCGCCCGCGGCTTTATCGTCGACTACCCGATTTTACTTCTGGATGAACCCACCGCCTCGCTCGACAGCAAAAACAGCGCCGCCGTGGTGGAACTGATCGAACAGGCCAAAGCGCGCGGGGCGGCGATCGTCGGGATCTTCCACGACGAGAACGTTCGCACCCGCGTCGCGGACCGGCTGCACCCAATGGGGACTCCCGCATGATTATCAATAACGTCAAGCTGGTACTGGACAATGAGGTGGTTGGCGGCTCGATTGAGATCCAGGACGGAACAATCCGCGCGTTTGCCGAAACCCAGAGCCGCTCACCCGAAGCGATGGACGGCGACGGCGGCTGGCTGCTGCCGGGGCTGATCGAACTGCATACCGATAATCTGGACAAGTTCTTCACGCCACGGCCGAAGGTGGACTGGCCCGCGCATTCAGCGATGAGCAGCCACGACGCGCTGATGGTCGCCAGCGGCATCACCACCGTACTGGACGCGGTGGCCATCGGTGACGTGCGCGACGGCGGCGACCGTCTGGAGAACCTGGAGAAGATGATCAACGCCGTGGAGGAGACGCAAAAACGCGGCCTCAACCGCGCCGAGCACCGCCTGCACCTGCGCTGCGAGCTGCCGCACCACACCACCCTGCCGCTGTTTGAAAAGCTGGTCGGCCGCGAGCCAGTCTCGCTGGTCTCCCTGATGGACCACTCGCCGGGGCAGCGTCAGTTCGCCAACATCGAAAAGTATCGCGAATACTATCAGGGCAAATATTCTCTCAGCGATGCGGAGATGGCCCGTTACGAAGAAGAGCAGTTGGCGCTTGCGGCGCAGTGGTCGCAGCCTAACCGTCTCAGGATCGCGGCGATGTGCCGGGACCGAAATATCGCGCTGGCCAGCCATGACGACGCCACACACGATCACGTGGTCGAATCCCATCAGCTTGGCAGCGTGATCGCCGAATTTCCCACCACGTTCGAGGCGGCTGAAGCCTCCCGCAAGCACGGGATGAACGTGCTGATGGGCGCACCGAACATCGTGCGCGGCGGCTCACACTCCGGCAACGTCGCGGCAAGCAAGCTCGCTTCCCTCGGCCTGCTGGATATCCTCTCGTCCGACTATTACCCCGCCAGCCTGCTCGACGCGGCGTTCCGGGTGGCCGACGACGAGGGCAACCGCTTTACGCTACCACAGGCGATTCGCCTGGTGACGAAAAACCCGGCTTCGGCGCTTAACCTGCAGGATCGCGGCGAGATAGCCGAAGGCAAGCGGGCGGATCTGGTGCTGGCCCACCGCAGGGGCGAGCACATCCATATCGACCACGTCTGGCGTCAGGGAAAGAGGGTGTTCTGATGGGAAGACTTATCTGGTTAATGGGGCCGTCCGGCTCCGGTAAGGACAGCCTGCTGTCCGCCTTACGGCAGCAGGAGCATCCGCAACTGCTGGTGGCGCACCGGTACATTA
This sequence comes from Enterobacter sp. NFIX58, assembly GCF_900110475.1. NCBI lineage: Bacteria > Pseudomonadati > Pseudomonadota > Gammaproteobacteria > Enterobacterales > Enterobacteriaceae > Enterobacter > Enterobacter sp. NFIX58. The sequence goes on along the minus strand of NZ_FODW01000007.1, from coordinate 125,219 downwards.
CCCGGTCGGCGAATGCGGGGAGTGAAAACCATATCGCCCTGAGCGAGCAGGAGTTTTTCACCCGTGCCGGGCAAAATCTGCTGGCGCTGAGCTGGCACGCCAACGGCTATTACTACGGGATCGGTATCGAGACCGATCTGTGGCTGCATGCGGGGTTCGACGTGCTGGTCAACGGTTCACGGGCGCATCTTTCGCAAGCGCGCGCCCGCTATGGAGCGGCCCTGCTGCCGGTCTGCCTGCAGGTTTCACCGGACGTCCTGCGCAGCCGGTTGCAGAGCCGGGGGCGTGAATCCGCCCGTGAGATCGACCAGCGGCTGGAGCGTGCGGCCCGCTATACCCCGTCCGACTGCCACGTCCTCAATAACGACGGAAGTTTGCTACAGTCAGTCGAGACCTTTTTATCGCTTATCCGTCAGAAGGAGAAACAGCATGCCTGACTGCACGCTTCGTCCCGCCACCGCCGACGATGCGCAAATCGTTTACGCGTTAATCTGCGAGTTAAAGCAGGCCGAGTTCGATCGCCAGGCGTTTCACGCGGGCTATCTTGCCAATCTGCAGGATCGCAATATGCGCTATCAGCTTGCCGAACTGGACGGGCAGGTCATCGGCATGATCGGCCTGCACCTGCAGTTTCACCTCCACCATGCACGCTGGATCGGCGAGATCCAGGAGTTGGTGGTGATGCCGCAGGCGCGCGGATTAAAGGTGGGCAGCCAGCTGCTGGCCTGGGCGGAAGGGGTGGCACGAGAGGCCGGCGCGGAGCTGACCGAACTCTCCACCAGCGTGAAGCGCGTGGACGCCCATCGTTTTTACGTTCGTGAAGGATATACGCAGAGCCATTTCCGATTCACCAAACCGCTGTAGAGGTGCGTTATGAGTCTGACAATCACGTTAACAGGAACCGGAAGCGCGCAACTCGTGCCGGTCTTTGGCTGCGACTGCGCGGCGTGTCGCCGGGCGCGCCTGCAGGATAACTATCGCCGTCGTCCCTGTAGCGCGGTGGTCAAATTCAACGATGCGGTGACCCTGCTGGATGCCGGTATTCCGCACCTGATGGACGACTGGGCCGCAGGCAGCTTTCAGCAATTTTTGCTCACCCATTACCATATGGATCACGTCCAGGGGCTCTTCCCCCTGCGTTGGGGCGTGGGCGCGACGATCCCCGTTTACGGTCCGCCGGATGAAGCGGGATGCGACGACCTGTTTAAACATCCGGGGATTCTGGATTTCAGCCACACGGTCGAACCGTTTGTGATGTTTGAGCTCCAGGGTTTGCGGGTCACGCCGCTGCCGCTCAACCATTCGAAACTGACCTTCGGGTATTTGCTGGAATCGGCCCACAGCCGCGTGGCCTGGCTGTCCGATACCGCCGGACTGCCGGAAAAAACGGTGAAGTTCCTGCTCAACAATCAGCCGCAGGCGATGATTATCGACTGCAGCCACGAACCGCGCGACGAGACGCCGCGAAACCATTGCGACTTAAATACCGTGATGGCGCTAAACGAGGTGATTGGCTGCCCGCAGGTGATCCTGACGCATATCAGCCATCAGTTTGACGTGTGGATGATGGATAACCCGCTGCCCGACGGCATTGAAGCGGGGTATGACGGGATGGTGCTGGTACTGGACTGAGTTTTGCCGGGTGGCGGCTGCGCCTTACCCGGCCTACGGTCCAGGTTTTTGCAGGCCTGCGCCTGCGAAGCGCCACCAGGCTTTAGCCTCGATCGTAATCGTCTTCTAACCTGCGCTCATCCTCTTCTAACCGACGCCTGTCGTCATCCAGCTGGCGCTGGCGCTCGTCTAAACGGCGGCGTCTGTCTTCGAGCTGCCGACGACGATCGTCGTACTGTCGACTGTCGATTTGACGGCTGCGGTCATAACGATCGTCGTCGTCATTGCTGCTGGGGTTGTAGGCATCGTTGATCGCCTGCTGAATGTTGCCAATAGCATCATCAACAATGTCGGCATGAGCCAGTTGGCTGGTAAGTGACAGCAGACCAAATAACAGAGCAGTTGAATAACGTTTCATAAGGCCAGACTCGCAGGTGAACTGGCCTTACGATAATGAACAGCAGGAAACGGGGGTAGCGGAGGAATCTCAAATTCAGTTGTGTCCTGGGACTTCCATCAGTTGATTCGCACGCTGTTTATTTTCTGCGACCAGGACGATGCCGTAGCATTTTTGATCCGGCGAATGGCTCCAGATACGATCTTCGGGGATACACCCTCCGTCATAGATAACCTTGCTACCATCATACGGCCAAAATGCGCCCTGCTCGGTATCGAGAACAAATACAGCGATTTGGTCAGACTCACGGGCAATTTTCTGCCAGAGCATCTTCCCACCCTCATATTGTTCAAAGTCGCTGACAAGTGTCACGCCACACTGTAATACCAGGGCTTCATACAGGCGAGTTGCCAGTCCCTTGTCACGCTCGGCGGGATCAACACAGATACCTTCTACCTGAATAACATTGGCATCTTCCCAACAGCGCTCGACGGCAATGATATCTTCACCCAAATGCGTTTTACGTTGTAAATCCAGGGCAGCAACAACCCGATGCCGGGGCACCCCATCGAAGGTTTCGATATCCGCTTCAATAATCGCAGCTCTTGGCGTCTGGCTATCAAAAATAACATGTAGCACTCGCCCGGAAAGCTCAAACTCATCAACGAGTTTAAACGACCTGGCAATTGTGCTCGGGCTGTATGTTGTAGGCATCACGATCATTTGTGAGTCCCCCTTTGTGAGTACCGGCATAATTCCTTTTATATCCCAATCTGCTAAATTTTGCGCAGATTAACATCACCGGCGTCAACGATGCTCTTGATGAAATCCTAAACAGGGGCATTTAAAAACATATTTTCCGCAGAGTCTGCGCCAGCTGCGCCCGCGTAAATGGCTTACGCAATAACGGAACGTCCGGCAGCTGAGGATTATGCGAGGGCCGTAAATCCTGGCCGCTGATCAGCAGCACCGGAAGCTGCGGATAATGACTGCGCACATGGCTAATCACCTCGGCCCCGCTCAGGCTTCCGGGCAACATCAGGTCGCTGATAAACATGCCAATATCCGGCGACGCCGCCAGCATGCTCAGCGCCTGCTCGCCGTTTTCCGCTTCGAGCGTCAGATAGCCAAGCTGGTGCAACTGCTCGCACAGGGTCTGACGGACATCCGCTTCATCCTCCAGCACCAGCACCAGGCGCTCGCTCTCGACGGAGGCGGTGGCTGACAGCGCTTCATCAACTGCAGCGGCGGGCTGCGTCGAGCGCGGGAGGTGAAGCCGCACGGTCGTTCCCTGTCCCGGCGCGCTTTCAATCTCCACGCGACCACCGGACTGGCGCACAAAGCCGTACACCATCGACAGGCCTAACCCGCTCCCGCTCCCGGTCTGTTTGGTGGTGAAGAACGGTTCAAAGACCCGGGATTTGACCTCCTGCGACATGCCGCTGCCGCGGTCAATGACTTCCAGCGCCACCATATCCTGCCTGCGTCCGTCGCTGCGGGTAACGCGCTGATTCCAGGTGCGAATTTTAATCACCCCGCTTTGCCCTTCCATCGCATCACGCGCGTTCATCACCAGATTAATGATGGCGTTTTCCAGCTGGCTGACGTCGATCCATGCGGGCCATGCCGGGGATTGCGCTTCAATTTCCAGGGTCAGGGTGGCGGGCAAGGAGTGACGCAGCAGTTCCCGGAGGTTCTCCAGCAGCGGCTGCATCTCTACCGCATGCGGCGTCAGGGATTGCTTGCGGGAAAACGCCAGCAGGCGCTGGGTCAGTAAGGCGCCACGCTCGGCCGCCTTCAGCGCCCGGCTGATGCGCGGCGCGTCGTTTGATTCGGGGTCGGTGAGCTCAAGACTGCCGATGATCACCGCCAGCAGGTTATTAAAATCATGCGCCAGCCCGCCCGTCAGCTGCCCGACCGCCTTCATTTTCTGGCTGTGCAGCAGCGCCTCTTCCAGCCCCTGACGCTCAATGCGGTCGATCTCCATCTGCGTGGTTTTTTCTTTCAGCAGGCGCGTGGTGTGCTCAAGCGAGGCGGTGTTGCGGGCAAAAACGTTAAACGCGCGCGCCAGTTCACCCAGCTCATCGCGCCGCTGCAGCGCGGGGACGGACACATCCTGTTCACCGTGAGCAAGACGCGACATCGCCCGGGAAATGGCCGTCAGGTTGGAGGCCAGATTGCGGTAGATATACCAGCAGGCACACCCGGTGATGATCAGCGCCAGCACGGCGAAAATGGTGATAAATACGCTGATGGATTGCAGTTCGTGATGGCTCTGGGCGGTGCGAAGCCGGGATGCCTGCGCCACCTGCTCCACGTACTGATTGATGTCGCTGTTGAGGATCGCCACCAGCGCCTTGATGTGGAACATATACCAGCTTATCGCCAGATCGCTCTCCTCCAGCTGCTTCGACAGCGGGGCGAGCTGACCTAGCTCGGCATTAAAATCAGGCAGAACCGCCTTTACGACCGGCTGTACGGTATTTCGGGGCAACGTTGCGGCCACCGCGTCCAGTTGCTGGATGGTCGCGCGCGGCGAAGGGGTATCGATGGCGGCGGCGATCAGCCGGTCCATCTCCATCAGCTGCTGCGCACCCGGTACGTTACTGTCATAACGGCGGTTGATGTCCTGCAGATGACGCAGGTAACTCTGGCTTTGATATAGCGAGCTCAGCAGGGCATTACGCTCCAGATGGCGTCGCTGTCCGCGCTCCAGCATCTCCGTCACGCTCTGCTGTAACTCATTGCTTCGTTGAATAATACGCGCCACCAGAGCTGGCTCCTGCTGCGCCAGCGGCGCCTCCGCAAGCTGCTCCAGCGAATGGCGGAGGGCCATTTGCGTCTGCTTCAGGCGCTCGGCTTCTCCTTTGTACTCGAGTGCCCCCACCACCTGCGAGAGCCGCACCGCCGCCGTCGCCACGTTGGCGGTATCGCGGGCCAGGTTCATGCTGCCGGTCATATCGTCCAGCGTTTGCTGCTGAACCTGCTCCTGGATTTGACTGGCGTGACGGAAGCCGAGCACCGCCACGCCGCTCACCATCAGCGTCACGGCGACCACCAGCAGATTGAAAATCAGCAGGCGACCGCGGGCGCTGGCGAAGAACGGGGGGCGGTGTGATGGCATGGATTGAGGCTCCTTTGCGGTTTGTTGTCCCCTCACCCTAACCCTCTCCCCAAAGGGGCGAGGGAATAATTTGCTCCCTCTCCCTTTCAGGGAGAGGGCCGGGGTGAGGGTAATTCAATAACTGTGATCCACATTAGCTATTCATAACTATGACAAATATGAACAGCTTCTGACATTTTGCATTTACGCACCTGTGATGAAGTGCAGAAATCGGCATTCACAGGAGATCCGCCATGAGCAGAACCCCGGTATTAGAGATGCGCAACATTGCCAAAACGTTTGGCAGTTTCCACGCGCTCAAGGGTGTGGATTTGACGGTTTTTCCCGGTGAGATCCACGCGCTGATGGGCGAAAACGGCGCGGGAAAAAGCACGCTGATGAAAATCCTCGCGGGGGCCTATACCGCCACTCACGGCGAGATCCTGATTGACGGTCAGCCGTTTCACATTAAAGGGCCGAAGGATGCGCTTGCCGCGGGCATCACCCTGATTTATCAGGAGATGCAGCTCGCGCCTAATCTGACCGTAGCCGAAAATATCTTCCTCGGCAGCGAGCTGTCGCGCGGCGGGATGGTGCAGCGCAAAGAGATGGCTGCCCAGGCGCAGGCGGTGATTGACCGCCTCGGCGCACAGTTCAGCGCCACCGATCTGGTGATGAAGCTCACCATCGCCGAACAGCAGCAGGTAGAAATTGCCCGCGCGCTGCACCGCAACAGCCGCATTCTGGTGATGGATGAACCCACCGCCGCCCTCTCCTCGCGGGAAACACATCGCCTGTTTGAACTGATTTTACGCCTGCGCGATGAAGGGATGGCGATCATTTATATCAGCCACCGCATGGCGGAAGTGTATGAACTCTCTGACCGCGTCAGCGTTCTGCGCGACGGGCAGTACGTCGGCAGCCTGACGCGCGACAAGCTTAACGCCTCCGAGCTGGTGCGCATGATGGTGGGACGACCGTTAAGCGACCTGTTCAACAAGGAGCGTGATATCCCCCTCGGCAGCCCACGCCTCAACGTGCATCACCTCACCGACGGTAAAAAAGTACAGCCCTGCAGCCTGCAGGTGCGTTCCGGCGAAATCGTCGGGCTGGCGGGGCTAGTCGGGGCCGGACGTTCCGAGCTGGCACAGCTTATCTTCGGCGTGCGCAAAGCCACGGGCGGCATGATTGAGGTCGACGGCGAGCCGGTGGTGATCCACTCCCCGCGTGCGGCCATCGAAAACGGCATCGGTTTTCTCACCGAGAACCGCAAGGAGCAGGGACTGTTTCTGGAGCTGGCGGCGCAGGAGAACATCACCATGGCGACGCTGGAGCGCGACGCCACCTTCGGCATGTTAAACCGCAAAAAAGCGCAGGCCATCTCCGATGACGCCATCGCCCTGCTTAACATCCGCGTGCCGCATGCTCAGGTGCGCGCGGGCGGGCTGTCGGGCGGCAACCAGCAGAAGCTGCTCATCTCCCGCTGGGTCGCGATTGGCCCACGCATTCTGATTCTGGACGAACCCACGCGTGGCGTGGACGTCGGGGCGAAAAGCGAGATCTACCGCATCATGAACCAGATGGCGCGCAAAGGGGTGGCGATTTTGATGATCTCCAGCGAGCTGCCGGAAGTGGTGGGGATGAGCGACCGGGTGTACGTGATGCGCGAAGGCAGCATCGCGGGCGAGCTTCACGGGCGTGACATCTCTCAGGAAAACATTATGACGCTGGCAACCGGCGTGAACGACACTCATCATCAGGCGGTGCAATCATGACAACTCCAACCCATCCGCAGCAGGTGGCGAAATCCGCCTCCGCCAAAAAAATGCTGATGAGCGATCTGATGCAAACGGTCGGTATTTTGCCAATTCTTATCCTGATTGTGGCGGTATTTGGCTTTATTGCCCCGAACTTCTTTACCGAGAGCAACCTGCTCAACATTACCCGTCAGGCGTCGATCAACATCGTGCTGGCGGCGGGAATGACCTTCATTATCCTCACCGGCGGGATTGACCTCTCCGTGGGGTCGATTCTCGGCACCACGGCGGTGGCCGCGATGGTGGTATCGCTCATTCCCGAATTCGCCGGGCTGTCCATTCCCGCCGCGCTGATGCTCGGCATGGTGCTGGGCCTGTTTAACGGCGCGCTGGTGGCTTTTGCCGGGCTGCCGCCCTTTATCGTCACGCTCGGCACCTACACGGCGCTGCGCGGCGCGGCGTACCTGCTGGCCGACGGCACGACGGTCATTAACTCGAACATCAACTTCGAGTGGATCGGCAATAACTATCTCGGCCCAATTCCCTGGCTGGTGGTGATCGCCCTGGCGGTCATTGTGGTGTGCTGGTTCATCCTGCGCCGTACCACGCTTGGCGTTCATATCTACGCCGTGGGCGGCAACATGCAGGCGGCGCGCTTAACGGGGATTAAGGTCTGGCTGGTGCTGCTGTTTGTCTACGGCATGAGCGGCCTGCTCTCCGGCCTCGGCGGCGTCATGAGCGCCTCACGCCTGTACAGCGCTAACGGCAACCTCGGCACAGGCTACGAGTTGGATGCAATTGCGGCAGTGATCCTTGGCGGCACCAGCTTTGTCGGCGGGATCGGCACGATCATCGGCACGCTGGTCGGCGCATTGATCATCGCCACCCTCAACAACGGCATGACGCTGATGGGCGTCTCCTACTTCTGGCAGCTGGTGATCAAAGGGGCGGTGATCATCATTGCGGTGCTGATCGACAAATACCGTACCCGAAACCATCAAAGTGCATAACAACAATACCCTACGAGTGAGGAAGACAAGATGCGTTTGAAACCGTTAGTAACCGCGCTCTGTGCTGGCGCGCTGCTTGCCGCAACGCCGTTTGCGCAGGCGAAAGATCTGAAGTCCATTGGCGTGACGGTGGGTGACCTGGCTAACCCGTTCTTCGTGCAGATCACCAAAGGTGCCGAGCTGGAAGCGCGCAAACTGGCGGGGGATAACGTCAAGGTGACGCTGGTCTCCAGCGGGTACGATCTGGGCCAGCAGGTGGCGCAGATCGACAACTTCATCGCCGCGAAAGTGGACATGATCATCCTCAACGCCGCGGACTCCAAAGGGATCGGCCCGGCGGTGAAGCGCGCGAAGGACGCCGGGATCGTGGTCGTGGCGGTTGACGTCGCGGCGGAAGGGGCTGATGCGACCATCACCTCCGATAACACCCAGGCGGGTGAGATGGCCTGTAAGTACATTACCGACCGCCTGAAAGGGAAAGGCAACGTGGTGATCATCAACGGACCGCCGGTCTCTGCGGTGCAAAACCGCGTGGAAGGTTGCCAGACGGAGTTCAAAAAACATCCGGATATCAAGGTGCTCTCGGATAACCAGAACGCCAAAGGCAGTCGTGAAGGCGGTCTGGAAGTCATGACCTCCCTGCTGGCGGCCAATCCGAAGATCGACGGCGTGTTTGCGATTAACGATCCGACCGCGATCGGCGCCGATCTGGCCGCGAAACAGGCGCAGCGCAATGAGTTCTTTATCGTTGGCGTGGATGGTTCACCGGACGGTGAGGAAGCGCTGAAGCGTGAAAACTCGCTGTTTGTGGCGACCCCGGCGCAGGATCCGCAGGTCATGGCGGCAAAAGCGGTGGAGATCGGCTATGACATTCTCCAGGGCAAACCTGCACCGAAAGCGCCCGTGCTGATCCCGGTGACGATGATCGATAAAAAGAACGTCGGCACGTATAAGGGGTGGACGGTTAAATGATCCTTTTCCCTCTCCCGCAGGGAGAGGGAACTGTTTTCAAGGAGTCCCCATGAAACGCTCCGACATTAACGAAATCCTCGGCCACACGCGGCAGTTTTTCTCCATGCACGACGTGCATCTCCCGCCTTTTGCCAGCTTTCCGCCAACGAAATGGCAGCAGCTTGATCAGGCTGCATGGCAGGAAGTGTTCGACCTCAGGCTCGGCTGGGACGTGACGGCATTCGGCGGCAACAACTTTGCCGCTGAGGGCCTGACGCTGTTTACCCTGCGCAACGGCTCGCCCAACGGCGTGCCGTATGAAAAAAACTATGCCGAAAAAATCATGCACGTGCGGGACGGCCAGGTCACGCCGATGCATTTTCACTGGCGTAAACGGGAAGACATCATCAACCGGGGCGGCGGGAATCTGATCGTGGAATTATGGAATGCCGGGGCGCATGAAGAGACGGAAAACACCGACGTGACGGTCACCGTCGACGGCTGCCGTCAAACCCACGCCCCCGGCAGCCAGCTGCGCCTCACGCCAGGGGAAAGCATCTGCCTGACGCCCGGTCTTTACCACAGTTTCTGGGGCGAACGCGGCTTCGGCGACGTGCTGGTCGGGGAAGTGTCCTCGGTCAATGACGATGAACACGACAACCACTTTTTGCAGCCCGTTGCCCGCTATAACAACATCGAAGAAGATGAGCCGGCGCTGCTGGTGCTGTGCAACGAGTACAACCTGTTTCGGATATAAGGGGTGAATGATGCCATTGATTTCTCTTGCCGACGGTCTTGCCCACGCCAGACAACACCGCTATGCGCTGGGCGCATTTAACGTGCTCGATTCCCACTTCCTGCGCGCGCTGTTCACCGCCGCAAAGCAGGAGCGCTCGCCGTTTATCATCAACATCGCCGAAGTGCACTTTAAGTACGTGTCGCTGGATTCCCTTGTCGAAGCGGTGAAGTTCGAAGCCGCCCGTCACGACATTCCCGTGGTGCTCAATCTCGACCACGGCCTGCATTTCGAGGCGGTGGTGCGCGCCCTGCGCTTAGGGTTCAGCTCGGTGATGTTCGACGGCTCTACGCTGAGCTATGAGGAAAACATCCGCCAGACGCGGGAAGTGGTGAAGATGTGCCATGCGGTGGGCGTCTCGGTGGAGGCGGAGCTGGGCGCGGTCGGGGGTGATGAAGGCGGCGCGCTTTACGGACATGCGGATGAAGCCTTCTTCACCGATCCACAGCTGGCGCGCGAATTTGTCGATTCAACCGGCATCGACGCGCTGGCCGTCGCCATCGGCAACGCACACGGCAAGTATAAAGGCGAGCCGAAGCTCGATTTCCCGCGTCTGGACGCCATTCGTCAACAGACTGGACTGCCGCTGGTTTTACACGGCGGCTCCGGGATTAGCGATGCCGACTTCCGCCGCGCCATTGAGCTGGGCATTCATAAAATCAATTTCTATACCGGGATGTCGCAGGCCGCGCTCGCCGCCGTGGAGCAGCGTATGGCAAAACGCCAGCCGCTCTACGACGAGTTTGCCGAGCTGCTGCTGGGCATAGAAGAGGCGATTACGGATACGGTCGCCGAACAGATGCGCATTTTCGGCAGCGCGGGGCAGGCATAATGGAACGTAAAGGCATCATCGCCGCAGGCAATATGCTGGTGGACCACGTCCACCAGATCGTGCAGTGGCCGGAGCGCGGCTGGCTGGCGGAAATCACCCACAGCGAACGCTCAACCGGCGGCGCGCCGCTCAACGTCCTGCTGACGCTGGCGAAAATGCACGTTGGCCTGCCGCTGCAGGCGGTGGGGCTGATTGGCGAAGACAGCGACGGAGACTACATTCTGGCGATGCTCGACCAGTACCACGTCAACCGCCAGCGCGTACAGCGCACCACCTTTGCGCCAACCTCCATGTCGCAGGTGATGACCGATCCCAGCGGACAGCGCACCTTTTTCCACTCACCGGGGGCCAACCGCCTGCTGGATCTTCCCGCTTTCGATCGCTTAGACGGATCGATGAAGATCTTCCATCTCGGCTATCTCCTGCTGCTCGACAGCCTGGATATGCCCGATGACGAGTTCGGTACCCGCAGCGCGCGGCTGCTGGCACAAATGCGTGACCAGGGGTATGAAACCTCGCTCGACCTGGTTTCCCGCAAGGGTGACCCACGCTATCAGCCGCTGGTGCTCCCTGCCCTGCGCCATCTCGACTATCTGGTCATTAACGAGCTGGAGGCCGGTGAGTTTAGCGGCCTGACAATGCGTGATGAAAACGACGCCCCGCACATTGCCCATATCGCCGATGCCGCGGCGCAGCTGCTGGCGGCAGGCGTACGCCAGCGGGTGGTGATCCACTGTCCGGAAGGCGCATGGGGAGAAGCCCGCGGTGAAGAGGGTCGCTGGATCCCGTCATGGATGCTGGAGCAGGAAGAGATTATCGGCAGCGTCGGCGCGGGCGATGCCTTTTGCGCGGGCTTTTTATACGGCTGCCATGAATCGCTGCCGCTGACAGAGAGTATTTATCTGGCGCACGCCTGCGCGCGGGCAAGCCTGCTGGCCGCCAATGCGATTGACGGCGCAAAAACGCTGGCCGAGCTGCAGGCGTTTATTCGCGAGAGCGTTTAATTTAACAATAATTGCGATATTTCATTACAGTTCTATGAATTTTACATCCCTGAACTACACTCTCTCCATCTGGCATATTCGGCGTGGGCAGCACACTGTCCGCACGCTTTTCCGAAATGAGATAGAAAGAGGACAAGGGAAAAATGTTCGCAGCCATCATCATCGGTATTTTCATTATCAGCGTTATTTATGCGCATTCACGCGGCAAAGAAAAACAGACGCTTTCTCGTCAGCTCTTCGACCATTCGACGTTCATGGCGCCCATCAATATGTTTATGACAGCGTTTTCTTCCCTGCCCGCCAGGCAGCCTTTCTTTGAAACAGAACGCTTCCCGGAATTAAATAAGCTGACGGAAAACTGGCTGGTTATTCGCGAAGAGGCCCTGCGTTTGCAGCATCATATTAAGGCGGCGGAAAATAATAACGACGCTGGCTTTAACACCTTTTTTAAACGCGGCTGGAAACGTTTTTATCTGAAGTGGTATGCCGATGCCCATCCCTCCGCGCAGTCTTTATGCCCGGTGACGACCCGGCTGGTAAGTGAAATCCCCTCAGTGAAGGCGGCCATGTTTGCCGAGCTGCCGGCGGGAGCGAAGCTTGGCAAGCACCGGGACCCGTACGCGGGCTCGGTTCGTTACCATCTGGGCTTATTCACACCGAATGACGATCGCTGCTTTATTGAAGTCGACAGGCAGCGCCACAGCTGGCGGGATGGTGAAGCCGTTATTTTTGATGAGACCTACGTCCACTGGGCAGAGAATAAAACGGATCAAACGCGCATTATTCTCTTCTGCGATATTGAGCGTCCGATGAAATGGCGCTGGGCGCAGGCGGTTAACCATTGGGTGGGAACCACGCTAATGTCTGCAGCCAGCTCACCGAATGACGAGAATGACAGCACTGGTGGCATTAACCGCATTTTTAAATACGTTCATGCAGGTCGCGAGCGGGGGCAGCGTCTGAAAAAAAGAAACCGTAAGGCCTATTACGCCCTCAAGTATCTGTGCATCGCTGCAATCTTTGCCGCCATCATTGTTCCGGCGATAACGTAAGCCTTATGCCGCCTGTTCGGGCCGGCTCACATCGGTGGCAAACACGTAACCCAGCCCGCGGATCGTTTTGATGAGCGCAGGCTGATGCGGGTTAGCCTCTATTTTCCGGCGCAGGCGCATGATCAGCACGTCAATCGTGCGATCGAACACGTCGGCGCTTTCGCTGTGGGTCAGCTCGAGCAGCCTGTCACGGCTCAGCACCCGACGGGCATTTTGCGTGAGCGCCAGCAGCAGGCCGTACTCGCCCTGGGTTAAGGGCACAGGATTACGCTGCGGATCGCTCAGCTCGCAGCGGGTGGTATCAAGCGTCCATCCGTTAAACGCAATGCCCGCGACGGGCGCTGCGGGAGCTTCCGCCGCCAGCACGCCCGTACGGCGCAGCACCGCTTTCACGCGGGCAACCACCACGCGCGGGTTGAACGGTTTGCCAATATAATCGTCGGCCCCCATCTCCAGCCCCACCACCACGTCTGACTCGCTGCCCAGGCCGGTTAACATCACAACCGGTAGCGCCGGACGCTGCTTTTGCAGCTGCAGCAGAACCTGCAGGCCGTTGATATCCGGCAGCATCATATCCAGCAGCACAAGCGCGATATTCGGCTCCTGCTGCACCTGGCGCAGCGCATCCTGGCCGTTATGGCAGACAAGCACGCTAAAGACGTGCTCGCTCAGCACGTCCTGAAGCAGTTCGCAGACTGCCGTATCGTCATCAACCACCAGAATCGCCGGTTTCATCGTATGCTTCCGTCAGGGGATTATGTTAAGTCTGAACTATTCTGCCGTCGGCTCCAGTCAAAAGGTTTTTTCAGTGACGGAAATTCAACCCATGTCACATCCGCCGCCCTGTCGACACGTCAATTTTGACGATTGACTGCTTTTTGTCAGGGTTTTCACCCCGAATGGGCCGTAAAGTCAGGGTATACCCCTACAAAAAACATGGCATAGAAGCTGCATAGTGGGTGCGAACGATTCGATTAACTGGAGCAGACTGATGAAAAAAGTCGTCACGGTTTGCCCTTATTGTGCCTCAGGTTGCAAGATCCACCTGGTGGTCGATAACGGCAAAATCGTCCGGGCGGAGGCCGCGCAGGGGAAAACCAACCAGGGCACGCTGTGCCTGAAAGGTTACTACGGCTGGGATTTTATTAACGATACCCAAATCCTTACCCCGCGCCTGAAAACCCCTATGATCCGCCGCGAGCGCGGCGGCAAGCTGGAAGCCGTCTCCTGGAACGAGGCGCTGGATTACGTCGCCACGCGCCTGAGCGCCATCAAGGCCAAGTATGGCCCGGATGCCATCCAGACTACCGGCTCTTCCCGCGGGACGGGAAATGAAACCAACTATGTGATGCAAAAATTCGCGCGCGCCGTTATTGGTACCAATAACGTCGACTGCTGCGCTCGCGTCTGACACGGCCCATCGGTTGCAGGTCTGCACCAGTCGGTCGGTAACGGCGCAATGAGTAATGCCATCAACGAGATAGATAATACCGATCTCGTCTTCATCTTTGGTTATAACCCGGCGGATTCTCACCCTATCGTCGCGAACCACGTTATTCGCGCTAAACAGAATGGGGCGAAAATCATCGTCTGCGATCCGCGCAAAATTGAAACCGCGCGCATTGCGGATATGCACATTGCATTGAAAAACGGCTCGAACATCGCGCTGTTGAATGCAATGGGACACGTCATCATTGAGGAGAACCTGTACGACCAGGCGTTTGTCGCGACCCGTACGGAAGGCTTTGAAGAGTATAAGAAAATAGTCGAAGGCTACACGCCAGAGTCGGTTGAAGCGATAACCGGCGTCAGTGCGCAGGCGATCCGTCAGGCGGCCAGGATGTATGCCGGGGCGAAAACCGCCGCCATCCTCTGGGGCATGGGCGTGACCCAGTTCTACCAGGGCGTGGAAACCGTGCGCTCTCTGACCAGCCTCGCGATGCTGACCGGTAATCTGGGTAAAGCCCACGTTGGCGTGAACCCGGTGCGTGGTCAGAATAATGTGCAGGGCGCCTGCGATATGGGCGCGCTGCCGGATACTTATCCTGGCTACCAGTACGTGAAATTCCCGGAGAACCGCGCCAAATTCGCGAAGGCCTGGGGCGTGGAAAGCCTGCCGGAACACACCGGGTACCGCATCAGCGAGCTGCCGCACCGCGCGGCGCATGGCGAAGTGCGTGCGGCCTACATCATGGGCGAAGATCCGCTTCAGACCGACGCCGAGCTCTCTGCGGTGCGTAAAGGGTTTGAGGATCTGGAGCTGGTGATTGTCCAGGATATCTTCATGACCAAAACCGCGGCGGCGGCGGATGTCATTTTACCGTCGACCTCCTGGGGCGAGCATGAAGGCGTCTACACCGCGGCCGACCGCGGCTTCCAGCGCTTCTTCAAGGCGGTCGAGCCGAAGTGGGATCTGAAAACGGACTGGCAGATTATCAGCGAAATAGCCACCCGTATGGGCTACCCGATGCACTACAACAACACCCAGGAGATCTGGGACGAGTTGCGCAGCCTGTGTCCGGACTTCTACGGCGCCACCTATGAAAAAATGGGTGAGCTGGGATACATCCAGTGGCCGTGCCGGGATGAGTCGGAGGCCGATCAAGGCACGTCCTATCTCTTTAAGGAGAAATTCGACACCCCGAACGGGCTGGCGCAATTCTTCACCTGCGACTGGGTCGCGCCCATTGATAAACTCACCGATGAGTATCCGATGGTGCTCTCCACCGTACGTGAAGTGGGCCACTACTCCTGTCGTTCGATGACCGGCAACTGCGCCGCGCTGGCCGCGCTGGCGGACGAGCCCGGCTATGCGCAAATCAACACCGCCGATGCGGAACGCCTTGGTATTGAGGACGAGGCGCTGGTGTGGGTGAATTCGCGCAAAGGGCGGATCATCACCCGTGCGCAGGTCAGCGATCGTCCAAACAAAGGGGCGGTCTATATGACCTATCAGTGGTGGATTGGTGCCTGCAACGAGCTGGTAACGGAGAATTTAAGCCCGATAACCAAAACGCCGGAGTATAAATACTGCGCCGTCAACGTTGAGCCGATTGCGGATCAGCACGCGGCAGAACAGTACGTGATCGACGAATATAACAAGCTAAAAGCCCGACTGCGCGAAAGCGCAATGGGTTGAAGCCGTTAATTCATCGATGAATAAAGGGAGTGATATATTCACTCCCTTTTTATTTCCGATTAATTCATAAGAAATATAAATTATTATTCTGGAAAGCGGCTCGCAGAAATAATGTAATTTTCGCGAAAAGAAATTACATCTTTGCATTTTAATTCAGAGAGATAAGATATGCGGCGGGTGCTTAAGACTTTCTGTCTTGAGCATTGTTGAGGGACAGAAAGTAGAAAGCCCCGGGAAATTTTCATTTACCCGAGGCTACTCCCTCAACTCCCAACAGGTTGAGAGTAGCCTCTTATTCTTTTTTTGACAAGGAGTAAAAGGCATGACGCCATTAAAAACTGCGTTAGGCATCGTCTTTATTGTTTGCCTGACGATAGTGATCTTTACCTTTATTACTCGCGGTAAGCTCTGCGAGTTTTCAATAAAGAGTGAACATCAGGAGGTGGCGGCTAAATTAGCCTGCAACCCAGGCTAACCTCTATGGGCGGAACAACGGTTCCGCCCGACTTGTAGGATGCTGAGGTCTTAATGCACCCATTTTTTTCTTTTGCGCCCGCGATTATACTGCGCGGCGTGTACCCAGATGATAAGAATCCATGAAAGCCATTTTTCTGTTGTTAGTGTTTTTAACGTCCTTCGCCCGCGCGGATGAGATAGGCAGCCAGTATCGGAAACAGGCGGAAGCCGGTGATGCGCGTGCCCAGTATTATCTTGCCGATACGTACTTCAGCTCCGGCGACAGCAAGCAGGCCGCGCTGTGGGCCGAGAAAGCCGCGAAAGGCGGCGATGTCGACGCCATGGGGTTGCTCTCGCAAATCCTCTTTACGCAGGGCGATTACGCACAGGCCAAAGCCCTGGCCCAACAGGCAAACATTGCTGGCAGCAAACGCGGCGCGATCATGCTGGCGCGCATTCTGGTGAATACTCAGGCGGGGAAAACGGACTATCCGCAGGCTATCAGACTGTTGCAAACGGCAACCGAAGATATCGACAGTGACTCTGCGGTCGATGCGCAGCTGCTGCTGGGGTTGATTTATGCCAACGGCGTAGAGGTGGCGCAGGATGACGTGCAGGCCGCCTCGTGGTTCAAGCGAAGTTCAGCCCTTTCGCGTACGGGCTATGCCGAGTACTGGGCAGGGATGTTGTTCAGGCAGGGTGAGAAAGGCTTTATCACGCCAAATAAGCAGAAAGCACTGTACTGGTTGAACCTGAGCTGTACTGAAGGTTTTGATACGGGATGTGAAGAGTTTGATGCGTTGAGCGGGGAGTAAAGTGCCGGGTGGCGGCTTCGCCTTACCCGGCCTACAAGACCCGCAGGCCCGGTAAGCGCAGCGCCACCGGGCTTAAGAGATTAGCGATCGGCAGTCTTATCAAAACGACCCAGCACTTCGCGTTCATACGCCAGCGCCTTTTTACGATCGAATTTGTGCTCCCACTTGGCGATAACCAGCACCGCCAGAGCATTCCCCACCACGTTCAGCGCCGTACGCGCCATGTCGAGGATACGGTCCACGCCCGCGATAAAGGCCAGACCTTCCAGCGGAATACCGACGCTGCCGAGCGTCGCCAGCAGCACCACGAACGACACGCCCGGTACGCCTGCGATACCTTTAGAGGTCACCATCAGCGTCAGCACCAGGACGATCTCCTGCCACAGCGACAGATCAATGCCGTACAGCTGGGCAATAAAGATAGCGGCGATACTCTGGTACAGCGTGGAACCATCCAGGTTAAAGGAGTAACCGGTCGGCACCACGAAGCTGGTGATCGACGCTGGCGCGCCGTAGGCTTCCATCTTCTCAATAATACGCGGCAGCACGCTCTCAGAGCTTGCCGTGGAGTAGGCCAGAATCAGCTCATCTTTCAGGATACGGATCAGGATCCAGATGCTCAGCCCGCACAGACGCGCCACGATGCCCAGCACCACCAGCGCAAAGAACAGGATCGCGAAGTGCACCAGAATCACCAGCTTCGCCAGCGGCCAGAGGGAGGCAAAACCGAAGTTCGCCACGGTGACGGCGATAAGCGCAAACACCCCTACCGGCGCGTAACGCATCACCATGTGGGTCACTTTAAACATGGTCTCGGAAATAGAGCGGAACACGGTCACCAGCGGTTCGCGGTGCGTCGCGGGCAGAGAGGAGAGCCCCAGACCAAACAGGACCGAGAAGAAGATAATAGGCAACATCTCGCCCTTCGCCATCGAGGCCACGATGTTGGTCGGTACCAGAGAAAGGATAGTGCCCATCAGGCCGTGTGCATGGCTCTGCACGTCAGCGGTTGTACTTTGGTATTTCGAAATATCCACCGTAGCCAGCTGCGACATATCAATCCCGGAACCCGGCTGGAACACGTTCGCCAGGGTGATACCGAGAATGATCGCAACCGTAGTGATCACTTCGAAATAGATAATGGTTTTCGCACCAATACGACCTAACTGCTTCGCATCGCCGACGCCCGCAATACCCACCACCAGCGTCGAGATCACAATTGGTACCACAATCATCTTGATCAGATGAATAAAGATATCCCCTGCCGGTGAAAGCAGGTTCGCAATCAGCCAGTCGCGGCTGTCGCTGTGATAGTGGAGGTAACTGCCCAGCAGGATGCCCAGCACAAGGGCAATTAAGATCTGCCAGGCCAGGCTGACTTTAACGTTTTTCATAGAAACTGACTTCCTCAATGAAGCGCCTTATTCACTCAAACTGCATGAATAGGGGGACATACTGATAGGGTATGAATTGTGTTGCGTCGATTTATGGGATTTTTTAACGCGGCGTATGAGTATCATTTGCGCGGCCTGTTGCGCAAGCCTTAAAGAACGACGCATTTCACTCGTAAAAGCGTCCGTGACGGGAGTTTCTCCTGTTTCTAATAAATAACCTTTTGTTATAAAAACGCTTTTTTAAACATAAATGTGAATAATCGTCAGCATAAATTATTTTCCTTCAAAGTTTCATTCGCTCATTTTTCAACCTGTTCAAACAATGCGTGATCTGTAGCCCAAATAATAAACAAAGCTTGTAAAGCCCCTACTATTAACGTTTTTGCGACATATTATTAACATCTTACAAGGAGAAAAAAAGCCATGAGCCAAATACACAAACATGACATTCCCGCAAACATTGCGGACCGTTGCCTGATCAACCCGGAGCAGTACCACGAGAAATATCAGCAATCTATCACCGCCCCGGACACCTTCTGGGGTGAACAGGGCCATATCCTGGACTGGATCAAACCTTATCAGAAGGTGAAGAACACCTCCTTTGCGCCCGGTAACGTCTCCATTAAATGGTATGAAGATGGCACGCTGAACCTGGCGGCGAACTGCCTTGACCGTCACCTTGCCGCACGCGGGAACGAGACGGCGATTATCTGGGAAGGCGATGATGCCTCGCAGAGCAAACATATTACTTATAAAGAACTGCACCGCGACGTGTGCCGCTTTGCCAACGTCCTGCTGGAAAAAGGCATTAAAAAAGGCGACGTGGTCGCAATCTATATGCCGATGGTGCCGGAAGCGGCGGTGGCCATGCTGGCCTGCGCGCGTATCGGCGCCATTCACTCGGTTATCTTTGGTGGGTTCTCGCCAGAGGCGGTTGCGGGTCGTATTGTCGATTCAAGCTCAAAACTGGTGATCACCGCCGATGAAGGCGTGCGTGCAGGACGCGGTATCCCACTCAAGAAAAACGTCGACGAAGCGCTGAAAAACCCGAACGTCAAAACGGTCAGCAACGTCATCGTCCTTAAGCGTACCGGCGGCAAAATCGACTGGCACGAGGGGCGCGACCTGTGGTGGAGCGACCTGATTGAAAAAGCGAGCGACCAGCATCAGCCTGAAGAGATGAATGCGGAAGATCCGCTCTTCATTCTTTACACCTCTGGCTCAACCGGCAAACCGAAAGGCGTGCTGCACACCACCGGCGGCTATCTGGTCTACGCGGCCACCACTTTCAAATACGTCTTCGACTACCACCCGGGCGACATCTACTGGTGCACCGCCGACGTGGGCTGGGTCACCGGGCACAGCTACCTGCTGTACGGCCCGCTGGCCTGTGGCGCAACAACGCTGATGTTTGAAGGCGTACCCAACTGGCCGACCCCGGCGCGTATGTGTCAGGTCGTCGACAAGCATCAGGTCAATATTCTCTACACCGCGCCAACGGCGATCCGCGCATTAATGGCGGAAGGCGATAAAGCCATCGAAGGCACCGACCGCTCTTCATTGCGCATCCTTGGTTCCGTGGGCGAGCCGATTAATCCGGAAGCCTGGGAGTGGTACTGGAAGAAAATCGGCAACGAGAAATGCCCGGTCATGGACACCTGGTGGCAGACCGAAACCGGCGGTTTCATGATCACCCCGATGCCGGGCGCCACGCAGCTGAAAGCAGGCTCGGCAACCCGTCCGTTCTTCGGCGTGCAGCCTGCGCTGGTGGATAACGAAGGCAACCCACTGGAAGGGGCCACCGAAGGCAACCTGGTGATCACGGACTCGTGGCCGGGTCAGGCGCGTACCCTGTTCGGCGATCACGATCGCTTCGAGCAGACCTACTTCTCGACCTTTAAAAACATGTACTTCAGCGGCGACGGCGCGCGCCGTGATGAAGACGGTTATTACTGGATCACCGGACGCGTGGACGACGTGCTGAACGTCTCCGGCCACCGTCTGGGCACCGCGGAGATTGAATCGGCGCTGGTGTCGCATCCGAAGATTGCCGAAGCGGCCGTTGTCGGTATTCCGCACAACATCAAAGGCCAGGCGATTTACGCCTATGTCACTCTGAACCATGGGGAAGAGCCGTCGCCAGAGCTGTACACCGAAGTGCGCAACTGGGTGCGTAAAGAGATTGGCCCGCTGGCCACGCCGGACGTGCTGCACTGGACCGACTCGCTGCCGAAAACCCGCTCCGGCAAAATCATGCGCCGTATCTTGCGCAAAATCGCGGCAGGGGACACCAGCAACCTCGGTGATACCTCAACGCTCGCGGATCCTGGCGTGGTGGAAAAACTGCTCGAAGAGAAGCAGGCCATCGCAATGCCATCGTAATCTTTTCTCCCTCTCCCCGTGGGAGAGGGCCGGGGTGAGGGCATCAGACCGCACCTTCCTCCCCTCACCCTCTCCCCATAGGGGAGAGGGGATAAAAACAAACCAACCTTACCTTTGGAGACTCTGTGATGAATGACCATATTTGTCAGCAGATAGAGAATAGTGCGCACTACAGGGAGCTCGTCGATAAGCGGCAACGGTTTGCCTTCACCCTTTCCATCATCATGCTGATTATCTATGTCGGCTTTATTCTGCTGATCGCCTTTGCGCCGCACTGGCTGGGCACCCCGCTGCACGAGGGGACCAGCGTGACGCGCGGTATTCCCATTGGCATTGGCGTGATCGTGATTTCATTTGTGCTCACCGGCGTCTACGTCTGGCGCGCGAACGGTGAGTTCGATCGCCTTAATAAAGCGGTACTGCAAGAGGTAAAAGCATCATGAAGCGAGTCCTGACGGCGCTAGCCGCCACACTTCCCTTTGCCGCCCACGCGGCGGATGCCATTACCGGCGAGGTACAGCGCCAGCCAACCAACTGGCAGGCGATTATCATGTTCCTGATTTTCGTGGTGCTGACGCTGTACATTACGTACTGGGCGTCGAAACGCGTGCGCTCCCGTAACGACTACTACACCGCAGGCGGCAACATTACCGGCTTCCAGAACGGCCTAGCGATTGCGGGTGACTTTATGTCCGCCGCCTCGTTCCTCGGGATCTCCGCACTGGTCTACACCTCCGGCTATGACGGCCTGATTTACTCCCTCGGCTTCCTCGTCGGCTGGCCGATCATTCTGTTCCTGATTGCCGAGCGCCTGCGCAACCTGGGTCGCTATACCTTCGCCGACGTGGCCTCGTATCGCCTGAAGCAGGGGCCGATTCGCACCCTCTCCGCCTGCGGTTCGCTGGTGGTAGTGGCGCTGTACCTGATCGCACAGATGGTAGGCGCGGGTAAATTGATCGAGCTGCTGTTCGGCCTGAACTACCACATCGCGGTGGTGCTGGTGGGCGTGCTGATGGTGATGTATGTCCTGTTCGGCGGCATGCTGGCCACCACCTGGGTGCAAATCATCAAAGCGGTATTGCTGCTGTTCGGCGCCAGCTTTATGGCCTTTATGGTGATGAAGCACGTCGGGTTCAGCTTCAATAATCTGTTTACCGAAGCCATGGCGGTCCACCCGAAAGGAGAAGCCATTATGAGCCCGGGCGGGCTGGTGAAAGACCCGATTTCTGCCCTGTCGCTCGGTCTGGGCCTGATGTTTGGTACCGCAGGTTTACCGCACATTCTGATGCGCTTCTTCACCGTGAGCGATGCGCGTGAAGCGCGCAAGAGCGTCTTCTACGCTACCGGCTTCATGGGCTACTTCTATATCCTGACCTTTATCATCGGCTTTGGCGCGATCATGCTGGTGGGTGCAAACCCGGCGTTTAAAGATGCCGCGGGCGCGCTGATTGGCGGCAATAACATGGCGGCGGTGCATCTGGCCGACGCGGTGGGCGGCAACCTGTTCCTCGGCTTTATCTCTGCCGTGGCCTTCGCCACCATTCTTGCGGTGGTTGCGGGTTTAACGCTGGCCGGGGCGTCGGCGGTTTCGCATGACCTCTACGCCAACGTCTTCCGCAAAGGCGCGAGCGAGCGCGATGAGCTGAAGGTCTCCAAAATCACCGTGCTGGTGCTGGGCGTTGTGGCGATCCTGCTGGGCATTCTGTTCGAGAAGCAAAACATCGCCTTTATGGTGGGGCTGGCCTTCTCCATTGCGGCCAGCTGTAACTTCCCGATCATCCTGCTCTCCATGTACTGGTCGAAACTGACCACCCGTGGCGCGATGATTGGCGGCTGGCTGGGGCTGCTGACGGCGGTGATCCTGATGATTCTGGGCCCGACGATCTGGGTGCAGATCCTCGGTCACGCCAGTGCCATCTTCCCGTATGAATACCCGGCGCTGTTCTCCATTGCCGTGGCGTTTATCGGTATCTGGGTCTTCTCGGCTACCGACAATTCGCCGGAAGGTAACCTGGAGCGCGAGAAATTCCGCGCCCAGTTTATTCGTTCACAAACCGGTCTTGGCGTTGAGCAGGGCCGCGCGCACTAAACCTTTCTCCCCGGCCATTCTGGTCGGGGAGCTTAAAACATCACCCACGCCACCAGCGGCGCAACCAGCACCATCACCACGCCCGACAGCATCATCACCAGGCTCGCGACAACGCCCTCCTGCTGGCCCAGCTCATAGGAACGTGCCGTGCCCGCGCCGTGCGACGCCGCGCCAAATCCCGCGCCTTTGGCCATTCCTTCCCGAATAGAAAGCCGCAGAAAGAGCATATCGCCCACCGCCATCCCAAAGACACCCGTCACCACCACAAACAGCGCCACCAGGTCCGGCTGTCCGCCGAGGGGTTTAGCCGCCGCCAGCGCAAACGGCGTGGTCACCGAGCGCACGGCCAGGCTGCGCTGAATTTCATCGGGCAGCGTAAACAGTCTCGCCAGCCAGACGGAGCTACAGACCGCGACCACCGTGGCGGTGATCACGCCTGCGCTGAGCGACATCCAGTGGCGCCTGATAATCGCCAGGTTGTCATAAACGGGCACGGCAAAGGCGATGGTCGCCGGGCCGAGCAGCCACAGCAGCCAGTGGGATTCACCAATGTAGTTCTGCCAGGAAATGTGGCCGAAGACCAGCATCAGCACCAGCAGGATCGGCGTGAAGACCAGCGGCATCAGCGGCAGCGCATGAAACCGGCGATACAGCCGCTTGTTGGCGAAGTAGATCCCGAGCGTCGCGATCAGGCACAAGACGCTGATCTGAAAGTTAGTCATGTTTGTGCCTGCTGATTTCAAACCGGTAGACTTTATCCACGACCCAGGCGGTCGCCCCCAGCACCATCAACGTACTCAGCGCGATCACCGCAAAGATTCGCCAGCCGTCCACCATCAGCAGTTGCGCATAGTTCACCACCGCCACCACGGCAGGAACAAAGAACAGCAGCATCTCCGCCAGCAGCCAGCGCGCCCCGGCGCGCACCCAGTTAAGGGGGATCACGCGACAGAGGATGAGCGTCAGCATCAACAGCATCCCCACCAGGTTGGCAGGCAACGGCAGGTGGAGCCAGCCGACAAGATATTCGGCGAAAACAAACAGTCCCGCGTAGAGCAGTACCTGAACCGGGACCTGGAGTCGTTGTACAACGGCAGGCGTAACACGGCTTAACGCCACGGCCATGGGGGTTTTCCTCAAAAATGAGACGAGGTGCCAGTATAGTGAGCGCACGGTGTGGACTGAAATGAATTAAAATCATCAAAGGTATAGTTTCGAGGAATAATCATGGACATAAGAACGCTGCGCTATTTTGTCGAAGTGGTTCGTCAGCAAAGTTTCACCCGCGCAGCGGAGAAGTTGTTTGTTACCCAGCCCACCATCAGCAAAATGCTGAAAAACCTCGAAGATGAACTGAACTGTACCCTGCTGATCCGCGACGGGCGCAAGCTGCTGCTGACCGACACCGGACGCGTGGTGTTCGAACGCGGGCTGGCGATTCTGGCGGAGTTCCGCCAGCTGGAAGCAGAGCTGGACGATATTAATCATCTGACCAAAGGGGTGCTTCGCCTCGGCATTCCCCCGATGGTCGGCATGATGATGGCCGGGCCGATTAGCCTGTTTCGCCAGCGTTATCCCGGCGTAGAGCTGAAGATTTCGGAGTTTGGTGGGTTAACCGTCCAGCAGGCCGTCACTAACGGCGAGCTCGACGTGGCAATGACCGCCCTCCCCGTTGAGGAAGAGAGCGGCCTGGCGACGCTTCCGCTCTTTAGCCACCCGCTGTGCGTGCTGGTGCCCCGCTCCGGCGACTGGCTAAAGAGGGAGTCGGTGAAGCCTGAACTGCTCGGCGAGCACCCTCTGCTGATCTACAACGAAGACTTCGCCCTCAGCCGCCAGCTGATGACGCTGTTTAACCAGCATAACGTCAAGCCGCGCATTGCGGTACGCAGCGGACAATGGGATTTCCTGGCCGCGATGGTGCAGGCGGGCGTGGGGATTGCCATTCTGCCGCAGCCGATTTGCGAGCGTCTGGATAAAAACACGCTGCGCTGGATCCCGCTGGAGAGCGATCTGCACTGGCAGTTAGGGATGATCTGGCGTGAAGGGGTCTATTTGTCGCAGAGCGCGCAGGCGTGGCTGCAGTGTTGTGAGGGGTTTTGGGTGCGGTCTGAATAGTGCCCGGTGGCGCTGCGCTTACCGGGCCTACGTTCGAACCGTAGGCCGGGTAAGGCGAAGCCGCCACCCGGCAAAACAGCGCTACTGATTCTCTATCAACAGCGCTTCCAGCAGGTCCAGATCGTGCAGCAGCTTTTGCAGCGTCTCGTTGCTGATCTGGCGCGTGGCGCGCAGGTGGTACAGTTCGGCACGCTCTGAGCGCAGCGCTGCCAGACGGAACCGGCGTTCCAGGTTCTCCTCCTGCAGCGAGCTTTCCACATCGTTACGCCCGTCCGCGCGGCGGCGAAGGTTACCAATTACGCGGGAACTCACCTCCGTCAGCAGCTGATTATCGATGTTCTCTTCCGCATCCGCGGCCAGACGCTCTTCCATTTTCTGGATGGCGACAATCGCCACTTCGGCGGTCGCTGCACGCGCAATACGCTCTTCCTTGTGCTGCTGGGTCGAATCACCGACATCAATATGCTGGAGTAAAATCGGCAGCATAATCACGCCGACAAACAGTGAGAACAGAATGACGCCCGCCGCCAGGAACACCAGCTCGTAACGCGCCGGGAAGACGTCGCCCGTCGGCAACAGCAGCGGAATGGAGAGGACACCGGCAAGGGTTATCGCCCCGCGTACGCCCGCAAAAGAGGCAATCAGCAGTTCACGCGTTGTCCACGAACCAAACTCCATCGGCTTTTTCTTCAGGAAGCGGACGCTGAAGTTTTTCATCGTCCACAGCCAGCCGAAACGCACCAGCATCAGCGCCAGGTAGATCAGCACGATGTCGGTAAACAGCATCCAGACTTCAACGTTCGGATCGGCTTCGGCCGCCACCAGCGAGGATTCCATAATACCCGGCAGCTGCAGGCCCAACAGCAGGAACACCATGCCGTTAAAGACAAACTCCAGCATGGCCCAGGTGCTGTTGGCACGCAGACGCATAGCCAGCGGCGCGCGGCGCATCACACCGGAGCGGGTAATGGTCATCCCTGCCGCCACTGCCGCCAGAATGCCCGACACGCCGATATGTTCGGCAATCAGATAAGAGGCGAACGGCAGCAGGAACAGCAGTACGATCTGCGTAGCGGGTTCATCGCCGCCCCAGCGGCTGAGGAAGCGCAATGAGCGGCCGTACAGCCAGCTCACCACGAAGCCCGCGAGAATACCGCCGATGGCTACCTTAAAGAACTCCAGCGTCGCGCCGCCGACGGTAAAGACCATCGTGCCCATCGCAACGGCCACGGCAAACTTCAGGGCAACCAGGCCGGAGGCGTCGTTCATCAGCGCCTCCCCCTGTAAAATCCCCATAATTTTCTTTGGAATACGGCCTTCACCCACAATGCCGGACAGCGCCACGGCATCGGTTGGCGACAGTACGGCGGCCAGCGCAAAGGCAGGAATTAACGGAATGCCCGGTACCGTCCAGTAGATCAGAAAACCAATCCCGACGACGGTGACCACCACCAGCGCCAGCGCCAGGCCGAAGATCTCTCGCCCGTGCTCAAGGAATTCGCGCGTGGGCGTTTTCCAGCCATCGGCAAACAGCAGTGGCGGAATGAACAGCACGAGGAACAGTTCTGGGTCAAATTCCACGTGCAGGCCAAACGTCGGCCACGCCAGCAGCGCGCCGATGGCAATTTGCATTAATGGCAGGGGGACCTGAAAGGGCAGTACGCGTGTAACCACCCCGGATAGCGAGACCACAAGGGTCATGATGAGTATTGTGAAGAAGATTTCCATGCGTTCCCTGTTTGCTGTGTTGCTTATGTACTCCGGAAGGCGTCGTGCCTTTTATTCTATCTTCACCAGAGTAACGCAAAAGGCAACAGGATGAGTCCTGAAAATAAAAACGGGCGGCCTGAGCCACCCGTTTTCGCATCAAAGGCCAATTTAGATTGCCCAGCCGCCCGCGTAAAACGCCACCAGCGCAACGGCAATCACAACGGTGCCAACGTTCAGCTTGCGCCATTCCCCGGAGACCAGACGACCAATCACCAGCGACGCGAAGCCGATCATAATGCCGGTCACGATGTTACAGGTCAGCACGATAAAGACCGCGGTAATCAGGCCAGACATCGCGTCCACGAAATCCGCAAAGTCGATTTTCGCCACGTTGCTCAGCATCAGCAGGCCAACGTACATCAGCGCTGGCGCGGTCGCGTACGCCGGAACCAGGTAGGAGAGCGGAGAGAGGAACAGGATCAGCATGAACAGCACGCCCACGGTGATCGCCGTCAGGCCGGTTTTACCGCCTGCCGCCGTACCCGCTGCGGACTCGATGTACACCGCCGCAGGCGCTGCACCCACCAGGCCTGAGAAGACGCTGCTCAGGGAGTCCGTCGTCAGCGCTTTGCCGCCGTCAATAATCTGACCGTCTTTATCCAGCAGGTTCGCCTGACCGGCCACCGCACGAATGGTACCGGTCGCGTCAAACACCGCGGTCATTACCAGCGCCAGCACGCTTGGCAGGATGACCGGGTTCAGCGCGCCAACGATATCCAGGCTGCCAATCAGAGAGTTGCCTTTGTCATCACTCAGCGACGGCATGGCGAAAATGCCGGAGAAATGGACGTTCGGATCGAAAATCAGGCCGACAATGGAAACACCGATAATGGTCAGCAGAATGCCGCCCGGGACTTTCAGTTTTTCCAGACCGATAATCACCGCCAGCCCGATCAGCGACATGATCACCGGGAAGCTGGCGAAATGGCCGAGCGCCACCGGCAGACCGTCCAGCGGGTTCTTGATGACCAGACCGACGCCGTTGGCGGCGATCAGCAGCAGGAACAGGCCGATGCCGATGCCGGTACCGTGCGCCACGCCCTGCGGCAGGTTGCGCAAGATCCAGCTACGGATGCCGGTCGCTGAAATAACGGTAAACAGCACACCCATCAGGAAAACGGCGCCCAGCGCAACCGGTACGCTGATGTGCTGGCCCAGCACCAGGCTGAACGCGGTAAACGCGGTCAGGGAGATGGCGCAACCAATCGCCAGCGGCAGGTTCGCCCACAGGCCCATCACGATAGAGCCCACGCCGGCCACAAGGCAGGTCGCTACAAAGACAGCGGCTGGCGGGAAGCCCGCTTTGCCCAGCATACCCGGCACAACGATGACGGAATACACCATCGCCAGAAACGTTGTCAAACCGGCAACGATTTCCTGGCGCACGGTGCTGCCGCGGGCCGAAATTTTAAACATGGCGTCAAGTGAACCGCCAGTACGCGCAGATGGCGTAGACATAGAAAACATCCCCTGAGAGTTTTTTAGGAAGTCCGTAAGCGAGGTGGAGACGCCACTGCCAGCTAAACGTCAAATCCTTGTGTTGCGTTTGCGACGAAAGGGCGTCACAGAAAAAGCAAACGTTTAGCTCCGCGCTTACAAACGGGTGGTCAAATTAAGGCAAACGATTATCTAGCCTAATCCCCGCCCTTTTCAACTGAACTTTATCGTTTTTCGCTAAAATTCACTTATGACGCTGAAGAAATAAACAGAGGATGCGCAAACGTTATCGTCTATGCGCAATTTGTTTACATTTCAATCCTCCCCCGGGATGGATAACGGCCCCCCTTGTGCCAGGGTTCGTTGCCAGCCAGGGCTGTTTTCAACCTTCGTTTTCCATGCCTGACTATGCGGCAGGTTATTAATACCGCCGCGCGCCAGCAGGGCAAAGATCGGGAAGCTCATCTGGATGTCGGCCATGCTGAGCGAATCCCCGGCAAACCAGCTGTTTTTAGCAAGGTGCGACTCAATAAAGCGTGCATGGGTTTCCAGCTGGCGGTTGAGGTACGCTTTCTGCACCCCCTGCCCCAGCGCTTTCCCCAGGGTTCGGATACCAAATGGCACGGGCGGCTTGCCGAGGCTGTTGAAGACCAGCTTCATTAACAGCAGCGGCATCAGCGACCCTTCCGCGTAGTGCAGCCAGAAGCGGTACTGCACCTTATGCGCGGGATCTAAAGGCTTAAGCCGCGACTCGGGATCGTACGTCTCCTGCAAATACTCCAGAATGGCGCCTGACTCTGCGAGGATCAGTCCGTTATCTTCGATGACCGGTGATTTGCCCAACGGATGCACCTTTTTGAGCGCCTCAGGTGCCAGCATGTTCTTTTCGCGGTGATAGTGAACGATCTCATAAGGCAGACCGAGTTCTTCCAGCGCCCAGATTACGCGGTGCGAGCGCGACTGGTTTAGGTGGTGTACCGTGAGCATGGCTTTCTCCTGTTATTCATACTTTTTAACTATAGAAAATTGAACAACACCGCGAAAAAAATTCGGCTAAAAACCGGTCAGCGTCGCTGGCGAAAAAACGGGCCTTGCATAGAATTAAAGTGTCAGCACAATCCGGAACCTCCCCAACCAGCTCGACACGAGGGGTGCTGATGTCGGGGGAAACCCTCCCGTGAACCAGCGGGATAGAGAGAAAGACAAAGACCGGGAAAAACTAAAGCGCCCTTTGTGGCGCTTTAGTTCTTTATGTATGTGGGGTTTTGCCGAGTGGCGGCTACGCCTTACCCGGCCTACATTTGACGGTTTGGTAGGCCGGGTAAGCGAAGCGCCACCCGGCAAACCACTCTCAATCTTCCTCCAGCAACCGCGCTCCCGTCCCCTGCTCGCCCAGTTTGTCGCCGGGGTTACGCAGCGGGCAGTCGCTGCGCGACAGGCAGCCGCAGCCAATGCAGCCATCCAGTTCGTCACGCAGCGCGACCAGCGTATGAATACGCCTGTCCAACTCTTCACGCCACTGGGACGACAGCTCTTTCCACTCTTTCGGGCTCAGCGTGTGCCCTTCCGGCAGCACGCCAAATGCCTCGCCGATCGTGGCCAGGGGAATTCCGATTCGTTGCGCAATTTTGATAATCGCCACATAGCGGAGCACGTCGCGGGTATAGCGACGCTGGTTGCCGCCGTTACGGATGCTTTTAATTAACCCTTTGCTTTCATAGAAGTGGAGCGCCGATACCGCCACGCCGCTTCGCTTTGCCACTTCGCCGGGGGTTAACAGCGCTTTAATGCGCGGCAATCTCTTTTCCATAAAACCTCTTTACCTCAAGTTAACTTGAGGAATTATACTCCCCCGTAGAGAAAACGACGAATTAACCGAGATAGTTGTATCTACAGAGGGGCAACCTTATGTCGCATCAGCAGATTATTCAGACGCTTATTGAATGGATTGATGACCATATCGACCAACCGTTGAACATTGATGTGGTCGCGAAAAAGTCGGGCTATTCGAAATGGTATTTACAGAGAATGTTCCGTACGGTCATGCATCAGACGCTGGGTGAGTACATTCGTCAGCGCAGACTGCTGCTGGCGGCGCAGGCGCTACGCTCAACGCAGCGGCCGATTTTTGATATCGCGATGGATCTTGGTTATGTGTCGCAACAAACCTTTTCCCGCGTGTTTCGCCGCGAGTTTGACCGCACGCCGAGCGACTATCGCCACCAGTTGAATTAATCACGCTCAGTGCAAAGGTTGCTGCTGCCAGGTCATAAATTCCTGGGGCGGCATCGCTTTCGCGAAGTGCCATCCCTGACAAAACTGGACGCCGCGCTTCAACAGCCAGCTCACCTGCTCTGCCGTCTCAACCCCTTCCGCAATGGTTTTCAGCCGCAGGCTTTGCGCCATCTCGATAATATGCTCGGCGATCAGGTGGCTGGTGCTGTTGGTCGTTAAGGTATCGATAAACGATTTGTCGATTTTCAAAATATCGACGTTCAGCGAGTAGAGATTGTGCAGGTTCGAGTAGCCGGTACCGAAATCATCGATGGCCACTTCATACCCCGCCTGACGAAAAGCCTGAATCACCGGCGTGGTTTTAGGCACATCGATAAAACCGCGTTCCGTCACTTCAATTTTAATTTGCTGCGCGCGGACGGCATAGTGGCGGGCCTTCTCAGAAATCATGGCGATCAGCCGCGAGGAGTGGAAATCCGTCGCCGACAGGTTAATCGAAATATAGAGATGCGGATGCTCGGCCAGGAAATGGCCTAAATCACTGAACACTTCCTCAACGACATAATCCGTAATCCGCTCGCTCATCCCCTCATTTTCAGCCAGCGGAATAAACTCAGCCGGGCTCATCACCTGCCCGTTAAAACCAGGCCAGCGTAATAACGCCTCCGCGCCGACACACCGGTTGTTCTTGATATCAATAATCGGCTGATAGTGCACGCAAAGCTGGCGTTTGTTCAGCGCCCTGTGCAGTAAACGCCCCGGCGAATTGAGCTCACGATGGGTGCGGGACCAGACCAGCAAAATAATAATGCTGCAAATCATTCCCAGCGGCAGCGTTAATGTCGCCTGATGGTAAAGCGTTTCATAAAAGCGTTTATTCGATGTCGACACGATGGCCGCAATCGGTCTTTTGGGGGATGTGACGATCGTATAAAAGCGGTTATCTTTTTGAAATACCGATTCCTTATCCCGAATCATCGAATTTAATAAAGAAACATTGGCTTTCTGACTGACGGAAAAGAAAGCATTGGTTACCGTGTCGTATACCCCCCACGAGAGAGAATGATCCGCAGACATGACTTCGCTGTATGAAAGTGGATTAACGACCACCACATAATTTCCACGCTGCATATATGTCATTTTATAACCAGTATAAAATGGGGTGTCGCGATAATAATAGATAGCGACGTCAGGTTTACGCGTGTAATTAGCGACGGGAATGGCGTAGGGACGATCCGGTGTAAAAACGGTCGAACAAAGAAAATTCTGACCTTCAGCATAAATTAAATCGGCAACAAACAGGCGGCCACGAACAACGTTCAACATATATTGACGGTGTCCCGGGGAGCAAAGCTCGCCCCGATATTTTTCCGCCTCGTCCCGGGCCAGATCAACCTGCTGTATAACCAGCTCTGTTTTGTCTAAAGCCAGTTCAGCAAATGTCCGTAGCTGGGCGCTTGTTTCAGACACAGCTCTTAGCTGGGCAAACCATAGCGCAAGCATCACCGGCAGCATAACTACCATGATGATCCCTACCACCCTGAGCATCTTGCGCTGCGCGCTACGATTCATTTCCCGCCCTATATCCCTGCATGTTGTACGCCTGTAGTAATGAAGGCCGGATGCTGTGTTAAACAGGTGATTACGTTGCATGAATCATGCGAAGTTAGCAACTGACTTTTCGTATTAAAAATCTTAAATTTCGTTATGACGATAATATTTTCCCGTAAGTGAAACTGTAAGTATTCGTTCCGTTTCAATTAAGGAAAATAATTATCCAGCCCGTAAGGGCGGTGGGAAGATAACACAACAGACGATTGTTGATTAAGCCAAACTTCTGGCAGCATGAAAAAAGCACACCGTCATCATGACGTTTTATGCTATTTGATCGGGTGTATTGTGTTCACTGATTTATAAATAATCAGCCGCCACCACCGTTTTTCCTCGCCCCAAATGCTTAGCCTCATATAACGCTTTATCAGCACGCCTTAGCAAGGCTGAAGTATCCCGCTGTCCCCCGCGGACTTCCACGACCCCTGCGCTAAACGACAGCGACAGCGTTCTCTCGCCCACTATCAGTGGATGAGTTTGCAGAACGGTGCGCAACCTGGCGGACAGTTGCGCAGCGCCATTGCCGTCAGTTTGCGCCAGCAGGAGCAAAAATTCCTCCCCTCCCACGCGCCCTAGTGCGGAGCCTGAAGGGGCCAACTCACGGATAGCATTACAGAAGTGAAGAAGCGCCGCATCGCCCACCGGGTGTCCCCACTCGTCGTTGATCTGTTTGAAAAAATCCAGGTCAAACATCAGAACGCAAAAATGACTGTTGGCCTCCTGCCTGGCACTGGAAGCCAGCGCAAGCTCCAGCTGCTGCAAAATCGCCGACCGGTTAAAGCAGCCGGTGAGATCGTCAGTGGTGGCTTTAACTTCGAGCTGCTGTTCGGCTTTTTTCCGCTCGGTGATATCCAGCCCAATATTGAGGATAGAGTTGTCCGGCAACAGAATGTTTGACCACAGCACCGTCAGGGGGGTGCCATCTTTGCGTAGCGGATGCCATTCATACATATCCTTCAGCGGCGAGACATTGACCGACTCTCTTACCCGCCGCCGCTCTTCAGGATCGGGATAAAACAGCGAAAGCGGATCGGCATGTTCCGCGATCTCCGCCATCGTCCAGCCGAATACTTTTTCACATTCGGCATTCCACAGCACGCAGCGGTTAAATTTGTCGAAAGAGTTCATTAAAACCGGGGCGCGTTCAAAGAGCGTCTTATATTGCGTCACGACGCGCTGCATTTCCTGCGCCGTTTTTTCTCGGGCAATAATTTCCGCAAAATAGTCTTTTAATTTTTCGACCAGCACCACGACGATATTTTTCAGAATCGGCAAAGAAGAAAGCCTTTCTTCGAACGCTAAAAAGAAATAACCGCTGCAGTGCCAGTTTTGAGTTGAAAGCTTGCACAGCACACCGCTTTGCAGTTGCGCATAGCCCGGGTGCTGAGGAGGAAATAACGTGCGGCCAATATTCTCTTTCCAGTAAACCACCCGCCACGATCGATGATGCCGCTGGAGCAGCGTGTTCGCCAGGAAATCGGCCACGTCGAGGGGATGGCAGGTCATCTCCCCGGCGGACACCACGCGCTTCAGCCCGTCATCACCGTTAACGCTGACCCAGGCAAGGCTTGCGCCCAGCGCGCGACTGATGGTCGCCAGCATGTCGGCCAGAGAACATTGAGCATGAAGCTGGGGCATTAACTTAGCCAGCGCATGCAACGCCTGCATGCTGTCATTAACAATCTCACGTCGGTTTTCTTTCATTTTTTTCGCTGATTATCAGGCGATAAACCGGACGCAACTTTCTTCAGATTCGAAAAATCGACAAACCAACGCGCAGGCTGAATCTCAGCGTAGCGAATTAAAAACAACGTTGTGTGTAATTAAAAACGTACAAAGAAATAAAAAAATAATGAAATTCAAAAACCTGAAAGGTTAGCTGCGAGTAAAATTAATTGTCCACTCAAGCATAAGCCATAGGGTTATTGCTGTAAACATTGTACAGAGTGCGTCCTTTTGCATCAGTTTTGCTATCTTAATGAATTCATTATAAAGAGTGCGGGAACTGGGGAACTTAGCCAGCAAAGATATATTTTCACTCAGGCACCCACTGATTCTCGGCAACTATGAATCGCTCGTTTTTCATCATCCCGGGACTGGCGAATAAAACAGCAAACGTGATATAGTTCACACAACTTATGTAACGAAAACATTCTGTTTCATTCAGTTCGTCTGTTTTATAGAGGATGGGTTTTATGGCAACCATTACTACCAGCATGGTACTCCTGCGCTGGCCTTTGTTGAGTGCGGTACTGATGTTTTTGGCCAGCACGCTGAACATTCAGTTTCGTAAATCTGACTACGCGGGTCTCGCTGTCATCAGCACGCTGTTGGGGCTGGGGGCTGCCTGCTGGTTTGCAACGGGTCTGCTTGGCATTACCCTGCTGGATATGGCCGCCGTCTGGGAAAATATCAAAGTGGTGATGGTTGAGGCGATGAGCCACACACCACCAGACTGGCCGATGGTGATTACCTGATCCCTTATGGAATAAAAAAACCCAGACAATGTCTGGGTTTTTTGTTTGGGGAACGCGGAAATCAGAACGGAATGTCGTCGTCGAAATCCATTGGCGGTTCGTTAGACGGTGCAGGAGCAGACTGCTGCTGCGGGCGAGACTGCGCGCCGCCGCTGAACTGGTTGCCACCCTGCGGCTGCTGAGGCTGACCCCAACCGCCCTGCTGCTGGCCGCCACCTGCTGGTGCGCCACCACCCTGACGGCCACCCAGCATCTGCATGGTGCCGCCGACGTTAACCACCACTTCCGTCGTGTACTTCTCAGCACCGGACTGATCGGTCCATTTGCGGGTGCGCAGCTGGCCTTCGATATAGACCTGAGAACCTTTACGCAGATATTCACCGGCCACTTCTGCCAGTTTGCCAAACAGCACAACGCGGTGCCATTCGGTCTGCTCTTTCATCTCACCGGTCGCTTTATCACGCCAGGATTCGGAAGTAGCCAGCGTAATGTTGGCAACTGCGCCACCACTCGGCATGTAGCGTACTTCCGGGTCCTGGCCCAGATTACCGACGAGAATCACCTTGTTTACGCCTCTGCTGGCCATGTTCGTGTCTCCTGAATACGTTTCTTAATAGTGTAAACGCGCGAGTGTACCATTTCCATGCCGCACTTTGATAGTTGCGTAGCACGTTCCAGAGTTCTCCCGCAACTCGACATTGTTACACAGCGAATCAGAAAATGCATTCCAATACTGTATATTCAAACAGGTCAAATTGTGTCATAATTAGCCGTTTCTGACAGCCGTTTGTCCTTCAAACAAACCAGGCAATCCGTGTTCCAACCGGGAAAGGTGAATGGATAAGATCGAAGTTCGGGGCGCCCGCACCCACAATCTCAAGAATATCAACCTGATAATCCCTCGCGACAAGCTGATTGTCGTGACCGGGCTGTCGGGGTCTGGCAAATCCTCACTGGCTTTCGACACCCTGTATGCCGAAGGACAGCGTCGTTACGTTGAATCACTCTCTGCGTACGCGCGTCAGTTCCTGTCGCTGATGGAAAAACCGGATGTCGACCACATTGAAGGGTTGTCCCCTGCTATCTCTATTGAGCAGAAATCCACCTCGCATAACCCGCGTTCAACGGTCGGTACCATTACCGAAATCCATGACTACCTGCGTCTGCTGTATGCCCGCGTGGGTGAGCCGCGCTGCCCGGACCACGACGTCCCGCTCGCGGCACAGACCGTGAGCCAGATGGTAGACAACGTCCTGTCGCAGCCGGAAGGCAAGCGCCTGATGCTGCTGGCGCCGATCATCAAAGAGCGTAAGGGTGAGCACACCAAAACCCTGGAAAACCTGGCAAGCCAGGGCTATATCCGCGCCCGTATCGACGGTGAAGTTTGCGACCTGTCCGATCCGCCCAAGCTGGAACTGCAGAAGAAGCACACCATCGAGGTGGTGATTGATCGCTTTAAGGTGCGTGACGATCTCGCCACGCGTCTCGCAGAATCGTTTGAAACGGCGCTGGAACTCTCCGGCGGCACGGCCGTGGTCTCTGACATGGACGACCCGAAAGCGGAAGAGCTGCTCTTCTCCGCCAACTTTGCCTGCCCGATTTGCGGCTACAGCATGCGCGAGCTGGAACCGCGCCTGTTCTCGTTTAACAACCCGGCGGGCGCCTGCCCGACGTGTGACGGCCTGGGCGTGCAGCAGTATTTCGATCCGGACCGCGTGATCCAGAATCCGGAGCTTTCCCTGGCGGGCGGCGCCATTCGCGGCTGGGACAAGCGTAATTTCTATTACTTCCAGATGCTGAAGTCGCTGGCGGAGCACTATAAGTTCGACGTTGAAGCGCCGTGGGCCAGCCTGAGCCCGAACGTACACAAAGTGATCCTGTTCGGCTCTGGCAAAGAGAACATCGAGTTCAAATACATGAACGATCGCGGTGATACCTCCGTGCGTCGCCACCCGTTCGAAGGGGTGCTGCACAACATGGAGCGCCGCTACAAAGAGACCGAATCCAGCGCGGTGCGCGAAGAGCTGGCGAAGTTCATCAGCAACCGCTCCTGCGCCACCTGCGAGGGCACGCGCCTGCGTCGCGAAGCGCGCCACGTGTTTGTGGAAAATACGGCGCTGCCGACCATCTCAGACATGAGCATCGGCCACGCGATGGACTTCTTCAATAACCTGAAGCTCTCTGGCCAGCGCGCGAAAATCGCCGAAAAAGTGCTGAAAGAGATTGGCGATCGCCTGAAGTTCCTGGTGAACGTCGGCCTGAACTACCTGACGCTTTCCCGCTCGGCAGAAACGCTCTCCGGCGGTGAAGCCCAACGTATTCGTCTGGCGAGCCAGATTGGTGCGGGCCTGGTGGGCGTGATGTACGTGCTGGACGAGCCGTCAATCGGCCTGCACCAGCGCGATAACGAACGTCTGCTCGGCACCCTGATCCACCTGCGCAATCTCGGTAACACGGTGATTGTGGTCGAGCACGACGAAGACGCGATCCGCGCCGCAGACCACGTGATCGACATCGGCCCGGGTGCCGGCGTCCACGGTGGCCAGGTGGTGGCGGAAGGGACGCTGAAAGACATTATGGCGGTGCCCGAGTCGCTGACCGGCCAGTACATGAGCGGCAAGCGCAAGATTGACGTCCCCAAACAGCGCGTGGCAGCGGATCCGGAAAAAGTGCTGAAGCTGACCGGCGCGCGCGGCAATAACCTGAAAGACGTCACCCTGACCCTGCCCGTCGGGCTGTTTACCTGTGTCACCGGCGTGTCCGGCTCCGGTAAATCGACGCTGATCAACGATACGCTGTTCCCGATTGCACAGACCGCGCTTAACGGTGCGACGCTGGCAGAGCCGGCACCATACCGCGACATTCAGGGGCTGGAGCATTTCGATAAAGTTATCGATATCGACCAGAGCCCGATTGGCCGTACGCCGCGCTCTAACCCGGCAACCTATACCGGCGTTTTCACGCCCGTACGTGAACTGTTTGCCGGTGTGCCGGAGGCGCGCTCACGCGGGTATACGCCAGGACGTTTCAGCTTTAACGTGCGCGGTGGCCGCTGCGAAGCGTGCCAGGGCGATGGCGTGATCAAGGTTGAGATGCACTTCCTGCCGGATATCTACGTGCCGTGCGACCAGTGCAAAGGCAAACGCTATAACCGCGAAACGCTGGAGATTAAGTACAAGGGCAAGACCATCCACGAAGTGCTGGACATGACCATCGAAGAGGCGCGCGAGTTCTTTGACGCCGTTCCGGCGCTGGCGCGTAAGCTGCAGACGCTGATGGACGTCGGCCTGACCTACATTCGTCTGGGTCAGTCCGCAACGACGCTGTCCGGCGGTGAAGCGCAGCGCGTGAAGCTGGCGCGCGAGCTGTCAAAGCGCGGTACTGGCCAGACGCTGTATATCCTGGATGAGCCGACCACCGGTCTGCACTTTGCCGACATCCAGCAACTGCTGGACGTGCTGCATCAACTGCGCGATCAGGGCAACACTATCGTGGTCATCGAACATAACCTGGACGTGATTAAAACCGCGGACTGGATTGTCGATCTCGGCCCGGAAGGCGGCAGCGGCGGCGGTGAAATCCTCGTCTCCGGTACGCCAGAGACCGTTGCAGAGTGCGAAGCCTCGCACACCGCGCGCTTCCTTAAACCGTTGCTGTAATTGTCACACGGAGAGCTGCTGTCGGGTCGTTTCCGGCAGCAGCTCAACCGCCTGCTGATAAGATGCGTCCACCAGGTAGTAAATTTGTGAGCCTGGAATCGATCCATCCAGATAGACGGTGCTCCAGTGCGCCTTATTGAGGTGCTGGCTCGGCCTCACGTCATCATGCTGCTGACGGAGTAAATCGGCCAGTTCAGGGCTGGTTTTCAGCGATGCCGCCGGACGGCCCTCCACCTCTTTCACCATCGCAAACAGCACATCCCCCACTTTAACCTGCGTGGCCTTCCAGTCGCTGTGGACGCTCTGCTCCGCACCGGGCTTGCTCATGCAGTACTGAAGTATCTCCGAAATTGTCATCTTTATTCCCCTTGTAGCGTGGCGATAATTTTACGCGAACCACCGTGAATGCGATGCTCTCCCAGCCAGATCCCCTGCCACGTGCCCAACAGCAGCCGCCCGTTGTGGACCGGCAGCATCAACGATACGCCCAGCAAAGAGGACTTAATATGCGAAGGCATATCGTCCGCCCCCTCATAGTCATGCTCGTAAGGGGCGTTGTCTGGAACGCTCTTCAGAAAATGCCGCTCCATGTCAGACCGGACGGTGGGATCGCAATTTTCATTCAGCGTCAGAGAGGCAGACGTATGCTGAAGCAGCAGATGCAGCAAACCCGTTCTGACGCGCGACAGGTCGCGGAGTTGCCCGATGACTTCATCCGTCACCAGGTGAAATCCGCGTGGCTTCGCGCTTAAGGTCAGGGTCTGTTGGTACCACATAGGCTGCTCCATGATGAAAGATGAATCTTTCTAAGTGTGCAGCAAGAAGACGAAAGGTAAAACCCGCAGCAGCGAGATTTGATTAAAAAAGAGTCAAACTCGCTGCCAGGGACTCAGTACTCCGAGTTGACGATCACCTCTTCGCCAAACTTTCCGGCCATCGGCAGCGGTCGATAGGTAGAGTTAGACGCGCGTAACACCCTGATCCCTCTGGCTCCTGCATCCTGCGCGGCGGTAATGTCGTTATCCGAATCGCCATAAAACACTTTGATGTTTTTCTTTTCCAGCCACTGGATTTTGGTGTTTTGCCCCTCTTTGTCACCGGCAAAAATGACCGGGTTCATGTTGGCTGCCGGGATCTGGAAATCGTCCTGCAGGGTTCTGGAGACGGTTTCCGTTTTGGTCTGGCTACGACCGGTGACGAAATAAATACTGTCGCCACGCTTAACATGCATAGCAATTACCGCCCGGGCGACCTCTTTCGGAATGCTGTACTCGTCCCAGCCGTTATTCATTTTTTCCCAGAACTCCGGGTTCTTCAGATACGCTTCGCTGTCGGGAGAATACATTTTTTTGCCGCGCCAGAATCCTGGGCTTGAGAACAAGACGGTATCGTCAATATCGAAGCCCACGGCCATTGGTGGCCGCCCCATCAGGCTGTTTTCGATTTGGGCCACGGAAACCCAGTGAATGGGCGCCTGCTCGGCAAGAATGGCGGCGGTAGTGCCGGTGTAAAGCGGCGTCGGGGCGGAAGCTCGCGCGACGACGGCGCTGTTAAGTGAGAACAATAAGCAGGCGGCGCTGAGCGCCAGTGTGATCTTGCGCATATTTTCCCCTGAATATTCAGCTTGTTATCGTTTTATTTTGAGTGAATGGTCAAAAAACTATCCGACCATAACCCCAGCGGGAGGTGAAGGGAAGGAGTTTTTGCTTATGAAGCGGAATAAAAAGAAGACGATCACAAAGCGCAGCGCCACCGGGCAATGACTGGCACCGGCGCGAACAAAAAAGCCGGGTGGCGGCTGCGCCTTACCCGGCCTACATATAGCATGCAAGTAAGTGAATACTTACATTACGGAGGCAAACGCCTGCGCCACGCGATGAACGTTGCCGGCATTCAGGCCCGCCACGCACATACGGCCGCTGGCGATCAGGTAGACGCCGAACTCTTCGCGCAGGCGATCGACCTGCGCCGCGCTCAGTCCGGTATAGCTGAACATCCCGCGCTGCTTGAGCAGATAATCAAAGTTATGCCCAGGCACAGCCTCTTTCAGGACATTAACCAGCTCCTGACGCATCGACACGATGCGCTTACGCATCGCCTCCACTTCGCCAAGCCAGGACGCTTTCAGCGTTTCATCACCGAGAACCGTCGCCACCACCTGCGCACCAAAGTTTGGCGGGCTGGAGTAGATACGGCGCACCGTCGCTTTCAGCTGACCCAGCACGCGGCTGGCTGCTTCGGCGTCTTCACATACCACGGAAAGACCACCAACGCGTTCACCGTACAGGGAGAAGATTTTAGAGAAGGAGTTACTCACCAGAACAGGCAGCCCCGCGCTGGCAGCGGCGCGGATGGCATAGGCGTCTTCTTCCATACCTGCGCCAAAGCCCTGATAGGCGATATCGAGGAATGGGATCAGGTTACGGGCCTTCAGCACCTCAATCACCGCATCCCACTGGGCATTGGTGAGATCGGCACCGGTCGGGTTATGGCAGCACGGATGCAGCAGCACAATACTGCGCTCCGGCAGGGTGTTCAGTTTTTCCAGCAGCGCGTCAACGCGCACGCCGTTCGTTTCGCTGTCGAACCACGGATAGGTCGCCACCTTAAAGCCCGCGCCCTCGAAGATCGCTACGTGGTTTTCCCACGTCGGGTCGCTGACCCACACGCCTGAATCCGGAAAATATTTTTTCAGGAAGTCTGCGCCCACTTTCAGCGCACCCGAGCCGCCCAGCGTCTGGATGGTCGCCACGCGTTTTTGCGCGAGCACCGCGTGATCGGCGCCGAACAGCAGCGGCGCGATGGTGTTGCGATAAGCGTTTAGCCCTTCCATCGGCAGATACAGAGAAGCGCCGTGTGGAACAGCGTTCAGACGCGTTTCGGCTTCAGCTACGGCTTTTAATTGAGGGATAATGCCATCCTCGTTGTAATACAGACCGATGCTGAGGTTCACTTTGTCGCTGCGAGGATCTTCTTTAAAACGCTCCATTAAGGAGAGGATAGGGTCGCCGGCATAGGCGTCAACTTTCTGAAACACGCGATGGTTCTCCGGAATTCGATGAGGCAGGGATTTCAACAATAAACCGGAAGCAGGTGAAGGTCGAGTGCGATATCAGGCCAGACACTCGATATATCGGCAAATGCAATCGATTCGTTCAGGCAGTGAGCCCTGCACGCGCAGAAAAGGAATGTTTCGTTGTGATAGCTCTGCTTCATACCATACCTGCTGTCTGTGGCGAAACGCCTCCCCCTGCCGGGTGCCATCCTGCACAAACGGAAAATCATCTCCGCAAAGTACGACCAGTGCATAGTCTCGTTCAGCAAGCGCCATTAACGCCTGCGGCGCGCTGCCAAACTGATCGAGGGCGTAAAACAGGGTCGTTAAAGGTGACGTATCACAGACCAGATAAGGCGCCGTGCAGGCTGATTCTTCCCGACGCACCTGCTCGCGGGCAATATGCAGCAAATCCTCCAGATCAAGGATGCCGTTCTTCTTTTCCCAGTGTTCACGACCATACTCTGCAACGTACGGAACGTTTAGCGTTTGCGCCAGTGCCTTTGCAAGCGTGCTTTTGCCCGTCGATTCTCCACCTAATAAGCAGATACGAAAAACAAAGCTGCGATACACCTCAGGGGACATCATCTTGCGATAACGATGAACATCAGAACGGATGAGCGTTCCCGATGGAGCCTCTGGTCCCTGTTGACGCTGGAGACGCACGTGCGCAACCGGTCGTCCGAAACGCTGGCTCAGGACAGTGGCAAACCCGTCTCCATAGTCTTCGGCAGTAAATACCGCCTCTGGCTGACAATGCAAAATGTCCTCACATAGCGTTGCAACATAATGCCGGTGAAGATCGTCATCAGCGTCATTCGGTGGCGGTGGCGCAAGGCCATATGAAGCCAACACTTGCGGCGAAAGCACGAGGTGGCGACATTGTGGGAAGCGCGTTGTTAACCAGTTAAGCCGCTTTTCAGGTTCGTAACCGCGTATTTCCGGCGACGAATAGCTGATGATACAGACCGTCTCGCACTGCTCAAGTGCCGTATTGATAAGCGCTTCATGGCCCGCATGTAATGGTGCGAATTTGCCTACCACCAGACCGTTGGCATACAGCGTCATTGCGCACGGATCTCCTTGCGCCACTGATACAGTCCGTGCCACGCATTAAACCAAAACACCAGATATAAACCGGCGGTCAGATACAGTTCTCTCGTCGCGTACAGCGGTACTGCCAGCGTGTTAACGGCAAGCCAGATGTACCAGTTTTCCAGACGCCGTCCCATCAACATAAACTGAGCAAGAATGCTGAATGTCAAAATGATGGAGTCCAGCCAGGGAGCCCATGCATTGGTATAGAGATGCAATATCCACCCGTACGCCGCTGCTACGCTTACGGCGCAGGCCAAAAGCATAAAAAAATGTCCCGGTCTGGTACGACGGACAGGCAAGACCTCTCCATGATTGCCTTTAAGCCAATGCAGCCAGCCGGTTATGCTCGTTATGATGAAAAAGAACTGAAGGGTAACGTCAGCATAAAGCTGCACAGAATAGAAAACCCAGGCATAAAGCCCGCTACCAATGATACCTATCCACCACGTATGGATATTGTTTCTGGCGGCCAGCCAGACGGAGAGAGCATAGGCCAGACACGCAGCGATTTCTGAAGGGGACATTATCCTTCCCTGGAATAAAATGTTAGTCGACGTACTTCATCGCCACCCGAGACGTCAGGCGGGTAATAAGTTCGTAAGCACTTACTTTCGTGATTTCAGCAATACGTTCAACGGGTAAAGCTTCCCCCCACATCACCACATCGTCGCCGGGTTTATCCTGGGCTTCAGGCCCCAGATCGACACAAATCATGTCCATCGCCACGCGGCCAACGATCTTCACTTCGCGACCGTTGACCAGCACCGGCGTACCCGTGGGTGCAGCGCGCGGATAGCCGTCGCCATAGCCCATCGCCACGACGCCGAGGCGGGTGTCGCGCTCGCTGATCCAGGTGCCGCCGTAGCCCACCGGCTCACCGGCTTTGTGTTCGCGCACGGCAATCAGAGTAGACACCAGAGACATGACTGGCTGAAAACCCATGTCCGGCCCCCAGGGTTTATTCTCCAGCGGCGACACGCCGTAAAGAATGATGCCCGGTCGCGCCCAGTCGAAATGCGACTGCGGCCACAGCAGGATCCCGCCGGATGCGGCGATCGAGCGCATCCCCGGCTTGCCTTCGCAGAAGGTATTAAAGATATCCAGCTGCCGCTCGGTCGCAC
Organism: Enterobacter sp. NFIX58; assembly: GCF_900110475.1. NCBI lineage: Bacteria > Pseudomonadati > Pseudomonadota > Gammaproteobacteria > Enterobacterales > Enterobacteriaceae > Enterobacter > Enterobacter sp. NFIX58. Next base: position 81,853 of record NZ_FODW01000007.1, on the reverse strand, counting down.
CGCACTCGGGCTCATCGGCACGGGCGAAGTGGCTGACAATATTCACCGGCTGACGCACGTTTTTGCACCGGCATAAACGCTGATAAAACGCTTCGGCGCTTTCCGGACGCACGCCCAGACGATGCATGCCCGTATCAAGCTTCATCCACACGGTCACCGGCTCGCTCAGCTCGGCGGTTTCCAGTGCGGCCAGCTGTTCTTCGTTGTGTACCGCCGTGTGCAGATGCTGATCTGCGATGGTTGGCAGATCGGTGGCTTCGAAAAAGCCTTCGAGGAGCAGAATCGGTTGGGTAATCCCCCCCGCGCGCAGGCGGAGGGCTTCTTCAAGACGGGCGACGCCAAAGGCGTCGGCATCGGGGAGCGTTCGCGCGGTCTCAAGAAGACCGTGTCCGTAAGCGTTCGCTTTCACGACTGCAACGAGCTTGCTGGCGGGGGCCAGTTCACGCAGACGTTGCAGGTTGTGTCGCAGAGCGCGGCGGTTAATCACAACAGTTGCCGCTTGCATTTGAATTCCTTAGAAATTACTCATCATCATATTGAGGACCGGCATAGTTGTCGAAACGCGACCACTGTCCGTTAAAGGTCAGACGCACCGTCCCGATCGGGCCGTTACGTTGTTTACCAATAATAATTTCGGCGATCCCTTTCAGGTCGCTGTTCTCGTGATAAACCTCATCACGGTAGATAAACATGATTAAGTCGGCATCCTGCTCGATGGAGCCGGATTCACGCAGGTCGGAGTTGACCGGGCGCTTGTCAGCACGTTGTTCCAGAGAACGGTTAAGCTGCGACAGCGCCACCACCGGCACGTGCAGCTCTTTAGCTAACGCCTTGAGCGAGCGGGAAATTTCGGCGATCTCCAGCGTACGGTTGTCGGAGAGCGACGGGACGCGCATCAGCTGAAGGTAGTCGATCATGATAAGGCCGATACCGCCGTGTTCACGGGCGATACGACGCGCGCGGGAACGGACTTCCGTCGGCGTCAGGCCTGAAGAGTCATCGATATAGATGTTACGTTTTTCCAGCAGAATGCCCATGGTGCCGGAGATGCGCGCCCAGTCCTCATCGTCGAGCTGGCCGGTACGGATGCGGGTCTGGTCCACGCGCGACAGCGATGCCAGAGAACGCATCATGATCTGCTCAGAGGGCATCTCAAGACTGAAAATCAGTACCGGCTTATCCTGCAACATCGCCGCGTTTTCGACGAGGTTCATCGCAAAGGTCGTTTTACCCATCGACGGACGCGCGGCAACGATAATCAAATCCGACGGCTGCAGACCGGCGGTTTTCTTGTTGAGATCGTCATAGCCGGTGTTTACCCCGGTCACACCGTCGTGCGGCTGCTGGAACAGCTGTTCGATACGGGCGACGGTGGCGTCGAGGACATCGGCGATGTTTTTGGGGCCTTCGTCTTTGTTGGCGCGGCTTTCGGCGATTTTGAAGACGCGGGACTCGGCAAGATCGAGCAGGTCTTCACTGGTGCGACCCTGCGGATCAAAACCGGCTTCGGCGATCTCATTCGCCACCGAGATCATCTCGCGGACAACGGCACGTTCACGCACGATGTCGGCATAAGCGCTGATGTTTGCCGCACTTGGCGTGTTTTTTGACAGTTCTGCCAGATAGGCAAACCCGCCGACGCTGTCCAGTTGTCCCTGGCGCTCCAGCGACTCCGCGAGGGTGATCAGGTCAATCGGGCTACCCGACTCCTGCAGGCGCGCCATTTCGGTAAAGATATGACGGTGCGGACGGGTGTAGAAATCCTCAGACACCACGCGCTCGGCGACGTCGTCCCAGCGTTCGTTATCCAGCATTAAACCGCCCAACACCGACTGTTCCGCTTCAATCGAGTGCGGCGGGACTTTTAACCCTGCGACCTGGAAATCACGCTCGCGAGGTTCAGTCTGTTTGTTGAAGGGTTTGTTTCCTGCCATAGTGAATGGAGTTACCGAGATAAAGAGTGGGTCGAAAGATTACCACATTCTGGAGGAAGCATGGCAACACGTATTGAATTTCACAAGCATGGTGGCCCTGACGTACTCAACGCGGTGGAGTTCACCCCCACCGCGCCTTGCGAAAACGAAGTGCAGGTTGAAAACAAAGCCATCGGCATAAACTACATCGACACCTATATTCGCGGCGGGCTCTACCCGCCTCCGTCGATGCCAAGCGGACTGGGCACCGAGGCAGCCGGTGTCGTCATCAAAGTGGGCAGCGCGGTTAAGCATCTTAAAGAGGGCGACCGCGTGGTGTATGCGCAATCTGCGCTGGGCGCTTACAGCTCCGTCCACAACGTCCCGGCGGATAAAGCCGCCCTGCTGCCTAATGCCATCTCCTTTGAGCAGGCGGCGGCCTCCTTTCTGAAAGGGTTAACCGTTTACTACCTGCTGCGTAAAACCTATGAAATTAAACCCGATGAGCAGTTCCTGTTTCATGCCGCGGCGGGTGGTGTCGGGCTCATCGCCTGTCAGTGGGCAAAAGCGCTGGGCGCAAAACTGATCGGCACCGTGGGCAATGCCCAAAAAGCGCAGCGCGCACTGCAGGCGGGCGCCTGGCAGGTGATTAACTACCGTGAAGAGAGCATCGTCGAACGGCTGAAGGAGATCACCAGCGGCAAAAAGGTGCGTGTCGTGTATGACTCGGTTGGGAAAGACACCTGGGAGGCATCGCTGGACTGCCTGCAGCGTCGTGGGCTGATGGTGAGCTTCGGAAACGCCTCAGGTGCTGTCACCGGCGTGAATCTCGGCATCCTGAACCAGAAAGGCTCGCTGTACGTCACGCGCCCTTCCCTGCAGGGCTACATCACCAACCGGGAAGAACTTGAGGAAGCCAGCAACGAGCTGTTCTCACTGATCGCCAGCGGCGTCATTAAGGTGGATGTGGCAGAAGCGCAGAAATACCCGCTAGCCGATGCGCAGCGTGCGCATGAGGTGCTGGAGAGCCGGGCAACGCAGGGGTCGAGTTTGTTGATTCCCTGAGCCCCAAAAAGAAATTGGGCTTCCCGTGGGAAGCCCTTTCTTTTTTTAGTTCGGCTGTATGTAGGGTACAGCGCGATGAATTCTTTAACGGCAGTCATAGTGACAGATTCGATAAGTAAATCCTATTCTGTTCTAAGCCATGCTGCTGGAAAAGTTACAACTCTGTGACGAACCCCTCAATACCTTAGTAACGGAAGCGGTTATTGCGCTGATAACTGGGTACTTTTGGCGATTTAATCGCCCGTATCACCCACACCACCGCCACGGCCAGCAGTAGCCACGGCAGCAGTTTGATCGTCAGGGCAAACAATCCGCCAATAAACATGACGACCGTCGCCACCACGATAGCCGCCAGAATGCCGAGCAGCGAAATGCCCGTTGCTAACAGCATGACAAAAAAGCCAATCACAAAAAGTAGTTCCAGCATGATGCTCTCCCACGAGTTCCCGAATGATGCTGCAAACATTACAAGAATCATGCCAGACATAACGTGTTGTTCTTAAAGCAAAACGCCCCACGAGAATTCGCAGGGCGTGGTGAATTTGACGAACTTTTAGCGAAAGTTATCGCTTGTCTGCCACCAGTCGCAGCGCATGTTCCAGCACCTCGATATCGGCACCGGCTTTATGCGCGTTTTCGCTCAGGTAGCGACGCCACTGACGCGCGCCCGGAATGCCCTGGAACAGCCCAAGCATATGGCGGGTGATATGGCCGAGATACGTACCGTTGCTCAGCTCGCGCTCAATGTAAGGATACATCGCCCGCACGACGGCAACCGGATCGGTGTCTGCACCTTCGATGCCAAAGATTTCGCGATCGACCGTCGCCAGAATGCCCGGATTCTGATACGCCTCGCGCCCAACCATCACCCCATCCATATGTTCAAGGTGCGCTTTGGCCTCTTCCAGCGACTTGATGCCGCCGTTAATGGACATGGTCAGATGCGGGAAGTCACGCTTAAGCTGATACACGCGCGGGTAGTCCAGCGGCGGGATTTCACGGTTCTCTTTCGGGCTCAGGCCGGAGAGCCAGGCTTTTCGCGCATGGATGATGAACATCTCGCATTCACCCTTTCCGGAGACCGTATTGATGAAATCGCACAGAAATTCGTAGCTGTCCTGGTCGTCAATCCCGATACGGGTTTTGACCGTCACCGGAATGGAAACGACATCACGCATCGCCTTGATACAGTCCGCTACCAGCTGGGCATTCCCCATCAGGCAGGCACCGAACATACCGTTTTGCACACGGTCGGACGGACAGCCAACGTTCAGGTTGATCTCGTCGTAGCCGCGCGCTTCCGCCAGCTTCGCACACTGCGCCAGCGCGGCCGGATCGCTGCCGCCCAGCTGCAGGGCAACCGGATGCTCTTCTTCGCTATAGGCCAGATAGTCACCCTTCCCGTGGATGATTGCGCCCGTGGTCACCATTTCGGTGTATAGCAACGTATGGCGGGAGAGCTGGCGCAGGAAATAGCGGCAGTGTCTGTCCGTCCAGTCGAGCATCGGCGCAATGGAAAAACGGTGTGCAGGGAAAGCGGTCTGTAATTCTGACGACATGGCGAAGTTTTAAGCATCTGGTGGAAAAGGGGCGCTACTATAGCACAAAGAAAAGCCGGAGGCGCAGCGCCTCCGGTTGACTTTAGAACGTCATGCTCAGCTGAGCCCCTGCGCCCCAGGTTTCGTCTTCACCGTACAGGCCCATCAGGTCAACATGCACGGTGCTAAACGGCGCGAAACCGACACCGCCGGTAAAGACATTGCTGTCGTTACCCTTCACGTCGGCACGATAACCCGCACGCACCGCCAGCCAGCTCAGCGGCGTCACCTCGGCACCGACACCCACGTACTGCGACGTATCTTCGCTCTTGAAGCCTTTGGTTTCCGTCAGATCGCCATCGGCGGTCAGCGTCACCAGGTCGTTGTGCCAGGCAGCACCGGCGGTCACCAGCGGACGGATCTGGTAGGTGTCTTTATAGCTCACCACTTCTCCCGTACGGCCATTGCGGATACGGATATCTTTGGTGTCGATATCACGCGACATCAGGTTTTGTCCGCTCACGCCGACGGTCCAGTTTTCGCCGAAATCGGCCGCAATGCCGGCATCCACGTTGAAGCCCGTATCGTCAGTACGGTAGCGGCTGTCGTTCCACTTGTTACTGTCGTAATCGTAGATGGACGTGGTGTAGTTATAGACCCAGGTTTTTTGCAGTTTTGGTGTTACGCCCACGGAAACCGGGACGCCGCCGAGATCAAACTGACGGGCAACGGCAACACCGTAGTCGGAGACAATCGCCGCCCGACCGGACGCCGTTGAGTTGAGGTTCTTGGTGATCTGATCCGTACCGTTCAGCGCAGCATCCAGCGCAACACCGGCCGCCACCACATTACTTCGTTGAATACCACGCAGATAATCAATGTCTTGCTGATCGATAGACGAGCTCACCCGGCCATGGGCATAGCCTTTCGCCATGAAGGCGACGGAAAGGACATCGTTAGGGATACTTACCGCAAGCCCTGCACCAGCCGTTGCGCGTGCGGTTTTGCCTTTGAGATAGTCCAGCTCATCGGCCAGATCTTTGGCCGCGCCCTGGAATTGATTAATGGAACCTAACGGATTGGTGATAATTTCTCGTGGCGTGAGATTATCAACCACATCCTTGTAGTGATTGATTTTGTCGTTGATGTTATCAATCTCGTCCTGAAGATTGTCTTCATCCGTCACCTGCACCCCAACGGCTGGCAAGATGACCGTCACATCATCGTCCGGTTTTGCCTTTGCCAGCAGCGCCGGGTTGATTAACGCCCCACTGCCATAGCTTCCCGACGCCACGCCGGTGCCACCCATGGCGTCGCTGCGTGATTCTGTCCAGGTATTGGCTGCTCCCGCCTGATTTGCCATAAACAAGGAGACAGCAATGCTAACCACCGAAAATTTAAAATTTTTTTTCACAGTATGCCCGTTATAGTCTGTTATGAAATAACCCCTGTCTGTTATCACCCAAACAGGAACGAACTATTGCTGTGAATAAGTAGTAAAAGACCCGCTATTTCTTTCCCTAAGTAAAACTCCCTTACGGCCTGTTATATTTTGTGACGGCCCTCAATATTTATAGAAGAGGAAATTATTTTTTCCCAGGTTTTCCATCATGCGGCCCAAAAAACTGTGGGGGATGGTCTACCCAGCGATCTTCCCGCGTGGCGGCATACTCCGGGTTGAGCGGATAGTAGATGCGGTTGTGCTTCTTGTTGGCCTCGCCAACGACCAGTAACCGAACCTCGTCGTTCGTGTTGTTGATAAAGGTATGACAGATGCCGGTTCCGGCGGGAAAACCTACACTGTCGCCAGGCTCCAGCTTCCACAAGTAGCCGTTAATCCAGGCTTCAGGGTAACCTTCGAGCACATAAATAAACTCTTCTTCGTCGCTCTCCGCATGCGGATAGGACGTTCTGCGCCCCGGCGGCAGGCGCTCATGATGGATGCCAATACGCCCGAGCCCAAGCTTGCGAGCCAGCGGTGCGCCGATAGAGAACAGCTCATCGCTGTCGGGGTAGGTCGAGTCATCCGCGCCTTCCACGTCGCGCCAGTGCCGAATACAGTCAGGTCTTTTCATTATGCATCTCCCGGTTTGCGATGGGTCAGGTATAGCACAGACTGGCGGATCTCGGTGTTTTTAGCAGAACATGATAAAGTGGGGGTTTTCCGTCCTATAACATCCGGGGTGCTACATGGATAAGTCCACAAAAGAGCTGTTAGCGCAGGCCGAAAAGCTGTGTGCGCAACGCAATGTGCGCCTGACTCCGCAGCGCCTTGAAGTCTTACGCCTGATGAGCCTGCAGCAGGGTGCCATCAGCGCCTACGATCTGCTGGATCTGCTGCGCGAAAGCGAACCGCAGGCAAAGCCGCCGACGGTCTATCGCGCACTGGATTTCCTGCTTGAACAAGGGTTTGTGCACAAGGTGGAATCCACCAACAGCTATGTGCTGTGCCATCTGTTCGATCAGCCCACCCACACATCGGCGATGTTTATCTGTGACCGCTGCGGCGTGGTGAAAGAAGAGGCTGCGGAAGGCGTGGAAGATATTATGCATACACTGGCAGCGAAAATGGGTTTTGCCCTGCGTCATAACGTAATTGAGGCGCACGGGCTCTGTTCCGCGTGCGTGGAGGTGGAAGCCTGTCGTCATCAGGACGCGTGTCAGCACGACCACTCAATTCTGGTGAAGAAAAAGCCGCGTTAACGGCAAAAGAAAAGGCGGCTTAAAGCCGCCCTGTGGGTTATTCAGCGTTACCAGCGGTAGTCGTTGCGTTTTTCCCAGTCGCCCACTTCTTTTTCCGCCTGGTCTTTTGCGTAGCCGTAACGTTCCTGAATTTTACCGACAAGCTGATCGCGTTTACCTTCGATGACGGTCATGTCGTCATCCGTCAGCTTACCCCACTGTTCTTTCGCTTTACCTTTGAACTGCTTCCAGTTGCCGCCGATTTCGTCTTTATTCATCATCGTGTCCTCTTCGTTAAGCGTCGGGTCGTAACGTCCGTTACGTTCTTTTCTGCTGGACGTGATAATTATTGTAGTTAAGGATTCCGTGGTTAATTTCATATTCGGAATCTTTAACCGTCACGATATATCGTGGCGCGGGGGAAACCAGGTATTGTTTTGCCAGTGCCGATGCCAGATAAACGCCAGCGATAACCCGCGCAGTGAGAGGAAGACGGCCAGGGCCAGCCACAAACCATGATTACCCAGCCAGGGGAGCGTCAGCAGCGTCAGACCAAACCCGGCCGCCGCGACGGCCATGCTGTTGCGCATTTCGGCCCCGCGTGTCGCACCAATAAACATGCCGTCCAGCAGATAACACCAGACGCCAACCACCGGTAAGACGACTTGCCAGATGAGATAGTGGCTCGCCAGCTCGCGTAGTGCAGGGAGAGAGGTAAGCAATGCAACGATCTGCTCACCGAAGCAGGCGTAAACCAGACCAAAGGCCAGCGCCACCAGCCCCGACTGACGGCAGGCAGCCCGCCAGACATCCCGTAGCTGCCCGCTTTCGCGCGCACCGTACGCCTGCCCGGAATGCGCTTCAACCGCATAGGCAAAACCGTCCAGCGCGTAGGCGGTAAACGTCAGTAACGTCATCAATACTGCGTTGACCGCGACGATGTCTGGCCCCAGTCGAGCCCCGAAAACCGTCAGCGCCCCGAAGCAAAGCTGGAGAAGAAGCGAGCGCAGCATGATGTCACGGTTGAGGGCCAGCAACTTACGGATATTGCCGCGCCATGCGGTTTTGAGCAGCGCCAGGGTGATCCCGCGCATGGCCAGGACACGCCAGACCATCCACAAGCCAATGATAAAGGTCCCGTATTCGGCAATCGCCGTTGCCAGCGCCGCGCCCTGCACGTTCATATGCAGACCCATGACCAGCCAGACATCCAAAACGATATTGAGCAGGTTACCCACCACCAGCAAAATCACGGGCGCACGGGCGTACTGCACGCCCAGTAGCCACCCCAGCAGAACCAGGTTAGCCAGCGACGCGGGCGCGCTGAGCCAGCGGATTTCAAGGAAACGTCGCGCCTGCTCTAATACCGCCTCGCTGCCGCCAACAATATGAAGCGCAAGATCGATCAGGGGTGCCCGCAATAAAACGATGAACGCACCCGCGCCAAGCGCGAGGATCAGCGGCTGCACCAGCGCGCGCGCCAGACGCAGCGGATCTTTCGCGCCATAAGCCTGTGCGGTAAGACCGGTGGTGCTCATGCGCAAAAAGAGCAGCAGCATAAACAGGAAGCTGGTTGCCGTCGCGCCAATCGCCACGCCGCCAAGATAAACCGGTGAATCAAGATGGCCTATAACGGCAGTATCGACCAGCCCCAGCAAGGGCACGGTAATATTGGAGAAAATCATCGGCAGAGCAAGACGCCACAATGCCTTATCGGATGCCGTCAGCAGTGACATGAAAGATACCGGGAGTGGGGAATGAATCAGGCTACAGCGGTGCCATAGCCTGTCAGGAAGGGATTACAGCCATTCACCGTTGCGAATCACCCCGACCGCCAGTCCTTCGATAGAGAAGTTCTGTTCGCGGAGATCGACCACAATGGGTGAAAACTCGCTGTTTTCAGGCAGCAACTGTACGCTGTTACCCTGTTTTTTCAGACGCTTAACGGTCACTTCGTCATCAATGCGCGCCACCACCACCTGGCCGTTTCGCACATCCTGTGTTTTATGCACCGCAAGCAGATCGCCATCAAGAATACCGATGTCTTTCATCGACATGCCGCTGACGCGCAGCAGGAAGTCAGCGCTCGGTTTGAACATGCCAGGATCGACCTGGTAGTGACCTTCAATATGCTGCTGAGCCAGTAAAGGCTCACCGGCAGCAACACGCCCTATCAGCGGAATGCCCGTCTCTTCTTCCACCAGCAGGCGGATACCCCGTGACGCGCCCGAGACAATCTCAATCACGCCCTTACGCGCCAGCGCTTTCAGGTGTTCTTCGGCAGCATTTGGAGAACGGAAACCCAGACGCTGCGCGATTTCCGCACGCGTGGGTGGCATACCCGTCTGGCCGATATGATCCCGGATGAGATCAAACACCTCTTGCTGCCTGGTCGTTAACGCTTTCATTCCGCCCCCTGGGTGTATATACAGTTATGCTGTGAGTATATACAGTCAAAGGCGATTTTGGAACCAAAAACTGCACAAAAAACCAGGGACTTAATTATTCCTCGAGGCTCATCGGAAATGTGACCAAAGCAGCGTGACCCAGGTGATAACGGCAGTGATAATCGCCAGCAACACGGCAGCAGAGCCCATGTCTTTTGCACGGCCAGAAAGCTCATGGAAATCGGAACCAATGCGATCCACAACGGCCTCAATAGCGCTATTAAGAATTTCCACTATCATCACCAGAAGAACGGAACCGATAAGCAGTACGCGGGTAATCGCATCAACATCAAGGAAACAGGCGACGATCACCGCGATGATAGCGGCGACGCCCTCCTGGCGAAAGGCGGCTTCGTTGACCCATGCGGCACGGAAACCTTTCCATGAATAGCCGGCGGCTTTGATGATACGTGTTAACCCAGTGGTATTATTGGCCATTAAAAGAACCTTTTTTAAAAAAGAGCGTCAGTAACAGGAGCCGTAGCGCGTTTCGCTACAGCCTGAAGTATGACGGGTAACAACAGAAATTTTGCGCGCTTTCTGTTATCCTTGCGCCGCAATTGCATTATTAACCAGAGGCTTTACATCGTTTATGTCCGGCTGGCCACGAATTTACTACAAATTACTTAATTTACCATTAAGCATCCTGGTAAAAAGCAAGTCTATCCCAGCAGAACCCGCGCTGGAATTGGGGCTCGATACGTCACGCCCCATTATGTACGTTTTGCCTTATAACTCGAAGGCTGACTTACTGACGCTTCGCGCCCAATGTCTGGCGCATGACTTACCTGACCCGCTTGAACCGCTGGAAGTTGACGGTACGCTGCTGCCGCGCTACGTGTTCATTCACGGTGGACCGCGCGTGTTTACCTATTACACGCCAAAAGAAGAGTCCATCAAGCTGTTCCATGATTATCTCGACCTGCACCGCAGCAATCCCGATCTGGATGTGCAGATGGTGCCGGTATCGGTGATGTTTGGTCGTCGTCCGGGCCGTGAAAAAGGCGAAGAGAATCCGCCGCTGCGCATGCTTAACGGCATCCAGAAGTTCTTCGCGGTCTCCTGGCTGGGACGCGACAGCTTTGTGCGTTTCTCCCCTTCCGTTTCGCTGCGTCGCATGGCGGACGAGCACGGCACCGACAAGATCATCGCGCAAAAACTGGCGCGCGTGGCGCGTATGCACTTCGCCCGTCAGCGCCTGGCTGCCGTAGGACCACGCCTCCCGGCGCGTCAGGATCTGTTCAACAAGCTGTTGGCCTCCAAAGCGATTGCCCGCGCCGTTGAAGATGAAGCGCGCAGCAAGAAAATTTCGCATGAGAAAGCCCAGCAGAACGCCATTGCGCTGATGGAAGAGATTGCAGCGAACTTCTCTTACGAGATGATTCGCCTGTCCGACCGTATTCTCGGCTTTACGTGGAACCGCCTCTATCAGGGCATCAACGTCCATAACGCCGAGCGTGTGCGTCAGCTGGCGCATGATGGCCATGAGATTGTCTATGTCCCCTGCCACCGTAGCCACATGGACTACCTGCTCCTTTCCTACGTGCTCTATCATCAGGGGCTGGTACCACCGCACATCGCAGCCGGTATCAACCTGAACTTCTGGCCAGCAGGTCCGATTTTCCGCCGCCTGGGCGCGTTCTTTATTCGTCGTACCTTCAAGGGCAACAAGCTCTACTCCACCGTGTTCCGCGAGTATCTGGGCGAGCTGTTCAGCCGCGGCTATTCCGTGGAGTACTTCGTGGAGGGCGGTCGTTCCCGTACCGGTCGTCTGCTCGATCCGAAGACCGGCACACTATCGATGACCATCCAGGCGATGCTGCGCGGAGGTACCCGTCCGATCACGCTGGTGCCTATCTACATCGGCTACGAGCACGTGATGGAAGTGGGCACGTACGCGAAAGAGCTGCGTGGTGCGACCAAAGAGAAAGAGAGCCTGCCGCAGATGCTGCGCGGCTTGAGCAAGCTGCGCAATCTCGGTCAGGGCTACGTGAACTTCGGTGAACCGATGCCGCTGATGACCTACCTGAACCATCACGTTCCGGAGTGGCGCGAGTCCATCGATCCTATCGAAGCGGTGCGTCCGGCCTGGCTGACGCCAACGGTTAACGGCATCGCATCCGAGCTGATGGTGCGCATTAACAACGCCGGTGCGGCTAACGCCATGAACCTGTGCTGTACGGCACTTCTGGCTTCACGTCAGCGCTCGCTGACCCGTGAACAGCTCACGGAGCAGCTGGATTGCTATCTGGATATGATGCGTAACGTGCCGTACTCGGTTGATTCGACCGTGCCTTCTGCAACCGCCAGTGAACTTATCGATCACGCGTTGCAGATGAACAAGTTTGAGGTCGAAAAGGACACGATCGGCGACATTATCATTCTGCCGCGCGAGCAGGCAGTGCTGATGACCTACTACCGCAACAACATCACGCATATGCTGATGCTGCCGTCGCTCATGGCCGCCATTATTACCCAGCATCGTCATATCTCCCGTCAGGAGCTATTGCGCCATCTTGAGACCATCTATCCGATGCTGAAAGCGGAGCTGTTCCTGCGCTGGAGTAAGGATGAGCTGGCGACAGAACTGGATAAGATGACGGAAGAGATGCGTCGCCAGGGGCTGATTACCCTGAACAACGACGAGCTGCACATCAATCCGTCACGCTCCCGCACCCTGCAGCTGCTGGCGGCCGGTGCGCGCGAAACGCTGCAGCGCTACGCCATTACGTTCTGGCTGCTGAGCGCGAATCCGTCTATCAACCGCGGTACGCTGGAGAAAGAGAGCCGGACGCTGGCCCAGCGCCTGTCCGTTCTGCACGGCATTAACGCCCCTGAATTCTTCGACAAAGCGGTCTTCAGTTCCCTGGTGCTGACGCTTCGCGATGAAGGCTTCATCAGTGATACGGGTGATGCCGAGCCGGAAGAGACGCTGAAGGTGTACCAGATGCTGGCAGAGCTGATTACCTCGGACGTGCGCTTGACGATTGAGAGCGCCACGCAGGGCGAGTAACACAATGCCGGGTTATGGCCCGGCCTGACGCCCTGGATAATAAAAAGGCCCGGTAAGCGCTGACGCTACCGGGCCTTATTTTTAGCCTTGTTAAATCACCGCATTTAGCTGAGCAGCGTAAAGGCAATCATCCCGACAATTGCACCCGTCGTGCCGAGAATGGTTTCCATCAGCGTCCAGGTTTTCAGGGTTTGCGCTTCGGTGGCGCCGGTAAACTTACCGAACAGCCAGAAGCCGGCGTCGTTAACGTGAGAGACCACAATCGAACCACCCGCGATACAAATAGAAAGCGCAGCCATCTGGGCACCGGAGTAGTTCAGCTGTTCAATCACCGGCATCACCAGACCCACGGCGGTTAAACACGCCACGGTAGCAGAACCCTGGATGATACGTACCGCCGCAGCCAGCACAAAGCAGGTCACCGCAATCGGCAGGCCCATCCCGGTCAGCGCTTCACCCAGAGCCGGGCCCACGCCGGAATCCACCAGCACCTGCTTGAACACGCCGCCTGCACCGATCACCAGCAGGATAATCCCCGCAGGCTGCAGCGCCGCACCGCAGATCTCCATCACCCGGTCTTTTGGCATCCCCTGACGCATCGCCAGGCCGTAAATCGCCACCAGGCACGCCACCAGAATCGCCGTGAACGGGTGACCGATGAACTCAAACCACTCGTAGGCAGTGGACCCCACCGGCACAAAGCGCGCAGCGATGGTTTTCAGACCCACCAGCACCAGCGGCAGCAGGATCAGCGACAGGCTGAAGCCGAAGGATGGCATTTTGCCCTCGCCCAGGTGCGGCTCGGTGATGTCATCCGGAATATGCAGCTCAACGTAACGGCTGATGAAGTTGCCCCACAGCGGGCCGGCGATAATCATCCCCGGGATTGCCGCGCACAGGCCAATCAGAATCATCCAGCCAAAGTCGGCGTGCATCTGGGATGCCAGCAGCATCGGGGCGGGTCCCGGCAGCAGAAACGCCGCAGCCGCCGCCACGCCCGCAAACAGCGGAATGACCAGCTTCACGAGGTTAGTACCGGTATGGCGCGCCATGGAGAATGCGACGCTTATCAGCAGCACAACGGCCACTTCGAAGAACAGCGGCAGCGCGCAAATCAGACCGGCCAGACCAATCGCGTAATGCGCACGGCTGTGGCCGAAGGATTTCAGCATCTTGACGGCAATCTGGTCGACCGCACCCGTCTCGTGCAAAATCTTGCCAAACATCGCGCCCAGCGCGACCACAATCGCCAGGAAGCCCAGCGTACCGCCCATCCCTTTTTCCATCGTCGCGGCGATCTTGTCGAGCGGCATACCGGAAAAGAGACCAGCACCAATAGAAACCACCATCAAAGCAACAAAGGCGTGCATACGCGCCTTCATCACTAAAAACAGCAGCAGCAATACCGAACCCACTGCTGTCAAAACTAGCGTTAATGTACTCAAAACTTACTGCCTTTTATTAATGACCTCGATGGTGCTGGCAACAACACCCTCCAGTGACTGATCGATATCAACCACTAAGACGTCTTTCTCGTCTTCACCCGGTTCCTGCAGCGCTTCGAACTGCGTTACCAGCATCTGGGTTTTGAAGAAGTGACCTTTGCGCGCCTTCAGGCGGCTTTCAATCACCTCGAAATCCCCTTTCAGGTAGATGAAAGAGAGGTTCGGGTTGCCGTCGCGCAGCAGGTCGCGATAGGTTTTTTTCAGCGCGGAGCAGACGATCAGGGAGACTTTGTTGGTGCGCTGCATCGCGAACGCGGCGTCATTCAGCGCCTGCAACCACGGTTTGCGGTCGTCATCGTTCAGCGGCTCGCCGGAGGCCATTTTCATGATGTTGCTGCGCGGATGGAGGAAGTCGCCATCAAGAAACGCAGCCTGGAGTTGATGCGCCACTTCGCTGGCCACGGCTGATTTCCCGCTACCGGAAACGCCCATCAGGACGTAGACGTGGTGATCGTGATTAGTCGTGCTCAAAGGGTGTCCCTCAGTCAATTGTTACGGGTAACAGTTATCGGTAACATTGTCCTGCTGGGGCAAAAGAGAAGCAATATCCAAACGTGCGCGAAGTGAATAAGTGTGAGCTACTTCAAATTTGTCAGTTCAAATAGATCCACCCGGTGACAAGGTGAAACCTAAATCTAACATTTTCGGGGTCACCGTCTCGCCACGAATGCGCGCCAGCAGGCGTTCTGCGCCAATGCGGCCCATACGTTCACGCGGCGTCAGGACGCTCGCCAGACGCGGCTCCATCACCTGGCCAATATCGTGGCCGTGGAAACCGGCGATCGCCATATCATCAGGGATCTTCAGCCCCAGACGCTGACACTCAAATGCTGCGCCGACCGCAAGGTCATCGTTGGTACAGAAAATACCGTCCAGTTGCGGATACTCGCGTCGTGCCTGACGCATCAACTCAATACCCGACGTATAGGAAGAGGACTGCTCCACCATCACGCTGTACGGGGTTAAGTTCGCGTCGAGCATCGCCTGCTCGTATCCCTTCTGTTTGATGATAGTACGTTCATCAAGACGCGCACCCAGATAGGCGATATGACGATGCCCACGGGCGATGATGGCCGCCGTCATCTGACGCGCCGCTTCGAAGTTATCAAACCCCACGGCGATGTCGAGGCACGGCGACTGGCTGTCCATCAGCTCCACGACCGGAATACCGGCCACTTCAATCATTTTGAGCGTGCGGGCAGTGTGGGTACGTTCGGTTAAAATCAGGCCGTCAATGTTCCAGGAAAGCATCGATTCAAGACGTTCCTCTTCGAGTTCCGGCTTGTACCCGTAGTGGGCGAGCATGGTCTGGTAGCCAAACGCATCGGTAACGCTTTCGATTCCACGTAATACTTCGGCGAAAACCTGGTTGGTCAAAGAAGGAAGCAGAACGCCCACCGCGCGGCTGGTCGCATTGGAGAGAATATCGGGCGCGCGGTTGGGGATATAACCCAGTTCATCAAGGGCAGCGGCAATCTTGCCACGTAACGCCACGGAAACCTGTTCCGGGTTACGTAAAAAACGGCTGACCGTCATTTTGGTCACACCGACGCGATCGGCGACATCCTGAAGTACGGGGCGTTTCTTTTTCATCGTCCTGAGAAATCTTGAAGTGAGAGATTTGCTCAGTTTACCACGGACAAAGCCCATCCTTCCCCTGTGAAAGGGAAGGATGGGGATTTATTTATGTTTTATTACACCGGCGGCAGGTCAAACAGCAGAATTTCGCTTTCGCTGTCGGCGTGCACGGAGATCGCCTGCTCGTCCCAGATGGCCAGACCATCGGCGGTTGTCGCTTTGGTCCCGTTGATGGACACGTCGCCTTTCACCACCTGGATCCAGACGCGGCGGTTAGCGGCAATCTGATGCACGGACTGTTCATCTTTCGCCAGCGCCCAGCGGTACAGCTCCATATCCTGATGCACTTTCAGGGAGCCTTCACGCGCATCCGGGGAGAGCACCAGCTGTTTACCCTGTTTCGCGTCGAAGCGGCGCTGCTCGTAGCGCGGCGTGATGCCAGTCTCTTCTGGAATGATCCAGATTTGATACAGGTGCAGTTTTTCCGTTTTGCTTGGGTTGTACTCAGAGTGACGCACCCCGGTACCCGCGCTCATAATCTGGAACTCGCCCGCCGGAACCTGCTCTTTGTTGCCCATGCTGTCCTGGTGCTCAACCGCGCCTTCCAGCACATAGGTCAGGATTTCCATGTCTTTGTGCGGGTGGGTACCGAAGCCCTGACCTGCATCAATCACGTCGTCGTTAATCACGCGCAGTGCTGAGAAGCCCATGAAGTTTGGGTCGTAGTAGTCGGCAAACGAGAATGAATGCCATGAGTCCAGCCAGCCATGATTCGCGTGACCACGTTCGTTTGCTTTGCGTAAGTAGATCATTGTTTTCACCCTCAGTTCGTTTCGATGGAGTAAGTGTGGACGCAAACGGCCTGGGATCATAGAGGGTGAAAATTGACTCCTCTGTTCAAAAATTGTGAACAAGTGCAGAGGAGCCGTTTTTGCTTATTTTGCGAGGGTTATCGTGGCAGGAGAAGCCTGTTCGAAGGCCCGTTCAAGGATTTCGAGGTTGGTCAGAACGTCAGATTCCTTGACGTAATTCGCCGTGCCGTTTGTGAGGGTCTCAAACAGCGCATCATAGACGCGGCCATAGTCGCCGGTTTCCGGCTTCAGCGTTTCTTTGACCGTCACGCCCTCGTCGTTCACATACTCCAGCACGCCCACGGAATCGTCCGCGGCAAAGCCTGGCTCACCCGGCATGATATTGGCCTTCAGGCTGGTCTCCTGCTGGTCGATACCGTATTTGATAAACGAACCTTTAGTGCCGTGAACGATAAATTTCGGGTAGTCGATTTTCACCAGATGGCTGGTTTTGACGATGGCCTTCAGGTCGCCGTAGAACAGCTGGGCTTCGAAGGTATCGTCCGGGTTGGCTTTGTTGCGCAGGCTGCGAATGTCATACGCCACGTGGTCCGGGCGGCCAAACAGGGAGATGATCTGGTCCATGGTGTGCACGCCCAGACCATAGAACGAACCATCCTGAGGCAGTCCGGGTTGCGTTTCCGCCACCGGACGGTAGTAATCGAAGTGGCTTTCGATTTCCACGATGTTGCCGAGCTTGCCGCTTTCAATCGCTTTTTTCGCCGTCAGGAAGCAGCTGTCAAAGCGACGGTTCTGATACGGCGTGACGGTCAGGCCTTTGCTTTTCGCCAGCGCGAACAGCTCTTTCGCTTCGGCAATAGTCGGGGTGAACGGCTTTTCTACCAGCACGTTTTTACCCGCATTGAGCGCGCGTTTGGCATAGTCAAAATGGCTGTCGGCGTGGGTGCAGACAACCACCAGCTTCACCTGTGGGTCGTTAAGCACCTCATCGAGATCGCTGGTGAAGTGGATGTGGGAATACTGCGGAGATTGCTCTTCCGGCTTCGCGCGGCGGCGGTAGATATGGGCCACATGCCAGCTGTCTTTGCGGTTAAGAACATACGGCAGGTGATAGCGGGTCGTACTTTTACCAAATCCAATAAATGCGCAATGTAGTGTCATAGCTCAGTCCTTTTGGAAGGTTACTGAGTCTAACCATAACAAAAAAAAAGCCAGCTAAAAGCTGGCTAAAGTAATACTGGAAGCAATGTGAGCAATGTCGTGCTTTCAGGTTCCCGTAGGGGTCTTCCTGAATGCAGAGCAATAATAATCATTCTCATTCGCACTTGTCCAATACTTTTTGCAAAAAATAGCGGTTGACTCAAATTTTAAAGTCATTGATGTTGGAAGGGACGTTTAACTGACTGAGGAACAAGGAATGAGTGAGATAGTGATACGCCACATCGAACCCAGCGATGCAGAAGCTTTACGTGACATCATGTCGCATCCTGATGTGTATCACGACACGCTACAGCTCCCTCATCCTTCTATGGAAATGTGGCACGAACGCGTTGCGACAAAACCAGGCCGGCGCCATCTCGTTGCCTGTCTGGACCAGCGCGTTATTGGACATATGGCGCTGGACGTAATGGAAAACCCGCGTCGCAGCCATGTTGCCACATTCGGCATCAGCGTGGCTGCGGATATGCAGGGACGCGGCGTAGGCCGCAGGCTCATGAGCGAGATGATCAACCTGTGTGACAACTGGTTGCGCATTGAACGTATCGAACTGACGGTCTTTGCCGATAACCCCGCGGCAGTTGCCCTCTATAAAAATTTTGGTTTTGAAATCGAAGGGACCGGCAAGAAATTTGCCCTGCGCAACGGCGAATATGTGGACGCGTATTATATGGCGAGAATGAAGTGACACACTCCCCTCACCCCGGCCCTCTCCCCATAGGGGCGAGGGAGAAAAGACCGCACCGTGCAATCCCCTCTCCCCTATGGGGAGAGGGTTAGGGTGAGGGGAATAATCAATACCCCGCCGTCAAATCATCCACCGAACGCGGATCTGATGCGCCAAACAGCGCTCCGTCCGGCCCCACCATAATGCTCTGGGTGCTGCCCATCGCCTCTTTCACCGCCACCTTCTGCCCACGCTGCTCAAGCAGTTTAATGGTGTCCGGGCTAAAGCCCTTCTCGACGCGCAGCTCGTCCGGCAACCACTGGTGGTGGAATCGCGGGGCGTTGGTGGCTTCGGCGACGTTCATCCCAAAGTCGATGCTGTTCACCACCATCTGCAATACGGTGGTGATAATCCGGCTGCCGCCCGGGCTACCGGTTACCAGCCAGGTTTTGCCCTCTTTCACTACGATGGTGGGCGACATGGACGACAGCGGGCGTTTCTTCGGCCCTACCGCGTTCGCATCGCCGCCGACCAGCCCGTAGACGTTCGGCACGCCCGGCTTGGCAGAGAAGTCATCCATCTCGTTATTCAGCAGAATGCCGCTGTTACCCGCCACAATCCCGGTGCCGAAGGTCGTGTTGAGCGTATAGGTCACCGCCACCGCGTTACCGTCTTTATCCACCACCGAGAAGTGGGTGGTCTGGTTGCTTTCATACGGCGCCAGCTTGCCGGGGCGGATCTCGCTCGACGGCTTAGCCTTGTTGATGTCGATCTGATCGGCAATAGATTTGGCATACGCCTTGTTGGTCAGCGCCTGCCACGGCACCTTCACGAAGTCCGGGTCGCCGAGATATTCCGAGCGGTCGGCATAGGCGCGTTTTTCCGCTTCCGCCATCACCTGCATGGCATCCGCGCTGCCGAAGCCGAACTTGTGCATATCGAAGTTTTCAAGAATGTTGAGGATCTGCACGATGTGAATGCCCCCGGAAGACGGCGGCGGCATGGAGAAGACCTCGTATCCGCGGTAGGTGCCGCTAATCGGCTCGCGCTCTACCGCCTTGTAGTCCGCCAGATCCGCTTTGGTGATGAGCCCGCCGTTCTTCTGCATCTCTTGTGCAATCTGGTCGGCAATCGCCCCTTTGTAGAAGGCGTCCGGACCGTGCTCCGCAATCAGCTCCAGGCTTTTAGCGAGGTTCTTCTGCACCAGCTTATCGCCCTTCTTCAGCGGTTCACCGTCTTTCCAGAAGATGGCCTTGCTGTTTTCGTGATTCGGAATCACTTCGCTGCCGTAGGTTTTGAGGTCGTCTGCCAGCGCGTCATTCACCACAAAGCCCTCCCGCGCCAGCTTGATAGCAGGCTGTACCACCTTGTTCAGCGGCATCGTGCCGTATTTTTCCAGTGCCAGCGAGAAGCCCGCAACGGTGCCCGGCGTGCCGGACGCGAGATGCGAGGTCAGGGATTTTTTACTGTCCGGGTTCCCCTGGTCATCGAGGAACATGTCCCGTGACGCCTGAGAAGGTGCCATTTCACGGAAGTCGATAGCGGTGGTTTTCCCGTCTTTGGTGCGCAGCATCATAAAGCCACCGCCGCCCAGGTTCCCCGCCTGCGGGTGCGTCACCGCCAGCGCATAGCCGACGGCGACCGCCGCATCCACCGCGTTACCGCCCTGCCTGAGAATATCGACGCCCACGCGGGTCGCCAGCGCATCCACGGATGCCACCATGCCGTGGGTTGCCCGCACGGGATGAAAAACATCTTCCTCCACGCCGTAAGAGACCGGAGGCGCCGCGGGCGGGTTGGCCGCCACGCTAAATGTACCGCCTGCCATCAGCGCGGCGAGGGCGACCCAGCGCAAAAACGTTGGTTTCATCATTATTGTTCTCCAGGTGAAGGGATCCATATTCCCCGCTTAAGCCTGGTTCACAACTCCTAAAAAATCATCGTCATGGTGAAATCAGGGTAAACTTAAGAGAGACCTCAACAGGAGGAAATGACAATGAAACGCTTATTGATTCTTACGGCGCTGATCCCCTTTGCCGCGCTCGCACAGCCACTCAACACCATGAATAACCCGAACCAGCCGGGTTACGTTATCCCGAGCCAGCAGCGTATGCAGACCGAGATGATGAGCCAGCAACAGCAGCAAAAAGGGATGCTGAATCAGCAACTGAGAACGCAGACCCAGATGCAGCAGCAAAGCCTGCAAAATCAGATGAACGCCAACACCCAGCGCGTGCAGCAGGGGCAGGTGCGCGAGCAGCCGTTGCCGAACAAAAACGGCGGAATGTTAGGTGGGATGACCTCGTCAGGCAGCGGACAGCAGCATATGCTGCCGCCGCAGTCGAATGGCAGTATGCTTAATCCGCAGAACTAAAGTCCGGGCCGATCAGGTCAATCGCATCGGTACAGATGCTGTCCACGCCCCAGCGCAGCAGTTCGGCCGCACGCTGGGGTTTATTGACGGTGTAAACCAGAATACGCAGACCCGCGTCTTTTAGCATCTTCACCCGCGCCTCATCCAGCAGCTTGTGATTAAGATGAATAGAGACACACGCTAAGCGCGTCGTTAGCTCGCGCCAGTCCTCGCGCCACTCGTCCAGCAGCAGTCCGCGCGGCAGTTCCGGCGCTGCGGCCTGCGCGGCCTCCAGCGCATCGATTTCAAATGATGACAGCAGCGGCGCGGTCATCCCCTCCCACAACTCGCGCGCGGCAAGGGCAATGACTTTGCCCGTCAGCGGCCCGGTGCCAGTGGTCGGTTTAATTTCAATATTGGCCATCATGCCATGCTGGCGACAGCGATCGGCCACTTCCGCTAGCAGCGGCAGCGGTTCGCCTTTGAATTCGCCGCTGTACCAGCTTCCGGCGTCGACTTTCAGCAGATCGCGCCACGGCAGCTCGCCCGCGACGCCCCAGCCGTTGCTGGTGCGTTCGAGGTTATCGTCATGCAGCAGGAAAATCTCGCCGTCTTTCGACAGCTTGGCGTCGAACTCGATCATCGTGTGGCCGTAGCGCGCGCCAACGTCGATCGCCGCCAGGGTATTCTCCGGCGCCAGCTTACCGCCGCCCCGGTGGGCGACGACATGGGGATAAGGCCAGTTGCTCATACTCGTTGTCCTGTTTCACCGTCAAACAGGTGCAGATGATTTTCCGGCAGGTGTAGCCATAGCGTACTGCCTGCTTTAGGGCGCTCTTGATGTGCCAGACGCACCACCATTTTTTGTTCGCCCCAGCGCCCGTGCGCCAGGTTATCTGCACCCAACATCTCCAGCGTGTCCATGACCAGCGGCACGCCGCCTTCCGCCTGAGTGGTTAAACCGATATGTTCCGGGCGGATACCGAGCGTCATCTTACGCCCGGCGTAGCCACGATAGTACCAGTTGATCGGCAATGCCATCCCGCTTTCCAGCTCAAAGTGCGAGCCCGCGCTGCTGATGCGCCCTTCCAGCAGGTTCATCGCCGGGCTGCCGATAAAGCTCGCCACGAAACGGGTGGCTGGTTTCTCGTAGACTTCCACGGGGGTACCAATCTGCTCGGCAACGCCTTTGTTCATCACCATCACGCGCTGGGCGAGGGTCATGGCTTCGACCTGATCGTGGGTAACGTACAGCGATGTGGTTTTCAGACGACGGTGCAATTGCTGCAGCTCAAGACGCATCTGCACGCGCAGCTTGGCGTCGAGGTTAGACAGCGGCTCGTCGAACAGAAATACCGCCGGGTCGCGCACGATGGCGCGCCCCATCGCTACGCGCTGGCGCTGGCCGCCGGAAAGCTCGCGCGGGCGGCGCTTGAGCAGGCCGTCCAGCTCCAGAATACGGGCGGCTTCTTTCACGCGCTCCTCGATATGGCCTTTGCCCATGCCGCGGATTTTCAGCCCCCAGGCCATGTTCTCCTCCACGCTCATGTGCGGATAGAGAGCGTAGTTCTGGAAGACCATCGCGATGCCTCTGTCTTTCGGCTCCATCTCGGTGACGCGCTGGCGGTCAATCCAGATATCCCCGGAGGTCACGCGCTCCAGCCCCGCCACCATGCGCAACAGGGTGGATTTGCCACAGCCGGACGGGCCGACCATCACGATAAACTCCCCGTCCGCCACGTCGAGCGTGAGCGGCTGAATCACCTGGGTTTTGCCGTCCCAGCTTTTGGTTACTGCCTGAAGTTTTAAACCTGCCATCTTATTTCTCGCTATCGACCAGGCCGCGGACAAACGCGCGCTGCATGGCTAAAACAATGACTACGGGTGGGATAAGGGTCAGCAGCATCGCCGCCATCACCTGGTTCCAGAGGGTGGTGCCTTCGCCGGTGGCAATCATGCCTTTGATGCCCGCCACGGCGGTGCCGAGATTGACGTCCTGAATAATCAGCAGCGGCCACAGGTACTGGTTCCAGCCGTAGATAAAGGTGATCACAAACAGCGCCGCAAGGTTGGTTTTCGACAGCGGCAGCACGATGTCGCGGAAGAAGCGCATCGGCGAGGCGCCGTCGATGCGCGCCGCTTCAATCAGCTCGTCCGGCAGGGTCATAAAGAACTGGCGGAACAGGAAGGTGGCGGTCGCCGAGGCCATCAGCGGCAGGGTCAAGCCCGCGTAGCTGTCGAGCATCTTCAGGTTGGCGATCACTTCCACCGTCGGGAAGATACGCACCTCCACCGGCAACATCAGGGTGATAAAAATCATCCAGAAAAACAGGTTGCGCAGCGGAAAACGGAACCAGACGATGGCGAAGGCCGAGAGCATCGACACCGTAATTTTGCCGACCGTAATGCCGAACGCCATGATGAAGCTATTGAGCATCATCAGCCAGAACGGCGCGCTGTTGGCGCCCACGCCCTGGGTCCAGATGGTTTTCATGTTCTCGAACAGATGTGTGCCTGGGATCAGCGTCATCGGCGTGTCGAACACCGCTTTGGTGTCCAGCGTGGCGGCGACAAAGGCCACGTACAGTGGAAACAGGATGACGATAATCCCCAGAATCAGCATGGTGTGGCTGAAAATCGTCAGCCCGCGACGGTTCTCAATCATTGGTAGCGCACCTTACTTTCGACATAACGGAACTGCACCACCGTGAGGATGATGACGAGGAACATCAGCACCACCGACTGCGCGGCGGAGGCGGAGAGATCCAGCCCGGCGAAACCTTCGCGGTAGATCTTGTAGATAAGCGTCGTGGTCGCCTGCACCGGGCCGCCTGCGGTGGCCGCATCGATTACCGGGAAGGTGTCGAAGAAGGCGTACACGAGGTTAACCACCAGCAGGAAGAAGCTCACCGGGGCGATCAGCGGCAGCGACAGTCTGAAGAAGCGACGAATTGGCCCAGCGCCGTCAATCGCGGCGGCTTCCACCAGCGAACGGGGAATGGACTGCAGCGCGGCAAAGAAGAACAGGAAGTTGTAGCTGATCTGCTTCCACACCGAGGCGAACACCACCAGGAACATCGCCTGACCGCTGTTCTGGGCGTGGTTCCAGTCGTAGCCGAACTCTGCCAGGAAATGGGTAATCAGCCCGCGACCGGGGTTAAATAGGAAAATCCACAGTACGGCAGCGACGGCGGGTGCCACGGCGTACGGCAGCAGCATCAGGGTCTGATAAATACGACTGCCGCGCACCACGTAGTCCACCAGCGCGGCGAAAAACAGCGAGGCGACAAGGCCGCTGACGGTGACCAGCGCGCTGAACTTCATCGTCGTCCAGAAGGCGTCCAGGTAGTAGCTGTCATGGAACAGCGCGGTAAAGTTGTCCAGCCCGACAAACTGGCTGGAGAGCCCAAACGGATCGACGCTTTGCACCGAGTACCACAGCGCTTCGCCCGCAGGCCAGATAAAGAAGATAACGGTGATGACCAGCTGAGGCGCGACCAACAGGTACGGCAGCCAGCGGGAACGGAACACCGGACGGGATGATGACATTGAGATTGGGTTCCTGAGCAATGCCGGGTGGCGGCTGCGCCTTACCCGGCCTACAAATATTTCTCCCTCTCCCCGTGGGAGAGGGTTGGGGTGAGGGCATCAGCCCGCACGATCCCCGTAGGCCCGGATCGCTACGCGTCACCGGGCGAATCACGGATTACGATTTCGTCGACTGCTCAAAGCGGCGCAGCAGCTGATTCCCGCGCTCTACTGCGGAATCCAGCGCCTGCTGTGGCGTTTTCTTCCCGGTCCACACGCTTTCCAGCTCTTCATCCACGATGGTGCGGATCTGTGGCATGTTGCCCAGGCGCAGGCCTTTGGTGAACGGCAACGGCGGCTTGTTCAGCATCTGACGCGTCGCGATATCCGCGCCTGGGTTCTTGCTGTAGAAGCCCTGCTCGCGGGTCAGGTCATACGCGGCTTTGGTGATCGGCAGGTAGCCGGTCTTCTGGTGCCATTCGGCAGCGTTTTCCGGCTTCGCCAGGAAGTCGAGGAATTCGGCCACGCCTTTATAGGTGCCCTTGTCTTTACCCTGCATCACCCACAGGCTCGCCCCGCCGATGATGGCGTTCTGTGGCGCGCCCTTCACGTCAGCGTCGTACGGCATCATGCCCACGCCGTAGTTGAATTTGGCGTAGTGACGGATATCCGCCAGCGAGCCGGACGAGGCGGTGGTAATGGCGCAGTCGCCGTTGTAGAACTTCTCGGTGGATTCGTCTTTACGCCCGAAGTAGCTGAAGTCGCCCTTCTTGTTGAGTTCTTCCAGCAGCGCAATGTGCTTCACCTGCTCCGGCTTGTTGAACTCCAGTACCGCATCGGTGCCGTCGAAGCCGTTGTTTTTGGTCGCCACCGGCAGGCCGTGCCAGGCGCTGAAGTTTTCAATCTGGATCCAGCCCTGCCAGCCGCTGGCGTAGCCGCACTTCATCCCCGCCGCTTTCAGCTTCGCGGTGTATTCGGCCAGGTCCTGCCAGGTTTTTGGCGGCTGCTCCGGGTCTAAACCGGCTTTCCTGAAGGCGTCTTTGTTGTAGTACAGCACCGGCGTGGAGCTGTTAAACGGCTGAGACAGCAGATGCCCGGTTTTGGAATCGGTGTAGTAACCCGCTACGGTCGGCACAAACTGGGATTCATCGAAGTTGATACCCGCCTCTTTGAACACTTCGTACACCGGCTTGATAGCTTTGGAGGCCATCATGGTGGCGGTGCCCACTTCATAAACCTGTAACAGTGCAGGCGCGTTACCGGTACGGAAGGCGGCGATGCCCGCGCTCAGGCTCTGCTCGTAGTTACCTTTGTACACCGGCACAATTTTGTAATCCGGATGGGTGTCGTTGAAACGCTGCGCCAGGGAGTCAACTTCTTTACCCAACTCCCCTTCCATGGAATGCCAGAACGGAATGGTCGTCACAGCCATTGCGTTCGTCGCAAAAGCCAGACCCAGTGCCAGACCCAAAGCTGTGTGTCGTAACGATGTCATTGTCATCTCTCTTATTGTGCCGGATGCGCGATATCACGCGTTTTATGCTCGCGAGGTAACATGACATGCTCGAATGACAGAAAAATAACTGTTTGTTTACAGATAAGTGACAGTAAAGGGTCAGGGGGATGATGGTTGTGTGAAGGGGTGTAGCGGTTAAAAAAGCCGGGTGGCGGCTACGCCTTACCCGGCCTACTCGATCCCTGTAGGCCCGGTAAGCGCAGCGCCACCGGGCGATACAGACGGCTCAGCCGCCCAGGTAAGCGCTCCGCACCGCTTCGTTCGCCAGCAGCGCATCGCCGGTGTCTTCCAGCACCACGCGGCCGTTCTCCAGCACGTAGCCACGGTCAGCGAGCTTCAGCGCCTGGTTGGCGTTCTGCTCGACGAGGAAGATGGTCATCCCCTCTTTACGCAGCTGCTCGATGGTGTCGAATATCTGCTGGATGATGATCGGCGCAAGACCGAGCGACGGCTCGTCCAGCAGCAGCAGGCGCGGCTGGCTCATCAGCGCGCGGCCAATTGCCAGCATCTGCTGTTCACCGCCGGACATGGTGCCCGCACGCTGAATGCGACGCTCCCACAGGCGCGGGAAGAGCTCGTACACCCACTTGATGCGGGTCTGGTATTCATCGCGATGGGCGAAGAAACCGCCCATCGCCAGGTTCTCTTCCACCGTCATACGCGAGAATACGCGGCGCCCTTCCGGGACAATCGCCACCGCCTCACGCATGATTCTGGCCGTCTGCCAGTCGGTAATGTCTTTGCCATCAAACACAATCCGCCCGCTGGTGGCGCGCGGGTCGCCGCACAGGGTGCCGAGCAGCGTGGTTTTGCCCGCGCCGTTGGCGCCAATCAGGGTAACGATTTCACCCTGATTGATATGCAGGCTGACATCGTGCAGCGCCTGGATCTTGCCGTAGTGCGCGTTGACCTTGTCGAACGTTAACATCGCTTTTTCCATCTTATGCCTCACCCAGGTATGCGCGGATCACGTCCGGGTTGTTGCGGATCTCTTCCGGCGTGCCGTTTGCCAGCGGCGTACCCTGGTTAACCACGTAGATACGGTCGGAAATACCCATTACCAGCTTCATGTCGTGCTCAATCAGCAGAATGGTGGTGTCGTGGTGATCGCGCAGTTCGGCAATCAGCTCGTCCAGCTCTTTGGTCTCTTTCGGGTTGAGGCCCGCCGCCGGTTCGTCGAGCATGAGGATCTCCGGCTGGGTCACCATGCAGCGCACAATCTCCAGACGACGCTGGTCGCCGTAGGCCAGGTTGCTCGCCTGACGGTTGGCGTGCTGCAACAGGCCAATGCGGTCGAGCCAGGTGGCGGCGCGATCGAGCGCTTCATCCTGGGCGCGGCGGAAGGCCGGGGTTTTCAGCAGGCCGGAGAACAGCCCGGTTTTCAGCTGCTGATGCTGCGCGACCAGCAGGTTCTCAATCACCGTCATTTCGCGGAACAGACGTACGTGCTGGAAGGTACGCACCACGCCCATGCGGGCAATCTGCTGGCCAGGCAGCCCTTCAAGATGCTTGTCGCGCAGCATGATGGTGCCGCCCGTCGGCTTGTAAAAACCGGTCAGGCAGTTAAATACCGTGGTTTTCCCCGCGCCGTTCGGGCCAATCAGGGAGACAATCTCTTTCTTGTGCAGATCCAGTGACACATTGTTGACCGCCAGCAGGCCGCCAAAACGCATCATCAGACCGTTAACGGATAATAATGGCTGACTCATGCCTGCTCTCCTTTCGCTTGCCCGTTCTTCAGCTTCAGCTGTGGACGGGTCATCGGCAGCAAGCCCTGCGGACGCCAGATCATCATCAGCACCATCAAACCACCCAGCATTAACATGCTGTATTCGTTAAAGTCGCGCATCAGCTCGCGCGAGACCACCAGCAGGATGGCCGCGAGGATAACGGCAAACTGCGAGCCCATCCCGCCGAGCACCACAATCGCCAGCACAAAAGCGGATTCGGCAAAGGTGAACGATTCCGGGCTGACGAAGCCCTGACGCGCGGCAAACAGCGTCCCGGCGAAACCGGCAAACGCGGCGCTGATGGTGAACGCGGTCAGCTTGATGCGGGTCGGGTTCAGGCCCAGGGAACGGCAGGCAATCTCATCTTCGCGCAGCGCTTCCCACGCGCGGCCCAGCGGCATGCGCAGCAGGCGGTTAATCACGAACAGGGTAATCACCACCAGCAGCAGCGCCACCAGATAGAGCCAGATGACGCGGTCGGACGGGTCATACTTCACGCCGAAGAAGTTACTGAAGGTGTCCCAGCCGCCTTCGCGGGCGGTACGGCTGAACTCCAGGCCAAAGAAGGTTGGTTTCGGGATCTGGCTGATGCCGTTCGGGCCGCCGGTCACTTCGGTGTTGTTCAGCAGCAGGATACGGACGATTTCGCCAAAGCCTAAGGTTACAATCGCCAGGTAGTCACCGCGCAGGCGCAGTACCGGGAAACCGAGCAGGAAGCCTGCCGCGGCTGAGACCAGCCCCGCCAGCGGCAGACAGGTCCAGAAGCCGAGGCCGTAATAGTGGTTCAGCAGCGCGAAGGTGTAGGCGCCGATGGCGTAGAAGCCGCCGTAGCCCAGCACCAGCAGGCCAGAGAGCCCCACCACCACGTTCAGACCGAGACCGAGGATCACGTAGATCATGGTCAGGGTAGCGATATCCACGGTGCCACGAGAGACCACAAACGGCCACGCCACGGCAGCCACCAGCAGCGCCACGAGGAACAGCTTCTGCTTAACGGTAGACCCGTCGATGGCTGGCAGAACGAATTTCGGCCCGGAGACGTTTTTCAGCGACTTCTGGAACAGCGGACGCAGCAGCTGGAACAGGAACACCACGGCAGTGCCGATAAATACCCACTGCCAGCGGATGTCGGGGGCGGTATCCACCACCAGCTTCGTCCCATCCAGACCTAACTGGACGCCCATAAAGACGCCTGCCAGCACGAAGAACATGGCGGCAGAGAGCAACGCCATTGCAAAATGCATCGGTTTCATACTTTCTCTACCTCCGGACGGCCCAGAATGCCGGTAGGCATGACCAGCAGAACCAGAATCAGCAGGGCAAACGACACCACATCTTTATATTCCGTGCTCAGATACGCCGAGGAGAGCGCTTCCGCCACGCCCAGGATCAGGCCGCCAATCATCGCGCCCGGAATACTGCCGATACCGCCCAGCACCGCCGCGGTAAAGGCTTTCATCCCGGCCATAAAGCCGATGTACGGGTTGATTACGCCGTAGAACTGGCCGAGCAGGACACCTGCGACGGCCGCCATCGCGGCGCCAATCACGAAGGTCAGGGCAATCACGCGGTCGGTGTTGATCCCGAGCAGGCTCGCCATCTTCAGGTCTTCTGCGCATGCGCGGCAGGCGCGTCCCATCCGCGAGTAGCGGATGAACAGCGTCAGGGCAAGCATCGCAATAAAGGTCACGACCCAGATAACCAGCTGCATGGTAGTGATAGAGGCCGCGAAGTTTTCGCTGGCCCCCACAATCCACTGGCCGTTAAACAGGCTTGGCAGCGCCACGTCGCGCGAGCCTTCGGTCAGGCTGACGTAGTTTTGCAGGAAGATCGACATCCCGATGGCGGAAATCAGCGCGATCAGGCGTTTGGAGCTGCGCACCGGCCGGTAGGCCACGCGCTCGATGCTCCAGCCGTAGGCGCTGGCAATCACAATCGCGCCGACAAACCCGGCGGCGACCAGCAGCCAGCTGCTGTCGATGCCCATCATCATCAGGGCAGCAATAATCATAAAGGAGACGTAGCTACCGATCATGTAGACCTCGCCGTGGGCGAAGTTGATCATGCCGATAATGCCGTAAACCATCGTATAGCCGATGGCGATCAGCGCGTAGGTGCTTCCCAGCGTAACGCCGTTAAACATCTGCTGCAGGAAATAGAGAAACTGCTCGGACATATACAAACCTTTTTATACCCGCCCGTCAGTCCGGGCGGTGGGATAATTATTTGGCGGCCGAGGATGACCCGTCGGCGTGCCACTTAAAGACACCAAACTCAAATCCCTTCAGATCGCCTTTCTCATCCCAGTTCAGCGGCCCAATCACGGTGTTCGCCCCGTGTGCTTTTAAATCTTTCACCAGATCCAGCGGTTCTTTGCTGCCGGTACGATCCAGCGCGGTGGCCAGAGACTGCACGGCGGCGTAGGTGATCCAGACGTACGGACCACTCGGATCTTTCTTCTGCGCCTTGAGCGCATCCACGATAGCCTTGTTGGCCGGATCCTGGTCATAGCGTTTTGGCATCGTCACCAGCATGCCTTCGGCAGAATCCCCGGCGATGTTTGACAGGGAGGCATTGCCCACGCCCTCAGGCCCCATAAATTGGGTCTTCAGACCGGTGGCGCGCGCCTGACGCAGCATCTGCCCCATCTCCGGGTAGTAGCCGCCGTAGTAAACAAAGTCGATATTCTCTTTTTGCAGACGAGCGATCAGCGCGGAGAAGTCTTTCTCACCGGCGGTAATCCCGTCGAAGAAGACGATGTTTGCGCCGCCTTTTTTCAGGCCGTCCTGAACGGAGCGCGCCAGGCCTTCACCGTACTGCTGCTTGTCATGAATAATGGCGATACGCTGCGGCTTGACGGTTTCAAGGATGTATTTGGCGGCGGTTGGCCCCTGAGAGGAATCCAGACCGGCGGTACGCATAATGTGCTGATAGCCGCGCTGGGTCAGTTCCGGGTTGGTCGCACCGGGGGTGATCATCAGAATGCCTTCGTCTTCGTAGATATCAGACGCGGGCTGGGTGGACGACGAGCACAGGTGGCCGATCACATACTGGATGCCATCGTTGACGATTTTGTTAGCGACCGCGACGGCCTGTTTCGGATCGCAGGCGTCGTCATATTCTACGCCCACCAGCTTGTCGCCTTTGATGCCGCCCTTAGCGTTGATGTCTTTGATGGCCTGGCGCGCACCGTTGAACTCCATGTCACCCCACTGGGCAACAGGGCCGGACATCGCACCCACTACCGCAACTTTAATGTCCTCCGCCATGGCGGCATGCGAGATCGACAGTGCGACCATCCCCGCGATTAACGTCTTCGCGTTCCTTTTCATCTCTGAATCCCCATTCGTGATGTCGTGTTTATATTTTGTTTTATTATGGTTAAAAAGCATTCTGTACTTTTAATGAACAACGCTATTTTTACCAGTGCCTTTAATGGTTTAGCGCAGGTTTTTGTCAAAAACCAGACTAAAATCTCTATTTTTCAGGCTATTAAGCAAAGATAATATTCTGAAATCAGGCAGAGATAAACAACTAAAAGTGCAGTTTGCAGCATAAAATAACGGCACAAAGCGCCGAATAAATCACTACCCATCAGGTTAAAATTCTGCGTATTTTTCGATCCATGTGTTTTCAAACTGCCCAACGCGTTGCCAAAAAACTAATCACCTGGCGAATGAGAATAAAAAGAGGAAGCCCCTGAGTGAATAAATTGAGTACACTGCCTCTACTCAATTTGATTTGGACAAGTAGCTAATGAAACTGACTATCGTGCGTCTGGTGACCTTTAGCGACCAGGATCATATCGACCTGGGCAAGATCTGGCCGGAATATTCCCCTTCGTCGCTACGCGTGGATGAGACCCACCGCATTTATGCCGCGCGTTTTAACGAGCGCCTGCTGGCAGCGGTTCGCGTCACCCTGAGCGGTACAGAAGGGGCGCTGGACTCGCTGCGCGTACGTGACGTCACCCGTCGTCGCGGCGTGGGACAGTATTTAATTGAAGAAGTGATCCGCGAAAACCCGAGCGTGACCTCCTGGTGGATGGCCGACGTGGGCGTGGAAGACCGCGACGTGATGGCGGCGTTTATGCAGGCGTTAGGCTTTACGGCGCAGGAAAGCGGGTGGGAGAAGCGCTAAAAGAAAGCCGGGTGGCGGCTGCGCCTTACCCGGCCTACGAGGTGCTGTGCGGTCTGATGCCCTCACCCCAGCCCTCTCCCACGGGGAGAGGGTGCAAACACTAAAATGGCAACCTTACGGTTGCCATTTGCGTTTATTTTGCGTCGGTCGCCGTGCCGTTAGCATGCCAGTCAAACACGCCGAACTCGAAGCCCTTCAGGTCGCCCTTCGCGTCCCAGGAAAGAGGCCCCATGACGGTCTCAACCGTGTTCGCTTTCAGCCAGGTGGCAATCTCAGCCGGATCGGCTGACTGGTTCAGGCCCGCCTGCAGAGACTGCAGCGCCGCATAGGTGGTCCAGACGAACGCGCCGCTTGGATCCTGTTTCTTCGCCTTGATGGCATCTACGATAGGTTTGTTCGCAGGGACCTGGTCGTAGTTCTTCGGTTTGGTCACCAGCAGGCCTTCAGCGGATTCACCTGCGATGTTCGACAGAGAAACGTTCGCCACCCCTTCCGGGCCCATGAACTGGGTTTTCAGACCCGCTGCGCGCGCCTGGCGCAGGATCTGACCCATTTCCGGGTGGTAGCCGCCGTAGTATACGAAGTCGATATTCTCTTTCTTCAGACGCGCCACCAGGGTGGAGAAGTCTTTCTCACCGGCGGTGATCCCGTCGAAGAACACCACGTCGGCATTGGCTTTCTTGAGGTTGTCCTGCACTGAACGCGCCAGACCTTCACCGTACTGCTGCTTGTCATGAACGATGGCAATGCGCTTCGGCTTCACTTTTTCAACGATGTATTTCGCCGCGGTTGGGCCCTGGTCAGAGTCCAGACCGGTGGTACGCAGGGTCAGCTTGTAGCCGCGCGCGGTCAGCTCCGGTGCGGTCGCAGCCGGGGTGATCATCAGGATACCTTCGTCTTCGTAGATGTCAGACGCGGGCTGAGTAGAAGAAGAGCACAGGTGACCGATAACGTATTTGATCCCGTCGTTCACCACTTTGTTCGCGACCGCGACCGCTTGTTTCGGGTCACAGGCATCATCATATTTTACGATCTGCAGTTTTTCGCCCTTGATACCGCCCTTAGCATTAATGTCTGCAACCGCCTGCTCAGCGCCGGTAAATTCCTGGTCGCCGTACTGCGCTACCGGTCCGGACATGGCGCCAACCACAGCCACTTTAATGTCTGCCTGCGCCATGGTGCTGAATGCCAACGCGATACATCCTGCCAGTAACGCTTTACCCTTCATGTTCATCCTGAGATTCCCCATTATTATGGTTATTACGATTGTTGTGATGTTGTTGTGCAGCGCTTTATGTCAGTTATAGGTGTGCTGTTCGCGCTTTTTCAGCATACTCTGCTAAAACATACCCGATTTTTATGATTTTGGAATAGCTAATTTGAAATGAATATATGACAGGCCCGGCGGGAATTTTCGCCGGGCATATGGCTTTAACGTGTCAGCGAGGCGGAGATAATGTCCAGCGCTTTACGGAACTGCACTTCGGGAATCGTCAGCGGATACAGGAAACGAATGACGTTGCCGTAGACGCCGCAGCTCAGAAGAAGCAGTCCTTCCTGCAACGCCCGCTCCTGCACCTGGCGGGTAAATTCTGGCGAAGGCTGGCCCGTTTGCGGGTCGTTAAACTCAACCGCCACCATCGAGCCCTGGGCGCGAATATCCGCGATATACGGGCAATGTTCCTTCGCTTTGTTCAGCACTTCCACCAGGTGATGGCCAAGATGCGCCGATCGCGTGCAGAGATCTTCCTCATCAATCACGTCCAGCACGGCATGCGCCGCCGCAATCGCCAGCGGGTTACCTGCGTAGGTGCCACCCAGCCCGCCCGGCGCGGGCGCATCCATCACCTCAGCACGTCCCGACACCGCCGAGAGCGGCATCCCGCCCGCCAGGCTTTTCGCCATGGTGATCAGATCCGGTTTCACGCAGTGGTGTTCCATCGAGAACAGCTTGCCGGTGCGGGCGAAGCCGCTTTGCACCTCGTCGGCAATCAGCAAAATGCCGTGGATATCGCACAGGGCGCGCAGCGCCTGCATAAAATCAGCAGGAGCGATGTTGAAGCCGCCCTCCCCCTGAACCGGTTCGAGAATGATCGCTGCGACCTGGTCAGGAGCAATATCCGCTTTAAAGATACGTTCCAGGCTTTTTAACGCCTCAGCGGTGCTGACGCCGTGCAGTTCATTCGGATACTGCGCGTGATACACCGAGCCGGGGAAGGGCCCAAAGCCGAGCTTGTACGGCGCAACCTTGCCGGTCAGCGCCATGGTCATAAAGGTGCGGCCGTGGAACGCGCCGCCAAAGGTGATAAGGCCAGGACGTCTGGTAAAGGCGCGGGCAATTTTTACGGCGTTTTCCACCGCTTCTGCGCCCGTCGAGAAGAACGCCGTTTTGGCAGGGCCGTCAATGGGCACCCGTGCGTTGATGCGCTCGGCAAGCGCCACGTAGCCTTCGTACGGCACGATCTGGTACGCCGTGTGGGTAAAGGCGTGGAGTTGTTTTTCGATGGCGGAAATGACTTTGGGATGGCGATGGCCGGTATTCAGCACCGCGATACCGGCGGCGAAGTCGATGTAATCATTGCCCTCGACGTCCCACACCGTGGCGTTTTCTGCTTTATCGGCATAGAAGTTACACATCACGCCGATGCCGCGAGGCGTCGCCTGTAAACGCCGGTCGTTCAGTTCGTTGTTTTTCACCCTGTCCCCCTGAGAAAGTCGCCTGCTTAGCGCATCAGTAAGTGTTTGCCAGGGGGAGGGAATTCGCCAGAGCGGGCGCTAAAAAAACAAAACCCCCAGACTCTCATCCAGGGGTTCTCGGTATACTTCGCGGAAATTACGCTTCGATAGCAGCGCGAAGTTTTTTCATGGCGTTCTTTTCAAGCTGACGGACACGTTCCGCAGAGACGCCGTAGCGGTCGGCCAGCTCCTGCAGCGTGGACTTGTTGTCTTCGTCCAGCCAGCGGGCGCGGATAATATCCTGGCTACGTTCGTCGAGGCCTTCCATCGCATAGCTCAGCTTGTTCGCGGCCTGATCTTCCCAGTTATCCTCTTCGATGCCGTCAGCAAAGTTAGAGGTTTTATCCTGCAGATACAGAACCGGTGCCATTGGCTGGCTGTCGGATGCGTCGTCGTCGGAGGACATATCAAAGGTCATGTCCTGCGCGGCCATACGGGATTCCATCTCACGCACGTCTTTGCTGGATACGCCCAGCTCGCGCGCCACCATTTCCACTTCATCCTGATTGAACCAGCCCAGACGCTGCTTAGTTTTACGCAGGTTGAAGAACAGTTTGCGTTGCGCTTTTGTCGTGGCGACTTTCACGATACGCCAGTTGCGCAGCACGTATTCATGAATTTCTGCTTTGATCCAGTGTACGGCGAAGGAGACGAGTCGCACACCCACTTCCGGGTTAAAGCGACGCACAGCCTTCATCAGGCCGATGTTACCTTCCTGAATCAAGTCCGCCTGCGGCAGGCCATAGCCCGCATAATTACGAGCAATGTGAACAACAAAGCGCAGGTGAGACAGGATCAGCTTTTTCGCTGCTTCCAGATCGCCCTGGTAATGCAGCTTTTCAGCAAGCTCCTTTTCTTCCTCGGCCGTTAACATCGGCCAGGTGTTCGCAGCCCGGATGTAAGATTCCAGGTTACCAACAGGGGCTAAAGCTAAAGTTTGCATTTCTTTGGTCATTCATTCCTCTCAGTGTTTCTTCTGGTCCAGGTTGTCCCCGTCAGGCAACAACCATGCCAAAGCGTTTGAGCAACGAGATTAGCATTCACTCTTTTATCAGACAGTGATTTTATCCACAAGTTCCAGGTGCAACGGTGAATAAATTACGCACAAAATGTGACATGGAGATGATAACAGGGGAAGAGACAACAGGGACGCTTTCCCTGCAGAGCGAACATCTCGGTGCAGGGAAAGATTATATCACGCTTTTATTAGTCGGGAGTAAAGTGACGTAAATGTTGAACGGTTGCCAGCCACGCTGCCACCCACCCAATCATCGAACACACCAGCAGCAACAACAGGCACTCATCGAACCCTAAACCACTGATATCAAACTTCGTTCCGAAAACCTGCGCCACTTCAGTCACGGCAGAGGAAAGCCGCATCACCAAAATTTCTGACAATATCAGTGAAAGAAATGCGCCGGAAAAACCGAGCAGTGCGCCACCGTAAAGGAACGGTCGGAGGATGAAGCCATCTGTCGCACCAATCAGTTTCTGCACGTTGATGGTGTCGCGACGGGCGAAGATGCTCAGACGAACGCTGTTGCCGATGACGAGGAAGACCGCCGCCACCATCAGCACGCCAATCATCGCCGCGACGCGGCCTACCAGCCCGGTCAGAGCAGAGAGACGCGCAAACCAGCTGTCATCCATGCGCACTTCATCAATCCCCTTAATGCGCGTGATGCGATCGCGCAGGGTGTTAAGCGAATCTGTCCCCTGGAAATCCAGCTTCGGGATCACCACCGCCACGGCGGGCAGCGGGTTCTCCTCGAGCATATCCAGCGCGCCGCCAAAGCCAGACCAGTTCCTGAACTCGCCCAGCGCGTCTTCACGTGAGAGATAATTGACCTTCTCCACGCCCTGCTCGGCCTGAATTTGCCCAACCACCTGCGCCGCCGCGTTATCGTCGAGCGCTTTATCCAGATAGACCGTGATCTGCGGAGACGGATAATACTGCGACGCCGCCTGGTTGACGTTTTTATAGACCATATAGCAGACGCTTGGCAGCGTGAGGGAGATGGCGATCACCATCACCGTCAGGAACGTCGCCAGCGGTTTGCTTTTCAGGTCCTGCAGCGCGCCGTGGAACGCGTAGCGCACCTGCTCATTAAACACGTTGGTTTTACGGGAGGCTGGCTTTGGCGCGGCCTTCTGGCGCTTCGGCGCATTACGATTGCCGTCACCCCCGCCCTGCGGCTTACGGAAACGGTCAAACCGGTTCCCGAACTGCCGAATCTGGTTTATTGCATCACGCTTATTCACCGTGGCCTCCGTGCAAATGACCGTCGCTCAGGGTCAGCATGCGGTACGAACGACGGGAAATCAGCCCGATGTCGTGCGTCGCCATCAATACGGTAACCCCCACGCGGTTAAACTCCTCAAACAGACGCAAAATCCCTTCTGACAGGGCATCGTCCAGGTTACCGGTCGGTTCATCCGCCAGCAACACCGCAGGCTTGTTCACCACCGCACGGGCGATACCCACGCGCTGCTGTTCACCGCCGGAGAGCTGGATCGGGAAGTTCTTCGCTTTGTCCAGCAGCCCGACCTTATCCAGCGCCGCGGAAACGCGACGGCGGATATCATCATAGCTGGCGCCGGCAATAATCAGCGGAATGGCCACGTTATCGAAAACGGTGCGATCCATCAGCAGGTGGTGATCCTGGAAAATCATGCCGATCTGACGACGCAGGAACGGCACTTCGCGGTTTTTCAGGCGGCTGATCTCATGGCCGCCGAAAAAGATTTTCCCGGCGCTTGGCCGCTCGATCCCACAGATAAGCTTGAGCAGGGTACTTTTCCCCGCGCCGGAATGGCCGGTCAGGAATGCCATCTCGCCCGGCTGCAGGTGGAATGTGACCCCCTGCAGCGCTTGTCTCCCACCGAGATAGGCCTTGCTGACGTGTTCAAAGCGAATCATTGTTAGTCCTCTCGGGCAAATAATGCCTCAATAAAGTCGTCCGCCTTAAACGGACGTAAATCCTCAATACGCTCGCCCACACCGATGTAACGGATAGGAATGCCGAACTGGTCGGCCACGGAGAAGATCACCCCGCCTTTCGCGGTGCCGTCCAGTTTGGTCAGCGTGATCCCCGTCAGTCCTACCGCTTCATGGAACAGTTTTGCCTGGCTGATGGCGTTCTGTCCGGTGCTGGCATCAATGGTCAGCATAATTTCATGCGGTGCGTCTTCGTCCAGCTTCTTCATGACGCGAACGATTTTCTTCAGCTCTTCCATCAGGTGCGATTTATTCTGCAAACGCCCTGCGGTATCGGCAATCAGCACATCCACGTTGCGCGCCTTCGCTGCCTGGATGGCGTCAAAGATCACGGACGCGGAATCCGCGCCGGTATGCTGAGCAATGACCGGGATGTTGTTGCGCTGGCCCCACACCTGCAGCTGCTCAACCGCCGCCGCACGGAAGGTGTCGCCCGCCGCCAGCATCACCGATTTACCCTGCTGCTCGAACTGACGTGCCAGCTTGCCGATGGTGGTGGTTTTACCCACGCCGTTCACGCCGACCATCAGAATAACAAATGGCGTTTTGCCTTCAATATTAAGCGGTTCGTCAACTTTTGCGAGAATTTCACCCATCTCGTCTTTCAGCAGGCCGTACAGCGCTTCGGCGTCACGCAGCTGTTTGCGGCTCGCCCCTTCGGTCAGATTAGTGATGATCTTACGGGTGGTTTCGACACCCACGTCCGCAATCAGCAGTTGCTCTTCCAGCTCTTCAAACAGATCGTCGTCGATCTTCTTGCCGCGGAACAGACTGATAAATCCGGAACCTAAGTTTTCTTTGGTTTTAAGCAGGCTGCGCTTCAGGCGCGCGAAGAAACCTTCTTTGGTCGGTTTTTCCTGCTCCTGAACGGTCTCTTCTTCGGCCTGCTCTTCTACCGGCACAACGATAACCGCTTCTTCAGCGGCCTCGGCCGCCAGCGCCTGAGCTTCCAGCTCTTCGTCGGTCAGCTCTGGCTCAAGCGCCGCCTCTTCTTCCACCGCATCAACGATTTCAACGATTTCCGCTTCGGCCTGCCATTCTTCGGCAGACACCGCTTCGTCTTTGACCTCTTCCGGCAGCGGCAGCTCTTCGTGTTCGATAGCAGCCTGTGGCGCTTCGATAGCGGCTTCTACGACAACCGGTTCTGGCTTCTCGCTTTCCTGAACCTGTTCAGTGACCTCAACCACCTCTTCAGCAAAGGTTTCAACCTCTTCTTTGCTGTGCGCCGTTTCTTCCGCATCGACAACCGCGGCGGTTTCTACTGGCGTTTCAGGCTGCGACGGCTCTTCAACGGCATGTTGCTCTTCGGTTTTCTGTTCTGTTTCTTGCTCTTTTTCACCGAAGCCCAGCCAGGAAAAGAAGCCACGTTTTTTTTGTTTTGCCATCTGCGACTACACTCCTCGCGGCGCTATATACATGGAAGCTAAAAAAATGATGAAATAGTCTAACACTTTACTTAATTGACATCACCGCCCGCAATCGCAGGCCAATTGTTAACAGAGCTTTCCTGAGATGAAGAAACCCAACCGCGCCCCGGCCGGTCAAATTCGTATTATCGGCGGTCAGTGGCGAGGCCGGAAATTACCGGTGCCGGACAGCCCCGGTTTACGCCCTACTACCGATCGCGTGCGCGAGACGCTGTTTAACTGGCTGGCCCCGTCAATGGTAGACGCCCGCTGCCTGGACTGCTTCGCCGGAAGCGGTGCGCTCGGGCTGGAAGCGCTGTCGCGCTATGCTGCCAGCGCCACGCTGCTGGAGATGGAGCGCGGCGTGGCGCAGACGTTGCAGCAAAATCTGGCGACGCTGAAGGCGAGCAACGCGAAAGTGGTGAACACCAACACGCTGAGCTTCCTCGCACAAAAGGGCACGCCGCACACCGTGGTGTTTGTCGACCCGCCGTTCCGCAAGGGGTTGCTGGAAGAGACGTTATCCCTGCTGGAGCAAAACGGCTGGCTGGCGGATGACGCATTGATTTACGTGGAAAGCGAAGTGGAAAACGGTTTACCGCCGGTTCCCGCCCACTGGGATCTGCACCGTGAAAAAGTCGCAGGTCAGGTTGCTTATCGTCTGTATCACCGTCAGGCACAAGGAGGATCCGATGCCGGTACTGATTAATCTGGGACGCTTGCTGATGCTGGGCGTCTGGGCGTTTTTGCTGCTCAATCTGGTGCACCCGTTCCCGCGCCCGATGAATATTTTCGTTAACGTGGCGCTGATTTTCACCTCGTTCATGCACGCCCTGCAGATGGTGATGCTGAAAAACGGTCTGCCGAAAGACGGCCCGCAGATGACGGGCTGGCAGCAGCTGCGCGTGTTTATTTTCGGCGTGTTTGAGCTGCTGGTGTGGATGAAGAAGTTTAAGGCGCAGGTGAAGAAGTAAGGTGCGCGCTATCGCCCGGTGGCGCTTCGCTTACCGGGCCTACGAAACCCTGTAGGCCGGGCAAACGCAGTGCCGCCCGGCGTTACCGCTCCGGTGCAAACCCTTCGAATCGCGACCCTTTGTAGCTCAGCGTTCCTTTCTCTCCCACCGTCAACTGGTGGTACTGTTGCACCTCCAGGCGGAAGGTCATCTCCAGGCCGCCCGTTTCCGGCTTAAAGCTCGCTTCATAGCGCATTGTTGTGCCCGCAGGCGTCACCTGCTGCTGGCGCGAGCGGCGGTCATTGAGCGGTTTTTCGCGTTTGTTCGTCACCACCACGCGCTTTTGCATCAGCGGTGCGGCATCGTTATCCGCCTTCTCGCGGCGCTGCTGCACGAAGCGGAACGAGGCGGCAATGACGATAATCGCCACCACGATAATGAAAAACAGCGGCATCTTGCTCATTCTACAATCCCATCAGATTATGCGGAATTCAGGATACCCTGCCTTCCCCGCCATTGCCAAACGCCCGCCCGCGTCACTACACTGGATCAGAAACTGATTATTCAGACTTAACAGATACAGGGAGTTAATATGCTTTGGTCATTTATCGCTGTCTGTTTTTCCGCATGGCTTTATGTCGATGCGTCGTACCGTGGTCCCACCTGGCAGCGCTGGCTGTTTAAACCCGTCACGCTGTTGCTTCTGTTGCTGCTGGCCTGGCAAGCGCCGATGTTCAACGCCGTCAGCTATCTGGTGCTCGCCGGGCTGTGCGCCTCTCTGATTGGCGACGCCCTGACCCTGCTGCCGCGCCAGCGCCTGCTGTATGCCGTAGGGGCATTTTTCCTGTCGCACCTGCTGTATACCATCTACTTCGCCAGCCAGATGACGCTCTCTTTCTTCTGGCCGCTGCCGCTGGTCCTGCTGGTGATTGGCGCCCTGCTGATCGCGGTGATCTGGTCGCGTCTGGAAGAGATGCGTTTGCCGGTCTGCACGTTTATCGCCATGACCCTGGTGATGGTATGGCTGGCAGGTGAACTGTGGTTCTTCCGTCCGACCGCTCCAGCAATGTCCGCATTCTTCGGCGCCGCGCTGCTGCTGATTGGGAATATCGTGTGGCTGGGCAGCCACTACCGCCGCCGTTTCCGGGCGGATAACGCGATTGCCGCCGCCTGTTACTTTGCCGGGCACTTCCTGATTGTGCGTTCGCTGTATATCTAAATAACGCTTGACTCTGGAGTCGACTCCAGAGTGTATGCTGCGGTTAATGAGAAAATTATCATTGCCGGAGACTGCCATGTCGACTCCAGAAACACCCAAAAAAGTTCCTCAATTCTCGGCGCTTAAGCTCAGTCCGGTTCCGCCGCAAGATGGCTGCTGCTGCGAAGGCACGTGCGAAACGCAAACGGAAATGCTGCCCGAAAGCGGCAACCGCTACAGCTGGGTCGTTAACGGCATGGACTGCGCCGCCTGCGCCCGTAAAGTAGAAAATGCGGTGAAACAGGTGCCGGGCGTCAGCCACGTTCAGGTGCTGTTCGCCACCGAAAAGCTGCTGGTTAGCGCCGAAAACGACGTCAGCAAACAGGTGGAAGCCGCGGTAAGCAAGGCGGGTTACAGCCTGCGTAGCGAAGCCGCGCCCGCGGAAAAAACGTCATCCCTGCGGGAAAACCTGCCGCTCATCACCCTCATCATCATGATGGCCCTGAGCTGGGGGCTGGAACAGATTAACCATCCGTTCGGCAACCTGGCGTTTATCGCCACCACGCTGGTCGGTCTGTTCCCGATTGCCCGTCAGGCGCTACGCCTGATGAAAAGCGGCAGCTGGTTTGCCATCGAAACGCTGATGAGCGTGGCGGCCATCGGCGCGCTGTTTATTGGCGCGACGGCAGAAGCGGCGATGGTGCTGCTGCTGTTCTTAATCGGTGAACGCCTTGAGGGCTGGGCAGCCAGCCGGGCGCGCAAAGGGGTCAGCGCGCTGATGGCGCTGAAGCCGGAAACCGCCACGCGCGTGGTAAACAGCACGCGTGAAACGGTCGCCATCACGACCCTTCGTCCGGGCGACGTGATTGAAGTCGCGGCAGGCGGACGCTTGCCTGCAGACGGTGCGCTGCTTACCGCCACCGCGAGCTTTGATGAAAGCGCCCTGACCGGCGAATCCATTCCGGTTGAACGTGAGGCGGGTGAAAAAGTGCCTGCAGGCGCCACCAGCGTCGACCGTCTGGTGCAGCTCACCGTGCTTTCCGAGCCGGGTGACAGCGCCATCGACCGCATCCTGAAGCTGATTGAAGAGGCCGAAGAGCGCCGCGCGCCGGTCGAACGCTTTATCGACCGCTTCAGCCGGATCTACACGCCCGCCATTATGCTGGTTGCCCTGCTGGTTACCGTCGTTCCGCCGCTGTTCTTTGGCGCGCCGTGGGAGGGGTGGATTTATAAAGGGCTGACGCTATTGCTGATCGGCTGTCCGTGCGCGCTGGTGATTTCCACCCCGGCGGCCATTACGTCCGGGCTGGCGGCTGCGGCACGTCGCGGGGCGCTAATTAAGGGCGGCGCGGCGCTGGAGCAGCTGAGCCAGGTCCAGCATATCGCTTTTGATAAAACCGGTACGCTGACCGTCGGCAAGCCGCAGGTGACCGGCGTGTATCCGCAGGACATCAGTGCAGATGAACTGCTGACCCTGGCCGCCGCCGTTGAGCAGGGGTCCACTCACCCGCTGGCGCAGGCGATTGTGCGAGAAGCGCAGTCGCGCGGGCTGAACATCCCTCCGGCAACCGCCCAGCGGGCGCTGGTCGGGACAGGGATTGAGGCCACCGTTGACGGTAAAAAGGTACTGATTGTCGCGGCTGGCAAGTCTTCTACGCCAGAGGTGGAGGGGTTAGAACAGGCCGGACAAACTGTCGTGACCGTTATGCAGGACGGCATCGCAAAAGGGATGCTGGCGCTGCGCGACACCCTGCGCGATGACGCAAAAGAGGCCGTGGCGGCGCTGCATCAGCTGGGCGTGCAGGGCGTGATACTCACCGGCGATAACCCGCGCGCGGCCGCCGCCATTGCCGGTGAGCTGGGGCTGGCGTTTAAAGCCGGATTGCTGCCGGCGGATAAGGTCAGCGCGGTGACGGAACTGAATGCTCAGGCGCCGCTGGCGATGGTCGGTGACGGGATTAACGATGCCCCGGCGATGAAAGCGTCCACCATCGGTATTGCGATGGGCAGCGGGACCGACGTGGCGCTGGAAACGGCTGACGCGGCGCTGACCCACAACCGCCTGACCGGGCTGGCGCAGATGATCGATCTTGCGCGCGCGACGCGGGCCAATATCCGTCAGAACATCGGCATCGCGCTGGGGCTGAAGGGGATTTTTCTGGTGACCACGCTGCTGGGCATGACCGGGCTGTGGCTGGCGGTGCTGGCGGATACCGGCGCGACGGTGCTGGTGACGGCGAACGCGCTCCGGCTGTTGCGTCGCCGGTAAAAAAACGCCCGGTGGCGCTGACGCTTACCGGGCCTACATATCCTGCTAATCGTAGGCCGGGTAAGGCGAAGCCGCCACCCGGCTTTTTTTAGATGAAGTAGCTCATCGCCAGCCCTAAAAACAGCACCAGACCGACGTAGTTATTGTTCATAAACGCCTTGAAGCAGGCGTCGCGTTCGCGCTTCGCAATCAGCTTTTGCTGGTAGGCAAACAGCAGCCCCGCCACCAGCACGGACCAGTAAAACTCCCAGTTCAGCCCGTTCAGGCGACCGATCGCCACCATCAGCGCCAGTACCGCGACCTGCAGGATACCAATAATCAGCTTGTCCTGACGGCCAAAGAGGATGGCGGTGGATTTGATGCCAATTTTCAGGTCGTCATCGCGGTCAACCATCGCGTACTGCGTGTCGTACGCCACCGCCCAAAGTATGTTCGCCAGGAACATCAGCCAGCAGCTGGGCGGTAAGGACTCACTAACTGCCGCAAACGCCATCGGAATCGACCAGCCAAACGCCGCCCCCAGCACCACCTGAGGCAGGTGGGTATAGCGCTTCATAAAAGGATACACCCAGGCCAGGGCCAGCGCCGCAACGGAAAGCAGGATGGTCATGGTGTTGAGGGTTAACACCAGCAGGAAAGAGAGCAGCACCAGAATGATGAACAGCACGCGGGCTTCTTTCCCGGTGACCTGCCCGCTGGGTAACGGACGACCGGCAGTACGCTTTACATGGCCGTCGAATTTACGATCGGCATAATCATTGACCACGCAGCCCGCCGCGCGCATCAGCCAGACGCCAGCCACGAACACGCCAAGGATCCACAGCGGCGGCACGCCCGGCGTGGCAACCCACAGCGCCCATAGGGTCGGCCACAGCAGCAGCAACGCGCCAATCGGTTTATCGGTACGCATTAAGCGGTGATACGCCAACAGCTTATTCTGCGTCAGGCTCCACTCCATTTTTTCTTCCTCT
Source organism: Enterobacter sp. NFIX58 (assembly GCF_900110475.1). Taxonomy (NCBI): domain Bacteria; kingdom Pseudomonadati; phylum Pseudomonadota; class Gammaproteobacteria; order Enterobacterales; family Enterobacteriaceae; genus Enterobacter; species Enterobacter sp. NFIX58. The sequence goes on along the minus strand of NZ_FODW01000007.1, from coordinate 37,617 downwards.
TAGTACAACGGCGATGCCGGTAAAAAAAGCTCCGTCAGAATTAACGGCTTACCGCTCAGGCGAAGGCGGGAACGACGCCCCCACAGTTCGGCATCACGACCAATCTCAATAAAATCCCGGGTAAGCTCAGACGAGGTGAAAAGGTAACGCCCCAGCGGCGTTTTCCCCAGACGTTGCAGCGCCAGTTCTGGCCCGGAAAGGGTGGACTCGGGCACCACCGTCCGCCCGGCAAGCCACGGCTCGCCATCGGCACAAAGTAAAATTTCACGCAGCCAGTAACGTGGCTCGTGCGGCAGCAGCGGCAGCTCGTTGGCGATCTCATCGCCAGAGACAAACCCTTCCTGAATCAGGGTCACCGTGACCGTTTTTCCCTGCTGCTCAAAACGTTTCGTCATGGAATCTTCCAGCAGCAACCAGTCCAGTTGCTGGGGATCAAGCGCAGGTATTTGGTCGAAATAGCGCAGCGCACGCAGTTGCGTTAGCGCAGGGTGTGACATGCCAGACTCTCCGATACATAACGTAATGGCATTGTATCGCAGAAACACGGATTGAGGGGGGCCAAACGTTATTTAACGATCACGATCGCAACAAGAGTGCAACAGCCCGGCGGAGACGAAAAAAAGTGCGCCCACTCAGGCGCACCAAACGACTAACAAATCAGCACTGCGGGGAAACGGTTACCCCTTGCCTTTTACACTGCTGATAAAGGTGGAACGGGCAGTGGTTGAACCTAAACGTTCGGCTTCATCAAGCAGTTTCAGCGCTTTATCGACATCGCCGCGCTTCACCGCCTGCTTAATGGCGTTGTTGAAGTATTCTTCGGTGTCGTTCAGTACCGGCTCCGCTTTCTTCGCCGGGGCTGGCGCTGCGGTCGCTACCGGTGCGGCTGTCGTGGCAGCAGGTGCGGTATAGGCAGGCGCAGCGGTATTACCTACCGTGACAGGGCCGGTACCGGAGGAGCCAAACAGCGGGCCGACCAGGACGCTGGATGCACTGCTGGTCGATACTTTCAGCTTCACAAGGCCGTCAGTGGTATGGCGGGCAATCGGGTCCGGAATATCCGGTACGGCGTTACCTACGCCTTTGGCATAGGCCTTAGCGGGATCAAGCAGCGTGGTGGTTTGCTGCAAATCTTGTTCCGTGGTGAAGACGAGAACATAAATTTTCTGCTGACCCAGCGCAGGCGTCAGGCGCATTACCCCTTCCAGGCGGTCTGCGCTCATGACGCCGGGTTCCTGATAGGTAAAGTATTCGCTCGGGAAGAATGCAGAAGGCGTCATATTCTGGTCAAGAATCAGCACGTTCGGGGCAAAGACGCTGGTCTGTTTATTGACTTCACTGGAGAGCGTTAACGTCAGTTCGCCAATGTTAGCGGGCACGCTGTATGCGACCACCGGGCCACTGATGCCTGGAACATTAAGCGGTTGTCCCCCCGTCGAGAGCTGGGTCGTTTGGGCTTTAGATTGATCGACAGGCGTCCAGACCAGCTGTTGCAACGCTGCGGCCGGTATGGCCGGCGCGGATGTTGTGTTTTGCGGAACGAAATTCACATTAGCGAGCGTTACAGCAGGCGCGCTCGCCAGCAACCCTGCGGATAAACAAAGGGCAAGGAGAGTTTTGTTCATTTTCATTGTTATCACCTCAAAATGCACAGGTCAGCGGTAGCCAGGCAATAGCGCGCCGTCCCAAGGATTGAGGGGCTTGCGCCCCTCAGTTTGGTCATTACGTCAGGTTAAGACGGTATTACCACCAGATTTCCATCTGGGCGCCGAAGGACCACTCGTCGTTGTCACCGCGGCTGTAGGTTGTGGCTTTGGTATCGCTTTTTGCAATGCCGTTGTCATAACCCCATTTCTCATCCCACTTCGCGTAAGTTGCGAAGACACGGATCGCTGGACGGGACCAGATGCTGTCACCGGCCTGCCATTGCTGTGCAAGGGTAATTTTGTACTGGTTGTTGGTATCGTCAGTTTTCTGCGACTTAACGTTGTCGTAGCCTACTTCAAGCAAGGTGCTCATGATTGGCGTCCATTTATACATTGGGCGCACACCCACGGTGTACCAGGTCGTACCGTTGTTGTCGTCACGATCGATATCCTGATACATACCGACGTACATCAGATCCCAGCTGTCACCCAGAGAGATCGCACCGTGGTCGAGAATACGAACCAGAGAGCCGTTGTTGTTGATCTTGTTGTCTACAACACCAATTTCAGCGTCTTTGTCATAGTTGTTGCCGGTGAAGGAACCCTGCGGAATACCTTTGCCCTGAGTGGTCATTGCATCGGTAGCGTACTGGACAACAAACTTGTTGTAGCCTTTCAGCATGCTCTGGGTATGTTCAGCGGTGAACATCCAGCCATCTTTAGATGCGCCGTCAGCGAAGCTGTAACCGTCAGTTTTGTTAGCTCGGCCATAGTCAACACCCAGCTCCAGCGTACCGCCCGGGTTGATTTCCATCTGCGCTAAACGCACATCGAAGACGTCGTTAGCGGTGTCTTTGAAGTTATGATAGATATCGTTGCTGGTGAAGATGTATGAACCACCCGCTTCCTGAGAACGGGTCGCGGCCAGAGACAGTTTACCGAAGCCCAGATCGACGTTTTCGATACCCGCACCAGGACCTGAAATATCCCAGTAGTAGAAGTCGATCATGTGGACGTCATGACGCTGATAGAAGCGCTTACCGGCCCAGATGGTGGAACCTGGCAGCCACTCAATCAGGTTTTTACCCTGCACGTTGGCTTCACGGAACGCCGGATCAGTGGCTTCCCAGTCGTTCTGTTGCGCCACGGAGTACGCTACGTTGGTGTCGAAGTAGAAGCTCTTGTCGCCTTCTTTCCATACTTCCTGGCCCAGCTTCAGTTCCGCATAGGTTTCACATTCGTTACCCAGACGGTATTTACTTTGAGCACCGGTTGCCTGGAAGCACTGTTGTTCGCCGCCACTCCCCGTCCAGCCGATACCGGAACGAGCATAACCATGGAAATCCACGGCCATTGCCTGAGCAGACATTACGCCCGCTGCGACGGCAACTGCCAGAGGAAGTTTGCGCAGAGTAATCATCATTCTATCTCCTGAGATCATTGCTTTTCTTTGAACACTTCACCTGTCGGTTTCGTGTCTTCTTTTGGGATTGCTTAAACGCCTGGCTCTTTGTGCAACCGACGACATGCAGTGCCATCCTCACGGAACAGATGGCAGCGCTCTGGCGGCAAGCCGATAGCGAATGTGGCACCCTCTTCTACCAACACCACGTCGTTCTGGCGGTAGACCAGGTTCTGACGGATGGCGGGGATCTGGATATGAATCTGTGTTTCGTGACCAAGCTGTTCGACGACCTGAACTTCACCTTCCAGCGTCACATCGGCGATGTGGCTCGGCAGTAAATGCTCAGGACGAATACCGAGGGACATGTTTGCCCCCACCTGTACGTTGGCGCTGTCGACCGGCAGCCAGACCTGCTGGCGGTTTGGCAGCTCCACCTGTACCTGTTCAATCGCGGTCGCGGTCACTTTGACGGGCAGGAAGTTCATCTTTGGCGAGCCAATGAAGCCCGCAACAAAGCGGTCTGCCGGGTAGTGATACAGCTCCAGCGGTTTGCCCACCTGCGCCACGCGGCCGGCATCCAGCACCACAATTTTGTCGGCGAGGGTCATCGCTTCGACCTGATCGTGGGTGACGTAAATCATCGTGCGGCCAAGACGCTTGTGCAGACGGGAGATTTCGATACGCATCTGGACGCGCAGGGCGGCATCCAGGTTGGAAAGCGGTTCGTCGAGCAGGAAGACGCGCGGCTCGGCAACCAGCGTACGGCCGATCGCCACACGCTGACGCTGACCGCCTGAAAGCGCTTTCGGCTTACGCTCCAGCAGGTGCGCCAGCTGTAACACTTCCGCCACCTGCGTCACACGCTGGTTAATGACCTCCTTCTTCGCGCCGGCCAGCTTCAGACCAAAAGACATGTTCTCGGCGACGGAAAGATGGGGATAGAGAGCATAAGACTGGAACACCATGCCTACGCCACGTTCGGCAGGCGGGATGTCATTCATTCGGGTATCACCGATCAGCAGGTCGCCGCTGGTGATGGTTTCAAGACCGGCAATCATACGCAGCAGAGTTGATTTACCGCAGCCTGATGGGCCGACAAATACCACGAATTCACCTTCGTGGATGTCCAGATTGATGTCTTTCGACACCACAACGTCACCCCAGGCTTTCGTTACATTACGCAGCTGTACGCTCGCCATGCCCTTCTCCCTTCGTTACAACCTGTCACCGACAGAAACATTCAAGATAAGTTCACTATGGGGTATCCATTACTTTCCCGAATCCTCCACCCCCCGGCTTTTTTATGGGGGAGGAGGCGGGAGGATGAGAGAGCAGGCTCTGCGACCGGCACGGGCGGGCCAGGGCAAAATTCGTGAAGCCGCCTGCAAAATTCAGTGCGTTTTTATGTGCGCCAGCACTCATAACTTAAATTTATGCAACGGAGATCACACAAACGGGGGGTGGGGCGTAGGGGTTGGGAGGATGGAAAGAGGATGTCAAATAAGGAGACTGAGTCACGTTGAACCACTGAAGTCATACCACGAGACATCACCAAAAAGGATGGCAGATATGAATATCAAGACTGGCGCACGCGTTTTCGCATTGTCCGCCCTCGCAGCAATGATGATTTCCGCACCGGCGCTCGCCAAAATTGAAGAAGGCAAACTGGTTATCTGGATTAACGGCGACAAAGGCTATAACGGCCTGGCCGAAGTGGGCAAAAAATTCGAGAAAGACACCGGCATCAAAGTGACCGTAGAGCATCCGGACAAACTGGAAGAGAAATTCCCGCAGGTTGCGGCAACCGGCGACGGCCCGGATATCATCTTCTGGGCGCATGACCGTTTCGGCGGTTACGCGCAGTCTGGCCTGCTGGCTGAAGTCACCCCGGACAAAGCGTTCCAGGATAAACTGTTCCCGTTCACCTGGGATGCCGTTCGCTATAACGGCAAGCTGATCGCGTACCCTGTCGCGGTCGAAGCCCTGTCTCTGATTTACAACAAAGACCTGGTTCCTAACCCGCCGAAAACCTGGGAAGAGATCCCGAAACTGGATAAAGAGCTGAAGGCGAAAGGTAAATCCGCCCTGATGTTCAACCTGCAAGAGCCGTACTTCACCTGGCCGCTGATTGCTGCCGACGGTGGTTACGCGTTCAAGTTTGAAAACGGCAAATACGACGTGAAAGACGTGGGCGTCGACAGCGCAGGTGCGAAAGCGGGCCTGACCTTCCTGGTTGACCTGATCAAGAACAAACACATGAACGCGGATACCGATTACTCCATCGCGGAAGCGGCGTTCAACAAAGGCGAAACCGCGATGACCATCAACGGTCCGTGGGCCTGGACCAACATCGATAAGAGCAAAATCAACTACGGGGTGACGCTGCTGCCAACCTTCAAAGGCAAGCCGTCTAAACCGTTCGTTGGCGTGCTGAGCGCAGGCATCAACGCCGCCAGCCCGAACAAAGAGCTGGCGAAAGAGTTCCTGGAAAACTACCTGCTGACCGATCAGGGTCTGGATGAAGTGAACAAGGACAAACCGCTGGGCGCCGTCGCGCTGAAATCTTTCCAGGATCAGCTGGCGAAAGACCCACGTATCGCGGCCACCATGGATAACGCCCAGAAAGGCGAAATCATGCCGAACATCCCACAGATGGCCGCATTCTGGTACGCCACCCGTACCGCGGTTATCAACGCTGCAAGCGGTCGCCAGACCGTTGATGCCGCGCTGAAAGATGCTCAGGGTCGTATTACGAAGTAAGCAGAAAAACGGCGGGTGGCGCGTGCGCTTACCCGCCCTACGACTACGGCACGATCCGTAGGTCAGGTAAGCGCAGCGCCACCTGACGATAAGATTCCACCGTTGTAGAGGAAGAACCCCATGGATGTCATTAAAAAGAAACGCTGGTGGCAAAGCGACGCGCTGAAGTGGTCAGCGATCGGTCTGCTGTGCCTGCTGGTGGGTTACCTTGTTGTTTTAATGTACGTACAAGGGGAATATCTGTTCGCCATCATGACGCTGATTTTAAGCTCTGCTGGCCTGTATATTTTCGCCAACCGTAAAGCCTACGCCTGGCGCTATGTCTACCCTGGCGTGGCCGGGATGGGGTTGTTTGTCCTGTTCCCGTTGATTTGTACCGTCGCCATTGCGTTTACCAACTACAGCAGCACCAACCAGCTTGCGCAGGAACGCGCGCAGCAGGTCCTGCTGGACCGCTCATACCAGGCAGGCAAGACCTTTAACTTCGGCCTCTATCCTGCAGGCAATGAGTGGAAGTTAGCGCTCACTGACGAAGCAAGCGGGAAATACTATGTTTCTGACGCCTTCAAATTTGGCGGCGAGCAGAAGCTGGCCTTAAAAGAGGCGCAAGCCCTGCCGGAAGGTGAACGTGCCAACCTGCGCGTCATTACCCAGAACCGTCAGGCGCTGACCCAGCTCACCGCCGTGCTGCCGGACGAAAGCAAAGTGATCATGAGCTCGCTGCGCCAGTTCTCAGGCACCCAACCGCTCTATACCCTGGCGGATGACGGCACGCTGACCAACAACCAGAGCGGTGTGAAATATCGTCCGAATAACGACATTGGTTTCTATCAGTCCATTACTGCCGACGGCAAATGGGGTGATGACAAGCTCAGCCCGGGCTACACCGTCACCATCGGCTGGGACAACTTTACCCGCGTGTTTACCGACGAAGGCATTCAGAAACCGTTCTTCGCCATCTTCGTCTGGACGGTGGTCTTCTCCGTACTGACCGTGATCCTCACCGTGGCCGTGGGCATGGTACTGGCCTGTCTTGTCCAGTGGGAATCCCTGAAGGGCAAAGCGATCTACCGCGTGCTGCTGATTCTGCCGTATGCCGTGCCGTCGTTTATCTCGATTCTGATTTTCAAAGGGCTGTTTAACCAGAGCTTCGGTGAAATCAACATGATGCTGAGCGCGCTGTTCGGCATCAAACCGGCCTGGTTCAGCGACCCAACCACCGCCCGCTCGATGATCATCATCGTCAATACCTGGCTGGGCTATCCGTACATGATGATCCTGTGCATGGGGCTGCTGAAGGCCATCCCGGATGACCTGTACGAAGCTTCGGCGATGGACGGTGCGGGCCCGTTCCAGAACTTCTTTAAGATTACGCTGCCGCTGCTCATCAAGCCGCTCACCCCGCTGATGATTGCCAGCTTCGCCTTTAACTTTAACAACTTCGTGCTGATTCAGTTGTTGACCAACGGCGGCCCGGACCGCCTGGGCACCACCACGCCGGCAGGCTATACCGACCTGCTCGTGAGCTACACCTACCGTATCGCCTTCGAAGGTGGCGGCGGTCAGGACTTCGGTCTGGCGGCGGCGATTGCCACCCTGATCTTCCTGCTGGTAGGCGCACTGGCGATAGTGAACCTGAAAGCCACGCGTATGAAATTTGACTAAGGAGGGCACTGAACATGGCTATGGTACAACCCAAATCTCAGAAACTGCGCCTCCTGGCGACGCATTTAGGCCTGCTGATTTTTATCGCGGCGATCATGTTCCCGCTGCTGATGGTAATCGCCATCTCCCTGCGTTCGGGTAACTTTGCCACCGGGAGCCTGATCCCGGACGAAATCTCCTGGGAGCACTGGAAGCTCGCGCTGGGCTTCAGCGTGGAGCACGCGGATGGCCGCGTCACGCCGCCGCCGTTCCCGGTGCTGCTGTGGCTGTGGAACTCGGTGAAAATCGCAGGCATTACTGCGATCGGTATCGTGGCGCTGTCCACCACCTGCGCTTACGCCTTTGCCCGTATGCGTTTCCCGGGCAAAGCGACGCTGCTGAAAGGGATGTTGATTTTCCAGATGTTCCCGGCGGTGCTGTCGCTGGTGGCGCTGTACGCCCTGTTTGACCGCCTGGGCCAGTACATTCCGTTTATCGGTCTGAACACCCACGGCGGCGTGATCTTCGCCTACCTTGGCGGTATCGCACTGCATGTGTGGACCATTAAAGGCTATTTCGAAACCATCGACGGTTCGCTGGAAGAAGCGGCCGCGCTGGATGGGGCTACCCCGTGGCAGGCGTTCCGCCTGGTGCTGCTGCCGCTGTCGGTGCCGATTCTGGCGGTGGTGTTTATCCTGTCGTTTATCGCTGCGATCACCGAAGTACCGGTTGCCTCACTGTTACTGCGTGATGTGAACAGCTACACCCTGGCCGTGGGTATGCAGCAATACCTCAACCCGCAAAACTACCTGTGGGGCGACTTTGCCGCGGCGGCCGTACTCTCTGCCATCCCGATTACCGTGGTGTTCCTGCTGGCGCAGCGCTGGCTGGTCAACGGCCTGACGGCGGGCGGTGTGAAAGGTTAAGTTTCATTTTGTTATGCCACTGCAACCCTCAACTTTAGACGTATTGTATTGACCCAACTTGTGACTGTTGTTAGGCGCTCTTCGGAGCGCCATTTTTTTATTCTCGCTTCAGCCGCTTCGAGTTACACAGCCAGAGGGTGATCACCAGCAGCAGGATCGCCGCCGAGTAGATCAGCACGTCGAGCGGGGATTTATGATCGACGATGATCAGCCGCACAATCGCGGTGATCCCGATGTAGACAAAATAACGCAGCGGGAAGTGAAAGCCGGACTGAAAATACTTCACAATCAGGGCGATAAATTCAAAGTAGAGAAAGTAGACCACCAGTCCTTCCACCAGCGCATATTTGCTGGTTTGTTCAGGGGCAAACAGCACATCCGCCAGATGCACCGTCTCCTTACCCAAAAAGACGACCAGTATCAGGCCAAGGCTCAACAGACCGAGGTTCAGCACGGTCTGGAGGATAGTTGAGATAAACTCAACGCGCGGGCGAGTCAGGGATGTCATACAGCACCTCATTCTCCAGGGCGAGGTTTCTGTATAACGCAAAAATGTGACGGAGATCTATATTTTTTGTTTATGTTTAGCGCACCGGAGAGGATTCCCCTCACCCCGGCCCTCTCCCCAAAGGGGCGAGGGGGAAAAGACAGCACCGAGCGATCCCCTCTCCCCTTTGGGGAGAGGGTTAGGGTGAGGGGCATCAGCGGAAGTTAATGTTCTTGTCGCTGGTCATATCATACAGCTGGAACTTACGTCCCAGCTGCTGACCGCCGTCGCGCGTCAGCGGCGTCCAGCCAATGGCCGCGCGGCTACGGGTTGGACCGGATGAGAACAGATCCAGCGGAATCGACACGTAAACCCCTTTTGTGAAGTCCCCTTCCCCGTATTCGTCCGGCGAGACGTTGGTGATGGTGGCGTAGCCGCCCACCACGACGCCGCTGTCGAAGTGTTTGGAGATGTCCAGCGTGCCGCCCTTGTCGCCCGCCAGGTACTGGCCGACGCTGGCTTTCACCAGCACGTCAGGCGCGAACGACGGCGTCCAGTAGGCGGTCAGATGGCCGGTTTTGACGCTGTAGTCGGTGAACTTCATCATGTCCTGGGCGCTGCGCCAGTCACGCTGTTTGACGTAGTTGGCATCAATCCCGAACGCCCAGTTGCTGTCGACAGGACGATAAAGCACTTCTGCACCCGCACCGCCGTACATGGTTTCCAGATACCCGCCGTACACCTGGCCGTAGAAGCCGTTGCCGAAGTACTGGAAGTAGTTGGCCTGCAGGTTATTCACGTAGGCATCGTTCTGCACGTACTCACGCACGCGGGTACGCACGCGCGGCAGCGTCGAGTCTTTTGGCGGATTGGTGTAGTTGAACTTGTCGTAGTTGTTGGCGATGTTGCCGAACAGGCTGCCAGTGGTCAGCAGGTGGTCGGTGAGCCACAGATCCGCCGTCGCCATGACGCCCAGCTGATACATGTAGAAGTTTTCCGGCCCGCCGACGGACTGGTTCAGCACCGGATCGATATGGAAATCGAAGCGCGACTTGTCGATATACCAGCCCTGCTCGGTGGTCTCCGGCACGATCGGCTCAACGCGTTTTTGCACCAGCTCGGTTTCATGCCCAAGCGGTTCGCCTTCCAGGTGGCGCTTAAGGCTGGCAACGTCCGTTTCCGTCGTCACCTGCGGCAGGTTGAGACGATTCTCCGTCACGCGGATCGTGCGGATCCCGTCCGGGAGATCGTTCATGATGATCCGATTGGCGCGTTCGATCCCTTCACGCGAGTCGCGGTATTTCACCTGCTCGCCGGTGACGTACAGCGTATCGCCTTTCACCTGAATTTTCGGATCCGCCAGACCGGCATTGTATTTCAGCAGCGTCAGCTGGTTTGCCACCACGGAGTGCTGCAGAATCGCATCCTGCGGCTCCGGCTGGTATGCAGGCCGCGCGTTATCATTGTAGTGCGGCCGCATGTCGTTAAAGTTGGTGCGCAGCGTGAAGCCAAACATCACCGTATTGCCGCGCTCGTAGCTGAGGTTAACGTCGGCCCAGTCGGTGACGCGATAAATGGCGCCGACGTTAAACTTGCTCTTCTGCTCAATCTTCCCGGCGAAGTCCTGCGAGTAGTCATTCCCCTCGTACTCCAGCTTCAGGCGTAACGGCTGCCAGGGCGTCTGATATTCAACGCCGCCAAACAGTGACGCCGGACCGTGGAACATCTGGTCACCGTTGATGGAGCCCGCTTTCTGGTAGCTGTTATCGCGGTAGCAGTATTTATCGCTGTAGGAGCAAAACGGGTTTTTCACGTTGCCGCTGGTGCCGAGATAGCCCCATCCCAGACCGAGTGAGAAATCAAACGGTCCCCAGGCCTTGCTGGCCACGATGTATTCCGCATCAAACAGGCCGGTACCGCCGATATCTTTGGCACCCACGGAGACCTGCGGCATCCAGTAGCTCTCTTCCCACAGGCGCAGCTTGACGTCGAAGGCTTTATCTTTGTAGGTCTGATCGCCTGAGAACGCCTCGACGCTGCTGTATTGTTTCGTCCGCACGTCGGTATAGCGCAGGGTGGTTTCAAGCCACGGGAACAGCTGCACCGACGCCGAGTAGTAGCGATACTGGTCGTTATCACGGTAGTTAAGGCTAATTTCCCCTTCACGCGCCATACGCGCGGTGGGCGTTTGCAGTAAACCGACGCCGCCGAAGTCTGACTGAGACGGGCCAATGGGTGCCGGATACGTTTCTGCATGGCAGGCGGCACTCACGCAGAGCGCCAGCATGCTGTAGAGATAGGTTCTTTTCATTATTCCGGTATCCGCTGAATCAGGGAGTGAAGGATATCGGCGTTAAGCCCGTCATACGCCTTCGTCCAGAAATGGTCGGCAAAACCGACAAAAATAATGCTGCCCGGCATGGGTTCGATATGACGCTTATTCCAGTAAGCGACGGGGGCTTTTTGCGTGTGGCCGTCAGGGTAAACCACCCAGGCGTAGCTGTTATCCGCGCCGCTCAGCAGACTCTGCTCGTCGAGATAGCTCGCCACGTCACGACCGGGGGTAAAGGGCTTCTTACCCGGGCTGCTGATAAGCCCCATCACGGTCACCGTCGTCGGCTTCGCCGGAAGCCAGAGCGTATAGTCCCCTTCCAGCGCGGGGTTGCCGTTTTCCGTGACGCGCACGTCATCCGGGTCAAGATTGACGTTCTGTCGGCCCGTCACCTTCAGCGCCTGCAGTTGCTGACGGACGCTATTAATGGCCGCCGCGTCATCGCCATCTTCCTGCTCCGCGAGTCCCGTTAGCCTGGCAAGAAGCGCCTTGTGCTGCTGTTCCGCTTCCACGGTCTTCTGCCGTTCAGCGATGACCGCGCCTGGCCACCAGCTGTTGGCGAGCCTTGGCTGTCCGACAAGATCGAGCAGATGCTCGGCGTGGGTTAAGGTTTTGGGTTTTTCACTGTCCGGTGTGTAGACCTTTACTGTCCCGGCGGACCATGCCAGCGGCGCGGCAAAACTGGCGATAAGCGCAACGTGAATGAGCGTTTTCATGATTTCGCCGCCTTGATCAGGGTGGTTTTGACCGGGAAGAAACCGGCACCGAGATACTGTAAGGACTGACGGATCTGCCCTTCCTCGTCGATCCAGAAGCGGTTATGCCAGGTGGCCTGGTCGGTGGTGACCTCTTCATCCAGCACGCGAACCTGCGTTTCGTCGCTGCCGACTTTCACGCTGTCGGTGCCGTCCCAGCGGAAGGTCGAGCGTGCCGTGGCGTAACGCACCTGCTTGTGTTCGGTCCAGCCCATCGTGCGCGTCCAGCCTGCGCCGTCGGCGATCTGGTTCGGCTTGATCAGCGGGTCGTCGGCGATATTATTCACCTCCAGCAGGTTATCGCCGCCCAACAGGGTTTTCACGATACGGCCATGCTGCGTCACGATGGTGGCCTGATCCTGAGTCACCCATTTCTGCTGCCCGTTTTCATCGAAAGCGAGCACCACAAACAGTTGCGGGCCATCGTTAAGCTGCATGTACTGACTGGCATAGGGCATGTTCTGAAGTTCGTCATCGGTCAGATGCACGCCCGGTGTGCCGAACAGGCTTTCCCACAGTGAGTTTCCCAGCCCTTTAGTGGTGGCCGAGCACGCCTGCAGCAGCAGGCAAATCAGAATGATTGCAGGTCGCTTCACGACTCTTCTCCGAAGGGGCGAAATAACCACACCGAAGTGTGGTTATGATTAAAACACCCGCTATTACTGGGTGCTGGTTGTCGTGGTGGTCGTGGTTCCGGTGTTGGAGCCATCACCGCCACCGGTTGCCGCCAGCGCGACACCCACGGCTGAACTTACGGTGCTGGCGCTGGCTGCGGTAGAACTCCCCGCAGACGCAGACGTCGCAGCCGACCCTGCCGCTTCCCCGATCTGAACCGGAGCTGCATAGACAGATGTCGCCGCAAGCGCAGATATGGCAAAAATGCCATACAGTACTTTCTTCATAACAATTTCCCTTCAATGAATGAATGGAGATTTGCCCGAAAAGAATTTCAGGCGGAATCGAGTATACACAACTACTGCCGCGGGTTTGCCGTAAGGGGAAATAGGGAGAGGGTTTTCGGACTAATGGATAAAATCGAAATGAAAGGAAAAACAGGAAAATATATAACCAATAAAAATCAAGAGGTTATAATATAGAGATATTAACTGACTTCTGCGTATTTTCTTAAAATAAACCGCAGCAATTAACGGGTTAAGCGTCTTTTTCGGATTAAACTCAGAACCAGAATTTGAGTTAACTAACAGACATCAGGAATTATCCGATAAAAAAATGCCGGCATTAAGCCGGCACGTTTTCATGACGTTTTAATTACGCACGCCATGCTTTATAACGGTTGATCAAACCATTGGTCGAGCTGTCATGGCTGGTAATCGCTTTATCATCACCCAGCTCTGGCAGAATACGGTTTGCCAGCTGTTTGCCCAGCTCAACGCCCCACTGGTCAAAGGTGAAGATGTTCAGGATCGCGCCCTGCGTGAAGATTTTGTGCTCGTACAGAGCAATCAGCGCACCCAGGCTGAACGGCGTGATTTCGCGCAGCAGGATGGAGTTGGTTGGACGGTTGCCTTCGAACACTTTGAACGGGACAACGTGGTCCAGCGTGGCCGGATCTTTACCCTGGTCGCGGTATTCCTGCTCTACCACCTCGCGGGATTTACCGAACGCCAGCGCTTCGGTCTGGGCGAAGAAGTTGGACAGCAGCTTCGGATGGTGATCGGACAGCGGGTTATGGGTGATAGCCGGCGCGATGAAATCGCACGGTACCATTTTGGTGCCCTGGTGAATCAGCTGGTAGAAAGCATGCTGGCCGTTAGTACCCGGCTCGCCCCAGATGATTGGGCCAGTCTGGTAGTCCACCGCGTTGCCATTACGGTCAACGTATTTACCGTTGGATTCCATGTTGCCCTGCTGGAAGTACGCAGCAAAGCGGTGCATATACTGGTCGTACGGCAGGATCGCTTCGGTTTCAGCGCCGAAGAAGTTGTTGTACCAGATCCCGATCAGCGCCAGCAGCACCGGCAGGTTTTTCTCAGGCGCGGTGGTGGAGAAGTGTTTGTCCATCGCGTGCGCGCCGGAGAGCAGCTCAACGAAGTTGTCGAAGCCCACGGACAGGATGATAGACAGGCCAATTGCAGACCACAGAGAATAGCGGCCACCAACCCAGTCCCAGAACTCGAACATGTTCGCGGTGTCGATACCGAACTCGCTGACGGCTTTACCGTTGGTAGACAGCGCCGCGAAGTGTTTCGCCACGTGCTTGTTGTCGCCCGCGGTTTTCAGGAACCAGTCGCGCGCGCTGTGGGCGTTGGTCATGGTTTCCTGGGTGGTAAAGGTTTTAGACGCAACCAGGAACAGGGTGGTTTCCGGGTTCACGTTCTTCAGCACTTCGGCGATGTGGGTACCATCGACGTTAGACACAAAGTGCATATTGAGGTGGTTTTTGTACGGACGCAGCGCTTCGGTCACCATGAACGGGCCGAGGTCAGAACCGCCGATACCGATGTTTACCACGTCGGTGATCGCTTTGCCGGTGTAGCCTTTCCAGCTACCGGAGATGATCGCTTCGGAGAAGGTTTTCATCTTTTCCAGCACCGCGTTCACTTCCGGCATAACGTCTTTGCCGTCAACGATGATTGGCGTATTGCTACGGTTACGCAGAGCGACGTGCAGCACGGCACGGTCTTCGGTGCGGTTGATCTTCTCACCGGAGAACATGGATTTGATGGCGTCCGCCAGCTCGGTTTCTTTCGCCAGATCCTGCAGTTTTGCCAGCGTCTCTTCGGTAATGCGGTTTTTAGAGAAATCCACCAGCATCAGGTCGTCGAAGGTCGCGGAGAACTTGTTGAAACGATCGGCATCTTTCGCGAACAGATCCGCGATGGTGACGTCTTTCATTTCATCAAAATGTTTCTGGAGTGCCTGCCAGGCAGCGGTCTGCGTTGGGTTGATGTTTTTCATTAGCAATACTCTTCTGATTTGAGAATTGTGACTGCGGTCGATTGTAGCGCCTGCAAATAAAAATTGTGATGGTTTTTATGCCATTGCCCTGGCCTGCATCAAACACAGGTGAAAAGACCCGAAAAGTATAGCTGCTGAAGCGCCTTCCAGGAGCGGTGAAATGTCGGTCAAAATGCCCTAAAACGGAGCATAAAATCTGGCCCTGTTATAAGTCCTGTTTCTCAGGGGTACCCCCCCATAAAAAATCCGCATAATCCCAGCATTGACAGGACCTCCCCCGCATTTTATTTATAGGGCCGTATTTTGCGCCTGCACCTGTTTTCGTTTCACTCTTGTGCCAAGGTCGCTTATTCATTCCCTGACACGAGGTTGTTATGACGAGTTTTGTGGTCGCCAAATTTGGCGGCACCAGTGTGGCCGATTACGATGCCATGAACCGCAGCGCCGATGTGGTGCTGGCCGATCCGAATACCCGCCTGGTGGTGCTGTCTGCATCTGCCGGCGTGACGAACCTGCTGGTTTCTCTGTCTGAAGGACTGGAAGCGACAGAACGTTTCGTGAAGCTGGATGCACTGCGCAAAATTCAGTTCGACATTCTTGAGCGTCTGCAGAACCCGAACGTCATCCGCGAGGAAGTGGAACGTCTGCTGGAAAACATCACCACCCTGGCAGAAGCCGCCTCGCTGGCCACCTCCACCGCCCTGACCGACGAGCTGGTCAGCCACGGTGAGCTGATGTCCACCCTGCTGTTTGTGGAAATCATGCGCGAGCGTAACATTCAGGCGCAGTGGTTTGACGTGCGTAAAGTGATGCGCACCAGCGACCGCTTTGGTCGCGCCGAGCCGGACGTTGAAGCACTGGCCGAGCTGACCAATCAGCAGTTGGCCCCGCGTCTGGCAGACGGCATCGTGATCACTCAGGGCTTTATCGGCAGTGAAGCGAAAGGCCGCACCACCACGCTTGGCCGTGGCGGCAGCGACTATACCGCCGCGCTGCTGGGCGAGGCCCTGCATGCCACGCGCGTGGATATCTGGACTGACGTTCCGGGCATTTACACTACCGACCCGCGCGTTGTTTCTGCGGCGAAACGTATTGATGTGATCGCGTTTGAAGAAGCGGCGGAAATGGCCACCTTCGGCGCGAAAGTGTTGCACCCGGCAACGCTGCTGCCTGCTGTGCGCAGCGATATTCCGGTCTTCGTCGGCTCCAGTAAAGATCCAAAAGCGGGCGGCACGCTGGTCTGTAAGAAAACGGAAAACCCGCCGCTCTTCCGCGCCCTGGCCCTGCGCCGTCGCCAGACGCTGGTCACCCTGCACAGCCACAATATGCTGCACTCCCGCGGTTTCCTGGCGGAAGTGTTTGGCATTCTGGCGCGTCACAATATCTCCGTGGATCTGATCACCACCTCTGAAGTGAGCATTGCGCTGACGCTGGATACCACGGGCTCTACCTCAACCGGTGACACCCTGCTGACGCAGTCGCTGCTGATTGAGCTGTCTGAGCTGTGCCGCGTGGAAGTCGAAGAAGACCTGGCGCTGGTTGCCATCATCGGCAACAAGCTGTCGCGCGCCTGCGGCGTGGGCAAAGAGGTGTTTGGCGTGCTCGACCCGTTCAACATCCGCATGATTTGCTACGGTGCGTCCAGCTATAACCTCTGCTTCCTGGTGCCAGCCGATCAGGCCGAGCAGGTCGTGCAGAAGCTTCATCAGAATTTGTTTGAATAAGCGCAAGAATGGCCCGGGCATTTTCACTACCGGGCCATTCTTTAGCTTTTCATTACTGTTCTCATCAGCAACGAATCCAGATCTTTTAAATTTCCTTCTCTGCTGTCGGGTAGTACCGGCGGTACTTCTCCTCTCACCAGCTCATTTTGCAAAAAAGCGTGGAGTAATGGCCGTTTAGGACCATATTCCGCTTCACCTGCGCGCTGTTTTATTTCCAGCAATGCATCGATTTCCGCACGTAACGGCGCACACAGTTCGCTTCCGGCAAGCAGTTCGGCAAAACGCATCGGTGGAACGCCTTTCCCCGCTTCTACCCACCGCGCCGCCAGCAAAGGGCGCAGAACATAAAAGTACTTTTTCAGCCGAACCGTTTCCCCCTGTAAATATCCACGGAAGTTTTTTCGGGCCATCGAGTAGTAATGCCAGCGGGCGCGCAATGGCGAAAACCACGCAGGTATTAGCGCACGCAACTCGGCCACTACCGTCTCATCCTCCTGATAAACAACAGGGGAATCCAGCCACTCGATAAGCGTCGGGTTTGCACCCTTCAGCAGGCCCAGTGTCTTGCGCCATTCCCAGCCACATACGTCCAGTTCATCATCTATCGGCAGCTCGATCACATCCCGTTGGGCTTCGACGCGCAAATACCATTCTGGGCGGTGAACGTACAAAAACCGTACATCATAATCGCTATCCGGTGAGGCAAAACCCCATCCCCGACTGCCCGATTCACAGGCGTAGAGCATGCGCACGTTATAGCGCTGCTCTATATCGTGAAGTTGCCCGCATACGCGTGCACGCATCGCGCTATCAACATCGTTGTTGCTCATTTTTTTATCCTTTTACACACACTACCTGTCGCAGGGTGTGAACGATCTCCACCAGCGACGATTGCGCGGCCATCACGGCGTCAATGTCTTTATAGGCCATCGGCGTTTCATCGATCACCTCATTGTCTTTGCGACACTCTACGTGAGAGGTCGCCTGAATATGGTCGCTAAGGGTATAGCGTTTTTTTGCCGCCGTTCGACTCATCACTCGCCCAGCGCCGTGGCTGCAGGAACAAAAGCTTTGCTCGTTGCCGAGGCCACGCACGATGAAGCTCTTCGCGCCCATTGAGCCCGGAATAATCCCCATCTGCCCTTTCTGCGCCGACACCGCACCTTTGCGCGTGATCAGTACCTCTTCCCCAAAGTGATGCTCTTTCTGCACATAGTTATGATGGCAGTTAACCGCCTCCTGCTGCGTAATAAAGGGCTTAGTCACTTCGCGAGAGAGCGCCGCCAGCACGCGCGACATCATCACTTCCCGATTGTGGCGGGCAAAATCCTGCGCCCACTCCACCGCCTCGATGTAGTCCTCATAGTGACGACTCCCCTCCTGAAAATAGGCCAGATTTTTATCCGGCAGATGTCCCAGGTGATGCTGCATATCCTGCTGTGCCAGGGCGATAAACACATTACCGATGGCGTTTCCTACGCCGCGCGAGCCGCTGTGCAACATCACCCAGACGCGCTGCTGCTCATCGAGGCAAATTTCAATAAAGTGATTTCCGGTACCCAGCGTGCCCAGATGCTGGTAGTTGTTGGTTTTCCGCAACTGCGGGTATTTATCCGTGAGTTGTTTAAAACGTGGGGCCAGCACCCACCAGCGATCGTCCACTTCTTTCGGTGGCGTTTCCCACGCGCCTTTATCCCGTCGAGAACGGGTATTGGTTCTCCCATGCGGTACTGCCTGTTCAATGGCGCTACGTAAACCGCTGAGATTATCCGGCAAATCACCGGCCACCAGCGACGTGCGAACGGCAATCATCCCGCAGCCAATATCTACGCCAACCGCCGCAGGAATAATTGCCCCTTTGGTCGGGATCACGCTGCCGATGGTTGAGCCTTTACCGAGGTGAACGTCGGGCATCACCGCAAGGTGTTTGAAAATAAACGGCATCTTTGCGGTATTCAGTAACTGCGCCTGTGCCTCTGGTTCCACGGGCACACCGTGAGTCCACATTTTGATCGGGGCGCCGTATGGCGCTGTCAGTAATTCAAAATCATTCTGTTGCATTGCGTTATCCTTTCAGGTTAACAAGGCCGTGTAATACCTGGTCCAGGCCACCAAATACTGAAATTTTGTCGATACGCTCCGCGACCCTTTCCAGGGTTTCCAGCTCTTTTAAACGCAGCGCCACCGGGTTGTTCTCCATCACCTTTGCGGTGTTTAACAGCGATCGTGTCGCCGCCGTTTCTTCACGTCGGCGAATAACATTCGCCTGGGCCGATTTTTCGGCCTCTACCAGACGGGATAAAATCGTTTTCATATCACCAGGTAAAACAATATCTTTTACCCCAAGCGACGCAATTTCCATTCCAAAGGATGACAGGCGGCCTTGCACCTGTTTGCTGACCACCTCGTCAATGATCTGCTTATCTTCCAGTAACTCATCGAGCGTGCGGGTGCCGACCGCTTCACGCAGTGCGAACTGGAGTTCGCGGTACAAATGTTCCAGCGGTTTCGTAAGCTGTCCGCAGGCCTGCAGCACGTCGCTGTAGCGCCAGTTAGCCGCCAGGTTCAGGCGCAGGTTAACTTTGTCCTTCGTCAGGATCTCCTGCCCGCTCACTTCCACCACCTGAAGGCGCGTATCCACTACCTCTGCCTCAACCAGATGGTTAATTTTCCAGTAAGCCGTCAGTCCCGGCGGTAACAGTGCCTGAATTTCTCCGTCGATTTTCACCACCCCGACGTGCCAGGCAGGTACGTGTACGACCAGCATCGCGTCACGCCCTTTTACCGCGCCATTGCGACGCGGCTGCAGAGCAGCATTCATCACGTCCTCCGGCACCCGCACATCACGGGTATCAATTCTTCGCAGGCTCAACGCCGCATCCTGCTGCCAGTACAGACGACGTGTACAAGGCGGCACAATCTCCTGCAATACGCCGTTGTTCGATAACACCCCGATTTCATCCGCAGTAAGATCAACCGCCAGGCAGTAACGTGCCACCCAGTCAGGCTGAAAGCGGCGCAGATAATCCGCCAGCGCACCCGGCACCTCGCTGCCGTCCTGGCTCACCACCAGCACGTCGTCAGTATTGAACCAACCCAGACGGTGTTCACCCGCCTCCAGTACCCGGTAATAATCGCCAGCTTTTGCTACCAGTCCTAACTGACCTTTTTTTATCGTGATTTTTTTAGCCATTTTATATTCCTTAAAGTCAGGCGCGAGTGCAGGCACGAAATCACAGGGGAATGCCTTTTCGCCTGCGATCCGGCGCCATTACCGGCGACCTTCATTGGGATTGCTGACTGCGCAATCCCCGTTTTTACTTTGATGTTTACAACCAGTTTTCATTGGGAGAATGAATCGGGAATCGAACCCTTCTGTCTGTCATTGGTTGACGGAACGCCCCCGGAAAACAGCCTTGCCGTTCCTGGTGCGCCGACGGGGCCTTAACCCCCAGTGTGCTCAACGTCGTGACGTTATCTGTATTGCCAGAAGCGTGCCAAAAACAAAAATTGTCGTTTTATTTTTTTATTTCATTGATAATTAATGCTTTTTATTTATCACACTTTTCATTCATTGCCGTTCGGCTCAACATTTTTTATCCTGTTATATCGACAATTATCTTTCTGGATAAACATGAAGAAGCGGAAGGTGGTAATCGGGGTGCTTGGCACCGTGATGGATAAACGGGGAAAGCGGGCTAATCGCTTTCGCAAATGGCGACCGACCGTCGGGCTGTGCCAACAGCCGGATTTCCCGGTCGACAGGCTGGAGCTGCTACATCAACCGCGAGATCTCGGCATGGCTCAGCAACTGGCGGAAGATATTGTGCTGGTTTCCCCCCACACCGAGGTGCGTCCCAGCACGGTAATCATTGAAGACCCGTGGGATTTCGAAGAGGTTTATGCCGCGTTTCTCGATTTCGCCACCCAGTATACTTTTGATACCGATCACGAAGAGTATTTCGTCCACATCACCACCGGCACGCATGTGGCGCAGATCTGCTGGTTCCTGCTGACGGAAGCCCGCTATCTTCCCGCCAGCCTTTTGCAGACTGGCCCTGCCAGAAAAGAAGCCTCTGCTGAGGAGACTGCAGCCGGAACTTACTCAATTATCGACCTGGATTTAAGCCGCTACACGACCCTTACCAACCGTTTTCAGCGCGAGCAGCAGCAGTCAATCTCATTTCTGAAAGCGGGCATTGATACGCGAAATGCCACCTTTAACACTCTTATCGACAAGATTGAACGCGTGGCGCTACGTTCAACAGCCCCGATTCTGCTGACCGGCCCCACCGGCGCGGGCAAGTCGTTCCTCGCGAACCGCATTTATCAGCTTAAGCAGTCACGCCATCAGGTATCCGGCAAGCTGGTTTCCGTCAACTGCGCGACCCTGCGCGGTGATAACGCCATGTCCACGCTGTTCGGCCATGTGAAAGGAGCCTTTACCGGCGCACTGTCGGCGCGCAGCGGCCTGCTGCGTGAAGCCGATGGCGGCGTCCTTTTCCTCGACGAGATTGCCGAACTAGGCCTGGATGAACAGGCGATGCTGCTCAAAGCCATTGAAGAGAAAACTTTTTTCCCGTTTGGCTCCGATAAAGAAGTTCACAGCGATTTTCAACTTATCGCCGGAACCCACCGTAATATGCGCCAGTGGGTGGCCGAGGGACGTTTTCGTGAAGATCTCTATGCCCGTATTAATGTGTGGAGCTTTGCCTTGCCCGGCCTTGCCCAACGGAAAGAGGACATCACGCCGAATGTCGACTACGAACTTCAACGTTTCTCTCGCGAAAGCCAGACGCAAATCCGCTTCGATAAAGAGGCGCGCGAAGGCTATCTGGCCTTTGCCTGTTCCAGCAGGGCGCTGTGGCGGGGCAACTTTCGCGAACTGAGCGCCAGCGTCGCACGCATGGCGACGCTGGCGGAACGAGGGCGTATTACTCAGGATCTGGTGCTGGAGGAGATCTCACGTCTTCAGACCGACTGGCAAACTGACGTGACGCAGCCTGCAACTGACATGGAGATTGACCTCTTTGACCAGCGGCAACTTGAAACGGTGCTGGAGGTATGTCGCCGCAGCGCATCGTTGTCTGAAGCCGGACGTGAGCTGTTTGCCGTTTCACGGCTCAAAAAAGCCAATCCTAACGACGCCGACCGACTGCGCAAATATCTGGCTCGCTTTAGTCTGAGCTGGGAAAGCATCCGGTCATAATTCATTTGAATATTACTTCCTTACGCGATAAACAATAACTATAGCCGGGCTCGATCCCGGCTTTTTATAACAAACACATACAACATTCATCGCAAGGAAATCATTATGTTATCCGCTATTACGCGGCTGTTCCCGTTATGGGCGCTGCTGCTCTCCGTACTCGCGTATTACACGCCCACCACGTTCACCGGTATTGGTCCGTGGGTCACCACGCTGCTGATGCTGATCATGTTCGGTATGGGCGTGCATCTGAAAGTCGACGACTTCAAACGCGTGCTGTCTCGCCCTGCGCCCGTCGCGGCAGGAATATTTCTGCACTACCTGGTGATGCCGCTCGCGGCGTGGCTGCTGGCGATGGCCTTTAAGATGCCGCCCGACCTTTCCGCCGGGATGGTGCTGGTGGGCAGCGTGGCCAGCGGCACGGCGTCCAACGTCATGATCTATCTGGCGAAAGGCGACGTGGCGCTCTCCGTCACTATCTCGTCCGTCTCTACGCTGGTGGGCGTGATTGCCACGCCGCTGTTAACCCGCCTGTACGTGGATGCGCATATTCAGGTGGACGTGATGGGTATGCTGCTGAGCATTCTGCAAATCGTGGTGATCCCGATTGCGCTGGGGCTGGTCATTCACCATCTTTTCCCGCGCGTGGTGAAGGCCGTTGAGCCATACCTGCCCGCATTTTCGATGGTCTGTATTCTGGCCATCATCAGCGCCGTGGTGGCGGGCTCCGCCTCGCACATTGCTTCCGTAGGCTTTGTGGTGATCGTCGCGGTGGTGCTGCATAACACCATTGGCCTGCTGGGCGGCTACTGGGGCGGGAAACTGTTTGGCTTCGACGAATCGACCTGCCGCACGCTGGCAATCGAGGTAGGGATGCAGAACTCCGGCCTGGCGGCGGCGCTCGGTAAAATCTACTTCTCGCCGCTGGCGGCCCTGCCGGGTGCGCTGTTCTCCGTCTGGCATAACCTCTCCGGCTCGCTGCTGGCGGGCTACTGGTCCGGCAAACCGATTGAGGAACAAACGAAAAAAGATGCGGTGAAGCAGGGTTAATTGACTCAGCTTGCTTTACACTGAAGCCTCTCTCTCAGGAGGCTTCAGCAATGGCGACACCACGTTTGACCCAGAAAGACATGACGGAAGCCGAGCAGCGCGAACTGAAAACGCTTCTCGACCGCGCCCGCATCGCGCATGGCCGTACGCTGACCAACGCCGAAACCAATCAGGTGAAAAAAGAGTACATCGACAAACTGATGGCGCAGCGTGACGCCGAGGCGAAAAAAGCCCGCAAACTGAAAAAGCAGCAGGCTTACAAGCCGGATACCGAAACGACCTTTTCCTGGTCGGCCAATACCTCTACCCGTGGAAGGCGCTAGCTAGCGCCCTTTCTTTTTACGGCCAGGCTGGGTAAATCGCTTCCCGTTGCCCGGTTTGCCGCGTCCTTTCTCTTCCGCCTGCGGTGCCTTCACGACCGGACGCTTAATCGCCTGGGTTTTCGGTTTTGCTTTGGCTTTCGGCTTCGCTTCGGACGAGGAGTTCTCGATAAGCTTGAACAGCTCGATCAGTTCGTCGTCCGTTAAGTCGCGCCATTCGCCCAGCGGAATGCCGGACAGGCTGACGTTCATGATGCGCGTGCGCTCCAGCTTCGTCACTTCATAACCGAAGTACTCGCACATGCGGCGGATCTGGCGGTTTAAGCCCTGCACAAGGGTAATACGGAACGCGAACGGCGCTTCTTTCTTCACCTTACACTTTTTCGTAACGGTACCGAGGATCGGCACACCGGCGCCCATACCGCGAATAAAGTCGTCCGTGACCGGCTTATTCACCGTCACAATGTACTCTTTCTCGTGATCGTTACCGGCACGCAGGATCTTGTTGACCAGATCGCCGTGGTTAGTGAGGAAAATCAGCCCCTGAGAGTCTTTATCCAGACGGCCAATCGGGAAGATACGGCTGCTGTGGTTCACGAAATCAACGATGTTGTCCCGCTCGCCATCTTCCGTGGTGCTGACAATCCCAACCGGTTTGTTCAACGCGATAAACACCAGGTCTTCGGCATCACGCGGTTCGATGAGCTGACCATTCACTTTAACCACATCGCCAGGCATCACCTGGTCACCAATCGTGGCGCGTTTGCCGTTGAGGAACACATTACCTTGTTCAATGTAACGGTCCGCCTCGCGACGTGAGCAGATCCCGCTCTCGCTAATGTATTTGTTTAATCGGGTTGATTGAGTTGGCAGCATAGTTTCTCCTGTGAAGGGCGAAATATACCTTAGGTATGGACTGGAAAAAAAGATTAGCCGACGGTAACTGAGACGGGTTTTTTAGTTTGCGAGACGCTTTCAGGATTTTGCATCCTGTCATTTACCCATGTGTTCAAGCCTTTTAGTTTTACTCTCCATGGAGAAGTATTTGTAGTTTATAAATCACAGGGAGTAATATGAAGGAGATTGTTCAGACAGAATCCTTCCGACGCTGGGAGCAAAACTTAAAAGATCGACGAGCGAAGACCATTATCGCTTCCCGCCTCTTTCGGTTGGCAAATGGCTTAGCTGGCGACGTTAACCCCGTGGGAGAAGGTATAAGTGAGCTAAGGATCCACTTTGGTCCGGGCTACAGAATCTATTTTAAAGACCAGGGCAATTACATCATCGTGCTGTTATGTGGTGGTGACAAAAGCAGCCAGGCCAGAGACATACTGATGGCAAAAATGCTGAGCAATGTATCCCAATGGCAGGAGTGAATGAGCATGCATAAATTAACACCTTACGATCCCGCCAACGCGTTGGTGGATGACGAGGAAATCGCCGTGTTTATCGCTGATGCACTAGAAACAGGCGACTCGACATATATCGCTAAAGCCCTTGGTGTTGTCGCGCGAGCCAAAGGCATGTCGAACATTTCACAGCAAACCGGTTTATCACGTGAGCAGCTTTATCGGTCATTCAGTGATAAAGGAAACCCAACGCTCAAAACTACGCTCGCGGTCATGAAAGCATTGGGTTTTGGGTTAACACTCAAACACGCCGGGGATTAATACTCATCCCGCTGGTCATCTTCATCCGGCTGTTCCATCACGCTGTAGGCCACCGCACAGAACAACGAGTTAAGGCGCTTCATATCGCCCAGCAGTCCCAGGTGGAGTGAGCTGGTTTCGATACTCTGCACGTTTTGCTGATGCAGACGCTCAACGTGGGCGTGCGAGTAGCGGCGGTTAAGAATGCGGAATCGATGCTTGTTACGGCGCAGGCGGCGCGCGCTCGGGACGTCGCTGGAAAAGAAGACCAGCATCGCCAGCTTCAGGTTACTGACCAACTGCTCGTGCAGCGCTTCCAGCTCCTTCAGGCCTTCAACGGAGAACGCCCGGCGTGCGGCCAGCGACTTATCGGCGATCTCGCTGCCCATGCGCTCAACGATATCGGAGGCCTGCTCAAGGTTGAGCGACATCTCAATGATTTCCGCCCAGCGGCGGGACTCCTCCTCCGCCAGCTCGTCCTGCGGCATGCGCGCCAGGTAGAGCTTAATGGCGGTATAGAGCACGTTGATATCATCCGCCAGTCTGCGCAGCTCTTTCTCCTCCCGCGGCTCGCCGTGCATTACCTTTTGCAGGCCTTCGAGCATGGTCTCCATCGCGTCGCCCATGCGCAGCGTCTCGCGTGCGGCATTCGCCAGCGCCAGCGCCGGGGTGTCCAGCGCGGAGGTATCCAGATGCTTCGGCTTCAGGCGCGCATCCAGCTCCGGTTCGTCCTGAATGAGTCGTTCGCAGAAGCGGGCCATCGACCCGGCAAAAGGGACCATCGCCAGGCAGCGCACCAGGTTGTAGAACACGTGGAAATAGATCACCAGCTCCGCCTTCGGCAGCGGGAGGTTGTCCATCAGGTTCGCCAGCGGATGGATAAAGGGCAGGATAATCAGGCTGCCCACCAGCTTAAACAGCAGGCTACCGAGCGCCACGCGGCGGGCGGCAGCGTTGGCGGCGCTGTTATTGAGCATCGCCAGCAGGCCAGAGCCGAGGTTGGCACCGATCACCAGACACAGCGCGACCGGGAAGGAGATCGCCCCGGCGGCGGTGAGCGTGGCCGTCAGCAGCACGGCGGCCAGGCTGGAGTAGCTGACGATGGCAAACACCGCGCCAATCAGCGCGTCGAGCATGATGTCCCCGGTCAGGGAAGCGAAGATGACCTGAACGCCGTTGGCCTCGGTAATCGGGGTGACCGCCTGCACAATCAGCTCCAGCGCCAGCAGGATCAGCCCCAGGCCAATGCCCACGCGTCCAAGCTGGCCGGCCCGCGTCTGTTTGCGGCCGAGGAAAAAGATGACGCCGACAAAAATCAGCAGCGGCGACAGCCAGGAGAGGTCAAACGTCAGGATACGCGCCATCAGCGCGGTACCCACATCAGCCCCCAGCACAATGACCAGCGCCGGGGCCAGAGCCACCAGATCCTGCGCCACAAAGGAGGTGACAAGCAGGGTTGTGGCGTTGCTGCTCTGAACCAGTGCCGTTACGCCAATGCCCGCGCAGAAGGCGAGCGGCTTCTTCTCAACGCTGCTGCTGAGAACGGTACGTAAACGGGCGCCAAAAACGCGCATCACGCCGGTACGGACGATATGGGTGCCCCATACGAGCAGTGCGACTGCAGAGAGCAGATGTAACAGGGTCAGCACGGAAGGTTTTCCTCCTTATCATTATTCGTTTTCCATAGGTTTAGTATAAGGGGTTAAGCGTAAGAAAGAGACAAGGCACCCTTGAGGTGCCTTGTTTGTTGTAAGGAAAAGTGACGTTAGTCTGCGTCGTAGCCTAAGTTCGGGGCCAGCCAGCGCTCGACTTCTGACACGCTCATGCCTTTGCGCAGGGCGTAATCTTCAATCTGATCGCGCTGCAGCTGCGCCACGGCAAAGTACTTGCTGTCCGGATGACTGAAGTACCAGCCTGAAACTGACGCACCCGGCCACATGGCGAACGACTCGGTGAGCTTCATCCCGGTATGGGCTTCGACGTCCAGCAGTTGCCAGATCGTGCCCTTTTCGGTGTGCTCCGGGCAGGCCGGATAGCCCGGTGCCGGACGAATCCCCTGGTAGTTTTCGCGGATCAGCTCCTCGTTGCTGAGGTTTTCATTCGCCGCGTAGCCCCAGTGCACCTTACGCACGCGCTCGTGCAGGTACTCGGCGAAGGCTTCCGCCAGTCTGTCGGCGATCGCTTTCACCATGATTTTATTGTAATCGTCGTGCTGCGCTTCGAACGCGTCCGCCAGCGCATCTTCTTCCAGACCGCCGGTCACGGCAAAGGCGCCAATATAGTCGGCTTTACCGCTCAGCTTCGGCGCGACAAAATCGGCCAGGCAGTAGTTGGCAAAGCCCACTTTCTCGGTTTGCTGACGCAGATGGCGGCTGACCGCCAGTATGTGGGTGCGAGTTTCATCGCGGTAAATTTCGATGTCGTCACCCACACGGTTAGCCGGGAACAGGCCCACGACGCCGCGCGGGTTAAGGGTTTTCTCCGCACTCAGCCTGTCGAGCATGTCGTTAGCATCTTTAAACAGGCGTTTCGCCTCCTCACCTACCACCTCATCTTCCAGGATGCGGGGATATTTGCCCGCGAGCGACCAGGTCATAAAGAACGGCGTCCAGTCGATGTAGTTGCGCAGCGTTTCAATGCTGGCGCTGACCTCCTGAACGCCCAGGCGGTGCGCGACCGGCGGCGTATAGCTCGACCAGTCAAACGCCAGATCGTTATCGCGTGCCGCCTGGAGTGAAACTGGCGGGGTACGCGGTTTCTTGCGCCCGTGCTGGATGCGAACGGTTTCGTACTCTTTGCGGGTGCGCTCAACAAACTCGTCGCGCTGGGTGTCAGAGAGCAGCGCGGAGACCACGCCCACCGTACGCGAGGCGTTCTGCACGTAGACCGTCGGCCCGCTGTAGTTCTGCTCGATTTTCACCGCCGTGTGCGCTTTAGAAGTGGTCGCGCCGCCAATCAGCAGCGGAATGGTGAAGCCCTGACGCTCCATCTCCTTCGCCACGTTAACCATCTCGTCCAGCGACGGGGTGATCAGCCCGGAGAGGCCAATCAGATCGGCGTTCACTTCGCGCGCGGTCTTGAGGATTTTATCCGCCGGGACCATCACGCCGAGGTCAATAATCTCGTAGTTATTACACTGCAGCACCACGCCGACGATATTCTTGCCGATGTCGTGCACGTCACCCTTGACGGTGGCGATGACCATCTTGCCGTTGCTGGAGCCTTTCTCTTTGCTGGCCTCGATAAACGGCTCCAGGTACGCCACGGCCTGCTTCATCACGCGGGCGGATTTCACCACCTGTGGCAGGAACATTTTGCCTTCACCGAACAGATCGCCTACCACGTTCATGCCGTCCATCAGCGGCCCTTCGATCACTTCAATCGGGCGGGCTGACTGCTGACGCGCCTCTTCGGTGTCCTGCTCGATAAACTCGGTGATGCCTTTTACCAGCGAATATTCCAGACGCTTTTTCACGTCCCAGGCACGCCACTCTGCCTGCTGAACGTTGGCTGCGTCATCCGACTTGCTGCCGCGGTATTTCTCCGCCAGGTCCAGCAGCCGTTCGGTGGCGTCGTCGCGGCGGTTGAGGATCACGTCTTCCACCGCGTCGCGCAGCTCTGCGGGCAGGTCGTCGTAAATCGCCAGCTGGCCGGCGTTAACGATCCCCATGTCCATCCCGTTGCGGATGGCGTAGTAGAGGAACACGGCGTGGATCGCTTCACGCACCGGGTCGTTACCGCGGAACGAGAACGAGACGTTCGACACGCCGCCGGAAATGAGGGCATGCGGCAGCTCGCGCTTAATGTCCTCGCACGCGCCGATAAAGTCCTGGGCGTAGTTATTGTGCTCTTCGATGCCGGTCGCCACGGCGAAGATGTTCGGGTCAAAGATGATGTCTTCCGGCGGGAAGCCCACCTCTTCGGTCAGTATTTTGTACGCGCGGCGGCAAATCTCAATTTTACGCGCGCGGGTATCGGCCTGGCCCACTTCGTCGAAGGCCATGACCACCACGGCGGCACCGTAGCGGCGGACCCTCTTCGCGTGGTGGATGAAGACATCAATGCCCTCTTTCATGGAGATGGAGTTGACGATGCCTTTACCCTGAATGCACTTCAGCCCCTTCTCGATCACGTCCCATTTGGAGGAGTCGATCATGATCGGCACGCGGGCGATGTCCGGCTCACCGGCAATCAGGTTGAGGAAACGCACCATCGCCGCTTCGGCGTCGAGCATCCCCTCATCCATGTTGATATCGATAATCTGCGCGCCGCTTTCCACCTGCTGGCGGGCAACGTCCAGCGCTTCGCTGTACTTCTCTTCTTTGATCAGGCGTTTAAACTTCGCGGAACCGGTGACGTTCGTACGCTCACCCACGTTCACAAACAGGCTGTCTTCACCAATGGTCAACGGCTCAAGGCCGGAGAGGCGACAGGCAACCGGCAGTTCGGGCAGCCTGCGTGGCGGCAGTCCGGCGACGGCATTGCTCATGGCGGCGATATGCTCCGGCGTGGTGCCGCAGCAGCCGCCGACGATGTTCAGAAAGCCAGACTCGGCCCACTCGCGGATTTGTGCCGCCATGGTGTCGGCATCCAGATCGTATTCACCGAAGGCATTTGGCAGACCGGCGTTCGGGTGCGCGGTGACGTAGCATTCCGCGATGCGCGACAGCTCCTGCACGTACTGGCGCAGTTCATCCGGGCCCAGCGCGCAGTTCAGGCCGAAGGAGAGCGCGTCGGCGTGGCGCAGGGAGTTATAAAACGCTTCGGTGGTCTGGCCGGACAGGGTACGGCCAGAGGCGTCGGTGATGGTGCCGGAAATCATGATCGGCAGGTCAACGCCCAGCGCCTCGAACTCCTCTTTCACCGCGTAAATCGCGGCTTTGGCATTGAGGGTATCGAAGACGGTTTCAATCAGGATCAGATCGGAACCACCTTCCACCAGCGCTTTGGTCGATTCACGGTAGGCCGCAACCAGCTGGTCAAAGGTGATATTACGAAACGCCGGGTCGTTGACGTCCGGTGAAATCGACGCGGTGCGGTTCGTCGGGCCAAGCACCCCGGCAACGTAGCGCGGCTTATCCGGCGTGCGGGCCGTCCACTCGTCGGCGCAGGCTCGCGCCAGCTTCGCGGCTTCAAAGTTGATTTCCGCCGACAGGGATTCCATCTGGTAATCCGCCATGGCGATGGTTGTCGAGTTAAAGGTGTTGGTTTCAACGATATCCGCACCCGCTTCGAAGTAGGCGTTGTGGATATCCTTAATCACGGACGGCTTGCTGAGCACCAGCAGGTCGTTGTTCCCTTTCAGGTCGCAGGGCCAGTCGGCAAAGCGTTCGCCGCGGAAATCATCTTCACTCAGGCGATAGCCCTGGATCATGGTGCCCATGCCGCCGTCCAGCACCAGAATTCGTTCATTTAACTGCGCACGCAGTTGCTCTACTTTGCTGCTCACACTTGCTCCCGACAACGCTCAACAAGGCCAAAAGGCTGCGTTCCATACTGGCACAATCTCGCAGGGTGGAAAAGCCGCTCAGCGGTAACATGAGACATGTTCACCATCACTCCTCCGATCAGTCAGGATAACGGTTGCAAATTCACCAAATAAAACGAAAATGATTTCCACGATACAGAAAAAGGAGATCGTCATGGTCGCGACCGTTCCCGCTAAACGCGGCAGAAAACCTGCTGCCACCACCGCCGCCGCACAACAGGGCGGACAGGTTCAATCGCTCACGCGCGGTCTGAAGCTGCTGGAGTGGATAGCCGAGTCGCACAGCAGCGTGGCCCTGACGGAGCTGGCCCAGCAGGCTGGCCTGCCGAACTCCACAACACACCGCCTGCTGACCACCATGCAGCAGCTGGGTTTTGTCCGCCAGGTGGGCGAGCTGGGACACTGGGCGGTGGGCGCGCATGCGTTTATCGTGGGCAGCAGCTTCCTGCAGAGTCGCAACCTGCTGGCGATTGTGCATCCGATTCTGCGCAAATTGATGGAAGAGTCGGGCGAGACCGTGAATCTGGCCGTGCTCGACCAGAGCGACCATCAGGCGATTATCATCGACCAGGTACAGTGCACGCAGCTGATGCGCATGTCCGCGCCGATTGGCGGTAAGCTGCCGATGCACGCGTCCGGGGCGGGGAAAGCATTTCTCTCGCAGCTGAGCGAGGAGCAGGTGACGGGGCTGCTGCACCGTAAAGGGCTGCACGCCTATACCCACGCCACGCTGGTTTCGCCGGTGCATCTGAAAGAAGATCTGGCCCTGACCCGCAAGCGCGGCTATTCGTTTGACGACGAGGAGCACGCCCTCGGCCTGCGCTGTATCGCAGCCTGTATTTTTGACGAGCACCGCGAGCCGTTTGCCGCCATCTCTATCTCCGGGCCGATTTCGCGTATGACCGACGATCGGGTCACTGAGCTGGGTGCGCTGGTGATTAAAGCGGCGAAAGAGGTGACGCTGGCGTACGGTGGGATTCGTTAAAATTGAGTGCGGCCTGATGCCCTCACCCCGGCCCTCTCCCACAGGGAGAGGGAGAAAAGCGGATGCAAAACCGCTGCTTGCGGCGGTATGCATACACATCTTCGACATGCCCATTTTTGATCCGCGTTTGCAGTCCGCGCCAGTAGCTGGCGCGAAACAGATCGGCATGCATCTCTTCGAATAGCGGCCCGATGCGCGGATCGGCGCACAACCAGTGGCGAAACTCTTCGGGAAACACATCGCCCGGCGAAACGCTGTACCACGGCTCGCTGGAAAGCTCATCTTCCGGGTAGCGGGGCGGTGGAATATCGCGGAAGTTCACCTCGGTCATGTAGCAAATTTCGTCGTAATCGTAGAACACCACCCGACCGTGACGGGTGACGCCGAAGTTTTTAAATAGCATATCGCCCGGGAAGATGTTGGCGGCGGCAAGCTGACGAATCGCGTTGCCGTACTCTTCAATCGCATCTCTTAAAGCCTGACCGTCGGACTGCTCCAGCCAGATATTCAGCGGCACCATGCGTCGTTCAATATAGAGATGGCTGATGGCGATCTTGTCGCCAAGATCGGTGATTTTGGCAGGTGCTTCCTGCAATAAAAGCGCCATGAGTGCCGGATCGATCTGCTGCTTATCCAGCACAAAGTTTTCGAATTCCTGAGTATCCGCCATGCGCCCGACGCGGTCGTGCTCCTTAACCAGCTGGTAGCATGCGCGGACGTGCGCGGCAGTCATCTCTTTCTGCGGCGCGAATCTGTCCTTAATTACCTTAAAGACCCGGTCAAAGCCCGGCAGCGTAAACACCAGCATCACCATGCCGCGAATGCCGGGCGCTTCGATGAACTGCTCATCAGCGGTAGTGACATAACGCAGGTATTCCCGGTAGCTTTCCGTTTTAGCGTGCTTCTGGCAGCCAATAGCCATATACAGCTCAGCGGTGGTTTTGCCCGGCAGGATCTCGCGCAGCCACTCCACCAGCGCGGCAGGTAACGGGGCATAGACCATAAAATAGGAACGGGCGAAGCCAAACACGATGCTGGCCTCGGCGCTGGTGGTCAGGCAGGTATCGACAAACAGTTCCCCGCCGTCGGTGCGGTGAATGGGCAGCAGAAACGGCACAATGGCCGTCGTCGTAACCAGTTTGCCCACCAGCCAGGCGGCTTTATTGCGGTAGAAAAGCTCGTTGGCCACCTGCAAATGGCTGTGGTTGAGCACCTCCGCGCCGAAGGCTTCCTTGAGATGGGCGTGGATATACCCGATATCCCGGGTTTTATTCTCCCAGGGCAGGCGCAGAGGCAGATCTGTAAGCACGCGGTGCAGGAGCTTTTCCCATCCGCGATCGGGGAAGAAATCTTTCGCCAGCGGACGCGGAATGGTACGAAAGCGTCGCTCGGGCTGGGAGCTGAAGATAAATAACCGCTCAGGAGATAATGAGCGGTGGTCAAATAACCGGCAATAGACGGAGTTGAAAAAGCTCTCCGCAATCTCGAAGCGCGGGTAGTCGGGTAACAAATGGGTGTAATGCTCTTTTACGCGCAGTAAAAATTCCGCGTCCGGACTTTTACCGTCGGTAATACAGCGCAACTGCTCCACCACCAGACCCACGTGGTGGTCATAAAGATGGATACGCTGCTTCATGGCCTGCTGAACCGCATGCCAGTCTGCGTGTTCGAAGCGCTGCTGCGCGCCGGAGGTCACTTCAAGAAAACGACCATACTGGGCATCGAAGCCCTGCAAAATAGTTTGGGCAATCAGTAATTCCAGGCCACGCGACATATATTCCCCCTCACCACCAACCCTCTCCCCAGGGGGGAGAGGGGGAAAAGATTAGAACTGTGCTTCTTCCGTTGAACCCGTCAAGGCGGTGACGGAGGAGGTGCCGCCCTGAATAATCGTGGTCACATTATCAAAGTAGCCGGTGCCCACTTCCTGCTGGTGAGAGACGAAGGTGTAGCCATCTTTGCCCGCCGCAAATTCTGGCTGCTGCACCTTCTCAACGTAGTGCTTCATGCCCTCACCCTGCGCATAGGCGTGCGCCAGGTCGAACATGTTGAACCACATGCTGTGGATGCCTGCCAGAGTAATGAACTGGTATTTGTAGCCCATGTCGGACAGCTGCTGCTGGAAGCTGGCGATCGTTTTGTCATCCAGCTTTTTCTGCCAGTTGAAGGACGGCGAGCAGTTGTAGGCCAGCAGTTTGCCCGGGTACTTCGCATGAATGGCATCAGCAAAGCGTTTTGCCAGCGCCAGATCCGGCGTGGACGTTTCACACCAGACCAGATCCGCGTACGGCGCGTACGCCAGACCGCGGCTGATCGCCTGCTCGATACCCGCGTGGGTACGATAGAAACCTTCACTGGTGCGCTCGCCGGTGATGAACTCGCTGTCGTACGGATCGCAGTCAGAGGTGATCAGGTCAGCCGCGTCGGCATCGGTACGGGCAATGACCAGCGTCGGCACGCCGAGCACGTCAGCAGCCAGACGCGCGGCAACCAGCTTCTGAACCGCTTCCTGTGTGGGAACCAGCACCTTCCCGCCCATATGTCCGCACTTCTTCACTGACGCCAGCTGATCTTCGAAGTGAACGGCCGCTGCACCGGCTTCAATCATCGATTTCATCAGCTCAAAGGCGTTCAGCACGCCGCCGAAGCCCGCTTCCGCATCTGCAACGATCGGCAGGAAATAGTCAATAAAGCGCGGATCGTTAGGTTCGATGCCCGCCGCCCACTGGATCTGATCCGCACGACGGAAGGTGTTGTTGATCCGATCCACGACCGACGGCACGGAGTTAGCCGGATAGAGCGACTGATCCGGGTACATGCTGGAGGCCAGGTTGGCGTCCGCCGCCACCTGCCAGCCGGAGAGGTAAATCGCCTCAATACCGGCCTTCGCCTGCTGCAGAGCCTGACCGCCGGTCAGCGCACCGAGGCTGTTGATGTAGCCTTTTTTGGAACCACCGTGCAGCAGCTTCCACATTTTTGCCGCGCCATTTTGCGCCAGCGTGCATTCCGGATTGACCGAGCCGCGTAATTTCACCACGTCCTCCGCGCTGTACGGACGGCGGATGCCTTCCCAGCGAGGTTGTGTCCACTCTTTCTTTAATTCTTCGATTTGTTGGGTACGGGTTTTCATGTGCAGATGCTCCATATTGTTATGTGGTGAGTTACGCCAAGAAGCGGTAGCCCGGCAGGGTCAGGAAGTCGATTAAGTCATCTGATGTGGTGATTTGCTCCATCAGGCGCGCAGCGTCGTCAAAGCGTCCGCTGCTGAAGCGGTGTTCGCCCAGCTCGTCCTGGATCACCCGCATCTCTTCGGCCAGCATCTGGCGGAACAGGGATTTGGTCACCGGCTTGCCGTTGCTGAGCGTTTTTTGATGGTGGATCCACTGCCAGATAGAGGTACGTGAGATCTCCGCCGTCGCAGCATCTTCCATCAGGCCGTAGATCGGCACGCAGCCGTTGCCGGAGATCCACGCTTCGATGTACTGCACCGCAACGCGGATATTGGCCCGCATCCCCTCTTCCGTCCGTTCGCCCGCGCACGGGGCCAGCAGCTGTTCTTCAGCCGTTGGGGCATCGTCTTCACGCGTGACAAACAGCTGGTTTTTATTGTCGCCAAGCACGCGGTTAAAGACGTCCATCGCCGTATCGGCCAGACCCGGATGCGCGATCCACGTCCCGTCATGGCCGTTACGTGCTTCAAGCTCTTTGTCGGCTTTCACCTTGTTGAGCACCTGATTGTTGCGCTCGGCATCTTTGCTCGGGATAAAGGCCGCCATGCCGCCCATCGCGAAGGCTCCGCGCTTGTGGCAGGTTTTGATCAGCAGACGCGAGTAGGCGCTCAGGAACGGTTTATCCATGGTCACGACCTGGCGATCCGGCAGTACGCGATCGGGGTAGTTTTTCAGCGTTTTGATGTAGCTGAAAATATAGTCCCAGCGTCCGCAGTTCAGGCCGACAATGTGGTCACGCAGAGCGTGCAGAATTTCATTCATCTGGAACACGGCAGGCAGCGTTTCAATCAACAGGGTGGCTTTGATAGTGCCGCGTGGCAGGTTGAAACGATCTTCCGCATAGCTGAAGACTTCGCTCCACCAGGCCGCTTCCTGCCAGGCCTGCGTTTTAGGCAGATAGAAATACGGGCCGCTGCCCTTTGCCAGCAGGGCTTTGTAGTTGTGGAAGAAATAGAGCGCAAAATCAAACAGGCTTCCCGGAATGGCTTCACCACGCCAGGTGACATGTTTTTCCGGCAGGTGCAGCCCACGCACGCGACAGATCAGTACCGCCGGGTTCGGTTTGAGCTGGTATATTTTGCCGGCTTCGTTGGTATAGCTGATGGTGCCGTTTACGGCGTCGCGCAGGTTGATCTGTCCGTCGATGACCTTACGCCAGTCCGGTGCCAGCGAGTCTTCAAAATCGGCCATAAAGACCTTAACGTTGGCGTTCATGGCGTTGATCACCATTTTGCGCTCTACCGGACCGGTGATCTCAACGCGACGATCCTGTAAATCTTCAGGGATGCCGCGGATTTTCCACTCGCCACGGCGAATGGAAGCGGTTTCCGAAATAAAACCAGGCAACTTGCCGTTATCAATTTCCTGCTGCTGATGAATACGTGCCGCCAGCAGCTTATTGCGCTGCGGCGTAAAGCGGGTCACCAGTTCAGTCAGAAATTCTACCGCTTCTGCCGTCAAAACTTGCTGTTCTTGCTCGCCATACGGCTGGGTAAAGGCCAGTTCATCGACCGTCGTTGCCTGTTGAGTCATTACTCTGCTCCTCATCAAAGATCCAAAATCACGCTCCCGATGCGAACGAAAGATCGTTGGGTAGTTTTCGCTCAGCAGAATTAAGACTATCTCTATTTTTTCTAAAATCAAAAACAATTTCCATTTTAATTATAAATTGCAATTAATTGATTGATTTTATTGAAATTAAAGTTTTGAAGAATGATGAGTGACATTTCGGAAATAAAAAAGGCACCCGAAGGTGCCTGATTTGAATAGCTGAAACGCTTTAGGATCGTTTAGTGCAGACGATTACTCCAGCGTTGGATTCATGTGACGCAGATCGTATGGTGTTATCTGGTAGACGTAGTAGTTGAGCCAGTTAGTAAAAAGCAAATTCCCGTGGCTGCGCCAGGTCGCTCTCGGTTTGTTTTGCGGATCGTCTTTCGGGAAATAGTTGTACGGGACATCCGGGTTCAGACCCGCTTCGACATCACGGAAATACTCTGACGCAAGGGTGTGCGGATCGTACTCAGGATGTCCGGTCACAAAGGCAATGCGCTTATCTTTACTGGCAAACAGGTAAGCGTCTCCATCTTCCGTTTCGGCCAGAATCTCCAGATCGGTGTAATCACGAATCAGCTGGGCCGGGAAGTCAGCGTAGCGGGAATGCGGAGCCAGGAAAGAATCATCAAACCCGCGCGTCAGCAACGCATGGGGGTGAAGAATATGGTGTTCGTATACGCCGGAGAGCTTTTCAGTGCGGGTTTGCTTGGGGATGCCATAGAGAATATTCAGTGCGGCTTGTACCGCCCAACAGACAAACAGCGTGGACGTGACGTGATCTTTTGCCCACTCCAGAACCTGTTTGATCTGCGGCCAGTAAGCGACATCGTTAAATTCCACCAGGCCCAGCGGCGCGCCGGTCACAATCAGACCGTCGAAGTTTTCACCCTGAATGTCATCGAAGTTGCAGTAGAAGTTGTTCAGATGCTCAGAAGGCGTATTGCGTGACTCACGGGCGTCGATTCGCAGCAGTTGAATATCGACCTGCAGCGGGGAGTTCGACAGCAGACGCAGGAACTGGTTTTCTGTTTCGATCTTTTTGGGCATCAGATTGAGAATAAGCACCTTCAGCGGGCGAATTTCCTGACCTGTCGCACGTGAAGTCGTCATCACAAAGACATTTTCTTCACGCAAGAAATTGACGGCTGGTAGCTCGTCCTGCACCCGAATCGGCATAGCTTTGTATCCTCACAGCATACGTATAAACGTTTAGACATCCAGACAGCTAACGATACCCAGAAATGGCTTGAATGTCGAGTCTGCAAGCAGAAGGTGAGAAAGTTTCAAGGAGAGGATGGTGCGGTCTGCCATGCCCGGTGGCGCTGCGCTTACCCGGCCTGCCGTTTATTTGGCGTATAAACGCAAAAAGGCCATCCTTTCGGATGGCCTCTTCACTTAATTGATGCCTGGCAGTTCCCTACTCTCACATGGGGAGACCCCACACTACCATCGGCGCTACGGCGTTTCACTTCTGAGTTCGGCATGGGGTCAGGTGGGACCACCGCGCTAAAGCCGCCAGGCAAATTCTGTT
>NZ_FODW01000010.1:0-61323 GCF_900110475.1 Enterobacter sp. NFIX58 | reverse complement strand
CGTTGCCGTTGCCGTTGCCGTTGCCGTTGGCAATAGTGGCCATACCGGTGGCGTACTGGCTGATATCGCTGTCCTGTCGGCTTTTCTTCCCGGACGATATGACTTTGGGCGACTTCCCTGGCGGGAACCGGCGCTGTCGTAAACGGAGCCGGTAAACCGTCTCCGCCCTGTCGGGCTTCCATCGCACTGTCGCAGGGGCAACATCACGCTTGCGGCATCCGTAAACGGATGCGCCGCTCTCACCAGCCCGGCGGTAATGCTGCCGGGCCTCTTCGGGGCAACGCCGTTTCGCGCCCGCGCGTTCCGCCGTTGCGGCGGGTTCCTGCTCATTACCTCCTGGTCATTTCACCCCTCTGAGTCCTTTCGCCGGGGCTGAGACAAGCACAGTCGTTGTCAGCTGTCCAGGGTAAATGGCACGCGGTAAACCGCGCCCCGGACATCCGCCATCGCCCGCGCTGGTTTACGCCCCTGCGGCGAACGGCTCTCAAACGGGTGAAGGTAACAACCAGCGGGGGCGTTCAGCAGGTCCCCGCAAAACGTCAAAACCGCGGCCCCGGCAACTCAACGGGTGATGGTTTTTTAAAAGCAAAACAGGTTCAGAAGGAGGAGCAACATGAACGAGGCGCTGGCGGTTTTAACCGACGACACCTTTACCCGCGAACAGGCTGAGGCCGTTGCGGCGCAGTACGCCAACGTGGCAATTGAGGACGATCAGGGTACACATTTTCGCCTGGTCGTTCGTCAGAACGGCGTAATGGTATGGCGCGCGTGGAATTTTGAAGCGGATGCCGGGAAATGGCTCAACCGTTACATCGAACGTTACGGTATTCGTAAACAGCAGTAAGAAGGTGCCCTGCCGGAGCAGCCACTCCGCAGGGCCGGACAATCATCAATATCCAGTGAGGTATCAACTATGTCAGTAACCGATGTTAAAGCAAAAGCACCCAAAAAAGCGAGCAGCAAAAAAATCACGAAGGCGCAGGAAGAAGCCCTGAAGGCCGCCCTTGAGGCCGCTGTCATCGAGTATGTTCCGCTGTCCAGTCTCGCTAAATCCCCGCTGAACGTGCGCACCATTCCGTATTCCGTGGACAGCGTTCGCGGTCTGGCCGACTCCATTGAGGCACTCGGACTGCTGCAGAACCTGATTGTTCACACCCTCGCGGATGGACAATCCGGCGTGGCCGCAGGTGGCCGCCGACTGACTGCCCTGAATCTGCTGGCGCAGGAAGACCGTCTTGCGGCCGATCATACCGTCATGGTGAAACGCGTCTCAGACGACATTGCTGCCCTTGCCTCCATTGCTGAGAACGAGCAGCGCGCCGCCATGCATCCCGCCGAGCAAATCGCAGGTTTCCGTACGCTGGCAGAGCAGGGCAAAACTCCCGCGCAGATTGGCGACGCGCTCGGCTTCGGCTCCCGCCACGTGCAGCGCATGCTGAAGCTGGCAAACCTTGCACCTGCCCTGATGGAGAAGCTCGCGCAGGACGAACTGACCGTTGAGCAATGTCAGGCGCTCTGTCTCGAGGACGATCCTGCCCGTCAGGTTGAGGTATTTGAAAGCGTGAAGGCCAGCTGGTCGAACGCGCCCGCGCACCTGATTAAACGCGCCATTACCGACACCGAGATGCGCACCGACAACACCAAATTCCGGTTTATCGGGCGCGAAGCGTATGAGGCGGCAGGGGGTTACGTTCGTGAAGATCTTTTCAGCCAGGACGAGGGCGACGGCACGGCAGACAGCGTGCTGGTTGAGCGTCTGGTGCAGGAGAAGCTGGAGCGTATCGCTCTGGACATTCAGCAGCGTGAGGGCTGGGCATGGAGTCGCGGACGCGCAGCCCGCATCTGGTATCACGGCGAAGACGGTAAAGAGTTCGTTCAGCCTGTTGAACCCGATCCGGTATACACCCCTGAGCAGGAGCAGCGTCTTGATGCGCTGCGGGAGCAGTACGACGCCTTTGACAGCGTCTGCGACGAGTCGGATGCGATCGAGGCGGACATCCTTGCCATTCAGGAGGCGGCAGAAGTCAGCGCGTGGACTGACGACATGAAGTCAGGCGCGGGGGTGATGGTCAGCCTGTACGAAGGGCAGGTGTACGTGCAGCGCGGGGTGCGTCTGAAAGCGGATATGCCGGAAGAAACCGAAACCAGCAGCGTAACGGTGCCGTTCACCTCGCGCCAGCCCGACGCCGCAGAGGGGATCAGCGTTCCGCTGCTCACGAAAATGTCATCCGAGCGTACGCTGGCGGTACAGGCGGCGCTGATGCAGCAGCCCGAAAAGGCGGTGGCGCTGATGGTCTGGCGTATGTGTACCTGTGTTTTTGCCGGATGCGTCACCACGTCGCATCCGTTCCGTATCAGCCTGACCGTATCCCACAGCAGTCTGACGGAGAACGCCCCGTCCGGCAAAGACGGAGCTGCCTTTGGCATCCTGATGGCTGAAAAAACGCGGCTGAAAGCCCTGCTGCCGGAAGGATGGGAGAAGGACTTCACCACCTTCTTTGCACTCGACGGCGGGGTGCTGATGTCGCTGATGGCCTTTTGCACGGCCTGTTCCGTTGACGGGGTACAGACCCGCGATATGGGGCACACCTCGCGCAGTACCCTCGATACGGTGGAGGCGGCAATCGGGTTCCACCTGCGGGACTGGTGGCAGCCGACGAAGGACAACTACTTCGGCAGCCTGAAACATCCGCAGATTGTCGCCTCCCTGAAAGAGGCGGGGCTGACGGGCGCGGCGGGTGACGCAGAGAAGATGAAGAAGGGCGACGCAGCAGGGCATGCGGAGCACTTTATGCAGCACACCCGCTGGGTTCCGGCATGGCTGAAAGGACCGGAGCCAGCGACTGAATCCGGTGCTGACGACGCTGTTTCCGATACCGACAGCACTGACAACGAGACCACCAACACGGCACACGCCGCCTGATAACGGAGCGCCGCCCTGCGGGGCGGCAGTAAGGAGATACCCATGCAAACTGTTCTGACCCCCGATGTGCTGAAGACCATGTCCCCTGACGAGATGGAGGACTGGCGCGACAGCGGCGAAGACTATCGCCGCGAACTGACCCACGCCGTGATGCGTGACCTGTCCTGCCCAGATAACTGGGACATGAACGGCGAGTACCGCAGCGAGTTCGGCGGGTTCTTCCCCGTACAGATACGCTTTACCCCCTCGCACGGCAATTATCATATTGCAGTGTGCAGTCCCGGTGCTATCAGTCCCGTCTGGATGGTGGTGTTCGTTCCCGCCAGCGGTCGCCCGTTCTCCGTCATTCGAACCCTGAGCGGCTACCAGCCGGAGCTTGTCAGCCACACCGTCAGCCTGACGGCGCGTCTCGATGCGGACGGATACAGTCAGGCCAGCATCATCAGTATTCTGGCGGCGGAGGGCGCGGCATGATCCTCTCACATCTCTCTCTGGTTCCCTTCAGCCCCGAGCGCCGCGCCG
This sequence comes from Enterobacter sp. NFIX58, assembly GCF_900110475.1. Classification (NCBI taxonomy): domain Bacteria; kingdom Pseudomonadati; phylum Pseudomonadota; class Gammaproteobacteria; order Enterobacterales; family Enterobacteriaceae; genus Enterobacter; species Enterobacter sp. NFIX58. Next base: position 57,878 of record NZ_FODW01000010.1, on the reverse strand, counting down.
CGATGGAGGCCATCGCTGAGGTTGAACGCCGGCGGTCGCGCGGCGCGGTGTCCACGGTGTATCCCTATGCCAGCGCCTTTTTTCGCCGGCTCACGGGCAGCACGCGCATCACTATCAGGGAAATCCATTATTTTGCGCCGGTGCTGACGGCGCGGGAGCTGCGGGGCAGCAGGGACAGCTGGCTCAGTGCCATCGATGCGCTGATTGAAAGCCGCGGGACGTGTTGCTGGCTGCCGCTTCCTGTCGGTGCTGGTCAGCGCCTCTTTCCGGAGGTGGCCTTTCAGCAGACCGAGCGGGTTCGCTGTCAGGACGCGCTGCGGGATGAAAAATACACCCGCCAGCGCCGAAAAGAACAGTGTCAGCGCGAGCGGGCGTACCAGGCGCTGGCGGGGCAGGCGGAGATTGAGCTGGCCTTTCATACCCCGGAAACGGTCAGCAGCTGGAGCGCGCGCTGGTCGGGGACTGAACTGCGCCAGTACGACCTGGAGGAGATGTTCTGGCGCTGGAGCGAGCGCTTTCCGTCACTGGCACCAATGGAACGCTGGATGACGGAGAACCAGCCTTTCTGGACGGTGATGGCTGAAACGGATGCGCTGGCGCGGGAAAGTCCGGGATCTGTCAGGCAGCTGGAGCGCTGGATGGTACCCAACAAGCTGACAATGCGGAGCCGGGTATGAAGTGGCGTTACTCGCTGCGCTGGAAGCGTCCCGATCCCTGTCCCGGTGAATCTGAGCTGGCGTCAGAAGTGGTGGAGGCAGGGAAACCCGCCCCTGAGTCTGTGATGTCACTGTGGGTGGCAGGAGCCGGATATGCTGTCTGCGTTGATTTTCTGTGCGAACGGCCCGTCAGGCGCTGGAGCGATGAGCGAAAGGCGGCCACGCGGCGACGGAATCTGGCGCGTCGTGTTAACAGGATCGCGCCCCTGTTTGCTGATGAACTCATCGAGCGGGAACTGACGGCGCGACCGGATTATTTTAGGGGAAAGTCGCCTCACTGAGTCTGATATCATATCCTGCCAGAATACGGTCGGCAGGGTGCTTAAAAGGGATAATTTAGAGATGAGATACTGGATACTGGTCGCGCTGTTAAATGGCCTGTTTACGCTGATCATACATTACGCGGCGCCGGAGATGTTCGGAAGTACGGCGTACTATGCCGGGGTGGTAATCTGTGCCCTGATTGCGCTGGTTATCACCTGGCGCGATCCGCCTGGTATGCTGGACAACGTGCTCGTGTTTCTATTTAAGTGGGGAATTGTGGCTTCTGGACTGGCGTTTTCTGTCTGGGGCATCGGATACAAGCTGGAATTCTGGGGGGAACATAACCCTGATGAAGTTTTCAGCAGTGCATTCGACACCATCTTGCCGAATCTGGCGGTGCTGTGCGGTGTTCTGCTTCTGGTCAGTGGCTGTGTGTTCTGGCGGCGAAGGTAACAAAGAATACGCCAGCGTGAGGGCAGGAAAGTAAAAAGAGCGGTTATGCCTGCGGTATAGCGGCTCTTTTTTATGCCCCTTACGCTTTGTAATACCCTGCTGTGAATCTCCTCTGAAGAACGGACGCTGCGAATTATGGTGGCAGTTGTCTGTATCATCTTTTCAAATTTGCCTGTCGTCGGACGCGGTCACTGGCCATGACTGCGGGCGACTTCCCTGACGGAAACCGGGGCTGTCGTAAACGGAGCCGGTAAACCGTCTCCGCCCTGACGGGCTTCCATCCCACTGTCGCAACGTCAACACCTGCTCGCAGTGACCGTTCCGGTCACGCCGCTTTCACCATGCCGGCGATAAAGCCGCCGGCACTCAGGTGACGCCACGTCGTTCCGACGTGTCGGGTGTGTTCATCCTCTTCTCATACCTCTGGTGAGCCATCTCGCGTCCGTTCCCGGGCGGAGGGCTGGTCGTAGCACCGTCGCGTCGTCATCCGAAGGGTGAAATGAACTCCGCCAAAACTTTTTGCGAAGGACCGCAAAAAGTTTTGTCTCCGCCCTTCTCCTGCCGCCCCGCCGTTGCTCCTTTGCCCTTTGCCGCCAGGGAACTCACCGAGAGATGGATTAACCACCAGATAAGAGGAAAAGCAGGATGAACACACAGAACGTCAACGTCAAAACCGCCACCAAAGAATCTTCCGAAAGATGGGTGAAAACCTCGTCCCTGCGTACTGATGGCTTTGTGCGCAATATCCATTCCCGTAACCCGTTCGATGTTATTCGCGCGGACGTGGTGCTGGCCCGTATGGAAATACAGGCTAACCGGGGATGTGGCCTGCACTACGAGATTTATGAGTCCCGTCTGCTGGGTATGGCTATGGATTACCTGGCAGAACTGCCACTGAAAGACCGTCCGGCGTTTATGGGGGCGGCAGCGAAACGGGGTTACATGCTGACGACTGCGGAAGAAGAACGTGCCGATGGTGAATGTGCTGACCTGATGAGCGAGCTGGCGGCGGATTACTGATTACTTAATCGGCTGGCGGCAGGGGATGCCGCCAGCAACAACGGAGAAACATCATGAGCAACAGCAACACGAACAGTACGTTCAGCTTTGACGCATGGGAGAAAAGCGCGCTCAGAGAGCTTGATACCCTGCAAAACCACGTCAGTAAAGCTCTGATGAAGTACCAGAGCAATACGGACAAAACGGCGCTGGGCGAGTCTGCAAACCGCTATATGGGCGAACTCAGAACCGCTGTCACGCGCATCCTGAAAGCCACGCCAGCCATTCAGCAGAAAGTCGATGACATTGCCGACATGCTGCATCTGATGGCGCATTTTTCCGGCATCACGTTCGACGAATAACCACCACGGCGAAATATCAACGCCATTAACCAGAAGGAGATAAACCATGCACTTAAATCTGACCGAATCCTGCGCCGAAGTGGGTATTTATGCGACCAGTGAGGCCGAACGCGCGTACTGGCTGAGCCGCGAAAAGTCATATCTGACCGCGCCCGTCGAAATCGACGTGCACGGCTTCCATGATGCGCTGGGGCTGATGTACCCGATGAACTGGCGCAGCAGTCAGAACGGCGAGTGTGAAACCTTCATGCTGGCGGAAATGGTCTGCGGCAATGTGACCGAAATCTACGCGCGGATCGGTATCCGTTATTACCGGATGCGTGACTACAGCAACCTTGACCACGCGGAGATTCTGGCACGCGTTAAGGAGGTTGAGCAGCGCCAGAAATGAGAAAAGCAGGCTTTCGCCTGCCTTAACCCGCCGGATTTATGCGCCTTCAACGATGAATCCGGCCTTCACCAAAAGGAACAAACCAATGCAATTCAGTGAAGTTTCGATTGTTACACCGACCGCCCTGTATGTCCAGATGCTTGAGGCGGAAAATGCGCCCGTAAAAAAACAGGTGCGTATTAAACGCAGTGATATCGACCGTGACGAAATCAGCGCCGAAATGCGGGCGCTGGGTCGTCACATTGCGCACTGCCGGAAGAAGGGGCGCGCCGTTCGTATTCCTGCCATGCGAGTGAGCGAGTGGGGACAGGTGTTACGCACGCTCGAACTGAAGCGGGCATTTAACTGATAACTGAGCCGCTCCTTACGGGGCGGCATTTAAGGAGGAACGATGTCTCAACTCAGTTTTGCCAGCTTCTTTGACCAGGCGAGAGAAGCCGCACCCTTAACACCCGCTAAACCCGTATTGCCCACCGTGAATGCGCAGCCGATACCGCACCGGATGATGGCGATCGACCAGGCACGCCGCCAGTTTATCAGCGTGTTCAGGGATACCGCCCGCAGCCTGCGCCGCTGGGAGGTTTTCAGCGACTTTATCACGCTGGCTGCCAGCGAGCTGGATATGGCGCGGATAAGAACGCCGGAGAATATTGAGCAGAGCCGTAAAATCTGCGCGAAGTACAGCGCGAGCGATATCAGCAACCTGCATACGCTTTTCTGCCTGATGGTCTGCGCGCTGGAGGCAAAGTTTCACGACTTTCTCGGCGCGATCTTCATGGAACTTGAGCTGGGCGACGACCGGAACGGGCAGTATTTCACGCCGTATCACGTCCAGTCACTGCTGGCGAGGCTGCTGATGCCGGACGTCGACGAAACGATACGCCGTGAGGGATTCGTGACCGTCAGCGATCCGGCAAGCGGTGCGGCGGGAATGATTGTGGCGTATGCGGAATATCTGCTGGAGGCGGGCTATAACCCGTCTGAACATATGTTCGGAAGCTGCATTGATATCGATCCTGTTGCGGCCGATATGGCGTTTATTCAGCTTTCCCTGCTGGGTATTCCTGCCGAGGTGGTCACGGGCAATACGCTGACGATGCAGTTAAACAGGGTGCGGTATACGCCGGTGTACTACATCAACAACTTTGGAAAGCGGCTGGACGATCAGCGCCGTATCAGTGCCATGCGCGAATTTTTGCGCGGTATAAATGAAGCTGCATAACCATCCAGAAGGGCAGGGGAGTATCCTGCCTTTCGTGGCATCTAAGGCCGCGCGCCTGCGGCGCAGAATAAGCAGGCTGCGCTGACGCGCTGCCTGCGTTATTCCGGCGCGAGGTTGTCTGAAGTTCCTGTCTTTTGGTTAGCTGATTTCTATTCTTCATTCTCCTGCTGGCGATGGTCTTTATTATTCTGCCGCTGATATGGATATAAGCGTTTCTTTTCCGGGCGTCGTCCCAAAAGGGACACGGCTGTCGTGAACGGAGCCGGTAAACCGTCTCCGCCCTTCGGGCTTCCATCCTGACGCAAATTCAAATTCACGCTTGCTGCATCCTGAAAGGATGCGCCGCTTTCACCGTGACGGTAATAAATTACCTCCACTCAGAAGCCCGTAACGGTAATTCGTCTTACGCCGATTTTCCGTTACGGGATGTGTGCATTCTCCTGGTGTGACTATCGCCCGATTTCATCAGTTCGCGGAGGGCTGCTTTTAGCATCAGCCAGAAAGGAAATAAAGGGGGATATAAACGCTGCGCGCCCCTTTATTTCCTTTCTGTCAGCTGCTCATTGCCCTTCGCCGCTCAGTGATGAAGTCGAACGATATAATAACCCAATGAGGAGAAAACCAGAATGCACACATTAAACGTCAAAACCGCCACTCGTGAATCAGCCGAACAATTTAAAATCGATGAACGCCAGCGCTATTGTGTTACAGATGGCGATGAACGTCTTGATTTTATTCCTGCGCTCTTTTTTACGCCTTCTGCTGATAATATGATTGCCAGCTGGTTACGTCAGCATTCAGATTATGATGGCGGTTTCTGGAATTACTGGATTATTCCGCAGGGCACTGGCGGAAACGTGGCGCCGAACTGTGTCAGATTCACCACCGCACAAACAGGATATATCGCACCGGGAGGAGAACAGCGCTATAACATGGTTGTTCCTGGTAATTACTTTGAAGCAGAGGTCAGTGCTGATGCTGCCGGAATTATTGCCACGCTAATGATCATGAACTGGTTGTCATGGCAGGTCGCAGATATGGGGCCTGAATACTCGAAAGTCTGTAAACACCTCGTCGCTCGTCAGGATGCACTGAAAGACTACATCAGTATCATAAAACACCCTGAAGTAGATTTAATTTATCGGGCTATTGATTGACGGGTTAAAGACAGGATGGAAAAAAGACCTCAATACGAGGTCTTTTTTATTGTTTTGAGAGAGTCTGCCCTGAGTTTTTATTCTTCTTTATCGCCCGGTATGTTGCCTCAATTTTTCTGGCATAGACATATCTTCTCTGCGCCTGTTCTTCTGTTTTCCTGAAACCTGCATTATAAGCGCCCACGGCCTGCCAGCTGACTCCCCACTTTTTGAATGCAATTGCAAGATAGTAAGCCCCGGTGTAGATATTCATACACGGATCGGAAAGAAGGTGCTCCGGTTTTATTCCATAACGAGCCAGTTCGTTAAAGTGCTGGGAGTCCACCTGCATAAGTCCGGAGCCAAAACCCGAAACAGGATTGTAGCCTTTTACGTCTGTGCGGAAGTTCGATTCATTCCAGGAGATTGCCCGAAGCAGATCTGGATCTATATGATAATCCCTTCCTGCAAGATCAAAACAATCAGCAGCGTTCAACATTCCAGAAAAAGCCAACGTTAAAAACGTAAGAGCAATCCGTTTCATTTTTTCCCTCCGGGCACCATGCCGGAAATAAGTTAACCCATCCCATGCCCAGACTCAACTAATATGCACTCCTCGCCACCAAAAGCACCACACCCCACGCAAAATTAAAATTTTGCTGATTGGCTTTCTAAAACAGTAGGTTAGATAAAAAGTAATGTGAAATAATTTATTTTAATGTGTGTAAACGACTCGGTAGGGAGTTTTATTCGACTCGATAAAAACTCTAATGAGAGTCATTTGTGACTATTTTTAATAAATCCATTGAGTTATGACTACGGCGAGTCTATATTCGACTCGTGAATTTTTACAGTTTGTGTCGGCATTCGAGTCGTCTGTTTTCCGGCAGAGAGTCTGTGCCGAGTCGTGCATTTTAGCTTTCCTAAATATTCTGATGTACAAAATTTTGGATGTATAAATAAGGAGAAAGTTATGGCCAGAGTTCAGGTCTATGTAAGCGATGAAGTGTCAGAGAAAATAAGAGTAATCGCTGAAAAACGTCGCGCTGAAGGAGCGAGAGATAAAGATGTAAGTTTTTCGAGTATTGCATCAATGCTGCTCGAACTTGGTCTTCGGGTCTATGAAGCGCAAATGGAAAGAAAAGAGTCTGCCTTTAATCAGGCGCTCTATAATAAAACCATACTTGAAAATGTAATGAAAACTCAATTTATTGTCAGCAAGCTTCTGGCGATGGAGTCGCTGAGTCCGCATCTCGCAGGAAATGAAAAATTTGATTTCAGGGAGATGGTTACGTGTATACGTGAGGACGTGCAACAGATTGTTGGAAACTTCTTTCCGCAGGAGGAAGATTCTCAAGATAATTAGCTGAAAATATTTGATAAATAGGATTTAGATCTGCTGTTTTTGAGTGACTTTGTCGTCAGTAATTGATATATTTTATGCAGACATAAGTAAAATTTGATGCCCGCCATTTTGTTTGGCGGGTCGCCGGTACACCGGGCTAGACCCCCGAGTGTACCGACTATACACAGAAACCTTCAGAGGAGGCTTCAATGCACCCGCGCGATCCTAGAGATCTCTCCGAACCAAGTCAATCATTAGATGATGTTCTAAGTCATTTTGATGGTCTTTATAATTCCTCATCACTACCTTTTTGTATTCGTGATCAATCCAGAAAAGTAGTTTATAAAAATGATGCTTTTTCCGATCTCTTTCATCCACTTTCGAAATCATTTTCAGGTATAAGCTTCGATTCTGACGAGGTTGAACTCGAACTATCCTCTATTGAATTAGAGGCATTTGTTATGGGACCTGAAACAGCACTATGTCGTACATTTAACTTTAACGGTGAGTTTTATCAATTGAGAGTCGAAATACGTTTAATTGATGGGGATCTATATGCTATATGGCTTATAAATTATTTTCCAGATTACCAGGCATTATTCAAGGTAAACACTAAGGTACTGAATGACAGCTTTGATGTGGACATTTTTCTTTCTGAAATGACAACCAAAAAAATGATTACTTTATGTTTTTCTGTTCTTGGGTTTCATCTTCATACTATGTCGAGGTGTCTTGGTGTTTCTGAATCTGCTATTACCAATAGGCTTGCTAGTGTTAAAAAAGAAATCAGAAAGTATTTCCCTGATTATGATGACTTCAGATTCTATTGTCTTAAGAATGGTGTCTATACACGAATGACGTCAGTAGTTCTTAAAGTTCTTAATGTTAAATCTTTGTTAATAAAATAGTGTAGAAATCTCGGTATTGAATAAATTGTATTTCGCGTGTCACTATCCTGACGCAGGAATATGTTGAGAGGGAAAACATGATTAGACGTCACAGGCTTCGTGGCCCAACGGTAACTATGTCGATCTACCTTGACCCACAAACCGATCTTCTTATTTTGAAGGCGAAAGACAGAAGTGGTCGTTCTAAATCAGCTGAAGCGCTGATTCGGTTACGTGACCACCTGGAAAAATTCCCTGATTTCTATAACTCTGAAATGGCGGAGGTGATCCCAAACAATCTTGAACCCAAGTCACAAAACTAGTTTTTTAGGATTTTTATTTCAACAAATCTATCCGGTGTAATTAAAGGATTAATGAATATGACTGATGTGTCTGTTATTAACGCTGTACCCGCGACCCCTGCAAAGAAAAAATTCAGCAAAGTCGCGTTACTCAAAGCGCTGAAGTTTGCCCTGCCTGTCGCAGCCATTGCTGCGTTTTTCCCTGAAACGGTTCTGGCCTCGACTGCGGGTAAAGATCTGATGTCCAGCGGCGATGCAACCGTTAAAGGAACATTTGGTAAAGATTCCAGCGTGGTTAAGTGGGTTATTCTTGCCGAAGTCCTGGTGGGCGCCGTGATGTATATGACGACTAAGAACCTTAAGTTCCTGGCGGGCTTTGCGATCCTGTCCGTATTCGTCACGGTAGGTATGTCTGTCGCAGGATACTGATATCCAGAGACAGCCGTTCAGAGCCACTTCCGACTATTAAATTCCTGTTTAATTCTGAATGCCCTTCACGAGCATTCACGGGAGGGCTTTGCCTGTAATCCGGCTGGCAGGTATTTCCATACTGCCAGCTGTACCGGAGACGGAACATATATGGCGAATGAATCTCTCAAAAAATATCGCTTTCCTGAAACCCTGACGAATCAGAGCCGCTGGTTTGGCCTTCCTGTGGATGAACTTATTCCGGCTATTGTCTGCCTGGGGTGGGGATTCTGGACCCAGCATTATATCCCCGGAATTATCGCTGCCGTACTGGCCTATCTCGGAATAAAAAAGCTCAAGAAAGGGCGGGGCAGCTCATGGCTGCGGGACCTGGTCTACTGGTATATGCCGACCTCACTGCTGAGGGGGATTTTCCATGATGTACCCGACTCATGCTACCGCCAGTGGATTAAATAGACAGGAATAATCAGATGGAACACGGAGCACGATTAAGTACACAGCGGGTTATTGCCATCGGCTTTATTGCCATGGGGGTGGTTATTCTGGGGAGTATCACCACCAACGTTATTCAGGCCGTCAACAACTACCGCCTTCAGAATGAGCAGAAGTCTATCGTCACGCCAATGCTTTTCAACGCGCCGTTTGCCGTGTCGCAGAATCAGGCGGATGCCTCCTACCTGCAGCAGATGGCCCTGTCGCTTATCGCCCTTCGCCTGAATGTCACCCCGGAAACCGTTGATGCCTCTCATGAGCAGCTGCTGGCGTATGTCAAGCCGGCGGCGCAGAACGAGCTGAAAATCAGGCTTGCCGAGGATGCGAAGCGCATTAAGGACAACAACGTCAACTCGTCTTTCTATATGACCAGCGTGAAGGTTTATCCGGCAAGCAGCCGCGTGGACGTGCGCGGTCAGCTGAAAACCTGGATAGGCGACTCGAAACCGTATCCCGAGCTGAAACAGTACGTTCTTAAATTTGAGCGCGAGGACGGCATCAGCTGGCTCAGCCACTTCGGAGAAATCACCGATGAACAAAAATAGTCGCCGTGCGCTGCTTGCGTTGATGATGCTCGCTTCCGGTCAGACGGTCGCCGCACCCACTGCGCTTTCCGCCACGATTGTTCCGCTGACGAACGGCGGGCAGGCCAGCATCGCGGTCAGCAACACCGACCCGAACCTCTTTACGGTCGCAGGTGACCGCGTGACGGCCCTGACCAGCCTCGACGGTGAGCTGACGCGGCAGGAGCAGACGGCAAGCGGCGGTGTGATTGTCAGCACCCTCAACAAAAAGCCCTTCACGTTCATTCTGGAAACCGAACGCGGCCTCAACTTCTCGGTACAGGCCGTGCCACGTGCGGGCGCGGGGCGAACCATCCGGCTGGTCAGCGAGCTGTCCGGTACGGGCGAAGCGGCGCGCACTTGGGAGGAGTCTTCTCCCTATGAGGCCACGCTGGTTTCCCTGAGCCAGCATCTGCTTGGCGGGAAGCTGCCGTCCGGCTGGCAGGCTATTCCCGTCACGTATGAAGCCCTCGTCGCGCCCGCCGGACTGTCTGCAGTCCCGGAGCGCGTCTGGGTGGGCAATCACCTTAAGGTGGTGCGCTTTCGCGTCACCAACAATACCGGGATGGCCCGTAACATCGCGGAAAGCGACTTCTGGCAGAGCGGTATTCGCGGGGTGCTGTTCGGTGAAGCCTCGCGTCAGCTGATGGCGGGCGGCGCCCTGCAGGTCTTCATTATCAGCAGCGGAGGTGCGGCTGATGGCCAGCATTAATTCAGTGGTGAAGCGCAAGCAGTTTATCTGGCTGGGTATTGTGCTGGCGACCGTGGGTGTGGTGGGCGGCGGCGGCTGGTATCTGGCGGATGCGCGTTACGAGGGGAGCAGCGATGCGGCAGCAGCCGACGAGCCTGCGCCCGATATGACCGGTGTGGTGGACAGCACCTTTGACCAGAAGGTACAGCAGCATGCCACGACCGAGATGCAGGCTACCGCCTCCGAAATGCAGAAGCAGTATGCCGAAATGCGCCGCGAGCTTGAGCTGCTCAGTAAGGGGCAGGCAGGCTACCAGCACCAGATAGACAAGCTTAACCAGGACAACGCGGCGCTTTCCGCTCAGGTCAGCGCGCTGGGGGCAAAACCCGTCACCGCATCGGGTGAGCCGGCACCGCAGCCGCCGTCTCCTGCACCGGGTCCTGAAGGTGAGCCGCAGCCGACCGGTTTCCCGCCGCAAACGGGGGCCGTACCGCCGCCGACGGCGTTCTACCCGGGTAACGGCGTTACGCCGCCGGCGCAGGTACAGTACCAGCCCATCCCCGTTCCCAACCAGCTGCGCCGTCAGTCTTTTGCCCGCAGCGACGAGAGCAAAGGTCCGTCCCTGCCGTACATCCCGTCGGGCAGCTTTGCCAAATCGATGCTGATTGAGGGGGCTGACGCCAACGCCTCCGTGACCGGTAACGAGTCCACGGTGCCGATGCAGCTGCGCATTACGGGCAGGGTGGAAATGCCCAACAGCAAAAGCTACGACCTGACCGGCTGCTTCATCGGGCTTGAAGCCTGGGGCGACGTGTCCAGCGAGCGCGCCATCGTGCGTACCCGCAACATCAGCTGCCTGAAGCACGGCGTCACCATCGACCAGCCCATTGCCGGACACGTCAGCTTCCGGGGGAAAAACGGCATCAAGGGCGAGGTGGTGATGCGAAACGGCAAAATCCTCGGCTGGGCATGGGGCGCGGGTTTTGTTGACGGCATCGGTCAGGGCGTGCAGACCGCGTCCCAGCCCTCGGTCGGACTTGGCGCCACGGCATCCCTCGGCGCGGGTGACGTGATGAAGATGGGGATTGGCGGCGGTGCCTCCAAAGCCGCCCAGACCCTCAGCGACTACTACATCAAGCGCGCAGAGCAGTACCACCCCGTCATCCCGATTGGGGCGGGTAACGAAGTGACCGTTGTCTTTCAGGACGGTTTTCAGCTGAAAACCATTGAAGAGCTGGCGCACGAGAATGACAGAAGCAAGGCGGAGGGCGACGAACGCAGTCCGGTTCCGCCACCGTCAGTCCCGCAGGGCGGCATGAATGGGTTCAGTACCGACCAGATGCTCAACCAGCTGGGCAGACTTAACCAGAGCCAGTTTATGCCGAAGGCCGACTCACAGTAACCCCACGTAAAGGAACCGCAAATGAACAAGACAGTGCCTGTTGCGCTCACGCTGGCCAGTCTCCTGACGCTGTCGGGATGTGCCGGTACAACGAGCGATTTTGAGTGTAACGCGACGACATCCGATACCTGCATGACCATCGAGCAGGCCAATGAGAAAGCCAAACGACTGGAGGAGGCCAGCGCGGTAAAGCCGGGTGCGACATCGCTGCCACGCCTGGCTGAGGGTAATTTCCGGACCCGGTCCGTGCAGCCCCTTACGCTGGCGGCTGAACCGGTGCATGCCGTCGCATCCAGAAATACACCGCTGGCGGGTACACCAACTCTCCCCCGCCCGCAGCCGCATTCGGCCTCGCGGGCGCCGCTCTCCACGGTCACACCGGTTGTTGCGCCTCCGCCAGGGCGCGAGTCCATCGTGGACCCGAGGCCGCTTCGCGTCGGTGAAAAGACGGCCGGGCTGTGGATCGCGCCCTATATCGATACGCAGGACGTTTATCACCAGCCGACGCGGGTGTTTTTTGTTGTGAAACCCTCAGCGTGGGGAACCCCGCGCGTTAACTGAAACCTGAACCGCCACCGCGTGTGGCGCCCATTTTAACAATCCGTCGTTATCACGCGTGCCCTGAAACGTGAAAAGGGACGGGCGGTAGCGTGTCCGGACAGTGTGAGCAGGGAGCGTTGATGGCAGACGAACTCGATCTCCTGCAGGAGCAGGACGAATTGCTGAACCAGCTTCATATACAGGCCGCGAGGCAGCGGTCCTGCCTGGAAGGCAAAAGCCGCAACCGGTGCGAATGCTGCGGTAATCGCATCCCCCTCAGGCGGCAGCAGGCCATCCCGGGCGTACGTACCTGTACGGAATGCCAGCGGGTTCTGGAAATACGACAAAAACAGTATCTGAGGTGACCGATGAGTAAAGCAATCACTGAGCAGGGCAATTTTATGGTCCTGGGCTGTACGGGAAGCGGTAAGACGGTTTTCTGCGCTCAGATGGTACAGGCGCTTCTGTCAGGACAGCGTTCTGACGGCGGGCGCAAAGGCATTGAGAAAAATGACAACGATTCAGGAGAGCGCCATGACATACAGGGATAACGGTGGTCCGGGGAAAACCCGTCACCTTAACGATATCGCGGCCAGCTGCGAGGCGCTGGGGATGCGTGTCATCTGTGTTAATGCCGCAGAACGCGACTTCTGGCTGTCAGCGTCTCAGCAGTGTGCTACCGCCCTCGACGGGAAGGCAGGGATTTTTCAACACATAATGCAACGGCAGCGTGGGCACTGTCTGTTCCTGGGTAAAGCAGGCTCAGGTATGAGCGTAACAAAACAGCAGATAACCCGGATTTTCCTGACGAAATCTGACGTCAGCCAGATTAAGGCGCTGTACAGCGATGAGGACGGGGAGAGGCTGGCGGAGGCTATCAGAAACAACTGCAGCGTCTGGTTTCCGCTGAATCCCGGAGGTAACGGGAATGATGCTTAAGCTTCTGTCCGTCCTGCTGTATTGCCTTCGATGGCTTGCCTGGGCTTTTCACTATCTGATTGTCTGGCCTGCCGCCATGCTGATGCTGCTGGTTGCCATGCTTTTGTGGATGGAGGACACCACGCCCGGAGAGGCGATGGCGCAGGAAATTATGGCCGTCACGCACAACGTCAGCAGTGGCGAGTTTCGTATTGCGGCCTGCCGCGATGAACCTTTAGACCCCTTTATACCTCCAGCCCAGCAGGGCAAGTCCTCCGGCCTCACGCTGCATGACGCTCCCTCAGCCGTCTGCCATGACCGGGGCAGCGTTGTCACCGATGCTAAAGGATATGCCGGTCATGTTGACGGGGCGCTGAGTGCGTTTAAGTTGCTGTGGATTGTGATGGCCATTGTGTTTTCAGGGGCGGCGCTGCTTATGGGATGCCGTCCGTATTTCTGCCTGTACGGTCAGATGCGCTCAGCGCGTTTTCGCTACGGTATCCCCGCCAGCCGCCCGGCCTCTGCGACGGAAACGGTAAAAACGGCCGACAATAAAAAGGAGGATAACCGTGAGTAATCCACTGGATACCGTCACCCGCACGGTCAACTCGCTGCTGACGGCTCTGAAGATGCCCGATGCATCCTCTGAGGCGAACGATGTCCTCGGGCAGATGCGCTTCCCGCAGTTCAGCCGTGTGCTGCCGTACCGCGACTACGATGTGGAAACTGGCCTCTTCATGAACGAGAAGACGATGGGCTTTATGCTCGAGGCGCAGCCCATCAACGGCGCCAACGAAACTATCGTGTCGTCGCTGGAAAACCTGATGCGTACCAAGCTGCCCCGCGAAGTGCCGGTGGCCGTTCACCTGGTGTCCAGCCATCTGGTGGGACAGGATATCGAGTATGGCCTGCGCGAGCTTTCCTGGACGGGAGAAAAGGCTGATACGTTCAACGCCATCACCCGCGCCTACTATCTCAGGGCCGCAGAAGAAGGGTTCCCGCTGCCCGATCACCTCAACCTGCCGCTGACCCTGCGTAACTACCGGGTGTACATCTCCTGCTGCGTCCCCCGCAAGCGCGGAAGTAAGGCCAGCGTGATGGAGATGGAAAACCAGGTCAAAATCATCCGCGCCTCGCTGCAGGGGGCGCAGATAGCCACCCGCAGCGTGGACGCGGATACCTTTATCCGCATAGCGGGCGAAATGATTAACCACAACCCGGATGCGCTGTATCCCACCGAACGGGAACTGGATCCGCTCAAGGATCTGAACTACCAGTGCGTGGACGATACCTTTGACCTGAAGGTGAAGGCCGACTACATGACGCTGGGGCTGCGCGGTAACGGTCGCAACAGCACCGCGCGCATCATGAACTTTCAGCTGACCAAAAATCCGGAGCTGGCCTTCCTCTGGAATATGGCCGACAACTACAGCAACCTTCTCAACCCGGAACTGTCCGTTTCGTGTCCGTTTATCCTGACGCTCGTCTTCAGCGTGGAAGACCAGGTGAAGGCGCAGAACGAGGCCAACCTGAAGTTCATGGATCTTGAGAAGAAGTCCAAGACCAGCTACGCCAAGTTCTTCCCGGGCGTGGCGCAGGAGGCAAAAGAGTGGGGCGATCTGCGCCAGCGCCTGTCGTCCGGGCAGTCCTCGCTGGTGAGCTATTTTCTGAACGTGACCCTCTTCTGCCGCGATGACCAGGAAACTGCGCTGAAGGTCGAACAGGACGTACTGAACAGCTTCCGTAAAAATGGCTTCGAGCTGATTTCCCCGCGCTTTAACCATATGCGCAATTTTCTCGTGAATCTGCCGTTTATGGCGGGCGGCGGCCTCTTTAAGCAGCTGCGCGAGTCCGGCGTGCTGCAGCGCGCCGAAAGCTTTAATGTCGCCAATCTGATGCCGGTGGTGGCGGACAGCCCGCTGGCCACTTCTGGCCTGCTGGCACCGACCTACCGCAACCAGCTGGCGTTTATCGACCTGTTCAGCCGCGGCATGGGTAACACCAACTTCAATATGGCGGTCTGCGGGACCTCCGGTGCCGGGAAAACCGGGCTTATCCAGCCCCTGATACGCAGCGTCATCGACTCCGGCGGCTTCGCCGTGGTGTTCGACATGGGCGACGGCTACAAGTCCCTGTGCGAGAACATGGGCGGGGTCTACCTCGACGGCGAGACGCTGAAGTTTAACCCGTTCGCTAACGTTACTGACGATACCATCGATGAGATGGCCGAACGCCTGCGGGACCAGCTGTCCGTGATGGCCAGCCCCAACGGCAACCTGGACGAGGTGCACGAAGGCCTGCTGCTTAAGGCGGTGAAGGCCACCTGGCTTACCAAGAAAAACCAGGCGCGCATTGACGACGTGGTGGACTACCTGATGATGGCCCGCGACAGCGAAGAATACAGCGGATCGCCGACCATCCGCAGCCGCCTCGATGAGATGGTGGTGCTGCTGACTCAGTACACCCGCGACGGGGTGTACGGCAGCTACTTCAACTCCGACGAGCCGTCCCTGAAGGACGAAGCCCGGATGGTGGTGCTTGAGCTCGGCGGACTGGAGGACAGGCCGTCCCTCCTGGTGGCGGTAATGTTCTCGCTCATTCTCTACATTGAGAACCGCATGTACCGCACGCCGCGCAGCTTGAAGAAGCTCAACGTGATAGACGAAGGCTGGCGCCTGCTGGACTTCAAAAATAACAAGGTCGGGGCGTTTATCGAGAAGGGCTACCGTACCGCCCGCCGCCATACCGGTTCGTACATCACCATTACGCAGAACATCGTCGACTTTGACTCGGAAACGGCTTCCAGCGCCGCCCGCGCGGCATGGGGTAACTCGTCCTACAAAATTATCCTCAAGCAGTCGGCTAAAGAGTTCGCCAAGTACAACCAGCTGTACCCGGACCAGTATTCGCAGCTGCAGCGCGACATGATTAAAGGTTTCGGCAGCGCGAAGGACAACTGGTTCAGCAGCTTTATGCTGTCGGTTGAGCACCTGACGTCCTGGCATCGCCTGTTCGTCGATCCGCTCAGCCGGGCAATGTACTCCTCGGACGGTCCGGACTTTGAGTTTCTGCAGCAGCGACGCCGGGAAGGGCTGAGTATTCACGAGGCCGTCTGGGAGCTGGCGTGGAAAAAGTCCGGGCCGGAAATGGCCGCGCTGGAGCGCTGGCTTCACGAGCATGAAGGGAAGACCATCTCATGAAAAAACACGTACTCATTAACGCCGCGCTGATTGCCGGCACGCTGGCTGCGGGCGCGGGCGTCAGCTGGCTGGTTTGCCAGCTTAACCGTCCTGTGGTTGTGGCCTTCAACATGAAATCCACGGTGGATGCCTTCTTTGACAGCGCCGGTCGCCGTTCGCTGGACGAGGCGCAGACAAAAGCACTCTCAGACCGCTTTAACGCGTCACTGGAGGCCAGCCTCCGGGACTGGCAGATCCGCCATCGTGCCCTCATCCTTGTCGCACCTGCCGTGGTGCAGGGGGCACCGGATATCACGCGTGAAATCCAGACTGACGTGGCCCGCCGGATGAAGGAGGGGGCGTGATGCGCGCCCTTGCCCTGGGCCTGACGCTGCTGACCGGCAGCGTGACGGCCGCTGACCTCGGGACGTGGGGCGATCTCTGGCCGGTGGCGGAGCCGGATATGCTGACTGTTATCGAAAGCCGGCTGCAGACGCTGGCGCAGTCCGGCGAGATGGACAAAAAGATGGCGGAGTTTAAGGCGCGCGTGGTGCGCAACAGCCAGCGCCCGCCTGCCGTTGAGGGTATAACACGCGCGGTGCGCTACGAGCGGCGCTGGTTTGATCCGAGCGTGCGGGTGGACAAGGCGCTTGCCGACGACAGGGGCAACGTGTTTGCTCAGGCGGGGCAGATCTTTAATCCGCTTGATGTGGTGCCGTTCAACGAAACGCTGCTGTTTATCAACGGCGACGATGCGGATCAGCTCGCGTGGGTACAGCGACAGAAGCCTGACACCCTGATCACCCGCATTATTCTGGTGCAGGGTAATATTCCGCAGACGTCAGAGAAGCTCGACAGCCGCATTTTCTTCGACCAGAACGGGGTGCTGACCGCACGATTTGGCATAAGCCAGGTGCCGGCACGGGTAACGGCGGCACCCAGCGGAAAGCGCCTGCAGGTGGAAATCATTCCGCCCGATATGGCGCAGCATGACGCAGGAGGTGACCGGTGAAAATGCTGACCGTCTCTCTGTTCGGGCTGCTTCTGTGGGGTAACAGCCACATGGCGGCGGCGGACGCCGCCTGCGAAGGGCGTTTCGTCAATCCGATCACAGATATCTGCTGGCGCTGCATGTTCCCCCTGTCGCTCGGCAGCACAAAAGTCACGGGCGGTGATTTACCGGACACGTCTAATCCCGGGAGCCCGATACAGTTTTGTCCCATGCCACCCCCGGTATTTCAGCGCATCGGCCTGGCAATAGGTTACTGGGAGCCGATGGCCATGACCGATGTGGCGCGTTCCCCGGGCTGTATGGTGAACCTCGGCGGATTCACCCTTAATCTCGGAAAAATGGGGATGGGCACCGCCAAAAAAGATGACAAACAGGTCAATGGCGCGTTCTACCACGTGCACTGGTACAAATATCCGCTGACGTACTGGCTCAACATCATCACCTCCCTCGGGTGCCTGCAGGGCGGCGACCTGGATATCGGGTACCTGTCTGAAATCGACCCGACATGGGGTGACAGCGCCCTGACCTCCATTCTGAATCCGGAGGCGGTCATTTTTGCCAACCCCATCGCGCAGGGCGCATGTGCGGCCGACGCGGTGGCCAGTGCTGCAAAAACGTCGGTTGACGCGCTGTTCTGGTGTGCCGGGTCGCAGGGGTCAATGTATCCCTTTAACGGCTGGGTGAGCAATGAGTCCAGCCCCCTGCAGTCCTCGGTGCTGGTCAGCGAGCGCATGGCGTTCAAGCTGCACCGTCAGGGGCAGATAATGGAGAGTATCGGGGAGGACAAGAAGGTCTGCTTCGAGTATCCGTCACCCATTATTCCCAAAACGCGCTGGCGCTATCAGATGGTGAATATGTATCCGGATGTGGCGCAATGTCACCCCTTCGGCCGCACGGTCATGCGCTGGGAAACGGGGCGTAACCCGCCGAATACGAAGAAAAACTACGGCTATCTGCTCTGGCGCAAACGTAACTGCGTCTTCCTCTGAGAAAAGGAACCTTCAATGAAAACTCTGTTCGGTCTGACGGCGGCGCTGCTGCTGTCAGCATATTGTTGTACTGCGCTGGCGTCAGGGGCTGATGAGGCGAACCGCGAGTTTATTCGTCAGCAGGAGTCTTTCAGCCAGCAGCTGAGGGGGCAGGACAACGCGCCGCTGCGCCAGATGCTGGAGCAGCAGGTGCGCCAGAACCCTCTTTCGGCAGACGACACGCGCTTTATCGGGGAGCTGAAACATCGCCAGCAGGAGGCTCAGCAGGATAAGCCCACGCACGGCGCGCTGTATTTCATCTCCTTTGCCATCCCGCAGGCGGGGCTTAAGCGCATGCTGACCGAGGCCCGCCGATACGACATTCCCGCCACCCTGCGGGGCATGGTCAACAACGACATGAAAACGACGGCAACCGCCGTGATGGCGCTTGTTCAGGATGGTTCAGCCAGCGGCGTCGCCATCGACCCGACCCGCTTTCGCGAGTACGGGATCACCAGCGTGCCGTCACTGGTGGTGTACTGCGAACGTGGCCATGACGTTATCCGTGGAAATCTTCATCTGAAGCAGGCGCTGGAAAAGGTGGTGGAGAAGGGCGAGTGCAGGGATGAGGCGCAACAGTTGCTTAATAAAGGAGAGGCCCGATGAAAAGAGCAATACTGATGCCGGTGCTGGCCATTACCACCACGATGGTGAGCGTGAGTGCATTTGCCGATGCTGACGCGCAGTACAGGGCGGGGGCAGATTTTGCCCGTCAGGTACAGGGGCAGGGTGAGAGCAGCCTGAAAAACTTTAACCCCTCAGCATCTATCCCCAACTATACCGCCTCACCCGGTGAGAAAAAGTACTATGGCGGCGTGACGGCGACCGGTGATGGTGCGCTG
The DNA here is from genome assembly GCF_900110475.1 of Enterobacter sp. NFIX58. NCBI lineage: Bacteria > Pseudomonadati > Pseudomonadota > Gammaproteobacteria > Enterobacterales > Enterobacteriaceae > Enterobacter > Enterobacter sp. NFIX58. The sequence goes on along the minus strand of NZ_FODW01000010.1, from coordinate 38,705 downwards.
AAAGCGGACGGTACCACGGGCTGGACTACTAATGAGGCCACAAAGGCCGTCACCGACTCGTTTGTTAACAACCCGAAGGAGCCCATTTCACCCGACGCGCCGTTTATTAAGGCCAGCCAGGATGTCCAGTCCCGCGCCGATACCATCATCGGCAAAACGGGGCAGACGCAGTGCGAAGCGCAGAACATCAGCCGCAGCGAGTTCACCAACTATACCTGTGAGCGCGACCTGCTGGTTGAGCAGGCCTGTACGCGCACGGCCAGCATTACCGGCCACTACGAAAACACCACGGTGACGCGCACCTACACGGTGCCCAACAGCGAGTTCAGCTACACGTATGACGGTAACAAAACCGTTAATTTTCGCTTCCGTGCTCCCGCAACCGGTACCGTGCTGAGCGCGTCGGTTGCCGTCCACTTTAATGACAAAAATATGTACTACGGCTTCTCGTGGTGGGGCGTAAATGCGGATTCTGTGGCTAAAAGGGATAACGGATGGGCGCTGCCCGGTGCTGTGGGGGCTGCGCTGACCGCCGGACAGTACTCTCCACAGGGGGCAATGCTCAACAAAAACTGCCTGAGCGGGAAACAATCCCGCTGTCGGGAATATGCTCAGAAGACGCTGTCCTGGATGCAGGGCGGTACGCAGGCCTGGATGACCGCCACCCTGACTATGCAGGTGACGGACAAAAAATGGGTGCCGGACGTGGTCTGGAACGAATCCTGTCCGTTCAGCAAGAGCGAAGGTACGCTCAAAAAGACCGAATGTATTGAGCCGGGGAGCACAAAAACGGTGGTGGTTGACGGCGTGTCATACCCGGTCACGCAGGCCTGCTGGAAGTACAAAGACACCTATATGACCCAGGCTGCTGACAATGGCACCTGCAAAACCTACATGAACAATCCGGCCTGTACACTTGCCTCACGCACCTGCGCCTTCACGGCAGAAGACGGCAGCGGCTGCCTGCATGAATACGCGACGTACTCCTGTGAAACACGTACTTCCGGCCAGGTGATGATATGTGGCGGCGACACCTTCTGTCTCGATGGTGACTGTGAGCGGGCGCAGAACGGTAAAAATAACGATTTTGCACCTGTCGTTTCGGCACTCGCCGCGCTGGCCGCTGCGGGCAAGGACGTGGCCGCCATTAACAGCGTTAACGTGCGCGCCTTTACCGGCAGCGCGAAGTTCTGCAAGAAGTTTGCGGCAGGATTCAGCAACTGCTGTAAGGACGGCGGATGGGGCCAGGACGTCGGGCTTGCCAGGTGCAGCAGCGAGGAGAAAGCGCTGGGCAAGGCCAAAGAGAATAAGCTCACGGTCAGTATCGGTGAGTTCTGTTCAAAAAAAGTGCTCGGCGTCTGTCTCGAGAAGAAGCGCAGCTACTGTCAGTTTGACTCTAAGCTTGCCCAGATTGTGCAGCAGCAGGGGCGTAACGGTCAGCTTCACATCGGCTTTGGCAAGGCCAGCAGCCCGGACTGTCGCGGCATCACCCAGACCGAGCTGCAGCAAATTAATTTTGAAGCGCTCGACTTCTCGAACTTTTTCGACGATCTGCAGAAGAACAAGAAAATCCCGGATAACGACACCCTGACGAAGCGCGTCCGCGAGGAAATCGCCGCGCAGCTGAAGAACAAACAGTAAGCCACTCATCACTCACTCAGGACTCTCCATCATGAAAATTAAAGGATTTATCGTCCGCCTTATCATCAGCCTGATTGTCGCCTCGCCGGTGCTTTACTGGTGCGGAAATATCGTTGATGAAACAACCCGCATCGATGTGTTTTTTATGGCGCTGATGGTTGTGCTTTTCGTGGCGGGAGTTCTGCTGGCGTGGCTGTTAAACCCGCTTTTCAAACGATAACCGACCTGCTTCGGGATAAGGAAGGTTCCAGTGAAAAAGAGAAAGACAGCGTTAGCGCTGCTGCTTCTTGGCAGCGTTTTTTCCGCCACAGGAAAAGATGCCGGCTGGCAGTGGTACAACGAAACGCGCAGAACGCCGGAGGACGACAAATCCTCTTCAGCACAGCCTCAGCAGGCCTCGCCGGACATCATGGAGAAGCTTGCCACGCTCCAGCAGGCCACGAAGCGCGCCATGTACGAGGCCATTCTGTATCCGGGCGTGGAGAACTTTACCCGCTACTTCCGCCTGCAGAACTACTGGACGCAGCAGGCCGGGTTGTTCTCGATGAGCGCCAAAAAGGCGATGCTCGAGCATCCCGAGCTGGACTACAACCTGCAGCACAGCCACTACAACGGTACCGTGCGCAACCAGCTGGCGGCGGACTTTGCTGACCAGCGCCGCGCCATTGAAACGCTGGCTCAGCACTATGGCGTGATGTTCTTCTACCGCGGACAGGACCCGATCGACGGCCAGCTGGTTCAGGTCATTAAAAACTTCCGCGAAACGTATCACCTCAGCGTCATTCCGGTCTCCGTGGACGGTATCGTGAATCCACTCCTGCCGGATACCCGAATGGACGGTGGACAGGCCAGCCGGCTGGGTATTCGTTACTTCCCGGCACTGATGCTGGCCGACCCTAAAAGCGGGACGGTCAAACCCGTCTCGTATGGCTTTATCAGCCAGGATGACCTGGCGAAGCAGTTCCTCAACGTTTCCACAGATTTTGCCCCCAACTTTTAATACAGGGAGAGTTCGCATGCGCAAATTCCGTTTTCGCCTGCCTGAGTTCGACGTGCCCGGATTATGGGTGCTGAGCCTCGGGATATGGTTTCACATTGTTTCCCGCCTGGTCCGGCGCGAGCCGGAGATGGCCATTCTTCTGGCGCAGATAATCGGCGTATCGATGGTGCTCTGGGGGGGCTACCGCATTATCAACCGCTGGATTGATGCTGCCCGTGAGGCCGAAAAGGCCCGTGATGCCGGAGGATGCCGACATGAACCTTAGACATACAGTGTTTACCGTGGCGCTCATGACCCTCAGTCTGGCCACACAGGCTTCCACAATGGACGAGATCAAATCGTTATGGCATCCACAGGGGGCGCGAGAGTCGGGATCTCTGCCAACATCCCCGGAAGACCCTGAAGCTAAGCCACTTCCGGCGAAGCAGCCGGTCTGGTACCGCCTCAGCAACGGGCGCCAGGTCAATCTGGCCGACTGGAAGGTCGTGCTGTTTATGCAGGGACACTGCCCGTACTGCCACCAGTTTGATCCGGTCCTGAAGTCGCTGTCGGCACGGGTGGGGTTTGGGGTGATGGCCTACACCATCGACGGTCAGGGGGATGCGTCCTTTCCCGATGCGCTGCCCGCGCCGCCGGAGGTGATGAAAACCTTTTTCCCTAACCTGCCCGTGGCCACGCCAACCACCTTTCTCGTCAACGTAAACACCCTTGAAGCCCTGCCCCTGCTGCAGGGCGCGACCGACGAACAGGGCTTTATGGCCCGCATGGATACGGTCCTTCAGATGCGCGGAGTGGGTAACAATGGCTGATCAGAACAATGCAAAGGAACACGACATGATGACTTCCGGGATGCTTCAGAGAGCTACGACGCCAGAGTTAATCACGCTCAGGGCACGGAAAGATGACGCACGGTTCGGCGTTTATGTTGAGTGGGCGGGCATATTGCTCATTGCTGGCGTGCTGTCGCGCGTCTTTATGACATACGTTTTCCATGCCTGCGTCGGCGACTGGATCAAGAGCGGTCACCTGCAGCTGAAAGATTTGTGGAACGTATTGATGTACGCCATTCCACTGATCTTTATCGCGCTGAGCGGCGGGCTTGCCGTTGCAGGTGGCGTTTATGCAGTCCTGAACTTGCTTTATACGAAAGGGCAAATGTTCATACTAAAACGAAAAACGGGAAAACTCGCCCCGCAGGCGAGCCGGGAGGGTGCCGATGTTCGTCCGTAAACCTCTCTCCATGCTGTGTGGCATCCTTATTACGTGTTCAGCGAGCGTGAGTGCCGACGTGAACAGTGATATGAACACCTTCTTTAATAAGCTGGGCTTTGCGTCCAACACCAGCCAGCCACAGGTCTGGCAGGGGCAGGCCGCGGGCTACGCCACGGGCGGCTCACTCTACGCGCGCACGCAGGTGAAAACCGTCCAGCTTATCTCCATGACGCTGCCCGACATAAACGCCGGCTGCGGCGGCATCGATGCCTATCTGGGCTCCTTCAGCTTTATTAACAGCGATCAGCTGCAGCGTTTCGCCAAGCAGATTATGTCCAACGCGGCGGGCTACTTCTTCGATCTGGCGCTGCAGACCACCGTACCGGAAATCAAGACCGCAAAGGACTTCCTGCAGAAGATGGCCAGCGACATTAACAGCATGAACCTCAGCTCCTGTCAGGCGGCGCAGGGGATTGTCGGCGGTCTGTTTCCGCGCACTCAGGTCTCCCAGCAGAAGGTCTGCCAGGACATTGCCGGTGAGAGCAACATGTTTGCGGACTGGGCGGCATCCCGCCAGGGCTGCACGGTGGGGGGAAGCATGGATAAGGTCCGTGATAAGGCCAGTGATAAGGATAAAGAGCGCATAACGAAGAATATCAATGTCATCTGGAACGCGCTCGGAAAGAACCGCATGTTTGACGGGAATAAAGAGCTTAAGGAGTTCATCATGACCCTGACCGGAACAATGGTCTTTGATGAGAAGGGTAATATAACCCCGCTTCCGGCAAGAACGACCGATCGCGACCTTATTCGGGCCATGATGGAGGGGGGGACTGCACGGGTGTATCACTGTAATGACAGCGATAAATGTCTGAAGGTGGTTGCCGATGCTAATGTCACGATCAGCCAGAAAAATGCACTGAAAAATCAGATAAAAGACATCCTTTCCAGCATTCAGAATAAAGCCGTTGCCGATCTTAAGTTAACCGAGAAAGAGAAGGGATTTATCACAAGTACTACCATCCCGGTCTTCAAGTACCTGGTTGATCCCCAGATGCTGGGGGTTTCTAACAGCCTCGTTTATCAGCTAACCGATTACATCGGCTACGACATTCTGCTCCAGTACATCCAGGAGCTGGTCCAGCAGGCCCGTGCAATGGTGGCAACGGGAAACTATGACCAGGCGGTTATCGACAGCATCAATAATAACCTTAACGAAGCCACGCGGCAGATAGCCTCCTTCCAGGCACAGGTGCAGGTACAGCAGGATGCGCTTCTGGTTGTTGACCGCCAGATGAGCTACATGCGCCAGCAGGTCTCGGCACGCATGCTGCAGCGCTACCAGAACAACTATCATTTCGGGGGGGCGCGCTGATGCAGGAAATCTATGTCATCGCGGGCGGCGACTGGCTGACGCAGACGCTGAATGCCATCGTCACGTTCATGTCGACGGAGAACTGGGTTGTTATTCGGCGTATTGCGACGGCTTTCTCTGTGCTGGTTGTGGCCATTTCGTGGATACGACGGCACAACATCATGGATATGCTGGGCTGGGCAGGCGTTATCGTGTTGATGTCGCTGCTGGTCAGTGTTCGCACCTCCGTACAAATAATCGATATCAGTAATCAGACAAAGGTCTATAAAGTCGATAACGTGCCCGTCGGGCTGGCACTGCCTGCATCGCTGACCACCAAAATCGGATATGCCCTTGTTCAGGGGTATGAAATGGTCTTTTCACAGCCCGACAGCATCACCTACAGCAAAACCGGCATGATATTTGGGGCGAATCTGGTTTCACGCAGTACGGACTTTTTATCACAGAACCCAGAGATAACGACGATATTCACGGACTATGTGCAGAACTGCGTGATGGGCGATATTTTCCTGAATGGAAAATATACCATGGAAGAGCTGATGAACAGCGCAGACCCGTATACGCTGATTTTCTCAAAGCCGAGTCCGCTGAGAGGGATATTCAACAACAATAATCAGTTTTTAACCTGTGAAGAAGCCGCTGCGGTAATTAAGCCAAAGCTTGCCCTGGATACTCAGACCGGAGGAAAAACATGGAGTTACTACGTGCGTCAGCTTTTTGGCGGACGTCCGAATCCTGACATTTTGTTCAGCCAAATGATCGGGGATAGCTATAACTATTTCTATGGTGCCGGTCAGAGCGCTGCGTCGATTGTCCGTCAGAATGTGACGATGAACGCGCTGCGAAACGGCATCATGAGCTATGCCGCCCGCAACGGTGATACCTCAAGCCTGCTGAATATCGCCACTACGTCATCGATGGAGAAGCAGCGGCTGGCGCATGCGACGGTCGGCCAGGTGGCTTTACGCTCACTTCCTATGTCTCAGACGTTGATTGTCGGTCTGACTATCGGAATATTCCCCCTGATGGTGCTGGGCGGGATGTTTAACGCCGTCACCCTTAACGTGCTGAAGGGGTACGTGCTGGCTATCATGTGGGTGCAGAGCTGGCCGCTGCTTTACGCCATCCTCAACAGCTGCATGACCTTCTATGCGAAGGCCAACGGTTCACCAGTGGTTCTCTCGGAGTTGTCACAGGTGCAGATAAAATACTCAGACCTCGCTACCACGGCAGGCTATCTGTCCATGCTAATCCCACCGCTTGCATGGGGAATGCTGAAGGGACTGGGAGCGGGGTTCTCAAATCTCTACAGCCATCTGGCCTCTTCCGCTATCAGCCCTGCAGCCACTGCTGCCTCTGGTGCTGTTGATGGTAACTATTCTTATGCCAATATGCAGACAGAAAATGTGAGTGGTTTTAACTGGAACACTAACAGCTCAACGATGTTTGGTCAGATGAGTCAGCAACTGGCTAATGGGGCAACCTCAACACAGATGCGTGATGGTAGTACGGTGACTGATTCCACACAGGCTGCTAGCAAAACACCGCTAAATATTAACTTTTCACGTCAGATCGCGTCCGCTCAACAAGCAATGGCACGTGAAGCGCAGGCTCAATCGGAAAGTGCGTTGCATGGTTATAGTAGTAGCTTAAGCAGTGCATGGAATACGCTCAGCCAGTTTGGCTCAAACCGTGGTAGCAGTGATTCTATGACTAATGGTGCGGACAGTACCATGAGTGCTCAGGATTCTATGATGGCCAGCCGGATGCGTAGCGCGGTGGAAAGCTATGCGAAGGGACACAACATTAGTAACGAGCAAGCGACTCAAGAATTGGCTTCTCGTAGTACTCGCGCTTCCACTGGCCTTTATGGTGACGTTTACGCAAATGGAGGCATTGGTATCAAGGCGTTCGGAACCGGTGGCGGTATCAACTTTAAAGCTGGTGCGAGGGTCGGTGTTGATGGTGAAGATCTTGATTCGCATCAGGCATCCAGTAGCTCCCGATCCAGCCAAGATGCTCGTCACGATGTGGATGCCAGAGCTACCAAAGACTTCAAAGAGGCAAGTGATTATTTCACCAGCCGTAAACTCAATGAGTCTGGAAGCCACACTGATAATAATGCAACTTCCCGTGCTGACCAACTTTCCATAGCTCTGAATTCTGCAAAACAAAGTTACGACCAGTATATAACCAGTCAAGCTCGTAGCCATGAGTATGCAGAAATGGCGTCACGAACAGAAACTATGAGTGGTCAAGTTAATGAAGATCTTAACCAGCAGTTTGCACAATATGTACGCAAAAACTCCCCGCAGGATGCTGATATGATACTTACCAACACTAGTTCACCCGAAGTAGCTGCGCAGCGGCGAGAAATGGCTTGGTCATTTGTTAAGGAGCAGGTACAACCAGAGGTTGATAATGCCTATTCTGAGGCAAAAAGTACGTTGGGTCAGGGGATGACAAATATTTCTGCTGGCGGTGGTAGGCTGGATGTAATGTCGGACTTTGCGACACATAAAGCAACTGTTGAGAAAGCGACCAGCGAGTCGGGTATAAAAGACAATGTTAAGGGAAATGTTGATGGAATGCTGGATCAAACTCGTAATAGTATTTCAGGGAAACAGAGTGATATTCAGAATGCATCCACAGTAATTAATAATCAATATTCTGTACTGGAAAGTAATCACAGGTCTCAAAATAAAAAACAGGATAATATGTATAATAATGAGAAGTCTGCTCAAAAATCAATTCCAGGAGCGGACAGCCCAGAAGAACTTCTGGCAAAAGCAAGAGAGTTGGAGAATAATCAGAAGAAATAAATAGGGGGTGGAAATGAAAGAAGTTATGCGTGTCCTGTGGGTGGTGTCTGTCCAATACATTGCATGCTGGTTTTCAGGCTGGGATGCTGCCTCTACGTTCTTTATGCTGGTCGTATTGTTTTTGTGGCAGATAATCTTTACTTACATCAATCATCATCTTTCCAGAAGGAAAGAAGGTGATAGTAGGGATGTTTCATCTTTGATATATCTATTGTGCTCTTTTCCTGCTCTGTTTTCACCGTTGATCTCAATGCTGATTTTTATCGGTCTTACGGTTTTTAGAGTATGTACAATTGGTGGCGTTATAGTAGGAGCTAAGTCACTGAAGGAACAGTTTACCTTTGATGGCGCATACATAGGCCAGTCCGATACTGATTGTTCTGAGCCTATGCGTTCAAATCCTGCCACTGGTTTACCGATGTGCGGAGTTGTTGACTCTTCTGGTAACGCTTATGGGAGTTCCATAAGAGTAGATAGTCATTACCATTAAAGAATTGACTCATTACCTGATTTTATGGAGGTTGTTATGGTTCAACAAAATGGAATGAAAGTAGCAACGTTGTTGGCTCTTTTTACCCTCTCAGGGTGTAGCAGTATCAGGGATGTTGAGTATATAGATCCGAAAGGATATTCGGATGTGGCAAGTTATTTAAGTGAAACTTTTGAAAAATCGAATTGTATAGGCACAACTTTCTCGTCTCAAGGGCGGAAATTCATAAATTCAGATGGCTTAAACTATCAATTGGGCGGGAAAAACCTAAGTTGCTATGTAGCCTCAATTGAAGAGTCGATAGATAGATATTGTGTTGCTAAACAAGGGGAAATGGTACAGGGAGGAACATGGTGTGTAGTGAATAAAATGCCATTGTTTCATGTGAATTATAGCCCTGATACCTCGTTAACTAAAATAGGGCTTGGATCTAGGGTTTTCTCTACAGTAGAGCCACCTAGTTCTCAGGCGAAACAGCAATGGTTGAGTTCGGCGGAGAGACTTGGATATATTAGCGAGCGGGTTCAGCGACGGATTGATATGGATAAGGAAGTTGACTTGGCCAATGAGAATGCTGAAAAAAAGAGAAAAGCTATAGAGATGAATGCTGAAGTTGATGCCAGTGTTGGCGATTTGATATGTCGAGAGGATTACGAGGCGAAACCTTATCAATATCCAGGGGTTGCATACTACAAGGCATACGTGGAAAAAAAAGAGAAAAATAAACTACAGTTGCGGTTGGTTTGGCACGGTGGTGATGGGTTTGTAGTTAACGATATAACCAATGTGAATAACATAATCTGGTCAAGCCCTAAAGGGTGGCGTCATTGCAATTGAGTTTATAACACCTCTTTAATAATTAAGCCCGCATGTTCGGGCTGTTTCTTATACTTGCCATTCTGAATGTTCATCCTGAATACCGGGTCTACGTATTCTAAACCTCAATGAGGATAATATGAGTTTTAATGCTAAGGATATGACCCAGGGGGGTCAGATCGCGAGCATGCGCATCCGTATGTTCAGTCAAATTGCCAATATTATCGTTTACTGTCTCGTTATTCTCTTCGGCGTAATTGTTGCTCTGACCCTGTCTATTAAACTGACCTGGCAGACGTTTGTTAATGGCATGGTTTATTACTGGTGTCAAACGCTGGCCCCCATGCGCGATATTTTCAAATCCCAGCCTGTCTATACCATCCGTTATTACGGTCATGAGCTGAAGTACAACGCGCAGCAAATACTGCAGGACAAATATATCCAGTGGTGCGCAGACCAGGTCTGGACGGCCTTTATTCTTGCCGCCATCATCGCGGCCGTGGTGTGCGTTATTACCTTCTTTGTCACCACCTGGATTCTGGGCCATCAGGGTAAACAGCAGAGTGAGGACGAGATAACGGGGGGGCGCCAGCTGACTGACGACCCGAAAGCGGTGGCGAAAATGCTCAGGCGCGACGGTCTCGCATCCGACATCAAAATCGGTGAGCTGCCGCTTATTAAGGACTCGGAGATCCAGAACTTCTGTCTGCACGGCACCGTCGGGGCCGGTAAATCAGAAGTTATCCGCCGTCTGATGAACTACGCCCGCCAGCGTGGCGATATGGTCATCGTGTATGACCGCTCCTGTGAGTTCGTTAAAAGCTATTATGATCCGGCCACGGATAAAATCCTAAACCCGCTGGATGCGCGCTGCGCCGCATGGGACCTGTGGCGGGAGTGCCTGACGCAGCCTGACTTCGACAACGTTTCCAACACGCTGATTCCGATGGGCACGAAGGAAGACCCCTTCTGGCAGGGGTCGGGGCGTACCATCTTTGCTGAAGCCGCTTATCTGATGCGCAACGACAAAGACCGCAGCTACAGCAAGCTGGTCGACACGCTGCTTTCCATCAAGATTGAGAAGCTGCGCTCGTACCTGAAAAACTCCCCGGCGGCGAACCTGGTGGAAGAGAAAATCGAGAAAACGGCCATCTCCATCCGCGCCGTGCTAACCAACTACGTCAAGGCCATCCGCTACCTGCAGGGCATCGAAAATAACGGCGAGTCGTTCACCATACGCGACTGGATGCGCGGCGTGCGTGAAGATGGTAAAAACGGCTGGCTGTTCATCTCTTCCAATGCCGACACCCACGCTTCCCTCAAGCCGGTTATCTCCATGTGGCTGTCCATCGCCATTCGCGGGCTGCTGGCGATGGGGGAAAACCGTAACCGCCGCGTGTGGATCTTCGCCGACGAGCTGCCGACCCTGCACAAGCTGCCGGACCTGGTTGAGATCCTGCCGGAGGCGCGTAAGTTCGGTGGCTGCTACGTCATTGGCATCCAGTCCTACGCCCAGCTGGAAGATATTTACGGGCAGAAACCGGCGGAAACGCTGTTCGACGTGCTGAACACCCGTGCCTTTTTCCGCTCGCCGTCGCGCAATATCGCCGAGTTCGCCGCCGGTGAAATCGGTGAAAAAGAAATCCTCAAGGCATCCGAGCAGTATTCCTACGGCGTGGACCCGGTACGCGACGGTACCTCAGTCGGGAAGGACATGGAGCGCGTCACCCTGGTGAGCTACTCCGATGTTCAGACGCTGCCGGATCTCTCCTGTTACGTCACGCTTCCCGGCCCCTATCCTGCCGTGAAGATGGCGCTGAAGTATCAGCAGCGTCCGAAGGTGGCGCCGGAATTTATTCCACGCACCATCGACGGTAAAGCGGAAGAACGCCTGAATGCCGCGCTGGCTGCACGTGAACATGAATCCCGCAGCATCGCCATGCTCTTTGAACCGGATGCAGACGTTATCGCCCCAGAGGGCAGTGCGAAGAATGCTGGACAGCCACAGCAGCCACAGCAGCCACAGCAGCCACAGCAGCCACAGCAGCCACAGCAGCCACAGCAGCCACAGCAGCTGGCGCCAGCGCTCCGCGCTGCAGACACCGCATCCGCTTCGGCATCCGCAGCGGGTGCCGCAGGCACAGGCGGCGTGGAGCCTGAGCTGAAGACAAAGGCTGAGGAGGCTGAGCAGCTGCCGCCCGGCATCAGTGAAAGCGGTGAGGTGGTGGATATGGCGGCATGGGAGGCGTGGCAGGCGGAGCAGGACGAACAGTCTCCTCAGGAGAGGCAGCGCCGTGAAGAGGTGAACATCAACGTTCACCGTGCGCCAGAAAAGGATCTTGAACCGGGAGGATATATCTGATGATGAGCATCGGATCGGTCAAATCCGCCGGCAGCGCGGGCAATTATTACACCGACAAGGACAACTACTACGTTATTGGCAGTATGGGCGAGCGCTGGGCCGGAAAAGGGGCTGAAGCGCTGGGACTGAGCGGCGGGGTGGACCAGAAGGTCTTTACGAAGGTTCTCGAGGGGCGCCTGCCGGACGGCAGCGACCTCAGCCGGACCCAGGACGGGGCGAACAAACACCGTCCGGGCTACGACTTCACCTTCTCTGCGCCCAAAAGTGTCTCCGTGATGGCCATGCTCGGTGGCGACAAGCGCCTTATCGAGGCCCACAACCGCGCGGTGGAGACCGCCATTAAGCAGATAGAGGCGATGGCCTCCACGCGGGTTATGACGGAGGGCAGGAGCGAGACGCAGCTGACCGGCAACCTGGTGATGGCGCTGTTTAACCACGATACCAGCCGCGACCAGGAGCCGCAGCTGCACACCCACGCCGTGGTGGCCAATGCCACTCAGCATGGCGATGAGTGGCGCACGCTCAGCAGCGACAAAGTGGGTAAAACCGGGTTTATTGAGAATATCTACGCGAACCAGATTGCCTTTGGCCGCCTGTACCGTGCCGCGCTGAAGGATGACGTCGCGGCGATGGGCTATGAGACTGAGACGGTCGGCAAACACGGCATGTGGGAGCTGAAGGGCGTACCGACGGAGCCGTATTCCAGCCGCAGCAGGACCATCAGCGAGGCGGTCGGGGATGACGCGTCCCTGAAGTCCCGCGACGTGGCGGCGCTCGATACCCGCCAGTCGAAGCAGAAGGTTGACCCCGAACAGCGCATGGCCGAGTGGATGCAGACCCTGAAAGCGACGGGATTCGACATCCAGGCCTACCGCGAGGCGGCGGACCAGCGGGTTATGCAGGGTAATATTCCCGTCACGACGCCTGAAGCCATTGATATTAACAGCAGCGTCGGACAGTCCATTGCGATGCTGAGTGACCGGCGGGCGCGGTTCACGTATTCCGAACTGCTGGCCACCACCCTCGGGCAGCTGCCCGCGCGGTCGGGCATGGTGGAGATGGCGCGTGACGGCATTGATGCGGCGATAAAAAATGAGCAGCTCATCCCGCTGGATAAAGAGAAGGGGCTGTTTACCTCGAACATCCACGTGCTGGATGAGCTGTCGGTGTCGGCGATGACCCGCGATTTACAGCGGACGGGGCAGGCCGACATTTTTCCGGATAAAAGCGTGCCCCGCAGCCGGTCATACAGCGATGCCGTCAGCGTTCTGGCTCAGGACCGTCCGCCGGTGGCCATCATTTCGGGTCAGGGCGGGGCGGCCGGCCAGCGTGAGCGGGTGGCGGAACTGACGATGATGGCGCGCGAACAGGGGCGTGACGTGCAGATTATCGCCGCCGACAGGCGCTCACGCAGCGCCCTGATGCAGGATGAACGACTCAGCGGCGAGCATATCACCGACAGGCGGGGGCTGACGGAGGGGATGACCTTTACGCCCGGCAGCACGCTGATTGTTGATCAGGGGGAGAAGCTGACCCTGAAAGAAACGCTCACGCTGCTCGACGGTGCGCTGCGCCATAACGTCCAGCTGCTGATTGCCGACAGCGGCCAGCGCACCGGAACCGGCAGCGCCCTGACCGTCATGAAGGAGGCGGGGGTGAGCACGTTCGCGTGGCAGGGCGGTGAGAAGACGCGGGTCTCGGTTATCAGCGAGCCTGACCGGCGGCAGCGGTATGACCGCCTGGCCGCTGACTTTGCCCGAAGCGTCCGCGCAGGCGAGCACAGCGTGGCGCAGGTCTCCGGTCCGCGCGAGCAGGCGGTGCTCGCAGGTGCTGTCCGCGAGGCGCTGAAGGCGGAAAAGGTGCTGGGCGAGCGGGAGGTCAGCATCACCACGCTGGAGCCGGTCTGGCTCGACAGCCGCCATCAGCAGGTGCGCGACCACTACCGGGAGGGCATGGTCATGGAGCGCTGGAATGCAGAGGAGCGCAGCCGGGAGCGCTTTGTCATTGACCGCGTGACGGGCCGCAACAACAGCCTGACGCTGCGCAACGCGCAGGGGGAGACGCGGGTGACCCGCCTGTCTGAACTCAACAGCAGCTGGTCCCTCTACCGCACCGGCACGCTGCAGGTGGCCGAAGGCGACCGTCTGGCGGTGCTGGGTCAGGCGCAGGGGACTCGGCTGAAGGGGGGCGATACGGTGACCGTTAAGGCCCTCGGGGAGGCTGGGCTCGTCGTCAGCCTGCCCGGGCGTAAGGCTGACGTGGTCCTGCCTGCCGGCGACAGTCCGTTTACCGCCGCGAAGGTGGGTCAGGGCTGGGTGGAGTCGCCGGGCCGCTCGGTGAGCGACAGCGCCACGGTCTTTGCCTCGCTGTCGCAGCGCGAGCTGGATAACACCACGCTGAACAAACTGGCGCTCAGCGGCCGGGCGGTGCAGCTCTATTCCGCGCAGACGGCGCAGAAAACGACGGAGAAGCTGTCGCGTCAGTCTGCCTGGAGCGTCGTGTCTGAACAGATTAAGGATGCGGCGGGGCATGACAGGCTCGATGATGCTCTGGCGCACCAGAAAGCCGGGCTGCACACGCCGGAGCAGCAGGCTATCCATCTGGCCATTCCGGTGCTGGAGGGTAACGGCCTGGCGTTCACGAAGCCGCAGCTGATGGCCGCCGCGAAAGAGTTTGAGCAGGACAGCCTCAGCCTGCAGGCCATCGAAAAGGAGGCGGACCGGCAGATACGCAGCGGCGCCCTGCTGTCGGTGCCTGTATCGCCGGGAAACGGCCTGCAGCTGCTGGTCTCACGCCAGTCGTACAATGCTGAGAAAAGTATCCTCCGCCACGTTCTGGAGGGAAAGGAGGCCGTCACCCCGCTGATGGATAAGGTTCCGGACGCGCAGCTGGCGGGGCTGACCGACGGGCAGCGGAACGCCACGCGCATGATACTGGAATCCCCCGACCGCTTTACCCTGGTGCAGGGTTACGCCGGGGTGGGTAAGACCACCCAGTTTAAGGCGGTCATGTCGGCCATCGGCACGCTGCCGGAACGGGAGCAGCCGCGCGTTATCGGCGTGGCCCCCACCCACAGGGCTGTGAGCGAGATGCGCGATGCGGGCGTGCCCGAAACGCAGACGCTGGCGGCCTTTATTCACGACACGCAGCAGCAGCTGCGCGGCGGCGAGCGGCCGGACTTCAGCAACGTGCTGTTTCTCGTGGATGAAAGCTCAATGGTCGGTAACGCCGACATGGCGAAGGCGTACAGCCTGATTGCCGGGGGCGGGGGGCGCGCGGTCTCCAGCGGGGATACCGACCAGCTGCAGTCTATTGCCCCGGGCCAGCCCTTCCGCCTGCTGCAGAAGCGCAGCGCCATTGACGTGGCGGTAATGCAGGAGATTGTCCGCCAGACGCCGGAACTAAAACCTGCCGTCTACAGCCTGATTAACCGCGATATCGGCAGCGCCCTGACGACCATTGAGCGCGTGGCGCCGGCACAGGTGCCGCGCAGGGCGGATGCCTGGCGGCCGGACAGCTCCGTCATGGAGTTCAGCCGCGAGCGGGAGGAGGCCATCGCGAAAGCCGTGGCGGCCGGCGACCTGATGCCCGGCGGGCAGCCCGCGACGCTGCTGGAGGCCATCGTGAAGGACTATATGGGGCGCACGCCAGAGGCTCAGTCGCAGACCATCGTTATCACCGCCCTGAACGCCGACCGCCGCCAGGTGAACGCCATGATTCATGACGCCCGTCAGGATGCCGGCGAGGTGGGTGAAAAAGAGGTCACGCTGCCGGTCCTTACGCCTGCCAATATCCGCGACGGAGAGCTGCGGCGCATGGCAACGTGGGAGGCATCCCGTGACAGCCGGGTCCTGCTGGACAGTACTTATTACAGGATTGAGTCGCTGGACGGGGACGCGCACATGGTGACGCTGAAGGATGCGCAGGGCAACACCCGCAGCCTGTCGCCCGCGCAGGCTGCGACAGAGGGCGTCACGCTCTACCGTCAGGACACCATCACCGTGTCGGAAGGCGACCGGATGCGCTTTTCGAAAAGCGACAACGAGCGGGGCTTCGTGGCCAACAGCGTCTGGACGGTCAGTGAGATAAAAGGTGACAGCGTCACGCTGTCGGACGGGAAACAGACCCGTACGCTCACGCCGTCAGCGGAGCAGGCAGAGCAGCACATCGACCTGGCCTATGCCGTGACCGTTGAAGGCTCACAGGGGGCGAGCGAACCCTTCTCCATCTCCCTGCAGGGCGCGGATGGCGGACGTAAGCGGATGGTGAGCTTCGAATCGGCCTACGTGGCGCTGAGCCGCATGAAGCAGCACGCGCAGGTTTATACCGACAACCGGGATAAGTGGGTGGCCGCGATGGAAAAATCGCAGGCGAAAAGTACGGCGCATGACATTCTCGAACCGCGCGGCGACCGCGCAGTCGCGAATGCCGCCCGCCTGACGGCGACGGCAAAAGCGCTGGGTGAGGTGCCGGCCGGCCGCGCCGCCCTGCGCCAGGCCGGGCTGCAGCCCGAGGGCTCGATGGCGAAATTTATCTCGCCGGGGCGTAAATATCCGCAGCCGCACGTGGCGCTGCCCGCTTTTGATCGCAACGGCAGGCAGGCGGGCGTCTGGCTGAGCCCCCTGACCTCCGGAGACGGGCAGCTGAAGGGGCTCGGCGGCGAAGGTCGCGTGATGGGCAGCGGGGACGCAGCGTTTGCGGGCCTGCAGGTCAGCCGTAACGGCGAGTCGCTGCTGGCGCGGGATATGGAAGAGGGCGTGCGGCTGGCGCGGGAGAATCCGCAGAGCGGCGTGGTGGTGCGGCTCGAGGGTGAGGCGCGACCGTGGAATCCCGGCACCATTACCGGCGGACGCATCTGGGCCGACAGCCTGCCCGACGGCACCGGTACGCAGCCCGCAGAAACGGTTCCGCCGGAGTTGCTGGCGCAGCAGGCGCAGGAAGCACAGCAGCAGAAAGAGTTTGAAAAGCGGGCTGAAGAGGCGGTCCGCGATATGGCCCGCAGCGGCGACCGGCCGTCCGGGGGCGCTGACGTCGCCGTCCAGGATGTGGTGCGGGATATGGAGCGGGTGAAAGAAACGCCGGTATCTCCCCTCACGCTGCCGGACGCGCCGGAAGAACGCCGCCGTGATGAGGCTGTGTCTCAGGTGGTGCGCGAGAACGTGCAGCGGGACCGCCTGCAGCAGATGGAGCGCGAAACGGTGCGCGACCTTGAACGTGAAAAGACCCTGGGAGGCGACTGATATGCGCGCTGAAAACCATCCGCTGTTCCCCCTTGTGGTAGTGGCCGACTGCTGGCTGCAGCGTCTGCTTGTGTGGACGCCGGGCCAGACCGACCTTATCAAAACCGTGGCGCTGCTCCTGATGGTTGCCGACCACATCAGCATGCTGTGCGGACTGGATAATGACTGGCTGCGTCTTGCCGGTCGGGGAGCGTTTCCGCTCTTTGGCCTGGTCTGGGCCATGAACCTCGCCCGCCATCCGCAGATTCAGCAGCGCGCCCTGAACCGGCTCTGGATATGGGCCGGGGTGGCGCAGGGCGGCTGGATACTGGCCGGGCTGCGCCCGGACCTGGGCAATATCCTGTTTGCCTTTGCGGTCAGCGGACAGGCGCTGGCGCTGATGCAGCAGCACGGGCCGCGCGCGTGGCCGCTGTCCCTGATGCTGGTTCTGGCCTGGCTGCCGTTTTCGGCGGGAAGTTACGGTCTGGCGGGAGTAGTCATGCTGATGCTGGCCTGCGGCGTCTGTATGACGGGCCGTCGCACCACGCGCACGGGGCTGGCGCTGTGTCTGGCGCTGGCCGTACTCGCGCTGAATGCCGCGGACAGCGCTGCCTTTGCCATCGCGGGTCTGGTAATACCCGGCATAACCCTGACGGTACTGAGCCGGACCTGTTGCCGCGTGCCGCGTTTCTGGCCACGCGAATTTTTCCCGCTGTTCTACGCGGTGCACCTGGCCGTCATCGGACTGATGGTGATGTGATATCTGCCGTGTCAGAATAAGGTCACTCAGGGGAGTACACGTGAAACAGATTTATCCGGAGGCAGGATGAAAGAGCAGGGGCGCCCCACGCTGACGCTGCGCCGCAAAGCGGAGCCAGAAGGTCAGCGTGCCGTTAACAACAGTGAACCGGACGGTGCGGGGCCGGGCCGGGTCACGCGTAAAAAGACCGTGGTGGTGAACACGACGCCTGCCTGGAAGGTCAGGAAGCAGGCGGTGGATGAGAGCGCGAAAAAGGCGCAGGCGGATGAGAAGGCCGCCAGAAAGGCAGAGAAAGCCCGGCAGTGGGCTGAGCGACAGGCACAGGAGCGGGAGGCCATGCGGGCGGCCAGGTGCAAGCCTGCCCCGGAACCGGTGTACCGGAAGGTCATGCCGCTTGCGGACGCGCTCGCGCTCCTGGCGCGTTGCTGGCCGGCCCTCGTTGCGGACGGCCAGCCGCAGCTCCTGGCGGTCAATATCCGGGAGGCGATGGTCAGTGACATTCGCCAGCGCGGGCTGGATGTTTCCGTGAAGACGCTGAAGCGTTGCCTTGCTGCCGTCACCCGCTCGGATGCGTATCTGGGCGCCATGACGGTGGGCGCGTGGCGTAAAAACCTTGCCGGTGAACCGGTCGCACCGGTGAGTTCGGAGGAGGCGGCGTATGCCGTGGAGCGCAGGGCTCAGGAGCAGGCTAAACAACAGCGAAGGGCGACCAGGGAAGCATCCGCGCCCGCACACGATACGAACTGATAACAACAGAGAAGAGAAAAACACAGGATGAACATGAATAAGACCCTTTCAGTCATGCTTGCCGCAGGCCTTCTGGTCTCCGGCGTGGCGGGGGCGGCAGAGAAACCTGCCGTAGTCTTTACCCCGGAGCAGGAAGCCCGCATTGGTGAAATCGCGAAGGACTACCTGCTGGCCCATCCGGAGGTGCTGGTTGAGGTCAGCCAGAAACTGCAGGCCCAACAGCAGAAGAAGCAGCAGCAGGCGATGACGGCCGCCGTGATTCAGAATCAGGCTGCGCTGCTCAACGATAAAGGCACGCCGTCATATGGGCCGGCCGATGCAAAAGTAACGGTCGTCGAGTTTTTTGATTACCAGTGCATTTACTGTGCCCGCCTCGCGCCGGAGCTGGAGAAGGTGATAAAAGCCAGCCCGGACGTGCGCTTTGTGTTCAAGGAATTCCCGATATTTGGCCAGCGCTGGCCGGCATCGCTCAGTGCGGCGAAAACCGGACTGCAGGTCTGGAAGCAGAAGGGGGCCGACGCCTACCTTAACTATCACAATGCGATTTACGCCACCGGTCACAACGAGGGCAAACTGACCGATGGTGATATCAGCGCGGCCGCAAAAGCCGTGAAGTTCGATGCGAAGACAGCCCCTGACGTTCAGGGAACCCTGGATGGCATAAACACGCTCGCGCAGCAGCTGGGCTTCAGCGGTACGCCAGCCCTGGTGGTTCTCCCGTCAACCGGCGCCAGCGCTGATAACGTGACCGTTATCCCGGGATACACCAGTGCGGAGGTACTGCAGCAGGCCATCCGTCATGCAGCCGGCGATACAAAAAAATAATCAGGCGTCCGCCACCTGATACCGCTAAAAGATACTGACGCCTTCGCCGTGCTCAGTTGTCCAACCCCGGAGAAGGGTAAAAGCAGGTTTTCCCCGTCTCCGGCGTTTCTGGTTAACACATCCGAACAGTATTTCTGAGGTTATTTAATGCGTAAGTTCACCTTTCGCCAGCTGGCCGTGTCCGGTCTGGTTTGCCTTTCGCTGAGCTGTATTCAGCCCGCAGTTGCTGCTCCCTCCGTTCAGGTCGGTTTTTCACCTGAAGGCAGCGCGTTGCAGCTGGTCCTTAAGACTATTGAGTCAGCACAGCACGACATTCGGCTGATGGGCTACTCATTTACGTCTCCGGAGGTGGTTAGTGCACTAGTCAGAGCAAAACACCGTGGTGTGGATGTGAAAATCGTGCTTGATGAGAAGGGAAACAGAAGCAAAACCAGCCAGGCAGCGATGAACGTAGTGGTGAATGCCGGTATTCCACTGCGTACCAACGACCACTACTCCATCATGCATGACAAAGTCATTATTGTTGATAATCATACAGTTGAAGCTGGTAGCTTTAACTACACTCGCTCTGCTGCATCGAGGAATAGCGAGAATGTGCTGGTTATTAATGAGGTGCCGGAAGTGGCACAAACCTACCTTCAGCACTGGCAGTCGCGCTGGGACGGGGGAACTGAGTGGCATTCTTCATACTAAGTCGCATCGTCATTTGATCCGCAATCTACATCTATCCTGGTGAACCATGCGCCAACATGGCTCACACTTACGCGTAAAGTTAAGTCGCTGATTTCAGATATCTGTAGTATTCTCTGCAAACGATCCAAGTTTGATCCTTGAGGAGGCAGAGATGTCACAAGCCGAAAATGCAGTTACTTCCTCATCGAATGGAAAACGAACGTACCGTAAAGGTCACCCGCTGAGCGCTTCAGAGCGGCAACAAAGTTTTGTTGCCCGTAAGCGTGAAACGCACAAAGAAATCAAGATCCTTGTGCCCAATGAGCTCAAGAGTAAATTTCAGGAAATGTGTGCTGAGAGTGGCCTCAGCCAAGCAGAACTGTTTAGTCGTTTAATTGATAAAGCCGAGTGAACTGGCGTTATGGGCTGACATTCTTGCTTGCTAGGATACGTAGTGCTAGATTACTGATCGTTTGACAGAATTATTTGGTTGGCCACACCACAAGGTGGCAGGGAACTGGTTCTGCTGAGGTATCAACCCGGGACCAGAAAAGCAAAAACCCCGATAATCTTCGACTTGTTTGGCGACGCGAAGAAGATTAACGGGGCCTACTTAAACTGTATAGAAGCTGTTGCTCTATGCAGGGAGTATAGTTTTATGCTCAGAAAACTGCAATACCCGTTTCTGTGCCATTTACTCCTTCCGTGCAACATAAGTGCGGGAAGGCGTGACTGACGCTCAGACCCTGTTCTCCCATTACCGTCAGGTTAAAAACCCGAATCCGGAATTCACGCCGCGAGAGGGGAAAAAGACCCTGCCGTTCTGCCGGAAGCTGATGGCGAAAGCCGAGGGCTTCACGTCCCGTTTTGACTTTTCCGTCCATGTGGCGTTCGTACGCTCGCTGGGTAAGCGTCATCGCATGCCGCCATTGTTGCGCCGTCGAGCCATCGATGCGCTGCTTCAGGGGCTCTGTTTCCACTATGATCCGCTGGCTAACCGCGTCCAGCGCTCCATCACCAATCTGGCCATCGAGTGCGGTCTGGCCACGGAGTCAAAAAACGGCAATCTGTCCATCACCCGCGCCACACGGGCGCTGAAGTTCATGGCGGAGCTGGGGTTGATTACCTACCAGACCGAGTATGACCCGCAGATAGGCTGCAATATACCGACAGATATCACCTTCACGCCGGCACTGTTCTCGGCGCTCGATGTCTCTGACGTGGCTGTTGTGGCTGCACGCCGCAGCCGCGTTGAATGGGAAAATCAGCAGCGCAAAAAGCAGAACCTGAAGCCGCTGGAGATGAACGATCTGATAGCGAAGTCCTGGCGGTTTGTGCGCGAACGGTTCCGCAGCTACCAGTCCGAACGTAAGCAACATGGCCTGAAACGTGCTCGAGCCCGACGTGACGCAACCAGAACCCGTCAGGACATTGTGACCCTGGTGAAACAGCAGCTGACGCGGGAATACGCCAGCGGGCGCTTTACCGGCGGTCATGAAGCACTGAAACGGGAGCTGGATCGGCGCGTGAAAGAGCGCATGATGATGTCGCGGGGTAACAACTACACGCGGCTGGCCACCGTCCCCATATAACCCTACCTGACTGAAAAATCTGGCTGGCGCCGGAGGATTTCGCACGTCTGTTGTCTGCCGCCGCTTATTTTCTGCGCTAAATGGTAAAGCTGCTCAGCGAATCCCACGTCCTCTCGCCATCCGAATGGCCATAAATCTCATCGCTGGTGTCACTTTCGGTCGCTGAATTCAGTTATCCACAAATAACTGCAAGGGACCTTTCCATAAGGTTACAACCGTTATGCTTACAGAGCGCCAGGCGATCTGATTTCAAAGTGCGTGGTTTCCTTTAAAAACCTGCTCTGTACTTCTTTTAAATATCTTTTATTTCATTCATATAAATATATAACCTGTTCGTCGCCTGACCTGTGGACAGGCTCCTGAGAATGCCCGCCCTTGCAGCGGACTACGTCCGCGCCGGTTCGGCAACTACCTGAAGTAGCTCCCATCGCTACGCGACGGGCCCCTCAAACATCCTGATAGTTACAACATACGAAATGATTTTCCAAAGGCGCCCACAGCGCCCGTCTGAAACCTCACAGCCCTCCCCACCACTGAAAAGCGAGGCTGCCCCGGGCCCAAGGCCCGGAACTGCACCGCTTTTAATGATGGATGTTGTAACTATGGTATCGAGTCGCTGTAAGTAGTATCGCTGGAAGTATCGAGTAACACGCCCGTAAGCGGCCCTCACGGCCCGCTAACGCGGAGATACGCCCCGACTGCGGCTTCGCCTTGTCGTGACCACTCCGACAGCGCACACAAGCTTCTGTATCGCTTTTAGCGGGTTTTGGTCTGGCAGGGTGAAGGGATGGATTGGTGGAACCTATCAACAATGTAACCGGCTGCGCCGGGCTACGGCGCCACTCACTCACAGTGCCATATTCACCATCAGCTGGCGCCTCTATGTCGCTTCGCGCCATTCAGTGGACCGGCTGCGCACTGCTCGCCAGTCCGGTATGCCTTTGATATAAACGATTATGTTTATAAACACTTCTGTGGATATCGATATGCTGCTGACCGACTACATTGACAGCGTGTACGGAACGACCCGGGGAAACCGGGCGCGTTTTCTGAAGGACAACCCGGATATCCTTCCCCAGGAGCTGAGCCGCTGGCTTAAGGCAGGCCTGAAAATCAGGCCAGAGACCGGCGAAATCTACAAGCCCGTATCACGCCGCGTCAGGATACCGTCGGCAGTGGCCGCCGGGGCGGGCGTCTTCCTCTCTGACGACCTGCGTGAACGTGTCGCGACACTGGCCACCGCACAGAACGTGACAACTGATGCCATGCTGAATGCCCTGGTGGAGCGCGAGGAGTTGTGCCGGAAACTGTCCCTTCAGACGGAGAAGGGTGACGCCGTGCCGGAACAGCAGATTGCCGGTATTGTCAGCCGGTACTTTTCAGCACTGTCTGAGCGCAGTGAAACCTGTGCCTGGCACAGGGTGCTGGAGGGGCTGGTCCGGGAACTGACGGAATCTGGCCTGCTGTCATTCCATACCGGGAATGTTG
Source organism: Enterobacter sp. NFIX58 (assembly GCF_900110475.1). NCBI lineage: Bacteria > Pseudomonadati > Pseudomonadota > Gammaproteobacteria > Enterobacterales > Enterobacteriaceae > Enterobacter > Enterobacter sp. NFIX58. The sequence continues at coordinate 15,684 of NZ_FODW01000010.1, read as the reverse complement.
CCGAGAGCCGCCGGCTGAACATTCCCCGCACCGCGTATTACTGGTACGGCGGTTTTGTCGCAAAGCGGGTGGCCATGATGCTGGGCTGCCACGATATCTACCTGTGGAACGAAATGATGCGGCCGGACAGCGACGTGGTCTTTGTGGGTGATGCGCGCAACGTCGTCGCCTGCTATTTCATCTGCCAGCAGATGTGCCGCCTGCTGAAAACCGTGCGGCTGAACTGGCGTAAGCAACAGGGGGCATGGGGAAGCCGGGCAGAGCTGGATGAGGCTGCGCACCGGTACACACAGCGGCTGGCCGAGGGGATTATGGATAACGGTATTTTTATTGGTGGCGACGAACAGAACTCTTACCGGCTGTACAACTATGCGGAAAAACATTACGCCTGGGCTATGCGCTGAGAAGGGCACAACAGGTAAGAGAGAAAAAGTAATGTGTTATATTGAGGGGATTTTAATTATCTTTTAAATTACAAAATAACAGGAGGTGACTTTACTATGTTTAATAGTATTTGTACTTTTGGTGGTGTCGATAAGTGCTACTCGGTTATCGATTTCCAAAAATTACCTGAGAAAGAAATAGAGAAATTAAGGCATTCACTGGTATGCCCTGGTTGCCGTGAACAGGCATTCTACAGAAAAAAAAGTGTTGATGGTAAACAGGCCTGTTTTGGGTCCCGGTACTGCACCTGCAGAGAAAATACACTCTCACCGCAACGACAAAGGGAAGTCAGAAATGCTTCTGAAGTTCAGCAGATAATCGCAGAGTCAGATACAATTAAAATAAGCTTCAATTTTGACAGTGCTTCTTCAGCAGGCAGCGAACCGTCTGGTTTAAGCGGGAAAACGGAGATAACCGGGACGGGGCACAATAAAGTCCACACCATAAAGTCAGAACAAAAGCGAGTTCCGACAGTTTCACTTCAAAAAATACTGCACAGCTTAATCCGGGGGACAGGACTGGCGACGTCTGATACGATCATCCCGTTCGGCGACTTCAAGTATAAAGCCAAAAATTTATTTGTGAAATTTCCTGATGCTGAACCCATGACTAAAAATGCACTCAGGTTTTACTGGGGGACGCTATATAACTCGAGCAATGATATTGAATGGCTTAATCCTGCTGAATGCAGGGATGTTGGAATACCCTTAGGCGATCTGCGTGATGTAATAATCGAAAAATTTAATATTTCAGATTCTGAAAGTCTCGAAGGGGCTGCAATTATTTTTGCAGGTCGTTGTCACTGGAATAAAGATAAAACTAAAAGGATAATAAATATATATGACAGTGAACGTATATTCATTTCTTTAGCTGATTAACTATGGAAGGCATTGAATAAATTTATAGTAATCGCTTAGTTTCATATGACTGGCTGCCTTCTTTACGGTTAAAATATGCCAGAGTGATGCATGAACAACCAGGAACAGAAAGGAGAAGGACACGCAGTGACGCTGACAGAAAAATCGGGCCACCTGGCTTGGTGTGCCCTGGTGGCGCTTGCGCTGGCCAGACAAAAAGGTGATGTGTTATCACCGGCGCAGGAAAACCTTTTTCTCACACGCTGGCTGGCTACCGCACTGAAGCAACGGCGTTTTTCGCGAGATGTTACTCCCGATATCGAGTGGCTTCTGAAACAAGGGCGCCAGCTGGGTGTCAGCGCGAAGCTGGCCAGCAAACTGAACTACCTCTGGCGATCTTGCACCGGCGAACTGTCTGAGCAGAACGACCTGTTCCGGCTGACGTATGCCCTGGAGACAGCGAAGGACATGCACTGGAACTACCGCCTGTTGGGCGATCGGGAATGGTCCGGTCGGTATGCCGTGGCTTTGAATACCAACGTCAACGGCATTTATCTTTCACGGAGCAACCTCGATGTAGCTTTTGACGATGATGGCAGACAGACAAATCCGCTGACAGCGCGTCTGACGGGGAACGTAGCGGGGGTGATGAAGCTGTTTGATCGCTGTGGCTGGCAGGCAGAGCCTGAAGGGGATGCCTCCCTGCCCCACCTGTTTACTTTGATAGCCAGACAGGGAGAGCCAGGGAGGGATGTTTAGACGACCTCTGTATCGGGTGCTGTCTGATTTTGAGTTAACGGCGTAGATAATCCTGCCCGATTATGGCTACCAGTTTTTTCCTGTCCATCAGTCTATACGCTTTGTTCTTTTTCAGGTTTTTAAGTAGCTTGAGCAACTGTCGGTTCTGACCAATATCTAACGAGTCTAATATTTTTGTTGGGCGGACAAAGCTGTATAACCCTTCTTTTGTACATAGAATTCTAAAGCGGGAATCATGTCCATTATCCAAAAATGACTCATACCTGTCCGGGCTTAACCATTTAAGTAACTCCAGCATGTTGTCATAGTTTTTTGACAACAAAATGAGCGATGCATTTAGACCAAACACGGGATTGTTGTAATCTGGTTTTCCAGTACGAGGATCTTCATATTGGAACTTCCAGATAGCCTCGTGATGAGAGAGCCTGTTCCGTAGCTCCCTTATCTGGTTGAATTTATTCTCAAGTACATGCCGCTTAGTGCCCGCGGGAGCACCTGGAAACACCTCGGTCAAAAGATTTGGCCATAGTAATGTCCTGGTGCGTGGGTCTTCATATGAGCTTGTCAGTAAGTTTGTCCAAAAGCCAAAATCGAGCCCTGATATAACACGCTCAGCTGTTACCTGCTTACCAGCATCGGTGATACGTTTGGATACCTTCCTGATAGTCTTCTCTTCCCAGGTTGTCGTTTTATACGCCGGAAAGCCATTTGCCAGATACTGTATTTTCCCGTTCGAATCGAATTTATAGCGCTTATTCTGCCTGATGAATTGTTTATCGCCCAAGTAACGAAACAGGTCAAAAATCCAGTTTTTGTCTGTCCGATACAGTGCCGGCGCACCTGCCGGAGCTGCTCCAGGAGGTGGGGTATGACGTATGCTATAGTCAATACTGTTCCTTAGAGTGACCTCAAGGCAGTGCATGAGGGGGTGCATGGCGCTGCTTAATGCTTTGTTCCAGTTATACGCTTCTATTGTTTCTTCTTTTTTAAGCTTCAGAATGCTTTCGTAGATTTTCAGACGCTCTTCTGAGATGTAGTCTTCCAGGTTCATACACGGCTCCGCTATTTTGCTCCATCTTATTACGGTTGACGTATACGTCAAATTAGCATAGTATTTTCCTCATCAAGGCTCAGACTTCTTCGGACCTGAGCGCCAAAGTTAGTACCGGAAAAGCCACCCTATGGGTGGCTTTTCTCTTTCTGCATTCTGCAAAAATATTGTCTGGTTTGACTTAACAAGACGATTTTGCCATCATAGCGGCAGGTGGTGATGGTCACCTGGCGCCTGTCTCGCAAAGCAATAGCCCATCAGTTTTAGGTTCTACCCACACAATACTTGGCTCGCCCACATTTGTGACGCGCGGAGTCCGGTTAGCAGGCTATCGGTTTCCAAAAGCGTCTAAAATTTGGAGAACGGCCATGTCACATTATTCTTGTCTCAAAATCATCAGCACTAAAGCCAAAAAGATGGCGCGTGCCAGTTCTGTACTCACGCACAGTCAGGCATTAGAAATCATCGCCAGGCAGTCAAAATTTTCAAACTATCATGAACTTAACAGGGTAGCAAAATACGCACCGCTGGAACCTCGTTTGTTGATGGCTGCATTTGGTGATTCTGATTTCGCGGATGTAATCCATAACTACTGGGATACTTATACTGATGGTCCTTATGCTGCATTTGAAATGGCAGTAGAGCACGAACTTTCAGGCGAGATCGCCTCCACAAATGCAGAGGGCTTCACTGTGGAAGACCTGACTGTGACAGAAACGCATTATGATGAAAATAAAGGAATTTTAAACTTGAAGGTCTCTTTCCTCTATCAAGGGGATCAGTTGCCAGATCATGCCTACTCAGGTTCTGAATTTGAAGTCGATGCCAACATAGGTTTGTTATGGCGTGATGAAAAATGGATCTTCATTGATGAGGATTTTGAAATTACCAATGTAGTATCTGATACTGAACAGGCTGAATACTACGACGCTGAAGATATCTAAAAGTAAGTGGTAAGCTTGTTTACGGCACAGGCTTACCTCATCATTGCTTCATATCTTAAGGGGTGATGTTAGTCGAGTGAAATCTCACGATAGAAATCGTTACGCTGAGCATCAAACCCCTTATTTAATGATATTTGGATAAATTTCGTCGATCTTAACGTATAAACTTCCGGTTTCAGCCGCTCGGCGAATTTTTTCTTCCATTAGCATCCTGAAACTAATGTTATTTTTCAGCATTAGGACAAGGTCATAGCCGCTAACGCAGATAACCCGCTTTCCCTTCCCCCATGCTTCCAGACCGTCCCGTGTAAAACCTGCCCAACTGATGAACACGCCACGTGCCCAGGCAACTTTCTGTTCCAGCTTACCCTGAAAGACGTGAAGATCGGCATTACCGGTTTTGGCGCTGTGCCATTTTGCTTCGACCAGATACGTCTCGTTATTCAGCATAAAGCTGCCATCTATCTGTTCGCCCTTTAGCCTGAATGCTCCTTTAGGGGAGAGCCAGAAGGCTGCGAATAGTTCATTGAGCCACACCTCGAAGCTGTAACCCCTCTGATGGGGTGGTTGTTTATGCAAAGATTCCAGACCACGGATAAAATAATCGTTATCTATGCCGACAGGAGCGATTAATGCAGGGGATATGCCGTATGCAGCCTGACTGTCTGCCCCCTGTATTTTTGCAATAAACCCACCATACGCAGCTTCATCCTGAGCTGTGATGACACCGCCAGGAATGGTTTTCCGGTATTCCCATAGTCTGGTTATAACTTTGAGTACGGTGTCGCGGTCCGTTTTCTTAATGAAACAGCGCAGTCTTTTGGCTTTTGATGTGCCATCCTCGAGATAAGCTTCATCTTCGATATTGATGGTCAGTTCCTCCTCAAAAAACTCGCGCATGGTTCGGTCACTGAAATCCAGGATGTATCCTGGGGTGCTTTCAAAAAGGCGGTTAAAGATCTTTATATCATGCGAAGTAATTTTCATAACTAAGTCACCTCAGGTCCCGGCTGAGGCAGTACCCTGCCCTATTTTATTATTTTTGCACACACGAATAACTGTCATACGGGAAACCCCGGCAAGCCGCGCGGTTTCATTAATGGATTTACCGTTCTGCAGGCGTAATGTCCTGATTAATTCATGTTTGGCCACATCTGGCTGGCGTCCGGCATATTTTCCTTCCTGCCTGGCTTTATCCACGCCTTCTCTCTGTCGCCGACGGCGATCCTGGTAATCCTTACGCGCAATAGCTGCCAGCATGTCGAGCATCATTCCGTTAACCGCTCTTAGCATGCTCCGGGTGAACTCATCTGAAGCTGCATGAGTGAGAGCTATATGGCTGGTCGGCAGGTCGAGACTAATGACGGAGAGATCTTTCTCAAGGATACGGCGTTTAAGCGTATCCCAGTCATCATCGCTGAGGCGTGATAACCGGTCCACCTGTTCAATCAGAATGACATCTCCGGACTCCATATCAGAAAGCATACGTGTCAGCTCTGGGCGCTCCAGCGAAGCTCCAGATGCATTCTCAACGTACCATCCGGCAATACGCTGTCCATGATGAGCGGCGAATTCCTTAAGCCTGTTTTTAGCGCGCAAGGCATCCTGCTCTAATGTTGATGCCCGGAGGTATGCGTAAATGTACATTATTTCGCCATTGGTAACATTTAAGTAGTATTAAATATATCAGTAACTTTTAAATAGTACCATAGCAAGAATTTTGAGTAACTGCCGCTGGTATCATTTTGGTATACCCCAATGTGACAGGCTGTCGCGCCCGCCGGTCTTGTCCAACCCTTCGCCTGCTCAGATGCAAGATCTGAACAGACTCACGGTTTGCGCGGTGGGTCAACAAAATTAAATACGGTCACCAGAAATATTTTCTGGACACTTTTTCCGATAGTGCCGAAATGTCCAGGATAAATGGCATTTTTTGTACATTCTAGGTGGAGGATTGACGATGGCGGAGCGAAGCACTGAGAAAACTGGATAGAATGACTGTTGTGTCCACGGTGCGGGGAATTAAATGAGGAGGTAACAAAAAGGCCGCTGGCGCGGCTTTGTCTGAAAGCTAAATTTCATCAAAAATCGAAAGGCGACGACCAGGTTTTTTTCCAGCAAAGAAACGACCACGGGGCAAGCGATCATTTTTATTAAGGCGCTCAATCCAGTCCTGAAAGGCTGGCCGAGGCTTATATCGACCAAAGGATGTTAGGGACTGAGTAACCATAACGGTTTGACGGCTGTACTTTCTCATTTCGCTGAATGAGTTTTTCATAAGAGAACGGTAATCCATTATGACCTCCAAACATAAAAATGAATGATTATCTCATTCGTTTACTGGCAAGATTATAAACGTCACTACGTTCACGTTTTCCTACAGCTACAACAGCGATAATTAATTGATCGTCAATCACCTGATAGACCAGACGAAAGCCAGACGCTCGAAGTTTGATTTTGTAGCAGTCCTTTATCCCGCGCAGTTTTGCAGAAGGAATATGCGGGTTTTCACTGCACTTCTTTAGCTTTTTTGCAAACTGCTGCTGAATAGGCTTGTCCAGCTTTTGCCATTCTTTCAATGCATCTTCCCTGAATTTGACAGCGTAAGTCATAGATAGCTATCCAGATCCACGTCATGCAGTTGCTGGTTGCTGCGTTCTGCTACAAGCTTAACCAGCTCCTGATCGTCCAGAGCATCGAGCATTTTCTCGTACAGCTCTGCCGGAACACAGTAAAAAGCAGGCTGGTTTCGGTTCAGAATAGCAACCGGGTAGCCATCACCGGCGCTGACAGTCGCCATTGGGTTTTTCTTGAGTTCGCTGACACTGGCGCTTGTGTCACTGAGAATGATGTTAGGCATAGACCACCTTTTGAGACCTTTTAACTAGTCTCTAACTTACACGTGAAAAGACCTGTTAACAAGTCTTTTTCCATTATTTTTCAACTGGACAGAATCACCTGAGCGTCTAGGCTGGCGCGGGGAATTAAAAAAGGGGCAGAAAAAAGCCGCTAGAATGTGGTACACCGACTGCATAGTTGACGCCGTGGAGGTATACATACAGCACCAATTGCCGAAGGTTGCTACCCCCGACGATCTGAAATTCTCCTTCTACACCAGTCCCGCGACCCCGATGATCGCGTCAACTTCGCTGACTAAATGTGATTTCGCATGCGAAATCTATTGCGTATCATTATTGATGCTCTATATTTTTTCTGTATACTGTTTTTGTCGTCCTGAAAGCACGACAACCAACGCAGAGGCAGATAGCTGCTTTTGCATCTGGCGAAACGCCTGACTCATAGGAGTGTGTATGAAACACTGTAATCATCTCATTACATTACTGAAATGCTCTCTCAAGTCGTGCCGCCCCTTCTCAAACATTTCGCATGCGAAATCTTAAGGACAGATCCATGACCCTGAAAATTGGACCCATCGGAAAACTTATCGTTGTATGCAGCCAGAAGGGCGGAATCGTTAAATCGCAGTCATCCAGTGAAATTGCACATGACCTTCGTAATGCTGGCTTCCGTGTGCTTGAAATTGACATGGATTGGACAACAGGTCTGACGGAGAGAGCTTTCCCCGATGACTTACCTTATGAAATTGAACGTGAACCTTTAAGTAACAGTTTTTCTCCTGGCGAGGCGAACACATATCAGCTTTTCTTCCCGGATACAGAGGTTAGACCCATTGAACTTCCCGGCGGGCGCTTCTTTATTGGTGCTACCAGTGAACTAAATGAAATTAACTATCGCAACAGCGATTGCATGTTCGACTTCAGGGACCGTATTGAAGAACTGAAGAAGCAGTTTGATTTTATTATTGCCGATTCAGCACCATCATATTCGAATGTCATGATCGCAGCTCATATGTCAGCTGATTACCTTCTGATACCTACTCTGCTGGAGAAACAGGCCCGTAATGCAGTAGGTAAACAGCTTGCCTATATGCAGAAAATTAAGCGGAACTATAACCCTTCTCTCCAGTTTATGGGGACGTATGTGACCCAGACGCAGGTGAAAAATTACAAAAAGCCGCTCAAAGAAGGGTACCTGGGGCCTATAGATACACTGAACCTGAATCTCCTCATCGAGATCCTTCAGGGTAAGGGGTACTCCGAAGAATACATTCTCGCTTATATATCATTTGTACCTGCAGCTGCAAAAGAGGCGATCGAGCTTGGTCTATCCTTTGATGAATATGACCCTAAATGTCTTCCTGCAATCCAGTATAAAGAACTTACACAGAAAATTATTAAGCTCGCTGGAGGTAAGTGATGGCTAAGAAACCGTTCATGAAACGACTCCAAGCGCAGCAGGAAATGAAAAAAAATGCGACTGCTGTACCTGATATCGAACATGTCATTGTAAACAAACAGCCAGATGAGCAGAGCCATGATATAGCTGCGCACCAGATTATGGCGGATATAGCACGCCCGGACATCGAGCCAGATGGGCAGATAATCCGTGTAGATATAAATCTTGTGTATGCTGAAGAACAAGTGCGACCTGAAGAAGACTTCGATGAAGAAGTTATCGATGGTATGTCTGACACCTTTGAAACTATAGGGATGCTTACCCCACCTCGTTGCTATCCTCGTGACAGACGTGGTTACCAGATATGGTTAGGCGAAACGCGAGTTCGTACTGCTCGAAAACGTGGCGATACCCATATTGATATATATGTTGGTAAACCACCGCGGGAAAGAAAAGAACGCATCATCGGCCAGCTCATTGAAAACCTGCAGCAGTCTGGTTTGAAACCATTAGCGACCGCAAAATCGTTCTATGAGCTCAAGCATCAGTTCAATATGACGGGTGAGCAGATCGCAAAAACAATGGGTAAGCCTACCTCATTTGTCAGTAAGCATCTTCGGCTCATTGATGCACCGGAAAATGTTACCGCCCTTCTCCGTGATAAAGTCACATCCGATGTCGATCTGGCATACACACTGATACAGGTAAATGAAAAGTCTCCCGAAGAGGCCGAGAAGCTAGTCGCAGCTGCGCGGGTGTCTGGTATTTCACGCGCGCAGGTTAAAGCGGTTCTTGATGAAGTGAAGAACAAAAGCAAAGGTGAGATTTCGCATGCGAAATCTAAGGCTCGGAACAAAAAGTCTACCAAGCCTTTGGACAGCAATTCAGATGTGAAAACCTGGCAGGTTGTTGTCGAGTTAGACGGCCAGCAAGGAGTCATAATGACTGACCGCGCGCCAGACGAAGCGGGGTATGTGTGGGTGAAACTGGAAATTGGTGAGATTTCAGTTGAGGCTTCTGAACTACGCGTCAAAGGGATGCGCTGTCAGTGATGAAATCAACCCCTTTCACCGAAATGGCCACGGCATTCCGTGGCCAAATTGTCCGCCTCTGGACGCTTCGATATCCTGGAACGCAATCCGAAGCAGCTGCCGCATTAACAGAAGCGGCTATCAATCTAGGATACGTTACAAGAAGCAGGCCCGTACCCGGCGCGGCGTTACTTTCATGGGCTTCTAACCCAACTGAAACTCCGTTGTGGGCAGCTCAGACAGCGTTAGCATTGATGTTCAGCATCGGCTGGAAGCCAGAAAGTAACCAGGACTGGTGTGGTATGTCGGCGCTGATATTCAGAGCTAATCGTACACTTCCACTTGAGCAGTTAGTCGCTTCCTTGCCTGATAGCATAGACAGGCAAACTGCTACCGGATGGTTCGTGGCAGCAATTGAAGAGGATGCCAGCTACCGTTACAACAGGAAATCCACATGACCTTTCAAGAGCTTGATGCTTATATCGCAGGCTCAGGCAGACGTTCTATCGCTTCTGCATTAATCGCTTTTATTCTTGATGCGCTTGATGACGGACAGGACGGAGTAGATCTTGATACCTTCCAGAGCCATACGCGCTTCGTTCGTAATAATGTAACCACGGTAGCCAGTTACCTGCAGCTACATGGAATTATCCATATACTGTATTACCGTGATGGTGCTGCAGAACGTCAGTATGAGTCCGTTAATAATTACGGGCGGTGGGCAAAGCAGCACTATCGTCCTTCTGAGGCTCTTATACAGCTGCATCGACGTGATTAAATCAAATGATTTCGCATGCGAAATCTGTCTAACCTAAGGAATAAACTGAGTGCCGGATTCAAAGAGAATTTGCAGGCAGTGTCTGAACGATGACCGTTATAACCCAGATTTCGCATGCGAAATCTTTCGGTGGCAGATCATCTTATCATTGCCACCGGGAGATCATTCCAGCGCGTTGTGTACGCAGGGGAAAGTATTTCTCGTTTCATTTGCCACTCAGGAGCAATGCCTCGTCCCGCAAACCAGACTTTCCCAAGTCCTGAATGGTTAATACCGTCCACGACTTTCATCAGCTGATTACTGTTGCTCCGGGGCTGAGTATCATCGAACAGGTTTAGCTGCGAAACCCCCGTAGGAGTGAAGTCATTGAGCATGCAACCCGCTTTTGCATATCGATGGCCATTCACCCAGATCCGATCCAGTGCTTTCACCGCTGCGGCTATGATGTCCCTGGTATCCTGCGTGGGAGTCATCAGCTTCTCACTGGCCACATTCCCGTAATACGGTTCGTTCACCGCGAACGGCGACGTCTTCACAAATACAGCAATATGCCTGCAGAACTGCCGCTCGCCGCGCAGCTTTTCAGCTGCACGCTCAGCGTACTGACAGACTGCCTGCCGCATAGCTTCATACGTCGTGACGCGCTCCCCAAAGGACCTGCTGCAGACAATCTGCTGTTTCGGCGGAGGTGCTTCTTCCAGTGAAATACAGCTTTCTCCGTTGAGTTCCCGGACGGTTCTCTCCAGCACAACGTTGAAATTTTTCCTTATAAATACAGGGTTCGCGCGCGCCAGCTGCAGTGCCGTAGTGATACCCATAGTGCCCAACTTTTTCGAAATTCTCCGGCCTACTCCCCAGATTTCTTCAACCGGCTGCAGTGAGAGCAGTTTCTCCGTTCGCTTCTGATTATGTGACGTCAGGGCAAGTACCCCGCCGAACTGTGGCCACTCTTTCGACGCCCATTGCGCGCTTTTAGCCAGCGTCTTGGTCGGCCCCATCCCGACACCAATTGTGAGTCCTGTGCCGGAGCGCACGTGCTCGCGCAGCTGCCGTCCGAAGTCCTCATAATCGATGCAGTTGTCTATACCGCGGATATCAAGAAACATCTCGTCGATGCTGTACTGCTCCACGCGCGGCGCCAGCTCCTCGAGATGAGACATCACCCTGTTCGACATAGACGCATAGAGCTCGTAATTGCTCGAGAACGTAGTGACCGGCTCCGGGAATTGTGCCGTCTTCAGCTGGAACCAGGGGACGCCCATTTTAATTCCCAGCCGTTTCGCTTCGGCACTGCGCGCGATGACACAACCATCATTATTACTGAGCACCACAACAGGCCTGTTACGCAGGTCTGGACGAAACACCTTCTCGCAGCTCGCGTAGAAGCTGTTGACGTCAGCCAGGGCGAACATCAGTTGCTACCCCGCGTCTTGTGTATGAATGCCATCACCACGCCGAATATCTGCAGTTCTTCCGGATAGAGGGTTGGGTAGGCGGGATTCATCGGCAGCAGGGCAATACGGGGCTTAAGCTGCAGGCGTTTAACGGTGAACTCGCCATCTGTTTCCGCGATGACAATGTCCCCCTGCATGGGTTTTTCTGCTTTATCGACAACCATTAAATCCCCGGAGTGCAGGCCCATATCTTTCATCGAATCGCCAATGGCCCGGACAAAGTAGGTCGCGCTGGGGCGGCGGATACAGTAGGCATTCAGATCCAGTTCGTCTTCGGTATAGTCCGCGGCCGGTGACGGAAAACCTGCCGGACAGCGCTCTGTGAAAAGTGGTGCGGTGGACAGTGCTGGCTCAGATGCGGGAGTGACGAAAAGGATCATGGCATACCTCTTAAAATACCTGTTTTTATATACAGTATTATTTAAGATATTTCCCGTCCTGCAAGGAGAATTTTACCAGCGCCTGCCAGGTCATTGTTCTGGCGGATAAAACAGGCTCAGGGTTATCCACAGAAACGGTGCATAACCCTGTGAGTGGATACCGGGTATCTCATCGTCTGCTAAGCCAGCGGCTCTATAAGTTCCCGGCCCTGGTTCCGGGGATTGCCAACAGCCCGGCTGACGGGGTGCCATGTGAAATCTTCGGCCAAAAGACTGCCCTCACGGGCAATGTCTTCCGCCTCTTTACCGGTTGTGTTTTCGCTGAGCCATTTACGCGCTGCAGCCGGTGAGTACACGAGCGGTCGCCGATCGTGAATGTCCAGCAGTCCCTCATCCGCAGCTGCAGTGACGATCAGGAATCCTTCCAGGTCATTGCCGTTTTCAAATGGTTGTTTCCCGATGGCTGCGAGCAGGAGTGGATTTCCGTCCTTTCGGTAAATGAAAAACGGCTGTTTTACGCCGTTTTGCTGTTTCCACTCGAACCAGCCGTCGGCAAAAACAATGGCCCGTCCGTGCTCCCAGAGTGGCCTGAACATCCGGCTGCCGGCAGCAGTTTCACTTCGGACGTTGATGAGAGCGGGCTTTTTCCACCACTCCGGGGCATAACCCCAGTGAACAGGATCAAGATGCAGCTGCGAGCGGCGTTCATTCAGCAGCAATACCCGGGTTCCGGGCGCAACGTTGTAGCGGCCGACGGGCTCCGGATCATACGGAATATCCCGTTCAGCTTCTTCTCCGAGAAAGGCCAGGTACTCCTCGCGGGAGTGATACTGCGTAAACCGACCGCACATTGTGTTTCTCCGCTGTGGATCTCTAATCAGGGTTCACCTCAGTTCTGAACATAGGCCGTATTTCAGGTTCCTGCCATCGTGTGGCCGCCGTGCCGCTACTGTAGCCGGGACGCTGCGAATGCAAGGGTTCACTCTGTCGGTGTCCTCACCCGGTCGCAGTTAATTTCAAACGCATTACCCGCTGTCTTCCCGTCGTTTTCCGTCTCAATTTTCGCCGTCAAACCGTCCAGCCAGCGTCTGCTTTTTCACTGCGCTGCGGCTTGCGGCACCGCCCCTGCATTCTCCGCTTTTAACCCGGCTGTCGTATCGGCACGGCGTAACTGGCGCCGCATTTGAGAAAGGAGAACTATCATGTCCCGATTTATCCTGGGTAATTGCGTCCATATCATGACCGGATTTCCGGATAATGCTGTCGATTTTATCCTGACCGACCCGCCATATCTGGTTGGTTTTCGTGACCGTCAGGGGCGTACCATCGCCGGCGATAAAACCGATGAATGGCTCAAGCCCGCATGTAATGAGATGTACCGCGTCCTGAAAAAAGACGCGCTGATGGTGAGCTTCTACGGCTGGAACCGCGTCGATCGCTTTATGGCCGCCTGGAAAAGTGCCGGATTCAGCGTGGTCGGCCACCTGGTGTTTACCAAAACCTACACATCGAAGTCCGCTTATGTTGGCTACCGCCATGAATGTGCCTACCTGCTGGCAAAAGGCCGCCCGACCCTTCCGCAGAATCCGCTGCCGGATGTGCTGGGCTGGAAATACAGCGGCAACCGGCACCACCCGACCGAAAAACCCGTAACCAGCCTGCAACCGCTGATCGAGAGCTTCACGCACCCGAACGCCATTGTTCTCGATCCCTTTGCTGGCAGCGGCTCGACCTGCGTTGCGGCATTACAGGCCGGACGCCGATACATCGGTATCGAACTGCTGGAGCAGTATCACCAGGCGGGACAGAAACGCCTTGATGCGGTACGCCGCGCCATACAGACCCCGGCGGCAAATGACGACCGCTGGTATCCGGAGGCCGCATGACGAACTACGCCGGAAACGAAGCGCTGCGTGCAGACGTTGCCGCCCTGGCAAACAGCATGTGCGATCTGCGCGCCACGCTCAATGCGCTTGAATCCCGCTACCGCTACGACGCGGAGAACCTGACGGAGCGCCTTGCCCGCCAGACAATTTGCCGCATCAACGCACTTTATCTTGAAGCATACCGGCAGGCGCTGGAGCTGGACGCCAGCTTTAAAGACTGACACGGGCGGGCGGAAACGCCCGTAGAAGACGAATCAGGAGAATCAAAATGTACGGAACACGCGAAGAACTCTGCACCCGGCTTGAAAACATGTTCACCCCCGACGAGCCGCTGGTACTGCTGGTATGGACCGAAGAAGCTTTTTATGTCGCCTGCGGTGAACTTGATGTAAAGCCGGCACCTGCCGAGATTCAGGGACTGATGGAAACAACCGGTAATACGGATATGGCTGTATATCGCAGGGAAGGCGTTACAAATTCAGGCGTATGCGACCTTCTGGTACGACACCGTGAGGCCGTGGCACGCGAGGTAAGCGTTCCTGCGGCGCTGCTCATGCGCGTACTGCGGCGACAGGAAGGCGACCTGGAAAATCTTGTCGGGCAGGTGTGGGAGGCCGGGAGACCCACGCCTGAATCCCTCAAACAGGCACTGCACGATGTCAGAATATTGATGGAGCGAATCTGATGCAGCCACAGGGCCGGGAGCAATCCTGGCCCTGCCGGTCCTGCAACGTAAAAGGATGTCGCCAGCTCCTCTGTTCCGGCGCGACCTCCACGGCGTTACGGCCGCGCAGTGAGTGACGTTCGTGCGGCCTGCGGCAAACGCCGTGCCTCTACTTTAGCCCGAACGCTGCAAATGCAAGGGTTCACTGACGTCGATGCCTTCACCCGGTCGCCGTTTGTTTAAATGCCTGTCGCGGTTCTTCCCGTCGTTATCTCGCTCAATATTCGCTCGCTAACCGTCCAGACCCTCTCCGCTGTTTACCGGCGCTGCGGCTTCATGCATCGCCCCTGCATTTTTCGCTCCCTGTCGGGCTGTCGTGTCGGCACGGCGTAAGCCGGAACTCAGACGACATCGACCACGGAGGAATTTCCATGAGCATTACGACCACCACGCCCGCTGTCTACGTTGGCACGTACCACAAATACAACTGCGGCAGCATTTTCGGCAAATGGTTTGACCTGACGGAGTTTGACGGCAGGGAGGATTTTTACGAGGCCTGTCAGGCGCTGCACGCCGATGAATGGGATGCCGAGTTTATGTTCCAGGACTGGGAAGGCATTCCGTCGCAGTTCGTCTCTGAATGCGCCATCGACTGGGATTTTATCGCCGCGTACAAACAGGCTGAAGAAGAGGGCAGGGAGGCCGCGTTTATCGCCTGGGCGGAATATACCGGCGAGGGTGACTATGACGCGTTTGACGATGCGTATCGCGGCGAGGCGGAGAGCGAGGAGGACTACGCGCGTGAAATGGCTGAAGACAACGGCCTGCTGAATGAGGTGCCGGAGCCGCTGCGCAGCTATTTCGATTTTGAAGCCTGGGCGCGTGACCTGTTCAGCAGCGGTTATGTATTCCATGACGGCTACGTCTTCAGCAACTGATTTTCCCCGGCAGGCGGTTCAGCCGCCTGTCAGCCCGCGCGCAAAACCCTGGCAGGCGCTGCCTGCCGGCGAAGTACGTCGCGCCTGCGGCGCCGCGTATCTTCGCCAGTGCCTGATGCCCCGGTGGTGTCAGGGTATGAATATCGTTGTGATGCAGCTGGTCGGCGGTATTTCTGTTCTGGCGATAATTCCTGCGTTGCCGTTGCCGTTGCCGTTGCCGTTGCCGTTGCCGTTGCCGTTG
>NZ_FODW01000006.1:0-177829 GCF_900110475.1 Enterobacter sp. NFIX58 | reverse complement strand
AACAGAATTTGCCTGGCGGCTTTAGCGCGGTGGTCCCACCTGACCCCATGCCGAACTCAGAAGTGAAACGCCGTAGCGCCGATGGTAGTGTGGGGTCTCCCCATGTGAGAGTAGGGAACTGCCAGGCATCAAATTAAGTGAAGAGGCCATCCGAAAGGATGGCCTTTTTGCGTTTATACGCTGCACAAACTGATCCCCCATCACCCTGCTTATACGGTAAACTACCTGCGTTTTTGCATCAGGATAGCGTCTATGAACCACTCCCTTAAGCCCTGGAATACCTTTGGCATTCAACGCAATGCTAATCAAATTGTACGTGCCGATACTGCACAGCAGCTGCTGGATGCATGGCAAAGCGCAACAGAAAAAAACGAACCCGTACTGATTCTGGGCGAAGGAAGTAATGTCCTGTTTCTCGATGATTTTGCGGGAACGGTGATCGTTAACCGCATCATGGGAATTGATGTGGAAGAGCGTGCCGACAGCTGGCACGTGCACGTGGGTGCCGGTGAAAACTGGCACCACCTGGTGCAGTTTACCCTAGAAAAAGGGATGGCAGGTCTGGAAAACCTTGCGCTTATTCCAGGCTGCGCCGGATCGTCACCCATTCAGAACATCGGCGCCTACGGCATCGAGCTGAAACATGTCTGTGAATATGTCGACTGCATCGAGCTGGCGACCGGAACGGCGACGCGTTTAACCGCAGAACAGTGCCGTTTTGGCTATCGTGACAGTATCTTCAAACATGAATATCAGGATCGCTACGTGATTGTCGCCGTGGGTTTGCGTCTGTCGAAGAACTGGCAGCCCGTATTGACCTACGGGGATTTAACGCGTCTCGATCCGGCTACCGTTACCGCACGCGACGTTTTTGACTCTGTTTGCCATATGCGGATGACCAAGCTTCCCGATCCCAAAGTTAACGGAAATGCAGGAAGCTTCTTCAAAAACCCGGTGATTAGCGGCGAAAATGCCCGACGTTTTCTGGAGGAGTGGCCAACCGCGCCACATTACCCTCAGGCGGATGGCAGCGTGAAGCTGGCAGCAGGATGGCTTATCGATCAATGCCAGCTAAAAGGCACTTCAGTCGGCGGGGCAGCCGTTCACCGACAGCAGGCTCTGGTGCTGATTAACCAACACGATGCAACCAGCGACGATGTGGTACAGCTGGCTCATTATGTCCGCCAGCGTGTCGGCGAAAAATTTAACGTCTGGCTGGAGCCAGAAGTCCGCTTCATTGGTCGCACAGGTGAAGTCAACGCTGTGGAGACTATCGCATGAAGGACAATACGGTCCCGTTAACCCTGATTAGTATCCTGGCGGATGGTGAATTTCATTCCGGCGAGCAGCTGGGTGAGCAGTTGGGCATGAGCCGCGCCGCCATTAACAAGCACATCCAGACGCTACGTGACTGGGGTGTTGATGTATTTACGGTTCCCGGAAAAGGCTACAGCCTGCCGGAGCCGATTCAGTTGCTGAATGAAGACGCGATCCGCAGCCAGATTGGACACGGCAACGTGGCGGTGCTGCCGGTGATTGACTCGACGAACCAGTATCTGCTGGATCGTCTGCCTGAGCTGAAATCCGGCGATGCCTGTGTTGCTGAATATCAACAGGCCGGTCGCGGCCGTCGTGGCCGCAAGTGGTTTTCACCCTTTGGCGCCAACCTCTATCTGTCCATGTACTGGCGACTCGATCAGGGCCCGGCCGCTGCCATTGGCCTGAGTCTGGTCATCGGTATCGTCATGGCAGAGGTGCTGCACGATCTGGGTGCGGATCAAGTGCGTGTTAAATGGCCTAACGATCTGTACCTCAACGATCGTAAACTTGCCGGCATTCTGGTCGAACTGACGGGCAAAACGGGCGATGCGGCGCAAATCGTCATTGGCGCGGGCCTCAATATGGTGATGCGCAATGTCCAGAATGACGTGGTTAATCAGGCCTGGACTAACCTCCAGGAGGCGGGGATCGCCATCGATCGTAACACCCTTGCCGTACGTATGATTAAAGAGTTGCGCAGCTCGCTCACGCTTTTTGAGCAGGAAGGGCTGGCACCGTTCCTGTCGCGTTGGGAAAAGCTGGATAACTTTATCAACCGCCCGGTGAAATTGCTGATTGGTGATAAAGAGATCTACGGCACGTCCCGCGGTATTGACGCTCAGGGCGCGCTGCTCCTGGAGCAGGATGGCGTGATCAAACCCTGGGTGGGCGGTGAGATTTCCCTGCGGAGTGCCGAATAACCGGATGGAGTGAATGATGCGAAAACCCGTCTGCGCGACGCTGGCCGTCATGATGAGCTTGTTGTTCTCACCTCTCTCTCAGGCGGGACAGGCCTGGGAGAGTTACAAAGCACGCTTTTTCAAACCGGAAGGCCGCATTGTCGATACCGGCAATGGCGGCGTGTCGCATACGGAAGGACAGGGCTTTGCCATGCTGATGGCAGTCGCCAACGACGATAAGGCCACGTTCGATAAGCTCTGGCAATGGACAAACCGTGAGCTGAAGAACAAAGAGAACGGTCTGTTTTACTGGCGCTATAACCCCGCAGAGTCCAACCCGGTCGCTGACAAAAACAACGCCGCCGATGGCGATGTGCTGATTGCCTGGGCGCTGCTTAAAGCCGATGCCCGCTGGCATGACAAACGCTACAGCGCCGCATCGGATGCCATTACAAAAGCGCTGGTTGCTCATAGCGTCATCCGCTATGCGGGTTACCGCGTGATGCTGCCCGGCGTCCAGGGATTTAAGCTTGACGGTGAAGTGGTCCTTAATCCTTCCTATTTTGTGTTTCCGGCCTGGCAGGCCTTCGCCGGACGCAGTCATTTGCCGGTCTGGCGCGATTTGATTAAGGACGGGAAGCGCCTGTTGGGAAAAATGGGCTCGGGTAAAGCGAATCTGCCCGCTGACTGGGTCTCGCTGGCATCAGATGGCAAGCTGGAACCGGCCAAAGGCTGGCCGCCGCGGATGAGCTATGACGCGATTCGTATTCCGCTGTATCTTGCCTGGTCTGATAAGCAAAGCCCACTCCTGACGCCGTGGAAAGCGTGGTTTGGGCAATTCCCCCGGGAGCAAACGCCCGCCTGGGTTAACGTCACCACTAACGAATATGCGCCTTACATGATGGAAGGCGGCCTGTTGGCTGTACGCGATTTAACGATGGGGCAGCCTTCCGGAGAACCCGAAATCACCTCTAAAGACGACTACTATTCGGCAAGTCTGAAAATGCTGGTGTGGATTTCAGCGCAATAATAACGCACTGGCTATCCCCTCTCCCCGATGGGGAGAGGGTTAGGGTGAGGGGGAAATCAGTTACTGCGGATACGGTACCCAATCCCCGCCGTTCAGGCGAACGTACGGTTTGTTCTGATACTGAATCACCACCGCGTTGGCGTTCTCGGAGACTTCTGCCGTTTGCGGCAGTTTGCTGGTGAGCTGATCCCAGTTCACGCTATCTTCCACAAACAGCTTCCCGTCAACGGCACGGGCAACCAGTTCTGAGATTGCCAGATAGCTGGTCGGCTGGGTGATTTCAATCGGTGCGCCCTGATGGGGTGCCTTCATCCCAAAGAACTTGATGCCAGCAGGCACGTTGGTAATCGACGGGCTTGGGATATCACGCAGGCCTGACACCTGCATTCTGTCGCCTTTCAGCGCGCCACCGTGCTCAGGTACCACAACCACCATCACTTTACGGCCTGATTTTTCCAGCTCCGTAAAGAACGCGTCCAGCTCGTCGAAGAGTTTCTGCGCACGCACTTTATAATCCGCCGTTTTGCTCACGCCCGGGAAGTGGTTACCGTCGTGGAGCGGCAGGGTGTTAAAGAACGTCGCGCTGCGTGGATTACTGTCTTTTTCGATGGTCTGCAGCCAGCGTTGCAGGACAGCGGAATCGTCATAGACGGGCGAGCCGTCGAAGCCCAGCAGAGAGACAGGAAGACCGGTTTGATCCATCAGCGGTGCCTGCATACCCCCCTGTTCGCGCACCTCTTTCAGGAAGTTGCCGAACTGGCCGTTATGCCCCAGCATCAGATGCTGCGTAAAGCCCAGTTTGGCGAGGTTATCGAACAGATAACACTGGTTGCCGGCGGGTTGATACAGATTCTTATGCGATGCCTGACCGCAGCTTGCACGCAGCAGGCGGATGGCCGCCGGGCCGCTGTACGAGGTGGCAGAGTTGAAATCTTTAAACTGAATGTCGAAATGAGACCACAGCGGATGAGACATCAAACCTGCAGCGTCCACGTCTGCCCAGGAGAGCGAGCAGATGTTGATCACCAGCAGTTCAAACGGCTGAGCATCCGCCGGCAGCGCATCCGGGAATTTCGTCTGTCGCTTGTCTTCCGCGGTATAGAAACTGGAGAGCCAGGCGTTCAGGTTTGTGGAGGTCGGCGGTGCGGTCTGGGTTGGGATATCGCCCACCACAGGCGTATCGCCTGCCGTGGTGACGGTGGCCGCCGCGCTTCCCCCGGTGGTGGTCACCGTGGTGGTCGGTTGACCGGCAGGCCACAGCGAAAAGTTTGGCCCAGCCAGCGTCAGCACGTTAAGCCAGATCATAATCGCGACGACAAACACCGTGACGCGGATCCACTGTGACAGGAACAGCCAGGCAACCAGCAGCACAAATACCGCGCCTATCATCTGCCAGTTAATAAACCGCTCGGTCAGATCGAGGATATAGCTGGCGCTAAAGCCTGCCACCTGTGAGCCCTGGCTCATAATGCTGTCCGGCCCCGGTAACCAGGTATCATGCCAGAACAGCGCAAAGCCGAGAGGGATGGCTATCCAGTGACGTAAGCGATGCAGCCTGATATTCGGCAGGGGCATCAGCAGGAAGGCCATAAATACCAGGTTAAGAAGGGGATGGAAATTCAGATAGCCTGCCCACAGCAGACCAAACTTCACCAGAAAGTAGAAGTTCCAGCCGGAAAGGCCGCGCCAGTATTGCCAGAGCGGCGAGGGTGACGAAGCGGTATAGGTAGAATTAGTCATGTTTTCGGTCTGCCTTGACGTGTGATGCCCGTGTCAGTGTTCCGGCTGGTTTTACATAGCGAGGTTTTATAAACAGCACTCTGGCCGTATCACGGATACGACGTATGGAATGGCGTGCATAGTAGCCAAGCGGGAAAAAGATCAGCGCACAGACTATAACCAGTTGAATGATATCGCTGATATTCATGATGGTGCGTTCTCCGCGTTGTCTGTTAATAAGCGAAGGGGCTCCGGAACCCGGCGCCAGACATGTCCATCATGTCTGGCATTAAGGATCGGTTTCGCATCGCTCTTAATAGCGAGCGGTTTAGCCCATTGTTCAGGCTGGAGCGCACGCATCTGCACCAGCTCTGCGCTGATCGTATTATCTTCGAACCAAATCATACGGTTCGAGAAAATATCCCCGGTAGGCAGCGGGAAGATATGGTTAAGCGCCGTATCGAGGTCGTTTACCCGGCAGAAGGACAAAAACAGCACCAGGCGATTGTCGCCAATGGTCATGATGTCACCCGTACGATTGGGGCGACACAAGGTAAGAGCCTGTTCAACGCGGATACCGGGTACAGGACGCAGGGCAACCATAACCCCTTTTCCGTCAGCAGGAAGAAGCGTATTGCTCATCATGTTGCCGACGGCGTCGCAGAAGGTATCCCATTTTTGGTATCCACGCAGCTTCATCGGCTGCGTCATGGAGAGCAGCGTAGAAATGTCTTCCGGTACATGGCGGCTAAACTGCTGGCCCTGAACGCTTTCGATCAGCGTCAGGCAGCGTGACAGCGGCGCGTTCCAGGGAATGACCATATTTGCACCACAGCCCAGAAGCAGACGCTCATCGGTGGCGCGCAGGCTGGTATTGTTTTCGCGCACGATGATTTTTAACGCGCTTCCGCGCTGGCGGCGCAAGGTGTGGATCTGCCTTGCCAGCGTCTCAATCTGGTTATTCTGCATCAATGAGAAGATAAGGGTTGCCGCCTGGGTTGTGCGGGCTTCGTGGAAAAGGTCTTCGTTAGATTCAAACAGCGACCAGTTTTCCGACAGGGCGGGCGCCCCCTCTAAAACCGCGATATGGCTCAGGATGCGTTTTTCATCACTGCGCGGCTGCACCACGGTTTCTTCCTGCTGTGCCAGGTGCCACTTACCCTCGATGTGTTTCAGCGTAAGTTGTTGCCTGGCGCTCACGCCTTTTTCATTACACCAGAAGGCAATATCGTAGAGATAGCTGCCCACCTGGTCACGAACGCTTGCCAGACCGAACAGGGAACGATATTCACCCATTAAAAGTGAGAACAGCTTGTCATTATTACTGCCGGGATTGACTATCAATAGCGTGCAATTTTGAAATTTTGCCCATTTATTGATTTTTTCCAGCCACGGCAGCAGTTTTTCAGCAGGGATATTTTGCAGGACGTTATTTGCACATTTAAGGATCACCAAATAGTGATCCGGATCAATAGTGCACTGAACGTCACGGGACAAAAAGTATAGACTATCGGCATCCGATGTCATGGAAAATAATCGCACCGTCTGAGGCCCGCGATCGTTTTCCAGCGTGATAATTTTCTTCGGATCTTCGCCCATGCTAATGACGGCCACGCGGGAATCCTTATCCTGGGCAGCAATTGTCTGGTTTACCAGACTGATAGCATCTTCATTCCGGTCCGTATTAATCCACCAGACTCCTCCGACTGGCATGTGGCTCAATTCGTCCCATAATGACTGGATGCCAATAGAAAATATGGAGTCCACGGTGTCCCTCTTTTCGTCTAATTTATCTGTATCTCAGTTTACTAGCGAAAGCGTAGAAATAAACCTAACATTGAAATTAAAGAACATCAGATTTAGCATGTAAATGAAATTTGTCAGGGCAGGAAGCCCCGCAACTTCTTTAGCGTGCGATTTTCCTTAAAGGGATGGAAAAAGAATGGATAATAATGAACCCGGTACCCCAGTCGACTCGACCCTGGGTTACACATTCCAAAACGATTTTCTGGCGCTGACGCAGGCCTTTTCTTTACCTGAAATAGATTACACCGATATTTCCCAGCGGGAACAGTTGGCCGCGGCTATTAAACGCTGGCCGTTATTAGCTGAATTCGCCCATCAACAATAAGGGAGCCATTGATGGCCATACTCGGATTACAGGGTGTCCGTGGGGGTGTGGGTACCACATCTGTTACCGCGGCGCTGGCGTGGTCATTACAGCTTTTAGGTGAATCGGTGCTGGTTATTGACGCCTGCGCCGATAATTTACTGCGTATGTCGTTTAACGTCGACTTTACTCGCGAAGAGGGCTGGGCCCGCGCGCTGCTTGACGATAAAGACTGGCAGGATGCAGGTTTGCGCTATACCTCTCTTCTTGACCTGCTGCCGTTTGGTCAACTGACCACCACGGAACGCGAAAATGAAGCCGCATACCAGCGCCTGTTTTCGCAATTTACGCTGGCGCTGCAGAGCCTGAAGGAAAAGGGACACTACAAGTGGATCCTGCTGGATCTGCCGCACGGTGCGGGCACGCTGACCCGACAGCTTATCGCGCAGTGCGATCATGTCCTCTCGATCGTTAACGTCGATGCGAACTGCCATATCCGCCTGCATCAGCAGGGGCTACCTCAGAATGGCCATATCCTGATTAACGATTTGCGCATAGGCAGCCAGATCCAGGACGATCTGTATCAGGTCTGGCTGCAGAGCCAGCGCCGCCTGCTTCCCATTGTCATTCATCGTGATGAGGGCATGGCGGAATGCCTTGCGTCGAAGCAGCCGCTCGGCGAATACCGCAGCGATTCACTGGCGGCAGAAGAGATCCTGACGCTGGCTAACTGGTGTCTGCTGAACTTCGCCAACCGGGCGGAGCATGCAGGGAGTGATGTATGAGTCGTCTCGCCAGCTGGTTACTCATCCCACCGGTCAGTTCGCGTTTGAGCGAACATTACCGGCATTTTCGCCGTCACGGCGCGTCGGCATTCAGCGCCGCGCTCGGCTGTTTCTGGATGATTCTGGCCTGGATGTTTATTCCACTCGAACACCCGCGCTGGCAGCGCATACGTGCCCGGCACAGTGAACTGTATCCGCACATTAATCCTGACCGGCCGCGTCCACTGGATCCGGCGCGTTATCTCATTCAGGCCATCTGGCTGGTGGCGACCTCATCCCGCGCGGAGATAAAAACGCCGCACTGGCGGAGCTTCTCCCGCGTGCAGCAGTTACGTGAACGCTACCATCAGTGGCTGGACAGGCTCCCCAACAGCGTCAGCGATAAGACCAGCCATCTGGATAACCACAAAGAGCTCGGGCATCTCCACCCGGGCTTGCGGCGTTTTATCCTCGGCGTGATCGTTGTGTTCTCGCTCATTCTGGCGCTGGTCTGTATTACGCAGCCTTTCAACCCTCTGGCGCAGTTCACTTTCCTGATCCTGCTGTGGGGCGTGGCGCTACTGGTGCGCCGAATTCCGGGCCGCTTCTCGGCGCTGATGCTGATCGTGTTGTCGCTGACCGTCTCCTGCCGCTACATCTGGTGGCGTTATACCTCGACGCTGAACTGGGACGACCCGGTGAGTCTGGTGTGCGGCCTGGTGCTGCTGTTTGCTGAAACCTATGCCTGGATTGTGCTGGTGCTGGGCTATTTCCAGGTGATTTGGCCGCTCAACCGCCAGCCGGTTCCGCTGCCAAAGGACACGACCCAGTGGCCAACCGTCGATCTCTTCGTGCCGACCTACAACGAAGACCTGAGCGTGGTGAAGAACACCATCTATGCCGCGCTGGGCATCGACTGGCCGAAAGATAAGCTTAAGGTCTGGATCCTGGATGACGGCAACCGTCCGGCGTTCCGCCAGTTCGCGGAGGAGGTCGGCGTCGAATACATCGCCCGTCCGACGCATGAACACGCTAAGGCGGGGAACATCAACAACGCGTTGAAGTATGCCACCGGGGAGTTTGTTTCGATCTTTGACTGCGACCACGTGCCGACGCGCTCGTTCCTGCAGATGACCATGGGCTGGTTCCTGAAGGAAAAAGAGCTGGCGATGATGCAGACGCCGCACCACTTCTTCTCGCCGGACCCGTTTGAACGTAACCTTGGCCGTTTCCGTAAGACCCCGAACGAAGGCACGCTGTTCTATGGCCTGGTTCAGGACGGAAACGACATGTGGGACGCCACCTTCTTCTGCGGCTCATGCGCGGTTATCCGCCGTAAACCGCTGGATGAAATTGGTGGTATCGCCGTCGAGACGGTCACCGAAGATGCGCACACCTCGCTGCGCCTGCACCGTCGTGGCTATACCTCAGCCTATATGCGCATTCCGCAGGCTGCTGGCCTCGCAACGGAGTCACTGTCGGCGCACATTGGCCAGCGTATTCGCTGGGCGCGCGGCATGGTGCAGATTTTCCGTCTCGATAACCCCCTGATCGGGAAAGGACTCAAGCTGGCGCAGCGTCTCTGCTACGTCAACGCCATGTTCCACTTCTTGTCCGGTATCCCGCGACTGATCTTCCTGACCGCGCCGCTGGCGTTCCTGCTCCTTCACGCTTATATCATCTACGCTCCCGCGCTGATGATTGCGCTGTTTGTTCTGCCGCACATGATCCACGCGAGCCTGACGAACTCGAAGATACAGGGTAAATACCGCCACTCCTTCTGGAGTGAAATCTACGAAACGGTGCTGGCCTGGTACATCGCGCCGCCGACGATGGTGGCGCTGATTAACCCGCACAAAGGTAAATTCAACGTCACCGCGAAGGGCGGGCTGGTGGAGGAGGAGTACGTCGACTGGGTGATCTCCCGGCCGTATATCTTCCTGGTGCTGCTGAATATCGTGGGCGTCATTGCGGGTATCTGGCGCTACTTCTACGGTCCGGAAAACGAAATCCTGACCGTCTTCGTCAGTATGGCCTGGGTCTTCTACAACCTGATTATCCTCGGCGGCGCGGTGGCGGTGTCGGTGGAGAGCAAACAGGTTCGTCGCGCACATCGCGTGGAAATCTGCATGCCTGCGGCGATTGCCCGTGAAGATGGCCATCTCTTCTCCTGTACCGTGCACGACTTCTCTGACGGCGGTCTGGGGATCAAAATCAACGGCCAGGCGAAGGTGCTCGAAGGGCAGAAAGTTAACCTGCTGCTTAAGCGCGGTCAGCAGGAGTATGTCTTCCCCACGCAGGTCGTTCGCGTGGTGGGCAATGAAGTCGGCCTGCAGCTGATGCCGTTGACCAAAAAGCAACATATCGATTTTGTGCAGTGTACGTTTGCCCGCGCGGATACGTGGGCTCTCTGGCAGGACAGCTTCCCGGAAGATAAACCTCTGGAAAGCCTGCTGGATATTCTGAAGCTGGGGTTCCGTGGCTATCGTCACCTTGCAGAATTTGCCCCGTCGTCGGTGAAATTAATTTTCCGGTCACTTACTTCGCTGGTTTCCTGGGTCGTGTCGTTCATTCCTCGTCGTCCTGAGCGGGATGAGGCGAAGCAGGCGGACCCGGTTATGGCTCAACAATGATGATAACGCGATGAAAACAAAACTTTCCTGGTTATGTGCAGTGGCAATGGGGATGAATGCGCTCCCCGCAACAATGGCTAACGCGGCCCCGGGTAACGCAGCGGCAACGCCTGCGCCAACCGTACCTGTCGTCGCGCAAGCAACCGATCCGGTTGTTACCGCGGCACCCGGTCAAACGGAAAACATCCTGCCGAACCAGCCAACGGAGGGGAATACCCAGCCGGCAGACGGCCAGGTCATCGGGCAGGTCATGCCGGGCGTCCGCGGGGCGAATGCGCCCGTCGTTGCGGACAATGCGCCGTCGCGTGACGTGAAGCTGACCTTCGCGCAAATTGCGCCGCCTCCGGGCAGCATGGTGCTGCGCGGCATCAACCCTAACGGCGGCATTGAATTTGGCATGCGCAGCGATGAGGTTGTCTCTAATGCGGTGCTGAATCTTGAATACACGCCGTCACCGTCGCTGCTGCCGACCCAGTCTCAGCTGAAGGTCTATCTGAATGACGAGCTGATGGACGTTCTGCCGGTCACCAAAGAGCAGCTCGGCAAGAAAACGCAGGCTCAGGTGCCGATCAACCCGCTGTTCATCACCGACTTTAACCGTATTCGCCTGGAATTTGTCGGTCACTACCGCGATGTCTGCGAAAACCCGGCCAGCAACACGCTGTGGATGGACGTCGGGCGTAACTCCTCGCTGCAGATGACCTACCAGTCGCTGGCGCTGAAAAACGATCTCTCAGCCTTCCCGGTTCCGTTCTTCGATCCGCGTGATAACCGTCCGCTCACGCTGCCGATGGTGTTTGCCTCTTCCCCGGACGTGACCGAGCAGCTGGCGGCCACCATTGTGGCGTCCTGGTTTGGTTCACGCGCGGGCTGGCGCGGCCAGAGCTTCCCGGCGATGTATGACAAGCTGCCGGACAGAAATGCCATTGTGTTTGCCACCAACGCGAAACGCCCGGCCTTCCTGCGCGATCATCCGGACGTCAACGCGCCGACCGTTGAGATGATAAGCCACCCGGAAAACCCGTACGTGAAGCTGCTGGTGGTCTTTGGTCGTGATGATAAAGATCTGGTGCAGGCAGCAAAAGCGATTGCCCAGGGCAACGTCCTGTTCCGTGGCAACAGCGTGGTGATTGATGAGGTCAAGCCGCTGCTGGCGCGTAAACCTTACGATGCGCCAAACTGGGTGCGTACCGACCGTGCGGTCACCTTTGGCGAGCTGAAAACCTATGAAGAACAGCTGCAGGCGACGGGGCTTGAGCCAGCGCCGATTAGCCTGTCGCTGAATCTGCCGCCGGATCTGTACCTGCTGCGCACCAACGGCATTGATATCAATCTGAACTACCGGTATACCGCGCCAGCCACCAAAGACAGCTCGCGCATGGATATCAGCCTCAACAACCAGTTCCTGCAATCCTTCAGCCTGCAAAGCACGCAGGATACGAACCGCCTGATGCTTCGCCTGCCGGTGCTGCAGGGGCTGCTGGACGGTAAAACGGATGTTTCCATCCCGGCACTGAAGCTGGGCGCGATAAACCAGCTGCGCTTTGATTTCCAGTACATGAACCCAATGCCTGGCGGCTCGGCGGAAAACTGCATCACCTTCCAGCCGGTGCAGAACCACGTGGTGATTGGCGATGAGTCGACCATCGACTTCTCGAAGTACTATCACTTCCTGGCGATGCCGGACCTGCGCGCGTTTGCTAACGCGGGCTTCCCGTTCAGCCGCATGGCCGATCTCTCTGAGTCCATTGTGGTGATGCCGAAAGCGCCAAACGAAAGTCAGGTCACGACCCTGCTGGACGCCATGGCGACCGTTGGCGGACAAACAGGATTACCGGCAATTAACGTCACGTTGACGGACGATGGCAGCCAGATTCAGAACAAAGACGCTGACATCATGGTGATCGGAACCATTCCGGATAAGCTGAAGGATGACAAACGTATCGATCTGCTGGTGAAAGCGGCCCAGTCCTGGGTTAACACGCCGCTGCGCCAGACCGAATTCCCGAGCATTATGCCGGATGTGAATGACCGTCAGGCCAGCGCGCAGACGACGATAACGTCTCAGGGGGCAATGGCTGCGGTGGTGGGCTTCCAGTCACCTTACAACGAACAGCGTAGCGTGGTGGCTCTCCTCGCGGACAGCCCGCGCGGGTATGAACTGCTCAATACGGCCATGAACGACAGCGGTAAACGTGCCGCGATGTTTGGTTCCGTGTCGGTGATCCGTGAGTCCGGCGTCAACAGCCTGCGCGTGGGCGATGTGTACTACGTAGGCCATCTGCCGTGGTTTGAACGCCTGTGGTATGCGCTGGCTAACCATCCGGTTCTGCTCGCTATCCTGGCTGCGGTTAGCGTGGTCCTGCTGGCATGGGTGCTGTGGCGTCTGCTGCGAATCATCAGCCGTCGTCGTCTGAACCCGGATGAGTAAGATGTGATGAAAGCCTTTCGCTGGTGTGTATTAGCAGCGGTGATGCTGGCGGCGCTTCCTCTTCGCGCCGCCTGTACCTGGCCTGCCTGGGAGCAGTTTAAAAAGGACTACATCAGCGAGGGCGGGCGTGTCATTGACCCCAGTGACACGCGCAAAATTACGACCTCGGAAGGGCAAAGCTACGCCCTGTTCTTTGCCCTGGCGGCGAACGATCGCCAGGCCTTTGACCAGCTACTGACCTGGACGCGCGATAATCTTGCCAGCGGCGATCTCAACGGCCATCTGCCAGCCTGGTTATGGGGGCAGAAAGATAAAGAGACGTGGGCGGTGATTGATACCAACTCCGCCTCTGACGCCGATGTCTGGATCGCCTGGTCACTGCTCGAAGCGGGTCGGCTGTGGAAGCATCCGGACTATACCCGCACGGGTAAAGCGCTGCTGAAACGCATTGTCAGCGAGGAGGTGGTGAAAGTCCCGGGGCTTGGCGCAATGCTGCTTCCCGGCAAAGTCGGCTTTGCCGATGAACACGCCTGGCGCTTTAACCCCAGCTATCTTCCACCGCAGCTAGCGGCTTATTTCACGCGCTTTGGCTCCCCGTGGCCCCAGCTTCGTGAAACCAATCTGCGCCTGCTGCTGGAGAGTGCGCCGAAAGGCTTTTCGCCGGACTGGGTGCAGTATCAGAAAAACAGAGGCTGGCGGTTACAGCAGGAGAAAGCATTGGTGGGCGGCTACGACGCCATCCGCGTGTATCTCTGGGTGGGCATGATGAGTGATAACGATCCTCAGAAAGCCCGGTTGCTGACGCGCTTCCAGCCGATGGCGGCAAAGACCATGAAACGGGGTGTGCCGCCGGAGAAAGTGGATGTGGCGACGGGGAAACGCACCGGCGACGGCCCGGTCGGGTTCTCTGCCGCTATGCTGCCGTTTTTACAACAACGTGATGCCCAGGCGATTCAGCGCCAGCGCGTTGCGGACCATTTTCCCGATAACAATGCCTATTACAGCTACGTGCTGACTCTTTTTGGGCAAGGATGGGATCAGCATCGTTTTCGCTTCACCGCAAAAGGTGAATTAATACCGGATTGGGGCCAGGAATGCGCAAGTTCACAGTAAATCTACTCAGTTTATCGCTTGGCCTGGCGCTTATGCCGTGGGCCCAGGCCGCTAACTCTCCGCAGCAAAAACAGCTGCTGGAGCAGGTGAGGCTGGGCGAATCGACACAGCGTGAGGATTTGGTTCGTCAGTCGCTCTATCGCCTTGAGCTGATTGACCCGAACAACCCTGACGTGATTGCCGCACGCTTTCGCTACCTGCTGCGTCAGGGCGATAACGCCGGCGCGCAAAAAGAGCTGGATCGTCTGAAAGGGATTGCGCCGGATTCGAGTGCGTACCAGTCATCACGCAACACGATGCTGCTTTCTACTCCGGATGGCCGCCAGCAGCTCCAGCAGGCGCGACTGCTCGCCACTACGGGGCACACGCAGGAGGCGATTGCCGCCTATGACAAGCTGTTTGACGGCAACCCGCCGGGAGGCGACGTGGCGACGGAATACTGGAACGTCGTGGCAAAAGATCCTGCTCGCCGCGGCGCGGCCATTAACCAGCTCAAGAAAATAAACAGCAGCAGTCCCGGAAATACGCAGCTGCAGGCGACGCTGTCCCAGCTTCTGTTCCAGAGCGGACGTCGTGATGAAGCCTTTGCGGTATTGCAGGAGATGGCCAAATCCACCAATGGCCGTAGCCAGGCGTCTGATATGTGGTATGACCAAATCAAAGACCAGCCTGCCAGCAGCGCCAGCGTCAGCGCGCTGCAAAAATACCTGAGCGTATTCAGCGACGGGGATAGCGTCGCGGCGGCGCGTGCCCAGCTTGAAGCGCAGCAAAAACAGCTCGCCGATCCGGCGTTCCGCGCGAAAGCAGAAGGGCTGGCGGCGGTGGATGCCGGGCAGGGAAGTAAGGCAGTGGCGGAGCTGCAAAAAGCCGTCAGCGCCAACCATGCTGACAGCGAAGCGGTGGGCGCCCTTGGACAGGCGTATTCCCAGAAGGGCGACCGCGCCCGCGCGGTGGCACAGTTTGAAAAGGCGATTGCCCTCGATCCCCAGAGCGATAACCGGGGTAAATGGGACAGTCTTCTGAAGGTTAATCGCTACTGGCTGCTGATCCAGCAGGGCGATGCGGCGCTGAAGGCGAATAACCCGGCGCAGGCAGAGCGTTACTATCAGCAGGCACGCAATATCGACAATACCGACAGCTATGCCGTGCTGGGGCTGGGCGACGCCGCCGCGGCGCGTAAAGATAACGACGCGGCGGAGCGTTACTATCGCCAGGCGCTGCGGATGGACAGCGGCAACAGCAATGCGGTTCGCGGCCTGGCCAATATTTACCGCGCGCAGTCGCCGGAGAAGGCTTCGCAGTTTATCCAGTCTCTCTCCGCCAGCCAGCGCCGTAGCATAGACGACATTGAACGTAGCCTGACCAACGAACAGCTCTCCGCCCAGGCCGAACAGCTTGAGAACCAGGGGAAATACGCGCAGGCAGCAGACATTCAGCGTCGTCGTCTGGCGCTCTCTCCCGGCGACGTGTGGATAACCTATCGTCTTTCGCGCGATCTCTACAGCGCGGGTCAGCGCAGCCAGGCGGACACCCTGATGCGTCAGCTTGCCCACCAGAAACCGTCCGATCCGGATCAGGTTTATGCCAACGGGCTCTACCTTTCCGGAAACGATCAGGACCGGGCCGCGCTGGCGCATCTGGAGACGCTGCCGCGCAGCCAGTGGAACGGCAATATTCAGGAGCTTGCCGACCGCCTGCAAAGCAACCAGGTGCTGGAAACCGCCAACCGCCTGCGCGACAGCGGCAAAGAGCAGGACGCAGAGAATCTTCTTCGCCAGCAGCCGACCTCCACCCGTATCGACCTCACGCTGGCGGACTGGGCACAGCAGCGTGGCGATCTTGACTCGGCGAAAACGACGTACAACGCCGTCCTGCAGCGTGAGCCGCAGAATGAAGACGCGCTCCTCGGTCTGACCGAGATTTACAGCGCGCAGGGTAACAAAGATGCCGCGCGCGCGGAGCTGGCGAAGCTGCCCGCCGCGCAAAACGGCCAGCCGCTGTCGCTCAATATGCAGCGCCGCATCGCGATGGCGCAGGCGGGTATGGGCGATGCCGCTGCCGCAGAGCAGACCTTTAATAAAATTATTCCGCAGGCAAAATCGCAGCCTGGCTCCATGGAAAACGCGCTGGTGCTGCGTGATGCCGCACGTTTCCAGGCGCAGAACGGCCAGCCTCAGCAGGCGCTGGAAACCTATAAAGATGCGATGGTATCGACGGGTATCACCACGACGCGTCCGGCTGACAACGACAGTTTCACCCGTCTGACGCGTAACGATGAAAAAGACGACTGGCTGAAGCGCGGCGTGCGCAGTGATGCCGGTGAGTTGTACCGTCAGCAGGATGTTAACGTCACGCTGCAGCACGATTACTGGGGCTCCAGCGGCACGGGCGGTTATTCCGATCTGAAAGCGCATACCACCATGCTGCAGGTGGATGCGCCGCTCTCTGATGGGCGCATGTTCTTCAGAAGCGATCTGGTCAATATGGATGCCGGGTCATTTGATACCAGGAACGGGACTTACGATCCTAAATGGGGAACCTGCTACGAAACACCATGTAGCGGCAACACCCATCAGTCAGACAATGGCGCGAGCGTTGCCGTCGGCTGGCAGAATAAAACCTGGGCGATGGATATTGGCACCACGCCAATGGGGTTTGACGTCGTCGACGTGGTGGGCGGCATCAGCTATAGCAGCGATCTGGGGCCCATCGGCTATACCGTTAACGCCCATCGTCGGCCAATCTCCAGCTCTCTGCTGGCCTTCGGCGGGCAAAAAGATACCAATACCGGCACCACCTGGGGCGGCGTACGCGCCACCGGTGGCGGCGTAAGTATGAGCTATGACAAAGGGGAAGCGAACGGCGTCTGGTCAAGCCTGAACGCGGAAACGCTGACGGGTAAAAATGTGGAGGATAACTGGCGCGTCCGCTGGATGACGGGTTACTACTACAAGCTCATTAATAAAAACAACGAGCGCCTGACGGTCGGCGTCTCCAACATGCTCTGGCACTACGACAAAGACCTGAGCGGTTATACCCTGGGTCAGGGCGGCTATTACAGCCCGCAGGAGTATGTCTCCTTCGCCTTGCCGGTGACCTGGCGTAAGCGCACGGAAAACTGGTCCTGGGAGCTGGGGGGCTCGGTCTCCTGGTCCCACTCTAAAACCAAAGACGAGCTGCGCTACCCGATTCAGAATCTGATCCCGACCGATGAGCCGGACCGCTATACCGACCGGGGCGCGATGGAAACCGGCAGCAGTTCTTCCGGTACGGGTTATACCGCACGGGCCATAATCGAGCGGCGGGTCACGTCCAACTGGTTTGTGGGCATGGGCGTGGATATCCAGCAAGCGAAAGACTATACCCCAAGCCACGCGCTGATCTATGTGCGCTACTCTGCTGCAGGCTGGCAGGGCGATATGGACTTACCGCCGCAGCCGCTTATCCCTTACGCGGACTGGTAATCGGATTTTCCTTAATCCATTTGTAAGTCTCTCTTAATAGCGCGGCAATCGGGTATACTCAGGCGCGCCAGGTTTACACCCTGGCGCGCCCTGCGCTTCGAGTTTTGTGGAGAGTCATTTTGCGTGTCAGCCGTTCCTTAACAATCAAACAGATGGCGATGGTCTCTGCCGTCACCATGCTGTTTGTCCTGCTCTTCTGCGTTATTTTGCTGTTTCATTCCGTACAGCAGAATCGCTATAACACGGCTTCGCAATTAGAAAGTATCGCCCGCTCGGTACGCGGCCCGCTGTCAGCCTCTATCCTGAAAGGGGATATCCCCGAGGCGGAAACCATATTGAAACGCATTCAGCCGGCTGGTGTTGTGAGCCGGGCGGACGTCGTGCTCCCCAACCAGTTTCAGGCGCTGCGGATGAGCTTTATCCCGGAACGTCCCGTCCCGATGATGGTGATGCGCCTGTTTGAACTGCCGGTGCAAATTTCGCTTCCCGTCTATTCGCTTGAACGCCCTGCGAATCCGCAGCCGCTGGCCTACCTGGTGTTACAGGCAGACTCCTACCGCATGTATAAATTCGTCATGAGTTGGGTGGTTACGTTAGTGACCACTTGCTTACTTATGACGCTTATTCTCAGCGTGGCGCTCACCTGGTGCATCAACCGGCTGATTGTCCATCCCCTGCGCCGTATCGCCCGCGAGCTGAACACGCTCGCCCCGCAGGATCAGATGGGACACCAGCTTGAGCTGCCGCGTCTGCATCATGACGATGAGATCGGCATGCTGGTGCGCAGCTATAACCTCAACCAGCAGCGCATCCAGCGTCAGCAGGATGAACTGAACAGTAGCGCCACCCGTTTTCCGGTATCGGAGCTCCCCAATAAAGCCTTCCTGATGGCGATGCTGGAGCAAACCGTTGAGCGCCAGCAAACCACCGCGCTGATGGTCATTGCCTGCGAAACCCTGCAGGACACGGCTGGCGTGCTTCAGGAGAGCCAGCGCGAAATGCTGCTACTCACCCTGGTGGAAAAGATCAAATCTGTCCTTGCCCCGCGCATGGTGCTGACTCAGGTCAGCGGTTACGACCTGGTGGTGATTGCCAACGGCGTAAAAGAACCCTGGCATGCGATCACGTTAGGTCAGCAAGTACTCACTGTCATTAATGAGCGGCTGCCGATTCAGGGTATCCAGCTTCGCCCGAGCGCCAGTATCGGGATTGCCATGTTCTATGGCGATCTGACCGCGGAACAGCTTTATCGCCGCGCCTTCTCGGCGGCCTTTACCGCCCGGCGCAAAGGCAAAAACCAGATCCAGTTCTTCGACCCGGCGCAGATGGAAAAGGCGCAGCAGCGCCTGACGGAAGAGAGCGACATCCTGACCGCGCTGGATAACCGCCAGTTTGCCCTCTGGCTGCAGCCGCAGGTGGACCTGCAGACGGGAGAGGTGAAAAGCGCCGAGGCCCTGCTGCGTCTGCAGCAGCCGGATGGCTCATGGGAGCTGCCGGGAGGGCTGATTGAGCGCATCGAGTCCTGTGGCCTGATGGTTACCGTCGGCTACTGGGTGCTGGAGGAGTGCTGCCGTCAGCTTGCCGCCTGGCAGGAGCGTGGCGTGACGCTGCCGCTGTCGGTCAACCTGTCTGCCCTGCAGCTTATGCACCCGACCATGGTTTCAGAGATGCTGGAGCTGATCCATCGCTACCGCATCAAGCCTGATACGTTAACCCTGGAAGTGACGGAGAGCCGACGCATCGACGATCCCAATGAGGCGGTCGCGATTCTCAAGCCGCTGCGTAATGCCGGTATTCGCATTGCCCTGGACGATTTTGGCATGGGGTACGCCGGGCTGCGTCAGCTTCAGCACATGAAGACCCTTCCGGTAGATGTGCTCAAAATTGACAAAGTGTTTGTCGACGGACTGCCGGGCGACAGCAGCATGGTGCAGGCGATTATCCAGATGGCGCGCAGCCTCAACCTGCACCTTATTGCCGAGGGGATTGAAACCGACGCGCAACGCGCCTGGCTGGCAGAGGCGGGCGTGGAGAGCGGGCAAGGCTTCCTGTTTGCCCCTGCAGTCCCTTCGGATGTCTTTGAAGAACGATACCTTTCTGGCGCCGATCACCACGCAAAAGCGTAATTTTGTAGCTGGCTTGTGCGAGCCAGCTCAAAGTTCTTAACATTTGTGTTTCAAATTTGAACTGAGTTTATTTCTGTCCTGTTATGTGGGTGTTATTTTAAAGCCGCAGGTTAACCATAACCTTACAAAACCTGTGGTTTTTCTTCCCAAGGACACCTTATGAAAACCTCACTCTTCAAAAGTCTTTATTTCCAGGTCCTGACAGCCATCGCCATCGGTATTCTGCTGGGTCACTATTACCCTGAACTGGGCGCGCAAATGAAACCGCTTGGCGACGCGTTCGTTAAGCTCATTAAAATGGTCATCGCGCCGGTGATCTTCTGTACGGTCGTCACGGGCATCGCTGGCATGGAAAGCATGAAGGCGGTCGGTCGTACCGGTGCAGTGGCGCTTCTCTATTTTGAAGTGGTCAGTACCCTTGCGCTGATTATCGGTCTGATCATCGTCAACGTGGTGCAGCCAGGCGCGGGGATGAACGTCGATCCGGCGACGCTGGATGCTAAAGCGGTTGCGGTCTATGCCGAGCAGGCGAAGGATCAGGGCGTGGTCGCCTTCCTGCTGGACGTCATTCCTGGCAGCGTCATAGGCGCGTTCGCCAGCGGAAACATCCTCCAGGTGCTGCTGTTCGCCGTGATGTTTGGCTTTGCCCTGCACCGTCTGGGCAGCAAAGGTCAGCTTATCTTTAACGTGATTGAAAGCTTCTCGCAGGTCATCTTCGGCATCATCAATATGATCATGCGCCTGGCGCCCATCGGTGCCTTCGGTGCGATGGCCTTCACCATCGGTAAGTATGGCGTTGGTACGCTGGTCCAGTTGGGTCAGCTGATTATCTGCTTCTATATCACCTGTATTCTTTTCGTGGTGGTGGTGCTGGGCTCCATCGCCCGTGCGACCGGTTTCAGCATCTTCAAATTTATCCGTTACATCCGCGAAGAGCTGCTGATTGTTCTGGGAACCTCCTCGTCAGAATCGGCGCTGCCGCGCATGCTCGATAAGATGGAGAAACTCGGGTGTCGTAAATCGGTGGTCGGGCTGGTGATCCCGACGGGCTACTCCTTCAACCTGGATGGCACCTCGATATACCTGACGATGGCGGCGGTGTTTATCGCGCAGGCGACCAACAGCCATATGGATATTTTCCATCAGATTACCCTGCTGGTGGTGCTCCTGCTCTCCTCTAAAGGCGCGGCAGGCGTGACGGGCAGCGGCTTTATCGTGCTGGCCGCCACCATTTCTGCTGTGGGTCACCTGCCGGTGGCGGGTCTGGCGTTGATTCTGGGTATTGACCGCTTCATGTCTGAGGCCCGTGCGCTAACCAACCTGGTGGGTAACGGCGTGGCAACGGTGGTGGTGGCGAAATGGGTGAAAGAGCTGGATCACAAAAAGCTCGACGATACTCTGAATAATCGTTCAACTGACAGCAAAAATCCTGGCTTATCCTCTTAATCTTGTCACAAATGCCCGTATTCCCTTGTGGGGATGCGGGCTCCTGCGCATAATAACTGTTCATACCTGTCATAATTCGACAAGATTTTTTTTGGGTATATTTCACTTCGGACCGTGACGTTTTGCCGAACGCGCGGTCTAATCGACGTGTTTTCATCGTCATCTTTAAGAGTGAAGCGCGTCGCGAGGCACTCTTTTTTAACCAGGAATGTTGATCAGGGGTTCACATGCAGGGCACAAAAATTCGACTCTTAACCGGCGGTTTGCTGATGATGGCAGCAGCCAGTTATGTGCAGGCAGATGCGCTCCAGCCAGACCCGGCCTGGCAACAAGGGACATTAGCGAACGGTTTTCAGTGGCAGGTGTTAGCCACGCCGCAACGTCCCAGTGACCGTATTGAAATCCGTCTGTCTGTTAATACCGGTTCCCTCACGGAAAGCACCCAGCAAACCGGTTTCAGCCACTTTATTCCCCGGCTGGCGCTCACTCAGAGCGGCAGCCTGCAAGCGGTTCAGGTGCGTTCGCTCTGGCAACAAGCCATCGATCCAAAACGCCCACTCCCGCCGGCGGTGGTCTCGTATGACTACACCATGTTTAACCTGAGCCTGCCTAATAACCGCAACGATCTGCTTAAAGAAGCCCTGACGTATCTCTCCGATGCCTCTGGCAATCTGGCGATTACGCCGGATACCGTCAACTATGCGTTGAGCAACAGCGACATGGTGGCGACCTGGCCTGGAGATACCAAAGAGGGCTGGTGGCGTTACCGCCTGAAAGGCTCGACGTTACTGGGGCATGACCCGGCCGAACCGCTGAAACAGCCGGTGGATGCTGAGCAGGTGAAAACGTTCTATCAGAAATGGTACACCCCGGACGCGATGACGCTGATCGTGGTGGGTAACGTGGACAGCCGCGCGGTGGTAGAGCAGATCAACAAAGCGTTTGGCGATCTGAAAGGCAAGCGTGAATCGCCAGCTCCTGTTCCAACACTCTCCCCGCTGCGGGCAGAGCCTGTCAGCATTATGACGGACACCGTGCGTCAGGACCGACTCTCCGTGATGTGGGATAACGCCTGGCAGCCCATCCGTGAGTCCGCGGCGATGTTGCGCTACTGGCGTGCCGACCTGGCGCGTGAAGCGCTGTTCTGGCACGTTCAGCAGACGCTCAGTAAGAACAACGTGAAGAATATCGGCCTTGGCTTTGACTGCCGCGTGCTGTTCCAGCGTGCGCAATGCGCCATTAACGTTGAATCGCCGGGCGATAAGCTGAATGCCAATCTGGGCGTCGTGGCGAAAGAGCTGGCAAAAGTGCGTAAAGAGGGGCTCTCTGAAGAGGAGTTCAACGCGCTTGTGGCCCAGAAAAAACTCGAGCTGCAGAAGCTGTTCGCGACCTACGCGCGCGCCGATACCGACATTCTGATCAGCCAGCGTATTCGCTCCCTGCAGAACCAGGTGGTGGACATTGCGCCGGAACAGTACCAGAAGCTTCGTCAGGACTTCCTGAGCGGTCTGACCGTCGATATGCTTAACCAGGAGCTCCGTCAGCAACTGTCGCAGGAGATGGCGTTGATTCTCCTGCAACCGAAGGGCGAGCCGGAGTATGACATGAAGGAACTTCAGACGACCTGGGATTCCATCATGGCTACCGCGCCGCAGCCGACGCAGTCCGCGACGGCTGATGATTTACATCAGGACGCGACGGATATCCCGCAAGGGCAGTAATGGGTAGACATTCCCTCTCCCTGTGGGAGAGGGTAAAGGTGAGGGCTTAAACAGGCATCGCTTCGCGCGGAATAATCGCCCCGCGATACTGAATGACGGTGCTGGCCGTCAGGTGCCCACGCTGTGCCGCGGCTTCCGGTGTTCCACCCGTCAGGCGTACCGCCAGATAGCCCGCGCTGAATGAATCACCCGCCGCCGTGGTATCAATCACTTTCTCTTTGGCAAGCTTCACCGCCGGGACCTCAACCACTGCTTCACCCGCAATCGCGACCAGGCATGAATCCGCACCGCGCTTAATCACCACTTCACGCACGCCAGCCGCCTGCGTACGTGCAATCACGTCTTCTACCGGTTTCTCACCCCACAGGGCGTCTTCATCGTCGAGCGTCAGGAAGGCGATGTCGGTGCATTGCAGCATCTGCTGATAGACCTGCTGCGTCTCTTCACGGCTGGACCACAGGCGCGGGCGGTAGTTGTTATCGAAAATAACCTTACCGCCGTTGGCACGACACGCGCGCAGCAGCGAGAGCAGCTTTTCACGGCTGGCCGGGCTGAGGATAGCCAGGCTGATCCCGCTCAGATAGAGATAGTCGAAGGTCGCCAGCGCCTGGCAGATGGCCGCGGCAGCCTCGCTCTCCAGCCAGAATTTGGCCGCAGCTTCGTTACGCCAGTAATAAAACGTGCGTTCGCCGGTGCTGTCGGTTTCGATGTAATAAAGCCCCGGGAGGCGGTTTTCCATACGCTGAATCAGCGATGTTTCAACCTGTTCACTCTGCCAGGCCTCCAGCATTTGCTGGCTGAAGCTGTCCGTGCCCAGAGCGGTAACATAGTTCACGGTGAGCGCCTCAGGCGCAACCTGACGGGCAATATAAACCGACGTGTTTAACGTATCGCCACCAAATCCGCGGCTCACTTCCGCGCCTTTTTGTGACAGCTCAATCATGCATTCGCCAATCACGGCAATTTTTTTAGACATAATCGTGAACCTGAACAGAAGAATTAACAGCAGTGTGCGCTGAGTGAATTAACCGGTCAACTATATTAAAACAACGTTCCATTATTTTATTTGAGCCAACGCGTGTTCCTGCGCATTTCTGTCATCTTAATTTCATTTTCCCGGTGAATTGAACATAAAGTTCTCAATTGTCGCGCCGATAATCCTGTGACGAGTCCAGAAAGGCCATCCCAACAACAGGACATCTGAAATGAAGTCAGAGCAGGTTATCCAGCGGCTGAGCACCACGCCTGAGGCAAGTATTGAGAACTTGCAGGAGCATCGCTACTGGCTGCAATGTGAGCGTGCGTACACTTATCAGCCGATATACCGAACAGACGGTCGACTGATGGCCATTGAAATTTTGACCGTCGTAACGCACCCCTCAAACCCTACCCAGCGCATCGCACCGGATCGCTATTTTGCCGAAGTTGCCGTTCGCCAGCGTCTGGACGTGCTGGAAGAGCAGCTCCATATGCTGGCAACGAAGCAGCCCTTTTTCGAACAGCACGATATCCTCGCCTCCGTGAATGTTGATGGTCCCACTCTGCTGGCGCTGCGTCAGAACGCGAAATTGCAGGAGCTGATTGCCACCCTGCCGTGGGTGCGTTTTGAGCTGGTGGAGCATGTCCGCCTGCCGCAGGACTCCTCGTTTGCCTCCATATGCGAATACGGCCCGCTGTGGCTGGATGACTTTGGCACCGGCATGGCGAACTTTTCGGCCCTGAGTGAAGTGCGTTATGACTACATCAAAGTGGCCCGCGATCTGTTCATTATGCTGCGTCAGACCCCGGAAGGGCGGAACCTGTTTACGCTGCTATTGCAGCTGATGAACCGCTATTGCCAGGGCGTGATTGTTGAAGGTGTGGAAACGCTGGAAGAGTGGCGTGATGTGCAAAGCTCGCCTGCCGCGGCGGCGCAAGGCTATTTCCTCTCCCGTCCGGTACCCATGGATCGCCTCGATAGCGTGATAACTACCCTCTGATAAGCCCGCTTCCCTTTGTCTGGACTATAGTTTTACAGGACAGGTCATCAGGAAAGGGGATAAAAATGACAAGAACAACCAGGGTAATCTCCTGGACAGCAGGGATTTTCTTGTTGTTGATCGTGGTCGTCGCCATCATTATCGCGACGTTTGACTGGAACCGTCTTAAGCCGACCATCAACCAGAAAGTCTCAACCGAACTGAACCGCCCCTTCGCCATACGCGGTGATTTAGGGGTCGTGTGGGAGCGTCAAAAAGAGGAGCCCGGCTGGCGAAGCTGGATCCCGTGGCCACACGTCCACGCCGACGACATCATTCTCGGTAACCCGCCGGATATCCCGGCGGTCACCATGATCCACCTGCCGCGCGTTGAGGCCACGCTGGCCCCGCTCGCGCTGTTCACCAAAACCGTCTATCTGCCGTGGATCAAACTTCAACAGCCCGACGCGCGCCTGATCCGCCTCTCAGAAAAAAATAACAACTGGACCTTTAACCTTGCCAGCGACGGCGAAAAGGATCCGAACGCCCAGCCTTCTTCCTGGTCATTCCGTCTCGACAATATTCTCTTCGATCGCGGGCGGATCGCCATCGACGACAAAGTCAGCAAGGCCGACGTGGAGATCCTGGTCGATCCGCTGGGCAAGCCGCTGCCGTTTAGCGAGGTCACGGGGACGAAAGCCAAAGGTGACACGGCAAGCGTGGGCGACTATGTCTTCGGCCTGACGGCAAAAGGACGCTACAACGATCAGCCGCTCAGCGGTAAAGGGAAAATAGGCGGCATGCTGGCGCTCCGGAGCGAAGGCACGCCGTTCCCGGTGCAGGCGGACTTCCGCTCCGGTAACACCCGCGTGGCGTTTGTGGGGACGGTCAACGACCCGATGAACATGGGCGGCGTCGATCTTCAGCTTAAATTTGCCGGTGATTCGCTGGGCGAGCTGTATGAGCTGACCGGCGTGCTGCTGCCGGATACGCCGCCGTTCGAAACGGACG
The DNA here is from genome assembly GCF_900110475.1 of Enterobacter sp. NFIX58. Classification (NCBI taxonomy): domain Bacteria; kingdom Pseudomonadati; phylum Pseudomonadota; class Gammaproteobacteria; order Enterobacterales; family Enterobacteriaceae; genus Enterobacter; species Enterobacter sp. NFIX58. Next base: position 152,084 of record NZ_FODW01000006.1, on the reverse strand, counting down.
GGCATCTGGTCGCCAAAATCGATACCGAAAAAGCGTCTGTTTTTGACTACCGTGATTTTAACGGCCGCATCGGCGACAGCGATATCCACGGCTCGCTGACCTACACCACCGGAAAACCGAGGCCGAAGCTGGAAGGGGACGTTGAGTCCCGTCAGCTGCGTCTGGCCGATCTCGGCCCGCTGATCGGCGTGGATTCCGGCAAAGGCACAAAATCAAAAGAGGTGAAAAAGGACATTCAGCCTGCGGGAAAAGTGCTGCCTTACGATCGCTTTGAAACCGATAAGTGGAACGTGATGGATGCGGACGTCCGCTTCAAAGGGCGTAAAATTGAGCATGGCAGCACGTTGCCGTTGAGCGATCTCTCGACGCATATCATCCTCAAAAACGCCGACCTGCGCCTGCAGCCGCTGAAGTTTGGCATGGCAGGCGGGACGATTTCCTCAAACATTCACCTGGAAGGCGATAAAAAGCCGATGCAGGGCCGGGCGGAGATTCAGGCGCGCAGGCTTAAGCTGAAAGCGCTGATGCCGAACGTCGAGCTGATGCAGAAAACCCTCGGCGAGATGAACGGCGATGCCGACATTCGCGGCGTGGGTAACTCCGTGGCGGCGCTGCTGGGCAGCGGTAATGGCAACCTGAAGCTGCTGATGAACGACGGGCTGGTGAGCCGCAACCTGATGGAGATCCTGGGGCTGAACGTCGGGAACTACATCATCGGGCAAATCTTCGGGGATGATGAGGTACGGGTGAACTGTGCGGCGGCCAATCTGGATCTGGTGAACGGCGTGGCGCGTCCGCAGATTTTTGCCTTCGACACGGAAAACGCGGTGATTAACGTGACCGGAACCGCCAGCATGGCCTCCGAGCAGCTTGATCTGACGATTGACCCGGAGAGTAAGGGGATCCGTATTATCACGCTGCGCTCGCCGCTGTACGTGCGCGGGACCTTCAAAAATCCGCAGGCGGGCGTGAAGCCCGGACCGCTGATTGCGCGTGGTGCGGTGGCTGCGGCGCTTGCGACGCTGGTTACCCCAGCCGCAGCGCTGCTGGCGTTGATATCGCCGTCAGAGGGCGAGGCGAATCAGTGCCGGACCATTTTGTCACAGATGAAGAAGTAAGGTGCGGCCTGTTTTTGCCGGGTGGCGCTGCGCTTACCCGCCTACATTTGAATCGTAGGCCGGGTAAGGCGTAGCCGCCACCCGGCATTAGCTTACAGAGCCTGGTGCTTCGTCTCGTGCGTCAGCAGCAGCGCAATCAGCGTCAGCGCCGCCATGGCCGCCAGATAGACGCCCACATAGAACAGACCATAGTTTGCCTGCAGCCAGGTGGCAATATACGGCGCTACGGAGGCGCCCAGAATAGACGAGACGTTATAGGAGAACGACGCGCCGGTATAACGCACTTCCGTTGGGAACAGCTCTGGCAGCAGCGCACCCATCGGGCCGAAGGTCAGCCCCATCAGGCTCAGGCCAATCAGCAGATAGGCCATCACCAGCGCCGGGCTGCCTGAACCCAGCAGCGGCGGGAAGACGAACAGAGCAAACAGAATGATCAGCGTGGTGATGGTAATCATGCTCGCGCGACGACCAAACTTATCCGCCAGCAGCCCCGCAATCGGAACCATCACGCCAAACCCGATCACTGCCATCATCAGCATCCACAGCACTTCGTTACGCGGCAGACCCAGCCCAACCGGCGCGGCGGCGGTACTGAAGGTCATGGAGTAAACGGTCATGATGTAGAACAGCGTGTAGGTGGCGAGCATGATAAACGTGCCCAGCACGGTCACGCGCACGTGTTTGGTCAGCAGCGTGCCCAGCGGTACTTTCACCTGCTTGTTCGCCGCGGCCACTTTCGCGAAAACCGGGGTCTCATGCAGAGAAACACGCACGTACAGGCCAATCAGCACCAGCACGGCTGAGAAGACAAACGGGATACGCCAGCCCCAGCTCATGAACTGTTCATCCGTCAGCAGCCAGGAGAGCAGCAGGAACGTCCCGTTGGCAAAGAAGAAGCCAATCGGTGCGCCAAGCTGGGGGAAAGAACCATACAGCGCGCGCTTGCGCGCCGGGGCGTTCTCGGTGGCCAGCAGCGCCGCGCCACCCCATTCACCACCCAGGCCCAGACCCTGGCCAAAACGCGCCAGCGCCAGCAGGACCGGCGCCAGAATGCCGATGGTCTCATACGTCGGCAGCAGGCCGATGGCCACGGTGGAGATCCCCATCGTCAGCAGCGAGGCCACCAGCGTCACTTTACGCCCAATGCGATCGCCAAAGTGTCCAAACAGCGCGGAGCCAATCGGACGCGCAACAAACGCGATAGCAAAGGTCGCCAGGGACTGCAGCGTGGCCGCCGTCGGATCGCCCTGCGGGAAGAAAATGTGCGGGAAGACGATGACCGCCGCGGTGGCGTAAATATAAAAGTCGAAGAACTCGATGGCGGTGCCAATCAGCGAGGCGACGACAACTTTATTGCGCGAATTTACCGGAACGTTTTCCGTTTCTGAGTCGAGTGTGGTGGCGGTTGCTTGCATAATATTTTCTTATTTTTGTCGAACGAAAGGCCATATTACGCACAGCAAAAGCGACATTTCAATCTGTAACAAAGCCGCGACCTGGTGATAAAAGCAACAAAAAGCGGATAATTTTCAGGCCAGCCAAAACACGTCTATGAAATGCTTCACAGATTTTAAATATCAGTCATTAAAACTGGTTTTCGGTTAAATAAAAGTTACGGACTGGATTTATATGCTGAAATGATGAATCGGGCTGAAATTTCAGCCCGGGAGTAGCGTTACCGGTGCGTTTTACCCGGCATTCTCGGGTCGTCTTTGTACTCGGCAGTGGCAATCCATGCTGCGCAGAACAGGGTTAAACGTGCGAAGAAATAGAAGAACGCCATTAACCCCAGCACCGAGCCGAACGCCGCGCCGGAAGGGGATTTCACCAGTGACGGCAGGGTGTAGGTCATCACGATTTTGATCACCTCAAAGCCGATCGCCGCGATCAACGTGCCGCGGATCAGCGCCTTCTTGCGCGGACGATGACGGGGCAAGCGCCAGAAGATCCAGAAGAACAGCAGATAGTTGGCGAAGACAGAAATCGCCAGCCCAATGCTGCGCCAGGCGGGCTTCAGCCATTCGATGTAATCAAGATAGAGCGCGGAGATGATCATCTGCTGCGCGGAGCCCGCCACGGAGGTAATGGAAAGCGTCACGATGAGCGCGACGAGCAGGCCAATCAGCGAAACAAAATCACGGAGATACTTAACCCAGATTTTCTCCTGATCCTGCGGCTTGCGCTCCCAGACGTCGCGCGACTGGGCGCGAATGGCCTCGCGCAGGTTGCCCATCCAGTTAACGCCGGAGTAAAGGGCAATCAGCAAGCCGACGATACCGACGGTGGTACGCTGCTGCACGGCGGTATTGATGGTGCTTTTGAGCGTGCTGGCAAGGGTTGGGTCACTGACGTTATTCAGGATCTTATTAAAGATATCCTGCAGCAGCGTCGGGTGCGAGGCGAGCACAAAACCGGCCGCCGCAAACGACACCATCAGGATCGGGATCATCGACAGGAAGGAAAAATAGGTGATGGCGGCACCAAACTGGTTTCCCATGCGGTCATTAAAGCGTTCGGTCGCGCGTATCAGATGCGCAATCATGGGAAACTGCTGAATTCTGGCGACAATGCCGGTGACGGTCCCCAGTGCTTTACTGGCGGTACCAGGGGACCTGGCCTCTTCAGGCCCGGTTTCCATCTTTTTGACGGGCTCATACTCTAAATGTTGGGTGGGTCGTTGCGGGTTGTTTTCCGGCGTCACGCGTCTTTTCCTTTTCGTTTGGCTGGATGTTATTGAATTATAGCTTGCGACTAGTCCACGTAAGCTTTTGTGAGTTCGGTCAGCCACTCCATGAACAGATGTACCCGGCGGGAGAGGTTGCGCCGGTGGGGATAAATCAGGGAAACAGGCATCGGTTCGGCCCGGTATTGCGGGAGGATCTCAACCAGCTTCTTCGCGCGCAGCAAATCTCGCACCCCAACCCGCGGAACCTGAATGATGCCCAGCCCGGCGAGGCAGGCAGCCTGGTAGGTTTCGGTGCTGTTAACGGTCAATACCCCGCCTGTTTTTATCCACTGCGTCGCACTGCCGTTATAAAACTCAAAGCCCTGCGGGCGAGTTCCCAGCATAGCGGTGTAGTGAATGACGGCGTGCGAGCCTAAATCGTCCAGCGTGTCCGGGTAGCCAAACCGCGCCAGATAGTCCGGACTGGCGCAGTTAATCACCGACAGCTTGCCCAACGGTCGGGCGATAAGCCCTGAATCCTTCAGCGTGCCGACGCGTACCACGCAATCAAACCCTTCGCGGATTACATCCACCAGACGATCGCTGCTGCTAAGTTCCAGCTCAATGCCCGGATAATGCTGCAGAAACGCAGGGAGTTTGGGGATGACTAAATTTCGAGCAACGGCGACGGGCATATCCACGCGAAGCCGTCCGCTGATGCTGGAGGGATCGTGCTGAAACATCCCGTCGAGTTCATCAAGGTTTGCCAGCAGATCTTTTGCCCGTTCGTAATAGACCATGCCGTCCTGCGTCAGGCTGACGCGACGCGTGGTGCGGTGCAATAGCTGGGTGCCAAGCCGGTTTTCCAGGGCCTGAATCTGCCGCGAAACGCTGCCTTTTGGCAGCGTTAAAGTTTCTGCCGCGCGGGAAAAACTCTCCAGTTCCGCGACGCGGACAAACAGCTGCATTGCGTGAATTTTATCCATAGATGAAGCTCATTGTTGTTTCCGATGAAACAGTGAAGCGTTTTAACCCACCTTTATTGATCTTCTATCACCTAATAAGCTCTTACTCAATCTCCATAACAGCCAAAACGAGGTTTATGATGACTGAACGTATCGCATTAGTGACGGGTGGTAGCCGTGGTTTGGGTAAAAACGCGGCCTTAAAGCTGGCGGCAGACGGCACGGGAATTGTGCTGACCTACAACCGTAGCCAGCAGGAAGCGCTGGCGGTTGTGCATGAAATTCAGCAAAAAGGCGTTAACGCGGCGGCAATACAGCTTAACGTCGGAGAAGTCACAAGTTTTGATCATTTTGCCCAACAGCTTCAGGAAACCCTCCGAACCGTCTGGCAGCGTGAAACCTTTGACTATTTATTGAACAATGCCGGAACGGGTTTATATGCGCCCTACACCGACACGACAGAAGCCCAGTTTGATGAGGCGCTGAACATTCATTTCAAAGGACCTTTCTTCCTCACCCAGCGCCTGCTGCCGTTGCTTAACGACGGCGGACGGATCCTTAACGTCTCCAGCGGACTGGCCCGTTTTACCCAGCCGGGCTCGGGAACCTACGCGGCGATGAAGGGGGCGATGGAAGTGCTGACGCGTTATCAGGCGAAAGAGCTGGGGGCGCGCGGTATTTCCGTCAATATCATTGCGCCCGGTGCGATCGAAACCGACTTTGGCGGCGGACGCGTGCGCGACAACGCGGAGCTGAACCAGATGCTGGCATCCCAGACGGCGCTGGGACGGGTGGGGCTGCCGGACGATATTGGCGATGCCATTGCGGCACTGCTCAGCGACAAACTGGGCTGGATGACTGCGCAACGTATTGAAGTCTCAGGCGGCATGTTCCTGTGATGTATGCGCTTAAGGAAATCCTTAAGACGAATGTGTCCAGATACTGACAGATATAAAGAACACTGGGGATTTGTAACGGCTCCATTCGTTGAGTTTTTTCTTAAATAACGCCTCTGTAGAATCCCCCTTCGCTATTCTCAGAGGGGAAAAAACGATGCGAGTAATCATGTTTGACAGGCAGTCACTCTTTATTCACGGAGCGATACACAGTCTTCAGGCGCTAATCCCGGAAATAACTATAACGGGGACCTGTCAGGCACAAGATTTATGGGCTCAGGCTTCTGCTTCGCCGTCAGCTATCGTCATGATTGATGGGAATTTAATTCAGGACGAAGGGAGCGCTTTGCTGGAAGCGATCGTGCATCGCTTTCCGGCGATACGCGTGATTCTGGTTTTGGCGAAAAAAGAGGCCAGATGGGTGGAGCAACTGCGACAGCGAAACGTCATGGCCATTATTCCCCGCAATGCCAGTCCCGAACGGTTTTCCGCCGTGCTGGATTCGGTATCTCGAGGGATGATCTGTTTTCCCGGAGAGTGGGTCCGAGAGCCGACGTCGCCTCAGGCGTTATTATCCTTAAGCGAGCGCCAGCGAGAAGTGCTGAAACTACTGGCGGCGGGGGAGTCAAATAAAGAGATTGGCCGCAATCTCAACATCAGTGCAGCCACGGTAAAAGCGCACCTTGAGGCGCTTTTCCGGCGGCTGGACGTGAAAAACAGAACGCAGGCAGCCATGTACTATACCCGGGCGACGGCCTGAATAAGCGCGTCGGGGAGCGACGTTATCTCTCCGAAACTGAATATCATCATGACCAGCGCATCATGCTGCTGTTGGGTTAATGGACGTGTCAGATTTTCCCGCAGCAGCGTCTCACACAGCCGTATATCTTCATGCAGCAAATGGTCTGCCTCCAGCGGTGTAACAGGACCGTGAAAATGTTCCTGGTCACGGATAACGTGGCCATAGCCGATAACCCATAATCCGTGTTCGTCACGATATTTTTCCAGAGAAAGACCCTGATGTTTTTTTATTAACGCGATGGCGGCAGATGATATTTTCAGCCCATGCTCTTTCATATTCGTTTCCTCTTAATGGCGACACTGTAGAGGAAACGGCTTACGAGAAATATCCGCCAAATGGCTGTTGATCACGCCTTGTTATTCAGATATTCATGCCGCAATAAACCAAATAACCAGTCATTATGCCAATGCCCCGCAAGGAAATAGCTTTCGCGTAATTCGCCCTCCAGACGAAAGCGGACTTTTTCCAGCACACGTCGTGAGGCGATATTGCCCGCCGTGACGGTGGCGGTAAGTCGGCGTATATCGCCTTCTTCAAAGGCATAGCGGCAAAGCGCCTGCAGGGATTCGAAGCCGTAGCCTTTTCCCTGCGCCTCGGGGGCGAAAAGGAAACCCACTTCGGCACAATCCACCTCCCGATGAATATACCCGGTGACACCCAGCGGGGCCCGGGAGGCGGCGTCACGCACGACGAGGCGGTCTTCCGCCACAAAGCGCATGACGTCGGGATGTTGCTGTAATGCCAGAAAAAAGGGCCAGTCTTCTTCCTGCAAAGGTGAGCAGTTCAGGCGAGGGGTAATTAAAACGGGCATTCAGATTCTCCTGACACTTTTTAAATGATTTTAGGGTTGTCACTTTATTTCAACAGAAAGTCAGGTATGGTTAACCGCGTATAAATAAAAAGAAAAAAGGCCGTCTCGTGCCCATTCCGGATGTCTTCGTTGTCGCTTAAGGAAAACAATGACTCTCAGCACATCACATCATATTCGCGAACAGTTCGAACACTGTCTGGCGGTCATTCGCCATGCGTCGGTGGAAATTTTGCTTCTTCTGAATGTACATGCATCTGAGGGCAAAGATCCACGCTGGTTTCTGGAACAACTGGACAGCGCGCGATTAGCCCTGGGCGGCTGGGGAGCCGTGGCGAAAAAACTCAACCTGAATGATGCCGAGATGTCGGAATTTACGCTCCAGCTGCGCCTGCTGCAGCAGCGCGTGCCGCAGTATGAAAGCGGACAGGATGTGAGTGAAAACCAGCTGATTGCGGCGATGCGCTTTGTCACCGCGCTGGAGCACCTTCGCCTGCAGCAGCCGCTGTTGACCTACAGCACGGAGCTGTCTCCGGGCAGCGAACTCCAGCAGCAGCAGGCGCACAAGCAGGTGCGGGCGATAGAGCTGATGATAAAAGGGCTCATCCAGCAGGCCTGGCCCGATCAGGTCAAGCTGAACAACCATCTCAAGACTTTGTTTAACGCCGATCGCGTACGGCGCTGGCTGAAGCTGGGCGAGATCAACGATGTGCTGAGCGGCATGATGTTCAGCGAGCTGGCACAGATGCTGGTGGATAAAAAGGAGTTCAGCCGCTATTACGCTTCGCTGTTCAGCGATCCGTCCATGCTGACGCTGCTGGTTGAACCGCGTAAAACACTGCAAACCTTCCTCGATGACATTCGGCAAATTCGCAACAACATCACCGTTCAGAAAACGTTGAGCTCGGCGCAAATTCAGCTGCTGGATAACTACTACGCACAGATCGCGCGGCCCGTTCAACGCGCGTTTGAAGAGGGGAGAACGCGCGTCAATCCGGCGGGATTCATGGCGGTAGATGCCAGCGAACTGCATACCTTCTGGGAAAAGGCGCAGAAAATGGATCGGGTCACCGGCGGGGATCTGTTTGAAGTCCGCGACACCATTGAAAAGCCGACCCAGCGCGCGCCGCGCACCCCCGAACAACGCGAGCAGCTCATTTCCGGTGCGTTATGGGGGGCTGTTGGCGTTATGGTGATTGCCATCGTGGCCGGGGGATTCTGGCTGGTGACCAGCAGTAAACCGCAGCCTGCGGCCGTCAGCGCGGCTGAAGCGGCACCACCACAGGAAATGCGTGAAACGCCTTCCTCGCGCGAAACGCTCACGCGGATGGGAGTGACCTGGGACGAGAATAATTTCCGCTCGGCCATTAACCGCAATGACACCCGCGTGACCCAGCTCTTTTTGCAGGGCGGTATGGACTGGAAGCTGTCCTGGACCGAAGAGGCGATGTCGGCAGGCTATGACGACGTGCTGGAGCTGATGTTACGCTACCGGCAAAACATGGTGGAGGAAAAGCCGTGTCGGCGCTTCATCAATACGCTCAGCCACGCAATGTCGAACGGCGAGTCTCTGACCTCGGTACGTAAAGAGTACCTCAAAGCTTTCTGCACCGTGCCTGCGGTGGTGAAACGCCAGCAGCACGATCTCGACATGGCCACACGGCGTGCGAAGTCACAGCCGGATGCCACCACCAAAAAATGGCAGTCCATTCAGAGCGCCATTTATGAGGTGATCCGCTAAGTTGTTCTCCCTCTCCCAGTGGGAGAGGGCCGGGGTGAGGGCACCAGACCGCACCCTGCTTAAGGCTCCCCATACAACCCAATCAGCCGCCGCACCACGCCGTTTGTCCAGCCAAAACCGTCCTGCAGCGGATACTCACCCCCGCCACCTTCGCGCGGGGTGCTGCTGGCGATGTGGTACTTCTCAATCAGCTTATGGTGCGTCTGATAAAAATGGTTCACCGTATGCAGCCAGCTCCAGGCGATCTCATCCCCCAGCGAGTCGTTGCCATACTGCTTGAACCCCTGAATCGCCATCCACTGCAGCGGCGCCCAGCCGTTGGGTTTATCCCACTGCTCGCCGGTTTCATACTCGGTCGCCAGAATCCCGCCCGGCGTGAGCAGTCGTGCCTTGACCGCATCCGACAGGCGCTCAGCCTGCTCATGGGTCGCCATACCGACATACAGCGGCACGATGCTGGCGGCAGAAAACAGTGCCAGCTCTTCACGTCGCCAGTCGTAGTCGCGGTAACAGCCGCTCTCCTCGTCCCACAGATAGCGGTTCACCGCCTCGCGACGATCGCTGGCTTTCTGGCGGAACAGGTCGGCCGTCTCTTTGTCCCCTTTCGACGCCGAGATGTTGGCAATGGCGCTTTCCAGCTTGAACAGGAAGGCGTTGAGGTCGATGGGGATAAACTGCGTCGTGCGGATGCTGGCGAGCCGCGACGGATCGCGCAGCCAGCGGGACGAATAGTCCCAGCCGGACGCCGCCCCCGCCCGCAGGTCGCGATAGACCTCGTTTGGCGGTCGCCCCGAGTGGCGCGCGGTTTCCACGTCCTCAATCCACGATTCGTCGCGCGGGGTATCACGGTCATCCCAGTAGCGGTTGAGCAATGAACCGTCCGGCATGCGCACGGCGCTGCGGTAGGCCTGGTTAAGCAGCAGCGACTCCGCGCCGTCCATCCAGAAGGCGTACTCCATTTTGAGGTGATCCAGATAGCGTTTCGCACCGCGCACGCCGTCCTCCTCAAACAGTTCCACCATCAGCGCAAAGACTGGCGGCTGGGAGCGGCTGAGATAATAGGTACGGTTGCCGTTGGGGATATGCCCGTAGCGTTCAATCAGCCAGGCGAAGTTGTCCGCCATGCACTTCAGCAGGTCGTTACGACCGCTCTCCGCCAGCCCCAGCATGGAGAAATAGGAATCCCAGTAGTAGGTCTCGCTGAATCGTCCGCCGGGAACGATATAGGCCTGCGGCAGCGCCAGCAGAGAAGACCAGGGAATATGATCCTGCGGCTCGCGCGTCAGCACCGGCCACAGGTTATCAATGTGCTCCTTCAGGGAGAGGCCCGGGTCGGAGACATACTCGGTGCCGAACGTTTCCGGCATCCAGAAGTGGTTCTCCACAAACTGGCGCAGGTCGAAGTCCCGGTGGCGTCTGACCTTGCGGTAGCGGATCAGGATATCCAGCGGATCCATTTTCGGCGCGCAGTCGGGGAAGGTTTTGCTGTCCGCAAACAGCCGCGTCGACTGCACATGCTCGAACAGTTCAAGATAGCGGTCTGCGGGCGTCAACGCATCGGAGGCGGGTAGCCCCTCGATCATTTCGGGTTCCGGCTCCGCCTCAATCATTTCATCCAGTTTCAACTCGCAGGGATCGGTCTCGTAGCGCAGCTCTTCTGCAATCTCGAATTCGATGTTCTCGGTAGCCTGTAGTTTCTGGTTGAACATGGTGATAGGGACCTCCGGTTGTGTGTTCAAAAGACAGGTTTATCCGGGCGTCTTATAAGCGTAGACATTCGCTTCGGTAGAGGGGGAGGAATATGTGCGGTAGATCACTATTTTCGGAGCATTCGTTTTGCAACGATTTATGTATGTTAACAGTAGCCTCTCCAGGAGAGGCTACAGAACAAGAGGCGAGCCTGCCGGATCAAAGGCCTTGTTTTAGCCGCGTAGCAATCGGTTCAAATTCCTCGGTAGAATGGCGCTTGAGCGTATCAGGTGCGTTATCCTCAATGGCTTTCCAGTAGGCCCACGGCACCGGTTTTTTTCCCAGCTCATAGTCCATGGCGTCCCAGGCATCTTCACGAAACGCATAAAATGCCCAGTGTGCATGATGTTTGTCGAGGACGGTCAGGACATCTTTAAGCCACTGCCTGCAGCCCTGCAGCGTACGAACGCAGCCAAACTCTCCCGCGACAACCCGGTTGGCCGGAACACCGTGCTGTTTCGCCCAGTCAAAGGGCGCGTTCATCCATTTCTCTATGGCCGTAGCGTCCCATTTCACCTTTTTACCGCCGAACGTGACCATGCCGGGATAGTCGAACGGCACTTTGCGGCGTGCATTTGGCGCGCTGGTGAAATCATAGGGCTCGTACATGTGGAAGCTGTAGAGCACCCGCTTATCCTCAAGCGCGGACGGCCAGCCAGAAAAACCACGCGCGGAGGCGTACCAGCCTCCATCGACCATAATCGGTGTGGTGGCATCGACCTCGCGGATGGCGGCAATAATCTGATTGTAGAGAGCGGGAAGGTTACGCGCCGTGCTTTGCTGCTGCTGATACCAGGTTTTTAACGCCTCTGGCGACGCCTGCTCGCTAATGTTGCCTCTTTTTTCAGGCGCGGGTTCATTGACCAGGTTCCAGGCCGCAATGCCCGGTTCGTCCTTCAGGGCCTGGGCCAAATCACGCCAGAACTGAGCGGCTTCCTGCCAGTATTTTTTATCCTGCCAGATGCGGTCATCAAACTGGTTATTGTTATTTTGCGCCCAGCGCATGCCGGGTAAAGAGAGTGGGGCAATAACGACCTGTAGCCCGGCCGCGTGGGCTTTCCTGATGGAGGCTTTGAGCGTCGCGAGGTCTGCGGCCTCGAGCCCACGGTAGCCGTCGGCGTTGCCGAGAAGAAAATCTCTCCCGGCAGGTTTCCATTTATCATAAGAGAGGCGAACCCACGTCGCGCCATAGCCTCGCAGCGCGTCATAGTATTCCTGCGTGGGTGGCAGGCGGTTAAAGCTGTTTCCGCCGTGCTGAGGGGTATCCCAGAAGGTGATTTGATCGGATGAGGAGGCAGCAAAGCAAAAAAGAAGTAGGGTCAACCCGATAAGCGCTTTCATCTCAATTCCTTTTTAGCGTGATGATGATTTTATATTCGCCGGGATGATGAGGCTTTGTCTTTAAATTATCGAGCCATATAAAAAAACTGGCCCGCAAAGGCCAGTTTTGATGACGTGCTTTCCTGCGAAAAGCCCTTAACGCATGGTCACAAACTCTTCCGCCGCCGTTGGGTGGATTGCCACGGTGTTATCGAAATCTTTTTTCGTTGCGCCCATCTTCAGCGCCACGGCGAAGCCCTGCAGGATCTCGTCCATGCCGAAGCCGATGCCGTGGATACCGACAATCTTCTCGTCCGGACCGACGCAGACCAGCTTCATGCGGCACGGCTGACGGTGCGAGGTGACGGCGGTATACATCGCGGTGAAGGCCGATTTATACACTTTCACCTGCTCGTCGCCATACTGCTCGCGCGCCTGCGGCTCGGTTAAGCCGACGGTGCCGATTGGCGGGTGGCTGAAGACCACGGTCGGGATGTTGCTGTAGTCCAGATGCTCGTCCGGCTTGTTGTTAAACAGGCGCTCGGAAAGACGACGACCCGCCGCAACGGCCACCGGGGTCAGCTCAACCGCACCGGTATTGTCGCCGACCGCGTAAATGCCCGGTACGCTGGTGTTCTGGAATTTATCGACGACGATATAGCCTTTTTCGTCGGTTTTCACGCCGGTCACGCCCAGGTTGAAGTTATCGTTCGCCGGTTCACGGCCAATCGCCCAGATCAGGCAATCGACGGTCTGGCTGCGGCCATCTTCCAGCTCCAGCGTCAGGCTGCCGTCTGCATTTTTTACGACCGCTTTTGGCACGGCGTTGGTATGCAGTGTTGGACCTTCGGTGTTCATCACTTCAACCAGTGTATCAACAATCAGCGGATCGAAGCTGCGCAGCGGCGCGTGTTTACGCACGAACAGGTGCGCTTCAGCCCCCAGACCGTTAATCACGCCAGCCAGCTCCACCGCGATGTAACCCGCGCCCACCACGGCAACGCGTTTTGGCAGGGCAGGCAGTTCGAAGAAACCGTCGGAGTCGATGCCGTATTCCACGCCCGGGATGTTCGGGTGGCTTGGACGACCGCCGGTAGCGATCAGGATGTGATCGGCGGTGATCGTCTCACCGTTCACTTCGATCGTTTTCGCATCAACGAAGCGAGCGAAACCGTGGATAACGTCGACGTTATTTTTGCCCAGCACGTTGTCGTAGGAGGTATGAATACGGTCGATGTAGGCGGTACGGCTGGCGATCAGCTTGTCCCAGTCGAAGTGGTTGATGGTGGTGTCAAAGCCGTAGTCCGGGCCATACATGTGGATAGCTTCACGGATTTGCGCCGCATGCCACATGACCTTCTTCGGTACACAACCCACGTTCACACAGGTGCCGCCCAGCGCTTTGGCTTCAATCAGCGCGCACTTCTGGCCGTACATGGCCGCGCGGTTGATGGAGGCGATGCCGCCGCTGCCGCCGCCGATGGCGATGTAGTCATAATGCTTAGTCATAGCTTTTGTCCTTAATCGTGAATTGCCGCGATTGTATACCTGAAATCAATAGTTTCCACCGATGGCTGCGATTACTCCGGCACGATCCAACTGACGGAGGTATGGCCCGTACCGGCTGGCACCAGCGTTTTGTGCAGCCACGGCAGCACGTTGTTCATCTGCGCTTCGAGCTTCCACGGCGGGTTAATGACGATCATGCCCGAGGCGGTCATGCCGCGCTGGTCGCTGTCCGGACGTACCGCCAGCTCGATCTGCAGAATTTTGCGGATGCCGGTGGCTTCCAGGTCTTTGATCATGCGTTTGATTTGCGCACGCAGCACCACCGGATACCACAGGGCGTATGTCCCGGTGGCGAAGCGTTTGTAGCCTTCGTGGATACCGGTCACCACCGCCTGATAGTCGGTTTTGATTTCGTACGGCGGGTCGATCAGCACCAGGCCACGACGGGAGACCGGCGGCAGCTTGGCTTTCAGCTGCTGGTAGCCGTCGGCTTTTTCCACGCGGGCGCGGCTGTCTTTCTGAAATTCAGAGCGCAGCAGCGGGAAGTCGCTCGGGTGCAGCTCGGTCAGCTGGATGCTGTCCTGCTCGCGCAGCAGCTGGCGGGCAATCAGCGGGGATCCAGGGTAGTAGCGCAGCTGGCCGTTGCGGTTGAAGTGATTCACCACGCCGATGTACGGCTCCAGCTCGGCAGGCAGGTCGTCCTGCTGCCAGATGCGGGCGATCCCTTCCAGATATTCACCGGTACGCTCGGCATGCTCACCGCTCAGCTGATAACGGCCCGCGCCCGCGTGGGTGTCCAGATAGAGAAACGGCTTCTCTTTCTCTTTGAGCGATTCGATGATCAGGCTCTGAACGGTGTGTTTAAGGACGTCGGCGTGGTTGCCTGCGTGGAAGCTGTGGCGATAACTGAGCATGGGTAATGATATTCCGCTGAATTGACGATTTGCCACAGTTTACAGCAGAACGGCGCAGATTACCCGTAGGCCCGGTAAGCGCAGCGCCACCGGGCTCTTTTCGACAACGTCCGGCATTGAAATCCTCTACACTTAACCCCATTCTAGATCGCATATGCACAGCGCCGGATGCGCGCTTCATTCATCTTATTCAACAGGACAGCGTTTATGACCAATCCATTACTGACGCCTTTTTCGTTGCCGCCGTTTTCTAAAATCCTCCCCGAGCATGTGGTTCCAGCCGTTACGCAATCGCTGGACAACTGCCGCGCGGCGGTAGAAAGCGTGGTAGCGCAGGGCGCGCCGTACACCTGGGAAAATCTGTGTCAGCCGCTGGCCGAAGTGGACGACGTGCTGGGGCGCATCTTCTCCCCGGTGAGCCACCTGAACTCGGTAAAAAACAGCCCGGAGCTGCGCGAAGCCTACGAGCAAACCCTGCCGCTGCTCTCTGAGTACAGCACCTGGGTCGGCCAGCACGAAGGGCTCTACAAAGCCTACCGCGACCTGCGCGACGGCGACCATTATGCCGAACTGAACACGGCGCAGAAAAAATCAGTCGATAACGCCCTGCGTGATTTTGAGCTATCCGGGATTGGCCTGCCAAAAGAGAAGCAGACCCGCTACGGTGAAATCGCCGCGCGCCTGTCCGAGCTGGGCAACCAGTACAGCAACAACGTGCTCGACGCCACCATGGGCTGGACGAAGCTGATCACCGACGAAGCGGAGCTTTCCGGCATGCCGGAAAGCGCTCTGGCGGCGGCAAAAGCGCAGGCCGAGGCGAAAGAGCGGGACGGCTTCCTGCTAACTCTGGATATCCCGAGCTATCTGCCGGTGATGACCTACTGCGACAACCAGGCGCTTCGCGAAGAGATGTACCGCGCCTACAGCACCCGCGCCTCCGATCAGGGGCCGAATGCCGGTAAGTGGGACAACAGCCCGGTCATGGCGGAAATCCTCGCCCTGCGCCACGAGCTGGCCCAACTGCTGGGCTTCGAAAACTACGCCGATAAATCCCTCGCCACCAAAATGGCGGAAAATCCGCAGCAGGTGCTCGACTTCCTGACCGATCTGGCGAAACGCGCCCGTCCACAGGGTGAAAAAGAGCTGGCCCAGCTGCGCGCCTTCGCGAAAGCGGAGTTCGGCGTGGACGAACTGCAGCCGTGGGACATTGCTTACTACAGCGAAAAACAGAAGCAGCACCTCTACAGCATCAGCGACGAGCAGCTGCGCCCGTATTTCCCGGAAAACAAAGCCGTTAACGGCCTGTTTGAAGTGGTGAAGCGCATCTATGGCATCACCGCCAAAGAGCGTACCGATATCGACGTCTGGCACCCGGACGTGCGCTTCTTCGAACTGTATGACGAGAAAAACGAACTGCGCGGCAGCTTCTACCTCGATCTCTACGCGCGTGAGAACAAGCGCGGCGGGGCGTGGATGGACGACTGCGTGGGCCAGATGCGTAAAGCAGACGGTTCGCTGCAGAAGCCGGTCGCCTACCTGACCTGTAACTTCAACCGTCCGGTGAACGGCAAACCTGCGCTCTTTACTCACGACGAAGTGATCACCCTGTTCCACGAGTTCGGACACGGTCTGCACCATATGCTGACCCGCATCGAAACCGCAGGCGTGGCCGGTATCAGCGGTGTGCCGTGGGATGCGGTCGAACTGCCGAGTCAGTTTATGGAAAACTGGTGCTGGGAGCCGGACGCGCTGGCGTTTATCTCCGGTCACTATGAGACCGGCGAACCGCTGCCGAAAGAATTGCTGGATAAAATGCTGGCAGCGAAGAACTACCAGGCGGCGATGTTTATCCTGCGTCAGCTGGAGTTCGGCCTGTTCGATTTCCGCCTGCACGCCGAGTTCAGCCCGGAGCAGGGCGCGAAAATTCTTGAAACCCTGGCCGAGATTAAAAAGCAGGTTGCCGTTATTCCTGGGCCAACCTGGGGCCGCTTCCCGCACGCGTTCAGCCATATCTTTGCAGGCGGTTACGCGGCAGGTTACTACAGCTACCTGTGGGCCGACGTGCTGGCTGCGGATGCCTTCTCTCGTTTCGAAGAAGAGGGGATCTTCAATCGCGAAACCGGCCAGTCGTTCCTCGACAATATCCTGACCCGCGGCGGTTCCGAAGAGCCAATGGTGCTGTTCAAACGCTTCCGCGGACGCGAGCCGCAGCTGGATGCGATGCTTGAGCATTACGGGATCAAAGGCTGATTGTTACGTGAAGATCTGCTTAGTGGATGAAACGGGCGCCGGAGACGGTGCCTTATCTGTTCTGGCCGCCCGCTGGGGGCTAGAGCACGATGATGAAAACCCGATGGCGCTGGTGATGACCACAGCGCATCTGGAGTTACGCAAGCGCGACGAACCGAAGCTCGGCGGGATTTTTGTCGATTTTGTCGGTGGTGCCATGGCGCATCGGCGCAAGTTCGGCGGCGGTCGCGGCGAAGCGGTGGCTAAAGCGGTTGGGATTAAAGGAAGCTATCTGCCGGACGTGGTGGATGCCACGGCGGGGCTGGGGCGCGATGCGTTTGTGCTGGCATCTGTCGGCTGTCGGGTGCGGATGGTGGAACGTAATCCGGTGGTGGCGGCCCTGCTCGACGACGGTCTGAGCCGTGGCTACGCGGACCCGGAAATCGGCCCGTGGTTGCAGGAACGATTGCAGCTGATCCACGCCTCGAGCCTGACGGCGCTGACCGATATCACCCCGCGCCCGCAGGTGGTCTATCTCGACCCGATGTTTCCGCACAAGCAGAAAAGCGCGCTGGTGAAGAAAGAGATGCGGGTGTTTCAGTCTCTGGTGGGGCCTGATCTGGATGCGGATGGCCTGCTGGCGCCGGCTCGCCAGCTGGCGACGAAGCGGGTGGTGGTGAAGCGCCCTGACTATGCGCCGCCGCTGGCGGACGTTGCCACGACCAATGCGGTGACCACCAAAGGGCACCGGTTTGATATCTACTCAGGCACGCCGGAATAAAAAAAGCCGGGTGGCGGCTTCGCCTTACCCGGCCTACAGTTAGTGCCGCTTGTAGGCCCGGTAAGCGTTAGCGCCACCGGGCTTTTTTGCACTTACTCGTCTTCTTCGTCACGCAGTGGAACAATCAGCATATCCACGTGGACGGTATTAATCAGCTGGCGCGCGGAAGACATCAGCTTGCTCCAGAAGTCCTGATGGTGACCGCACACCACCAGGTCCATGTCATATTTCTTGATCGCGTCAACCAGTACCTGGCCCAGGTCGCCGCTGCCGCTCAGGGTTTCGGTAATCGGGTAGCCTGCGTTAGTGGACAGTTCGCTCAGGGCGTGGTGCGTCTCTTCGGAGATACGCTTCTGCATATCGCCCAGATTGACGTCGATCAGACCGGTGTAGAGGTCGGAGTAATTCACATCAACGTGAATCAGCGAAACTTTCGCGTTGTAGGGACGTGCCATGGATACCGCTTTATCAACCAGCACTTTGCTCTCCGGGGAGAGGTCTACCGCGATGAGAATGTGTTTGTAAGCCATAGTGTTACTCCTTCCTTAAGTTATCGATGACTAAATGGGAAAGCCGTCGTCTGATGCTTTCATTACGGCCCAGTTAAACATATTTTTCAAGCTTTGGTGTTGATAACGATTAACCTTGTGGCAAAAAAATTAACGGATCTCCTACACTATTAAATGAGCCGTTCGGATATTAAAACGCGAACCGGATCGACTTTTGGTCATTCTTTCACTGAACTGTCTGTCAGGGCATTGGGGTGCGGTAGCTCAGAAGCCTTGCTTCGTGGGCGGACGCCGGGGAGGATGTATGATTAGCACCGTCGCATTGTTTTGGGCGTTATGCGTGGTTTGCATAGTGAATATGGCGCGCTACTTCTCATCGTTACGTGCGCTGTTAGTGGTACTTCGTGGTTGCGATCCGTTGCTTTATCAGTATGTGGACGGTGGAGGGTTCTTCACCTCGCATGGACAGCCCAGCAAACAGATGCGTCTGGTGGGATATATTTACTACCAGCGCTACCGCGATCATCACGATGAAGAGTTTATCCGTCGCTGCGAGCGCCTGCGTCGTCAGTTCATTTTAACCAGCGCCCTGTGTGGCCTGGTCGTGGTCAGCATGATTGCATTGATGATTTGGCACTGAGCATAAAAAAAGCGGGTCAGTTTCCTGACCCGCTTTTTTGTCGCCTTCAACCGATTAAATCAGCTTCAGCGAAATCCAGTACAGCCCGCCAGACAGCAGGATGGATGCCGGAAGGGTGAACACCCAGGCCATCAGAATGTTGGTCACGGTTTTGCGCTGCAGGCCGCCACCGTCAACAATCATGGTACCTGCCACGGACGAGGAGAGTACGTGGGTGGTGGATACCGGCATACCGGTGTAGCTCGCCAGACCGATAGACACTGCCGCCGTCATCTGCGCGGACATACCCTGCGCATAGGTCATGCCTTTCTTACCGATCTTCTCGCCGATGGTGGTCGCCACACGGCGCCAGCCAATCATCGTACCGATACCGAGTGCCAGTGCGACCGCCATGATGATCCAGATTGGCGCGTACTCAATGGTGTTGAGCATATCGCCTTTCAGTTTCTTCAGGAGACGCTGGTCGTCAGCATTCACGTCAGGCAGCTTCGCCACTTTATCCGTTACATCAGAGATGCACAGCATAATGCGACGCAGCTGACCACGCTGCTCAACGGTCAGTTTGTCATAACTTTCGATATTGCCCAGCATGCCTTTGGCACGTTCCAGCGCGTTAATCGCGTTTGCCGGATGGCAGTGGAATTCGCCAGGCGCGGTGGTAGCACCGGCTTCCGGAGACGGAATCAGCTGGTCAACGCCGGTCGCTTTTTTCAGCAGCTCAGGGTGCTGCTGGAAGTAGGTTTCAACGTTGTTGACCGCATCACGGGTCCGGGTGATTTCGTAGCCGGAGGCGTTCATGTTAACCACGAAGCCTGCCGGAGCAACGCCGATCAGTACCAGCATCACCAGACCAATGCCTTTCTGACCATCGTTCGCGCCGTGTGAGAAAGCGACACCGATTGCGGAAATGATCAGGGCGATACGCGTCCAGAATGGCGGCTTTTTCTTGCCGTCTTTCTTTTCACGCTCTGCTGGCGTCAGGTGAATACGGGAGCGTTTTTTGGTATTGCTCCAGTAACGACGCAGGATGAAGATCAGCCCGCCTGCCACCACCAGACCCACGATAGGGGAGACGATGAGAGAGGCAAAGATCCCCAGTACTTTCGGGATATTTAACGCATCAACAACCGATGTACCGGTCATGAGGGCGTTGGTTAACCCGATACCGATAATCGCGCCGATGAGGGTGTGAGAACTGGATGCAGGCAGGCCGAAATACCAGGTACCGAGGTTCCAGATAATTGCAGCAAGCAGCATTGAGAACACCATAGCGAGGCCATGGCCAGAACTTACGTTAAGCAGCAGATCTGTTGGCAGCATATGCACAATGGCATACGCAACGCTCAGTCCGCCCAGGAGGACACCAAAAAAGTTAAATACCGCCGCCATAACAACCGCAAGCTGCGATCGCATTGCGCGAGTGTAAATAACCGTCGCTACTGCGTTTGCAGTGTCGTGGAAGCCGTTGATCGCTTCGTAAAACAGTACAAAAACCAGAGCAAGCAAGAGTAAAAGCCCGGTATGTAAATCCAGGCCGGCAAACAAATGTAGCATAGGACGTTACGCCATTTTGAGGACATGAACGCGGCGCATTATCCAGGACAAATGCGCAACGGGCAAAGTGAAATATAGACTTTTTTTGACATACCACCTGAATTGAGAAAAGTGCCTGAAAGGATATTCTTTAAATTTCAATGGAATGGCTTTGTAATATCTTTTTACGCTGGTGTGACCACAGAGGAAACTTTACAATCCGCGGCAGTTAACAAAGAGGGTTTTGACGTGGAAAGGTTTGATGCCGTGGTAATTGGCGCCGGTGCGGCGGGTATGTTTTGTGCGGCAATGGCCGGACAGGCGGGTCGTCGCGTGCTGCTGCTGGATAACGGTAAAAAGCCAGGCCGTAAGATCCTGATGTCCGGCGGCGGGCGCTGCAACTTTACTAACCTGTATGTTGAACCCGCGGCCTATTTGAGCCAAAACCGTCATTTTTGTAAATCTGCGCTGGCGCGTTATACCCAGTGGGACTTTATCGACCTGGTGGGTAAGCACGGTATCGCATGGCATGAGAAGACGCTGGGTCAGCTGTTCTGCGACGACTCCGCGCAGCAGATTGTCGATATGCTGGTGGCCGAGTGCGAGAAGGGCGGCGTGGTCATGCGCCTGCGCACCGAGGTGCTGGAGGTTTCCCGCGACGACCAGGGCTACACGCTGCAGCTCAACGGCGAAACCGTCAGTGCCGATAATCTGGTGATCGCCAGCGGCGGCCTCTCTATGCCGGGGCTGGGCGCTTCCCCGTTCGGCTATAAGATTGCCGAACAGTTTGGCCTGAACGTTTTGCCTACGCGCGCCGGGCTGGTGCCGTTCACGCTGCATAAACCGCTTCTGGAACAGCTTCAGACGCTGTCTGGCGTGTCTGTTCCCTCTGTTATCACCGCCGAAGACGGCACGGTGTTTCGCGAAAACCTGCTTTTTACCCATCGCGGCCTCTCCGGCCCGGCGGTTCTGCAAATCTCCAGCTACTGGCAGCCGGGGGAGTTTGTCACGGTTAACCTGCTCCCGGACTGCGATCTCGATGCGTTCCTCAACGAGCAGCGTACCGCGCACCCGAATCAAAGCCTGAAAAACACCCTGGCAATGCAGTTGCCGAAGCGTCTGGTGGAGTGTTTGCAGATGCTGGGGCAGATCCCCGACGTGTCGCTTAAGCAGCTTAACAGCCGCGAGCAGGAGACGCTGGTGGAGACCCTGACAAACTGGCGCGTGCAGCCAAACGGCACGGAAGGCTACCGCACCGCGGAAGTGACGCTGGGCGGGGTCGACACGAATGAACTCTCTTCCCGCACCATGGAAGCGCGCAACGTACCCGGGCTCTATTTTATTGGTGAAGTGATGGACGTCACCGGCTGGCTCGGCGGATACAACTTCCAGTGGGCATGGGCAAGTGCCTGGGCATGTGCTCAGGCGCTGGCAGAAGACAAGTGATATCAGCGCGCTGCCACTCGTCACGCTTGGCTTTACGGGCTGACGGTGGTGGCGTCCGTCACGGCCAGAATATTGCTCGCGGCCACGGTCCCCATCTTGATGTATGACGCGGCGGTAACGCCGCCGATATGCGGTGAAATAACCACGTTTTCTACAGACTGCCAGAGGTGCGGCGCCGTCAGCGGCTCGTGGGTAAAGCTGTCCAGCGCTGCGCTGTGCAGCGTGCCATCCCGGAGCGCCGCCAGTAACGATTCACTGTGGATCAGTCCACCGCGTGCCGTATTGACCAGAATGGCGTTCCGCTTGCAGTGTGCGAGCGTCTCGCTATTGATCATTCCCCGATTCTCATCGGTTAGCGGACAGTGCAAAGAGATGACATCGGAACGGGAAAGAAGTCCGGTCAGCGTCTCTGCGCGTTCGCACAGGGCGGGCATGGACTTCGCATAAGGATCGTAAGCCAGCACCTTCATACCGAAGGCATGACCAATAGTCGCCACGCGCGAGCCGATAGCGCCCAATCCGATTAGCCCCAGGGTTAATCCCTCCAGCTCAATGGATTTATGCGTTGCCTTATCCCAGTGCCCGTCTCGTAACCGCTTGTCCAGAGGCACCACGGACTTTGCGCAGGCGAGGATCAGCGCCCAGGTATGTTCAGCCACTGCCGCCGCGTTTGCGCCTGGGGCCGCGCGGACGGCGATATTGCGCTCGGCCGCTGCCGTCTGGTCTATCACATCGATCCCGCTTCCGTGCTTGGAAATAACCTGCAGAGCCGGGGCGGCATCCATGACTTTCGCGGTGATCCGGCCGTAACGAACCAGAATCGCCACGGGATTGTGTCGTTCACACAGCGCGATAAGGTCATCTTCTGTCGGCTGGCGGCCCGCAAACACCACCTCAAAGCCCTGCAGCATCACCATGGCCTGCTCCGCCAGGTCGCTTCCGGTAACCAGAATTACGTCTTTGCCCCCCATCACAGCGTCTCCCCGTCAGCTAACATACCTGCCTTACGAAGCGCGTCATCAAGCCAGTGTGGACGCAAATCGCCTTCACGGATGGCGGCAAGACGCCGGGTCTCCATCTCCAGCTTTTCTTTTGCCAGCGCGATAACCTGCTGAACCTCACCGCGCGGGATGACGACCACGCCGTCGATATCCGCCACAACCAGATCCCCGGCCTGAACCGTCGCCCCGGCGACTGAAATGGGATGATTAACCCGGCCAGAAATTAACTTTGTCGGGCCGCAGGGGTTCAGACCGGCAGAAAAGACAGGGTAGTGACCTTTGCTCAGGGAATCGGCGTCACGTACAGCGCCGTCAATAATGATGCCCGCAATGCCGCTCGCCTGAGCCTGAGTGGCCATGATTTCGCCCAGCAGCGCGCAGCTCAGGTCGCCTTTGCCATCGACGACCAGGACATCGCCGGGTTGCGCAACCGCCATCGCGGCATGAATCGCCAGATTATCACCCGGACGGACTTCCACGGTGATGGCCGGACCCGCAACGGACATGTGAGGAGCCAGCGGTTTGATGCGGCCGTGAAGCGTACCGCGGCGACCGGCCACGTCGGCCAGAATGGCTGCCTGATACTCGGCAGCCCGACGAACGTCCTCGGCAGAAACGCGTTCGAACTGGCGATTAATCGGTTTTTTTTCAGAAACGGACATGAATGCCTCCATATTGTTTTACTAAGTACAACGCAGGTGTACAGAACAAAACAACTATAGCGGTGTTGCTTTCCTTTTAGCCAGACCCGAGGTGGCGTTTGTGATGTAAACACGAAGTGACTCACAAAATTTGAGGTACACTCACTGCCGGGCTAACAAGGAGATAATGATGGGGAATGAAGGCGTTGTAGCGGTTGAAAAAGCGCTGGCTTTACTGGATTGCTTCCGTCCTGGGGATGAGAGCCTGACGCTGACCGCGCTGGCACAGCTGTCGGGTTATCACAAAACCACGGTTTACCGCTTGATGAATTCTCTTGAACGGATGAATTACGTCGTCAGGCATGAAGACGGCAATTATGCGCTTGGCCCACGTCTGCTTTACCTCGGCAAGCTGTATGAACAATCTTTCCATCTTTCGCGGGTGGTTCAGCCAGAGCTTCAGGCGCTCTCCCTGGCGTCTCAGGAAAGTGCCAGCTGGTATGTGCTGGAGGGTGGGCAGCGCCTTTGCCTGTTTCGCGCGGAAGCGTCGCACGGCCTGCGACACAGCAATCTTCCCGGCAGCCAGTTCCCGCTCGATAATTCGGCCATCAGTAAGGTCTTGCGCCATTGGGGGCTCAATGAGAGCCTGCCAGAGGGAGACGCTGAACTCCCTTTCTACACGTCAGGCGCACGCGATCCCCACACCGCGGCGTTTGCAATGCCTGTCTTCGGCGTTCACGACAAGCTGGTTGCTGCGTTAGCCCTGACCGGCCCCATCTCACGGCTGACGGAAGATCGTCGTGAGAAGGAGATAGGGCCTTTGATGAAGGTGGCGGCCAGCCGTCTGTCGCAGAAAATGGGAGCCAGTAAGCCCTTCTGTCAGCAGTTCTTTGGTGAAACGAGCGACGCGGCGGAAGAAAATCTTTAAACGCAGAAGCGGGACATGTGTCCCGCTTCTGTCATTACGAATGCGTGACCTGTTTTTCGTGTAGCTGAGCGTTGCGGGCCTGCCGCCCCATAATGAGTACCGCGATACCTCCAGCCAGGCACAGCGCGGCCAGCGGAAGCATAGCCAGCGTGTAGCTGCCCGTCTGCTCGCTGATTATGCCGTAGGCATTTACCATGACCACCCCGCCAATCAGGTTCGCGATGGCGCCAATCGCGGCCAGACCTGCTGCCGCCGAGGAGCTGCTCATCCAGCCGGATGCCAGCGCCCAGAAAGGCCCTTTCGCAGAATACGCGCCTGTCAGGATAATGCTCAGGATCACGATAGTGGCAAAGAGCGAGACGTTTACAAAGGCAGCGAACACGCCGGCGGCAATCATGAACAGCGTCAGCGCGGTATGCCAGCGGCGTTCGTTGGTGCGATCGGAGTGTCGTCCCCAGACAATCATCAGAACCGATGCCAGACCGTAAGGGATAGCGTTAAACAGACCTGTCTCAAGGTTATCGAGATGGAAAGATTTCAGCAGTTGAGGAGACCAGACGCTGATCGTGGTGCCCGCGGACGATGCGCCCGCGTAAATCAGCGCCATCAGCCAGATCTGACGATGCTTCAGCAACTGCCACGTCGTCTGATGTCCAATGTTCTTTTGCTGGTTCCGCTCGGTCTCAAGCGTGGTTTCCAGCCACTTTTTCTGTTCATCACCGAGCCATTTCGCCTGATGAGGGCGATCCCGGAGAATAAACCAGGCCGCAATACCCAGCAGTACCGCAGGTAAGCCTTCAATAATGAACAGCAGATGCCAGCCGCGAAGACCCAGCCAGCCATCCAGCGACAGTATCAACCCGGAAAGCGGGGAGCCGATGAAGTTAGCGAGCGGGATGGCGACCATAAAGGACGCAATAATGCGCGCGCGGTAGCGGGCAGGGATCCACCAGGTCAGATAGAGCACGACGCCCGGGAAGAAGCCTGCTTCCGCTGCCCCGAGGAGAAAGCGAACGATATAGAGCGAGGTGGTATTTTGAACCAGCGCCATGCCCATGGAGACGATGCCCCAGCTGATCATAATGCGCGGTATCCACAGCCGGGCACCGACTTTCTGCATGGCCAGGTTACTGGGAACCTCAAACAAAAAATAGGCCACGAAGTAAAGGCTGCTGGCGAAGCCAAACGCCGCTTTGCTGAGGCCAAGGTCTTCATTCATCTGCAGCGAAGCCATGCCGATATTCCCGCGATCGATAATCGAGACCAGGTAACTGACAATCAGAAACGGGAGAATACGCCAGATCACCTTCCGCATCGTCTCTCTTTCTATGTCCTCGGTGGCGGTCGCGCCGTTACGTAAATGTTCTGTCATTGTATCCTCGCAGGGTGTGTTCTTTGTTTTATTAGGTACAACTTAGTTTTATTAAACAAAACCACTATAGCGACGGCGCGTTCTTTTTATCCAGTTAATGGAAGGTTTAAATGATGTAAATAAGAGGTGACTCACAGATAGTGCGCTGCGGATATCGCTCAAGGCTTCTGACCAGCCGCAAGCCGGACGTGCTGGCAGAGAAATAATCACGCAACGCAATTATTGCACCAACTTTTCCTCTCCCTTCGACTAAGCTTCGACCAGATGCCCCGCCGCGTTCGCGTGGCCATACTCCTTTTGGTCAGAGCACGTACCATGCAGCTACTCAGCATTATTATTTTGCTTACCCTAACCGTGGTGATTCATTCGCTGTGGATGTTTGGCGTTTTAAAATTCATTACGTTAGAGGTCGATTCTGCGGTACGCATTGTTTTACGCAATGTCGGCATCGTGATCTCTATGATTTTCGCCCATCTCCTGGAAGCCGGGCTGTTTGCGGCGTTTTATTTTGTCATCGACGCGTTTAATGACTGGAACACCAGCTTCTACTTTTCGCTGGTGAGCTATGCGACGGTAGGGTACGGCGACGTCACGTTACCCCAGCACTGGCGGCTCATCGGCGGGGTGGAAGGGCTGGTGGGCGCGTTGATGGTAGGCTGGTCTGTGGCTGTTCTGGTCGCGGTGCTGCAGCGTTTACGTGGCATGAGCGCCTAAACGGCAGATGCGCAATCCCCGCCTGGTAAGGTAAAGTACCCCTCCTTGCGTAGCCGATTGGGCTGCGGCTTTAAGGGTGAAGAGGCTGATTAACGGCCCGCCCTGTTTCGTTCCTGGTTTACGCCAGTTTGCATGGTTCTGTGTTTTGTCTGCCAAAAGGGTTTTGTATGTCTGCTGCTCATCTCGGTTTCCCGACGGAAACCGTTGTTGTCTTTGTGGTGATGGCCGTTGGGGCGATGTTTATCGACCTCTTTATGCACCGTCACGACAAACCGATCTCGCTGAAAAGCGCCGCAATGTGGTCCATCTTCTGGGTCATGATGGCGATGGCCTTCGCCGGGTTCCTGTACGTTCACCACGGCGCCGAGATGGCGAGCCTGTTCCTTACCGGCTATGCGCTGGAAGAGGTGCTCTCCGTCGATAACCTGTTCGTGATGATGGCGATCTTCGCCTGGTTTGGCGTACCGGATAAGTACCGTCACCGCGTGCTCTACTGGGGCGTGCTGGGGGCGATTGTCTTCCGCGGTATTTTCGTGGCTATCGGCACCAGCCTGTTAAGCCTGGGGCCCTACGTCGAAGTGATTTTCGCGCTGGTCGTCGGCTGGACGGCGGTGATGATGCTCAGACGTAATGAAGAGAGTGACGAAGTGGAAGATTACTCGGGTCATCTCGCCTATCGCCTGGTAAAACGCTTCTATCCGGTCTGGCCGAAAATCAGCAGCAATGCCTTTATTCTGACGCAGAAAGAGGTGGATGCGGAGCTTGAAAAGCCGGAAAACCAGGACGTGATGGTCGGACGCGTGAAGAAGGCGAAGCGCTATGCGACGCCGCTATTGCTGTGCGTGGCCGTGGTCGAACTCTCTGACGTGATGTTCGCGTTTGACTCCGTGCCGGCCATTATTGCCGTGAGCCGCGAGCCGCTGATTATCTACAGCGCCATGATGTTCGCTATTCTCGGTCTGCGTACGCTTTACTTCGTGCTGGAAGCGCTGAAGCAGTATCTGGTGCACCTCGAAAAAGCCGTGGTGCTGCTGCTGTTTTTCGTGGCGTTCAAGCTGGGGTTAAATGCCACCGATCACTTCTGGCATCACGGTTACAGCATTGGCGCGACGGCCAGCCTGTTTGTGGTATTGGGCGTGCTGGCGCTGGGAATTATTGCGAGCGTGATGTTCCCGGGGAAACGTGAGGCCTGATGTCCCGCCCGGTGGCGCTTCGCTTACCGGGCCTACAGTTTGGTTTTCTCCCTCTCCCTGTGGGAGAGGGCTGGGGTGAGGGCACCAGACCGCACCTAACCCTTAATCGGTGAATTCCGGCGCTTGCGCGGCGGGTGGAAGTGCCGCCAGTGCGGATCCTGCGCCGCCGCCAGCAGCTCGTGGTCGCCGCGGGTGTCTCCCCAGGCGCGCAGGTGATAGGCGTTCAGATCGCCATACACTTTTTCCAGCCTGGCCACCTTCTGGGCGCAGCGGCAGTTGTGGCCCGTGATGCGCCCCGTCAGCTTGCCGTTTTTCACTTCCAGCTGGGTGCCAATCAGCTTAATGCCCAGTTTGTCAGCCCACGGCTGAAGCACCAGTGCCGGAGACGCGGAACAGATGGTCACCTCCGCACCGGAATTCACCTCGGCCGCCACGGCCAGAACCCCTTCGGGGCGCATCAGCTTGTTCCAGTATTTTTCGCAAAACGCTTCCGCCTGCTGGCGCAACCAGTGTTCATCCACGCCCGTCAGGAACGTTTTAATCAGCACTTCCTTTAGCTCGTCGCGCGTAAGCTTGCGACGCACGCAGTGGAGCGTGGGCAGCGCCATGCGCACCAGGCGGCCCGCGAAGTAACGTTTCCCGAAGGCAAAGCGCAGGAAAGGGATAAAGCTGTCGTGGTGCGTTAACGTCCCATCAAAGTCAAAGACAGAGAGCACGCTGGATTTCGCCACCGTCTCGTCGGCAATCATATTGGTCATAAATACGTCTTAGCTGAAATACACATTCTGTGGATCAGTTTACCTGCTTTACCAGGACAGTCCTTACATCACCACCATTTTTTTCTCGATCTTGCGATCTCAAAGTGAGTCCAATTTTGGCCTCGATAAGAATTGGTGAAAAAACGATCTGTCTATATTATCGCCACATTGCACGATATTTAGGGGAACCCTTTGGCCCCCACAGGTAAGGAAAAACTCACTCACTACCTCTTTCTTGATATGACTCTTAGATCGTTTATTTCAATCCTTACGTTAAGTTTTGCGTCGTTTTCTGCATTCAGTTTTCAACTTCCCGCGTCGATGTTATCGATGAACCATGAACTGGCAGTCTCGCCAGCGAAATCTGCGCTGATGCAACAGGATACGGGGCCGCTGCGCTCGCGCATGCTCGATCAATACCAAAAGTGGAAGGGAACCCAGTATCAGTGGGGCGGAACCACGCGCCGCGGGGTGGATTGCTCCGCGCTCATGCAGCACCTGTTCAGCGATGCGGCGCATCTTAACTTACCGCGCACGACCGGCGAGCAGATCCACCGCGGGGTGCAGGTGACGCAATACCGCCTGAGGCCCGGAGATCTGGTGTTCTTCCAGACGGGTCCGAACCGCAGGCATGTCGGCGTTTATATTGGCAATAGCCAGTTCATTCATGCCTCAAGCAGCCAGGGCGTCACGGTCTCAACCCTGACGGATGCTTACTGGCAGGCGCACTACATTACTGCCCGTCGGGTTGCAGGCAGTGCAGCCTGACAGCCTCAGATGATGTCATCCACGACGCCGCCATCAACGCGCAGCGCCGCGCCCGAGGTGGCGGAAGCCTGGGGCGAACAGACATAAATCACCATATTGGCTACCTCTTCAACCGTGGCCGCGCGCTGTATCACCGAGCTGGGGCGGTTGGCCATCACAAACTCTTTCGCCAGCTGCTCCAGCGATTTACCGGTTTTTTCGATTTCATCCTTCATCATCTCTGCGAAACCGTCCGACATCGTTGGCCCCGGCAGTACGCTGTTGACCGTCACGCCGCTTCCCGCCACGAACTTCGCCAGCCCGCGCGCCAGGGAGAGCTGCGCCGTTTTGGTCACCCCGTAGTGGATCATATCCGCCGGGATATTGCAGGCCGACTCGGAGGAGATAAACACCACCCGCCCCCAGCCTTTTTGCACCATGCCTGGCAGCAAGGCGCGGGACAGACGCACGCCGGACATCACGTTGGTCTGCCAGTAACGCTCCCAGGTTTCATCGTCGGTGGAATAGAAATCCTGCGGGCCGTAAATCCCGGCGTTGTTAACCAGAATGTCGACGTTATTCGCCACCTTCAGCAGCGACTCGACCCCTTCCGCCGTGCTGAGATCGGCAATCGCGGCGCGCACCTGGACACCCGGCACCACCTGCTGCAGCTGCTGAATGCCTTTATTCACCGATTCCGTGCTGCGGCCATTGACGATCACCTCGGCACCGCTTTCTGCCAGCCCTCTGGCGATGGCGAACCCGATCCCGCCGGTTGAGGCGGTCACCAGCGCCACTTTCCCCGTAAAGTCGATTTTCATCATCCGCTCCTTATCGTTTTAACGTTCGGACCTTAAAGCGTAGCAGGTGAGGATGACGGCTCCTGGCTAAAAAGGCGCAGCAGCGTCTCCACCTGCTCGTCAAGCGGAGCGAGGGAGCGCTTAACAATCAGATGAAGCGGCGTCGCTCGGCGTGCACCGTGGCTCAGCGGCAGGCGTTTCAGGATGCCTTGATCCAGCTGAGTCTGGATGCGTTCTTCCGGCAGCCAGCCGTAGCCGACCTGAGAGAGGACGGCCTCAATGGCGGCATCGATGGTGGAGAAGGTCCATGACTCACCGGCCGCGCGCGCGGCGGGCTGGCTGTCCGCAATCTGAATGAGCGGCCACGGGCGTAGCATGTCATCGTTAAGCGGCGCGTCGAGGTCAAAGAGGGGGTGCTGATGGTGGGCCACGGCAACAAAGTCGATATTCATCAGCCATTCGCCGAGCCCGGTCATGTCCTGGCGGCGGGTGAGGACCATCACATCGGCTTCGTCGTTAATGGCATCGTCCCGGGTGTTTTCCAGCACCTCGGTGAGTCGTACCTGAGTTTGCGGATACTGCTGCTGGAACTGGCGCAGAATGGCAAACAGGCGGCGGCGGGGGAAAATGGAATCCACCACCAGATCCAGCCGCGTGCGCATTCCGTTGCGAAGGGTCGCTGCGCGCGTCTCAACGTACGAAAAGGCTTTCAGCAGCGGTTTAACCTGGTTGAGCAGCAGTTCTCCTGCCGGCGTTAACACCGCCCGTCGTCCTTCCGGCACCAGGAGGGCCACGCCCAGCCGCTCCTGCAGCAGCGACAGGTTATAGCTCACCGAAGACTGGCTGCGGTGCGTTTCTTCCGCCGCTCGGGCAAAGCTGCCCGCCTCGACCACTTTCGCCAGTAAAGACCATTGTTCAAGCGTCGTCTTATGCATAATTTATCTAAAATTTGGATGAACTTGATTAAAACATAGCGTTATTCATTCATTTTTTGAAGGGGTACGATCGTCTCATCAAAACAAAGGAGACATCTTATGAACACCTTCGACAAACACGACTTAAGCGGCTTCGTTGGCAAACACCTTGTTTATACCTACGACAACGGCTGGAACTACGAGATTTACGTCAAAAATGAGACGACCCTGGATTACCGTATTCACAGCGGTCTGGTGGCAAACCGTTGGGTGAAAGATCAGCAGGCTTACATCGTGCGGGTAGGGGAGAGCATCTATAAAATTTCCTGGACCGAGCCAACCGGTACCGACGTCAGCCTGATTGTGAACCTGGGCGACAAACTGTTCCACGGCACCATCTTCTTCCCGCGCTGGGTCATGAACAACCCGGAAAAAACCGTCTGCTTCCAGAACGATCATATTCCACTGATGAACAGCTACCGTGATGCGGGCCCGGCGTATCCAACGGAAGTGATTGATGAATTTGCCACTATCACCTTTGTACGTGACTGCGGCGCCAATAACGAAAGCGTGATCGCCTGCGCGGCCAGTGAATTACCGAAAAACTTTCCAGATAACCTGTAATAAGCGCGACAATTAACTAAAAAGAAAAGTTCCCGGCTATTTCATATTATTTTGAAATGGCCGGGATTTTTTTTGTTTGTTGATGTATGGTTTAAATGATCCCATTTCAAAATGTTGCGGAAGATCACATCAAAAATATTTAATATTAAATTAACTTGTTGTTTTTCAATTGGCTGCTAGTTGTCTTATAGCGTTGTAAACGCTGTCTTAATTTTTCCCTAAGGAAAGAGAGATACTTTGATATAAGTTTATGGTTCGTTGAAATAAACGGGCCAGCATTTGGTTAATATCAAAAACGTGCCATTTTGATTGCAAGGAAATTAATAATGAGTGATTTTCTGCCTTTTTCGCGACCGTCGATGGGCGCTGAGGAAATTGCGGCGCTTCAGGACGTTTTGATGTCGGGCTGGATCACCACAGGGCCTAAGAATCAGGAACTTGAAGAGGCATTCTGTCAACTTACCGGGAATCAGCATGCGATTGCCGTCTGTTCCGCCACCGCGGGCATGCACGTTACGCTGATGGCGCTGGATATTGGCCCGGGCGATGAAGTCATTACCCCTTCCCAGACCTGGGTCTCCACGCTGAATATGATCGTATTGCTGGGCGCCACGCCAGTCATGATTGATGTGGATAAAGACACATTAATGGTGACGCCAGAAGCCGTTGAAGCCGCCATTACCCCGCGCACTAAAGCCATTATTCCCGTTCACTATGCCGGCGCGCCGTGTGAAATCGACGCTATCCATGCCATCGGTGAACGTCACGGTATTCCGGTGATTGAAGATGCGGCCCATGCCGCCGGAACGTATTACAAAAACCGTCACGTGGGCTGGAAAGGAACGGCAATTTTCTCCTTCCACGCCATTAAAAACATGACCTGTGCGGAAGGCGGCCTGGTGGTCACCGATAACGCGCAGCTGGCACAGCGGATCCGCAGTCTGAAATTCCATGGCCTGGGCGTAGACGCCTATGATCGCCAGACGCACGGCCGCGCGCCGCAGGCGGAAGTGATCGCGCCGGGCTATAAATACAACCTGGCGGACATCAACGCCGCGCTGGCGCTGGTGCAGTTAGGCAAACTGAAAGAGGCCAACAAACGCCGCCAGGAAATCGCTGAACGCTACCTGCTGGAGCTTGCCGATACGCCGTTCCAGCCGCTCACTATTCCGTCATGGCCGCACGTGCACGCCTGGCACCTGTTTATTATTCGCGTTGATGAAGCGCGCTGCGGGATCTCACGCGACAACCTGATGGCGGCGCTGAAAGAGAAAGGCATCGGTACCGGCCTCCATTTCCGCGCGGCCCACACGCAAAAATACTACCGCGAGCGTTTTCCTGATGTATCGCTCCCGAATTCTGAATGGAATAGCGCGCGTATTTGTTCTCTCCCTCTTTTCCCGGACATGACTCATGACGACACAACCCGCGTCATTACCGCACTCCATCAGCTTGCAGGACATTGATATGTTCAGTGCACCGCCTGTACAAAAAGTATCCGTGGTAATCCCGGTTTATAACGAGCAGGAGAGCCTGCCCGAACTGATCCGCCGTACAACGGCCGCCTGTGACACGATGGGCAAGTCCTACGAAATTCTGCTGGTGGATGATGGCAGTAGCGATAATTCCGCGCTGATGCTGACCGAAGCCGCGCAGGTTGAAGGCAGCCACATCGTAGCCGTGCTGCTCAACCGTAACTACGGCCAGCACTCGGCGATTATGGCGGGGTTTAGCCACGTCACGGGCGATCTGATCATCACCCTGGACGCGGACCTGCAAAACCCGCCGGAAGAGATCCCGCGCCTGGTGGCCAAAGCCGACGAAGGCTATGACGTGGTCGGCACGGTCCGTCAGAACCGTCAGGACAGCCTGTTCCGTAAGCTGGCCTCGCGCACCATCAACCGTCTTATCCAGCGCACGACCGGTAAAGCGATGGGCGATTACGGCTGCATGCTGCGCGCCTACCGCCGCCATATCGTCGACGCCATGCTGCATTGCCATGAGCGCAGCACCTTCATTCCGATTCTGGCGAATACCTTTGCCCGTAAGGCAACGGAAATCCCGGTTCTGCACGCCGAGCGCGAGCACGGGGAATCGAAGTACAGCTTTATGCGTCTCATCAACCTGATGTATGACCTCATCACCTGCCTGACCACCACGCCGCTGCGTCTGCTGAGCGTGTTCGGCAGCATTATTGCGCTGGCGGGCTTTGCGATTTCTGTCCTGCTGGTGGTACTGCGCCTGGTCTTTGGCCCGCAGTGGGCGGCGGAAGGGGTCTTTATGCTCTTTGCCGTGCTGTTTATGTTCATCGGCGCCCAGTTTGTCGGGATGGGTCTCCTCGGTGAATACATTGGCCGTATCTATAACGACGTTCGCGCGCGTCCGCGCTACTTTATTCAACGTGTTGTCCGTCAGGAACACAAAGCATCTCAAGAGGAAATTCACCCATGAAAGCTGTTGTATTTGCCTATCACGATATGGGGTGCACGGGCACGCTGGCCCTGCTGGAAGCGGGCTATGACATTGCGGCAATCTTTACCCATCCGGACACGGCTGGAGAAAACAACTTTTTCGGCTCCGTAGCGCGTATCGCCGCCGAGCGCGGTATCCCGGTTTATGCGCCGGACGACGTTAACCACCCGCTGTGGGTGGATCGCATCCGCGCGCTCGCGCCTGACGTGATCTTCTCGTTCTACTATCGCAATCTGCTCTCTGACGAGATCTTAGGCCTGGCCGCGAAAGGCGCCTTTAATCTTCACGGTTCACTGCTGCCTGCCTACCGTGGCCGCGCCCCGCTGAACTGGGTGCTGGTGAACGGTGAAACGGAAACGGGCGTGACGCTGCACCGCATGGTGCGCCGTGCGGATGCGGGCGCTATCGTGGCACAGCAGAAGGTCGCTATTGATGCGGACGACACCGCGCTTCAGCTGCATCAGAAGCTGAACGCGACGGCACAGACGCTGCTGCGTGATGCCCTTCCTGGCATCCTCAACGGCACCTTCAGCGAGACCGCGCAGGACGAGAGCAAGGCAAGCAGCTTTGGTCGCCGCGCGCCGGAAGATGGTCGTCTGGACTGGAACAAACCGGCCCGCCAGCTGCACAACCTGGTGCGCGCCGTAACCGATCCGTGGCCGGGCGCCTACAGCTTTGCGGGCGTAAGCAAATTCATCGTCTGGAAATCCCGCGTGCGTGACGACATTCCGGCGGCAAAACCGGGCACCGTCGTCTCCGTCTCCCCGCTGATTGTGAGCTGCGGCGAGCAGGCGCTGGAGATCGTTACCGGACAAACCGACAACGGCCTGTACGTTCAGGGCACACAGCTGGCGCAGTCTCTGGGCCTGGTGGCCGGGGCGCTGATCACCAGCGCACCGGTTGTTGCCATCAAACGCCGCACCCGCGTGCTGATCCTCGGCGTGAACGGTTTTATCGGTAACCACCTGACCGAACGTCTGCTCAAAGACGATAACTACGAAATTTACGGCCTGGATATTGGCGCGGACGCGATCAGCCGCTTCCTCGACAACCCGCGCTTCCACTTCGTGGAAGGGGACATCAGCATCCATTCCGAGTGGATTGAATACCACATTAAGAAATGCGACGTGGTGCTGCCGCTGGTCGCTATTGCCACGCCAATCGAGTACACCCGTAACCCGCTGCGCGTGTTCGAGCTGGACTTCGAAGAGAACCTGAAGATCATCCGCGACTGCGTGAAATACGACAAGCGCATCATCTTCCCGTCCACCTCTGAAGTGTACGGCATGTGTACCGATAAGAACTTCGATGAAGACACCTCCAACCTGGTGGTCGGGCCGATCAACAAACAGCGCTGGATTTACTCCGTCTCCAAACAGCTGCTGGACCGCGTGATTTGGGCCTACGGTGAGAAAGAGGGCCTGCGCTTTACCCTGTTCCGTCCGTTCAACTGGATGGGGCCACGTCTGGACAACCTGAACGCGGCGCGTATCGGCAGCTCCCGTGCGATCACCCAACTGATCCTGAACCTGGTGGAAGGCTCCCCAATTAAGCTTATCGAAGGCGGGAAACAGAAACGCTGCTTTACGGATATCAGCGACGGTATCGAAGCGCTGTTCCGCATCATCGAAAACAAAGATAACCGCTGCAACGGTGAAATCATCAACATCGGCAACCCGGACAACGAAGCGAGCATTCGCGAGCTGGCCGAGATGCTGCTGGCCAGCTTTGAGCGTCATCCGCTGCGCGATAAATTCCCGCCGTTTGCCGGCTTCCGCGAAGTGGAAAGCAGCAGCTACTACGGTAAAGGGTATCAGGACGTTGAGCACCGTAAGCCAAGCATTCGCAATGCGAAGCGCTGCCTGAACTGGACGCCGACCGTGAAGATGGAACAGACCATTGATGAGACGCTTGATTTCTTCCTGCGCACCGTGGAGCTGTCGGAACAGGTCTCATGAAAAAAGTCGGTTTACGCATTGATGTCGACACCTTCAGGGGAACGCGTGACGGCGTACCCAAACTGCTGGAACTGCTGAGCAAGCACGGTGTGCGCGCCAGCATTTTCTTCAGCGTGGGGCCTGACAACATGGGACGCCATTTATGGCGTCTGGTTAAACCGGCATTTCTGTACAAAATGCTGCGCTCGCGCGCAGCATCCCTCTACGGTTGGGATATTTTGCTGGCCGGCACCGCCTGGCCCGGCAGACGCATCGGCGCGGGTAATGAAGCGGTTATCCGCGAGGCGGCGCAGCATCATGAGGTGGGTCTGCACGCCTGGGATCACCATGCCTGGCAAGCCTGGGCGGGCGTCTGGGATATCCCGCGCCTGTCTCGTGAGGTCGAGCGTGGGATGCTGGAGCTGGAGGCCATTATCGGTCAGCCCGTGCGCTGCTCCGCCGTGGCGGGATGGCGTGCGGATCAGCGTGTCGTGAAGGCCAAAGAGGCCTTCGCGTTTCGCTACAACAGCGATTGCCGCGGAACCGGGCCCTTTTTGCCGCTGTTAGGCGAAAATCGCTACGGTACGGTGCAAATTCCGGTCACGCTTCCCACCTGGGATGAAGTGGTCGGACGCGAGGTTAAGGCGGATGAGTTCAATCGCTACATTCTGGACCGCATTCATCGTGACGCCGGTACGCCGGTGTATACCATCCATGCCGAAGTGGAA
The DNA here is from genome assembly GCF_900110475.1 of Enterobacter sp. NFIX58. Classification (NCBI taxonomy): domain Bacteria; kingdom Pseudomonadati; phylum Pseudomonadota; class Gammaproteobacteria; order Enterobacterales; family Enterobacteriaceae; genus Enterobacter; species Enterobacter sp. NFIX58. Next base: position 115,630 of record NZ_FODW01000006.1, on the reverse strand, counting down.
GGGATTGCGTATCAGCATGATTTCGACGAACTGCTGACGATGGCCGCTCAGGAGGGCATCGAATTCTGCCCGTTGAGCGAGCTGCTGCCAGACGACCTCAGCACCCTGCCCGTGGGCAAAGTTGTCCGTAATGAACTGGCTGGCCGGGAAGGCTGGCTTGGTTATCAACAAACCGTGAGTCCGGTCCCATGAAAACAGCCCGTTATGGCTTAGCGCTTCTCGCACTGTTTATCGTTTACTACCTCATTCCGGTCGATATCCGCCTGCTTTGGCAGCCTGATGAAACGCGCTATGCGGAAATCAGCCGCGAAATGCTGGCCTCCGGAGATTGGGTTGTCCCGCATTTTCTGGGGCTGCGTTACTTTGAAAAGCCAATTGCTGGCTACTGGATCAACAGCATCGGGCAGATGCTGTTCGGGCACACGAACCTCGCCGTGCGCGCCGGGTCCATCTTCTCCACCGGTTTAGCCGCGCTGCTGGTTATCTGGATGGCCTGGCGTCTCTGGCGGGATAAGCGGACAGCCATTTTCTCCGGCCTGATCTTCCTGACCCTGTTCCTGGTGTATGGCATCGGCACGTATGCGGTGCTGGATCCTATCATCACCCTGTGGCTGGTGGCGGCGATGTGCAGCTTCTGGCTGGCGTCACAGGCCCAAACCGTTGCCGGAAAAGCGGGCGGCTATGTGCTGCTTGGGCTGGCCTGCGGGATGGGGGTGATGACCAAAGGCTTCCTGGCACTGGCGGTACCGGTGATTGGCGTGCTGCCGTGGGTGATCGCCCAGAAGCGCTGGAAAGAGGTGCTGATTTTTGGCTGGCTCGCGATCCTGAGCTGCGTGCTGATTGTTCTGCCATGGGGGCTGGCCATTGCGCAGCGTGAGCCTGACTTCTGGCGTTACTTCTTCTGGGTGGAGCATATTCAGCGTTTCGCCCAGAGCGACGCGCAGCACAAAGCCCCGTTCTGGTACTACATACCGTTCCTGATTGCGGGTAGCCTGCCGTGGCTGGCTCTGCTGCCCGGCGCGTTTCGTCTCGGCTGGAATGACCGACAAAACGCGGGTGGCGGGTTCTATCTGCTGGGATGGGTGGTGATGCCGCTGCTGTTCTTCAGCATCGCCAAAGGCAAGCTGCCGACCTATATCCTGCCGTGCTTTGCCCCGCTGGCGATCCTGATGGCGCGCTATGCCTGCCTCGCGGCGGAGAAAGGCGCCAGAGCGTTGCGCATTAACGGCGGGATTAACCTGGCGTTTGGCGTTATCGGCGTGGTGGCGGCGCTAGTGGTCTCCCCGTGGGGACTGTCTAAGCATCCGGTCTGGACCTCGGTCGAACTGTATAAAGTGTTCTGTGCGGTGGTCGCGTTCCTCATCTGGGCCGCGGTAGGCTGGTTTACGTTCAGGCAGAGTCAGCAGCGCTGGTGGCTGGCGGCATTCTGCCCTGCGGGCCTGGCGCTGCTGATTGGTTTCGCCATTCCTAACCTGGTGGTGGATTCCAAACAGCCGCAGTCGCTGGTCGACACCGTGCGCGAGCCGCTTCAGGACAGCCGTTACGTGCTGGCCAATAACGTGGGCGTGGCCGCTGGCCTGGCGTGGGAGCTGAAGCGCAATGACATCGCGCTGTATGGTCAGAGTGGCGAACTGCGCTACGGGCTGGATTATCCTGATGTGAAAGATCGTTTTGTCGGTAAAGATGACTTCGCGCAGTGGCTGGCAGAGCACCGTCAGCAGGGACGCGTATCGCTGGTTATTCTGCTGTCAAAACGCGATGACCTTTCGCGGGCGAATCTGCCAGAACCGGACAGCCTGTATATCCAGGGCCGTCTGGCCTACCTGCAGTATCTGCCGAAGTGATGACCTGGATCTGGCTGATACTGGCAAGCCTGCTCAGCTGTGCGGGACAGCTGTGCCAGAAACAGGCTACCCGTCCGGCGAAAGCCGGGCGGCGTGGCGTGCATATCGCGCTGTGGCTTGGCCTGGCCCTGCTGGCGCTGGGCAGCGGGATGCTGGTCTGGCTGGTGGTGCTGCAGCGCCTGCCTGTCGGCATTGCCTACCCTATGCTGAGCCTCAATTTTGTCTGGGTGACGCTGGCGGCGAAGGTATTCTGGCGTGAAACCGTCGCATCGCATCACTGGCTGGGGGTAGGGTTGATCATCATTGGGATTGTTATCCTGGGAGGAAGCCTGTGAAAGGGGCGTTCTGGGCCTTATGCAGCGTGCTGTTAGTCAGCGCCGCGCAGCTGTTGCTGCGCAATGCGATGCAGGCACTGCCGCCGGTCAGCGATGTTCTGGCGCTTATTTCCGCGCTGTGGCACTTCTCATCCGGCACGGGGGCGCTGCTGCTGGGGTTGATGGGCTATGTGGCCTCGATGGGCTGCTGGTACCTGGCGCTGCATCGCATGGCGCTCAGCAAAGCGTATGCCTTGCTGAGTCTTAGCTATATCCTGGTGTGGGGCGCTGCGATCCTGCTGCCCGGCTGGGAAGAACGTTTCTCCTGGCACGGGCTGGTGGGGGTCGGGTTTATTATTCTGGGTGTGTTAGTGATTTTTCTGCCCCGAACGTCCCAACGTGAATAATCGACTCGTTGGTCAGGGTATAAGGGGTCGATGTGCAGACGGCAAGGCTCAGCGAGCCGACCTGTAGCTGACTGACCGCGTGTGTCTGCGCAGTGCTGTCGATGCTGACAATCTGCCAGGCACTGCCGCCACGCTGTTTCACAATCGCTTCTTTCCGTGTCCAGATACGCCAGAACGCAGAAAGCCGTTCCTCGGGCGCTTCACGCTCCAGCTCATCATGCTCTGTCACGCTGAATACCGCATTAGCCAGCGCCTGCCAGTTCTTCCTTGGACGAATCACTTCGATATCACAGCCGACTTCGCCTTCATCGCTCATCAGTAAGGCGATATCGTCACCGCTGTGGCTCAGGTTAAACCACAGTGGATGCCCCTTCGCAAAGGCTGGTTTCCCCTGCTCACCGTAAATGATGTCGGGGAGCGGGTGAGGGGATAACGCTCTGGCGAGCAGCGTCCTCCCGGCCAGCCAGGAGGCATGTCGGGCACCCTGAGGTGCCCTGTCTGCGAGCGTTGACGCCAGCGGGTCCGCGCTAAGGGTGGAGATCTTTCCCAGTACAAACTGGTACATAGTTACGCCCAGCGTTTAATGATAATCGAGGTGTTGATGCCGCCAAACGCGAAGTTATTGCTCTGCAGATACTCGCAATCGATCTGGCGGGCTTCCCCCATAATATAATCTAAAGCACCGCATTGCTCATCCGGGTGCGTTAAATTGAGCGTCGGGGCAAACCAGCCTTCACGCATCATCTGTAAACTCATCCATGCTTCCAGCGCGCCGCAGGCTCCGAGCGTGTGGCCAAAATAGCTCTTCAGCGATGAAACCGGCACGTTGTCACCATAGATAGCGGCAGTGGCCTGGCTTTCAGCAATATCACCGCGATCGGTGGCAGTACCGTGTGCGGATATATACCCCATATCCAGGGCGCTTAATCCCGCCATGGCCAGCGACTGCTCCATACAAATCTGCATGGTTTCACGCTGAGGCTGGGTGATATGGGCCGCATCACAGTTAGTGGCAAAGCCCACGATTTCGCCGTAGATAGTGGCTCCGCGCGCTTTGGCATGCTCCAGCTCTTCGAGTATCAGGGTACCCGCGCCTTCCCCAATCACCAGACCATCGCGCTGCGTATCAAATGGCGAAGGGGTGGTTTTAGGTTCATCGTTACGCTGGCTGGTGGCAAACAGCGTGTCAAACACCGCCGCTTCAGACGGACACAGCTCCTCAGCGCCCCCCGCAACCATAACGGTCTGATAGCCGTGGCGAATCGCCTCCCAGGCGTAGCCAATTGCCTGGCTGCCGGACGTACAGGCGCTTGAGGTCGGGATGACGCGGCCACGTAATCCAAAGAACAGTCCGGTATTCACCGCGGTGGTGTGCGGCATCATCTGCACGTAGGTTGTGCCGGTGATGTTATTGGTGTGCTTTTCGGTGAGCATAGTGGCGAATTCGCTGACGGGCCCGGTACTGCCTGTAGAAGAACCGTAGGCGATACCGGTTTGCCCGTTGGTGAGTACCGCTTCGCCAATCAATCCCGCCTGCTCCAGCGCCAGCTCGGTGGCGCGGGTCGACATCAGCGACACGCGGCCCATGGCGCGGATCCGTTTGCGGGTATAATGTTCCGGCAGCGTGAAGTCATCAATCGGCGCGCCCAGCAGGGTGTGCAGGCCATCATAGACCTGCCACTCCGGCATTTTACGCACCGCGTTTTCATACGCCAGCAGCCTGCTGGACACGGATTGCCAGTTTTCGCCAAAGGCGGTCACGCCGCCCATGCCCGTAATCACCACGCGACGCGTCATAGCATTCCTCCGTTAATGGAAATGACCTGGCGGGTGACGTAACCCGCAATATCTGACATCAGATAGCTTGCCAGCCCGGCGACCTCCTCAGCCTGGCCCATGCGTTTCATTGGAATGATGGACATCGCTTCTTTCAGCGCGGCCTCTTCCATTTCAATCATTCCGGTATCAATCAGCCCCGGCGCAATGCAGTTCACGGTGATTTTGCGTTTTGCCAGCTCAATCGCCAGCGCTTTGGTGGCACCGATAATGCCCGCTTTTGCCGCGCTGTAGTTCACCTGCCCGCGGTTACCCATCACGCCGGAAACGGACGATAGGGTGATAATGCGTCCCCCTTTACGGGTGCCAATCATCGGCATAATGCAGGGGTGAATGACGTTATAAAAACTGTCGAGATTGGTGTGGATCACGCTGTCCCAGTCGTCTTCACTCAATGCCGGAAAGGCGCCATCGCGGGTGATACCCGCGTTGCTGACCACGCCATACCATGCGCCATGGGCTTCAATGTCCTGTTCCAGCACCTCGCGGCACTGTTCGCGGTTGCCCACATCAAACGAGAGTAAACGGCCGTTGCCACCCGCCTGCGTGATGGCGTCCAGCGTCTCCTGCGCGCCTGCGGCATCACGATGGTAATGCACGCCTACGGTAAACCCGTCGGCGGCAAGCTGGCGGGCGATGGCGCGCCCTATGCCTTTGCTGGCCCCGGTGACCAGTACGGAACGACTCATGCGTTAGATCCCTGATTAAAAAGCGAGGTTAATTCTTCTGCGCTTGGCTGGAAGGTGTTGACCCGGCCCGTGGCCAGCGTCTCTTCATTAGCGGAAATTGCGCATTCAAAACTGCCGAAGCGTTCGTCCTGCATCAGCAGCTTAACGGTGATGTCCAGCGTCAAGCCTGCGGCGAAACGCCCGCTGGCGCAGATCAGTTCACGCGCGCCGAGCACCATGCCCAGCGCAATATGCTCCTGCCCCTGCTGCTGGCGATGCCAGCCGGACCAGACGCCGACGGTCTGCGCCATCAGCTCAAGCGCGTACCAGCCCGGCAGGTCGCCATCGGCATTCAGAAATGGTGCCAGCACGCTTTGTCTGTCTATCGCGACGCGGCATACCGCCATGTCGTCCGTCACATTCTCAACGGACTCCAGCAACATCATGGGCGCATCGTGCGGCAAATAGGCTTCGGGTGATAAGTAGCTCATGACGCTCTCCCCAGCAGAATGCTGGCGTTGTTGCCGCCAAACGCGAACGAGTTAGACAGAATGACCGGTTTTGTCAGCGCGGTGCGCTGGTGCAGCAGACCGCACGGTGCCAGCGTGTCGTCCGGTGCGTAGCGGGTGAAGTCCTGCGGCGGTAAGGGCAGATCGCGCGTCAGAATCAGCCAGCTCAAGGCCGCTTCGGTGATACCGGCAGCGCCCAGCGTATGGCCGGTAAGGTCTTTGGTAGAACTACAGGGCACGCTTTCCCCAAAGAGATCGTGTACCACCTGCGATTCAATCTGATCGTTAAGCGGCGTGGCCGTGCCGTGCAGGTTGATGTAGCCGATATCCTCCGGCTGCATACCCGCTTCGTTGAGCGCCTGCGTGATGGCCCTGATCGCCCCTTCGCCCTGCGGATGCGGAGCGGAGATATGGTACGCATCGCTGGATTCCCCCGTACCGAGCAGCGCCACGTCCGCGGGCTCACGGCTAAGCACCATCAGCGCGGCGGCTTCACCGATGGTGATCCCCCGACGGTCGCGACCAAAAGGCTCGCAGAGCGTAGGGGAGAAGGATTCAAGGCTGTTAAACCCGTTGACGGGCATCCGGCTCAGGGTATCTGCTCCGCCAACAATGGCGATGTCCACCAGCCCGGCTTCAATCAGACGTTTGCCGCCGATCATCGCCCGCGCGCTGGAAGAGCAGGCTGTCGAGATCGTATAGGCCGGGCCTTCGAGCTGAAGCCAGTTGGCGAGGAAGCGGGACGGATCGCCGAGCTCCTGCTGCGGGTACTGCCAGTGCGTGCTCGCTTCGCCATGGGTCATGCGCTGCACGTGCTCATCGCCTTCATCCAGCCCAGAGGTGCTGGTCCCCAGCACCACGGCCACCCGATCGCGGCCGACGCGGGCGATAGCCTCGTCGACGGTCGACTGAATCTGCGCCAGCGCGGCCAGTAGAAGCTGGTTGTTGCGGGTGCGGTGTGCGGACAGCGTTTCCGGGATGGGCGGCAGTTCGCCTTCCACACCGCCCAGCACGGCATCGGGTGAATCCTGTAACCAGCCGGTTCGGGCATGCATACCCGGCGCTACGCCCGTCATCAGGTTAGCAGCGATTTCATTATGCGAGTTGCCCAGCGCGTTGACCATGCCAACAGCGGAAATATAAATCATCTCAGTCACCCAGATATTGAATGGTGATGTGGTATTTAAAAACGTGTTGCTCGATGCTGATCGGCTCGCGCTTGCCTTTACGCTGCAGATAGACAATCTCCGTCACCAGCTTGCCGCTGGCGTTATGCAGTTCGCGCCGATCGCCCGTGTCAGTCAGCGTCCAGCCCTTCGGCAACTGCGGCTGCCAGGCGCTAATCGGCCAGTGGCTGAGCATCACGTCGGCCAGCACCTGGCTGGCGGGCGGCAACTGCGGCACAACGATCGACTGCTCGGTATGAATACCGGTCTCATCGTACGTCGCCAGGAACAGACGAATGCCCACGGAAGAGAGCCCGGCCAGCGTCACTTTATGCGCATCCGCGTTGAGCATCACCAGCAGGGACTGCGTTTGCCCGTTAAAGCTGCCGGTCAGCAGCTGCTGAGAGCTTACCGCCGGGCTAATGCCGGGCGGCGGGAGCGTAACGCGGGTTCCCGGCTGGAGCCAGGCCTGGGGACGCGTCTCTTGGGTATCGGTCGAATGGCTGCAGCCTGCCAGCAGCAGCGCCGCAGCCAGCGCGGCGGCGCGGTAAAAAGCGTTCATTTACGTTTTCTCTCTTTCTTATCCGGCATCGCCAGCGGCGCCAGCAGGAAGGCGGTAAAAATACCGCTCACCAGCACGATACCAAAGCTGCTAATGGCCTGCGTGGCGCTGAAGACGAGCATGCCCAGCGTCATCAGCGTGGTCATCATCGCCAGCGTAATCGCCAGCATCGAGGTCAGCGGCGTGCCGCGCGGGTTGCTGAAAAACAGCGTGTAGTTAATGCCAATGCCGAGCACCAGCACCAGCGCCAGCAGTGAAAACAGGTTTACCGGGTGGCCCGTTGCGGCCAGTACCGCCAGCCCGCAGCTCAGCGACAGCACGGACGGCACCAGGCTTATCAGCCCCTTACGCCAGCCGAGGCGCAGCATCGCCCCGCAGGCAATCACCGCCAGCGCGGCAAACAGAAGCCCCGTCAGCAGCGTGCGGTAGAGGGCAAACAGGGTGTCAAAACTGGCTTTGCGATCGACCCAGACGACACCGTCATGGCGCGCGGCCAGCTCGCCGAGGGCCGCGCTGTTTTTTGCGCCGTCCACCGGTACGAGCACGCCGCTTTGACCGTCGGGCAGGGTCAGCCAGAGCAGACGCCAGCCTTCGCTGGCCGGGCTTTTAAGCCACGCGTCCACGCTGACCGGCATGGCGTCCAGATTCGGGGAGACGGCGTTGAGCCCTGCGCTTTTCAGCACGTTCGTTACCGCAGGCGCGGCGTTTTGCAGCAGCGTAAGATCGCTTTTCTGACGGGCCAGCGAGTTCAGCGGCAGGGTGCGCCAGCGGGTAATTTCTCCCGCTTTCTGCGCCTTTGCCAGCGCCGGGGTAAAGGCTTCCAGCCGCTCCAGCGTTTGCTGAGGCGAAGCGCCATGAACCACAAACCATTTCTGATCCACGCTCTGTCCGGTCAGGGCGGTAATGGCCTTCTCCTGCGCCAGAATATCTTTCGGCAGCGCCTGCAGCTGGGCGATGTCGTCATCCACCTTCAGCGTGCTTATTCCCACGGCGGAGAGCAGCGCCAGCGCGACGGGAAGACCAATTGACAGTTTTTTACTGCGTCGCCAGGCGGCCAGCCAGCGCAGCATCAGGACCATAAAGGGAACCGGGCGCACCGGTAACCCGCGGCACAACCACGGATGCCAGAAAATCACCGTCAGGCAGGAGGCGCTGAGTCCCACGGCAGCGAACACCGCCATCTGGCGGATCCCGGGGAAGGGGGCCAGCATCATAATCAGGTAGGCGGCGACGGTCGTCAGCAGCGCCAGCAGCAGCGCATTGCGAACTTTGGCCAGGCTTTGCCAGGGAGTATGCTCCGCGCCGTGTACCATCCGTTCAGTCAGGTAGTAAAGCGTGTAGTCTGCCGAAATTCCGATGATGCTCATGCTCATCACCAGCGTCATCAGGTGCAGCTCGCCAAAGAGCAGCAGCGTCACCACCGTCCCCGCCAGCGCGCCGATGGCAATGGAGAGCACGCTCAGCAGCAGCGGGCGCAGAGAGCGGAACACCGCCACGATGAGCAGGAACACGCCAAGCAGGGTGGCGATACCCAGCGTCGAAACATCACGTTTGGCCTGCTGGCTGGCGTAATCGCTGTAGAACATGGTCCCGCGGGAAAGCAGCTGTGCCTGAGGGTAGCGGGCTTTCAGCGTCTCCTGCAGCGCGTTAAGCGTCGTCACGAGCCGGTGGGTCTGCTGCATATCAAATGATGAGCCCGCCAGCTCGCCGTGGAGCAGATACCAGTAGTTTCCCGCCTCATCTTTTGCGACCAGCCAGCCGTCCATCAGCCGCAGCTTCTGGCCGTTTTGCGCCAGAGCGAGCTGCGAGCCGCGCATCAGCATCAGGGGATCGTTTTGCAGCTCTTTACCGCTGACGCCGGAAAAGGCCGAATAGAGCTGAGATAAAATCCACTGCGCCTGCGCTTCTCCGCCGTTTTGCAGGCGGCCGCGGGTGGCGGGGTCAATCAGGCCATTTCGGTGCTGCCAGAAGAACTCTCCCCAGGCCTTTTGCCCGGCGGCGTCCATCGGGCCTTTGACCTCGCTGAGCGAATCAGTGCTTTGCAGCAGCGCCAGCCACTGCTGTGCCACGCGCGGATCCGGCTCTTTGCCGGGGCTGACCAGCCAGACCAGCTGGCGGTCGAGACGCTGCATAAACCCGTCGTTGAGCGCCGGCGGGATCGCCCCCAGCGTCTGCTTCGGCAGCATGGCCAGCACGCTGCTGTTCAGTCGCGCGCCGGGCAGCAGCGACAGCAACACGCCCAGCAGAATCAGGCATAGCGTGGCCCACAGCAGCGCCGGGCGCAGGGATTTACGGTGCGGCAAAGCGTTGGCGTTCGTCATCGGTCAGGCTGGCGGGCGTCAGTTGGTGGCGAGAAAGGGCGATATCGGTACGGTCGCCCTGTTTGTCGTTGAGGCGAATCGTTTCCAGATAGGTCGCGCCGCCCAGATCGAGGGTGGCGAAAATCTTGTCCAGCGGCGTCGTTTTTGGCGTAAGCACCAGCGACCAGCGGCCCGCTCCCAGGTCCTTAAAATCGATGCGGAAGTTCTCTTCCAGCACCTTACGGTCGGCCTGGAACAGGGCGCGCAGAAGATGGTTGAACTGGAACATTTGCGGATTATTGTCGGCAGTGATGGTTTGCGGCGGCTGGCCGTTAATCGCCTGCACCATCCGCTTGTCGTCCAGCAGGAGCGTCATCGGAAACGGCGCTTTTTGATCCCACAGCAGGCCGCTGTCGCGGGCGATCAGCATTTCGCCCTGCGAGCGCAGCGGCTGCGGCATATCTTTTATCGTGCGAACCTGTTCGAAATGCGCGCGCACCACAGGCTGCTCGGTGAAGCGCTGCTGCAGCTCATCCAGCGTCACGGCACTGACCAGCGGGCTGACGATCAGCGCCAGTAAAGGCAACCATTTCATGGTGTTACTCCCATACATTCAAACAGTATTGCCGGGCTCACAAAGCACATTTCGCGGGTCGCTTCTTCCACCGCCACCTGAATGGTGTAACCGGTGGTCGTGCGTTTGCCGGTCTGCGCATCGAAAATTTGATAGGCAATGCGCAGGCGGTTTTCATACTCTTCAATATGCGCGCGGACGCGAATACGCTGCTCAAAGGTCACCGCATCGCGGTATTTCACCCGGGTGTCGACGACGGGCCAGACGTAGCCGGAGGCCTTCATCTGGCGATAGCCATAATCAAACTGATTGAGCAGCGCCTCGCGGGCGATCTCAAAGTAGCGGAAATAGTTACCGTGCCAGACCACGCCCATCATATCGACGTCGTGGAACGGAACGGTGATCTCGACTTCAGTCGTAAAGCGGGGATCGGTCAGCACCCTTTACTCCTTCTCACTGGACTCTGGCAGATGCCAGAAATCGAAAAAATTAAACCAGTCGAGCGGCGACATGAGGGCGTAATGTTCCAGCCGCTGCGCATAGTGATCGACGGTATCTTGCAGTGCCTGCTGGCGTTCACCGCGCGGCAGGCGCAGCGGGTCGGCAAACGGCTCGCAGTGCAGGACGAGCTTACCCTGCTGGCGCAGGGCGAAAATCAGCACCACCGGGCAGCGGAGGATGGAGGCCAGGATAAACGGCCCCTGTGGGAACGGTGCAGGCTGGCCCATGAATCGGCTCCAGATCACGCGCCATTCGCCGCCGCGCTGCGGATTCACCGCGATGCGATCCCCCACAATCGCGACCCATTCACCGCGCTCAAGCTTCTCTTTGATGGCAATGGCGGTATCCGGGCCGATGTCGGTGACCGACATCAAATTCACGCCAGCTTCGGGCGCCATTTCGCTCATGATTTGCTTAAAGCGCTGGGCGTTCTCGCTGAAAACCAGGGCGTTGATGATTTTACTGCCTTCCAGCTGAGCCAGGGCCCGGCAGGCCTCTACGTCGCCAAGGTGCGAGGCCAGCAGCAGTTTGCCCTGTGGAGCCGCGATGTTTAACGCTTCGCTCGCGCCGGGGGCAAAGACAATATCGCGATGAAGCTTCAGCTCGCCGCGCCAGCTGGCGACTTTATCCAGCATCGCGTTGCCGAAGCGCATGAAATGGAAAAAGCTGTTAAGCCGTGAGGGAACAGGCATGCTCCGCTGACGCAGTTCTTGCTTCACTCTCGCCATCCACTGCCGCGAGGCCTGCCGCGCCGGACGCGCGATAAGCCAGTACACGCCGATAACCGGCCACAACAGCACGGTAAAGGCCCGCCGACCCAGCCGTTCCCAGACGCGCAGCATCAGGCGCATCCCCCACAGACCCTTGACCTCGTCCTGCTGCGCCCAGTGCTGGCGGCGTCGACGGAAAAGCAGGCCGGGCATGCGGGGCAGCATGCCGAAGAAGAGCCGGGTATGCATCAGGGAGATCCGCACGTTATCTTTTAGCGCGTCGAAGTGGGACAAACCGTCCTGCGGATAGGTCACGCGCGTGGGCAGAAAGACGCTGGTGTTGCCCTGCCAGTAGAGACGAACCATCACTTCGGTGTCAAAGTCCATCCGCTTGCCGAGCGGTTCGCGCGCTGCCAGCCGCAGCGTGGGTGAAACCGGATAGACCCGAAAGCCGCACATGCTGTCTTTAAGCTGCAGCGATAAGGTTTCAATCCACACCCAAACGTGGGTGATCCAGCGCCCGTAAAGTCGGGAGCGCGGAATAGAGTCATCGTAAATGGGCTGGCCGGAAATCAGCGCGTCCGGGTGGCGCTCCGCCAGCGCCAGCAGTTTGGGGATATCCTCAATGGCGTGTTGGCCGTCCGCATCCACCTGCACGGCGTGGGTGTAGCCCGTCCGCGCACACTCCTCCAGCCCTCTGATGACCGCGGCACCTTTTCCTGCGTTTTGCGCCAGACGAACCAGCGTCATCTGCGGCTGCTCCGCCGCCAGGCGCTCAAGCTCCCGACGGGTGACTGCGTCGCTGCCGTCATCCACTACCATGCACGGCAGGCCGAACGGCGCGAGACGTGACAGCACGCGGGCAATCATCGCGCCGTGGTTGTAGCACGGGATCAGCACGCAGGGACGAAAGATTACTGACATAAACGAATTTTCCCGCTGCTGGCGGTGTGGCGCTCAGCCCCGGCATGGCGTTGATAGCTGAAGGTCAGCATCTGACGTTCGGCATGCCACTCAAGCATCAGCGTCACCGTGGTTTCCGGCAGCAGTGGTGCCTGAAACTTCACGTTTTGAATGCTGTGAAAGCGATAGCCCGGTGCCAGTAACGTCGTGGCGTAGTGCATCACCCAGTCAAGCTGCGCAACGCCGGGCAGCAGCGGTTGTACGGCGAAATGGCCCTGAAACCAGAACAGCGTTGCGTCGAGATGCAAAACGATCTCCAGCTTCTCCGGCTGTGTCTGGTGGCGCTCAATTTCATGAATTTTCATGAAATAACTCCTCTAACTGCGCATAGACACGCTTGTTCATACTGTTTACCGGCATTTCATCAACTATGCGCCAGTAGCGCGGCACCGCGACAGGTTCAAGCCACGGCAGCAGGGCGCGACGCCAGGCGAACTCCTGCGCTTTTTTATCCTGCACATACCCGCGCTGACGGGCCGTTTCATCCAGAACCAGCAGGGCGCCAATCCCCTGACGACCCCCGCGCGTGACCGGCAGTGCGGCCGCTTCGCAAATACCGTCGAGCTCCAGCAGGCGGCGTTCGATCTCGTTAAGCGAGATGCGTTTTTCTTCAATTTTGACCACTCGCCCGCGGCGACCGGCGATGCTGAAAAGCCCCTCGCTGTCGAAGTGCAGGATATCGTCGAGCTGGAGCCCTTCTGGCTCATGGATCAGTGGCGACGTAACGCGACAGGCGTCATCTTCCTGATGGAAGATGACGCCGGGGAACGGTAGCCAGGGCACGTTATCCTCCTGACGATGGCGCCAGGCGAGGATCCCGGTTTCGGTACTGCCATAAATTTCATCCGGCCAAAGGTTAAGCCAGCCGGAGGTGGTCGAGACATCACGCCAGGGCAGCATTCCACCTGCTGAAATCAGCATCCTGACGGGCGGCGCGGCAAGCTCGGTATCCAGGCGCTTCAGGAACGCCGGGCTGCTGATGAACAGGTATTGCCTGTCAGGAGGCAGGGCGGCCAGTTGTTCTGCGTAATAGAGCATCGCGGCATGCAGCGGCAGGCCCAGCGCCATCGGCAAGACGATACGGAATGTCAGGCCATACAGGTGTTGCGGTACGACCGAGGCCACAATGCTGCATCCGGCCAGACGCTCACCAAAGCGGTTAGCCAGCAGGCGGGCTTCGCGATCCAGACTGACGATGTGCTTAACCACCCGGCGCGGCGTGCCCGTGGAGCCTGAGGTGAACAGTTCAACGAAGCGGTTTTCGTCAATGGCCGGCAGAGGCACCCAGTGGCTGGCTGTCTGTTGGCTGGAGGCCACCACAATCTGTTTCCCATGAAAACCAAGAGTTCGATCGCTCAGAACGCCGCTAAACAAAGATTGCTGTTCTTCAAGCTGTGAGACGCGGCTATGGCCGGGAATGACCGGTGTTTTACCGGCGTGCAGCGAGGCCAGCAGCGCAACAATAAACAGGTAGCTGTTTTCAAAGCACAGCGCCCAGCGCTCGCCTTCCTGCTGACGCAGGGTCTCGACCAGTAAGGTTACATCGTGGCGCAACTGGCCCAGCGTCCAGGTACGATCGTCGAGCCAGGCAACAGGCGTGTCGTCTGGGCGCGGCGCATTTAACCACTGGCCCAGCGGAAGGGGGTTAGTCATTGTGCATCTCTTTTTTTATCACCCGCTGGCGCACCAGCCACTCTGCTGCCATCAGCATCCCCATCAGGATGTAAGCCACCATACCGTTCCATAGCGTCCACAGATGCATGTCGCCGTGGAGGACGGTAAACAGCGCCATCGTGCCGTTGCCGACGAAAAAACCGCACCAGACGAGGGTCACCTTACGGGTATAGCGCACGCCCTCCCGGGGCAAGTTTGGCTCGCGCAAGCGCGCCAGTCGTTCTACAAGCGGCATCGCTGTCCACAGCGAACCGCCAAACACGGCCAGCATGACAAGGTTGACGACCACCGGGTAGAGCAGCAGCCACTGGTGGGCTTTCAGCAGGTAGCTTGCCGTGCAGAGGGCGATCCCCACCAGCGCCACGCACTGCACCACATACCGCATCGGGCTTGTGTTCCGCTGCGCCTGACGCAGCCGCAGCAGTAACACCAGAGCCATCACGGGTAATAGCCACTGCAGGCTGTTATGCGCCAGCCCAAATCCAACCAGGAAGGGCCACGCCAGCAGCATCAACCCCGTCAGAAGTGGGATGATCGGGAATGTCCGTCCGCCGCGCACGACGTCTTACTCTTCGCGCAGAAGCTGTTCGACGGCGTCTACCACATCCTGAACGGTACGAACCGATTTGAAGGTTTCCGGCTTGATTTTCTTGCCCGTTTTCTTCTGCAGATGAACAATCATGTCCACCGCATCAATGCTGTCCAGCTCCAGGTCTTCGTAAAGACGGGCTTTAGGGGTAATATCCTGCGGGTCGATTTCAAACAGTCGGGTCAGAAGGCCACAGACTTCCTGATAAATGGTTTCTTGTTCGGTCATCGTGATCACATCTCAGGCGCGTTGAGCGTTGATAAAGGACGCCAGCGTGGCGACGGAAAAGAAGTGCTGGCGCATCTCTTCGCTTTCAGCAGAAAGCACCACGCCATACTGGTTTTTCACGGCCAGACCCAGTTCCAGCGCGTCGATAGAGTCGAGACCCAGCCCATCGCCAAACAGCGCGGCATCGGTATCAATATCCTCTGCGGTAAGCTCGTCCAGATTCAGCGTGGTGATAATGAGATTCTTAATTTCAAGATAAAGCGCTTGCATCATTAATTCCTGACAAAGATTGAAGGCCTGATGTTAATCGATGCTGTAGATGCCGGTTTAACTGCCTTGCCGCCAGCGCCGGTTCTTGTTCATTTGCATCGTAAAATTCGTCGATGTTCACGCGGTCGCGGACATCCACGGTGAAGACAGGTTTTTCTGGCGGCACATCATACCAGCGACTTTTTTTATCCAGCAGATGTTCGCTACAGTGGATCAGCACCACCCGCAGATCGCTGTTACAGCGCACGGCGATATTTGCTGCGCCGCGCTGGAGGGAAATAGCTTCACCAGACCGGGTACGTGTGCCTTCCGGGAAGATTAAAAGCGTGTCGCCCTGAGCCAGACGCTGCTGGCTTGCAGCCAGCAGAGGCTCGGCTTCGCTGTTAATCAGGTAATCCGCCGCGCGGATGACGCCGCTGACAAACGGATTGCGCAGCAGCGCGCTTTTCACCAGACAGTCGGTTTCTGGCATCACCGATGCCAGAATCACGTAGTCAATTAACGTGGGGTGGTTAGCCACCACCAGACAACCCCGATCGTTGCGCAGGGCGTCAAGATTGTGAATGCGATAGTCCAGTACCCCGAGGCCACGGGCAACGGTCAGGAAGAAGCGGAAGTTGGCCGCAATGCTGCGCCGCGCAAGGCGACGGCGGTTGGTGCGGTCGCGCTGGACGATCAGCAGCAGGTTGAACCATACCAGTGACAGCAGCAGCCCGCCCACGCCAAACAGCACGAAGCAGAATCCGGTCATCATCAGACGCCATAACCAGTTAATTCGGGCAGTCAGGCGGTTCATGCGCGCGTCCATTGCCACAGCAAACGTTCGCCGGGTACCACAAACTGGCGTGCCTCGCTGAGATAGCGTTGCAGGAACATCAGGCTTTGCGGAAGGGCGGGTTCATCCCCCGTGCTGCCGCTGCGGGTTTCACACTGCAATTCCTTGCCGGATTCAATCACCAGCGCCAGCGCGTAGGGCCAGGTGGGCATCTGGTGCGGTAACGCCGGGTGGTAAAATTCCGGCAGTGCGCCGTCAAAATCGACCAGCAAGACGCGGGAGTAGCCCGCCTGCAGCAGGCTCAGGACTTCACATAATGCCTGCTGGAAGGTGTCCAGCCCGGCAGAAATGGATGACGAGACGATAGCCTGGCGTGCGGTAATCGTGAGATTGCCCACCGCCGAGTTGTGCACGGACATGGCGAAGTCGGTAGGCGATACGGATTGCCCCGTCGCCAGAGCATGCAGAATACGGTAGTTGCGCTCCAGCTCGCCGTGGCGGCTGGAATAGACGACGGCATCAATGGCGTGGTGTTGTAGCATAGCGAGACCAATGTCCACCGCCAGCTTACTGCCTGAATTGAGGCGGCGCGCGGTCATCATGGGTAAAGCGGTCAGCCGGGGAAGCGGGGCCGCTGGATCGACGGGCAGCTGCAGGCGTGACCACGCCTGCCACTCTGTGGCATCGTTGAGTCCTGGGGCTCTCGCCTGCCAGTCGATAATGTTCAGTGAAAATTTCATCTACGCGCGTCCGCGAAAAAAACCGTATTCAAAGGGCAGACTTGGCCACCCGGGCAGCTAAGCTGCTCTATTGTTCACGTTTGGTGCATATCAGCAGGGTATGACCGACCCCAAGGTTATCCAGACGCTGTTCAACGCTGAAACCTGCGCTCTCCAGGTAACGATAAAACGCCTCTACGCTGTAAAACCGGCTATTGCCATTCGCCATACAGGTGAAATAGAGCGAGGTGGCATTCAGGCTGAAAGAGGCCGCTTCAAACTTCTGGGCATCCCAGAAAAGCTCCATGATGCACAAACGTGCGCCTGGCTTCATGACCTGTGCGACGCGCGTCAGCATGACGATAATCTGATCCGGAGAGAAACAATCCAGAAACTGGCTCATCCACCAGACGTCGGCCTCACCCGGCAAGGCTGCTGGGCTAAGCATATCGACAGCATGGAATCCAATACGATGAGAAAAACCTGCTTTTGCGATGTTTTCCTGCGCCAGCGCTATCTGCTGCGGCAGGTCGAGGATCGTCACGGCAACATTTTCGTCATAGCGGCAGCAGCGTAACGCCCATTTACCCGTATTTCCGCCCACATCGTACAATTTTGTCGGCGAGCTTGCGAATATATATGGCAAAGCGGCGTCAAACGCGGCGTCGGAATAGTAATGATCAAAGGCGAACCAGCTCTCTTTCGCCTGAGCCGGTAATTGGGATAATGCCGGATAGATGGTTGGCCAGTTGCCAAACACCGCTAATCCCGCAGGTTTTTCTTCCTTCAGGGCGTCCGCCAGGTGAAATAGCCCTTTGTAACAAACGTCCTGAGTGAAATCCATATTTACGCGGGTCATTTCATCGTGCAGTAAAAAGTGGCCCACTTTCGCCAGAAAATAACGTCCATGCTGTTGGGTAACGATCCGCCCGCTTAATCCCATATCCAGCAGTACGCTGACGCCATAGCTGCCGAGCGTGCTGTGTTCGGTTATTTCCTCGAGGCTGGCACCCTCTTTACCTTGTTTATCGAGCCAGGCGAGAATGCCTGAGTTACGCAGACAAAGCGCGGTCTGAAATAACATCGGAGCAAAAGCGATGCGTTGCGCTTCGGTAATGGCATCCAGTGCGCTGAGCGTATCCTTTTCGTACATTGCTGCGTAACCTTTCAGGGCAAGAAATAAGGGTTATCGGGCCAAATGCGGCCCGACTTTAGAAAAATATTACAGTGGGGCGCCCGCGGAGAGGTTCAGCTGAATATCGTGGTCGAGGTTATTCACCCAACGGTTATAATTTTTGTGAATTTTACCGTCAGCCGCTTTCAGGTTCATACTGCTTTCGTAGTTAATGGAATAGCTTGTTGCGGAATAAGGAATACGAACGTCGACCGAGTGGTCGCGCGCCTGCAGACGACCTTTGATAACGCCCGGACCGGCTTCCGTCATGATCCAGTCACGTTTTTGTCCTGCTTTCAAAATCGCTGTTTTTACCTGGTCGGCGGTATGACCCGCGCTCACAGTAGAGTGAACCTGAGCGATTGGGGCAGTACGCGCACAGCCTGCCAGTGCGCCAACGAATACGGCGGCAGCACACCATTTAACGATCTTTTTCATCAACAACTCCATATCAATAATAACAATTAAAGGTAGTGGTTTTTACAAATAATATTCATCCGGCGTTTCTTATGTGCCAGATGTTTTTTTAATCAATATTAAGGTTTGCATTACGTTGACGCGAAGGCGGGCATAATAACATGGAAAATAATTAACAATTTCATTTTTTTTAATTTGCGTTAAATCATGATATGCGTTTCAACGTAATGCGACCGACGTAAACAAAAACAGAATTAATATTTCCTTAACGCAAATAAAAATACCGCGACAGGTTATGAACGCGGTAATTTAAGGCGGATTATTGGCGGTTTAAACCTACCTATAAAGGTAGGTCAGCTACCCAGGCAACCGGCTTTTTGGCCTTCCCGGCCCGAGCAGGATCGCCAGCTTGCTGCCGCCTTTAGTGGTTTCCATCCAGATCTTACACACGCTGGTCAGGGGGACCGAGAGCAGCATACCGACTGGGCCCAGCAGCCATCCCCAAATCAGTAAGGATAAAAAGACGACCAGCGTCGACATGCCCAGCCGGTGCCCCATCATGCGCGGCTCGAGAATATTGCCCAGCACCATATGCACCACGAGGAACAGCGCGCCAACCAGCATGCATTCGTAAAAACCGTTAAACAGAAACGCCTGAATCATCGGCGGCACGGCGGAAAGCACCGCGCCAATATTGGGCACGTAGTTGAGCAGAAACGCCAGTACGCCCCACATCAGCGCGAACTGCACGTCCATCAGCATCAGCCCCAGCCAGACAATCACCCCGGTCCAGACGCTCAGCAGCGTTTTCAGCGCCAGATATTTTGAGACCCCCTTCAGCGCCCGGTGTAATCCGGCAATGTGAATTTGGGGATTATTCAACGCAAAGCGCAGTTTATAGGGGACGTGGCGGACTTCAAACAGCATAAACACCACCGTCATGACCAGCAGCAGAATGCTGGCCATCGCGCCGGAAAGCCCCGTCATCAGCGTGGTGGCGTAGGTCATGACCTTCTCGGAATCCATCCTGCGCAGCATCCGTTCAGGTGAGATATGCAAATTTAGGAAGGGCACCATCTCCTGCAGCGCCACAATCTTACGCGTCAGCTCTTTGTTGTACTGCGGCAGCATGGTGGAGAATTCGCTCAGCGATGCCGCCAGCACGCCGAAGAGCGCCGTCAGGGCAATCAGCATCACGATGACGACAATGGTGATGGCGACCGGACGGCTGACGCCCCGGCGAAGAAACCAGGTGACCAGAGGATTAAGCACAATGGCAAAAAAGAGCGCCAGCAGGAGCTGGACAATAATGTCAGCGGCAGCATGGATACCCGCAAGGATAACCACCAGACAGGCGAGCTTTAATAAGATGTGGAGTCCTGCTTTGTCGGACGGGTTAGCGATCATGCGTGTTCCTTAATATGATGACCCGATAAGTGTAGTGCCCGGGCTTCGCTTCGTCTGGCACCGTTAATCTGAAAGTCGGTGCTGATTTTCTTATTGGGGCGTGGTAATAGTGAAACACTGTTGTAAAAAATCCAGGTAGAACCCCATGCCCGAACCTGCCGCTGAAACGGCACTGAGCGGACTGCGCCTCAATCTGCGCATCGTTTCCGTTGTTATTTTCAACTTTGCCAGCTATCTCACCATCGGCCTGCCGCTGGCGGTCCTGCCGGGCTATGTCAATGACGTGATGGGCTTCAGTGCCTTCTGGGCGGGGCTGGTGATTAGCCTGCAGTATTTCGCGACACTCCTGAGCCGACCGCATGCCGGTCGCTACGCGGACACGTTCGGTCCAAAAAGCATTGTGGTGGTGGGATTGTGCGGCTGCTTCCTCAGTGGCCTGAGCTACCTGCTGGCTGCCACGACCAGCCACTGGCCGTTGGTCAGCCTGGCGCTCCTCTGCCTGGGCCGCGTCATCCTAGGCATCGGGCAAAGCCTGGCGGGAACCGGCTCGACGCTGTGGGGCGTGGGGGTTGTCGGTGCGCCGCACATTGGCCGGGTGATCTCCTGGAACGGGATTGTCACCTACGGTGCGATGGCGCTCGGTGCGCCGCTCGGCGTGGCCTGCTATGCGTTTGGCGGGCTGTATGGGCTGGCCGTCACCATCATGGCGGTCGCGCTGCTGGCGATTCTGTTTGCGCTGCCGCGCCCGAAAGTGAAGGCCAGCAAGGGCAAGCCGCTGCCGTTTCGGGCGGTGCTGGGGCGCGTCTGGCCGTACGGCATGGCGCTGGCGCTGGCGACCACCGGCTTCGGTGTGATCGCGACCTTCATTACCCTGTTCTATGACGCCAAAGGCTGGGACGGCGCGGCCTTTGCGTTAACCCTGTTCAGCTGTGCGTTTGTTGGCGCGCGCCTGCTTTTCCCTAACGGCATCAACCGTCTGGGTGGGCTGAACGTGGCGATGATCTGCTTTGCGATAGAAATTGTCGGGCTGCTGCTGACCGGAATAGCGATGGTGCCCTGGGTCGCGAAAGTGGGCGTCTTCCTCGCGGGAGCCGGTTTTTCACTGGTCTTCCCGGCGCTGGGCGTGGTGGCGGTTAAAGCCGTGCCGCCGCAGAATCAGGGCGCCGCGCTGGCGACCTATACGGTGTTTATGGATATGTCGTTAGGCATCACCGGCCCGCTGGCGGGGCTGGTGATGGCCTGGGCAGGCGTGCCGGTGATCTATCTTGCCGCAGCGGGTCTGGTGATCGTGGCCTTGCTTCTGACGTGGCGGCTAAAAAAATGGCCCCCGGTGCAGGCACCGGAGGCCACGTCATCATCGTGAAACGTTACTGGATCACGATGGTGTTAATAATGTTTTCAGCAGCCGTCTGCGCTTTCTGCTGATCTTCCGCTGGCAGGGTGATCTGCAGGGTCAGGAGTTTGTTATCGACCTTGCCCAGCACGACAGAGGAGTACGCGGTCTGGCCTTTCGCAGAGATGATGCTGTCCAGCTGCTGCAGCTTATGGCCTTTCAACTCGATGGATTTATTGGTCACGACCTGCAGCTGCGGGTCGCGGCCGCGCTGCTGATCTTCCAGACGTTTGGACAGGACGGCCAGATCTTCGCTGGTGTCGTCGCCCACAATCACAATGACCGCTTTCTGCCCGGTTGCGTCGGAGTAAACGTGCATGTTGTTCGCCTGAGTGCCCAGCTTGCCGCTCTGGTCAGTCATATCGGCTGGCAGAGAGAAGCTGAGTTTGCCATCCATCAGATTCACCGGCTGGCCGGTCGCATTGCTTTCTGCGGATGCGCCCTGAGCAGGCGTTTTCGTGTCGCTGTTATCACAGGCTGCAAGACCCACAACCAGCAGGCCAATCCCGACATATTTAACCAGATTGCGCATTGACTTCTTCCTTTCGATAAACGGCCATAACGGCTCATTCGTTCATCTTATCACAACTGATAAAGCGAACCCTTAACCTGCCTGCAATGCCGTGATTTCAGATTTATCTGCCAGCCTTTTCAGCAGCATATTCAGCAGCACGCCGTACATGGGCAGGAAGAAGACAATGCTGATGAGCACCTTAAAGCAGTAGTCCACCAGCGCGATTTCCATCCAGTGTTCGGCCATAAACGCATCAGGGCTACGCCAGAAGGCGATGAAGAAGAAGGCCAGCGTATCGCTCACGTTACCGAACAGCGTGGAGGCGGTGGGCGCCATCCACCAGCGATGATTCTGACGCAGGCGGTTAAACACGTGCACGTCCAGAATCTGCCCCAGCGCGTAGGCCATAAAGCTTGCTGCGGCGATACGGGCGACAAACAGGTTGAAGTGGGTTAACGCCTCAAAACCCTGCCAGCTTCCCATATAAAACAGAGACGAAACCCCGTACGAGATGAACAGCGCCGGGAGCATGACCGCAAAAATAATGCGGCGAGCCAGCGGTGCGCCAAAGATACGCACGGTCAGATCGGTGGCGAGGAAAATAAACGGGAAACTGAACGCGCCCCAGGTGGTATGAAAACCAAAGATGGAGATCGGGAGCTGCACCAGATAGTTGCTGGAGGTGATCACCAGCAAATGGAAAAGCGAAAGCCAGAACAACGCTTTTACGCGCTGAGATTCAGAAAACTGCGTCATATTGTGACCTTTTTATACGTTGGGGTGAGGGAACCCAATAAAAACCGCAGCATGATACTGCTTTGGCAGGACATTGCAATGGTTAGTTTTTACGCAATCGTTAACCTGGTTTGCATTGATCGCAACCGGGCGTAAACTACAGCCGTTTTTACCTGACCGAGAAGATCATGACCGACCTGTTTTCCAGCCCAGACCACACCCTTGATGCCCAGGGCCTTCGCTGCCCGGAACCGGTAATGATGGTACGTAAAACCGTGCGCAACATGCAGACCGGTGAAACGCTGCTGATCATCGCCGACGACCCGGCCACGACCCGCGACATTCCCGGTTTTTGTACCTTTATGGAGCATGAGCTGGTAGCACAGCAGACTGAGGCGCTGCCGTATCGGTATTTGATTCGTAAGGGATAGGTAGGCGGCCTCTGCGGCCTGATGCCCTCACCCTGTGTGCCGAGGGTTCCCCACAAATAATGCCTGCACGGACGACCCCCTCTCCCTAGAGGGAGAGGGCAGGGGTGAGGGGGAACATACGGCTGTGGAGGTCATTCCGTTCACTTTATGTTCCTTGCTACTCTGTAACGACATGACCGGTGAACGTGCCAGGGTGGCTCAATCGCCACCACCCTGGCGACCCGGGCTCCCGGCGGTAAATCGCCGCTTCGCGGTCCCCTCAGCTTATTCCTTCAGGCTATCGGGTCGGGCATGAGCCTGCATCCCTGCAGGCCACGCCCTCTCGGCGCATCCTTGCGCCTCGCCCCGGCCTTACGGAAACGCTTCGGCGATTTACAGCCGGACCAGGGTGTCGCTGTAAGTCATTAATTTTGCCGAAGAAACGTTCATCGCTTCAGGTCAAAAAATGACTGGGGATCCTTCAGCCCACAGAGAGAGGGAGAACGTCATCCCTTCATCCACGCCCGGATCCCGTCCAGGAACATCTGCGTTGCCATCATGACCAGAATCAGCCCCATCAGGCGTTCCAGCGCGTTTACCCCTTTTTCGCCCAGCAGGCGCAGGAATAGGGACGACTGCAGCAGGATAATGAACGTCCCGCCCCAGGCAATCAGCAGGGCAATCACCAGATGGCTCATCTGATTCGGATACTGATGCGACAGCAGCATCAGCGTGGCCAGAATGGTCGGGCCCGCGACGAGGGGGATCGCCAGCGGCACAATAAATGGCTCTTCACCCGCAGGCAGGCCGCTGCTGCTGCCTTCCGCGCTCGGGAAAATCATCTTAATGGCAATCAGGAACAGAATAATCCCGCCGGAAATCGACACGGTTTCGGCACGCAGGTTCAGGAATGCGAGAATTTTTTCACCCGCAAACAGGAAGATAAACATCACCAGCAGGGCGATGAGCAGCTCGCGGATCATGATCGCCCGGCGACGCTTCGGCTCAGTGTGTTTTAGCACCGACATGAAGATGGGCAGGTTGCCCAGGGGATCCATAATCAGGATCAATAAAACCGCGGCGGAAATGATTTCACTCATGTAAATTATCCCTGAAACTCTCTAAGGTTATTATGATAATTAGCTGTATTTCTGATTGCCGGGCAATCATCGATTAATTTCGCTTGCGACTTTGGCAGCATTTTGTAATGTGAAGCATATCCCAGTTCAATACTGGCTTGCACAATCAGCACACACCCTCAGCAGGAAAAAAATGCTATGAAAAACGTTGGTTTTATCGGCTGGCGCGGTATGGTCGGCTCTGTACTCATGCAACGCATGGTTGAAGAGCGCGATTTCGACGCTATCCGCCCGGTCTTCTTCTCCACTTCTCAGCTCGGCCAGGCTGCTCCGTCCTTTGGTGGTACCACAGGCACGTTGCAGGATGCTTACGATCTGGAAGCGCTGAAGGCGCTCGACATTATTGTGACCTGCCAGGGCGGCGATTATACCAACGAAATCTATCCAAAGCTGCGTGAAAGCGGCTGGCAGGGCTACTGGATTGACGCGGCCTCGTCGCTGCGCATGAAAGACGATGCAATCATCATTCTCGACCCGGTTAACCAGGGCGTGATCACCGATGGCCTGAACAACGGCGTGAAAACTTTTGTTGGCGGTAACTGCACCGTCAGCCTGATGCTGATGTCCCTCGGCGGCCTGTTCGCGCAGGATCTGGTGGAGTGGGTCTCCGTGGCGACCTACCAGGCGGCGTCCGGCGGCGGTGCGCGTCACATGCGCGAGCTGCTGACCCAGATGGGCCAACTGCATCAGAGCGTTGCGACCGAGCTGGCAAACCCGGCATCCGCTATTCTGGATATCGAGCGTAAAGTGACCCAACTGACCCGCAGCGGCGAACTGCCGGTGGATAACTTTGGCGTACCGCTGGCCGGTGGCCTGATCCCGTGGATCGACAAGCAGCTGGATAACGGCCAGACCCGCGAAGAGTGGAAAGGCCAGGCTGAGACCAACAAAATCCTCAATACCGCGAACACCATTCCGGTTGACGGTCTTTGCGTACGTATCGGCGCACTGCGCTGCCACAGCCAGGCCTTCACCATTAAACTGAAAAAAGATGTGTCTATTCCGACCGTGGAAGAGCTGCTGGCCGCGCACAACCCGTGGGCGAAAGTGGTACCAAACGATCGCGATATCACTATGCACGAGCTGACCCCGGCAGCGGTAACCGGCACGCTGACCACGCCGGTTGGCCGTCTGCGTAAGCTGAATATGGGACCGGAGTATCTCTCCGCGTTCACCGTCGGTGACCAGCTCCTGTGGGGCGCCGCCGAGCCGCTGCGCCGCATGCTGCGCCAGCTGGCGTAATAATTTGTTAAATACCAGGGGTGATTTTCACCCCTTTTTTTTGCGTACTACATGGAGTAACACGCGTATGTCTTATTTTTTATCAGGAGTCATCTAGAGCGTTGGCTATGCTTTAAGGAAGAGTCATTTCTTACCTGAGGTTCGAGCGGAGCAGAATGGATGCACATTTTTGTGCTGTCCCGTTCAGGTCACATTAAAAGTCGTCCCGGAGCGCTTAAAAAGGACGACATAAAAAACAGGATGAATACCATGTCCGATCGTGTGGATAGAGACGTGATTAATGCGCTTATTGCGGGTCATTTCGCTGACCCCTTTTCTGTGCTTGGGATGCACCGTACTGAGGCCGGTCTGGAAGTTCGGGCACTGTTACCGGATGCCACAGAAGTCTGGGTGATTGAACCCAAAACCGGCCGCAAGGTCGGTAACCTGGAATGCCTCGATTCCCGTGGCTTCTTCTCGGGCGTGATGCCCCGTCGTAAAAATCCTTTTCGCTATCAGCTCGCCGTTCTCTGGCACGGTCAGCAAAACCTGATTGACGATCCCTACAGCTTTGGCCCTCTGCTTAAAGAGATGGATGCCTGGCTCCTCTCCGAAGGGACGCATCTTCGCCCTTATGAAACGCTGGGTGCCCATGCCGATACCATGGACGGCATTACCGGCACGCGGTTCTCCGTGTGGGCGCCCAATGCCCAGCGTGTCTCCGTTGTCGGACAGTTCAACTACTGGGATGGCCGCCGCCACCCGATGCGCCTGCGTCGGGAAACCGGCATCTGGGAGCTGTTTATCCCCGGGGCGCACCACGGGCAGCTTTATAAATTCGAGATGATTGACGCTCACGGCAAGCTGCGCATTAAAGCCGACCCGTATGCCTTCGAAGCGCAGATGCGTCCGGATACCGCGTCGCTGATTTGCGGCCTGCCGGAGAAGGTCGTTCAGACGGAGGAGCGTAAGCAGGCTAACCGCTTTGATGCGCCGATCTCCGTTTATGAAGTCCATCTCGGCTCATGGCGTCGCCACACTGATAACAACTTCTGGCTCAGCTACCGGGAGCTTGCCGACCAGCTGGTCCCGTACGCCAAATGGATGGGCTTTACCCACCTGGAGCTGCTGCCGGTCAACGAGCACCCGTTCGACGGCAGCTGGGGCTATCAGCCCACCGGGCTGTATGCGCCGACCCGCCGATTCGGCACCCGCGACGACTTCCGCTATTTCATTGATGCCGCGCACGCCGCCGGGCTGAACGTCATCCTCGACTGGGTGCCGGGTCATTTCCCGGCGGATGATTTCGCGCTGGCAGAGTTTGACGGTACGAAGCTGTACGAGCACAGCGATCCGCGCGAAGGCTATCACCAGGACTGGAACACGCTGATCTACAACTACGGTCGCCGAGAGGTCTCAAACTACCTGGTCGGGAATGCCCTGTACTGGATCGAGCGGTTTGGCATCGATGCCCTGCGCGTGGATGCGGTGGCGTCGATGATCTACCGCGACTACAGCCGCAAAGAGGGGGAGTGGATCCCGAACGAGTTTGGCGGCCGCGAAAACCTGGAAGCGATTGAATTCCTGCGTAATACCAACCGCATTATCGGCGAGCAGGTGGACGGTGCCGTGACCATGGCGGAAGAGTCCACCGACTTTGCGGGTGTCTCCCGTCCGCCGTCATTGGGCGGCCTGGGGTTCTGGTATAAGTGGAACCTGGGCTGGATGCACGACACGCTCGATTACATGAAGCTGGATCCGGTTCACCGTAAGTATCATCACGATAAGCTGACGTTCGGGATGCTCTACAATTACACCGAAAACTTCATGCTGCCGCTGTCGCACGATGAGGTGGTACACGGTAAAAAATCAATTCTCGACCGCATGCCGGGCGACGCGTGGCAGAAGTTTGCCAACCTGCGCGCCTATTACGGCTGGATGTTTGCCTTCCCGGGCAAGAAACTGCTGTTTATGGGCAATGAGTTCGCCCAGGGGCGCGAGTGGAACCACGACGCCAGCCTCGACTGGCATCTGCTGGAAGGCGGC
Source organism: Enterobacter sp. NFIX58 (assembly GCF_900110475.1). Taxonomy (NCBI): domain Bacteria; kingdom Pseudomonadati; phylum Pseudomonadota; class Gammaproteobacteria; order Enterobacterales; family Enterobacteriaceae; genus Enterobacter; species Enterobacter sp. NFIX58. Next base: position 88,565 of record NZ_FODW01000006.1, on the reverse strand, counting down.
GACAACTGGCACCACGGGGTGCAGCGTCTGGTACGCGATCTGAACCTGACCTATCGTCACCACAAAGCGCTGCACGAGCTCGACTTCGATCCGTACGGCTTTGAATGGCTGGTAGTGGACGACCATGAGCGCTCGGTGTTTGTCTTTGTGCGTCGAGACAAGGCGGGTAACGAGATCATCGTCGCCAGCAACTTCACCCCGGTGCCGCGCGAACACTACCGCTTCGGCATTAACCAGCCGGGCAAATGGCGTGAAATTCTGAATACCGACTCAATGCACTACCACGGCAGCAACGCCGGTAACGGTGGGCTGGTACAGAGCGACGCCATTGAAAGCCACGGGCGACCCAACTCCCTGAGCCTGACGCTGCCGCCGCTTGGCACCATCTGGCTGATGCGGGAGGGCGAATGACGCAGCTTACGGCAGGTAAACCCGAACCGCTCGGGGCGCGTTTTGACGGAAAAGGGGTGAACTTCACCCTCTTTTCCGCTCACGCTGAGCGGGTAGAACTGTGCGTGTTTGACGGGGAAGGTAACGAGCACCGTTACGATTTACCCGCGCGCACGGGGGATACCTGGCACGGCTACCTGTCCGGCGGGCGGCCCGGCATGCACTACGGCTTTCGCGTTCACGGTCCGTGGGATCCCGCGCAGGGGCACTGGTTTAATCCGGCGAAGCTGTTGATTGACCCGTGCGCGCACCGCGTGGACGGCGAATTTAAAGATGACCCGCTCTTCCACGTGGGCTACGGCGAGCCCGACCACCGCGACAGCGCGCCCGTCGCGCCAAAAAGCGTGGTGGTGAACGATCTTTATGACTGGGAAGACGATGCCCCGCCGCAGACGCCGTGGGGCAAGACCGTCATTTATGAAGCCCACGTCAAAGGGCTGACGTACCTGCATCCGTCGATCCCCAAAGAGATGCGCGGCACCTACAAGGCGCTCGGGCATCCCACTATGATCGCCTACCTGAAACACCTCGGCATCACCGCTCTGGAACTGCTCCCCGTTGCCCATTTTGCCAGCGAGCCGCGCCTGCAGCGGCTGGGGCTGAGCAACTACTGGGGCTACAACCCGCTGGCGATGTTCGCGCTCGAACCGCGCTATGCCGTCCATCCGGAAAAGGCGCGGGACGAGTTCCGAGATGCGGTGAAGGCGCTCCACGCGGCGGGCATTGAGGTCATCCTGGACGTGGTACTGAACCACAGCGCCGAAAGCGATCTCGATGGCCCGACGCTCTCCATGCGCGGAATTGATAACCGTAGCTATTATTGGATCAGGCAGGATGGCGATTACGAGAACTGGACCGGCTGCGGCAACACGCTCAATCTCAGCCATCCGGCGGTCACGCATTTTGCGTATGAATGCCTGAAATACTGGGTAGAGACGTACCACGTCGACGGTTTTCGTTTCGACCTGGCGCCGGTGATGGGGCGCACGCCAGCGTTCAGCCAGCAGGCGCCGCTGTTTGAGGCGATAAAAAACTGCCCGGTGCTCTCGCAGGTGAAGCTCATTGCCGAGCCGTGGGACATCGGTGAAGGCGGTTATCAGGTCGGGAATTTCCCGCCGCTGTTTGCCGAGTGGAACGACCACTACCGCGACGCCGTGCGCCGCTTCTGGCTGGAGCGGAACCTGTCGCTGGGGGAATTTGCCGGGCGCTTTGCCGCGTCGAGCGATCTCTTTAAGCGCGACGGCAAACGCCCGTCGGCCACCGTCAATCTGTTGACGGCGCACGACGGTTTTACGCTCAGGGACTGCGTTTGTTTCAATCAGAAACACAATGAGGCGAACGGCGAAGAGAATCGCGATGGCACTAACAATAACCATAGCTTCAATCATGGTATAGAAGGGTTAGGCGGAAGTCTGGATGTGATAGAGCGGCGACGCGCCAGCGTTCATGCGCTGCTGACAACGCTTTTACTGTCGCAGGGCACGCCGATGCTGCTGGCAGGTGACGAGCATGGTCATAGCCAGCACGGTAACAACAACGCCTATTGCCAGGACAACACCTTAACCTGGCTCGACTGGGGGGAAGCCAACAGCGGGCTGATTCATTTTACCGCTGCGCTGATCCATCTTCGCCAGCAGATCCCCGCGCTGACCGCCAACAGCTGGTGGGAAGAGGGTGACGGCAACGTTCGCTGGCTGAATAAAGACGCGCAACCGTTAAGCGCGCAAGAGTGGCAACACGGCGTACCACGCCTGCAAATCCTGCTGTCGGATAAATGGCTGGTCACGCTGAACGCGACGGATGACGTCGCAGAGATTGTTTTACCTGAAGGGGAATGGCGCGCCGTTCCTCCCTTTGCCGGAGCGGATAATCCGGTAGTAATGGCTGTCTGGCACGGGCCTGCGCACGGAGTGTGCGTATTCCAAAGATGATAAAAAAGGAGTTAGTCATGGTTAGATTAGAGAAGAACGATCCCTTAATGTTGGCACGCCAGCTACCATTAAAAACGGTTGCCCTGATACTTGCGGGCGGGCGTGGTACCCGTCTGAAAGATTTGACCATCAAGCGCGCCAAACCGGCTGTTCACTTTGGTGGTAAGTTCCGTATCATCGACTTTGCGCTCTCCAACTGCCTGAACTCGGGCATTCGCCGCATCGGCGTTATTACGCAGTATCAGTCGCACACGCTGGTTCAGCATATCCAGCGCGGCTGGTCATTCTTCAGCGAAGAGATGAACGAGTTTGTCGATCTCCTTCCTGCGCAGCAACGCGTCCACGGCGAAAACTGGTATCGCGGGACAGCGGATGCGGTGACCCAGAACCTCGACATCATTCGTCGCTACAACGCGGAATACATCGTGATCCTCGCCGGGGACCACATCTACAAACAAGATTACTCCCACATGCTGATCGACCACGTCGAAAAAGGGGCGCGCTGCACCGTGGCGTGTCTGCCTGTGCCCGTTGCTGAAGCGACGGCGTTTGGCGTCATGCACGTGGATGCCGACGACAAAATTATCGACTTCGTTGAAAAACCGGCGAACCCGCCAACCATGCCGGGCGATGACACCAAATCACTCGCCAGCATGGGGATCTATGTCTTTGACGCAGATTATCTTTATGAGCTGCTGGAAGAAGACGACAAAGACGAAAACTCCAGCCACGACTTCGGTAAAGACATCATTCCGAAAATCACGAAAGCTGGCATGGCGTATGCACATCCTTTCCCGCTGTCCTGCGTGCAGTCCGATCCGAATGCGGAACCCTACTGGCGCGATGTGGGCACGCTGGAAGCGTACTGGAAAGCGAACCTCGATCTGGCATCGGTCACGCCTGAACTGGATATGTACGACCAGAACTGGCCGATTCGTACCCATATGGAGTCGCTGCCGCCGGCCAAGTTCGTCCAGGACCGCTCCGGCAGCCACGGGATGACGCTGAACTCGCTGGTGTCCGGCGGGTGCATTATCTCCGGTTCGGTGGTGGTGCAGTCGGTGCTGTTCCCGCGCGTGCGGATAAATTCATTCTGTAATATCGATTCGGCAGTCTTGTTGCCGGATGTCTGGGTAGGGCGCTCGTGTCGTCTGCGTCGTTGCGTGATCGACCGTGCCTGCGTCATCCCTGAAGGGATGGTTATTGGGGAGAATGCGGAAGAAGACGCGCGTCGTTTCTACCGTTCGGAAGAGGGGATCGTGTTAGTCACACGGGAAATGTTGCGGAAGCTGCAGATCAAACAGGAGCGATGATGCAGGTTTTACACGTATGTTCTGAGATGTTCCCGTTATTAAAAACGGGCGGACTGGCAGATGTGCTTGGCGCATTACCGGCGGCGCAAATCGCCGGAGGCGTGGATACCCGAGTCCTGCTGCCCGCCTTTCCGGATATCCGGCGCGGTATACCCGATGCGAAAGTGGTGACCCGCCGTGAAACGTTTGCCGGACGCATTACCCTGCTGTTTGGACATTACAATGGCGTAGGGATTTATCTGATCGACGCGCCGCATTTATACGATCGCCCGGGCAGCCCGTATCACGATACGAACCTGTTCGCCTACACCGACAACGTGCTGCGCTTTGCGCTGCTCGGCTGGGTCGGTGCCGAAATGGCGACGGGGCTGGATCCGTTCTGGCGGCCGGATGTGGTGCATGCACACGACTGGCACGCCGGGCTTGCCCCGGCGTATCTCGCCGCGCGCGGCCACCCGGCGAAATCGGTCTTTACCGTGCATAACCTGGCGTATCAGGGGATGTACTACGCCCATCACATGAATGACATCGATCTGCCATGGTCGTTCTTTAACATGCACGGTCTGGAGTTTAACGGGCAGATCTCGTTCCTGAAGGCGGGGCTGTACTACGCCGATCACATCACGGCGGTGAGCCCAACCTACGCGCGTGAGATCACCCAGCCGGCGTTTGGCTACGGCATGGAAGGGTTGCTGCAGCAGCGCCATCGCGAAGGCCGCCTGTCGGGTATCCTGAACGGCGTGGATGAACAAATCTGGAGCCCGGAAACCGATCTCCTTCTGGCGGCGCGCTACGGTCGTGATTCCGTGGAAGACAAAGCGGAGAACAAACGCCAGCTGCAGATTGCGATGGGCCTGAAGGTGAACGACAAAGTGCCGCTGTTCGCCGTCGTGAGCCGCCTGACCAGCCAGAAAGGGTTGGATCTGGTGCTGGAGGCGCTGCCCGGTTTACTGGAGCAGGGGGGACAGCTGGCGCTGCTCGGCGCGGGCGACCCGGTGCTGCAGGAAGGTTTCCTTGCCGCCGCCGCGGAACACCCGGGGCAGGTGGGCGTGCAGATTGGCTACCACGAAGCGTTCTCGCACCGCATTATGGGTGGCGCGGACGTCATTCTGGTGCCAAGCCGTTTCGAACCCTGCGGCCTGACGCAGCTGTACGGCCTGAAATACGGCACCCTGCCGCTGGTACGCCGCACGGGCGGACTGGCGGATACCGTATCCGACAGCTCTCTGGAAAACCTGGCGGACGGTATCGCCAGCGGATTTGTCTTTGAGGACAGTAATGCCTGGTCGCTGCTTCGGGCGATTCGGCGTGCTTTCGTCTTGTGGTCCCGTCCATCACTGTGGCGTTACGTACAACGTCAGGCGATGTCCATGGACTTTAGCTGGCATGTCGCGGCGCAGTCATACCGCGATCTCTATCAACGCTTGATGTAACGAGGCGAAGTTACTGATATGAACGCTCCATTTAGCTACTCTTCACCCACGCTCAGCGTTGAGGCGTTAAAGCACTCCATCGCCTACAAGCTGATGTTCACCATCGGGAAAGATCCGGTTATTGCCAACAAGCACGAGTGGCTGAACGCCACCCTGTTTGCCGTGCGTGACCGCTTAGTTGAACGCTGGCTGCGCTCAAACCGCGCCCAGCTCTCGCAGGAGACGCGTCAGGTTTACTACCTGTCGATGGAATTTTTGATTGGCCGCACGCTGTCCAATGCGCTGTTGTCGCTCGGTATTTATGACGACGTCAAAACCGCACTGGAAGAGATGGGGTTAGATTTAGAAGAACTGATCGACGAAGAGAACGACCCGGGCCTCGGTAACGGCGGTCTGGGACGTCTCGCCGCCTGCTTCCTCGACTCCCTGGCGACGCTGGCGCTGCCGGGCCGCGGCTACGGTATTCGCTACGATTACGGCATGTTCAAGCAGAACATCGTCGACGGGCGTCAGAAAGAGTCCCCGGACTACTGGCTGGAGTACGGCAACCCGTGGGAGTTTAAGCGCCACAACACGCGCTACAAGGTGCGCTTTGGCGGACGTATTCAGCAGGAAGGGAAAAAATCCCGCTGGGTAGAAACGGAAGAGATCCTGGCCGTGGCCTACGACCAGATTATCCCCGGCTACGACACTGACGCCACCAACACGCTGCGCCTGTGGAGCGCCCAGGCCAGTAGCGAAATTAACCTCGGTAAATTTAACCAGGGTGACTACTTTGCGGCGGTGGAAGATAAAAACCACTCCGAGAACGTGTCCCGCGTGCTGTACCCGGATGACTCGACCTACTCGGGCCGCGAGCTGCGCCTGCGTCAGGAGTACTTCCTCGTTTCGGCGACCATTCAGGACATCCTTAGCCGCCACCATCAGCTGCACAAAACCTACGCCAACCTGGCGGAGAAAACCGCGATCCACCTTAATGACACCCACCCGGTGCTCTCTATTCCGGAACTGATGCGCCTGCTGATCGACGAGCATAAGTTCAGCTGGGATGACGCCTTTGAGGTGACCTGCCAGGTGTTCTCATACACCAACCACACGCTGATGAGCGAAGCGCTGGAGACGTGGCCGGTGGACATGCTCGGCAAAATCCTGCCGCGCCATCTGCAGATTATCTTTGAGATTAACGACTACTTCCTCAAGACGCTGCAGGAGCAGTATCCGAACGATACCGGCCTGCTGAGCCGCGCGTCCATTATTGATGAGTCGAACGGTCGCCGCGTGCGCATGGCCTGGCTGGCGGTTGTCATCAGCCACAAGGTCAACGGCGTGTCCGAGCTCCACTCGAACCTGATGGTGCAGTCGCTGTTTGCGGACTTCGCGAAGATCTTCCCGACGCGGTTCTGCAACGTGACCAACGGCGTCACCCCGCGCCGCTGGCTGGCGCTGGCCAACCAGCCGCTCTCTGAGGTACTTGACGAGAATATTGGCCGCACCTGGCGTACCGATTTGAGCCAGTTGAGCGAGCTGGAACAGCATATTGATTTCCCGACGGTGAACAAAGCCGTGCGCGAAGCCAAGCTGCTGAACAAAAAACGTCTGGCGGTCTGGCTGGCGATGCACCTCAACGTGGTGGCAAACCCGAAAGCGCTGTTCGACGTTCAGATCAAACGCATCCATGAATACAAGCGTCAGCTGATGAACGTGCTGCACGTGATCACCCATTACAACCGCATCAAGGCCGATCCGACGGCCGAATGGGTGCCGCGCGTGAAGATCTTCGCCGGTAAGGCGGCGTCGGCCTATTACATGGCGAAGCACATTATTCATCTCATCAACGACGTGGCGAAGGTGGTTAACCAGGATCCGGATATTGGCGACAAGCTGAAGGTGGTGTTCATTCCGAACTACAGCGTCAGCCTGGCGCAGCTGATCATCCCGGCGGCGGATCTCTCTGAACAGATTTCCACGGCGGGGACGGAGGCATCCGGCACCAGTAACATGAAGTTTGCCCTCAACGGCGCGCTGACCATCGGCACGCTGGACGGGGCGAACGTCGAGATGCAGGAGCACGTGGGCGAAGAGAATATCTTTATCTTCGGTAATACGACGGAAGAGGTAGAGGCGCTGCGCAGGAAAGGCTACTCGCCCCGTCAATATTACGAAGAGGATGAAGAGTTGCGTCAGGTGCTGACGCAGATCGCGACCGGCGTGTTTAGCCCTGATGAACCGAGCCGCTACCGCGATCTGGTGGATTCGCTGATTAACTTTGGCGATCACTACCAGGTGCTGGCGGATTACCGCAGCTACGTGGACTGTCAGGACAAGGTGGACGAGCTGTATCGCCAGCCGGAGAAATGGACCAGCGCCGCGATGTACAACATCGCCAATATGGGCTATTTCTCGTCAGACAGGACCATCAAGGAGTATGCCGAGACGATCTGGCATATTGATCCGGTGAGGTTGTAAAAACAAAGCCGGGTGGCGGCTTCGCCTTACCCGGCCTGGTTGATCCCGTAGGCCCGGTAAGCGTAGCGCCACCGGGCATTTTTTCACATCAGGACGCCAGCGACAGCTCACGCTTTCCCGCATGTTGCAGTAACCACTGCGCCACGCGAGACTGCTGTTCGGCGTTGAGCCACATCCCTTCTTTGGTACGGCGCCAGATAGCATCGTCCAGACGACGCACCCACTCGTGCTCAACCAGATAACGCAGCTCGGCTTCGTACAGCTCGTGGCCGAAATGTTCGCCCAGATCCGTAATGTCCTTCGCATCGCCCAGGAACAGCTCGGTATTGCTGCCGTAGGTGCGGGCATAGTGGCGCGCCATCCCTTCGGTGATGAACGGGAAGCGACGGCGCAGCTTCGCGGCGTAATCATCGCGGTTATCGCCGATATCACCGCCGGGCAGTACCGCGCCCTTGGTCCATGCCGGGCCAATGCCTTTGTAGTACGGCGCCAGTTTTTCCAGCGCGTGCTCGGCCAGCTTGCGGTAGGTGGTGAGCTTGCCGCCAAACACGGACAGCAGCGGCGCCTGACCGTCAACGTCGTGAATATCGAGCGTATAGTCGCGGGTGATGGCCTGCGGTGAATCAGATTCGTCATCGCACAGCGGACGCACGCCGGAGTAAGTCCAGACCACGTCGTCGCGCGACAGCTGTTTCTTAAAGTGCGCGTTATACACTTTAAGCAGGTAGTTCACTTCGCTCTCGTCGATCTCAACGTTCTTCGGATCGCCTTTGTACTCCACGTCGGTGGTGCCGATGATCGAGAATTCGTCCATCCACGGGATCACAAACACGATGCGCTTGTCTTCGTTCTGCAGAATGTACGCCTGCTTCTGGGTATGCACGCGCGGCACCACAATGTGGCTGCCTTTGATCAGGCGGATGCCGTACGGGGAAGGCAGATGCATGCCCTCGTCAAAGAACTGTTTCACCCACGGGCCGGTGGCGTTCACCAGGCCGCGCGCTTTCCAGCTGAATTTCTCGCCGGTATCGATATCTTCCGCCTCGACAATCCACAGTCCGTTTTCACGGCGGGCAGAAGTCGCGCGAGTGCGGGTTTTCACCTCGCCGCCTTTCTTCTCAACCATCTGCGCGTTCGCCAGCACCAGGCGGGCATCGTCCACCCAGCAGTCGGAATATTCGAATCCGCGCACGATTTCAGGCTTAAGGACCGATTCTGAGCCAAAACGCAAACCTTTCGAACCCGGGAGGCTGGTGCGTTTACCCAGATGATCGTACATAAACAGGCCAATTCGGATCATCCACGCCGGACGCAGATGCGGGCGATGGGGCAGGCGGAAGCGCATCGGAATCGCCAGATGCGGGGCCATTTTCAGCAGCACTTCACGTTCGGCCAGCGCTTCACTGACCAGGCGGAATTCGTAGTGTTCCAGGTAGCGCAGGCCACCGTGAATCAGTTTGGAGCTGGCGGACGACGTCGCGCAGGCGAGATCGTTAGCTTCCAGCATCAGTACGGATAAACCGCGTCCTGCGGCATCGACCGCAATACCGGCACCGTTGATGCCACCGCCTATCACAATCAGATCTTTGGTTTCCATAACACCCTCATGCACTTTCGTTAAAGCTCAGAAATGTTCGATATCGCTCATAATAGCAAAGGAACGCGCTTTTGGTAACATCAAAAAAACAATTTAGAGTGATATGGATAACATAATGGCGTTTACCCGCCGCCAGGACGTACACTACGGGGTAAAATCTTGTCGTTGACCACTGTAAAGAGAACACCATGGATCAGTTTGAATGTATTAACGTAGAAGAAGCCCACCAGAAGATGCACCAGGGAAAAGCGGTGCTGGTGGACATCCGCGATCCGCAGAGTTTTGCGATGGGTCATACGCCGGGCGCGTTCCATCTCACCAACGACACGCTGGGCGCGTTTATGCGCGATAACGACTTCGACACGCCAGTGATGGTCATGTGCTATCACGGCAACAGCAGCAAAGGCGCGGCGCAGTACCTGCTTCAGCAGGGTTACGACGCGGTTTACAGCGTCGACGGCGGTTTCGATGCCTGGCATCGTCATTTCCCGGCGGAAGTGGAATACGCTTTTGAGCGCTGATCCCGCTATACTGTCCCCTTTTGTGTGGAAATAAGCGACCGCTGCCCATGTTGATGATCACCTCTTTTACCAACCCGCGCGTCGCCCAGGCGTTTGTCGACTATATGGCGACGCAGGGCGTTATTCTGACTATTCAGCAACATACGCAGACCGACGTCTGGCTGGCCGATGAGAGCCAGGCCGGGCGGGTAAACGAGGAGCTGGCGCGTTTTCTTGAGAACCCTGGCGACCCGCGCTATCTCGCGGCCAGCTGGCAATCCGGCCAGACCGGCAGCGGATTGCACTACAGCCGCTTTCCCTTCCTCGCCACCATTCGCGAGCGCGCGGGCCCGTTTACGCTGCTGCTGATGGCGGCCTGCATCATTGTCTTCATTATCATGAACGTGGTCGGCGACCAGAGCGTAATGATTGCCCTGGCGTGGCCCTATGACCCGTCTCTTGAGTTTGACGTCTGGCGCTACTTTAGCCACGCGCTGATGCACTTCTCGGTGATGCATATCCTCTTTAACCTACTCTGGTGGTGGTATCTCGGCGGTGCCGTTGAAAAGCGTCTGGGCAGCGGCAAGCTGATCGTTATCACCCTCATCAGCGCCCTGTTAAGCGGCTACGTGCAGCACAAGTTCAGCGGGCCGTGGTTCGGCGGGCTGTCGGGTGTCGTGTATGCCCTGATGGGCTACGTCTGGCTTCGCGGGGAGCGCGACCCGGAAAGTGGCATCTATCTGCAACGCGGATTAATAACCTTTGCGTTAATATGGCTAATTGCCGGATGGTTTGATCTGTTTGGTATGTCTATCGCCAACGGTGCGCACGTCGCCGGGCTGGCCGTGGGGCTGGCGATGGCCTTTGCCGACACGCTCCATGCGCGAAAACGAACATAATTCTCAGGGATAATTGATGAAACAAACACAACGTCATGACGCCATTATCGAACTGGTAAAAAAACAGGGATACGTCAGCACCGAAGAGCTGGTGGAGCAGTTTGCCGTCAGCCCACAAACCATCCGTCGTGACCTGAATGACCTGGCCGATCAGAACCGTATTCTTCGCCACCACGGTGGCGCGGCGCTGCCGTCCAGCTCGGTTAACACCTCCTGGCACGACCGTAAAGCCACGCAGACGGCGGAGAAAGAGCGTATTGCCCGCAAGGTCGCCAGCCAGATCCCAAACGGGGCGACGCTGTTTATTGATATCGGCACCACGCCGGAAGCGGTCGCCCATGCGCTGCTGGATCATGAGAACCTGCGCGTGGTCACCAACAACCTGAACGTGGCTAACACCCTGATGCAGAAAGACGACTTCCGCATCATCCTCGCGGGCGGGGAGCTGCGCAGCCGCGACGGCGGAATTATCGGCGAAGCCACCCTCGATTTTATCTCCCAGTTCCGCCTCGACTTCGGCATTCTGGGGATCAGCGGCATCGACAGCGACGGCTCGCTGCTGGAGTTTGATTACCACGAGGTACGCACCAAGCGCGCGATCATTGAAAACTCGCGCCACGTGATGCTGGTGGTGGATCATTCGAAGTTTGGCCGTAACGCGATGGTGAACATGGGCAGCATCAGCATGGTGGATGCGGTCTATACCGACGTGATGCCGCCAGCGGGCGTGATGCAGGTGATTAAAGATAATAATTTGCAGCTGGAATTGTGCTAACGGTTGTGTCGGGTGGCGCTGTGCTTACCCGACCTACAACACCCGTAGGCCCGTGCAAGCGTAGCGCCGCCGGGCAATGAATTACACTCCGTACCCCATCATCTTCAACAGCTGCTGTGCATGCTGTACCGCATCCTGACGATGCGCCACGCCCAGCTTCTGGTACAGGTTGCGGATATGCGTTTTGATGGTGGTCGCCGCCACCGCCAGCTCACCGGCAATCTGCTCATTGCTGTAACCTGAATAGATCAGCCCCAGAACCTGCCATTCGCGCTGGGTGAGCGGGCTGGTGCGGATAAGCTCCGGCACTTCCGGGTGGTTCAGCAGACGTTCAACGAAGTTCTCATCAAAATGCGCGAACTTGTGCCGATGATGCTGGTTAATCTCGCGCAGAATGCGCTGGGCGCGATGTTGATCCAGCTCCGGCAGCGTGTTGAGCTGAATAAGCTGACGCAGCTGCTGGGCCATCACTTCACCTTCAATCACAAAGTGGCTGATAAACCCGGTGCGGTTTGCCAGCTGCAGCGCCTCCAGCAGCACGCGCTGGGCATCGTTTTTACGACCCGCCTGCCAGTAGAGCTGGTTCTGCAGCAGCAGGTTGCGGTTCAGATCGCTCATCAGGCGCAGGCTGCGCGCGTTCTCGTTCAGCTCTTCCAGTACAATCTCAGCGGGCTCTAATTCACCGAGCAGGATCTGCGCGCGGGCAATGTTGCGCCACTGGCTCTGCAGGAAGTGGTTGTTGGCAAATTCCGGTTTTGGCGTCTGACGCAGCCAGTTGGCGGCGGATTTTTTATCGCCGGTCATCTGCCAGTAAATCACCCGGACCTTATCGGCGTTTGACACCCAGTCGCTATGATACTGACCGTTGCCGAGCAGGTTTTCCAGGCGGTTAAGATGGTTGCGGGCGTTATCGAGATCGCCGCGCGCCAGCGAGCACTGCACCAGCAGCGCCAGACACTGCAGCTGCTGCTGAGGCTGGAAACTGGAAAGAACATCCACACCCTGGCGGGCGCAGCTTTCTGCTTCATCCAGACGCGACCATGCCCACAGCAGCTGAGCGCGAATACGCAACAGGAACTCGTGCATCGGCAGCTGTTCCAGGTGTTGTTCACGAATCAGCTGGAACGCTTTTTCCTGGTTTTCCCAGGCAGCCTGCAGGAACCCCTGCGCGAATAAAATCTCGCTCTGCTGGATCAGGCTCCACAGCGCGTAGTGCCAGACATCATGACGACGCGCCATCTGTTCGGTTTGCTGCATCAGTGAAAGCGAACGCGTGAGGTCGCCCTTGCAGTGCAGCACTTCGCCGTGCACGGAGGTCGCCACGATGCGGCTGTAGAAGTTGGCCAGCGGCAGTTCATCCAGCGCGACCATCGCCAGCCGTTCCGCTTCGTCCGGGTCGCCATCGTTAATGGCCACCTGAGCGCGCAGCGCGTTGAACTCGCCGTGCAGGGTGGTATCCATCTCGCTTTCCATCTCCTGCTCGGCACGCGCCAGCAGGGTGTTCACTTCGCTGTAGCGATGCTGGCTCTGCATCAGCCAGGCCTGCAGCAGCACCAGACGCGGATTCTCCAGCAGGCTTTCCCACGGCAGGGCTTTGAGGGACTCTTCCAGCAGCGTCAGCTCGCTGTGGTTAAACAGGCCCCACGCATGATTGAGGAGGATATCGCGCAGCATGCTGGCATCCCCGGCAGCGAGCGCGTGGTGGATGGCCTCGCTCGGGAAGCCCTGTGCCATCCAGCTTTCGGCAGCGGCGCGGTGGATCTCCGGCAGTTCAACCGCCAGTTCCCACTGACAGCGCTGGCGCAGGAAGCTACCAAACAGCGGATGATAGCTAAACCACTCGCCGGGATCGTCCATGCGCGTCAGGAAAAGGCCCTGACGTTCAATTTCTTCGAGCTGCAGCTGACCGTTTTCACAGCCCGTCACCCGCACGATGAGGGCATCGTTCATGGAGCGCAGCAGCGAGCTTTTCAGCAGGAAATTACGCGTCGAGGGATCGACACTGTTCAGCACCTCGTCCACCAGGTAATCAGAGAGGTGGCTGGCGTTGATGCCGGCCAGACGCCGCGCTGACTGATGCGCTGGACTGTTGTTTTGCCGGGCAGAGAGGGCGATGAGCTGCAGCGCCGTGGCCCAGCCCGCGACGTCATCACACAGGCGGCTGCTTTCAGCGGCCTCAATGGGTGAGGTCAGGCGGCAGTCAAAGAACTGTTTTGCTTCCTGGTGGGTAAAGGCCAACTGCTGGCTACCCACTTCCAGAAGCTGATCGCGTACGCGCAGGTTGGCAATACCCAACTGCGGCAGGTTGCGTGACAGCACCACTAACGTCAGGTTTTCCGGCTGATGGCGCAGGAAGAAACGCATTGATTCATGAATCACCGGGTTAGTGATGAGATGGTAATCATCAATCACCACGTAAAGCGGGCGATGCCATTCAGCCAGTTCGATAAACAGCTGAGAGAAAAGGGAGGACAGGCTGGCGTACTGGCGCTTTTGCACCATCACCTCACTGGCAACGCAGTGTCCATGGGTGGCTTGCTGTATCGCGGCAATCAGATAGCTGGCAAAGCGCTCCTGCTGGTTATCGCCCTCATCAAGAGAGTACCAGCCAAGATCGCTCTTACCTGCGGCCCATTGCGAAATGAGCGTTGTTTTTCCATAACCTGCAGGGCTCGTAACCAGCGCCAGTCGGAAATTATGCGCGCCGGAAAGTTTAGCCAACAGACGCTCGCGGACCACTGTGTGGTCAAGACGAACCGGGCGACTTAATTTAGACGGAATCAACATAGGTTTCACTTCACTGTGGGGAACGAGAGATTTTATTTTTTTTGCGCTTCGTAATTAATGGTTATAAGGTCGGCCAATAAGTTAACTATTGCAAGTTATGTCTGGATTTGGTGGCTGTGAATTTGCACTCTGTCACAAAACATTCAGGCAGAGGAGGGAACTTTCTGAAAAGGTCTTTGATGCCCCGTCAATGCTGGCTTGTATGGCTGTGCTACGGCTGCGCTGAAACTGGTTTCAGAAAGGGATAGTGACGTCGAATTTAATATACTTCTGGTAAAGTTAAGGGAGATTAATAATCTCCTTAGCGATTTCCCGATTGCCGAAATATTATTCTACGTAAGTAATTATTTCGGCGGGGTTTAATTTCACCCGAAACCGCATTTCATTTCTTTGACATTCTCCTCGGTTACTTTTTTATCTTCCGGACACACTCGAACTATGCTCTGAGAGTGGCCTTGATCACATTTTTCTGCTCATCCCCGCTACTCCTCCCTGTCTAATCCCCCTCGGGAGGAGGAAGAGGGGAAATGAGCCAGGCACACTAGCGCCAACTTGTGTTTTCTTTCTAAAGGATGCCGATCCCCTATGTCACAGCCTACCTTCAACAAAGCTCAATTCCAGGCTGCCCTGACGCGTCAGTGGCAGCGTTTTGGCCTTCATGCTGCAAACGAGATGACGCCTCACCAGTGGTGGCAGGCAGTGAGCGGTGCGCTCGCAGAGCAGCTGGATGCTCAACCCCTGGCAAAACCGGTAAAAGGCCAGCGCCATGTAAACTACATTTCAATGGAATTCCTGATTGGCCGTCTGACGGGCAACAACCTGTTGAACCTCGGTTGGTATCAGGAGGTCGGTGACGTCCTTAAAGAACACGACATTAACCTGACCGACCTGCTGGAAGAAGAGATTGACCCGGCGCTGGGCAACGGCGGCCTGGGACGCCTGGCGGCCTGCTTCCTTGACTCCATGGCGACCGTCGGCCAGTCGGCGATTGGCTACGGCCTGAACTACCAGTACGGCCTGTTCCGTCAGTCGTTTGCTGACGGCCACCAGATGGAAGCGCCGGACGACTGGCATCGCAATACCTATCCGTGGTTCCGCCATAACGCGCAGCTTGACGTGCAGGTTGGCATTGGCGGGAAAGTGACGAAACAAGGTCTCTGGGAACCAGCGTTCACCATCACCGGCGAAGCCTGGGATCTGCCGGTGCTTGGCTACCGTAACGGCGTGGCGCAGCCGCTGCGTCTGTGGCAGGCGAAGCACGCCCACCCGTTTAATCTGACTAAATTCAACGACGGCGATTTCTTGCGGGCCGAGCAGCAGGGCATCGACGCCGAGAAGCTGACCAAAGTTCTCTACCCGAACGACAACCACCTGGCCGGTAAAAAGCTGCGCCTGATGCAGCAGTACTTCCAGTGCGCCTGCTCCGTGGCGGACATTCTGCGTCGCCATCACCTGGCGGGCCGCAAGCTGGCGCAGCTGCCGGACTTCGAAGTGATTCAGCTTAACGACACGCACCCGACCATTGCCATCCCGGAACTGCTGCGCGTGCTGATTGACGAGCATCAGCTGAGCTGGGACGACGCCTGGGCCATTACCAGCCGTACCTTTGCCTACACCAACCACACGCTGATGCCAGAAGCGCTGGAGTGCTGGGATGAGAAGCTGGTGAAAACGCTGCTGCCGCGCCACATGCAGATCATCAACAAAATTAACGACCAGTTTAAAAAGCTCGTGGATAAAACCTGGCCGGGCAACAAGGCGGTCTGGGCGAAGCTGGCGGTGGTTCACGATAAGCAGGTGCGCATGGCGAATATGTGCGTGGTGAGCGGCTTTGCGGTGAACGGCGTGGCGGCGCTGCACTCGGATCTGGTGGTCAAAGACCTCTTCCCGGAATACCACCAGCTGTGGCCAACCAAATTCCACAACGTGACCAACGGCATCACGCCGCGTCGCTGGATCAAGCAGTGCAACCCGCTGCTGGCGGGCCTGCTGGACAAGACCCTGAAGAAAGAGTGGGCCAACGATCTGGACCAGCTCATCAACCTGGAAAAATACGCTGACGACGCGAAATTCCGCGAGCAGTACCGGGCGATCAAGCTGGAGAACAAGGTTCGCCTGGCGGAGTTCGTGAAAGTGCGTACCGGGATTGAGATCAACCCGAATGCGATTTTCGATATTCAGATCAAACGTCTGCACGAGTACAAACGCCAGCACCTGAACCTGCTGCACATTCTGGCGCTGTACAAAGAGATCCGCGAGAACCCGCAGGCCGATCGCGTCCCGCGCGTGTTCCTGTTCGGTGCGAAAGCGGCCCCGGGCTACTATCTGGCGAAAAACATCATCCTCGCCATCAATAAAGTGGCGGCGGCGATCAACAGCGATCCGAAAGTGGGCGACAAGCTGAAGGTGGTGTTCCTGCCGGATTACTGCGTCTCGGCGGCTGAAATGCTGATCCCGGCGGCAGATATCTCCGAGCAGATCTCAACCGCAGGGAAAGAAGCCTCCGGTACCGGCAACATGAAGCTGGCGCTGAACGGCGCGCTGACCGTCGGCACGCTCGACGGGGCCAACGTCGAAATCGCCGAGAAGGTGGGCGAAGAGAATATCTTTATCTTCGGCCACACCGTGGAAGAGGTGAAAGCCATCAAGGCCAAAGGCTACGACCCGGTGAAATGGCGTAAGAAAGACAAAGTGCTCGATGCGGTGCTGAAAGAGCTGGAGAGCGGCAAATACAGCGACGGCGACAAGCACGCGTTTGACCAGATGCTGCACAGCATGGACAAACACGGCGGTGACCCGTATCTGGTGATGGCGGACTTCACGGCCTATGTCGACGCGCAAAAACAGGTCGATGTGCTGTATCGCGACCAGGAAGCGTGGACCCGCGCGTGCATCCTGAACACCGCGCGCTGCGGTATGTTCAGCTCTGACCGCTCAATCCGTGATTATCAGGCCCGTATCTGGCAGGCAAAACGCTAAGGAAGCGCGATGGAGAGTAAACGTCTGGACAGTGCCGCGCAGGCGGCGGGAATTAGCCTCAGTTACATTAATGCTCACGGCAAACCACAGTCTATTGGCGCCGACACCAAAAGACGTTTGCTGGACGCTATGCACAAAACCGACGCGAAAGCGTCGGCTGCGCCGGTGCCGAACGTGAAGGTATTCACTGCAGGCAAAAAGATGCCGCTCGCGGTGGAGGGACGTGGCGAGTTTAGCTGGCTGCTCACGACCGAAGAGGGGCATCAGCACAAAGGCCACGCCACCGGCGGCAAAACGCTCAACCTTCCGGCGAAGCTGCCGGAGGGCTATCACACTCTGACGCTCACCCAGGACGATCGGCGTTTCCACTGCCGGGTGATCGTCGCGCCAAAACGCTGCTACGAGCCGCAGGCGCTGCTTGAAGGCAAAAAGCTGTGGGGCGCCTGCGTGCAGCTCTACACGCTGCGCTCCGACAGCAACTGGGGTATCGGTGATTTTGGCGATCTGAAGAACATGCTGGTATCCGTGGGCGAGCGCGGCGGCGCGTTTATCGGCCTCAACCCGATCCACGCCCTCTACCCGGCCAACCCGGAGAGCGCCAGCCCGTACAGCCCGTCGTCCCGTCGCTGGCTGAACGTGATTTATATCGACGTTAACGCCTTAGATGATTTCAAAAACAGCCAGGAGGCGCAGGCCTGGTGGAAACTCAGCACCACGCAGCAGGCGCTGAAGCAGGCGCGCGAAGCCGACTGGGTGGATTACTCCACCGTCACGGCGTTGAAAATGGCCGCGCTGCGCCTGGCGTGGAAAGGCTTTTCGCAGCGCGATGACGAGCAGATGGCGGCGTTCCGCCAGTTCGTGACGCAGGAGGGCGAGAGCCTGTACTGGCAGGCGGCGTTCGATGCGCTGCATGCGTATCAGGTAAAAGAGGACGAAATGCGCTGGGGCTGGCCGGTCTGGCCTGAAGCGTATCAAACCGTCGACACGCCGGAAGTGAAAGCGTTCTGTAAAAAATATGCCGATGAAGTGGACTTCTACCTGTGGCTGCAGTGGCTGGCGTACAGCCAGTTTGCCGCCTGCTGGCAGGTGAGCCAGGGCTATAAAATGCCGATTGGCCTTTACCGTGACCTGGCCGTGGGCGTGGCGGAAGGCGGCGCGGAAACCTGGTGCGACCGTGAGCTGTACTGCCTGAAGGCCTCCGTGGGGGCACCACCGGATATCCTGGGCCCGCTGGGCCAGAACTGGGGATTACCGCCGATGGATCCGCACGTCATGGCGGCGCGCGCCTACGAGCCGTTCATCGACCTGCTGCGCGCGAACATGCAGAACTGCGGCGCGTTGCGTATCGACCACGTGATGTCCGTGCTGCGCCTGTGGTGGATCCCGTACGGTGAAACGGCGGATCACGGGGCGTACGTGCAGTATCCGGTTGACGATCTGCTGTCGATCCTGGCTCTGGAAAGCAAGCGTCATCAGTGCATGGTGATCGGTGAAGATCTCGGTACCGTGCCGGTGGAAATTGTCAGCAAACTCCGCGACAGCGGCGTCTACTCCTATAAAGTGCTCTATTTTGAAAACGACCATGAGAAAACCTTCCGCGCGCCGCAAGCGTACCCTGAACAGTCAATGGCAGTCGCGACGACGCATGACCTTCCTACGCTTCGTGGCTATTGGGAAAGCGGCGATCTGACCCTTGGCAAAACGCTGGGCCTGTATCCTGATGAAGAGGTGTTACGCGGCCTGTATCAGGATCGCGAACTCTCCAAACAGGGGCTGCTGGATGCGCTGCACAAGCAGGGCTGTCTGCCAAAACGTGCCGGGCATAAGGCGTCGCTGATGTCCATGACCTCCACGCTCAACCGTGGTTTGCAGCGTTACATTGCCGACAGCAATAGCGCCCTGCTGGGGCTGCAGCCGGAAGACTGGATTGATATGGCGGAGCCGGTGAACATCCCGGGCACCAGCTATCAGTACAAGAACTGGCGTCGCAAGCTGTCCACCACGCTTGAGGCGATGTTTGCCGATGACGGGGTGAACAGGCTGATTAAGGATTTGGATAAGCGGCGAAAAGCTGCCGGGAAGAAGTAATAAAAAACCCGCCAGTGGCGGGTTTTTTATTATCCGGTAGTGCTCATGTAGGTCGGGTAAGGCGTAGCCGCCACCCGACTTAGGGCATCAGACCACCATATTCAACAGCAGCACCCCGACCAGACCGCACACCGAAATAATGGTTTCCAGCGCGGACCAGGACTTGATGGTTTCACCGATCGTCAGGTTGAAGTACTCCTTGAACAGCCAGAAGCCCGGGTCGTTAACGTGAGAGAAAATCACGCTACCGGAACCGACGGCGATAACCATCAGCTCAGGGCTCACGCCCGTGGTGGCAATCAACGGCGCAACGATGCCGCCGGCGGTGATCGCCGCAACGGTCGCAGAGCCCAGCGCAATACGCAGAACCGCGGCAATAGACCAGGCCATCAGGAGCGGCGACACGTTGGTTTCATGCATCATCGCGGCGATGTATTTGTCCACGCCGCTGTCGACCAGAACCTGTTTGAACGCACCGCCACCGCCGATGATCAGGAGCATCATGGCAATGATTTTGATGGAAGAGGTCAGCGTGTCGTTGATCTGATCCATGGAGCGGCCACGGTTCAGACCGAAGGTGAACATCGCGATCAGCACGGCAATCAGCGTTGCCATCACCGGATCACCCAGGAATTCCGCCACGGACAGGAACGCATGACCTTTCGGCAGGATCATCTCTGCCACGGCGCGCATCGCCATCAGGATCACCGGTACCAGAGAGGTCCAGACGCTGACGCCAAAGCCAGGCATCTCTTCTTCGGTGAAGGTTTTAGCGCTGTACAGACCTTCCGGGATAGGCTTATCAATCCCTTTCAGGAAGCGGGCATAAACCGGACCTGCCAGAATCACCGTCGGGATCGCCAGAATCGTACCGAACAGCAGGGTTTTACCCATATCCGCGTGGAAGATGGTGGCGATAGCGGTTGGACCCGGGTGCGGCGGCAGGAAGCCGTGGGTCACGGACAGCGCCGCGGCCATAGGCACACCGACATACAGCAGCGGGATGCTCGCGGCAGCCGCAATGGTGAACACCAGCGGCAGCATCAATACGAAGCCCACTTCATAGAACAGCGCGAAACCGACGGTAAAGCCGGTTAACACCACTGCCCACTGAATGTTCTTCTTACCAAATTTGTCGATAAGCGTGGTGGCAATACGCTGGGCGCCACCGCAGTCCGCCAGCATTTTACCGAGCATGGCGCCGAAGCCCATGATCAACGCCAGGCTGCCGAGCGTGCCGCCGACACCGGCTTTAATCGAGCTGATAACTTTCACCAGCGGCATCCCCTGCATCAGACCGACTGCAAGTGCCACCAGAACCAGAGCGATAAATCCGTTCATTTTGAAGCGGATCATCAAGAGCAGTAATAACACAACACCGATAGCAACGATGACTAATGGCATGATTTACCTGGCCTTTGAATTGTTATGGGTAACGTCATTGTTTCAACGACAAATTCCGATTGTCCCAACTGGGAACAGAGAAGTAACGGCACTAATACTGATGCCTTTTAAACGATTAAGTTTAGTCGGCTGTTATGAGTGTGTTTAGTGCCCATGAGAATGATACGGGTAACATGGCGTGATTGAGAATCACCCTGGAAGGCAAAATGTGAATTATGAGACGCAGGTCAACATATAGAGGGGAACGAAGAGGGGGGAGCAGGGTTTTGTAGGCCCGGTAAGCGCAGCGCCACCGGGCAATACAGACGGGCACTGAATCAGTAGTAGGAGTGCTCGCCGCGCTGGTGTTCGGTCAGGTCACGCACGCCTTTCAGTTCCGGGAACTCGTTCAGCAGCTGCTTCTCGATCCCTTCTTTCAGGGTGACATCGACCATTGAACAGCCGTTACAACCGCCGCCAAACTGCAGAATGGCAAAACCTTCGTCGGTGATTTCCATCAGGGAAACACGGCCGCCGTGGCCAGCCAGCTGTGGGTTGATCTGGGATTGCAGCAGATACTCAACGCGCTCCATCAGCGGGGCATCGTCAGACACTTTACGCATTTTCGCGTTCGGCGCTTTCAGGGTCAGCTGAGAACCCAGCTGATCGGTGACGAAGTCAATCTCCGCATCTTCAAGATACGGTGCGCTCAGCTCATCAACATAGGCGGTGAGCTGTTCAAATTTAAGGGCAGTGTCGGTGGCTTCCACAGCGTCCGGAGGACAATAAGAAACACCACATTCTGCATTCGGAGTGCCTGGATTAATCACAAACACGCGGATCTGCGTCCCTTCTTCCTGATTTGCCAGCAGTTTGGCAAAGTGCGCTTGTGCAGAATCGGAAATACGGATCATAGCTTTGGCCTAATAGTTGACTAAATTACCTGGGTATAATCATACGCCCATTGAAGAAGGGCTACAAGGTACGGCACAGACACCATACCTGAACCGACGCGGCGCCGCTTTGCAAAAGCAGTCGGGAAAGTTCAGCAACGGTACTGCCTGTGGTGACGACATCATCCACAATCGCGATATGGAGACCGTCGACCGGCAATTCAAGGCGAAAGGCATTTTTGAGGTTTCTTTTGCGAAGCCGGGCGCTGAGCTGATGCTGGATGGCGGTGGCATGAATACGTGTCAGCGCGCGGGCATCATACAGACAGCCAAGCCACCGGGCGAGGGGACGGCAGATCAGGTCACTCTGGTTATAGCCCCGCCGCCAGTGCCGACGTCGGTACAGGGGGACATTTACCACCCTGTCGATTTTCGGCAATGCGCGGTGGCGCCGCGCCTGCAAAACCGCCAGCAGTAGCAGTCGGGCAAGGGGCTGAGCCAGCGTACTCTGGCCGGAAAACTTCAGCGCGTGTATCAGCCTGCTCAGCGGCGGAACATAATCATCCACTGCCACCAGCGCACTCCACGGGGGGGATTTTTTCAGGCAGCGGCCGCAGGGCAAAGAGGGATTGGTAGCCGGTAAACCGCATTGTGGACAGGTCCCGATACGCCATTGCAGCGATCGCGTGCAGACGGAGCAGATGCCCCACCCGCTGAGTGCCAGCGGCATTCTGCATAGCCAGCACAACCCAGGTACTGTTAGCATGTGCAACCTCCATGTGAAAAAAGAGAACAGTAACTGATGAAGACGCTGTGGTGGCAGACCGTAGGGACAGGAAATTGCCATCTTGTGCTGCTGCACGGATGGGGACTGAATTCTGAAGTGTGGCGTTGCGTAAGCGAGGAACTTGCCTCGCAATTTACGCTGCATCTGGTGGATTTGCCGGGTTATGGCCGCAGCCGCGGCTTTGGCGCGATGTCGCTTGATGAGATGGCGCAGCAGGTTCTGGACGCTGCGCCGCAAAACGCTGTCTGGCTGGGCTGGAGCCTGGGCGGGCTGGTGGCAAGCCAGATTGCGCTGTCGCGGCCTGACCGGGTAAAAGCGCTGGTGACGGTGGCGTCGTCGCCCTGTTTTAGCGCGCAGGACGCGTGGCCGGGGATAAAACCCGAGGTGCTGGCGGGCTTCCAGCAGCAGTTGAGCGAAGATTTCCAGCGGACCGTAGAGCGGTTCCTCGCCCTGCAGACGATGGGAACTGAAACCGCCCGTAAGGATGCCCGTACGCTGAAGCAGACCGTGCTGTCGCTGCCGATGCCTGACGTTGAGGTGCTTAACGGGGGGCTTGAGATACTCAAGACGATCGATCTGCGTGAACCGCTGGCGTCGCTGGCGCTTCCGCACCTGCGTATCTACGGCTACCTTGACGGCCTGGTGCCGCGCAAAGTGGCTCCGCTGCTTGATGACCTGTGGCCGAAAAGCCAATCAATGGTGGTCGCTAAAGCGGCACACGCGCCGTTTATCTCACATCCTGACGAGTTTTGTTCGGCGCTGACCGGCTTTATTCGCGAAGTGACCACCACTCCGTGAGGCAGGCTTTTCCTTCCGGGCAATGTTTACAGCTGCCGGACAGACAACCGTCCGGCTCTTCCTGAATCCGCACAGCTTTCCCCATGGCTTCCAGTCTCTCCAGCATGGCATCGATCATCGGCTGCGGCGTATGCAGGCTGAGGCTCAGCTGTTTCGCCTCCATTCGCCCCTGCAGCGCCAGCAGATCACGAACCTGAATCAACGATGCCATGATGTGTGCTCCTTAGTGACAGTCGCCCGCCGGGCTGTTGCAGCAGGTTGCGGCGGTTTTACGGTTTGCCAGCAGGTCGATGTCGACGCGGCTGCGTGCCCGCCGCAGCAGACCGAGAACGACCACGTTGAACAGCACAACCGCAAGAATGCAGACCAGGCTGTAGCGCGGATGCTGGCTGAAGTTAACGGTTTGATAAAACAGCGTCGCCAGCGAGTAGGCAATGTTTAACCCCCACAGGATGGAGAAACCCATCCAGCCGCGGCTGGACTCGCGGGCAATCGCCCCCATCACGGAGATGCACGGAATATAGAGCAGAACGAAGATGAGATAGCTGTAGGCCGCGGACGCGCTGCCAAATTTCTCGCCCATCACGCCCATGGCACCCGTCGCCATTTCGCCGTCGCCTTTGCTGGCCTCAATCGGGTTCGCCAGCACGCTCAGGCTGAAGGTGTCCTTCAGGCTCTGCCAGGTTTCCTCTACGGCACCGAGCAGCTCATCACCGAGATGAAACTCAGCCGGGTTAAATTCCTGCTCCTGAATGTTCTCGGCGGTGTAGAGCGTATTCAGGGTACCGACAACCACCTCTTTTGCCATCGCGCCGGTAAACAGCCCGACGGTTGCCTGCCAGTTATCCTCATGCACGCCAATCGGTTTGAAGACCGGCGTGATGACGCGGCTGACGGAGGCGAGGGCAGAGTCGTTAATGTTATCCGCTGCCTGTCCACTCAGGGTGAAGCTGTTCAGGGCGCTCAGGAAAACGCTGACGATGACAATCACCTTACCGGCGCGCAGGACGAAGCCTTTCAGACGCTGCCAGGTCTGGATCGCCAGGCTTTTCAGATGGGGGACGTGGTACACCGGCAGCTCCATCACGAACGGTGACGCCTCACCGCGCATGATGGTGTGCTTGAGCATTAGACCGGTCAGGATCGCCATCACGATGCCCAGGACATACAGCGAGAAGACCGCCAGCGCACCCTGCTGGCCAAAGAAGGCTGCCGCAAAGACCGCAAATATCGCCAGTCGGGCACCGCAGGACATAAACGGCGCCATCATAATGGTCATCAGACGTTCACGCGGTGCATCCAGCGTGCGTGCGCCCATCACCGACGGCACGTTACAGCCGAAGCCGACGATCAGCGGGACGAAGGATTTACCCGGCAGGCCCAGCGCCTGCATCAGACGATCCATCACGAACGCCGCGCGCGCCATGTAGCCGGAATCTTCCAGGAACGAGAGGAACAGGTACATCATGCCGATCTGCGGCACCAGCGGCAGAACGGTATTGATACCGCCGCCGATCCCCTGCGCGAGGAAGATGGTGAGCCATTCCGGGAAGTGCAGGGTGTAACCCACCCACTGGATCCCGTGGACGAAGATCGCGACGGAACCGGCGTCAAAAATCGGCTGCAGTGCGCCACCGATGTTAATGGCAAGCAGGAACATCACGTACATCACCAGCAGGAAGATGGGCAAACCGAGGAAGCGGTTAAGCACAATCTTATCCACTGCCGCCGTAAAGCGGCTGGGTTCCGCCGTCAGCGCGTTACTGACCACGTCGCAGATCGAGGCGATGGCCTGGTAACGGGCATCGGCGATGTGCAGCGCCGGGTCGTCCAGCTCGTCGCTAAGACGGGCCACCGTCACGTCCAGCTTATCGGCCGCATGACCGGCATAAGCGCGGCTGTAGATATCCCCTTCCAGCATCTGCAGGCCAAGCCACAGACGCTGTTTCGCAGGCATAGCGTTATCCATCTCCTGCGCCAGCACGTTGGCTTCACGCAGGAGAGGCTGCGCGTAATGCACCAGCTCAACGTCGCGATTTCCCGCGTGACGGTCAATGGCCAGCTTCAGCGCATCAATACCGCGCGCGCGCGTCGAGACCAGCGGAACGACCGGGCACCCCAGGCGCGCGGAGAGGGCATCGACGTCGATGCGCAGCTTTTGTTTCTCTGCGATATCGAGCATGTTGAGCGCCACGATGCAGGGGATACCCAGCTCCAGCAGCTGCAGCGTCAGATAAAGGTTACGCTCGAGGTTTGAGGCGTCGACCACATTGATAAGCAGATCCGCGTCGCCGCCAAGAATATAGTGACAGGCGATTTGCTCATCGAGCGAGGTTTGCGACGAAATAGTGGTTAAGGAGTAGGTGCCGGGAAGGTCAACCAGCGTCACTTGGTTGTCTGTCGTCGTGAACTGGCCCTCTTTACGTTCAACCGTCACGCCCGCCCAGTTGCCCACGCGCTGGCGAGCCCCGGTCAGCTGATTAAAAAGCGTGGTCTTGCCGGAATTAGGATTGCCAATTAAGCCAATAGTTAACTTTTTCATTTTTTTAGACTCACTGAAACCGCTGGCTTGTTATCGGGATAAGGCTTCGACTTCTATTAACGCGAGGTCTTTTTTACGCAGGACCAGATTCACGCGTCGGGTTTCGATATGAACCGGATCGCCTAACGGCGCCACGCGTACGACCTGGAATGACGAGCCGGGCAGCATGCCCAGCGACAGCAGCTTCTGCCGATAGGCCGGGCTAATTTCGCGGGTAAAACCGGTAATCTTCCATGCACTGTCTGGAGTGAATTGCATAACGCCTGATTCCACGAAAGGTTAAATTATCTACTATGCGATGATAATGAGAATAGTTTTTATCAGCAATATTAAAACTGTGACGGAATGTTGTTTGCGATATTAATTTACGGCCTTTTTGACCTTGCTCAATATTTGCTGAAATGCCGGGAAAACGAAAAGCGGAGTATTTGTTAACGGGGTGATAATTCGCGGTTTAAATATGGCTACACACTATTTATTTTAATTCCCTGCGGCCTGCTTGCCGGGCGGCACTGCGTTTGCCCGGCCTACAAAACCGTAGGCCCGGTAAGCGCAGCGCCACCGGGCATTTATGACCTTAGCGTTTCTTACCCATCGCGGCCGCCAGCGCATCCATCATCGCGCTGTTGCCCGCAGGCTGGGCATCCCGCCCGCGCGGTTTTGCCGCTTTCGCGGCCGGACGCTGCTGCTCGCGGCCCCCACCGTTGCCGCCGCGGCGCGCGTTGGTGTCACCCGGCTGCTCGTCCAGACGCATGGTCAGGGCGATACGCTTGCGCTGCAGGTCCACTTCCAGCACTTTGACCTTCACGATGTCGCCCGCTTTGACCACGGTGTGCGGGTCTTCAACGAACTTGTCGGCAAGGGATGAGATATGGACCAGGCCATCCTGATGCACGCCGATATCCACGAACGCGCCAAAGTTGGTGACGTTAGTCACCGCACCTTCCAGGACCATGCCTGGCAGCAGGTCGTTCATGGTCTCGATACCGTCAGCAAAGGTCGCGGTTTTGAACTCAGGACGCGGATCGCGGCCCGGTTTTTCCAGCTCTTTGATAATGTCGGTAACGGTTGGCACACCAAATTTGTCGTCGGTGAAATCGACGGCTTTCAGGTTGCGCAGGGCGCTGCTGTCGCCCATGAGATCTTTCAGCGCCTGCTGAGTAGCGGCCAGGATGCGTTCCACCACCGGATACGCTTCCGGGTGAACGGTGGAGGCATCAAGCGGGTTATCGCCGTGGTTGATGCGCAGGAAGCCCGCGCACTGCTCAAATGCTTTTGGCCCCAGACGGCTTACCTTCAGCAGCTGCTGACGGTTCTGGAACTGGCCGTTCTCGTCGCGCCAGGCGACGATGTTCTGCGCCATCATGCGGGTTAAGCCCGCCACGCGGGTCAGCAGAGGAACGGAGGCGGTATTCAGGTCAACGCCAACGGCGTTTACGCAGTCTTCCACGACCGCATCCAGCTTGCGCGCCAGCTGAGTCTGGCTCACATCGTGCTGATACTGGCCCACGCCGATCGATTTCGGATCGATCTTCACCAGTTCCGCCAGCGGATCCTGCAGACGGCGAGCGATCGAGACCGCGCCGCGCAGGGAAACATCCAGGTCCGGGAACTCCTGTGCCGCCAGCTCGGACGCGGAGTAGACGGATGCCCCGGCCTCGCTGACGATCACTTTCTG
Organism: Enterobacter sp. NFIX58; assembly: GCF_900110475.1. NCBI lineage: Bacteria > Pseudomonadati > Pseudomonadota > Gammaproteobacteria > Enterobacterales > Enterobacteriaceae > Enterobacter > Enterobacter sp. NFIX58. Next base: position 61,266 of record NZ_FODW01000006.1, on the reverse strand, counting down.
TGCCGTCACTTTCGGGAACTGCTTCTGCACGTCGAGATAGAAACGCTCGGTTTCGCGGGACGCCGTACCGTTGCCGATGGCGACCAGCTCGACGTTGTATTTTTCGCACAACGCCGCTACCACGACGGCCGCTTTCGCTGCCTGGCCGGTGTGCGGATAGATGGTGTCGGTGGCGACCAGCTTGCCGGTGCCGTCAACGACAGCGACTTTTACACCGGTACGCAGACCCGGATCGAGACCCATGGTCGCGCGCAGGCCAGCAGGGGCGGCCATCAGCAGGTCGTGCAGGTTGCGGGCGAAGACGTTAATCGCTTCATCTTCAGCACGTTCGCGCACGGTGCCCATCAGCTCGGTTTCGAGGTGCATCAGCACCTTGATGCGCCAGGTCCAGCTCACCACGCCTTTACGCCAGCTGTCAGCCGGGGCGTTGTTCAGGCGCAGGCCGAGATGGTCGATGATGATCTGCTCGCAGTGGCTCTCTTTCGGCGGCTCGTCAAACTGCGGGTCGGCGTTCAGGGAGAGTTGCAGCATGCCTTCGTTGCGGCCGCGGAACATTGCCAGCGCGCGGTGAGAAGGGGTGGTGGAAATCGGTTCGTGGTGATCGAAGTAGTCGCGGAATTTCGCGCCTTCTTCCTCTTTACCCGCGACGACGGTAGAGACGATGTGGGCGTTCTTCCACAGGTAATCACGCACTTTGGCGAGCAGGGCAGCGTCTTCGGCGAAGCGCTCCATCAGAATATAGCGCGCGCCGTCGAGGGCGGCCTTGGTGTCCGCTACGCCTTTGTCGGCGTCGATAAATTTCGCCGCTTCGGTATCCGGATCGTGGGACGGTTCGTTCCACAGCAGGTCGGCCAGCGGCTCAAGACCCGCTTCAATCGCTATCTGTCCGCGCGTGCGGCGCTTCGGCTTGTACGGCAGATAGAGGTCTTCGAGTTCGGTTTTGCTCAGGGTGCCATTGATGGCGCTTTCCAGTTCGCTGGTCAGCTTGCCCTGTTCGCCGATGGATTTGAGGATCGCCTGACGACGTTCTTCCAGTTCGCGCAGATAACCGAGACGGGTTTCCAGGTTACGCAGCTGCGTGTCATCCAGACCGCCGGTGACTTCCTTACGATAGCGTGCAATAAACGGCACGGTGTTCCCTTCATCAAGCAGGCGAACGGCAGCTTCTACCTGTTCGGCTCTGGCCTGAAGTTCACCCGCAATAATGCGGCAGAGCGAATCTTTCATCATGGCTTTATCATCTGTTGAGTCGAAAAAATCAGGGGATAGTTATACGGGCTGACACGGCAAAATGCCAGCCGGGGAGGGCGCTCTCGGACTATTTTACGTAGACGATCTCATTAACGTACCAGCTGGCTTCACCGGCTGGGGTCTGCACGACGGCCAGATCGCCCACTTCCTTTTTCAGCAGCGCGCGGGCCATCGGCGAGTCGATGGAGATGTAATCCTTACGACCAAAAATTTCATCGTAGCCGACAATGCGAAAGCGCAGGGTGTCACCGTCGTCGTTTTCAATCTCCACCCACGCGCCGAAGAACACTTTGCCCTCCTGCTGCGGGGAGTAATCGACAATTTTTAGATTTTCGAGGCATTTCGTCAGATAGCGTACCCGGCGGTCAATTTCGCGCAGCCGCTTCTTGTTGTATTGGTAGTCAGCGTTTTCGCTGCGATCGCCCAGGCTCGCGGCCCAGGTCACCTTTTTGGTTACCTCAGGACGCTCTTCGCGCCAGAGGAAATCCATCTCTTTTTTGAGTTTCTCGTACCCTTCGCGGGTGATCAGGGGCGTTTTCATGGTGCTGCCTTTGCTGCCGGTTCTCTGTTTTGCGCACAATACGTACCACACAGTGTAACAGACAGGATTAATAATGATTTATGTGATGAAATGAACAGATAAGCTGCTGTTAAATATGCTTTGTAACAATTTCGACTAGAATTTATACCAGAATTAACTGGTCGAATACGTGCACTTTTTTAGAATACGCTGTTACAAAGACTATCCGAACCTTTGGGAGTACACACAATGCAAGAAAACTACAAAATTCTGGTCGTGGATGACGACATGCGCCTGCGTGCGCTGCTGGAACGTTATCTGACCGAGCAGGGCTTCCAGGTTCGTAGCGTCGCGAACGCTGAGCAGATGGACCGTCTGCTGACCCGTGAATCTTTCCATCTGATGGTTCTCGACCTGATGCTGCCTGGCGAAGATGGGCTTTCTATCTGCCGCCGTCTGCGCAGCCAGAGCAACCCGATGCCGATCATCATGGTGACGGCGAAGGGCGAAGAAGTTGACCGTATCGTGGGCCTCGAAATCGGCGCCGACGACTATATTCCAAAACCGTTTAACCCGCGTGAACTGCTGGCGCGCATTCGCGCCGTGCTGCGTCGTCAGGCGAACGAACTGCCGGGCGCGCCGTCGCAGGAAGAAGCCGTTATTGCCTTCGGCAAGTTCAAGCTGAACCTCGGCACGCGCGAAATGTTCCGTGAAGACGAGCCAATGCCGCTCACCAGCGGCGAGTTTGCGGTCCTGAAAGCGCTGGTCAGCCACCCGCGTGAACCGCTTTCTCGTGACAAGCTGATGAACCTGGCGCGCGGTCGCGAATACTCCGCTATGGAACGCTCTATCGACGTGCAGATCTCCCGCCTGCGCCGCATGGTGGAAGAAGATCCGGCGCATCCTCGTTATATTCAGACCGTATGGGGTCTGGGCTACGTGTTCGTCCCGGACGGCTCTAAAGCATGAGGCGAATGCGCTTCTCGCCGCGAAGCTCGTTTGCCCGCACCCTGTTACTGATCGTCACCCTGCTGTTCGTCAGCCTGGTGACGACCTACCTGGTGGTGTTGAACTTTGCGATCCTGCCGAGCCTTCAGCAGTTCAATAAGGTCCTGGCCTACGAAGTGCGTATGCTGATGACCGATAAGCTGCAGCTGGAGGACGGCACGCAGCTCGTCGTTCCCCCGGCGTTTCGTCGTGAAATCTACCGTGAACTGGGCATCTCGCTCTACTCGAATGAAGCGGCGGAAGACGCGGGCCTGCGCTGGGCGCAGCACTATGAATTCCTCAGCCAGCAGATGGCGCAACAGCTGGGCGGCCCGACGGAAGTGCGCGTTGAGGTCAACAAAAGCTCGCCCGTCGTCTGGCTGAAAACCTGGCTGTCACCCAACATCTGGGTGCGCGTCCCGCTGACCGAAATCCATCAGGGCGATTTCTCGCCGCTGTTCCGCTATACCCTGGCGATTATGCTGCTGGCGATAGGCGGGGCCTGGCTGTTTATCCGTATACAGAACCGACCGCTGGTCGACCTGGAGCACGCGGCGCTGCAGGTCGGTAAAGGCATTATTCCTCCTCCGCTGCGCGAGTATGGCGCCTCGGAAGTCCGCTCGGTGACGCGTGCGTTTAACCATATGGCGGCAGGCGTGAAGCAGCTGGCGGATGACCGTACGCTGCTAATGGCGGGCGTGAGCCATGACCTGCGCACCCCCCTGACGCGTATCCGTCTGGCGACGGAGATGATGGGAGAAGAGGACGGTTATCTCGCCGAGTCCATCAACAAGGATATCGAAGAGTGCAACGCCATCATCGAGCAGTTCATCGACTACCTGCGCACCGGTCAGGAGATGCCGATGGAGATGGCGGATCTGAACGCGGTGCTGGGCGAAGTGGTGGCGGCGGAAAGCGGCTACGAGCGTGAAATTGATACCGACCTTCAGGCGGGCGAGATCCAGGTACGCATGCACCCGCTCTCCATTAAGCGCGCGGTGGCCAACATGGTGGTTAACGCGGCGCGCTACGGCAACGGCTGGATTAAGGTCAGCAGCGGGTCTGAGCTCAACCGCGCCTGGTTCCAGGTGGAAGACGACGGTCCGGGCATCAAGCCCGAGCAGCGTAAGCATCTGTTCCAGCCGTTTGTGCGCGGCGACAGCGCGCGCAGCACCAGCGGTACGGGCTTAGGCCTGGCGATTGTGCAGCGTATTGTGGATAACCATAACGGGTTGCTGGAGATTGGTACCAGCGAGCGGGGTGGGTTGAGCATTCGCGCCTGGTTGCCGGTTCCGGTGACGCGAGGGCAGGTGAAAGAGAGTTGAAAAAAGGGTGGCACGAGCCACCCTTTTTTGCAGGTCGGGTAAGGCGAAGCCGCCACCCGACATGGACTACAGTTTTGGACCCGCACTCACCAGCGCAGCACCCGCCGGGGTATCGGTATACTTCTCGAAGTTCTCGATAAACAGCTTCGCCAGCGATTCCGCTTTCTCACGCCACTGCTCCGGCGAACCGTACGTATTGCGCGGGTCGAGGATATGCGTATCCACACCCGGCAGCGACGTTGGGATCGCCAGGTCAAACATCGGCAGCGTGAAGGTTTCGGCGTCGTCCAGAGAACCATCCAGAATGGCGTCGATAATGGCGCGGGTATCTTTGATGGAGATACGTTTGCCGGTGCCGTTCCAGCCGGTGTTCACCAGGTATGCCTGCGCGCCGGATGCCTGCATGCGTTTCACCAGCACTTCAGCATACTGCGTCGGGTGCAGCGACAGGAAGGCTGCGCCGAAGCAGGCGGAGAAGGTTGGGGTTGGCTCCGTCACGCCGCGCTCGGTACCCGCCAGCTTGGCGGTGAAACCGGAGAGGAAGTGATACTGCGTCTGGCCGGCCGTCAGGCGAGACACCGGAGGCAGCACGCCGAAAGCATCCGCCGTCAGGAAAATAACCTTCGTGGCATGACCCGCTTTTGACACCGGCTTCACGATATTGTCGATGTGGTAGATCGGATAAGAGACGCGGGTGTTTTCCGTTTTCGACGCATCGTCGAAGTCGATGGAGCCGTCGGCACGCACGGTGACGTTTTCCAGCAGCGCATCGCGACGGATCGCGTGGAAGATATCCGGCTCGGCCTCTTCAGACAGGCGAATGGTCTTCGCGTAGCAGCCACCTTCAAAGTTGAATACGCCGTCGTCATCCCAGCCGTGTTCGTCATCACCAATCAGACGACGTTTTGGATCGGTAGACAGGGTGGTTTTCCCGGTGCCGGAAAGGCCGAAGAAGACCGCCACGTCGCCTTTTTCACCGACGTTAGCCGAGCAGTGCATGGAGGCGATGCCCCGCAGCGGCAGCAGGTAGTTCATGACCGAGAACATCCCTTTCTTCATTTCGCCGCCGTACCAGGTACCACCGATCAGCTGGATACGCTCGGTCAGGTTGAAGGCAACAAAGTTTTCGGAGTTCAGACCCTGCTCTTTCCACTGTGGGTTGGTGCATTTCGCGCCGTTCATCACGATGAAATCAGGGGTGAAGTCCTGCAGCTCTTCGTCGGTTGGACGAATAAACATGTTTTTCACGAAATGCGCCTGCCAGGCCACTTCGGTGATAAAACGTACGGAGAGACGGGTGTCGGCGTTAGCGCCGCAGAAAGCGTCGACAATAAACAAACGCTTGCCGGAAAGTTGATGGGTGACGAGCCCTTTCAGGTGCTGCCAGGTTTCCGGAGAGAGCGGTTTGTTGTCGTTCTTCCCTTTGCCCTTGTCAGCCCACCACAGCGTATCGCGGGTGGTTTCGTCTCGGACGATATACTTATCTTTCGGCGAACGACCGGTAAAGATACCGGTATCGACGGCGATAGCACCAAGATTCGTCAACACACCGCGCTCGTATCCTTCCAGTGCTGGATTGAGCTCTTCCTGATACAGCGTATCGTAGTCGGGGTTGTAGACGACTTCCTGGACGTCGTGAATACCATAAGCCTTGAGATCTTGCGGGGTTAAACCAGTAACACGCATATCACTGCTCCTTAGCCAATATGTACTGCCTGAAATTGTAGGGTTTTTCTGAGGTTGTTTACCGCGACGGGGCTCATAGATTCACGCATCTGGACAAAACCCTTACTAACGGAAAACGCTGCGACTCCAGTCACAGCGCAGGCGGATTATCGCAGGAATCGCTTTTTGGTTGGGGAAAATGTTCCGAAAAGGTTAAAGGCTGGTGATTTTATCGGAGAGAATGTGAATGTAATCGCATACACGTAAGAAAATTACGTAAGAGTTACATTGGGAAAACGATTCAGCTTGGGTGGAGTTTTTTGCCCCTCAGCCCAGCCCTCTCCCCTTTGGGGAGAAGGTTAAGGTGAGGGGAAGAGAGGTTTAGTGAACCTGCGGATCCGCCGGGGAGGCGTTATTGCGGATCTCAGCGATATCCATCGAATTGAACACATAGTGCGTACCGCAGTAGTCACAGTGCATATCAATTTCGCCGTCTTCCGCCATGATGCTGTCGATCTCTTCATCCGGGAGGGTTTTCAGTGCGCCAGCGCAGCGCTCGCGGGAGCAGGTGCACTTAAACTCCACAGACTGCGGGTCGTAAACGGTCACTTCTTCTTCGTGGTACAGACGCCACAACACGTCGGTCGCCGACAGATTGAACAGCTCTTCCGCTTTGATGGTTTCGGTCAGCGTCGCCAGGTGCTCAAAATCATTGGTCTGCGCGTCCTGCGCAGGCAGAACCTGCAGCAGCATCCCGCCAGCAGCAGGCTGGCCGTCTACTTCACCGGTGCGGATGAACAGGCGAGTCGGCAACTGTTCAGAACGCATGAAGTAATCCTCCAGGCAGGCTGCGAGGGTATCGCCCTCCAGACCCACCACGCCCTGATAGCGCTCACCTTCCTCTGGGGAGATGGTGATCACCAGGTAGCCATTACCCACCAGCGTTTTGAGGTCAGCATTCTCAGGCACGTCGCCCTGAACGCGCGCCACGCCGCGCATCTGCTGCTGGTTATTGCCGTTGATGACCGCCAGCGTCATCGGGCCGTCACCCTGCAGCTGCACGGTGATATCACCGGCAAATTTCAGCGTCGCCGTCAGCAGGCTGGTGGCAACCAGCAGTTCGCCCAACAGGGTCTTCACCGGCAGCGGGTAGTTGTGGTTTTCCAGGATCTGTTTCCAGGTTTCGGATACGGTGACCAGCTCGCCGCGCACGGCGAATTGTTCAAACAGATAGCGGTGTAATTGGTCGTGTTGGGCCATAATAGTCTCTCGTGCAGGTGAGGGTTACTCGGTCTCACCGTGTTTAAATTTCATCAGATCGCGGCGCTCTTTTTTGTCCGGTCGCCGGTCCGGGTGGGGCATGGTCAGCGCATTCATTTTGCGCGCCAGCGCGGTCTTCTCGCGCTTTTCTATGCTTTCCGCCGTCTCTGCATAAAGCAGTACGGCTTCGGCTGCCGGCCGTCGTTGTTCGGTAATGGCTTTAATCACTACCGTACGTTCATCGTTGCCCTGACGCAGCGTTAAGGTGGCATTCAGCTCAACCAGCTTGCTTGGTTTGCTGCGCTGGCCGTTGTAATGCACTTTTCCGCCGTCAATCATCTCGCGGGCAAGGGCGCGCGTCTTATAAAAACGCGCCGCCCACAGCCATTTATCCAGTCTTACCCCGTCAGAGGGTTTTTCTTTCATGGCCTCTCCTTCACGGTCAGTGAGGGGATCATCTGGCGATAGTCGTTCAGTCCCGGATGGCGCAGATAGCTTTTTTCAGCCAGGCCAGAGTCAGGATTGGTGACGCCCAGACAATAGCGAATGCCAAACTTAGCCGCGGAATCCAGAATGGGTTCGCTGTCATCAATGAACAGCGTGCGTTCCGGCTGCAAACCCGTCTCTTCCTTCACCGCATGCCACAACCGCTGATCCTCTTTCGGATAACCAAATGTGTGGGTGGAAAGTAATAAATCAAGGTGTGATCCCAGACCCGTATGCTCCAGCTTCACGGCCAGGTTATGGGGATGCGCGTTGGTCAGCAAAATGCGGCGCTTGCCGCTTGCTTTCAGCGCGTCCAGGAACGGAACCGTATCCTCGCGCAGCACGGCGCGTGGACCCTGGGCGGTGGTCATGGCACAAATATCCAGACCGAGGCGCTCGCTCCAGTAGTCAAGACAGTACCAGTTTAGCGTATGTTGCACGGCACTATATTGCGAACGAATGAATGCCTGCGCTTCTGCCGGGGAGATCCCCTGCTGCTCGCCATAGGTTTCTGGAACCAGCGTTTGCCAGAAATAGTTATCAAAGGCGAGATCGAGCAGCGTGCCGTCCATATCCAGCAGAACGGTATCAACCTCCTGCCAGGCGATATCAAGATGCATAAGGGGAACTCCAGCCAGAAGAAACGTGCGCGACAGGGTAGCACATCTTGCCGCGCAACGACGTTATCAGATCAGGCTCTCAGAGGAGGGGATCAGCTTAGGATTGAGGCAGTTTTCGTAATATTGCTGGATCTCGGCAAGCCGGGTGCGCGAGCGCTGGTAGCGGCGCAGGGCCATAAAGCCGTTCCAGAAAATGGCGATCAGCATTGCGGTCATCAGCAGAGAGGTGCCGATGTAACGCCATAGCCCTGCGCTATCCGGCATACGGTGCAGGCCGATATGGCGAGTGCCGTTGGCGTCGGTGTAGAGGCTTGTGACGATCCCTTCGGCACTGAACGGCGTTTGCATCAGCATCTGCGCCAGGCGCTGGAATTGGCTCCACTGCTCCTGCGCCGGGTAGTCGTAAAGCGCAACCTGCGGATAAGGCTGATCGACCAGGTCGCTGCCCTCATCGCTAACAATCACAAACCCGCCCGGTGCCGGGCTGTTCAGCGCCTGAGCCGCTCGGGTGGTCTCGCGCATCATGAACGGCGACGTGGAAGTGGCGACCAGGTTATCCAGCGATTCAGCGCTCACCGGACGCAGCAGCACGTTGACGCCATCCAGCCGTCCCGCTTCGGCGCGTTTCACCAGCGAGTCCCAGTCTTTACTGTTCCCCAGGTTTACCAGGGCATTTTTAAGACGTATGCACTCATCCTGCGAAGAACAGAGATCCTGCGTTTTCAGAACGATGTCACCAAAATCATCCAGCAGAACCATGCCTGACTTTTGAATGGCCGAGCGCAGCGCGGGGCTGACGCGCGAATCATCGTCCGGTTTCGGATGCAGCTGGCGGTTAACCGTCTGGGTAAGGGCCGTGGCTTTATTCACCACTTCGGATTCCGGCAGCGGCAGCGGCGGTGCGTCGTTCCAGATAATTTGCGAGCAATCAAACGGCATGAACGGTGAGTTCTGGCGCGTGTTCCACGCCCCCGGCGTGTGAATATTACACATCCCGGTTCCCTTCAGGCGCAGCGTGTCCCCCACGCGGACACCGGCTTCATCCAGCTTGTTGACGCTGGTCGCTTCAATGGTTTGCGCCCCTTTGATCCACGACAGGGTAAATTTGATGGGCATATCCAGCGGCACAAAGAGCAGCAGCATGACTAAGACCAGCGCCGCGCCTCCGGCAATGACTGTGCTGCGAAGCCAGTGCTGAAGCGGGAAATTTTTCACTTCATCATGCAGGGATAAGAAGCGCCCCTGACGCACAACGTGGCGGTCAAGGTAGATATCAATATCGGTTTTCTGGCCCAGGTCCTGCGCAATCCACGGCTGCCAGTGGCGCGGGTAGATCAGGTCAATAATTCCGAGCGAGATATTGTTGAGGTGTTCCTGATCGTTTTCACCGAACAGACCCCAGCGCTTTGGCGTACCACGCAGGCAGTGGATCTCGCGCAACGAGGTTTTGGCCGGTGGAGCAAAGAGCCCCCACAGTCCGCCCGCCAGCAGCAGCACCGCACCGCCCGCCAGCCAGGGGACAAACACATCCGGCGTCAGCAGGCAGATAAAAAAGAGCAGGAAAGCGGCGACGATCAGCAGAGCTTCACGAATACCGTCCGGTCGGCTCAGGGCGTACTCTTCATGGGTTTCCTGGCGAATGTTCAGCAGTTCGATCTGCTCTGTCTCTTCGCCACGAATGGAGGCCTGCGTTGAACTGGCGCGTTCCAGCGCAAAACGTGGGGCTTCCTGAAGATATTCATTCAGCGTGTGGCCGTTAAGCGAGATAACCAGAGGCAACGAATCGGTGTGAATCAGCTCAACGCTGTTTTCGTCATTAATGTATTGCTCCCATGACGGAGGCAGATGCACTTCGACGGAATCCAGGTAATAGCGCCATTTGTTGGGGTCATCAGTGGTAATGCCGTAGCGCGTGATGGAACGCGTCACGCAGAGCACGGTGTCACTTTGCGCATTAAGCTTTAGCGCGACGGGCGCAGTGGTGGCTCCCGTTGGCCCAGGCGTGAGCTGAGAACGGTTCAGGATTTCCAGATAGTTTTCAACTGCATCGCGCTCTTCTTGCGTGAGTTTACGCGTGGTCGCGCCTGCAAATGCATTTAAAAAGGGCAGACGATAACGTCGCTGTACGCGACGCCTGTACAACCACCCTGCAACCAATGCGCCGGCCAGCATAGCAGCGAGAACAATCAAAATGGTGCTCATGCTTTCCCCATCTTACTTATCTTCTTACAGGTGTAGTCAGTAGCACCTTTACATTGAATGAGTGTCTGTGGTTGGCTATCGGCAAGTATGGAGTCGAACTTGAGCATTCTGAAGCGCATCCCAGTGACCGGTGATGATAGCAAAGCCTGTTATGGCGCGATATCAGCAAATTCCTGGAAACATTTCAACCTCTTGACATTTGTTTTGAATTGAGGATTGATCCCAAATACGTTGCATAAATGTAAATAAAGAACAATTGACATTGCCGAAACCGTGCGGCGTATCGCACAATAACCCCAGTTCTCACTGCTAAGACCCATCAAGATGAGCAAACCACTACAAAAACCCACCATTCTGAATGTTGAAACTGTCGCCAAATCGCGCCTGTTTAATGTCGAAAGTGTGGATCTGGAGTTCAGCAACGGTGTGCGTCGCGTTTATGAACGTATGCGCCCCTCGTCGCGCGAAGCGGTGATGATTGTGCCGATTGTCGACGATCATCTGATTTTGATCCGCGAATACGCGGTGGGAACGGAATCTTACGAGCTTGGGTTCTCGAAAGGGCTTATTGACCCGGGTGAAACCGTCTTTGAAGCGGCCAACCGCGAGCTGAAAGAAGAGGTGGGCTTCGGGGCGAATGAGCTTTCATTCCTGAAAAAACTGAGCATGGCGCCGTCCTATTTTTCCAGCAAAATGAATATTGTGGTGGCGGAAGATCTCTATCCTGAATCGCTGGAAGGGGATGAGCCGGAGCCGCTGCCGCAGGTTCGCTGGCCGCTGGCGCACCTGATGGATCTGCTGGAAGACCCTGACTTTAATGAGGCTCGCAATGTGAGCGCACTGTTCCTGGTGCGGGAGTGGTTGAAGGGGCAGGGGCGACTGTAGGCCATAAAAAAAGCCGGGTGGCGGCTTCGCCTTAGCCGGCCTACGATGCTTTGCCCGGTTTTTACCGGGCATTTTTGTTTTTAGAACAGCTCGTGCGTTTCGCCGTTATCGATAATCTCTGTACCCACCTCATGCACCGCCTGTGTGGTTGGCTGCGTGCCCTCAATGAAATACTCTTCGCGACTGTTACCACCGTTGGCGAGCTGGCCCGTGCTGCGGTCGATATTGACCGTCACCACGCCCGGCGGTGGCGTCAGCGGCTGCTCCGGCACGCCTTCAAGAACGGACTTCATGTAGGCGTCCCAGGCCGGTTGCGCGCTCTTCGCGCCGCCTTCGTAGCCGGAAATCTGATCTTTAATCGCGCCGGATGCCGTGGTACGTCCTAAATCGCGGCGGTGATCGTCGAAGCCGATCCAGACCGAGGTCACTACGCCGGGACCGTAACCGGAGAACCACGCGTCTTTCGAGCTGTTGGTTGTCCCCGTTTTACCGCCGATATCATGGCGCTGCAGATCGCGCCCTGCGCGCCAGCCGGTACCCTGCCAGCCTGGCTCACCGAAGATATTGGTGTTCAGCGCGCTCTTGATCAGGAACGACAGCGGCGTGTTGATCACATGCGGGGCGTACTCCTGCGCGCCGGTCTGCGCGACCAGCGCCTGGTTCGCCTGCTCGAGCTGCGGCTGCGGCACCACGCCGTTCTGCTGCTCCTGCGACACGGCAGGGTCTTCCATGTCCTTATTCTCAAGCACCTCGGATTTCGGCGTATTGCCATAAATGACCGGAATATCGCAGTCAGGACAGGCAATTTTCGGCTTCGCCTCGAACAGCACGCCGCCCTGATCGTTCTCGATCTTGCTGATGAAGTACGGGTCAATCAGGAAGCCGCCGTTGGCCATCACCGAGTATCCGCGCGCGACCTGAAGCGGCGTAAAGGAGGCTGAGCCTAACGCCAGCGACTCGGTGCGAACGATGTTCTGCGCCGGGAAACCGAAGCGCTGCAGATACTCTGCGGCATAGTCGACGCCCATCGCGCGCATGGCACGCACCATCACCACGTTTTTCGACTGTCCCAGACCCTGACGAAGGCGAATCGGGCCGGCATACTCCGCAGGGGAGTTCTTCGGCTGCCAGTCGGAACCCGCACCCGCATCCCAGCGGGAGATTGGCACGTCGTTGAGGATGCTGGCGAGGGTCAGCCCCTTATCCATCGCGGCCGTGTAGAGGAACGGTTTGATATTGGAACCGACCTGACGCAGCGCCTGGGTGGCGCGGTTAAATTTGCTCTGGTTGAAATCGAACCCGCCGACCAGGGCCAGTACAGCGCCGTTCTGCGGATTGATAGAAACCAGGGCCGAGTTGACGTCCGGCACCTGCGCCAGCCACCAGGATTCGCCGACCTTGCGCACCCAGATTTGCTGCCCGGTCTGTACCGCATCGGTCACTTTACGCGGCGTGGCGCCCTGCAGGGTATCCGAACGGTACGGACGCGCCCAACGGATACCGTCCATGCGCAGGGAGACGGACGTACCGTCCGCGAGCGTTGCAACGGCTTCCTGAGGATCGGCCTGCGTCACCACCGCAGGAAGGAGCGGACCGTAGGTAGGCAGCGCTCTCAGCGTACTGGTGATTTTTTTGCTGTCCCACGCGCTTTCGCCCACCTTCCAGAGCACGTTTGACGGGCCGCGATAGCCGTGACGCATATCGTAGTCCATCACATTGTTGCGTACCGCTTCCTGCGCCGCCTGCTGCACTTTACGGGTGACGGTGGTGTACACGCGATAGCCATCTTCATAGGCCTTGTCGCCATAGCGATTCACCATCTCCTGGCGAACCATTTCGGTCAGGTAAGGCGCTGAGAAGGCGATCTCCGGGGCGTGGTAGTTAGCGTCAATGACGTCGTTGCGCGCCTGGTCATACTCGCTCTGGCTGATATAGCCTTCGCTCAGCATACGTGACAGGACGACGTTACGACGGGCAGTGGCGCGGTCGAGCGAGTAGAGCGGGTTAAACGTGGACGGCGCTTTTGGCAAACCGGCGATGGTGGCCATTTCGCTTAACGTGAGTTGCTCAACAGGCTTACCGAAGTACACCTGCGCGGCCGCCCCCACGCCATAGGCACGGTAGCCCAGGTAGATTTTGTTGAGGTACAGCTCAAGGATCTCGTCTTTGCTCAGCAGCTGCTCAATACGGATCGCAAGGAACACCTCTTTGATCTTACGGGTCAGCGTCTTTTCAGGGCTGAGGAAGAAGTTACGCGCCAGCTGCTGCGTAATGGTGCTCGCCCCCTGAGAGGCGTGACCTGAGAACAGCGCAATGCTCGCGGCACGGAAAATCCCCACCGGATCGACACCGTGGTGCTCGTAAAAACGGCTGTCCTCCGTGGCGATAAAGGCTTTCACCATCACCGGGGGGATTTGGTTTAAGGTCAACGGAATACGACGCTTCTCGCCATACTGCGCCATGAGCTCGCCATCGGCGCTATAGACCTGCATCGGGATCTGGAGACGCACATCGCGAAGCGTGGCGACATCAGGTAGCTGTGGCTCAATATATTTGTACAAACCGTAAATCGAGCCTGCTCCCAGCAGAATGCAACAGACTGCAAGGATGAATAAATACTTTACGAACTTCACCGGAGATTTCCCATTTGGTTTCACTTGGGCAGTTTCTAAACAATCGCGCGGTAGTATAAAGGCAAGCCTGATTCATTGATATAGCCGTCAGGGCGACGGGCGATAAGGAGATCGTGAAGCATGGCCTTCAAAACATGGCAAACGGGCGTTCATATTCAACAGGATAGGGTGCTGATCGTGGCGCTGGCCCGGGAGAAGTCCTGCTGGCGCCTGCGGCGCTGGTGGGCAATCCCGCTGGCCAAAGACATCATTCGTGACGGCAAAATTTGTCAGCCAGAACAGCTGGTTGATGCGTTACGCGACTGGCGAAAAACGCTGCCGCACGCCCATCGGGTGTTCCTCTCTTTCCCGGCAGCACGCACCCTGCAGCGGTCACTTCCCCGTCCAACCGTTGCGCTGCGCGACAGCGATCAGCTCTCATGGCTTGGCGCCGCGCTCGCCCGTGAACTGGAGATGTCTGCCGATACGCTCTGTTTCGATTACGCGCAGGATACTTTCAGCAATACCTTTCACGTGACGGCCGCACAAAACAACGAGGTCGACACCCTTCTGGCGCTGGCGAAAACGCTGCGTTTGCGGCTGGTGACCATTACCCCGGATGCCAGCGCGCTGACGAATCTTCTTCCTGCGCTGGCACCGGCGCAGTGCGTCGCCTGGCGGGACGATCGGCAGTGGCTCTGGGCGATGCGCCACCAGTGGGGACGCCGCTTAACTACTGAAGCAGAAAACGTGGCCGAACTGGCGGCGCTGCTGGCCCTGGGGCCGAATGATATCGCGCTGTTTGATCGCCGACGTGATCCGTGGGAAATCCTGGCACGCTGCCAGGCTCCGCTGCCGGAATGTGGCGCTGATTATACCGTCGCGCTGGCGTTGGCCATGAGCGAGGTGCCCGAATGAGCATCCTGAACTTTCTGCCCTGGCGACAGCAGCGGCGTACGCGATGCCTGCGTTTCTGGGGCGCAATGTGTGTCGGCACAGTGCTGTTGCTGTTCGTGGTCTTTTTCTGTCTGCGGATGAACCAGCTCGTGAGGCTGCGCGCGCTGCAAACGGATCTGACGGGAATGCAGTCCGTGCAGCACGCGCTTGTCGCCCGACAAAGACTGACCGCACAGGCGCAAATGCCCGTGCAGACCCTGCAACGACGCGCATGGCAACCGGTGCTGGAATCCCTTTCCAGCGCCATTCCGGCACAGGTCTGGCTGACAGAGCTGCGCTATCAGCCGCCTGCGCTGATATTGACCGGTTATGCCCTCACCCTGCCGGCCCTCTCTGCCCTGCGCGATGGGCTGGGACAACTCGCGGGCTTTACGTCCGGGACGGCGGGCGAGCTTCGACAGGATAGCCGGGGGCACTGGCTGTTTACGCTGCATCTCAAAAGCGAGGAGTAAGGCGTGAATACCCTGGTAGAACGCTGGTGCGAAAGCCGTTCCCGGCATCGGGTACTCTGCTGGTGCCTGGGGAGTCTCCTTGCAGGACTGGTCGCGTGGGGGTCGTTGCTCAGACCGGTAGACAAGCAGTGTGCTGAACAACAACGCCAGCTGATTGAAGATGTGAGGACGAACGCGGCGTTATGGCCTGCCGTCAGAAAGGTGCCGTTTCGTCCGGACGCTGTAAAAGCACGGGCGCTGACGCCGTTCTCCCCCCTCGATTTTCAGGGCGATGAGACGACGCTGGTTCACTGGAAGCCGCTGCAAAATGGAGGGGAGCTGGCGCTGGATGCGGAGTGGCAGGCCATTCCGGAACTTTTTTCCCGGCTGGCACAGCAGGATGTGCAGATCGCGGCTTTCACGATTTCGCCACAAGGTTCGGCGTTACGCCTGCGGCTGGAGCTGGAACATGCGGAATAGCGCGCGATTTTTGCTGGTTTGCTCAGTGCTGCTATTAACCGGTATGCGCGATCCGTTTCGTCCCCCGGACGATCCTTGCGCCATTGGCGAGCTGGCGCAGTGGCACTTTCGCGGCATGGTGGAAGGGCAGGAGACTATCGGCATTTTACAGGATGGGCAAAAGCGCTGGTACCGGCTGAAAACGCATGAGCGCTTCCCGGCAGGCTGGAGGATAACAGCCATCAATGCAGCGGAGCTGGCAGTTGATGTGGGTGACACCTGTGACCCGGGAAAATGGACGTGGCAACGAGAAGGAACGGACAAAAATGAATTTACGGATAATGCTGTGGCTGCTGGCGTTCAGCCATCCCCTGTGGGCCGCCGAGCCAAAACCGGTCACGCTGGTGGTGGATGACGTTCCTGTGGTTCAGGTGTTACAGGCCCTGGTCGCACAGGAGAACCGTAATCTGGTGGTATCGCCTGATGTCAGCGGCACGCTTTCGCTAAACCTGACGCGTGTCCCCTGGCGGCAGGCGTTACGGACGGTTGTCACCAGTGCCGGACTCGTCTTGCGCGAGGAAGGCGGCATTTTTTATGTGCATACCGCGGCCTGGCAGCGTGAGCAGCGGGAGCGTTCAGAGCAGGAACAGGCGCGTCGACAGCTTGATGCCCCGCTGGTCACGCAGGGCATTCCCTTTTCCTATGCCGACGCCGGGGAGTTGCAAAAAGCCGCGGAAAAACTCCTGAGCCCAAAGGGGAGTTTGTCTGTCGACACGCGTACCAACCGTCTGCTGATCCGCGATAACCAGACGGTGGTGGAAACGCTGCAGCGCTGGGCCGCCCAGATGGATATTCCCATCGAGCAGGTCGAGCTGGCGGCGCATATTGTGACCATTAACGAAAAAAGCCTGCGTGAGCTGGGGGTGAAGTGGAATCTCGCCGACGCGACCGACGCGGGCAAGGTTGGACAGCTCACGACGCTGGGCAGCGATCTTTCCGTCGCCAGCGCCGCCAGCCACGTGGGTTTTAATATCGGGAGGATCAATGGTCGGCTGCTGGATCTGGAGCTCTCAGCGCTGGAGCAAAAACAGCAGGTCGATATCATCGCCAGCCCGCGGCTGCTGGCCTCGCACGGGCAACCGGCCAGTATCAAGCAGGGCAGCGAGATTCCGTATCAGGTCTCAAGCGGGGAAAGCGGCGCCACCTCCGTTGAGTTTAAAGAGGCGGTACTCGGAATGGAGGTCACACCGGTGGTCTTACCGGGGGGACGCGTGCGCCTGAAACTACACATCAGCGAAAATATGCCGGGACAGGTTCTGCAGCAGGCCGATGGCGAAACGCTGGCTATCGACAAGCAGGAGATAGAAACCCAGGTGGAGGTAAAAAGTGGAGAAACGCTGGCGTTGGGCGGAATTTTTTCCCAGAAGAACAAAACCGGCAGTGACAGCGTACCCGGTCTGGGAAGCATCCCCTGGATTGGGTCGCTTTTTCGTCATGACGGGAAAGACAACGAACGGCGTGAATTAGTGGTGTTTATTACACCACGTCTGGTCGGTATTCGCTGACGGGTAACGATCCCCGCAATGATTTTGCATTCAGTTTGTTGCAGATGTTTGACGTGGGGCATGAATTAGCATACAAGGAGTACCGATTTGAGTTGGACTTACGTCTTATTACCTTATGCGCCCGGCGCGGTGATTTAATCAGTTGCCAAACAAGCCGGAGTATTGAGATAATTTTTAGTCTGACTCTCGCTCTATTGCATATGAGGTTTCAGTTCATGTCCTGCTACGCCGGGTGTCTGCGAAGCGGGGATTACCATTAACGAATAGTCTTAGTAGTACCGATAAAATGGCAGAGAAACGCAATATCTTTCTGGTTGGGCCTATGGGTGCCGGCAAAAGCACTATTGGGCGTCAGTTAGCTCAACAACTCAATATGGAATTTTACGATTCTGATCAAGAGATTGAGAAACGAACCGGAGCTGATGTGGGCTGGGTTTTCGACGTAGAAGGCGAAGAAGGTTTCCGTGACCGAGAAGAAAAAGTGATCAACGAACTCACGGAAAAACAGGGCATCGTTCTGGCAACAGGCGGCGGCTCTGTGAAATCTCGCGAAACCCGCAACCGTCTCTCCGCCCGTGGCGTAGTGGTCTATCTTGAGACGACCATTGAGAAACAGCTGGCACGTACGCAGCGCGATAAAAAGCGCCCGCTGCTGCAGGTTGAAACGCCACCACGCGAAGTTCTGGAAGCGTTGGCCGATGAACGCAATCCGCTGTATGAAGAGATTGCTGATGTGACCATTCGTACTGACGACCAGAGCGCTAAAGTGGTTGCAAACCAGATTATTCATATGCTGGAAAGCAACTGATTCTGGCTTTATATACACTCGCCTGCGGGTAAAAGCATTAAAGGTGGATGTCGCGTCATGGAGAGGATTACAGTTACTCTCGGGGAACGTAGTTACCCTATCACCATCGCGGCTGGTTTGTTTAACGACCCAGCTTCCTTTTTACCACTGAAAGCGGGTGATCAGGCGATGCTGGTCACCAATGAGACGCTGGCTCCGCTTTATCTCGACCGTGTGCGCCACCTGCTTGAGCAGGCGGGCGTAAAAGTCGACAGTGTGATTCTCCCCGATGGCGAGCAGTATAAAAGCCTGACGGTACTGGATACCGTCTTTACCGCATTGCTGCAAAAACCGCATGGTCGCGATACAACACTGCTTGCCCTGGGCGGCGGTGTTGTGGGCGATCTGACCGGCTTTGCGGCCGCAAGCTATCAGCGTGGCGTCCGTTTTATTCAAATTCCAACCACGTTGCTGTCCCAGGTCGACTCCTCTGTCGGTGGCAAAACGGCAGTGAACCATCCGCTCGGTAAAAACATGATTGGCGCGTTCTACCAGCCCGCGTCGGTGGTGGTGGATCTCGACTGTCTGAAAACGCTGCCGAAGCGCGAACTGGCTTCGGGTCTGGCGGAAGTGATCAAATACGGCATTATTCTGGACGGTGAGTTCTTTAGCTGGCTTGAAGAGAATATGGATGCGTTGCTGGGCCTCGATGAGGCTAAACTGGCATACTGCATTCGTCGTTGCTGTGAGCTGAAAGCAGAAGTTGTTGCCGCAGACGAGCGTGAAACGGGCTTACGTGCTTTACTGAATCTTGGGCATACGTTTGGTCACGCGATTGAAGCCGAAATGGGCTACGGCAACTGGCTGCACGGTGAAGCCGTCGCGGCCGGCATGGTGATGGCTGCCCGCACCTCTGAACGTCTCGGACAGTTCAAACCGGAAGAGACGGCACGTATCATTGCGCTGCTTGAGCGTGCTGGTTTGCCGGTGACCGGGCCGCAGGAGATGTCGGCGCAAGCGTATTTACCCCACATGATGCGCGATAAAAAAGTATTGGCAGGTGAGATGCGTCTTGTACTCCCGCTTGCAATAGGGAAGAGTGAAGTACGCGGCGGAGTGCCGCACGATGTCGTTCTTGGCGCTATCGCTGACTGTCAGCAGGCGTAACAACTAGAAAGGTCAGGCCACTGTCGCAGGTGGTCGTTTAGCTTCAGGTGAAATGCAAAGTCGTTGGCATAAGCCTTTGAGTGGGGTGTTAAATGGATGAATTCAAACCAGAAGACGAGCTGAAACCCGATCCCAGCGATCGTCGTACTGGTCGTTCTCGTCAATCTTCAGAACGTGATAACGAGCCGCAGATCAACTTTGACGATGTTGATCTGGATGCAGACGATCGTCGTCCTTCGCGCAGCCGCAACGCGCACGAAGAGCGAGCAGAAGAGGATTATGAGTCCGAAGAAGATTCAATGGACGAACAGCCTGTAGAGCGTCGCCCGCGTAAACGTAAAAAAGCCGCTGCGCCAAAACCGGCTTCCCGCCAGTATATTATGATGGGCCTTGGCGTTCTGGTGCTTGTGCTGCTGATTGTCGGCATTGGCTCCGCGCTTAAAGCACCGTCAACGAACACAACCGAGCAAACGGCTTCCGCTGAGAAGAGCATCAACCTTTCCGGTAACGATGCGTCCGACCAGGCGAATGGTGCACAGCCAGCGCCGGGTGCCACTTCTGCTGAGCAGACCGCAGGGAACACCACAGCGCCGCAGGATGTTTCTCTGCCGCCTGTTTCTTCAACCCCTGCTCAGGGTCAGGCACCTGCTGCGCCTGAAGGTCAGCAGCGTGTGGAAGTTCAGGGAGACCTGAACAATGCGCTGACGCAGCCGCAGAACCAGCAGCAGGTTGATAACGTCGTGGTTAACTCTACGCTGCCAACTGAACCTGCAACCGTTGCCCCGATTCGCGGTGGTAACGCTCAGCCGCAAACGGCTGCGACGGAAACCAAGCCGCGCCAGACTCAGACTGCGACACGTCCTGAACGTAAGCAGGCGGTGATTGAGCCTAAGCGTGAAACCAAACCTCAGGCAGTGGTGAAGGCGCCTGAAGTGAAAGCTGTTCCGGCGCAGCCGAAACACACTGAAACGGCTGCGGTGAGCGAGCCTGCTAAAGCGCCCGTCACGCAGACTGCGCCGAAAGCCACGGCGACCACCACAGCACCGGCTGCCACAGCGGCGCCAGCAGCGACGGCAACAGCCTCCAGCAGCGCGGCAGGTAAAACGGCAGGCAACGTTGGATCGCTGAAATCTGCGCCATCCAGCAACTACACGCTGCAGCTGAGCAGTTCGTCCAACTATGACAACCTCAACAGTTGGGCGAAGAAATCAAATCTGAAAAACTACGTTGTTTATCAGACGACCCGTAACGGTCAGCCGTGGTATGTGCTGGTGAGCGGTGTTTATTCGTCCAAAGATGAAGCAAAACGTGCCGTAGCGGCGCTGCCAGCTGACGTTCAGGCGAAGAACCCATGGGCGAAGCCGATTCATCAGGTTCAGGCCGATCTGAAGTAATGTTTAAAGCGCAGGATGCTGTCGGAGCTTTCTCCACAGCCGGAGAAGGTGTAATCAGTTAGTCAGCATGAAAAAAAATCGCGCTTTTCTGAAATGGGCAGGGGGGAAATACCCCCTGCTCGATGATATTAAAAAGCACCTGCCTAAAGGCGAGTGCCTTATCGAACCTTTCGTGGGTGCGGGATCGGTGTTCCTCAACACCGATTTTTCTCGTTATATCCTGGCGGATATCAACAGCGACCTTATCAGCCTCTATAACATCGTTAAGCTGCGTACCGATGAGTATGTCGCCGAGGCGCGCAAACTGTTTACGCCCGAGAACAACAACCCGGACGTTTACTACCAGTTCCGCGCGGAGTTTAACCAGAGCCAGGATCCGTTCCGCAGAGCCCTGCTGTTCCTCTATCTCAACCGGCATGGTTACAACGGCCTGTGCCGGTATAATCTTCGTGGGGAATTTAACGTGCCGTTTGGCCGCTATAAGCGCCCGTATTTCCCACAGGATGAGCTGTATCACTTTGCCGAAAAAGCACAGAACGCGGAGTTCCATTGCCTCTCCTATGAAGAGTGTATGGAGCTGGCTGGCGTAAATTCAGTGGTTTACTGCGACCCGCCATACGCGCCGCTGTCTGCGACGGCGAACTTCACCGCCTATCACACTAACAGCTTCAGCCCTGCCGAGCAGGCGCGCCTGGCGGAGATGGCGGAAAAGCTGGTCAGCAAAAGAATTCCGGTGTTAATTTCGAATCACGACACGCCTGATACGCGCGAATGGTACAAAGCCGCGAAGCATTTTCAGGTTAAGGTGCGGCGTAGCATTAGCAGCAACGGCGGCACACGTAAAAAGGTGGACGAACTCCTGGCTCTTTATCGCCCCTGAGCCGTTTTGCCCGCCGGTAAACACATTTCAAGGAGAAGCGGATGAAACAGTTTTTGATTGCTCCCTCAATTCTGTCGGCCGATTTTGCCCGCCTGGGTGAAGACACTGCCAACGCACTGGCGGCTGGCGCGGATGTCGTCCATTTCGACGTGATGGATAACCACTACGTTCCAAACCTGACCATCGGTCCAATGGTGCTCAAGGCGCTGCGTAACTATGGCATTACCGCCCCGATCGACGTTCACCTGATGGTGAAACCGGTTGACCGCATCGTGCCTGACTTCGCCGCGGCGGGTGCCAGCATCATCACCTTCCATCCGGAAGCCTCTGAACATGTGGATCGCACGCTGCAGCTGATCAAAGAGAATGGCTGTAAAGCGGGTCTGGTGTTTAACCCGGCCACGCCGCTGAGCTATCTCGACTATGTCATGGACAAGCTGGACGTGATCCTGCTGATGTCTGTTAACCCGGGCTTTGGCGGCCAGTCATTCATCCCTCACACGCTGGATAAGCTGCGTGAAGTCCGCCGTCGTATTGACGAGTCAGGCTACGATATTCGTCTGGAAGTGGACGGCGGCGTGAAAGTGAATAACATTGGTGAAATTGCGGCGGCAGGCGCGGATATGTTCGTTGCAGGTTCAGCCATTTTCGACCAACCGGATTACAAAAAAGTCATCGATGAAATGCGCCGCGAGCTGGCGAAGGTAAGTCATGGATAAATTACAGGCTATTCGGGGTGTGGCATTCGACCTCGACGGCACGCTGGTTGACAGCGCGCCGGGCTTAACGAGCGCCGTTGACCAGGCGCTGTATGCACTTGAACTCCCCGTTGCGGGTGAAGAGCGTGTCGTCACGTGGATTGGCAACGGCGCCGATGTTCTGATGGAGCGCGCGTTGACGTGGGCGCGTCAGGAGCGTGCGTCACAGCGTTCCGCCCAGGGGAAACCGAGCGTCGATCACGCGGACATCCCGCAGGAAGAGCAGCTGCGTATTCTGCGCAAACTGTTCGATCGTTTCTATGAAGAGACCGTCGAGGAGGGCAGCTTCCTGTTCCCGGACGTTCAGGAAACGCTGAGTGCGCTGCACGCGAAGGGCATCCCGCTGGGTCTGGTGACCAACAAACCCACGCCGTTTGTCGCACCGCTGCTCGACGCGCTCGATATCGCGAAGTTTTTCTCCGTGATTGTGGGCGGCGACGATGTGCAAAACAAAAAGCCTCATCCGGAACCGCTGCTGCTGGTGGCAGGAAAATTATCCTTAACGCCTGCGGAGCTGCTCTTTGTCGGCGATTCACGCAATGATATTCTGGCTGCCCGCGCGGCCGGGTGTCCTTCCGTGGGGTTAACCTATGGCTACAACTACGGTGAAGCCATCACGCTGAGTGAGCCGGACGTCGTTTTCGACCACTTCAAAGATTTGTTGCCCGCACTCGGGCTTTCGCACAGTGAACATCAGGAATTGAATAATGACTAAGCCCATCGTTTTTAGTGGCGCACAGCCTTCAGGTGAATTGACCATTGGTAACTACATGGGTGCGTTACGTCAGTGGGTCAGCATGCAGGATGACTACCATTGCATTTACTGCATCGTCGATCTCCATGCGATTACCGCGCGTCAGGATCCTGAGAAGCTGCGCAAAGCCACGCTGGACACCCTGGCGCTGTACCTGGCCTGCGGTATTGATCCAGAGAAGAGCACCATCTTCGTTCAGTCTCACGTGCCGGAGCACGCGCAGCTGGGCTGGGCGCTGAACTGCTACACCTATTTCGGCGAGCTGAGCCGCATGACACAGTTCAAGGATAAATCCGCGCGCTACTCTGAAAACATTAACGCCGGTCTGTTTGACTATCCGGTGCTGATGGCGGCGGACATTCTGCTGTACCAGACTAACCAGGTCCCGGTGGGTGAAGACCAGAAGCAGCACCTGGAGCTGAGCCGCGATATCGCCCAGCGCTTTAACGCGATCTACGGCGATGTGTTTAAAGTGCCTGAGCCTTTCATTCCGAAGTCCGGCGCGCGCGTGATGTCGCTGCTGGAGCCGACCAAGAAGATGTCCAAGTCTGACGATAACCGTAACAACGTTATCGGCCTGCTGGAAGATCCGAAATCGGTGGTGAAAAAACTCAAGCGTGCGGTGACCGATTCCGACGAGCCGCCTGTTGTGCGCTACGACGTGCAGAACAAAGCGGGCGTCTCCAACCTGCTGGATATCCTCTCCGGCGTCACCGGTCAGAGCATCCCTGAGCTGGAAAAACACTTCGAAGGCAAGATGTACGGCCACCTGAAAGGCGAAGTGGCAGATGCCGTTTCCGGCATGCTGACCGAGCTGCAGGAGCGTTATCACCGCTACCGTAACGACGAAGCTTTCCTGCAGAAAGTGATGAAAGAGGGCGCGGAAAAAGCCAGAGCGCGCGCGTCCGAAACCCTGAAAGCGGTGTACAACGCGATTGGGTTTGTTGCGAAGCCTTGAGTCTGCTTGCCGGGTGGCGCTAACGCTTACCCGGCCTACAGGATCGTGTAGGTCGGGTAAGGCAAAGCCGCCACCCGACAAAAAACACACTCTCCAAAACTAAAAAACCGGGACATCCCGGTTTTTTTACGCCTGTAAAACGCTTACTGCTGCGCTGCTGGGCCGCAACCACCGATGATTTTCGAAATGGAGATCGCCGGGTGCAGCAGATAATCGTAGCTGCAGTTATTTTTGGTGTTCTGTACGTGACCGGTGCAGGCCGTCAGCGTCGATAACAGGCCAACCAGAACGGCGGCTTTTGCCAGTTTGAACATATGCATTCCTTGTCTAAAAAATGGATGTAATACGAGGGAATAAATGGAAAAGTTCCACTATGCGGGCGGTATGTTATCGGTAGGCGTAAGAGGGGAGTAGTCCGCTTAAGGACTACTCCAGGAAGGGAGAATATGCGTTAGTGATTCGAGAACCAGTTCAGCCTGTCGCGCAGTTCAACCACGCGACCTACCACGATCAGCGCCGGGCTTTCAACCTGCTGCGCCAGCTCGCCTAACTGCGTCAGCACGCCATCCACCACGCGCTGCGTAATGGCGGTGCCGTTTTCGACCAGCGCGACGGGCATATCCGCATTCATACCGTGCTCCAGCAGCTTCGCCTGAATCGTGGCGGCCTGATTGAGCCCCATGTAGAACACCAGCGTCTGCTTTTCAGCGGCCAGGTTATGCCAGTCCAGCTCGCTGCCGGTCTTCAGGTGGCCCGTCACCAGACGCACGCTCTGGGCGTAATCCCGGTGGGTCAGCGGAATGCCAGAGTACGCTGAACAGCCGGATGCCGCCGTAATGCCGGGCACGACAGAGAACGGAATGCCCGCGTCGCACAGGGTTTCCAGCTCCTCGCCGCCGCGACCAAAGATAAACGGATCGCCGCCCTTAAGGCGCACCACGCGTTTACCTTTCTGCGCTTCGCGCAACAGGATCTGGTTGATTTCCTCCTGGGGCACGCAGTGGTAGCCCGCCCGTTTGCCCACGAAGACGCGGTCGGCATCGCGACGGACCAGATTCATGATGTCATCGGACACCAGACGGTCGTACACCACAATATCGGCCTGCTGGATCTGCTGTAGCCCTTTCAGCGTCAGCAAACCCGCATCACCGGGGCCTGCGCCCACCAGCACCACTTCGCCGCGATGGTCCAGCGGTTCGCTCAGCAGCTGTTCGGTCGTCTCTTCAACGGCTTTGGTGTCCTGATTCGCCAGCGACTGCGCCAGCCTGTCGTTCACAAAGAATTTTTCCCAGAAGCGACGGCGCTCGCCCACGGTCGCGAAGGTTTGCTTCACGCGTGAACGCAGCTGCCCGGCATAATGCGCAATCTGGCCAAGATGCTGGGGCAACAGGGCTTCCAGTTTTTCCCGCAGCAGACGCGCGAGAACCGGCGAACGTCCCCCGGACGAGACCGCAATCATCAGCGGCGAGCGGTCGATAATCGACGGCATGATAAAGCTGGCCTCTTTCGGCGCATCCACCACGTTGCAGAAGATACGGCGCGCTTCGCAGGCGTCGCTCACGCGCTGGTTCACTTCATCGTCATCCGTCGCGGCAATGGTCAGCCAGCAGGTATCCAGCAGGGATTCATTAAACGCGCCCTGTTCCAGTGTGAGCATCCCTTCCTGAGCCCAAACCTCAAACTGGGGGGCGAAGGACAGGGCATTCACGGTCAGGCGGGCGCCAGCCTCTAATAGCAGGCGCGCTTTGCGCTCGGCCACGTCGCCGCCGCCCACGAGCAGGCAGTCGCGGTTGCGTAATTGACAAAAAATCGGCAGGTGATCCACGACGTTACCTCACAGCATTCATGGCGGGGGAAGAATTGACGTCAGGATAACAGCAGGAATCGTACAGAACATACGGTTTTTCCTGCCGTTACCCATAAGGGGTCATAAGCCTTTCCTGTTGAAAAGGCGAGGGGTTACGCTTTCAGCTGCACCTCGCCGTCCTTCACGCGGACGTCGTAGTGTTTGACCGAGAAGCTTTCATCTTCCATGCAGAGTCCGTCGGTTAAGCGGAAACGCTGCTTTTTCAACGGGCTGGCGACCCACAGTTCACCCTGGTGCTCGGCAATCAGGCCGCGGGAGAGCACGCTGGCCTCAAAGAACGGGTCGATATTGCTGATGGCAAAAACCTGTTCATCGTGGCGAGGGCGGAAAATCGCCACCTGCTCGCTGCCCAGCAGCGCACAGACGCCGGTGGCGGGGAGAATGTCGTTAATATTGCAGATGTTTACCCACTGGCTCATGCGTTTTCCTCCACCAGCGTGACCGGAATACGTTCATACGGCGTCGCCGGACGATGCTGTTCGCGCTCCGGCACAACCTGTACGTTCGGGTCGCGCTGGGTGCTGTTGATAAAGTGTTTGAAGCGCGTCTGCGCCGCCGGGGTGTTGACGGTTTCCGTCCACTCGCAGATCACCGCCTCGCGCAGGCGTGCCATTTCCGCTTCCAGATGTTCGTTCAGGCCCAGCTTGTCGTCGATAACGACCGATTTCAGGTAATCGATGCCGCCTTCGAGGTTATCGAGCCAGGAGGCGGTACGGGTCAGCTTATCGGCGGTACGGATGTAGAACATCATGAAGCGGTCGAGATACTGAATCAGCGTGTCACGATCGAGATCCGCCGCCAGCAGGTCCGCATGGCGCGGTTTCATCCCGCCGTTGCCGCATACATACAGGTTCCAGCCTTTCTCGGTGGCAATAATACCCACGTCTTTACCCTGCGCTTCCGCACATTCGCGGGTACAGCCGGAGACGCCAAACTTCATTTTGTGCGGGGTACGGATGCCTTTGTAGCGGTTTTCCAGCTCAACGCCGAAGCCCACGCTGTCGCCGACGCCGTAGCGACACCAGGTGCTGCCCACGCAGGTTTTCGCCATGCGCAGCGCTTTAGCGTACGCGTGGCCGGTTTCGAAGCCCGCTTCAATCAGCTGACGCCAGATTTCCGGCAGGTCGTCCTTCTGCGCGCCAAACAGGCCGATACGCTGGGAGCCGGTAATTTTGGTGTAGAGGTTAAATTCACGTGCGATACGGCCCACCGCGACCAGCCCTTCCGGCGTAATTTCACCACCCGCCGAGCGTGGAATCACGGAGTAGGTGCCGTCTTTCTGGATGTTGGCCAGGAAGTTGTCGTTGGTGTCCTGCAGCGGCGTATGCTCGGGCTTGAGCACGTACTCGTTCCAGCAGGAGGCCAGCAGGGAGCCGACGGTCGGTTTACACACTTCACAGCCGTAGCCCTGGCCGTGCTTCGCCAGCAGTTCGTCGAAGGATTTGATGCCTTCCACGCGGATCAGGTGGTACAGCTCCTGGCGAGAATACGCGAAGTGCTCGCACAGGTTGTTGTTCACTTCGATGCCCTGTTTCGCCAGTTCGGCGTTCAGCACCTGAGTGACCAGCGGAATACAGCCGCCGCAGCCAGTACCGGCTTTGGTTTCCGCTTTCAGCGCCGCAACGGTGTGGCACCCTTTGTTGATCGCGGAGATCAGCATGCCTTTGGTCACGTCGAAGCAGGAGCAAATCTGCGCGCTGTCCGGCAGTTTATCCACGCCGATGGACGGCTTGCCGCTGGAGGCGTGCGCCGGGAGGATCAGCGCGTCCGGGTTTTCCGGCAGCTCGATGGCGTTGAGCACCAGCTGGAGCAGGTTACCGAAGTCGCTGGTGTCGCCCACCAGCACCGCGCCGAGCAGGGTTTTGTTGTCCTGGCTGACGATGAGTCGTTTGTAGACCTCTTTGCTTTCGTCCAGATAGACGTAGCTGCGGGAATTCGGGGTGCGGCCGTGCGCATCGCCAATACCGCCTACATCCACGCCCAGCAGCTTCAGCTTGGCGCTCATGTCTGCGCCGGTGAAGGCGTTTTCGTTACCGAGGATATGATCCACGGCGACCTGCGCCATTTTGTAGCCCGGCGCCACCAGGCCGTATACGCGGTTGTTCCAGCTGGCGCATTCGCCGATGGCGTAGATATCCGGATCGGAGGTCTGGCAGGTGTCGTTAATCATGATCCCGCCGCGCTGCGCGACGGCCAGGCCGCACTGGGTTGCCAGCTTGTCGCGCGGGCGGATGCCGGTGGAGAAGACGATGAAGTCCACCTCCAGCTCGCTGCCGTCGGCAAAGCGCATGGTTTTGCGCGCTTCAGTCCCTTCCTGAACGATCTCTTTGGTGTTCTTGCTGGTGTGAACCTTCACGCCCATGCTTTCGATTTTACGACGCAGCTGGTCACCACCCATGTGGTCGAGCTGTTCGGCCATCAGCATCGGGGCAAATTCAATGACGTGGGTTTCCACGCCGAGGTTTTTCAGCGCGCCTGCTGCTTCCAGACCCAGCAGGCCGCCGCCGACAACCGCACCACGTTTGCTTCGACGCGCACAGGATTCAATGGCGTTGAGATCTTCAATGGTACGGTAAACGAAGCAATCCTGTGTTTCCGAGCCTTTAATTGGCGGGATCCACGGGTACGAGCCTGTCGCCATGATCAGCTTGTCGTAAAAAACCGTACGGCCAGCACTGGAGTGGATCACTTTTTCCTGACGGTTGATGGTGATAGCGCGTTCGCCCACCAGCACTTTTACGCCATGCTTCTCGTAGAAACCTTCGCGCACCAGAGAGAGCTCTTCGGCGGTATGATGGGAGAAGTAGGAAGACAAGTGCACACGATCGTATGCCTTGCGGGGTTCTTCACAGAACACGGTAATATCGAACTGCTCAGCATCGGCCTTATCGAGAAGATCCTCAATAAAGCGGTGGCCGACCATACCGTTACCGATGATAGCGAGTCTGACTTTGCTCATTATTGCCTCGATTTCTTTTCTATTATTGCCTACCTTAACGATTCAGCAGGGGCGCTTATTGATGCAAATCAAATACGTCTTCGCCTACTCCTTAGGTGGTATATGACTGATTTGTCAGGATTTTTATAAGTGGCGGAAATCGCAGGCTTTTCGTGTTCGTTGAATTTGTGTACAACTCAGGGGCGGTTTTGCAAAAATCGATACGCCTGAATATCAGCTGCGTTTATGAGGGGAAAGGTATGTCTACATCACCGTTATGGCTTGTTCAGAATGTGCGTTTACTGGGTCGGGATGGGCTGTGGCAACTTGCCATCGAGAACGGGCGATTTGGTGATATCACCCCCATGGACGATACCCACGCCGAAAGTTATGAGGTACTGAACGCGCGCGGTGGTCTCGCTCTCCCACCGTTCATCGAGCCGCATATTCATCTTGATACCACCCAGACGGCGGGGGAGCCGAACTGGAACCAGTCCGGCACGCTGTTCGAAGGCATTGAACGCTGGGCGGAGCGCAAGGCGCTGCTCAGCCATGAGGATGTGAAAGCACGCGCCTGGAAAACGCTGAAGTGGCAAATCGCTAACGGCATCCAGTTTGTTCGTACCCATGTGGATGTCTCTGACCCGACGCTCACCGCCCTGAAGGCGATGCTGGAGGTGAAACAGGAGGTGGCGCCGTGGGTAACGCTGCAAATCGTCGCGTTTCCGCAGGAAGGTATTCTCTCTTACCCGAACGGCGCGGCGCTGCTGGAAGAGGCGTTAAAACTGGGGGCCGACGTGGTGGGGGCGATCCCGCACTTCGAATTTACCCGGGAATATGGCGTCCAGTCGCTGCACATCGCTTTTGAACTGGCGAAGAAGTATGACCGACCGCTGGATATCCACTGCGATGAAATTGACGACGAACAGTCGCGGTTTGTCGAGACGGTGGCCGCGCTGGCGTATGAGGCTGGCATCGGCTCGCGCGTGACGGCCAGCCACACCACCGCCATGCACTCGTACAACGGCGCTTACACGTCGCGGCTCTTCCGTCTGCTGAAGATGTCGGGGATTAACTTCGTCGCGAACCCGCTGGTCAATATCCACCTGCAGGGGCGCTTTGATGACTATCCGAAGCGTCGCGGTATCACCCGCGTGAAAGAACTGCAGGAGGCGGGCATTAACGTCTGCTTTGGTCACGACGATGTCTTCGACCCGTGGTACCCGCTCGGCACCGGCAATATGCTGCAGGTGCTGCATATGGGGCTACACGTCTGCCAGATGATGGGCTATCCGCAAATCGACAATGGCCTGAACCTGATCACCCATAACAGCGCCCGTACCTTCGGCCTGAGCGATTACGGTATTGAAACGGGAAATCCGGCAAATCTGATTATTTTGCCTGCGGAGAGCGGGTTTGAAGCGGTGCGCTGTCAGGTGCCGGTGCGCTGGTCGATTCGTCAGGGGCGGATTATCGCCACCACGCAGCTGGCGCAGACCTGGATCCAAATGGATACCGGAGGAGAAGAGGTCAGTTTCGCCAGAAACAGCCCCTCTGCATAATGCAAAGGGGCGCAGGGTTTAGTGCGATGCCGCTACCGCGTTGTGCTGGCGGTGGCGGGTCACAAAGCCCAGGATGAAGCACATGATGAACACCACGGCGTACAGACCGTTCGCGGTGTGCAGCGCGGCCAGCGGGCCGCTGTGGGCAACGATCGGGCCCGTCACCACGAAGGTCAGCATGGTGCCGATGGTGCCGCAGGTCAGAACGAAGTTAACCAGCTTCGGCGAGGCCACTTTGGTCTGCAGAGAGCCCAGGGTGATGATCGAGGTGTAGATCGCGCTGGAGAAGAAGCCCAGGGTCAAAATGAACCACGGCATATGTTCCGGGGAACCGTTGATGAACAGATACATCAGCACGGTCGCCAGACCTGCCAGCACGGTCAGAATGCGCTGCAGGTCAAAGAAGCGCAGGATGAAGCTAAACGCCCACATGCCGAACATGTAAGACATCCAGAAATCGCTCACCAGTTTACCCGCATCGTTCAGGCTCATGCCCAGACCTTTGGCGTATTCCGGTACCCAGGAGATAAAGCCCAGCTGGCCCAGGATGTAGCACAGGGCGGCGATGGAGAGGAACAGCACGCCGATACCCCATTTCTCTTTCGCCACAGGCTCTGCCGTGGTTTGCGCTTTCTTGCCCAGTACCGGGAACTCGCAGCCGAAGGTCAGAATAAAGATCGCCACGTAGACGAGACCAATGCAGGCATAGACCCAGTACCATTCAATGCTGCGGGCCAGTAGAACGGCCGCGACCATCGGGAAGATCATGCCGGCCATGCTGAAGAAGGAGTCGGTAAACAGCAGGCGCGCGCCGCGCTGGCGGCCTTCATACATATGGGTAATCAGGAACGTACCGATCGACATGGTGATCCCGCTAACCAGGCCGAGCACGAACATGGCGGCAGAGAACAGGGCGATGCTGTGGCTCAGCATCAGCCCCGCCACGGCGGCGACCATCAGCACAAAGCCGAAGCGAAGCTGGGTTTTCAGCGGCACGATTTCCATCAGCCAGGCATTCAGGAAGATAGAGATCAGGATCCCCGCGTTGAGGAAGGTGAAGGTGTTACTCATGCTGGAAACGGGCAGCTGGAAGTAGTCTGCGATATTCCCCATCACCATCCCGGTGACGATCACCAACGCGCCGGTCAGGGCGTAGGAGAAGAAGCTGATCCATGTGAGCTTGATGCGATTGCTGTTAGTCATGTCTTGCCTGTTCAGAAAAAGAAAAGCGCCCATCGGGCGCTGAGAGCGGGCAGATTTTAGACATTAAAGTGATCTATTCATATCTTTTAAGAGAAATTAGAAGTTCATTGCAAGTTTTTATGTGATCGTGATCACATAAAAAGGCGATAAAACCAATCGTTTGCGTGGTTACAACTGTTTCAATTTCGTAAAATTAGGTAAAAGGCTGGTCTCCGTTCATACTGCTCTTTAGAATCAAGCCATTCGCTTTTTATACTGCGCTTTGTTAAGGAATTCTCATGCTCAAATCAACACTGGCGGCTGTCGCAGCTGTGTTTGCTCTTTCTGCCGTTTCCCCTGCTGCGCTGGCAGCAAAAGGGGACCCTCACGTTCTGCTGACCACCTCCGCCGGGAATATTGAGCTGGAACTGAATAGCCAGAAAGCTCCGGTTTCTGTGAAAAACTTCCTCGACTATGTGAATAGCGGCTTCTACAACAACACCACCTTCCACCGCGTGATCCCGGGCTTCATGATTCAGGGCGGCGGCTTCAACGAGCAGATGCAGC
This sequence comes from Enterobacter sp. NFIX58, assembly GCF_900110475.1. NCBI lineage: Bacteria > Pseudomonadati > Pseudomonadota > Gammaproteobacteria > Enterobacterales > Enterobacteriaceae > Enterobacter > Enterobacter sp. NFIX58. The sequence goes on along the minus strand of NZ_FODW01000006.1, from coordinate 29,227 downwards.
AGAAACAGCCGAACCCGCCAATCAAAAACGAAGCGGACAACGGCCTGCTGAACAAGCGCGGCACGATCTCTATGGCGCGTACCGCGGACAAAGACAGCGCGACCAGCCAGTTCTTCCTCAACGTGGCGGATAACGCCTTCCTCGACCACGGTCAGCGCGACTTCGGCTATGCCGTTTTCGGTAAAATTGTGAAAGGGATGGACGTCGCCGACAAGATTTCTCAGGTGCCTACTCACGACGTCGGTCCGTACCAGAATGTGCCGTCAAAACCTGTCGTGATCCTCTCCGCAAAAGTTCTGCCGTAATTCTTCTGAACGCGGGCTTCTCCTGCCCGCGTGATGTCGCCCTCCCTGCGAAAGCGCGTTTTGCTGCTTATACTTGTGGCAAACGGACTATTCAGGGAGGCGTTAAGTGAAAAAACTCACCGACAAGCAAAAATCCCGTCTCTGGGAGCAGCAGCGTAGCGTCAACTTTCAGGCCAGTTGTCTCCTTGAGAAAGGTAATGGTCCATCGGAGTCCGACATTGAGACCCTGGAGCTTGGGCCTTCCGCGCCCGGGTTACCCCATCTGTGCCTTATTCACCGCCATCTCTACCGCAGAGAGATGAAGCGGGCAGGGGAGTTCCGTACCGACGATATTTTCAAGGGGGATATTCCCTTCTGCCATTTCGAATACATCGAGAAGATGGGGAATGAACTGATGGCGGCGCTGGAAAGCGAAAAGTATCTTGTGGGCCTTGAGAAAGCGGCGTTTGTTGACCGGGTTAGCCACTATTACTGCGAAATCAACATGCTGCACCCGTTTATGCGCGGCAATGGCATTGCCCAACGGGTGTTCTTCGAGCAGCTGGCGCTTCACGCGGGTTACGCGCTGGACTGGCGCGATATCGATCCTGAGCAGTGGGTGACCGCTAACCGCAGCGGCGCAACGGGGGATTTAACCGCGCTAAACGCTATCTTTGCCAAAGTAGTGAGCGAAGCGCGGGAATCTGAGTAGAATAGGGCGGCATTTTTTTCGGGAGCCGCCATGATTCTGCTGATTGATAACTACGATTCCTTCACCTGGAACCTTTACCAGTATTTTTGCGAACTGGGTGCAGAGGTGGTTGTTCGTCGCAACGACGAGATCGAGCTCGCCGATATCGAGACGCTGGCTCCGCAGAAAATCGTGATTTCACCCGGCCCCTGCACGCCGTCGGAATCGGGTATTTCGCTGGAGGTTATCCAGCACTATGCCGGCAGGCTGCCGATCCTGGGCGTCTGCCTGGGTCATCAGGCGATTGCCCAGGCGTTTGGTGCTACCATCGTGCGGGCCGCCAAAGTGATGCACGGTAAAACCTCGCCGGTTACGCACGCGGGCACCGGGGTGTTCACGGGGCTCAATAATCCGTTAACCGTGACGCGCTACCACTCGCTGGTGATTGACCCGCCGACGCTGCCTGACGGCTTTGAGGTGACCGCCTGGAGCGATACGCAGGAGATCATGGGGATTCGCCACCGCGAATGGGATCTCGAAGGCGTGCAGTTCCATCCGGAAAGTATCCTCAGCGAGCAGGGGCACGCGCTGCTGGCAAATTTCCTCCATCGCTGAATATCTGTTGCCTTGCTGTGATTTTTTATGCATATTTTGTGATTATATTTTCACAATCAATGTGACATAAAATGGATGGGCATGACATGGCAACTGAACAACCAGCAATTACCCGCGCAACATTTGATGAAGTGATCCTGCCGATTTATGCACCGGCTGAGTTTATCCCGGTGAAGGGGAAAGGCAGCCGCGTCTGGGATCAGCAGGGTAAAGAGTATGTGGATTTCGCGGGCGGAATTGCGGTCACGGCGCTGGGTCATTGCCATACCGCGCTGGTGGAGGCGCTGAAAACCCAGGGCGAAACCCTGTGGCACACCAGCAACGTCTTTACCAACGAACCGGCGCTGCGCCTGGGCCGCAAGATCATTGAGGCGACCTTTGCCGAGCGCGTGCTGTTTATGAACTCCGGCACAGAAGCTAACGAAACCGCCTTTAAGCTGGCGCGCTACTACGCGACTACGCGCCACAGCCCGTATAAAACCAAAATCATCGCCTTCCATAACGCTTTCCACGGGCGCTCCTTCTTTACCGTCTCCGTTGGCGGCCAGCCGAAGTATTCCGACGGGTTTGGCCCGAAGCCGGCCGACATCGTCCACGTGCCGTTTAACGATCTGCACGCGGTAAAAGCGGTGATGGACGACCACACCTGCGCGGTGGTGGTGGAACCTATTCAGGGAGAAGGTGGCGTGACCGCGGCAACCCCGGAATTCCTGAAAGGGCTGCGTGCGCTGTGCGACGAACATCAGGCGCTGCTGGTCTTTGATGAAGTGCAGTGCGGAATGGGACGTACCGGGGACCTGTTTGCCTATATGCACTACGGTGTGACGCCGGATATTCTGACCAGCGCGAAAGCGCTCGGCGGTGGATTCCCGGTAAGTGCGGTCTTGACGACGCAGGAGATCGCCTCCGCGTTCCACGTCGGTTCTCACGGCTCAACCTACGGCGGTAACCCGCTGGCGAGCGCCGTGGCGGGTGCCGCGTTCGATATCATCAACACGCCAGAGGTGTTGAACGGCGTTAGCGCGAAGCGCGAGCTGTTTGTGAAACACCTGAAAAAGATTGATGAGCAGTACGACGTGTTCAGCGAGATCCGTGGGATGGGGCTGCTGATTGGCGCTGAGCTGAAGCCGCAGTACAAGGGCCGCGCGCGTGATTTCCTGCACGCCGCCGCTCGCGAAGGGGTGATGGTGCTCAACGCCGGGCCGGACGTCATGCGCTTTGCGCCGTCGCTGGTGGTGGAAGATAAGGATATTGAAGACGGATTAACCCGCTTTGCCGCGGCGGTTGCGAAGATCGCCCAGCAGAATTAGTACGGCGTTCGTTTCAGCACGCGCGTTAACCAAACCCCATGATGCGGACGCTGACGCCATGCCACCGACGAAATGGTGTGCATGGTGTTCAGATGCCCCAGCACGCGCTGTAAATGCTGTTCCAGGGTGCTCATTGGGCCGTGGGTCAGCGTTTCCGGCGCTTCCAGAATATTTGAATCCCCCGACTCACCCGGCGAGTCATACTCCAGACGCTGCTGACACCGCTGCAACGCAATTTCACACGACTGCAAATAGCGCTGCGCCAGATCCGGCGTGAGCATCGTGTGCTCGCGCGCCAGCGTGGTCATGGCGTTAATGTGCTCGACGATAAACTGGCTGTGCGTCACCCAGAGCTTCATATCGGCCAGATAGTGCGAGTTAAAGCCCGGCTCCTGCATCGCCTGATTGAGCGAGTTAAACAGGGCGTTGTGCGCCTGGTTGACCTTCATGCGCTGATACGCCAGCGGGGAGGGCTGCGGGTCGTCGCTGAGGATCAGGCGAATGGCCTGCTGGTCGGCTTCCAGCGCGTCGTGGGCGTTCTGCCTGAGCAGTCCGCTTTGCCACTGCGGCCAGAGCCAGACCATACCGCCGAAGGCAATCAGGCAGCCGATCAGGGTATCGATCAGCCTGGCGACAATAAACTGTTCGCCATTGAGCGTGAGTAGCTGCAGGGTGTATACCGCCGTCACCGTGAAGCCCACCATCGCCCAGCCGTAGTTTTTGCGGATAATCAGGTAACTCACCAGCGTGATCGCCAGCATCCCTGCCAGGGTGTAGCCTTCCGGCACGTGGAAGTGCAGCGTCACGCCCGCAATGATCAGCCCGGCCATGGTGCCGCCCGCGCGATGCAGAATACGCACCCGCGTGGCGCCGTAGCCGTTCTGGGTGACAAACAGCACGGTCATTAAGATCCAGTAGGGTTTCGGCAGATGCAGCGCCATGCCCATCAGGCTGGCGGTACTGAGCATCACGCTAATTCGTGCGGCGTTGCGCAGGGCGGACGATTTAAGCGACAGATAGCTCCTGAGCGCGGGCAATAGCGGCAGCCGTTTTTGCTTATCCGCCATCAGATCGCGCGGATAAAGCGGGCGCTGGGTGCGCAGCACGCGGGCGATGCGGCTGAAGTGCCAGGCGGCAAACTGGCCGACCGGGTTATCCGGATGCTGACGGGCGATTTTCTCCAGCGCGCCGAGCTGTTTTTCCATGTTAAATCGCGTGGGGTAGCGGTGGTAAAGAATATCGTCTGCCAGCACCCGCAGACGTGCCGAGACGGTCTGCGCGTTCCAGCGGATCACCGCTTCGGCGTGGCTGCGCTCGACCAGCTTTTGCACCTCCTGCGGATGGTGCAGGCTCACGGAGATATGCTCCTGCAGGTCCAGCCCGACCTGGAAGGTGCGCAGCAGCCGTTTGTACTCGTGGTTCTTGTTGGCGGCGAGCATATGCAGCTGCTGATAGCACTGGCTTATCAGATCCACCACCTTCTGCTGGCGCGTCAGCAGCGGCGGTAAGGCTTTTTCCGGATCGGTATGCTGGGTGAGCAGGGTGTATTTGGCTTCGCAGTATTCCGCCAACTGCACATAGAGCAGGCTCAGGGATTCGCGCAGCGGCTGTTCCCGCCACAGCCAGAACCAGAACCAGTTGAACAGCCCGTACCACAGTGTCCCCAGGGCGTAGATCAGCAGCGGCTCCCACACCGGCATATTCCCGGCGAGGCTTAGCGTGAAGATGGCCGCAATCAGCGACGCTGGAAGCAGGCGGGCGTGCAGCGAACTGATTTCCGCCGTGACGCCGAGCGTCATCGCCAGCACGGTTAGGATCAGCGGCAGCGGGATATCACGAGCCAGTAACAGCTGAACAGCGAGGCTACAGCCGGCAAACAGGCAGCCACCAATAATCAGGCGTTTGAAAAAGCGCTTATGCGGCGTGTCCAGACCGGCGATGTTGCAGCAGGCGGGCACGAGGGAAAACAGCAGGCCTTGCTGAAGATGTCCGAGGATCAGGCCTATGGCCACGGGTAGACACAACACCAGCGTTTGTCGCAGTGCGTAGTTAACTTCCGGGTGATAGATCAGCCTGCGCCACATGGGGAGTAGAGACAAAAACGGCGTGACACCTTGCGATGGCACGCCGTTTGAGCGGAATTAACGCGTTCCGTAGACCACGATGGTTTTACCGTGGGCGGAAATCAGGTTTTGATCTTCCAGCATTTTCAGGATACGGCCCACTGTTTCACGGGAGCAACCAACGATCTGACCAATTTCCTGACGGGTAATTTTAATTTGCATGCCGTCCGGGTGGGTCATGGCGTCCGGCTGTTTCGCCAGGTTCAGCAGAGTTTGTGCGATGCGGCCCGTCACGTCCAGGAAGGCGAGGTTGCCCACTTTCTCTGAGGTGACCTGCAGGCGGCGCGCCATCTGGGAAGAAAGACGCATCAGGATGTCAGGGTTAACCTGAATCAGCTGACGGAACTTCTTGTAAGAAATTTCAGCCACTTCACATGCTGTCTTTGCACGAACCCAGGCGCTACGTTCCTGGCCCTCTTCAAACAGGCCCAGTTCACCGATGAAATCGCCCTGGTTCAGATAAGAAAGGATCATCTCTTTCCCTTCTTCATCTTTGATCAGCACTGCCACCGAGCCTTTAACGATGTAATACAACGTTTCCGCTTTTTCACCCTGGTGAATCAGCGTGCTCTTCGATGGGTACTTATGAATGTGGCAATGAGACAAGAACCATTCGAGAGTCGGGTCTGTTTGCGGTTTGCCAAGCACCATGCGCTGTTATCCTCTGTTATAAGCTGTCACCAGAGTCATCAGATGCATCCGGACTCTGGGGTTGCAATCGAATTCTTACCCATACCCTGGGAAGTCGGCTACCGTAACGTTTCGCAGCCAGTAAAGTTTGATGTCCTCTGCATACATGTGTAACGTCAATGTATTACTGTAGCATCCTGAGTGTTTTAGCATAGCTTTCGCCGCGTGTCTCCTGGTGTCTCGCTTCAGCATGATGCAGGTCGCCTTCCATTGCGAGAAATGTAACGCACGCGTAATCTGTCACCAAAAATGCAACGTTGGAGTTTAAGAATATGCAAGCGCGCGTGAAGTGGGTTGAAGGTTTAACGTTCCTGGGCGAATCCGCGTCAGGGCACCAGATTTTGATGGACGGTAACTCCGGCGATAAAGCGCCCAGCCCAATGGAAATGGTGCTGATGGCGGCAGGGGGATGCAGCGCCATTGACGTGGTGTCGATTCTGCAGAAAGGTCGTCATGACGTGACGGATTGTGAGGTGAAACTCACGTCAGAACGTCGCGAAGAGGCGCCACGCCTGTTCACCCACATTAATCTGCACTTTGTGGTTACCGGTAAGGCGCTGAAAGACGCGGCGGTTTCACGTGCGGTGGACCTGTCTGCCGAGAAGTACTGTTCTGTGGCGTTAATGCTGGAGAAAGCGGTAAAAATCACCCATTCGTATGAAGTGATCGAGGCTTAATCTTTTGGCGGGTGGCGCTTCGCTAACCCGCCCTACAAAAGCTACAACTGCACGAACGTAGGCCGGATAAGCGAAGCGTCATCCGGCAACAGACGTCACGCAATCTGCTTTCCTTCCATCAACCGCTCCACCAGCGGCGTCATGATGAGCTCCATCGCCAGCCCCATTTTTCCGCCCGGCACGACCAATGTATTCATGTGAGAAATAAACGAGCCCTGCAGCATCGCCAGCAGCCAGGGGTAATCAATGCCTTCGAGATTGCGGAAATGGATCACCACAAAGCTTTCATCCAGGGATGGGATACTTTTGGCCGCGAACGGGTTGGAGGTGTCCACCGTCGGCACGCGCTGGAAGTTAATATGGGTGCGGGAGAACTGCGGCGTCAGGAAGTTGATGTAATCTTCCATGGAGCGCACCACCGAGTCCATCACCGCCTCTCGCGAATGGCCGCGTTCGCTCATGTCACGCGTCAGCTTCTGGATCCACTCCAGGTTAACGATAGGCACCACGCCAACCAGCAGGTCCACGTGGCGCGCTACGTCGTGTTGCGGCGTGACCACGCCGCCGTGTAATCCTTCGTAAAACAGCACGTCGGTGGGTTCCGGCAGGGGCTGCCAGGGGGTAAAGGTACCCGGCACCTGATTCCAGGGAACGGCTTCATCATAGGTATGCAGATACTTGCGGGACTGCCCTTTGCCGCTCTGACCGTACTCAATAAAGGTTTGTTCCAGCAGGCCGAAGTCATTGGCTTCCGGACCGAAGTAGCTGATATGTTTTCCCAGATCGCGCGCCTTACGGATGGCCATGTCCATCTCCGGACGCGTGTAGCGGTGAAAGCTGTCGCCTTCGACCTCCGCCGCACGGAGATTCAGCTGGGCGAAAATCTTGCGAAATGCGAGGCTGGTGGTGGTGGTTCCCGCACCACTTGACCCCGTAACGGCAATAACCGGATGTCTGGCAGACATAGCAACTCCCTGACTGAAAAGGGTGGAAGATCAGCCGTGAAACGCGTTGCGGGGCATGATATTGACCGTCTCATGCAGTTCTGACCACACCAGCACCACGTCGCCGCTTTTCAGCTGGCGCTTTACATCGTTGACCTTTTGCTCAAGCGAGCGTTCCTGTTCACCATAATCGGTGCCTTCGCGTAATACAAAGCTTTCAATCAGATTATCGAGCGTTTCGGGAGCCAGATCCTGCCAGGGAATAATCATGTTGCACCGTCCAGATAAGGGGTTAGCCAGTCAGGAATACGCGTCTCAAGCCACATTTTCGGGCGGCGCAGCGTGCCGCCAATAAACCCGACGTGGCCGCCGTGCTCGGTCAACTGATAGTGAACGTTGTCGGGCAGGAATTCCTGAGCGGGAATCGAGTGATGATCCATAAACGGGTCATCTTTGGCATGAATGATCAGCGTCGGCTGCGTGATCTTGCTGAGCAACGGCATGGCGCTGCACTGACGATAATAGTCAATCGCATCGGCGAAGCCGTGAATTTTCGCGGTGATCAGATCGTCGAATTCGCGAATGCGGCGTACCTTTTTCAGCTGGCGCAGGCTGACCGGGAGGGTGTCCGGGTAGGCCTTCAGCTTACGCGCCGCGTTGGCCTTCAGCAGGTTGAGCAGGTAGCGCTGATAGACGCGGGAAAAGCCTTTATCCATGTGGTAGCTGCACTGCTCCAGCATGAACGGGGCGGAGACGATGACGGCGGCATCCAGCGGGACGCTTTCCCCCTCTTTAGCCAGCAGGCAGGCCAGCATATTGCCGCCCAGCGAGTAGCCTACGGCCGCGGTGGGCACGGTGCCGAAGTTGTCCCGCAGCCAGTGTAAAAACCACGTGCCGTCTTCGGTTTCACCCGAGTGATAGATGCGTTTCTGACGATTCGGTTCGCCGCTGCACCCGCGAAAATGCATCACCACGCCGAGCCAGCCGCGCGCTTTGGCCGCCTCAATTAACCCGTGCGCATACGGGCTGTGAAGGCTGCCTTCCAGACCGTGAAAAACCACCAGCCGCGGCTTATGGCGAGCCTGATCCGGCGCTTCGCTCCAGGCGAGATCCAGAAAGTCACCGTCTGGCAGGTCTAGCCGCTGCCAGTGTGGGGTGAATTGCACCTTGCGGCGGATCAGTCGCGGCAGCATGGTCTGCAAATGGCGATTGGCGACGCCGCGCATAGGCACGAACTCAGTGCTGTCTTCGGCTGCAATCTCGAAGCCTGATGGAATGATTTGGGTCATAAGCGCGATGCTGATTCTTGTCAGAAATTAACGATACTTTCCGAATTGTACCCCGTTTAGCCTGGTTTTCCGAAACATGAACTGATCCCGATCACAAATATTTACCTTGATTATTACTCTCAGGCTAATGATTCAGCTCTACGCTTAATTGATGCCTTTCTCACCAGAGCGCACACTTTACTCAACGTTAAGCAAATCAAAATGATTAGCTGAATCAGGAGGTTAATAATGTTATCTGGGCAAACACCCACCCGGCAATGGAACACGCGACGCAGCGAAAAAGCGCGTCGTCTGGCCTCCGTACCGGTGCAGGGCAAGGTACTGCCAACCGGCGATCTCGTCGCCATGCTGGAAAAACTGATCGCGCCAGGCGACAAGGTCGTGCTGGAAGGTAACAACCAGAAGCAGGCCGATTTCCTTTCCCGCTCGCTGGCCGAAGTGAACCCGCAGATCGTCCACGACCTGCATATGATCATGCCGAGCGTTGGCCGCAGCGAACATCTGGATATCTTTGAGAAAGGCATCGCCCGCAAGCTGGATTTCTCCTTCTCCGGGACGCAGAGCCTGCGCATCTCCCAGCTGCTGGAGGATGGTCAGCTCGAAATCGGCGCGATTCACACCTATATCGAACTCTACTCCCGTCTCTACGTCGACCTGTCGCCCAACGTGGCGCTGATTGCCGGCTTTAAAGCCGACCGCAAAGGCAACCTCTATACCGGGGCGAGCACCGAAGATACCCCGGCGCTGGTGGAAGCCGCCGCGTTCCATGACGGCATCGTCATCGCGCAGGTGAACGAGCTGGTGGATGACGAGTGTGACCTGCCGCGCGTGGACATTCCGGGCTCGTGGATTGACTTCGTGGTGGTGGCCGATAAGCCGTTCTTTATCGAACCGCTGTTTACCCGCGACCCGCGCCTGATTAAACAGGAACACATCCTGATGGCGATGATGGCCATCAAGGGTATTTATGCGGAACACCAGGTGCAGTCCCTGAACCACGGGATCGGCTTTAACACCGCGGCGATCGAGCTGCTGCTGCCTACCTACGGTGAACAGCTCGGGCTCAAAGGCAAAATCTGTAAACACTGGACGCTGAACCCGCATCCAACGCTGATCCCGGCCATTGAAAGCGGCTGGGTCGAGAGCGTGCACTGCTTCGGCGGCGAGCTGGGGATGGAAGAGTACATCCGCGCGCGTCCGGACGTCTTCTTTACCGGTGCCGACGGCTCCATGCGCTCCAACCGCGCGTTCTGCCAGCTGGCAGGTCAGTACGCGGTGGATATGTTTATCGGCTCAACCCTGCAGGTGGACGGCTACGCCAACTCCTCAACCGTGACCCGTGGTCGTCTGTCCGGCTTCGGCGGTGCGCCAAACATGGGTCACGACCCGCACGGTCGTCGCCACGCCACGCCAGCCTGGCTGAACATGATCACCGAACCTGACCCAATGCAGCGCGGCAAAAAACTCGTCGTGCAGATGGTGGAAACCTTCCAGGCGGGCGTGAAGCCGACCTTCGTGGAAAAACTCGATGCCGTTGACGTGGCGAAAGCCTCCGGTATGCCGCTGGCGCCGGTGATGATCTACGGCGATGACGTCACCCACGTGCTGACGGAAGAGGGGATTGCCTACCTCTATCGGGCGAAAGATCTGGAAGAGCGTCGCGCCATGGTCGCCGCCGTCGCGGGGATCACCGACATCGGTCTGGGCGTGGATGCCAAACGCGTGGCGGAGCTGCGTCAGAGCGGCAAGGTGCTCTATCCGGAAGATATGGGGATCCGCCGCACTGATGCCACCCGCTCTCTGCTGGCGGCAGGCAGCGTGTCTGATCTCGTGGAATGGTCCGGCGGTCTCTATAACCCACCTGCGAAATTCCGGAGCTGGTAATGAAACTTCTCCCCCAGATTCAGGTTGAAGGCGGTGCCGAATGGCTGGCGCGAACCGCCACGCAGTGTCTGATTGACGAAGCACGTTTAAGCCCGAAACCCGGTCTGGTGGACAGTCGGGGGAACGGCGCGCACCACGATTTATCCCTTGCGCTGATGGAGCGCTCCGCGCACAGCCTGACCTCCACGTTTCAGGCGCTGGCGCTGCAAAGCTGGCAGCGCCCGGCAGATATCGCACTTCGGCAAACCGTCGGGCGACTCGGTCGCGAAGGCGAGCAGCAGATGATGGTCGCAACCGGTGGCGTAAACACCCATCGCGGCGCGATTTGGGCGCTGGGGCTGCTGGTCAGCGCGGTGGCGATGCTCGGCGGTGATGCCAGGGCGCAAGACGTCGCCCGCACCGCCGCACAGCTGGCGAGACTGCCGGACGACGCGGCGCCGAAGGTGTTCAGTAAAGGCCTGCGCGCCACGCACCGTTACCGCGTGCCGGGCGCGCGTGAAGAAGCGCAGCAGGCGTTTCCGCACGTTATGCAGCGCGCGCTGCCGCAGCTTCGCCTGAGCCGCCTCAACGGTAGCAGTGAAACGCACGCCAGGCTCGACGCGCTGATGGCCATCATGACCTCACTCACCGACACCTGCGTGCTGTCACGTGCCGGAATGGAAGGGCTTGATGCCATGCAGGACGGCGCCCGTGCGGTGCTGAATGCCGGCGGCAGCGCAACGCCTGCGGGCCAGCAGGCGCTGGCGAGGTTAGATCGTCAGATGCTGGCGCTCAACGCCTCACCGGGCGGCGCTGCCGACCTGCTTGCCGCCACGCTGTTTCTCGACCGCGTCGAAACGCCAAATTCAAAGCATTAAGAGGATGTTATGGAAAAAATCACATTGACCGTGCCAGCCAGCCGCACGTTAAGCGGCAGGGCGCTGGCAGGGGTAGTCGGTTCCGGGGATATGGAGGTGCTTTTCACCGCCGAACCGGGCCAGACGTTAACCATTGATATCACCACCTCCGTGGACAACAGCCGGGGGCGCTGGGAGGCGCTGTTCAACCGTCTGCAAACCGTCAGCAGCCTGCCCGCAGGGAAGCTGACCATCCACGACTTCGGCGCGACGCCGGGCGTGGCGCGCATTCGCATCGAACAGGTTTTTGAGGGGGTGAGCCATGCGTGATGACAGCAGCTTTATCGAACTGAAAGCGCGCCAGCGCGCGCAGGCCCTGCTCGACGAGGGCAGCTACCGCGAACTGCTGGATCCGTTTGAAGGCATTATCTCTCCGTGGCTTGGGCCACAGGGCATTGTGCCGCAGGCGGACGACGGCATGGTGGTGGCGAAGGGCACCATCAACGGCAAGCCTGCCGTCGTCGTGGCGATTGAAGGCGCGTTCCAGGGCGGCAGCATGGGCGAAGTGTCCGGTGCCAAAATGGCGGCGGCGCTGGAGCTGGCGGCAGAAGATAACCGCAACGGCATTCCGACTCAGGCGGTGCTGTGTCTCGAAACCGGCGGCGTGCGTCTGCAGGAGGCGAACCTCGGCCTGGCGGCGATTGCCGATATTCACGCGGCGATTGTGGACCTGCGTCGCTTCACGCCGGTTATTGGCATTGTGGCCGGAACCGTGGGCTGCTTCGGCGGGATGTCCATCGCGGCGGCGCTCTGCAGCTACCTGATCGTGACCCGCGAAGCACGTCTTGGCCTCAACGGCCCGCAGGTTATCGAGCAGGAGGCGGGCATTGAGGAGTACGACTCCCGCGATCGTCCGTTTATCTGGAGCATGACCGGCGGTGAAGTGCGCTATCAAAGCGGTCTGGTGGATGCGCTCGTCGGCGACGGTATCAACGCGGTGAAACAGGCGATGAACGACGCGATTGCTAAAGGCGTTCCCGCGAAACATCGCACCGATAACTACGACGATTACCTGAACCGTCTGACGAATTTCGACACCCGCAAACAGGCTGATGCCGAACAGATTAACGCGCTTTTTGCCCGGGAGGTGAAATGATGAGTAACGCAATGAGCCGTGGCGAACGCTGGCTGGACATCCTCGCCCCGAACGCCAAACGTATCGAGGGGCTATGCCCGTCCGTGCAGGCGGCAGACGGCGAGCTGAACGGTGAAACGGTGCGCTTTGTCGCCGTGGTGCCGGATGCCAACAACCACTTCCCGCGCGCGGCGAAAGGAGAAGTGGGGCTGCTGGAAGGCTGGACCCTGGCGAAAGTGGTCAGCGAAACCGTAGCGGCTGATGCCGATAAAGCCGTGAAGCGCCCGATTGTGGCGGTGATCGACGTCCCAAGCCAGGCCTATGGCCGACGCGAAGAGGCGTTTGGTATTCATCAGGCGCTGGCCGGTGCGGCAGCAGCCTATGCGAATGCCCGCCTGGCCGGTCACCCGGTGATTGGGCTTATCGTCGGCAAGGCGATGTCCGGCGCGTTTCTGGCGCACGGCTACCAGGCCAACCGCCTGATCGCCTTTAACGACAAAGGCGTGCTGATCCACGCGATGGGCAAAGAGTCTGCGGCGCGCATCACGCTGCGTACCGTCGAGGCGCTGGAAAAACTGGCGGCGACCATTCCGCCCATGGCGTACGACATCAGCAACTACGCCACGCTGGGGCTGCTCTCTAACCTGCTGGATATCAGCAACCCGGATGCCCCCTCCGATAACGATCTGACGCTGGTGAAATCCACCCTGCAACAGGCCATCAGTGACGCTCGTCAGGACACCACGTTGAAAAACCGTCTGGGTGCTGACAATCGCCGCAGCTCGGCGCTCGTACGCGAACGTATGCGAGCCAGCTGGTAAGTAAAAAGAGACCTGCCAGATGCATCAACCCGTGGGCGCGTGACAGCGCCCACGCGGGAACCTGCATCCTGAAAATAATAATCATCGCGCCAGTGCTAAAACTTTTTTACTACAGGTGATTTATGACTTACGTAATTGTTCATGCTCTTGCACCGATTTTCGTCATCATGCTGCTGGGATTCTGGGCCGGCAAGGCAAAGATGGTCGATAACAAAAATGTTTCCCTGCTTAATATCTTCGTAATGGATTTTGCACTCCCTGCCGCGCTGTTCAGCGCCACCGTGCAAACCCCGTGGACCGGTATCGTTGCCCAGTCGCCGCTGATCCTGGTGCTGACGCTGGCGATGTGGATCACCTATGCGGTCATCTACTTCCTTGCCACCGGCGTCTTTAAGAAATCGCCACAGGATGCGGCCGTGCTGACGCTCACCGTCGCGTTGCCCAACTATGCAGCGCTGGGTCTGCCGATTCTGGGCAGCGTGCTGGGTGAAGGTTCCTCTACGTCGCTCTCCGTCGCGGTCTCCATCGCCTGCGGTTCGGTGCTGATGACCCCGTTCTGCCTGCTCATTCTGGAGCGTGAAAAAGCGCGCGCTGAAGGCAATAGCTCCGGCTCAACGCTCTCGATGCTGCCGGTGCTGATGTGGCGTTCCATTAAAAAACCGATCGTGATGGGCCCGCTGCTGGGCGTGATTTTGTCTGCCATCGGCATCAAAATGCCGGAGCTGGTGCTGGCGGCGATCAAACCGCTGGGACTGTCCGCGACCGCTGCGGCGCTGTTCCTGACCGGGGTGATCCTTTCTGCCCGTAAGCTGCAGATTAATACCATGGTAATCACCTCCACGATCGCTAAGCTGCTGATTCAGCCAGCCATTGCCTGGGGTATCGTCTTGATTTTTGGTCTGCACGGCTCCGTGGCGATCACCGCTATCCTGATGATTGCGCTGTCTGCGGGCTTCTTCGGCGTCGTGTTCGGTAACCGCTTTGGCGTGCAGTCGCCAGATGCAGAAGCCGTGCTGCTGTTAAGCTCCGTCCTGTGTATCCTGTCGCTGCCGCTGTTTATCACGCTGACTTCAGGAATGTAACCATGACTACCCCATTACGCCCGCACGACCTTATCTGGCTTACTGCCCGCGATGCGCTGGAAGGCATCACTGAATCCTGGGTGGAGGCCGCCTGGCATACCGGCCTGCCGGTGGTGGTGCGGCGTGATGTGGATAGCGAAGGCCGGATCCCCGTTGGCGTACGCGGTTTACGTCGCGACCAGCGGGCGGCCGGATGGGTGAAGCCCGAAAACGTGTTACGCGTGGTTTCACCGGAAGACCTGAGCGTTGCGGCCGAACTGCTGCGCTCGCCCTTTGTGACTCAGCCACCCGTTCAGGTGGCGCTTCAGCTTTCTCAGCAGGCGTGGCCGTGGACATGGGGCATTACCGGCAGTACCGGCTACGCGCTGGCGACCGGTATCCCGGTGATCCATGCCGACAGCGATCTCGATCTGCTTATCCGCGCTCCACTGCCAATCTCACCGGAAGCCCTGACGACGTGGCAGTCCCGGCTAAGCCGCGCGCTGTGTCGTGCCGATACGCAGGTAGATACGCCCGAGGGCGGTTTCGCGCTGGCGGAGTGGCTGCGCGACGGCAAAACGCTGCTTAAAACCCGCCGTGGACCGCGCCTGGTGGCGGATCCGTGGCGCAGGGAGGAGTGATGAAAATAGTGTTTACCTTTCCGGGGCAGGGCACGCAGCATGAAGGCATGCTGCAAAACCTGCCGGGAACGGAACTGGCTCAGGCGCGTGAGGTGCTTGGCGCCGAAGTGGATACGCTGGATAGCGCAGACGCGTTAACCCACACCCGCGCGGTTCAGCTTTGCCTGCTAATTGCAGGCGTGGCCTGGGCGCGCGAGCTGGAACGGCGCGGCGTGACGCCGGATATCGTCAGCGGGCTGTCCATCGGCGCTTATCCGGCGGCGGTCATCGCAGGCGCGCTGGACTTCACGGATGCGCTGAAGCTGGTGGCGCTGCGTGGCGATCTGATGGAGCAGGCGTATCCGCACGGCTACGGCCTGACGGCAATTATGGGGCTCACCCTGCCACAGGTGGAAGACCTTATCCAGGGCACCGGGACCTACATTGCCAACCTGAATGCCGAAACGCAGATCGTGATTGCCGGAGCCGATGAAGGAATGGCGGAGGCGGCGTCGCGCGCGCTGGCGAAAGGGGCGAGCAAGGCCAAACGGCTGGCGGTCAGCGTGCCGTCGCACTGCGAACTGCTGACAGCACCCGCGCAAAAGCTGGCAACGGCGTTTGAATCGGTCACGCTTTCACGCCCACGCTGCGCCTACCTGAGCGGCAGCACCGGGCGCGTGTTGTGGCAGCCGGAAAAGATCGCCGACGATCTGGCGATGAACATGGCGCGTACGGTGCGCTGGCAGGAGGCGATGATTTCAGCGAATGAACGCGAAGCCCGGCTGGCGATCGAGATGCCCCCCGGCGGCGTACTGACCTGCCTGACGCGTCAGGCGCCGTGGGAAGGAGAGACGATTTCACTGGAGCGCAGCGGGGTGGACGTGGCGGTACATCTGGCGAAGCGACTCCGTGCGTGATGGTTTAGCCCGGTGGCGGCTGCGCCTTACCGGGCCTACAACTGCACGAACGTAGGCCGGGTAAGACGCGACGCGTCGTCACCCGGCACGACCTCAGGCTCCGTCCTGCAAACTGCGGGCATACATCCGCCCTTCGGCGGCCAGCGCCCGCAGGCTTGGATCCTGCTCGCGGTTGCGGGCAAAGACGATGGCGATCAGCTGTTGCATCTGGTATGGCTCGGCAAGCTTCAGGAGCTGCACGGAATTCTCATAGACCTTTTTCATCCTGCCCGGCATCAGCGTAAAGCCCACTCCCGCCTGCACCAGACTGAGCATGGAGAAAATGTCATTCACACGGGTAACAATCTCCGGCTCGAACCCGGCGATATGAAACGCCTCCTGGAAGCCTGCATAGGTGGCGAACCCTTCCGCAAGAGAGACAAATTTCCGATCTTTATAGTCGCGCAAATCGGCCGGGCCGCGGGTATTGAGCGTCGCGGAGGCCGGTGCGGCAAGGAAAATATCGTCGTGGAACAGGGGGAGCACTTCGAGGCTGTTACGGTCGATATCGCTCTCGGAAATGGAGATAAGAATGGCGTCCAGCGAGCCTTCATCCAGCATGTGCAGCAGGGTTTCGTTGGAGCCCATCGTCAGATCCATTTCCAGATCCGGACGGCGTAGCTTCATGCCCATGATCAGGCGCGGCACGGTTTCCAGGGTGAGCGAGTAGAGCGTGCCCACGCGCAGCCGCCCCTGGCCGATCCCGGCAATTTTGCGCGACGCTTCCAGCCCGCGCTCCATCACCTGCATCACTTCCTGACAATATTCCAGCAAGGTCCAGGCGGAAGGGAGAGCAATCAGGTTACGCCCCTTGTGGGTAAAGAGCGGGCAGCGCACGTTCTCTTCCAGCGTGTGCAGCGCACGGTGAACGCTGACGCCGCTCAGGCCCAGAGTTTCGGCGGTACGCGCGATATTCCCCTTCTCCATAAAAGTCATGAAGATGCTGAGCTTGCGGAATGTAATCTCGCTCGTGTTATCGAAACTCATAGCCCTCCCGGTGGATCAGTCAGCCTGCAGCATCGCTTCCAGCTGTTCCTGCGCGTCCAGCCACGCCATCTCGCACTCTTCGAGGCTGGATTTGGTCTTCGCCTGGGTTTGCAGGCAGTCCGTCAGTTCGGCTTTACGGCTCTGGTCATACAGACCGCTGTCGCCGAGCTTCTCTTCAACGGTAGCAAGCGTGGCGTTGAGCTTTTCCATCTCTTTTTCGAGACGGGCAATCTCTTTACGCAGCGGCTGAGTCTGGGTGCGCAGCTCCGCTTCACGGCGCTTCTGGTCTTTACGTGCCTGCGCGCTGTTGGCGTTGTCTTTCGCCGACTCCTCCGGCTGGTTCTCCTGCTTCTGCACGTCCGTCAGCCACTGCTGGTAGTCTTCCAGATCGCCGTCGAACGGTTCAACTTTGCCATCGTGCACTAAGTAGAGATCGTCCGTGGTGGAGCGGATCAGGTGACGGTCGTGCGAAACCACCACCAGTGCGCCTTCGAACTCAATCAGCGCTTCGGTCAGCGCCTGACGCATATCGAGATCCAGGTGGTTGGTCGGTTCATCGAGCAGCAGCAGGTTCGGGCGCTGCCAGACGATCAGCGCCAGCACCAGACGGGCTTTTTCGCCGCCCGAGAAACGCTCGGTGTTTTCGGTGACCTTATCGCCCTGGAAGCCGAAGCCGCCGAGGTAGTCGCGCAGCTTCTGCTCCATCTCCTGCGGTGCCAGACGCGCGAGATGCTGAATCGGGGATTCATCCGCGCGTAAAAATTCCAGCTGATGCTGGGCGAAGTAACCCAGCTTGATGCCTTTCGCCAGGCCGATTTCACCCTTGACCGGGTTAAGCTCGCCCGCCAGCAGTTTGATCAGCGTCGATTTACCGGCACCGTTGCGTCCCAGCAAACCAATACGTGAACCCGGCACCAGGTTGAGCTTGATGGAGTTGAGAATAATGCGGTCGGCATAGCCAGCACTGACTTTTTCCATTTTCAGCAGCGGATTTGGCAGGCTTTCCGGGGCGCGGAAGCTGAAGTGGAACGGATTGTCGACGTGCGCCGGGGCGATCATCTCCATGCGCTCCAGCATCTTGATGCGGCTCTGGGCCTGCTTTGCTTTTGACGCTTTGGCCTTGAAGCGATCCACAAAGCTCTGCAGGTGCGCCACGCGCTGCTGCTGGCTTTCGTACATGGACTGCTGCTGGGCAAGACGCGTCGCGCGCTGGCGCTCGAAGGAGCTGTAGTTGCCGGTGTACTCGAACATCGTTTGCTGTTCGATATGAATGATTTTATCCACCACCGGGTCGAGGAAGTCTCGGTCGTGGGAGATCAGAATCAGAGTGCCCTGATAGCTCTTGAGCCACTTCTCCAGCCAAATAACCGCATCGAGATCGAGGTGGTTAGTCGGTTCATCGAGCAGCAGCAGGTCAGAGCGGCAGATCAGCGCCTGCGCCAGGTTGAGGCGCATGCGCCAGCCACCGGAGAAGTCGCTGACCGGGCGTCCCAGCTGTTCATTGCTGAAGCCCAGGCCGTGAAGCAGGCTGGAGGCGCGGGAGCGAATGGTCCACGCGTCAATGGCGTCCAGCTTGCCGTGAACGGTGGCGATGGCGTGGCCGTCGTTGCGCTCGTTAGCGGCGTTAAGTTCCGACTCGAGCTTGCGGTATTCCCGGTCGCCGTCGATAACATAGTCGAGTGCCGGTTCGCTCAGGGCTGGCGTCTCCTGGTTCACCCAGGCGAGCTGCCAGTTCCCCGGGAAGGTGAAGTTACCGCCATCCGCGCTAATCTCGTTTTTCAGCAACGCCAGCAGCGTGGATTTACCACAGCCGTTTTTGCCGACCAGACCCACTTTTTGGCCTGGGTTGATGGTAGCAGTGGCGTTATCCAGCAGGACGCGCACGCCGCGACGAATTTGTAACGAGGAGAAAACAATCATAGAAGCGCCGTATGTTCCGACTATGTTAATTTGTCATTATGATAATGTAAGGTGTGGGCCATTTTCCGCACCGGGCCGCCATGGTAGCCCAAAACAACAACGATACACAAAAACAGAAACAAGACCGGGAGGGGAATGATGTCTCAGACAGCAAAAGTGCTGCTGCTGTATGCCCATCCGGAATCTCAGGACTCGGTGGCAAACCGGGTGCTGCTTAAGCCGGCCACACAGCTCAGTAACGTGACGGTGCACGATCTCTACGCGCACTATCCTGATTTCTTTATTGATATTCCTTACGAGCAGGAACTGCTGCGTCAGCATGACGTGATTGTGTTCCAGCATCCGCTTTATACCTACAGCTGTCCGGCGCTGCTCAAAGAGTGGCTGGACCGCGTGCTGAGCCGGGGCTTCTCCAGCGGGGTAGGGGGCAACCAGCTGGCGGGAAAGTACTGGCGTAGCGTGATTACGACCGGTGAACCCGAAAGCGCTTACCGCCACGACGGGCTGAACCGCTATCCGATGAGCGACATTCTGCGGCCTTTCGAGCTGACGGCGGCAATGTGCCGTATGCACTGGATGAGCCCGATCATTGTCTACTGGGCCCGACGTCAGGATCCGAAAGAACTGGCCAGCCACGCCAGAGCCTATGGTGAATGGCTGGCGTCACCGATTCCGGCAGGAGGTCGTTAATGGAAGGATCGAATTTGCTCCTCGCCGGGGTGCTGTTTTTATTTGCGGCCGTCGTCGCGGTGCCGCTTGCTGCGCGTATTGGTATCGGTGCAGTACTGGGGTATCTGCTGGCGGGGATCGCGATTGGCCCCTGGGGACTGGGATTCATCAGCGATGTAGATGAAATTCTTCACTTCTCCGAACTGGGCGTGGTGTTCCTGATGTTCATCATCGGCCTTGAGCTCAACCCTTCTAAATTGTGGCAGCTTCGACGCTCCATCTTTGGCGTGGGTGCCGCGCAGGTGGTGTTCAGCGCCGCGATTCTGGGTGGCCTGTTAATGCTGACGAATTTCTCCTGGCAGGCGGCGGTGATCGGCGGGATAGGCCTTGCGATGTCGTCGACAGCGATGGCCCTGCAGCTGATGCGCGACAAGGGGATGAACCGCAACGAAGCCGGTCAGCTGGGTTTTTCGGTGCTGCTGTTCCAGGATTTGGCGGTCATCCCGGCGCTGGCGCTGGTGCCGCTGCTGGCGGGCTCCGGCGACGACCACTTCGACTGGGCTAAAATCGCGATGAAGGTGCTGGCCTTCGCGGGGATGCTGATTGGCGGACGTTTCCTGTTACGTCCGGTGTTCCGCTTTATTGCCGCGTCCGGCGTGCGCGAGGTGTTTACCGCCGCGACGCTGCTGCTGGTGCTGGGGTCGGCATTGTTTATGGACGCGCTGGGGCTGTCGATGGCGCTCGGGACCTTTATCGCCGGGGTGCTGCTGGCGGAAAGTGAATACCGGCACGAGCTGGAAATTGCCATCGATCCCTTTAAAGGGCTGCTGTTAGGCCTGTTCTTTATTTCGGTGGGGATGGCGCTCAACCTTGGCGTGCTTTATACCCATCTGCTGTGGGTTGTGGTGAGCGTGGCCATCCTGGTGGCGGTGAAAACGCTGGTGCTGTACGTCATGGCGCGCATTTACGGCTTGCGCAGTTCGGAACGCATGCAGTTTGCCAGCGTGTTAAGCCAGGGAGGCGAGTTCGCGTTTGTGCTGTTCTCTACCGCCTCGTCCCAGAAGCTGTTTAAAGACGATCAGATGGCGCTTTTGCTGGTGACGGTCACGCTGTCAATGATGACCACGCCGCTGTTGATGAAGCTAGTGGATAAACTGCTGTCGCGCCGCCTGAACCCGACAGACGATGAAGACGAAGCGCCGTGGGTGGAGGATGATAAGCCCCAGGTGATCGTGGTGGGCTTTGGCCGCTTTGGACAGGTGATCGGGCGTTTGCTGATGGCGAACAAAATGCGCATTACGGTGCTGGAGCGGGATATCAGCGCGGTGAACCTGATGCGCAAATACGGCTACAAGGTTTACTACGGCGATGCGACCCAGCTCGAGCTACTGCGCTCGGCGGGGGCAGAGGCGGCAGAGTCCATCGTCATTACCTGTAACGACCCGGAAGACACGATGAAGCTGGTGGATCTCTGCCAGCAGCATTTCCCGCATCTGCATATTCTGGCGCGTGCGCGGGGACGTGTTGAAGCTCACGAATTATTGCAGGCGGGTGTGAAACACTTCTCCCGTGAGACGTTCTCCAGTGCGCTGGAGCTAGGGCGCAAGGCGCTGATCTCGCTTGGCATGCATCCGCATCAGGCGCAGCGTGCCCAGATGCACTTCCGCCGGCTGGATATGCGGATGCTGCGCGAGCTGATGCCGGTACATACCGATACGGCGCAGATCTCCCGCGTGCGGGAAGCGCGTCGCGAGCTGGAGGAGATCTTCCAGCGCGAGATGCAGCAGGAACGACGCCAGCTCGATGGCTGGGATGAATTTGAATAAAGGGTAACGAAAGATGGCTGTACGTAAACGCTTTATCGCGGGTGCAAAATGCCCGACCTGCCAGGCGCAAGATACCCTGGCGATGTGGCGGGAAAATAATATTGATGTTGTTGAGTGTGTTAAGTGCGGTCACCAGATGCGTGAGGCCGACAAAGAGGCCCGCGATCACGTTCGCAAAGAAGAGCAAGTTATCGGGATTTTTCATCCGGACTAGCGATATGCCCTGAGTTTTTTTAAGCTAAAGGGTACACAGGTGCAGATTTCCGCTACAATCTGCGCCAGCAATTTTCCCACGCTCAGGAGATATCATGAAAGTAGCAAAAGACCTGGTGGTCAGCCTGGCCTATCAGGTACGTACAGAAGACGGTGTGTTGGTTGATGAGTCTCCGGTGAGTGCGCCGCTTGACTACCTGCATGGTCACGGTTCCCTGATTTCCGGCCTGGAAAACGCGCTGGAAGGTCATGAAGTTGGCGACAAATTTGACGTTGCTGTAGGCGCGAACGACGCTTACGGTCAGTATGACGACAACCTGGTTCAGCGCGTTCCTAAAGACGTGTTCATGGGCGTTGACGAACTGCAGGTTGGCATGCGCTTCCTGGCAGAAACCGACCAGGGCCCGGTTCCAGTTGAAATCACCGAAGTGGAAGATGACCACGTCGTGGTTGACGGCAACCACATGCTGGCTGGCCAGAACCTGAAGTTCAACGTAGAAGTTGTTGCGATCCGTGAAGCGACCGAAGAAGAGCTGGCTCATGGCCACGTTCACGGTGCGCACGGTCACGACCATGACCACGATCACGGCCACGATGGCTGCTGCGGTGGTCACGGCCACGACCATGGTCATGACCACGGCCACGGTAAAGGTGGTTGCGGTAACGGCGGCTGCGGCTGCCACTAATTCCGTCATGCGGAAAATAAAAAAGCGGGATAATCCCGCTTTTTTTACGCCTCAATAATGAGGAGGTGGCGTCTCTTCCGACTGAGAGGCAATGTTCGACGGCTGCGTAGCCTTCAGCTTTTCCGTCAGCAGGCGCATATGATCCCGCAGTTTCGCCATTTCGAGCTCATGTGCGGTCACGGTCTGGTTTAGCTCTTCGATGGTGATGTCCTGAAAAGCCAGGCGGCTTTCCAACTCAGCCATTCTCGCTTCTATCGTTGTATCCTTCATCATTCACCTCGTTTATTTCAGATTCGCCATAATGGCCCAGCGGCGGCGCAGTTTAACTGAGTTTATCCTTAAGTACAGTTCGCATCCCTCTGGCAAGAAACTTATTTAAACAAAAATAGTCTGAAAAGTGGCGAGAATTGGACGTGTCTGTCTGTAGATTTCTTCTGCAACGTTTTATAGTACGTCACTCATTTACGTTTAACGCTGGGGTGAGAGTCCCCAGGCCCTGGAGATATGGATGAAATCACTGTTTAAAGTAACGCTGCTGGCGACGACGATGGCTGTTGCGCTGAACGCGCCGCTGTCATTCGCTGCTGATACTGCTGCGAAGCCTGCTGCCACTGCAGACAGCAAAGCGGCGTTCAAAAATGACGACCAGAAATCCGCCTACGCACTGGGCGCATCTCTGGGTCGTTACATGGAAAACTCTCTGAAAGAACAAGAGAAACTGGGCATCAAACTGGATAAAGCTCAGCTGATCGCGGGCGTTCAGGACGCATTTGCCGATAAGAGCAAGCTGTCTGACCAGGAAATTGAACAGACTCTGCAGGCGTTCGAAGCGCGTGTGAAGGGCGCCGCGCAGACCAAGATGGACGCGGACGCTAAAGACAACGAAGCGAAAGGCAAAGCCTACCGCGATGCCTTTGCTAAAGAGAAGGGTGTGAAAACCTCTTCGACTGGCCTGGTGTACAAAGTTGAGAAAGAAGGCACCGGCGATGCGCCTAAAGACAGCGACACCGTTGTCGTGAACTACAAAGGTACGCTGATCGACGGTAAAGAGTTTGATAACTCTTACACCCGTGGCGAGCCACTCTCCTTCCGTCTGGATGGTGTGATCCCGGGCTGGACTGAAGGCCTGAAAAACATCAAGAAAGGCGGCAAGATCAAGATGGTAATCCCACCGGATCTGGCCTATGGCAAAACCGGCGTTCCAGGTATCCCTGCCAACTCTACCCTGGTCTTTGACGTAGAGCTGCTAGACATCAAACCGGCACCGAAAGCGGATGCCAAGGCAGACGCACCGGCTGACGATAAAGCCGCTGCCGCTAAGAAGTAATGCTGAAAAAAAACCGCCGCCTTTAAGGCGGCGGTTTTTTATTGTGGGGCAGATATAATTAACACTGGAAAGCGTTAGGCACGCTGTATTAATTTAGTTGTCCGTGTAGATAATGAGCCTGCCCTGAAAACCTAACGACAGGCTCCTGAAAAGGAGTGTTTTTTTCATGTCCAGGTCGCTTTTAACCAACGAAACCAGTGAACTTGATTTACTGGATCAACGTCCTTTCGATCAGACCGACTTCGATATTCTAAAATCCTATGAAGCGGTAGTGGACGGGTTAGCGATGCTCATTGGCTCCCACTGCGAAATCGTATTGCACTCCCTGCAAGATCTGAAGTGTTCCGCCATCCGCATTGCGAATGGTGAGCATACTGGCCGTAAAATTGGTTCGCCAATTACCGACCTTGCATTGCGTATGTTGCATGACATGACCGGCGCGGACAGCAGCGTCTCCAAATGCTATTTCACCCGCGCCAAAAGCGGCGTGCTGATGAAATCTGAAACCATCGCGATTCGAAACCGCGAGCATCGCGTGATTGGGCTGCTGTGCATCAACATGAACCTTGATGTGCCATTCTCGCAGATCATGAGCACCTTTGTTCCACCCGAAACACCGGATGTTGGCTCTTCTGTTAACTTTGCCTCTTCCGTCGAAGATCTTGTGACGCAGACGCTGGAGTTCACCATTGAAGAGGTGAATGCCGACCGCAACGTCTCAAACAACGCCAAGAATCGTCAGATCGTGCTCAATCTCTATGAAAAAGGGATTTTTGATATTAAAGACGCCATCAACCAGGTGGCCGATCGTCTGAACATCTCCAAGCACACGGTCTATCTCTATATTCGCCAGTTCAAAAGCGGTGATTTTCTGGGACAAGACAAGTAATGCGTTTTGCGTTAATGGTGACAGGCCCGGCGTACGGGACTCAGCAGGCCAGCAGCGCGCTGCAGTTTGCGCATGCGCTGCTGGCAGCCGGACATGAGCTGGCGAGCGTCTTCTTCTATCGGGAAGGGGTGTATAACGCGAACCAGTTTACGTCACCGGCGAGCGATGAGTTTGACGTGGTGCGCGGCTGGCAGGCACTAAACGAAAAGCAGGGCGTAGAACTGCATATCTGCGTCGCGGCGGCACTGCGCCGCGGCGTGACAGATGCAACCGAAGCCGCGCGTCTTGGTCTATCGGGTTCTAACCTGCAGCCCGGTTTTTCGTTAAGTGGCCTGGGCGCGCTGGCACAGGCGGCGTTAACCTGCGACAGAGTGGTGCAATTCTGATGAAGCGCGTGGCATTTGTTTTTACGTCTGCGCCGCACGGTAGCGCTTCAGGCCGAGAAGGGCTGGATGCGTTACTTGCGACGTCCGCGCTGACCGAAGATATTGGCGTCTTCTTTTTGGGGGACGGGGTGTTTCAGCTTCTGGCGGATCAGCAGCCACAGGCCATTCTGGCGCGGGATTACATCGCGACCTTCAAAGTGCTGCCGCTGTACGACATTGAAACCCTGTATGTCTGCGCCGATTCGCTGGCCGCTCGCGGTTTGGATGATAAGACGCCTTTCGTGCTGGATGTGACCGTCGTGTCTTCTGCGGCATTGCGCGAACACCTTTCCCACTACGACACCGTTCTGACTTTCTGAGGCTGCCATGCTCCATACTCTGAGCCATTCACCATGGCAATGTGACATCGACGCGTTACTGAGTATGCTGCGCGACGGTGATGATCTGCTGCTGATTCAGGACGGCGTGCTTGCCGCACTTGAAGGCAGTCGTTTCGTTGAAATTCTCACGAATGCCCCCATAACAGTCTCTGCGCTGAAAGACGATCTGGATGCGCGGGGTCTTTCTGGTCAAATTTCAGCCAAAATTGACGTGGTTGGCTATACTGATTTCGTCAATCTTACTGTGACGCACGCCAGTCAAATGAACTGGTGATTTGAGATCGCTGTATATTTCTTGACACCTTTTCGACGTAGCC
Organism: Enterobacter sp. NFIX58; assembly: GCF_900110475.1. Classification (NCBI taxonomy): domain Bacteria; kingdom Pseudomonadati; phylum Pseudomonadota; class Gammaproteobacteria; order Enterobacterales; family Enterobacteriaceae; genus Enterobacter; species Enterobacter sp. NFIX58. The sequence continues at coordinate 3,691 of NZ_FODW01000006.1, read as the reverse complement.
CTAAAATTTCGCGTCCTCATATTGTATGAGGTCGTTTTATTACGTGTTTACGAAGCAAAAGCTAAAACCAGGAGCTATTTAATGGCAACAGTTAACCAGCTGGTACGCAAACCACGTGCACGCAAAGTTGCGAAAAGCAACGTGCCTGCGCTGGAAGCCTGCCCGCAGAAACGTGGTGTATGTACTCGTGTATATACCACCACTCCTAAAAAACCAAACTCCGCACTGCGTAAAGTATGCCGTGTGCGTTTGACTAACGGTTTCGAAGTGACTTCCTACATCGGTGGTGAAGGTCACAACCTGCAGGAGCACTCCGTGATCCTGATCCGTGGCGGTCGTGTTAAAGACCTTCCGGGTGTTCGTTACCACACCGTTCGTGGTGCGCTGGACTGCTCAGGTGTTAAAGACCGTAAGCAGGCTCGCTCCAAGTACGGCGTGAAGCGTCCTAAGGCTTAATGGTTCTCCGTTAAGTAAGGCCAAACTGATTTATCTTAATGTCACACTAAACTCTTTGAGTTTTGGACAATCCTGAATTAACAACGGAGTATTCCCATGCCACGTCGTCGCGTCATTGGTCAGCGTAAAATTCTTCCAGATCCGAAATTCGGATCAGAACTGCTGGCAAAATTTGTCAATATCCTGATGGTAGATGGTAAAAAATCTACTGCAGAAGCAATCGTATACAGCGCGCTTGAGACCCTGGCTCAGCGTTCTGGTAAAAATGAACTGGAAGCTTTCGAAGTCGCTCTCGACAACGTTCGCCCAACTGTAGAAGTTAAGTCCCGCCGCGTTGGTGGTTCTACTTATCAGGTTCCAGTTGAAGTTCGTCCGGTTCGTCGTAATGCCCTGGCAATGCGTTGGATCGTTGAAGCTGCTCGTAAACGCGGTGATAAATCCATGGCTCTGCGTCTGGCGAACGAACTTTCTGATGCTGCAGACAACAAAGGTACTGCAGTTAAGAAACGTGAAGACGTTCACCGTATGGCAGAAGCCAACAAGGCGTTCGCACACTACCGTTGGTAATCCCTTCGGAGTCTTAGTCACCAGGCGGGCGCTTCAGAGAAGCCGCCCGCTCTGGGTAACTTAACTGAACGCCTAAAGATATAAACGAGGAATCAAATGGCTCGTACAACACCCATCGCACGCTACCGTAACATCGGTATCAGTGCGCACATCGACGCCGGTAAAACCACTACTACCGAACGTATTCTGTTCTACACCGGTGTAAACCACAAAATCGGTGAAGTTCATGACGGCGCAGCCACCATGGACTGGATGGAACAGGAGCAGGAGCGTGGTATCACTATCACCTCCGCAGCGACTACTGCATTCTGGTCAGGTATGGCTAAGCAGTACGAACCGCATCGCGTAAACATCATCGACACCCCAGGGCACGTTGACTTCACCATCGAAGTAGAACGTTCCATGCGTGTTCTTGACGGCGCGGTAATGGTTTATTGCGCAGTTGGTGGTGTTCAGCCACAGTCTGAAACCGTATGGCGTCAGGCGAACAAATATAAAGTTCCACGCATCGCGTTCGTTAACAAAATGGACCGTATGGGTGCTAACTTCCTGAAAGTTGTTGGTCAGATCAAAACCCGTCTGGGCGCGAACCCTGTTCCGCTGCAGCTGGCAATTGGTGCTGAAGAAGGCTTCACCGGCGTTATCGACCTAGTGAAAATGAAAGCCATCAACTGGAACGATGCAGACCAGGGCGTTACCTTCGAATACGAAGATATCCCAGCTGCAATGCAGGACCTGGCTGACGAATGGCACCAGAACCTGATCGAATCCGCTGCTGAAGCTTCTGAAGAGCTGATGGAGAAATACCTGGGTGGTGAAGAACTGACTGAAGAAGAGATCAAAAAAGCTCTGCGTCAGCGCGTTCTGAACAACGAAATCATCCTGGTAACCTGTGGTTCTGCGTTCAAGAACAAAGGTGTTCAGGCGATGCTGGATGCGGTAGTTGACTACCTGCCATCCCCAGTTGACGTTCCTGCGATCAACGGCATCCTGGACGACGGTAAAGATACCCCGGCTGAGCGTCACGCAAGCGACGAAGAGCCATTCTCTGCACTGGCGTTCAAAATTGCTACCGACCCATTCGTGGGTAACCTGACCTTCTTCCGCGTTTACTCTGGTGTGGTTAACTCCGGTGACACCATCCTGAACTCCGTGAAAGCGGCGCGTGAGCGTTTTGGCCGTATCGTACAGATGCACGCTAACAAACGTGAAGAGATCAAAGAAGTTCGTGCGGGCGACATCGCTGCAGCTATCGGTCTGAAAGACGTGACCACTGGTGACACCCTGTGTGACCCGGATCACCCGATCATTCTGGAGCGTATGGAATTCCCAGAGCCGGTAATCTCCATCGCAGTTGAACCAAAAACCAAAGCTGACCAGGAAAAAATGGGTCTGGCTCTGGGCCGTCTGGCGAAAGAAGACCCATCATTCCGCGTATGGACTGATGAAGAATCTAACCAGACCATCATCGCTGGTATGGGTGAACTGCACCTGGACATCATCGTTGACCGTATGAAGCGTGAATTCAACGTTGAAGCGAACGTGGGTAAACCTCAGGTTGCTTACCGCGAAGCGATTCGCGCGAAAGTTACCGACATTGAAGGTAAACACGCTAAGCAGTCTGGTGGTCGCGGTCAGTACGGTCACGTTGTGATCGACATGTACCCACTGGAGCCGGGCTCTAACCCGAAAGGTTACGAGTTCATCAACGACATCAAAGGTGGTGTAATTCCTGGCGAATACATCCCAGCCGTTGATAAAGGCATTCAGGAACAGCTGAAAGCGGGCCCTCTGGCTGGCTATCCGGTTGTTGACATGGGTGTTCGTCTGCACTTCGGTTCTTACCACGACGTTGACTCCTCTGAACTGGCGTTTAAACTGGCTGCGTCTATTGCCTTTAAAGAAGGCTTTAAGAAAGCAAAACCAGTTCTGCTTGAGCCAATCATGAAGGTTGAAGTAGAAACTCCTGAAGAGAACACCGGTGACGTTATCGGTGACTTGAGCCGTCGTCGCGGTATGCTGCGTGGTCAGGAATCCGAAGTAACTGGCGTTAAGATCCACGCTGAAGTTCCGCTGTCTGAAATGTTCGGATATGCAACTCAGCTGCGTTCTCTGACCAAAGGTCGTGCATCATACACCATGGAATTCCTGAAGTATGATGATGCGCCTAACAACGTTGCTCAGGCCGTTATTGAAGCCCGTGGTAAGTAATCCACAGGATTAAAACCTAAGTCCCGTGCTCTCTCCACAGGGGAGAGCACTATAGTAAGGAATATAGCCGTGTCTAAAGAAAAATTTGAACGTACAAAACCGCACGTCAACGTTGGTACTATCGGCCACGTTGACCATGGTAAAACTACCCTGACTGCTGCAATCACTACCGTTCTGGCTAAAACCTACGGTGGTTCTGCTCGTGCATTCGACCAGATCGATAACGCACCAGAAGAAAAAGCTCGTGGTATCACCATCAACACTTCTCACGTTGAGTATGACACCCCGACTCGCCACTACGCACACGTAGACTGCCCAGGCCACGCCGACTATGTTAAAAACATGATCACCGGTGCTGCGCAGATGGACGGCGCGATCCTGGTTGTTGCTGCGACTGACGGCCCAATGCCTCAGACTCGTGAGCACATCCTGCTGGGTCGTCAGGTAGGCGTTCCTT
>NZ_FODW01000005.1:78148-259144 GCF_900110475.1 Enterobacter sp. NFIX58 | reverse complement strand
GTGTTGATGGTGATACCACGAGCTTTTTCTTCTGGTGCGTTATCGATCTGGTCGAATGCACGAGCAGAACCACCGTAGGTTTTTGCCAGAACGGTAGTGATTGCAGCGGTCAGCGTTGTTTTACCATGGTCAACGTGGCCGATAGTACCGACGTTAACGTGCGGTTTTGTACGTTCAAACTTTTCTTTAGACATCGATTGTCCCTCTAAGACACGGATAAATCGGTGATATCACCACATCAACCAGGCGAAATGCCTGAATTGTTGAATACAGTAAAATTGAAACAGAGAGAAACGGGAAGGAGAAGTGAAGTGGTGCTGATACCCAGAGTCGAACTGGGGACCTCACCCTTACCAAGGGTGCGCTCTACCAACTGAGCCATATCAGCACGTATTGGAGCGGGCAGCGGGAATCGAACCCGCATCATCAGCTTGGAAGGCTGAGGTAATAGCCATTATACGATGCCCGCATCCTGAAACTCGGCTACCCAGTTCTTTCTGTAACAAAAAAAGAGATTTCTCTCTTTTTCAGTTTGAGCTGGCTAATTTTTCCAACCAGCTCCGGCGGCATTTACGCTGCCAGAAAGTGGTGGTGGGGGAAGGATTCGAACCTTCGAAGTCTGTGACGGCAGATTTACAGTCTGCTCCCTTTGGCCGCTCGGGAACCCCACCGGACTTGATGGTGCCGACTACCGGAATCGAACTGGTGACCTACTGATTACAAGTCAGTTGCTCTACCTACTGAGCTAAGTCGGCATCAAGTAGCGCGCATTCTATGGATACCTGCGCGGTCATGCAACTAAAAATTTGCATAAAACGTTCTTTCGCTCACATTTTATGCGAACGAAGCGCTAAGCGCTGTAAAAGTAGTCATTGCGGGTCAAATAATCAACATGCACGCGTGATTTACACTATATACACCATAGCGTGACGGCTTCCGCGTAACGCAGCGCTATCCATCTTTTTTCTTATTATTCCTGCCATCTGGTGTTAACCTCCTGCCCATTGTCCAAAATTAACTGTGTGATGAGCCACGATCCGGCAGTATAGCGCTGGCTCACTGAAGCATGCTTATGAGCAAAAAAGAGCAAACGTTAATGACGCCTTATCTTCACTTTAACCGCAGCCAGTGGGCTGCCCTGCGTGATTCCGTCCCTATGACGCTGACGGAAGGTGAAATCGCACGGTTAAAAGGGATAAACGAAGATCTGTCCCTTGAAGAGGTGGCAGAAATTTATCTCCCCCTCTCTCGCTTGCTTAACTTCTATATCAGCTCGAACCTGCGTCGTCAGGCGGTGCTGGAGCAGTTTCTCGGGACGAACGGTCAACGCATTCCTTATATCATTAGTATCGCAGGCAGCGTGGCCGTGGGTAAAAGTACCACCGCACGCGTTCTGCAGGCGCTGTTGAGCCGCTGGCCGGAACACCGCAGCGTGGAGCTGATCACGACCGACGGCTTCCTGCATCCAAACGAAGTCTTAAAAGAACGCGGGCTGATGAAGAAGAAAGGCTTCCCGCTCTCTTATGATATGCACCGTCTGGTGAAATTTGTCTCCGACCTGAAATCCGGCGTGCCTCACGTGACAGCGCCGGTCTATTCGCACCTGATCTACGATCGCATCCCGGGTGGGGATAAAACGGTGGTCCAGCCGGATATTCTCATTCTGGAAGGTCTGAACGTGCTGCAAAGCGGCATGGACTATCCTCACGACCCGCATCACGTCTTTGTCTCGGATTTCGTCGATTTCTCTATTTACGTCGATGCGCCGGAAGACCTGCTGCAGAACTGGTACATCAACCGCTTCCTGAAGTTCCGTGAAGGGGCATTCACCGATCCGGACTCCTATTTCCACCACTATGCTCAGCTGTCTGAAGAAGAAGCGATCAATGTGGCGACGGGGCTGTGGAATGAGATCAACTACGTGAATCTCAAAGAGAACATCCTGCCGACGCGCGAGCGCGCGAGCCTGATCCTCACCAAGAGCGAGAAGCACGCCGTCGACCAGATTCGCCTGCGGAAATAATAAAGCAGACATAAAAAAACCGGCTTAGCGCCGGTTTTTTTCGTTATGCATGTGGCTTCTCGCCATTTTCATCCTGATCGACCGCAAAGCAGGCCACCAGCTGGCCGCCATACTCCTTCAGTTGCGGCTGTAGCTGGGTGCAGGGGCCAAAGCGGCGGCTGCAGCGGGCATTGAATGCACATCCCGGCGGCGGATTCAGCGGGCTTGGCAGCTCTCCCGTCAGCTTAATACGCTCACGACGATCGTCCGGGTTCAGACGCGGCGTCGCGGACAGCAGCGCCTGGGTGTACGGGTGGCGAGGGTTATTAAAGATCTGGTCTTTGGTCCCCTTCTCCACGCAGCGCCCCAGATACATCACCATCACTTCATCGGCAATATGCTCCACCACCGACAGGTCGTGGGAGATGAACACGTAAGAGAGTCCCAGCTCCTGCTGCAGATCCATCATCAGGTTCAGCACCTGCGCACGCACGGAGACGTCGAGCGCCGACACCGGCTCGTCGGCAATCACCACGTCCGGGTCAAGCATCAGACCGCGTGCGATGGCGATACGCTGACGCTGGCCACCGGAGAACATATGCGGATAGCGGTCGTAATGCTCGGTTTTGAGGCCGACCTTCGCCATCATCGCCAGCGCTTTTTCACGGCGCTGCTCTTTGCTCAGATTGCTGTTAATCAGCAGCGGTTCTTCCAGAATCTGCCCCACTTTTTTACGCGGGTTCAAAGAACCATACGGGTTCTGGAACACAATCTGGATTTTCTGGCGACGCAGCTTCTGCGCTTGCGGATCGTGCTTGAGCAGATCCTGGCCCTGATAATAAAGTTCACCGCCGGTCGGCACTTCAATCATCGTCAGCAGACGGCCCAGCGTCGATTTCCCGCAGCCTGACTCTCCCACCACCGCCAGCGTTTTACCGCGTTCGAGGTTAAAGGAGACGCCGTCCAGCGCTTTCACCAGGCGTTCAGGGGCAAACAGTCCCTTCTTCACCGGGTAATATTTTTTCAGGTCGATGGCCTGCAACAGCGGCTGTTGCGTGGTGGCCTGTTGCGTACTCATAGTGTTGGCCTCCCGGCATCATCGAGTGGGTAGTGGCATTTCGACTGACGACCGTCAGCCAGCTGGTTCAACTCTGGCTCTTCCGCCCGGCATTTGTCCGTCGCATACGGACAGCGCGGATTGAGCAGACAGCCCTGCGGACGGTCATATTTACCCGGCACCACACCCGGCAGCGATGCCAGACGCGCTTTATCCTGAGCAAACTCCGGCAGCGCGCGTAAAAGCGCCTGGGTATACGGGTGACGCGGCGCGCGGAAGATATCGTGCGAATTTCCGGTCTCGACCACCTGGCCGGCATACATCACGATGATTTTGTGCGCGGCTTCGGCCACCAGCGCCAGATCGTGCGTAATCAGCACCAGCGCCATATTCTCTTTTTGCTGCAGCTCCAGCAGCAGCTCGATGATTTGTGCCTGAATGGTCACATCCAGCGCCGTCGTCGGTTCATCCGCAATCAGCAGCTTTGGCCGACAGGCAATTGCCATGGCGATCATCACGCGCTGGCTCATCCCGCCGGAAAGCTGGTGCGGGTAAACGTCCAGACGCGAAGCCGGGTCAGGAATACCCACCTGGTTCAGCAGATCGATCGCCCGCTGACGACGGGTTTTCTTATTCCCGCCCTGGTGCACCTTAATCGCTTCCATAATCTGGAAACCGACGGTGTAGCACGGGTTCAGGCTGGTCATCGGATCCTGGAAAATCATCGCCACTTCCGCGCCCACCAGCTGGCGGCGCTGTTTTTCAGAAATTCGCTTCAGGTCCTGACCGTTGAACTGCAGGTTTTCCGCCATCACGCGGCCCGGGTAATCAATCAGCCCCATGATCGCCAGCGAGCTGACGGATTTACCGGAACCGGACTCCCCAACGATACCCACCACTTCGCCCTGATTGACGCTGTAGCTGATGCGGTCCACGGCGCGAAACGGGGTGCCTTCATCGCCGAAGTGCACCGATAATTTATCTACATTTAATAACGCCATCTCGTGCCTCTTACTGCTTCAGTTTGGGATCAAGCGCATCACGCAGGCCATCACCCATCAGGTTAAATGCCAGCACCGTCAGCAGGATTGCCAGACCCGGGAAGGTGACAACCCACCAGGCGCTTTGTGCGAACTGCAACACGTCGGAGAGCATGGTGCCCCACTCCGGTGTTGGCGGCTGCGCACCCATGCCCAGGAAGCCAAGAGCGGCCATATCAAGAATGGCGTTAGAGAAACCGAGCGACGCCTGAACAATCAGCGGCGCAAGGCAGTTCGGGAAGATATTGACAAACATCTGGCGCATCGCACCGGCCCCCGCTACGCGAGACGCCGTGACGTAGTCGCGGTTCACTTCCACCAGCACCGCCGCGCGGGTTAAACGCACGTAGTGAGGAAGCGCCACGAACGTCAGCGCCAGGGCGGCGTTACCGATCGACGGCCCGAAGATCGCCACCAGCACCAGCGCCAGCAACAGGCTTGGCAGCGCCAGCATGATGTCGACGATACGCATGATGATGTTATCAACAATGCCGCCGAAGTAACCGGCAACCAGACCCAGTACGATCCCCATAATCAGGGATAACACCACCACCAGACAGCCGACCAGCAGCGACAGGCGCGCACCGTACATCAGACGCGACAGCACATCGCGGCCCACATCATCGGTCCCCAGCAGGTGCGCCAGGCTACCGCCGTCCTGCCAGGCAGGCGGGGCGAGCAGCGCATCGCGGAACTGGTCCGCCGGGTTATACGGCGCGAGGACGTTCGCAAATACCGCAATCAGGATCATGATAGCGACATACACCAGCCCCACCACCGCGCCTTTGTTGCGCTTGAAGTAGTGCCAGAACTCCTGCATCGGCGTCATCGGAACCGGTGCAGCAACAACTTTGTTTTCAGAAACCTGTGACATGATGGCCCCTTACTTCTTATGACGAATACGCGGGTTCACCACGCCGTACAGCAAATCGACCAGCAGGTTGACGAGGATAATCATCGTCGCGACCAGCAATACACCGCCCTGCACAACCGGATAGTCACGGCGCTGCAGCGCGTCAATCAGCCAGCGGCCCAGGCCCGGCCAGGAGAAGATGGTTTCGGTCAGGATCGCCCCCGCCAGCAACGTCCCCACCTGGAGACCGATAACGGTCACTACCGGCAGCATGGCGTTACGCAGCGCATGGACGATGATGACGCGCATACGCGTCAGGCCCTTGGCGCGGGCGGTGCGGATGTAATCCTCACCCAGCACTTCCAGCATCGATGAACGGGTCATACGGACGATCACCGCCAGAGGAATGGTGCCCAGCACCATGGCAGGCAGGATCATATGCGCGACGGCATCCATGAAGTTGCCCTCTTCACCCCAGATAGCCGTATCAATCAGCATAAAGCCGGTGAGCGGGTTGGAGTCGTCCAGGAAGACCATATCGCTGACGCGCCCGGAAACTGGTGTCAGGTTAAGCTGCACCGAGACCAGCATGATCAGCATCATGCCCCACCAGAAGATAGGCATGGAGTAGCCGGTCAGCGCGAGGCCCACGGCGGTATGGTCAAAAATAGAGCCACGCTTGACGGCAGCCAGTACCCCAACAGGGATACCCACCGCGGTGGCGAAAATCATGGCGCAGACGCCAAGCTCCAGTGTCGCTTTAAAACGCGGCACGAACTCGTCCCACACCGGAAGACGGCTTTTCAACGAAATCCCTAAATCACCGTGCAGCACGCCCCAGATATAGTGGAGATACTGCTGCCACATCGGCTTATCGAGACCGAGTTCAGCCAGCAGCTGTGCATGGCGCTCAGGGGAAATACCACGCTCGCCCGCCATAATCATTACCGGGTCGCCGGGGATCATATGGACGAAGGCAAAAGTGAGAAGGGTGATACCGATAAACGTGGGGATAACAAGTCCCAGACGTCGGAGGATGAACTGCAACATAACCCGGATTCTCTCTGATGACGCACGACCAGTGGCGTGACGTCTGTATTGCTCACAAATCTTATCCCCTCTCCTTTCAGAGAGAGAATTAAGCACTGCTGCCGGGTGGCGCTACGCTTACCCGACCTACAGACCGTAGGCCAGTGCAAGCGCAGCGCCGCCTGGCGTTGCTTTTAATTATTCAACCGATACGTTTTCGAAGTGGTGTTTGCCCAGTGGATCAACCACGTAGCCTTTCACTTCTTTACGCACTGGCTCGTACACGGTGGAGTGAGCAACAATCAGCGCCGGAGCCTGATCGTGCATAACAACCTGTGCCTGCTTGTACAGTTCAATACGTTTGTTGTGATCGTCGGTCGCACGCGCCGGCTGGATCAGGTCTTCAAACGGCTTGTAGCACCAGCGAGAGTAGTTAGAACCGTCTTTTGCCGCCGCGCAGCTGAACAGGGTGGCGAAGAAGTTGTCCGGATCCCCGTTATCACCGGTCCAGCCCATCATGACTGCCTGGTGCTCACCTGCTTTGGCACGCTTCAGGTACTCGCCCCACTCGTAGGTCACAATCTTGGCCTGAACGCCAATCTTCGCCCAGTCAGCCTGAACCATTTCTGCCATACGGCGTGCGTTCGGGTTGTACGGACGCTGTACCGGCATCGCCCACAGCTCGACGGTGAAGCCTTTATCCTGGCCCGCTTCTTTCAGCAGCGCTTTCGCTTTCTCAGGATCGTAGGAGTAGTCTTTAACGTCGTCGTTATAGCCCCACATGGTTGGTGGGATCAGGTTTTTGGCTGCAACGCCAGCGCCCTGGTAAACCGCCTTGATAATCGCTTCTTTGTTCACCGCGTAGGTCAGCGCCTGACGCACTTTCACGTCATCAAACGGTTTCTTCTCGGTGTTGAAGGAGAGATAGCCCACGTTCAGGCCAGCCTGCTCCAGCAGGTTGATGTTCTTGTCCTGCTTCATGCGGGCGATGTCTGCCGGGTTCGGGTATGGCATCACCTGGCATTCGTTTTTCTGCAGTTTTGCATAACGTACGGACGCATCTGGCGTGATGGAGAAGACCAGACGGTCAATCTTCGGCTTGGTGCCCCAGTAGCCTTCGAACGCTTTATACAGAATACGGGAGTCTTTCTGGTACTGCAGCAGCTGGAATGGACCGGTACCGATTGGGTTCAGGTCGACTTTCTCCGGCGTACCGGCTTTCAGCATGTTGTCCGCGTACTCTTTGGACAGAATAGAGGCGAAGTCCATGGCCAGGTCAGCCAGGAACGGCGCTTCAGGACGCGTCAGCACGAACTGAACGGTATTATCGTCCACTTTTTTCACTTCAGAGATCAGATCCGGCAGGCCCATCCCTTCGAAGTATTCATAGCTGCCGCCAGAGACTTTGTGGTACGGGTTCTGGGCGTTTTTCTGACGGTCGAAGGAGAACACAACGTCGTCGGCATTAAAGTCGCGCGTTGGTTTGAAATCTTTGCTGTCCTGCCACTTCACGCCCTGGCGCAGGTGGAAGGTATAGGTTTTACCGTCTTCGCTGACGTCCCACTTCTCAGCCAGACCCGGAATCACTTCCGTGGTGCCAGTTTTGAATTCAACCAGACGGTTATAGATCGGTACAGAGCTTGCGTCGTACGTCGTACCAGAGGTAAAGAGCTGTGGGTTAAAGCCTTCCGGCGAGCCTTCAGAACAGTAAACCAGGGTTTTTGCCTGTACGCTTGCTGCCACGGTCATAGCCACCAGGCTCAGACCAAGCTTCAGCATCCCTGACTTCTTCAAGGAAATACTCATTATTCTGCTCCAATGTGATGTTTTGCTTTGTTGTGTTACGCCGCCAGACCTTTATTTATTTTTTACCCGGTCCGGTCGGAGGTGCCCGAAGGCGTTAAAGGGATGGAGAATCCTTTCAGAAGAGCGTTTGAGTTGCAGCGCAGATCGTCCCTGAAATGCCCCTCATGCCCTACAATCTGTCAACAGAATGTGAAAACGTCAATACAGGTGACGGGGATTTACGCTGAGTGTGAGAAACCGCAAACAAAGATTAAAAAAACCATGAGCGCCAGTTTTCAGCAGGGAAATTTATGCTACTCGCCATGTTGCAGCACAACTCTCTCCCTATTTCGCCACAATCAGTGATTAACTTTTATTCAGAATGGGTAAATTTTCTTGCAGAATGGTGATTATCTGAGCACTAAATACCGCGAACGTTAAAACGCACAGCGAAAAATGCTGAGGTTATCCATAAGCAACGCGAAAAAAGATCAATCTATATATAAAAAAATACAATGGATTATGTCACAAAATCGTTAACAGACAGGGAGAAGCCAGTCTAACAGGCGTTTTGGATACTCTGGTGAGATAAGGTCATAATGCAAAAAGGGCTAACCTTGCGGTTAGCCCTTTTCAGAATGTGGTCGGCGAGAGAGGATTCGAACCTCCGACCCACTGGTCCCAAACCAGTTGCGCTACCAAGCTGCGCTACTCGCCGAATGCGGAGCGCATCTTACTGCTGAGGTGCGCCCCCGTCAATCCCTTATTTTCAAAAAGCCATTCAACTGGCGATATTCTCGCCAGAGCAGCTACTGCGCGGCTTTTGCGCTGTTATCGGGGAGTTTACACCAGTTGTTGTTTTCGTTAATTCCACCATCCGGTGAGGTATAGCCGAGACAACCCATGATGGTGTCATACAGCTCAACGTGACGACGCGGCACCTTCATCTCCGCCTCTTTCTTCAGCTGAGCAAACATCTTCGCTTTCTCCGGGTCTTCCAGATACTTGTCGGACATCCACACCATCATTGGCACGCGGAACTGCTCCGGCGGCGCCATCTTGCGTGGCGTACCGTGCAGATGCTCGTATTCATTGATGGATTCACCGTGGTCCGCCGCATAGAAGACGATCGCTTTCTTATCACGAACCTGGTCAATCACCGTATCAATAAAGTGATCCACATACATTACGGAGTTGTCGTAGGAGTTAATCAGCTGCGCTTTGGTGCAGTCTTTATCCACCCCGACACATTCCGGCGTCCATTTGGCAAAGCTACGCGGATAGCGTTGGGTGTAATTAAAGTGCGACCCTTTGGTATGCAGGATGATCATGTGCTTGCCATCAGGCTTACCGTTGAGGGAGAGTTTCATCTCATCAATCAGCAGCATGTCATCGACAGGTTTTCCACGGTTGCGCGCCTCTGCGCCAATCTGCTCGCGGTAGGAAATGTTTTGCGCCATGGTGTTGCTGTAGAACCACATCTCGCTCTGCATCGCATAGAGGTCAGACGTAAATCCAAGCTGATGCAGCACCGAGAAGACGTTTTGCTCTTTCAGCGTACGCTGCGGGTTGTCGCTCGCCCCGCCCTCGCGCACAAACATGCAGCGCAGGGAGAGCTTGGTGGCGGTATCACAGGAATAGCCACGATAGGCAATCAGGTTCTTTTCCTGCGCCAGTTTCGGCGTGGTATCTCGGTTATAGCCGAGAATGCCCATATGATCCCAGCGCGTGGTCTCTCCGATAATAAAGACGACGTAGGTATCGTCGATATCTTTTGGCGCAACATAGGTAAATTTCTTCGCCGGGTTTATCAGCGACTTATTATCCGAGGATTCATCCACCTGCGCCCACGCATACAGCCCCAGCGCGGAGATCCAGTTAGACGGCAAATACGAGTTGGCGACCACACCGCCATAGCTTGGCAGATCCACGCCGGAGGTACGCTCATCATTCTTCTGCTTCACTTCCAGCAGGCGAATCGGCCCCCAGACCATCAGGCCCGCCAGCAGCACCACGGCGACGCTTCTGAATCGCTTTCCGGGCGTGCGGATCTGGTGAACCAGCGTGTAGCGGCAGCGGTTGCTCCAGATGAGCAGCAGCGGCAAGGCGCTGACGGCCACCAGCCAGAGAATAAAGTGGAGCCCTACAACCTCTTTAGAGAGGTCGATATCCGTGGTCATCACCGAGGCAATAATGCCGTAGCCAATCACCACGTTCATAAAGGTCATGTAATAGCTGGCACCCGCCGAGCACAGCACGATAAACGTTGCCAGCACTCGCCACACGCGACGGCCAAACAGGGTAAGAATACGGAATAAAAAGAAGGTGACCAGTACCGCAGCGACCAATTCGACAACCGCTGCAATTCCTTTCCAGACGGTAAAATCATGCGCATAACCGTCAAACCGACGAAAAAAAACTGCGCCATTCATAAACAGGCCGATGTACAACGCCAGCAAAAAGCAGAGCTTTTGTTGCGCCATCGATTTAATGTATTTCATGCAAGCTACCCGGAACAAGGGACAGTACCACCGCCCACGCTGATTATTACGTGGGCAGATTACATATACGCACAGGGGATCGTTCAGTGAAACGACGACAGGCGTGGTAAGTAGACCACAGAGGAAGGGAAAAGTGGCAGCAGAGTGTGTGATAGGTACAGTTATTTACAAAAAACACTTCAGGAATTTGACAACGCCAGCAAAGCCTCGGTCTTCACATAAGAAACAGGCCGGATAACCGGCCTTATTTAACGTCTCAGGCGTGCACCTCTTTGAAGACTTCACGCTGCGGCTGACGAATCGTCGTGGACAGCGCCAGCGAGATAATCAGCAAGGCAAAGATCACGCAGAAGGTCACGTAGAATCCGCCGAACAGGGAGGCAATCAGCGAGCCGCAGATACTGCCAATCCCGAAGCCCAGATAGATAACCCCATAGTTTTTCGCCAGATTGTTCAGGCCAAAGAACTCGCTCACCAGTGACGGGAAGACGGTAATGGTGCCGCCGAAGTTAAAGGCCACGCAGGCAATCGCCGCGAAGAAGGTGGCTTCATTCAGCGGAGCAAACAGCAGCGCCGCCATACCGACCAGCGAGACCACCTGGCCAATCGTAATCACGCGGATGCGGGCAATTTTGTCAGACAGAATACCGAGGACCAGACGACCCGAGAGGTTAGCAATGGAGATCACGGTTACCGCGTTGGCCGCCGTGGCTGCATCCAGTTTCACCATCCCCTGCGCGATATCTTTCGCCACGCCGATGACATACAGACCGCTCATGCAGGCCGTCAGGAACATCACCGCCAGCATCCAGTACTGTGGCTTACGCATGGACTGCGCGAGGGTGAAGTCGTTCTCCACCACGCCGTTTACAGATTTCACTTCCTGCTGCGGCGCATCTTTCATCAGCGTGGCGCCGAACAGAATCATCACCAGCACGATAGCGCCCCAGATCATGAAGGTTTTTTCGAGACCGACGGACGCCAGCAGATGGGCGTCGATAAATTTGAACCCGAGGCTGCCCAAACCGTAAGAACCAATGGCAAACGCCGAGATTAAGCCTTTACGTTCCGGGAACCACTTCACGCAGTTTGACAGCGTCAGCAGATACCCCGCACCGTCCGCCAGCCCCACCAGCACGCCAGCGCTTAGCCACAACATCATCAGGTTGCTGGAATGCGCGGTCAGGAAAAAGCCCAGCCCCAGCAGGATGCCGGACGCCATTGTCACGCGCTTCACGCCAAAACGCTCCTGCAGCTTACCCGCGACGGAAGATGAAATCGCCAGACCCAGACTCAGCAAACCAAAGGAGAACGCGACCTGGCTGACCGGGGCGCCGAGTTTGTCGGAAAGCGCGCTGTTAAACAGGCTCCAGGTATAGACCGACCCCAGCGCAAACTGAGTGACGATGGTACCAAAGAGCGTGAGCCAGCGCGTGCGGTTATAGGTTGATGTGTTCATGGCAGTTGTCCTGCAAGAGAAATTAAGGAAGTTCGCTGAGGACAACGATAAACAAAACCTTAATATGCCTGGGGTAAAACGGCATGAAATGCAGGCGGAACGGAATGAAATGCCTGGAATCGGGAATGAATGACCTGGCACGGGAATAAAGCGATAGCGTGTTAGTACCTGCTATCGCTGTAAACCCTGTGGTTGTTGTATTCGAGATGTTACCGTAACGTTTAAAAAAGTAACAACTCTAGAAATTCGCGCTGACGCCGAGGGTGTATAAAAACTCCTCACCGGTAGTGGTATGCTCCCCCTGAGCCAGCGACGCATAGGCCGCCATGTGCGTATTAAAGGGAATATCCGTTCCTACGGTGACATCCATCCAGCTACCGTTTTGAGCAGGGGCGGGCGTTTGTGGCATACCAAACTGCGATTTCCACTGATTTTCACCAAACTGCTGGTTATAGCTGATCTGCGCCCAGGGCCGGAGGTCGCCGTACTGGGTATTCACGCGCCACCCCAGCGTGCTGATGCTGGCATGCCAGAGCGGGTCCGTGACTGACTGTGTCGACGCGCTATCCCCAAACTCGTTGATCATCATGGGAGCCGTGCCGTCATAACGCCACGCCACCACCGGGCCAGTGGTGATGCGCGCTGAAACGGGAAAATTCCAGCCCACGCTCATCGCCCCCTCTGCCGTACTGCCAGACGGTATATTCAGGGTAAGACCCGGGGCGTTTTGCGAAGACTGAATACGCTCAGCGAGAATATCCTCATAGCGCGGTTGGTGATCCGCGTCCCATGTATAGCGTTCCGCCGTATTATTTTGGGCGTCTGAAACGATATATTCCTGTTGCCAGGCAGACGCTGTATTACAAAAAAACAGGCAGGCTGAAATTCCCACCAGGCCAGACACAGCATGGCGACCACTGATTTTTTTTATCATCATCAACGCGACCCCAGAGAGAGCCGAATTCGGCGATATTTGTCGTTATTCAGGAAGAGCTTATAGCCCTGTATTAACTATTGTCTTTATAGTAAACACGTCAAGCCGGTCAGAACGAATTTTTTGCAAAATCAGTATCAATAAGGGAGATGACGGATGGAACGTTGCGGTTGGGTAAGCCAGGATCAGCTTTATATCGACTATCACGATCGGGAATGGGGCGTGCCGGAAACGGATGGCAAAAAGCTCTTTGAGATGATCTGCCTTGAGGGCCAGCAGGCGGGGTTGTCATGGATTACGGTACTGAAGAAACGCGAAAATTACCGCAACGCCTTCCATCAGTTCGATCCCGTCGCCGTCGCCGCGATGACCGATGAGGACGTGGAACGACTGGTGCAGGATGCCGGCATCATCCGCCATCGCGGTAAGATCCAGGCCATCATCGGTAACGCACGGGCTTATCTGGCGATGGAGCAAAACGGCGAATCATTTTCAGATTTTGTCTGGACGTTTGTGAACAACACTCCGCAAGTCACGCAGGCCGCCACACTCGCGGACATCCCGGCCTCCACCCCAGCCTCGGATGCGCTCTCGAAGGCCCTGAAAAAACGCGGCTTTAAGTTTGTCGGCTCCACCATCTGCTACGCCTTTATGCAGGCCTGTGGCCTGGTCAACGACCACGTTACCGGCTGCTTCTGTCATCCGGGAGGCCATCATGATCCGCAAATGGCAAAGTGAAAATACCGCGCCGCTTCTGAGCCTGTGGCTTGAAAGCACCACAGAAGCGCATCCGTTTATCGCGCCGAATTACTGGAAAGAGAATGAGGCCATGGTGCGGGATGTTTACCTGCCCTCCGCTGAAACCTGGGTCTGGGAACAGGACGGCGAACCTTGCGGATTTATCAGCGTGATGCAGTCTCAGTTTGTCGGCGCCCTGTTTGTAGCGCCGTCATGCATCGGGAAAGGGATCGGGCGCGCGCTGCTGAACCATGTTCAACAGCGCTTTCCGCACTTAACCCTGGAGGTGTATCAGAAAAATGTCCGGGCGGTGAACTTCTACCATGCGCAGGGCTTTCGCATTGAAGACAGCGCCTGGCAGGATGACACCCAGCACCCGACGTGGATCATGAGCTGGCAGGCGGATCAAACGCCGTTAAGGTAAGCTCGGGACCCGTATATTTCTCGACCCAGGCCAGCGCCGTGTTTCCTGCGCAGCCATTCCCCAGCTTCGAGCTGGGGAGATCTTTGGTCAGCACGTTAACCGCCCCGTTTTTACAGATACCGCCTTCGGCGAGCTCAAGGTCAGGCCATGCGCCCTGATGAATGCAGATCACGCCCGGCTTAATCCCGTCGCTCACCACCGCCCCTGCCAGCACCTGCCCGCGTGAGTTCCAGACGCGCACCACGTCGCCGTCCGCAATCCCGCGCGCTTTCGCGTCGAGGGTATTCAGCGTGATCGGCTCTCGACCGGCGACCGCATACTGCTCGCGCAGGGAGGTATAGTTAAGCTGGCTGTGCAGACGGTGCGCGGGATGGGCAGACAACACCTGCAGCTGATCCGGCCGGGCGTTGCCGTGCCACTCGTCCGGCTCGAGCCACGTAGGATGCGGCGGGCAGTCAGCATAGCCAAAGCTGGCGATGCGCTCGCTGTAGATCACTATCTTTCCGCTCTCGGTTTTCAGCGGATGATTCTCCGGATCGCGTCGAAAATCAGCGAAACGAACAAACTGCGCGTTCTGTTCGCTCTCCGGCATTTCAATAATCTGGTTCGCCTCCCAGAACTCAGCAAATGGCGGAAGCGTCACGCCCTGCGCCGCGCCGCGCTGCCCGGCAATCTGGTAGAACGTCTCCAGCCATTGCAGATCGCTTTTCCCTTCAGTAAAACGCGCCCGACCGCCCGCTTCCCACAGTTCGCTCAGTTCAGCAAACACGTCAAAATCGTCACGCGCTTCATCACGCGGGGCGACAACGCGCTTCATCGGGACCATATGCTGATTGCTGTAGTCGCCGGTCATGGTGAGATCGTTACGCTCAAACGAGGTGGTCGCCGGGAGGACGATATCGGCGTGTTTCGCCGAAGCGGTCCAGAAGCACTCTGAAATCACCACCAGCTCCGGCTTCTGCCAGGCGCGGATCAGGCGATTGGTATCCTGATGGTGCGTGAAGTTTGACCCGCCCGCCCACCAGACAAATTTAATATCCGGGAAGTGGCGGTCCAGACCATTGTGCTGATAAAAACCGCCCGGATTTTCCAGGGCTTCAACAATACGCGCCACCGGGATTTTATCCACCGCATCCACGCCGCCCTGCACCGAGCCCTGCAAAGACGCCAGCACCGCCGCTTTACGCGTGGGGTTACCGCCATTGGCAAAATGATAGGAGAGACCAAAACCGCCGCCCGGCGTACCGATCTGCCCAAGCATCGCGGCAAGGGTCACCAGCATCCAGTGTTTCTGCTCGCCAAACTGCTGGCGTTGCATCCCCCAGCCGGACATTAACATCGTGGCATTTTTATGGAATAACGCCGCCAGTTCGCGGAGTTTATCCGCAGGAACACCGCAAATCTCTGCTGCCCACTCTGCCGTTTTCGCCACGCCATCGGACTGGCCAGTCAGGTAGTGGGCGAACTTATCGAAGCCGGTGGTACAGCGCGTCAGGAATTCGACATCGTGCCAGCCGTTTTCCACCAGCGTATGGGCGATACCCAGCATCATTGCCACGTCGGTGCCCATATGCGGGGCAACCCACTCGGCGCTGTCGCCGAAGAAATCCAGGGTTTCAGAGCGCATCGGGTCAATGCAGATGATGCGCTTGCCGCTTTTGCGCAGCGCGTCGAAATAGCCAATGCCCTGCTCGTCGCTGGCATTCCAGGCAATTTTCAACGTGTTAAGAGGGTTAGCGCTCCACAGCACCACCACATCGGTATGCGCCAGCACCAGCGGCCAGCTGGTCTGCTGCTGATACACTTCGTTCCCGCCCACGACGTACGGCATGATCGCCTGCGCCGCACCGGTGGAGTAATCCCCCAGATGACCGGTATAGCCTCCCGCCAGGCTCATATAGCGCTGCAGCAGCGTCGACGCCTTATGCAGCACCCCATTAGAGCGCCAGCCGTAGGACCCGGCGAAAATCGACGACGGACCGTAACTGTCGCGAATGCGCTTGTGCTGGGTGTGGATCAGCGCCAGCGCGTCATCCCAGCTCACGCGAACAAACTCATCCTGCCCACGAATACCCTGCGGCTTGTCCGGCGAGGCCAGAAAACCTTTACGCACCATCGGCCAGCGCACGCGCGTTTTGCTATGCACCTGATCGCGAACGACGGTCTGTAAAGAGTTGGGATGTTGTGTTGGCAATGCTCCGCGAGATGACAGAACGTTTTCGCCGTCGGTTTCGACCAGCATCGGCCCCCAGTGGGCGGCGGTCAGAATGGTTTTCGTTGAGGTGCTCAAGCGTGCGCTCCTGGTTGCGTGCAGGTTTACGGCCTTCTTGTTGAGGCCGTTTATGGTTTGTCACAAATTTCAGAGTTATACCCGGAATTTTCTCCGTATCTGGACGTCATAATCAACTGCCACGCTCGCCGTGGCAAAGAATAAAAAGGATTAAGGAAAGAAGATGAAAAAACGCGTACTCGTTATTGCCGCTCTGGTGAGCGGTGCCCTGGCTGTTTCTGGCTGCACAACCAACCCTTACACCGGTGAACGCGAAGCGGGTAAATCCGGCATTGGCGCGGGTATCGGCTCGCTGGTCGGCGCAGGCGTTGGGGCGCTCTCCTCCTCCAAGAAAGACCGCGGCAAAGGCGCGCTGATTGGCGCAGCGGCGGGCGCAGCGCTGGGCGGCGGCGTAGGCTATTACATGGACGTGCAGGAAGCGAAGCTGCGCGACAAAATGAAGGGAACCGGCGTGAGCGTGACGCGCAGCGGCGATAACATCATCCTGAACATGCCGAACAACGTGACCTTCGACAGCAGCAGCGCAACGCTGAAACCGGCTGGCGCGAATACCCTGACCGGCGTGGCGATGGTGCTGAAAGAGTACAATAAGACTGCGGTGAACGTGATGGGCTACACCGACAGCACCGGCAGCCAGGATCTGAACATGCGTCTGTCCCAGCAGCGCGCCGATGCCGTGGCCAGCTCACTCATCACCCAGGGCGTTGAAGCAAACCGCATCCGCACCAGCGGCATGGGCCCTGCCAACCCTATCGCCAGCAACAGCACGGCGGAAGGCAAAGCGCAGAACCGCCGTGTTGAGATTACGTTAAGCCCAATTCAGTAGGTAAAAGCAAAACGGCAACCCCGTTGCCGTTTTTAGTGTTTGCGCCCTCTCCCGTGGGAGAGGGTTGGGGTGAGGGCATCAGACCGCAACCTCCGGTAAGCGCAGCGCCACCGGGCAAATTACTTGATTCGTCCGATTTTCCCGCTAAGGTATTCTCACTAAATTCAGGGAAATCAGTGATGAGCAAACCAGCCCGGGCCACCATCAGCGACGTGGCGAAAGCCGCCAAAACCGGTAAAACCAGCATTTCGCGCTATCTTAACGGCGAGAAACACCTGCTGTCCGATGCGTTGCTGGCGCGTATTGAACAGGCCATTGCCGATCTCGACTACCGTCCCAGCCTCATGGCGCGCGGGCTCAAACGCGGCCGCACCCGCCTTATCGGGCTGATCATCGCCGATATCACCAACCCCTACTCCGTGAACGTGCTCAGCGGTATCGAAGCCGCCTGTCGCGAGAAAGGCTTTACGCCGCTGGTCTGTAATACCAACAACGAAGTCGACCAGGAACTGCATTATCTCGACCTGCTGCGCAGCTATCAGGTGGAAGGGATTGTGGTCAACGCGGTAGGCATGCGTGAAGAAGGATTAAATCGCCTGCAGCAATCCTCCCTGCCCATGGTCCTCATCGACCGTAAAATCCCGGAATTTGCCTGCGACGTGGTCGGGCTGGACAACACCCAGGCCGCGACGACCGCCACCGAACATCTGATTGAACAGGGCTTCGAGGCCATTCTGTTTCTGAGTGAACCGCTGGGGATGGTCAACACCCGTCGTGAACGCCTGAGCGCATTTCGCGCCACGCTGGAGCGTTATCCCGGCGTGATCGCCGAAAATGCCGAAACGCCGCTGCACGAAGCCGCGCAGCTCGACAACACCCTGCGTCAGTTCCACATGCGCCATCGTGGGATGCGAAAAGCCGTTATCTCCGCCAACGGGGCGTTGACCCTGCAGGTTGCCCGCTCGCTCAAGCGCATTGGCCTGCACTGGGGCAGCGACATTGGTCTGCTGGGATTCGATGAACTGGAGTGGGCGGAACTGGCTGGCGTAGGCATTACCACCCTCAAACAACCCACCTGGCAGATTGGCTATGCTGCTGTTGAACAAGTGGTTCGTCGTATTGAAGGCACCAGCGATGCCGTTCGCGAGCAGGTCTTCTCCGGTGAACTGATCGTTCGTGGCTCTACCGCGCGTTAAATTTCCCTTGTGATAGCGATCATAAATTCATCATCCTGACCTTTTCTTTGGAACCGGTTCCATCTAGCGTAATAGTATTGATATGTTGCGATGGAGTCCGAAGATGGGCAGAAAAATTATGGTGGTCACCGCCGCGTACGGTGCGGAACAGGTGCGGCAGGCGGGAGGTCAACGGGCGATGCTCCCTGTTATTGCTGGCGCGGGGGCAGACGGCGTGGAGATCCGCCGCGAGCTGTTCAACAGCGAAGAGCTGCTGGCGCTGCCTGCGCTGGGCGAATCCATTGAGCTGCTGGGCCTGCTGGCGTGCTACTCCGCACCCGCAGCCCTGTTTATGCCTGACGGCACCCTCAACCCGGACCTGCCCCACTATCTCTCTGAAGCCAACACCCTGAACGCCCTGTGGCTGAAGGTTTCCCTCGGCCATTTCAGCGACACGCAACCGCTCGACGCCCTGCGTACGCTATTGAACACCAGCGGAATGGCGCTGGTCGTGGAGAACGATCAGACCGACTGCGGACAGCTCGCGCCCATGCAGCGCTTCCAGGCCGCCTGTCGGGAAATGGCGCTCCCCGTCACGCTGACCTTCGACATGGGGAACTGGCTGTGGGTGGGCGACTCGCCGGAAGAGGCCGCGCGTCATCTGGCCTCTGCAGTGAGCTATATCCACGTGAAAGCCGCCGTGCCGCATAAAGATAACTTCCGCGCCGTCGCACCGGACCGCGCCGATGCACGCTGGCTGGATCTGCTCGGCCAGCTGCCTGCCGATGCCCCGCGCGGTATCGAATTCCCGCTGGAAGGGTCGGATTTAACCGCCGTTACCCGCCATTACGTCAACCTGCTGCGCGAGGAGTAAACCATGCACAAGACGCTGGATGTCATCACGATTGGTGAAGCCATGGCCATGTTTGTCGCCACCGAAACGGGTGAGCTGAGTGCGGTGGAGCACTTTATCAAACGCGTCGCAGGCGCAGAACTGAACGTCGCGACCGGCCTGGCGCGTCTCGGCCTGAACGTGGGCTGGGTCAGCCGCGTGGGGGATGACAGCTTTGGCCATTTCGTTCTCGATTCGCTGAAAAAAGAGGGGATTGATGCCACTGGCGTCACCCTCGACGGACGCTTCCCTACCGGCTTTCAGCTTAAATCTAAGGTTGAAAATGGAACCGATCCCATCGTGGAGTATTTCCGTAAAGGCTCGGCCGCAAGCCACCTCTCTGTCGCGGATTACCACGCCGATTACTTTGCCTCCGCGCGCCATCTTCATCTGAGCGGCGTGGCAGCCGCGCTGTCTGCCAGCTCGTATGAACTGCTGGATCATGCGGCAGCTACCCTGAAAGCCCAGGGCAAAACGATCTCGTTCGATCCGAATTTGCGCCCGGTGCTGTGGAAAAGCGAAGCGGAAATGGTGGAGAAACTGAACCGTCTGGCGTTCAGGGCGGACTGGGTTCTGCCAGGCCTAAAAGAAGGGATGATCCTGACCGGCGAAAGCACGCCGGAAGGCATTGCTGACTTCTACCTGAATAAAGGGGTAAAAGCGGTGGTGCTGAAGACCGGTGCCGATGGCGCATGGTTTAAAACGGCCAACGGTGAACAGGGTGCGGTCGCGGCAGTGAAGGTCGAGAACGTGGTCGACACCGTCGGCGCGGGCGACGGCTTTGCCGTGGGCGTGATTAGCGCCCTGCTGGAAGGCAAAACGCTGCCGCAGGCCGTCGCGCGAGGCAACAAGATTGGCTCGCTGGCCATTCAGGTGCAGGGCGACAGCGAAGGATTACCAACGCGAGCACAGCTCGGCGTTTAAATTCTCTCTCCCTGTGGGAGAGGGCCAGGGTGAGGGCAGCAAGCCGCACCAAATAATTAAGCCACCGTGTACCCTACAGACAACGGCGGTAACAACCTCAACAACAGAGGCAAGCCTATGAACAGTTCGACCAATGCAGTAAAACGCTGGTGGTACATCATGCCAATCGTGTTTATCACGTATAGCCTGGCGTACCTTGACCGTGCCAACTTCAGCTTCGCGTCCGCAGCAGGGATCACCGAGGACCTCGGGATCACCAAAGGTATCTCCTCCCTGCTGGGTGCCCTTTTCTTCCTGGGTTACTTCTTCTTCCAGATCCCCGGCGCGATTTATGCGGAACGCCGCAGCGTGCGTAAGCTGATCTTCATCTGTCTGATCCTGTGGGGCGCCTGCGCGTCACTGACCGGCATGGTGAACAATATTCCTGCCCTGGCCGCCATTCGCTTTATCCTCGGCGTCGTTGAGGCGGCGGTTATGCCCGCGATGCTGATCTACATCAGCAACTGGTTTACCAAATCTGAGCGCTCGCGCGCGAATACCTTCCTGATCCTCGGTAACCCGGTCACGGTACTGTGGATGTCGGTGGTGTCGGGCTACCTGATCCAGTCCTTCGGCTGGCGCGAGATGTTTATCATTGAAGGGGTGCCGGCGATTATCTGGGCCTTCTGCTGGTGGGTGCTGGTGAAAGATAAACCTGCCCAGGCGAAGTGGCTTTCCGAAGATGAAAAAGCAGCGCTGCAGGCGCAACTGGATAAAGAACAGCAAGGTCTGAAGGCGGTACGTAACTATGGTGAAGCCTTCCGCTCGCGTAACGTGATCCTGCTCTGCGCACAGTATTTTACCTGGAGCATTGGCGTGTACGGCTTTGTGCTGTGGCTGCCGTCCATTATCCGCAGCGGCGGTGAAAACCTCGGCATGGTCGAAGTAGGCTGGCTGTCATCCGTACCGTATCTGGCGGCAACCATCGCGATGATTATCGTCTCCTGGGCGTCGGACAAGCTGCAGAACCGCAAGCTGTTTGTCTGGCCGCTGCTGCTGATTGCTGCCTTCGCCTTTATTGGCTCCTGGGCCGTGGGCGCAAACCACTTCTGGGTCTCTTATACGCTGCTGGTGATTGCCGGTGCCGCCATGTATGCCCCGTACGGACCGTTCTTCGCCATCATCCCCGAGATGCTGCCGCGTAACGTTGCGGGTGGCGCGATGGCACTGATTAACAGTATGGGTGCACTGGGTTCGTTCTGCGGCTCCTGGTTCGTGGGTTACCTGAACGGTGCCACCGGCAGTCCATCCGCATCGTACATCTTTATGGGGGTGGCGCTTTTCGCCTCGGTGTGGCTTACTCTGATTGTTAAGCCTGCTAATAATCAACAACACCCTGTCGGCGCTCGCCACGCCTGAATCCTTAAAAAAATCAACGGAGATTAGCATGAAGCCGTCCGTCATTTTGTATAAATCCCTGCCGGAAGATCTGCAGAAACGTCTTGAAGAGCACTTCACCGTCACGCAGGTGAAGAACCTGCGCCCGGAAACCGTGGCACAGCACGCCGACGCGTTCGCCAGCGCCGAAGGCCTGCTGGGTTCAAGCGAAAAAGTGGATGTCGCCCTGCTGGAGAAAATGCCGAAGCTTCGTGCTACCTCTACCGTTTCCGTGGGTTACGACAACTTCGACGTGGATGCCCTAAACGCCCGCAAGATCCTGCTGATGCATACGCCGCATGCCCTGACGGAAACCGTGGCCGATACGCTGATGGCGCTCATGCTCACCACGGCCCGTCGCGTGGTGGAAGTGGCTGAGCGCGTCAAAGCGGGTGAATGGATAAAGAGCATTGGTCCGGACTGGTTCGGTGTGGATGTTCACGGCAAAACGCTGGGCATTGTTGGCATGGGACGTATCGGGCTGGCGCTGGCGCAGCGCGCGCATTTTGGTTTTAACATGCCGATTCTGTATAACGCGCGTCGCCATCACAGTGAAGCCGAAGAACGCTTCAACGCCCGTTACTGCGAGCTGGATACCCTGCTGCAGGAAGCCGATTTTGTCTGCCTGGTTCTGCCGCTGACGAACGAAACCCGTCATCTGATCGGCAAAGAGGCGTTTGAAAAAATGAAGACGTCCGCCATTTTCATCAACGCGGGTCGTGGCCCGGTGGTGGATGAGAAGGCGCTGATTGAGGCCCTGCAAAACGGTGAGATCCATGCAGCAGGTCTGGACGTGTTTGAGCAGGAGCCGCTGCCGGTGGATTCGCCACTGCTTTCGCTGCCTAACGTGGTTGCCCTGCCCCACATCGGCTCAGCCACCCATGAGACGCGCTACAACATGGCGGCCACCGCGGTTGATAATCTGATTGCCGCATTAGGTGGAAAGGTGGAGATAAACTGCGTGAACCCGCAGGTGCAACGGTAGAAACGAAAAAACCCGCCAGAAGGCGGGTTTTTAAATTCTTTGCTACTGGGTTGGAAGCTTACAGGCTTACAACGTTACCAGCTGCTGGGCCTTTAGCGCCGCTTTCGATGGTGAAGGACACTTTCTGACCTTCGTCCAGAGATTTGTAGCCATCGTTCTGGATAGCAGAGAAGTGTACGAACACGTCTTTAGAGCCATCGTCAGGAGTGATGAAGCCGAAACCTTTATCAGCGTTGAACCATTTTACCAGACCAGTCATTTTAGCAGACATAGAAATTACCTTATTAACAAATATATTGTGCCTTCCGGCTTGATGGATTGCGTTACAGATTTTTAAGCGATGAAGGAAGGGTCACTACGAAGGGTATCTATGGATAACAATCTGGACTGCTTTACTAAACTGCTTTAGGTCTGTGTAACAAACCGACGGGAACAGTTATACCGATGTGGTAGAGGAATGACAAGCGTTATTTTCTGTATGCATAAAAAAACCCCGCCAGAAGCGGGGTTTTTCGTCTTATTCTGTGGCAGTGACTGCCGCACTCCAGGCCTGGCTAAAGGCCTGATGCTGGGAGGCCAGCGGCCCAATCAGCGTATTGTACTGGCTTGCCTGCTGCGAGGTCGGGAACTGAATACCGTTGGCAACAAAGCTCACCTGCGTATTCTGCTGGGCGATAAAGTCACCCACCTGGACCAGCTGCTGCGTGAAGATTTGCGCGGCTGGAATCAACGGCTGCAGTGCTTCAGACGGTTTGGTCACCACTTTCTCATACACTTTGTCGAAGACCGGTTTGAGATCGTCGCCCTGCTTCAGCGCAGAACGTGACGCGTCAGCCTGCATTTTCGCATTTTGCAACTGCTGGCTCAGCACGCCAAGCGCACCGTTGGACTGGCGCAGCGGTTCACGTTGCGTCATATAATCCTGTGGAACGCGGATGGCGTTCACGCTATCCACTACCGGGCGGATACCGGAATCCATCGCCTGGCTCACCTGCTGTGAATAACCATAAAGAATGGCGTAATCGGACACGAAGGGGCCAAACTGTTTTTTCTGATCCGCAGTCAGCGTCGGCAACCGCTCGCCGCTGCGCATCACTGTATTCTGCAGAAAATCGATAAACGCTTTGCGCTGATCGCCTTCTTTATCAAAACACCCACTCAGGCTAACAACCATCAACAACGCCGCAATAGGCGCAAACCAGCGAGAGCAGGACTTTCCTGTCGCCATTTTATTACTCCTTTCACCCAAAAAAGCGCACACCGGCACACGCGTGCCCGACGCTGACAAGGATAGTCCAGGTCAGCCTTGCAAGATACTCTTTTCATGCAAAACGGCTATTGCCGATTTATTTCTTATCATTTACAAAAAAATACCTGGCGAAGCCGACATATGACTAATCAGGGAATTAGCATAACTCTCCATATTGCTGAATCGGATACAGCGATCGTTACCGCACGATTAATCACACCCGTGACGATCCTGGGTTGGTATTAGGGACTATTCTTAATTGGCTCTCTGATGTTCTTGATCACGATGTGAGATTTAAGAGGAGTCCTCAATGGAATATAAAGATCCTGAGTTTGAACTGCTGAGCAGTCTGGAACAGATCATTTTTAAAGATGTACCGCAGACGATTACCCTGCAACAAAAATCCAATCCCTTTACAGAATATGAGCAATTGCGCAAAGGGACAGGACTGAAAACCGAAGAATTCGCCAGAGCGATGGGTGTCAGCGTGGCTATGGTGCAGGAGTGGGAGTCAAAACGTGAGAAACCCACCCCAACCGAGTTAAGGCTGATGCGCCTGATTCAGGCCAACCCTGCACTCAGCAAACAGATAGCGTAGTGAAGATTGAATGCCCCCGCCTTTGCGGGGGCTTGTGTTTTACAGGCTATCACAACGCCAACCCGCCTCTTCCCACACCAGCTCATGCGTTAACGTTAAGCCGCTTAAAAACGCCTCATCGTGTGATACCACCAGCAGTGCCCCAGGGAAACCGGCCAGCGCCGCTTCAATGGCCTGGACTGAAGCCAGATCCAGATGGTTGGTCGGTTCATCCAGCAGCAGAAGCTGCGTGGCCTCCGCGCGCCACAGCACGCAGGCCAGGGCAGCCTTAAGACGCTCACCGCCGCTGAGCGCCGCCAATGGGAGCATCACTTTGTCAGCCCCCAGTTGAAGCTGCGCCAAACGGGTTCGCAATACCCCCTCTTCCAGAGGGGTATGACTCAAATTGAGATGCGTCATGACCGACTGCGAGAGATCGAGCCGGGAGAGATGCTGGTCGAGATAAGCACAGCTAACGGAGACCTTACAGGTACCCGAACGGGGAGTCATCTCGCCGAGGATAGTTTTTAACAGCGTCGATTTTCCGCAGCCGTTCGGTCCCTTTAACGCCACACGCATCGGTCCGTCCATACGCCAGGTAAGCGGTGGAACAGGCACATGCGGCAGCACCAGATCCTCCAGCACCAGTACCTGCTTCCCCTCCGGGATCTGACTCCCCGGCAGGGTGAACATGACCGGGTTATCTTCTTCAACGCGTTCACGCGCCTTGTTTACCGCGGCGTTCAGGGCTTCATTCTGCTCGCTGTGCTGTTTTTTCCAGGTGCCGATCCGCTCCTTTGCCGCGCCTTTATATTTGACCCGCTCGAACGACGCGATATTCAGGGTACCGACGGTGCGCAATGTTTTTGCCGAACGCCGCTGGCTGTCGTCATGCTCTTTTTGCATCCGTGCCCGTGTGCGTTTGCGCTCGGTTGCCGCATGTACCAGCGCCGCGCGGGCCGCCTGCTGTTCGGCATCGCGCTGGGTTTGATAATCCGCATAATTCCCGCCGTAGCTGCGCAGACCCGAGGCGCTCAGCTCAAGGATACGGGGTACCTGAGCCAGTAACTCACGGTCATGGGAGGCCACCAGTACGCCGCCCTGATACCGACTCAACTGGTCGTAGAACCACGCCCGGCCTTGTCGATCCAGGTGGTTAGTAGGCTCGTCCAGCAGCATGAAATCCGCTTCAGCCGTAAACGCCCCGCACAGCAGGGCACGAATGCGCTCGCCGCCGCTGAGTTCACCGGCAGGTTTATCCGGATCAAACGGTGGGAGCTTCGCATTGATAAACGCTTCGCTCAGACGTTCGGCTATATCCCAGTAACCGTCGAGCAACGCCAGATCGTCGGGCTGGTAATCGCCGCTGTCGATGCGCTTACGCGCCGCAAAAATCGCGTCATATCCGAGCAATTCAGCCAGCGTCGTCTGCGAAGAAATGACGTGCTGCTGCGCCACCCAGGCATGCGAGCCAAAGCGTTCGATATGACCGGTAGCCGGTTCGTCCAGCCCCGCCAGCAGACGCAGCAGACGCGTTTTTCCGCTGCCGTTGCGGCCAACCAGCGCGCACAGGGAGGGTTCCAGCGAAAGATTCAGCGGACCAAAAAGGGTATCGCCCGTCGGAAACTGACAGGTGACCTGATGCAAAATAAAAGAAGGGGGCTGCGCAAAATGAGCCATAAGCACTCCTGAATGAAATCAAAACATCCCCTGCCGACGCGGTGGCGTTTAGCAAGGATCGAAATTCATCAGTCGTGTTTGTTCATTTTTGGGGGGTGCTCCAGCGCGAGTAAGTTAACGCGATAAGGATAGCGGTAATGTGTTGACGGTTTCAAGGTTAAATTTTGGACGACTTATACTCCCTCTCCCTTTGGGCTGAGGGATCCCCACAAATTAATGCGAGCAGTGAACAATCCCCTCGCCCCTTTGGGGAGAGGGTTAGGGTGAGGGGGAGCATACGGCTCTGGTGGTCATTCCGTTCACTTTATGTTCCTTGCTACTCTGTAACGACAATACCCGTGAACGTGCCAGGGTGGCTCAGTCGCCACCACCCTGGCTACCCGGGCTCCCGGCGGTAAATCGCCGCTACGCGGTACCTTCGGCTTATTCCTTCCGGCTTATCGGGGACGGGCGGAGGTAACATCCCTGTAAAGCCCACCCTCTCGGCGCATCCATGCGCCTCGCCCCGGCCTACAGGAAACGCCTCAGCGATTTACAGCCGGACCATAGCGTCGCTGTAAGACCTCTGCCCGCAGTATGCTTTTCATTGCGGTAATTTTGCGAGTCTCTTTCCAGAAATGGTAATTTCCTCAGTGGCATAGCTCAAATCTGTTGCCGCCTGTTTTGATGAGCAGTAAGTTCTCTTCGCACCTGCAAAATCAGGTGCCGGGTTTAGCATCCTGGCTTATCTTATCGGCGGCACATTTTGTGCAGCATGCTTTGCTACATCTCAATGGTGGGCTGAGCAGGGGCATCGAAAGATGCGCCGGTATCCGATAAGGCCGGTAATGCTAACTCTGTTCAGTCCACCACCAGCGAAGTTAGCATTTCCGGTGGTGGAAGCTTTATCACTTATCGGAGGCTGCCAATATGGCTACTACTCCAACCCACGCTCATTCTTTATTCACCCTGCCCTTCAACCACACCACCGACTTCACCGAACTGGCGGATAACTGCGAACGTTTTACCGACGCACTGGTAGATTGCGAAGAACCCGCCCCAAAAATGGCGCTTTACGGCAGACTTTATGCCTGTCTGAATCTTCTGCAACCCGCGCTTCTGGATCCTGTTCCGGACGCTTTAAAAGCCAGCCTGATCGCGATCGGCTAAACCTGCCGGATGGCGCTGCGCTTATCCGGCGTACGAAAGCCCCATAAAAAAACCCGCCGAAGCGGGTTTTTAGCATTTGTCACAACGGGCACATTACTGCAGCAGCGAAATATCCGCCACGCGCAGGAACAGCTCACGCAGTTTCTCGAGCATAGAGAGACGGTTAATACGCAGCTCTTTATCTTCTACGTTCACCATCACTTTCTCGAAGAAGGCGTCGATAACGTCACGCAGCTCAGCCAGCTCCACCAGCGCTTCCTGGTAGCGACCTTCCGCGAAGACCGGCTCGAGCTTGTCGCGCAGCACCACAACCTGCATCGCCAGGGCGATCTCTTCCGGCTCTTTCAGCGTCGCGGCGTTCACACGCTCGTTCAGCGTCTCGTCGGATTTCGCCAGAATGTTGGATACACGCTTGTTGGCCGCCGCCAGAGCAGAGGCCGCTTCCAGCGTACGGAAGTGGGAAACCGCCTTCATACGCGCATCGAAATCAGCCGGACGGGTCGGACGACGCGCCAGCACCGCCTGAATGGTGTCGACGGTGTAACCTTCATCCTGATACCAGGCGCGGAAACGACCGAGCATAAAGTCGATCACGTCATCCACCACGTTCGCGTTGGTCAGCTTGTCGCCGTACAGACGCACCGCTTCTTCGGTCAGGGTCTGCAGATCCAGGTTCAGGTTCTTCTCAACGATGATACGCAGCACGCCGAGCGCAGCACGACGCAGCGCAAACGGGTCTTTGTCGCCTTTCGGATGCTGTCCGATACCGAAGATACCCGCCAGGGTGTCCATCTTATCGGCAATCGCCACCGCGCACGCAACCGGGTTAGACGGCAGTTCGTCACCCGCAAAGCGCGGCTGATACTGCTCGTTCAGGGCCACGGCCACGTCTTCCGCTTCGCCATCGTGACGCGCGTAATGCATACCCATCACGCCCTGGGTGTCGGTAAATTCGAACACCATGTTGGTCATCAGGTCACACTTGGACAGCAGGCCCGCACGCGTTGCGTGGTTGACGTCCGCACCGATTTCACGGGCAATCCAGCCGGACAGCTCCGCGATACGGTCGGTCTTGTCGCGCAGCGTACCCAGTTGCTGCTGGAACAACACGGTCTGCAGGCGTGGAAGATGATCTTCCAGACGCTTTTTACGGTCGGTATTGAAGAAGAACTCGGCATCCGCCAGACGCGGACGCACGACCTTCTCGTTACCAGAGATAATCTGGATCGGATCTTTCGATTCGATGTTTGCCACGAAGATGAAGTTTGGCAGCAGTTTGCCGTCGTTGGCATAGACCGGGAAGTACTTCTGGTCACCCTTCATGGTGTAAACCAGCGCTTCAGCCGGAACGGCCAGGAATTTCTCTTCGAACTTCGCAGTCAGCACAACCGGCCATTCCACCAGCGAGGTCACTTCTTCCAGCAGGCTGTCGCTCAGATCGGCTTTACCGCCAATCTTGCGCGCCGCGTCTTCCGCGTCCGCTTTGATTTTGGCTTTACGCTGTTCGTAGTCAGCAATGACCTTGCCGCGCTCCAGCAGGATCTGCGGATACTGGTCGGCATTGTCGATGGTGAACTCTGGCTCGCCCATAAAGCGGTGGCCGCGGATCACGCGATCGGACGCCACGCCCAGAATGGTGGCCGGAATAACGGTGTCGCCCAGCAGCAGGGTCACGGTGTGAACCGGACGCACAAAGTGCACGTCAGACGCGCCCCAGCGCATCAGCTTCGGAATAGGCAGCTTCGCCAGAGACGTGGCAATCATGTCCGGCAGCAGCGCTTCCGCGCTTTCGCCCTTCACGTGCGCACGGTACAGCAGCCACTCGCCTTTATCCGTAGTCAGACGCTCGGCCTGATCGACAGTGATGCCGCAGCCGCGCGCCCAGCCTTCCGCCGCTTTGCTCGGCTTGCCTTCCGCGTCAAAGGCCTGGGCAATCGCCGGGCCACGTTTTTCGACTTCACGATCTGGCTGGGACGCAGCCAGATTTGCCACTTTCAGCGCCAGACGGCGCGGCGCGGCAAACCACTCAATTTTACCGTGTGCCAGGCCAGCGTTATCCAGCTCGGCAGTCACGTTCGCAGCAAAAGATTCAGCCAGGCTGCGCAGGGCTTTTGGTGGCAGCTCTTCGGTGCCGATTTCCACCAGGAAAGTTTTCTCAGACATGGCCGCCTCTTATTTGTTTCGGTTGCACATCGGGAAGCCAAGGGCTTCACGGGACGCGTAGTAAGCTTCTGCAACGGCTTTGGTCAGGGTACGAATACGCAGAATGTAGCGCTGACGTTCAGTCACGGAGATGGCTTTGCGGGCGTCCAGCAGGTTGAAGCTGTGGGCGGCCTTCAGAATACGCTCGTAGGCAGGCAGCGGCAGCGGAGTCTCCAGCGCCAGCAGCTGCTGCGCTTCTTTCTCATACTGCTCGAAGCAGGTGAACAGGAAGTCCACGTCCGCGTATTCGAAGTTATAGGTGGATTGCTCCACTTCGTTCTGATGGAACACGTCGCCGTAGGTGGTTTTACCCAGCGGGCCGTCGCTCCAGACCAGGTCGTAAACGCTGTCTACGCCCTGAATGTACATGGCCAGACGTTCCAGACCGTAGGTGATCTCACCGGTGATCGGCTTACATTCCAGACCGCCCACCTGCTGGAAGTAGGTGAACTGGGTCACTTCCATGCCGTTCAGCCACACTTCCCAACCCAGACCCCAGGCACCCAGCGTTGGGTTTTCCCAGTTATCTTCCACGAAACGAATGTCGTGGATGGTTGGATCCATACCCAGCTCTTTCAGCGACCCGAGGTACAGTTCCTGAATGTTGTCGGGTGATGGCTTAATCACCACCTGGAACTGATAGTAATGCTGCAGACGGTTCGGGTTTTCACCGTAACGACCATCGGTCGGACGACGGGAAGGCTGCACATACGCGGTCGCCATTGGCTCTGGCCCCAACGCGCGCAGGCTGGTCATCGGGTGTGAAGTGCCGGCGCCGACTTCCATGTCCAAAGGTTGAACAATGGTACAGCCCTGACGAGCCCAGTAATCCTGTAAGGTCAGGATCAGGCCCTGGAAGGTCTTGGTATCAAACTTTTGCATAGTATTTCGTGCTGGATACGTGTGGTTTTAAATGGAAGGGACCAGTATACCCGCTGGCTGCAAGATATACAGTACGAAACGGGGTTGTTTAGGGAAAATTGGGAAATAAGCCTTCCGGCCAGAACGCTGACGGCGTCTGGCTGTTGATTATCCGAGCAGGCTAGCGCATGGAGAGGTGTAAAAACTGACCGTCCGCATCAAACGAGCAGACAAAGCCCTCTTTACGCGACGTATGGCCCCGCAGCTCATAGCTGCCCTGAAAACGTTCAAAACCGGTAACGTCAATTTTCTGCACGTCCGAGTTATAGCGGCGAGCGGCCCGATCTTTACAGAGCGCTTCCATATTCAGTGAACGTTCCGGGCTCATTTTACCCTGCTGCGCTTTTTGCACAGGTGCTTCCTGTGGCGCACTGCATCCCGCCAGTATGAACAGCAGAAAGAGTGACGCCACACGCTTCATCATCATTTTTATTACCGCCCTGGTCAGTGGCTGTTATTTTTAGTATCAACGCTTTTATAGATTATGGTCCGGCATTCTGCGAATCTCGTGGCCTCCCGACAAGCCTGCGGAATAAAACTCAGAATTTTCCAAACGAAGACATTTGGACAATGGGAGTCACACTCAATTTACAGGGAATACGAGGAACTGATGCAGTCAAAAATTAACTGGATTGATAACCTGCGAGGAATAGCCTGTCTGATGGTGGTCATGATCCACACGACGACCTGGTATGTCACGAATGCGCACAGCATCAGCCCCGTTAACTGGGATATCGCCAATATTCTCAACTCTGCGTCGCGCGTCAGCGTGCCGCTGTTCTTTATGATTTCCGGCTTTCTCTTTTTTGGCGAGCGCAGCGCGCAGCCAAGGCACTTCATCCGCATCGCGGCCTGCCTGGGGTTCTACAGCGCCGTTGCCTTGCTCTATATCACGCTGTTCACCTCAATAAACGCCGGACTATCGCTAAAATACGTGCTGCAAAAGCCGGTGTTCTACCACCTGTGGTTCTTCTTCGCGATTATCGTGATCTATCTGGTCTCCCCCCTCATTCAGGTGAAAAACGTCAGCGGAAAAATGCTTCTGGCCCTGATGGTGGTGATTGGCATTGTCGCCAACCCAAATACGGTCTCGCAGAAAATCGACGGATTTGAGTGGCTGCCAGTGAACCTCTATATCAACGGCGATACCTTCTATTACGTGCTTTACGGCATGCTGGGGCGCGCAATAGGGACGTTGGACACGCAAAAACGTGGTCTGAACTGGCTCTGCGGGGCACTGTTTATCGCTGGCGTGGCGGTGATTTCACGCGGGACGCTGCATGAGCTGCAGTGGCGCGGCAATTTTGCCGATACCTGGTACCTGTACTGCGGGCCGATGGTCTTTATCTGTGCCGTATCGCTGCTCATGCTCGTTAAAAATACCCTGAATACGCGTCCCCTTCCCGTACTGAGCGTCATTTCACGATACTCTCTCGGGATTTACGGTTTTCACGCGCTGGTGATCCACGCGCTTCGGACAAGAGGCGTTGAGCTTAAAAGCTGGCCGGTACTGGATATCGTCTGGATTTTTGCCGCGACCCTGGCGATCAGCCTGCTGCTGTCGATGCTCCTGCAAAAAATCGACACTCGCCGCTTCGTCAGCTAATGCTTCGCTGCCGGGCGCGATGATACTGGCGCGGGGAGGAAAACCCTGCCGCCAGTGAAGCCTGCTCCACGCCGCGCCCCTGCAATAGCCACTGCTCCGCCACCGCCAGACGCAGCTGCTCCAGATAATCGCGAACGCTAATCCCTAAATGTGACTGAAAAAGCCGGGTGAGATGGCGCGGGCTGACGTGCGCCAGCGCGGCGATATCAGGCAAGCTCCACGTTTTTTGTGGCTCGGCGGTGAGCGCATCCTGCGCCCGATGAATCGCCGGATGAAGATGATTGCGGTAGCGTAGCCACGGGGAGAGCTGGGGATCGTCACCGGAACGGCGGAACCAGACCACCATCTCGCGCGCCACGGCCAGCGCCTTTTCGGGACCGCACAGGCGGTTAATCATATGCAGCGCCAGATCGATGCCAGACGTGATCCCCGCGCTGGTCCAGATGTTCTCATCCTGCACAAAGATGCGGTTTTCTTTAATCGTCGCGGTGGGGGCTGCGGTGCGTAAACGGCTGATAACGTCATGGTGGGTTGTACACTGCCGGTTGTTCAGCAGGCCCGATTTCGCCGCCAGCAGCGCGCCTGAACAGACGCACATCACCGTGATATCCCGGCGCTGAATGACCGGCTGCAGGCGCATCAGCCAGTGCTGTATCTGTAACGCCTGTGGTGTCGAAAACTGAGTGCGGGAGTCGCTCACGCCGGGCAATACCAGCAGGCTCCCCTCAGGCACCCTTTCCGGTAACGGCTGGATGCAGCTCATCGTCAGGCCTATCGACGTCGGAACGTCCGGTTGCGGCCCAATGTAATGCAGACGAAACGCGTCGCCAGCCAGCACAAAGGTCTCTGCCGGGCCCGTCATATCTAATGACAGCACCCCGGGCAACATGACGAACCAGACGTCGATGGGCATTACAGTGACTCCAGCGTCTCCGCTACCGTTTTAATGTCGGCAAAACGCCCGGACAGTACCGTTTCGGTACGGTGGCGAATTTCCGCTGCACTCAGGGTAATGCCCCTGTACGTCATGGGGAACGTTAGCGTGGCCTCGCTAACAAAGGTCACAGCATAACCCAGATCGGATGCCACCCGGGCGGTGGTTTCGCAGCATTGCTCCGTGCGAATGCCGCAGATAATCACACTATTGATATCACGCTCACGCAGCCAGCGATCGAGCCCGGTATCCGTGAAGGCATTATGGACGTGTTTCTGGAAAACCACATCCGGCTGATGACGCAAAAAGGCCATAGGTTTAACAAAGCCGCTTTGCAGCGTGAAGGGGCCGTCTTCATCCACATGGAAAATATCAACGACCGGAATACCGCGCGCCTGGCAGCCTTCAATCAGCCCCAGCATTGCCTGCTGAAAGGCAGGAATGTCGTCCTCCTGCCAGTAATTGCGATGATGGAACGACTGCTGAGTATCAATATTGATGAGTGCAATGCGTGACATGGTGGATCTCCTCGCCAGTGGGTGTGACACCATACTGGCAAGGAAATAAAGGCACGCACAGACCAAAAAAGGACATCCTCGTGCCTCTCCCGGACAAGCGAATTTACGTCATCAGCGGCAGCAGCTGCTGGTAGATTTTGCGGAACACGTCGCGCCTTTCCGCGTACCGCGCATGGTTTGCCGCATCAGGGAAATGCGCCTGCTCAAGGGTAAGCTGCGGCAGCAGTTGCGAAAGCGGTTGTTCCGGATGAATGGCTATCTGCGCCAGACGCGCGGCGCCGAGCGCGGGGCCAACATCGCCACCGGTGCGGAAATCCAGCTGCAACCCGCTGATATCCGACAGCATTTGTCGCCAGTAAGGGCTTCGCGCGCCGCCGCCAATCAGGGTGACGCTTGCGGGTTTCAGGCCGCAGTCATGGACCACGTCCATCCCGTCGGCCAGCGCATACCCCACCCCTTCCAGAACCGCACGCGCCAGTTCTGCCGGGCCATGCTGATGGGTTAAGCCAAAGAATACCCCTTTCGCTTCCGGGTTGTTGTGCGGCGTACGTTCTCCAGAAAGATACGGTAAAAACCAGACGGCACCCGCAGCGTCATCCGCCTGCTGTGCTGCCGCAATGAGCGCAGGCACGTCGGTCATGCCGGTGAGTTTCGCCGCCCAGTCCAGGCAGGACGCCGCGCTCAGCATCACCGACATCAAATGCCATTTTCCCGGAAGCGCATGACAGAAACTGTGCACAGCGCTTTCGGGATTACTGCGATAGCCGTCGCTGACGGCAAAATAGACGCCAGACGTTCCCAGAGACAGCATCGCCTGCCCTGCCTCAACCATGCCGACGCCCACGGCACCCGCAGCGTTGTCACCGCCCCCGGCAACCACCGGTACGGCAGGCATATTCCAGCGTTCCGCAACGTCTGGCAGCAGTGTGCCTGTTACCTCGCTACCTTCGAACAGCACGGGCATGTGTTCACGGGTCAGGTGGCAGGCATCCAGCATCGCCTCGCTCCAGTCACGTTTCGCCACGTCGAGCCACATCGTGCCGGCGGCATCGGACATGTCGGAAGCAAAATCGCCCGTCATACGAAAGCGCAGATAGTCTTTCGGTAGCAGGACTTTCGCCACCTGCCGGAAAATCTCCGGCTCGTGTCGCTGCACCCACAGCAGCTTGGGGGCGGTAAAGCCGGGCATCATCAGGTTACCGGTGATCTCACGAGACGTGGGTACACGCGCCTCGAGAAGCGCACACTCTTCCGCACAGCGGCCATCGTTCCAGAGAATGGCGGGTCGCAACACGCGATGTTCGCTATCCAGCAAGGTAGCACCGTGCATTTGCCCGGCAATCCCCAGCGCTTTCACGTCACGCAGAGAATGCTGTTCACCTAACGCCTTGATTGCACGATCCGTTGCCTGCCACCACTGCTCCGGGTCCTGTTCCGACCACAGCGGATGCGGACGTGAAACCTGCAGCTTTTCCGTCTGCGTTGCTAACACCTCGCCCTGTTCGCTTAACAGGATGGCTTTCACACCCGATGTGCCAAGATCGATCCCGATATACATTACGGTGACTCCTTTAACAGAAATGCCCGGTGGCGCTAACGCTTACCGGGCCTACGTGCTGTTATTTATCGAACAGGTAGTGATTGACCAGATTTTCCAGTAACTCCTGGTGCCCGCTCTGGTGCTGCGGCGCCAGCTGATGTTGTTCAGCGTACTTCGCGATGTCCGCAAGTGATAACTGACCTTTCAAAATTTGCTGGCCCAGCTCACTGTTCCAGCCGCTGTAACGCTTCGCCACGCGTTTATCGAGCTCGCCGTCTTCAATCATACGTGCCGCCACTTTCAGCGCCAGCGCCATGGTGTCCATCGCGCCAATGTGGCCGTAGAACAGATCGTATTTGTCGGTGCTCTGGCGACGCACTTTGGCGTCAAAGTTAAGGCCGCCGGTAGTGAAACCACCCGCTTTGATGATTTCGTACATCACCAGCGCATTCTCTTCCACGCTGTTCGGGAACTGGTCTGTGTCCCAGCCCAGTTGCGCGTCGCCGCGGTTAGCATCGACCGAGCCGAAGATGCCCAGCGCAATCGCAGACGCGATCTCGTGGTGGAAAGAGTGGCCCGCCAGCGTGGCGTGGTTGGCTTCAATGTTCACTTTAATCTCTTTTTCCAGACCGAACTGCTTCAGGAAGCCATACACCGTCGCCACGTCGTAGTCATACTGATGCTTGGTCGGTTCCTGCGGTTTCGGCTCGATCAGCAGCGTGCCGCGGAAGCCAATTTTGTGCTTGTGGTCGACAACCATCTGCATAAAGCGGCCAATCTGCTCGCGCTCCTGACGCAGATCGGTGTTGAGCAGAGTTTCATAGCCTTCACGCCCGCCCCAGAGGACATAGTTTTCGCCGCCCAACTGATGCGTGGCGTTCATTGCCGTCACCACCTGCGTGGCCGCCCAGCTAAACACTTCCGGATCCGGGTTGGTTGCCGCACCCGCGCCGTAGCGTGGGTTAGTGAAGCAGTTTGCCGTGCCCCAGAGCAGCTTCACGCCGCTTTGCTGCTGCTTTGCCGCCAGTACATCCACCATCTGCGCAAAGTTGTTCAGATACTCTTTCAGCGATGCGCCTTCCGGCGACACGTCGACGTCATGGAAGCAGTAGTACGGCACGTTCAGCTTGTGGAAGAACTCAAACGCCACATCGGCTTTGCGCTTTGCCAGTTCGATGGCCTCACCCGGCTGCTGCCATGGGCGGTCAAAGGAGCCCACGCCGAACATATCGGCACCGTTCCAGCAGAAGGTAT
The DNA here is from genome assembly GCF_900110475.1 of Enterobacter sp. NFIX58. Lineage (NCBI taxonomy): Bacteria > Pseudomonadati > Pseudomonadota > Gammaproteobacteria > Enterobacterales > Enterobacteriaceae > Enterobacter > Enterobacter sp. NFIX58. The sequence goes on along the minus strand of NZ_FODW01000005.1, from coordinate 223,184 downwards.
GCCAGTAACAGGCGGCAAAGCGCAGATGATCTTCCATGCGCTTACCCAGCACCAGCTCATCCGGGTTGTAGTGACGAAATGCTAAAGGATTGGTCGTTTTCGGGCCTTCGTAACGAACACGATCGAGTTGGTCGAAATAAGCTTGCATATTGAGCTCCATAATCAGGGTATGCGGCGAGTCGTTGATACAGGAGTAATAGTGAATAGACATTTTGGGTTGCTCAATTACGTTATTTCACACTGCTATTGAGAGAATGCACAACTGTGCGCTGGCTCGCAAAATAATGCGCAGACAAACTATTTTTCGGCGCGAATTCCAGAATCAAATGTAATTAAGACGTTACGTATTTTAAAATCCGATCGCGATCATAAATTCAGAAATAAACCAAATATCGTAATGAGAAGATAAAAATCTGTAATTGCCAGCCCGCCTTTCCGCGTTAAAAATTTGCTGCGTCTCAGCAGTGAATGTTTCTTTTATCTCAGCAACACATACCCCTACAAAAAGGCCTAATAATTATGAAGATAAAGAACCTGACCCTAACGCTCTGCACTACGCTCCTGCTTGCCAGTTTTGCCGGTCATGCCAAAGAGGTCAAAATTGGCATGGCGATTGACGACCTGCGCCTGGAGCGCTGGCAAAAAGATCGCGATATCTTTGTAAAAAAAGCGGAATCCCTCGGCGCAAACGTGTTTGTTCAGTCGGCTAACGGCAACGAAGAAACGCAAATGTCGCAGATCGAGAATATGATTAACCGCGGCGTCGATGTGCTGGTCATTATCCCCTATAACGGCCAGGTATTAAGTAACGTGGTGAAAGAAGCCAAACAAGAAGGCATAAAAGTGCTGGCTTATGACCGCATGATTAATAATGCGGACATTGATTATTATATTTCGTTCGATAATGAAAAAGTCGGCGAATTACAGGCACAAAGCCTGATCGACAAAGTGCCTCAGGGCAATTATTTCCTGATGGGCGGCTCTCCGGTGGATAACAACGCCAAGCTGTTCCGCGAAGGGCAAATGAAGGTCCTTAAACCGTACATCGACAACGGGAAAATTAAAGTGGTTGGCGATCAATGGGCCGACGGCTGGCTGCCAGAAAACGCGCTGAAGATTATGGAAAATGCGCTGACGGCCAACAACAACAAAATTGATGCGGTTGTGGCCTCTAACGATGCCACCGCAGGCGGTGCGATTCAGGCATTAAGCGCCCAGGGGCTGGCGGGTAAAGTCGCCATTTCTGGACAGGACGCCGATCTGGCTGGCGTAAAACGCATTATCGCAGGCACCCAAACCATGACGGTCTACAAACCGATTACCGAGCTTGCCAATACGGCGGCGGAAATCGCCGTGGAACTGGGCAATGGCAAGCAACCTAAAGCAGACGCAACGCTGAATAACGGGCTGAAAGACGTTCCGGCTCGCCTGCTCACCCCTATTGAAGTCAATAAAGAGAACATTGACGCCACCGTCATTAAAGACGGCTTCCACAAGAAGAGCGAACTGTAATCCGGCGCGGCCCCTGCTTTGCAGGGGCGCATCACGTTGTACTGTTCTTCCCTCGGTTTATGTGGAGCAGTTATGCCTTATTTACTTGAAATGAAAAGCATCACCAAGCGCTTCGGCACGGTGAAAGCCGTCGATAACGTCAGTCTCCGGTTGAACCCCGGCGAAGTCGTTTCGCTGTGTGGCGAGAACGGCTCAGGCAAGTCAACGTTGATGAAAGTGTTGTGCGGGATCTACCCGTATGGCAGTTACGAAGGCGAAATCGTTTTTGCTGGCGAAGTTATCCAGGCGGCTCACATTCGTGATACCGAACGTAAAGGCATCGCCATCATCCACCAGGAACTGGCGCTGGTGAAGCATCTCACCGTGCTGGAGAACATTTTCCTTGGGGCCGAAATTTCCCGCCACGGCGTGCTGGATTACGACACCATGACGCTACGTTGTGAAAAGCTGCTCGCGCAGGTGAGCCTCAGCATTTCACCGGATACCCGCGTGGGCGACCTGGGACTGGGGCAACAGCAGTTGGTTGAAATCGCTAAAGCGCTCAATAAACAGGTCAGGCTGCTGATCCTTGATGAGCCCACGGCCTCGCTCACCGAACAGGAAACTGCGGTACTGCTCGATATCATTCGCGATCTGCAAAATCACGGCATCGCCTGCATCTACATTTCGCACAAGCTGAACGAGGTTAAAGCCATTTCGGACACCATCTGCGTGATCCGCGACGGGCAGCACATCGGCACACGTGAAGCCGCGGGCATGAGTGAGGATGACATCATCACCATGATGGTAGGACGCGAGCTGACGGCGCTCTACCCGAATGAGCCTCACACCAAAGGTGATGAAGTGTTGCGCGTGGAAAATCTGACCGCGTGGCACCCCGTTAACCGCCACATCAAGCGTGTGAATAACGTCTCGTTTTCTCTGCACAGCGGCGAAATCCTCGGTATCGCCGGGTTAGTCGGCGCCGGGCGCACGGAGGCCGTACAGTGTCTGTTTGGCGTGTGGCCGGGGCGCTGGGAGGGCACGATTTATATCGACGGCCAGCCGGTGAAAATCGACAACTGCCAGCAGGCGATCGCCCGCGGCATTGCCATGGTGCCGGAAGACCGCAAAAAAGACGGCATCGTGCCGGTTATGGCGGTGGGGAAAAACATTACGCTGGCGGCGCTCGCTCGCTTCTCCGGCGCGCTGAGCAGCCTGGACGATGCCGCCGAGCAGCAGTGCATCCTTCAGTCACTCGCCCGGCTGAAGGTCAAAACCTCCTCACCGGAACTGGCCATTGGCCGCCTGAGCGGCGGCAACCAGCAGAAGGCGATTCTGGCGCGCTGCCTGCTTCTCAATCCACGCATATTAATCCTTGATGAGCCGACGCGCGGAATTGATATCGGTGCCAAATATGAAATCTACAAACTGATTAATCAGCTTGTACAGCAAGGGATTGCCGTCATTGTCATTTCGTCTGAGTTACCCGAAGTGCTCGGCCTGAGCGACCGTGTGCTGGTTATGCACGAGGGAAAACTGAAAGCCAACCTGATTAACCAGAACCTGACGCAGGAGCAGGTGATGGAAGCCGCTTTAAGGAGCGAACGTCATGTCGAAAAGCAATCCGTCTGATATCAAAGTCGCCGTTCCGACGCCCGGTGCGTTCGCAGGACTAAAAGCGCTGAACCTGCAGGTGTTCGTGATGATCGCGGCAATTATCGTCATCATGCTCTTCTTTACCTGGATGACGGATGGCTCGTACCTGAGCGCGCGTAACGTCTCCAACCTGCTCCGCCAGACCGCTATCACCGGCATTCTGGCCGTCGGCATGGTGTTCGTGATTATCTCCGCGGAAATCGATCTGTCGGTCGGTTCAATGATGGGGCTCCTCGGCGGCGTGGCGGCCATTTTTGACGTCTGGCTCGGCTGGCCGCTGCCGCTGACCGTGGCGGTCACGCTGGTATTAGGGCTGGTACTGGGGGCCTGGAACGGCTGGTGGGTAGCCTACCGTAAAGTGCCGTCGTTCATTGTCACCCTCGCGGGGATGCTGGCCTTCCGTGGGATCTTAATCGGCATTACTAACGGCACCACCGTCTCCCCTACCAGTGCGGCCATGTCGCAGATTGGTCAGAGCTACCTCCCGGATGGCGTGGGCTTTACCATCGGCGTGGCGGGATTGCTGGCGTTTGTTGCATGGCAGTGGCGTGGACGCATGCGTCGTCAGGCGCTGGGGCTGGCGTCGCCAGCATCCACGTCGGTGGTGGGACGTCAGGCGCTCACGGCCGTCATTGTGCTGGGCGCCATCTGGCTTTTAAACGACTATCGCGGTGTTCCGACCCCCGTGCTGCTGCTGACGCTTTTGCTGCTGGGCGGCATGTTTATGGCCACGCGCACCGCGTTTGGCCGCCGTATTTATGCCATCGGCGGCAACCTTGAGGCTGCCCGCCTCTCGGGCATTAACGTTGAACGCACCAAACTCGCGGTCTTCGCCATTAACGGCCTGATGGTCGCCATCGCCGGGTTGATCCTCAGCTCGCGTCTGGGGGCGGGTTCCCCCTCCGCCGGTAACATCGCCGAGCTGGATGCTATCGCCGCCTGCGTTATTGGCGGCACCAGCCTCGCAGGGGGTATCGGCAGCGTCGCGGGCGCGGTGATGGGGGCATTTATCATGGCGTCGTTGGATAACGGGATGAGTATGATGGACGTCCCGACGTTTTGGCAGTATATCGTCAAGGGGGCCATTCTTTTACTGGCAGTCTGGATGGACTCGGCCACCAAGCGACGGGCCTGATAACGGTATTGTGACTTAATTGGGAAGTGAGCCATGTTTGAAAAGCGTCACCGCATTACGTTGTTATTCAATGCCAACAAAGCCTACGACCGCCAGGTGGTAGAAGGCGTGGGTGAATATTTGCAGGCGTCGCAATCCGAGTGGGATATCTTTATTGAGGAAGATTTTCGCACCCGTCTGGAGAACATCAAAGACTGGCTGGGCGATGGCGTTATCGCCGACTATGACGACCCCGTCATTGAGCAACTGCTGACCGACGTCGACGTTCCAATCGTGGGCGTCGGCGGCTCCTACCATTCGCCCGAACACTATCCGCCGGTTCACTATATCGCCACCGACAACCATGCCCTGGTTGAAGCCGCGTTTCTCCATTTAAAAGAGAAAGGCGTCCATCGCTTCGCGTTTTATGGTTTACCCGCGACCAGCGGCAAGCGCTGGGCCGTAGAGCGTGAGCACGCGTTTTGCCAGTTGGTCGCACAGGAGAAGTATCGCGGCGTGGTCTATCAGGGGCTGGAAACCGCCCCGGAAAACTGGCAGCACGCGCAGAACCGTCTCGCTGACTGGCTGCAAACGCTGCCGCCGCAAACCGGCATTATTGCCGTGACGGACGCCCGCGCGCGGCACGTGCTGCAGGTCTGCGAACACTTACACATTCCGGTGCCCGAAAAACTGTGCGTGATTGGCATCGATAACGAAGAGCTTACTCGCTACCTGTCCCGCGTGGCGCTCTCCTCCGTTGCCCAGGGCACGCGTCAGATGGGCTATCAGGCGGCGAAGCTGCTGCACCGTCTGCTGGATAAAGAATCTCTGCCGCTTCAGCGCCTGCTGGTGCCACCGGTTCGCGTCGTAGAACGTCGCTCGACCGATTATCGCTCCTTAAGCGACCCGGCCGTCATTCAGGCCATGCACTATATTCGCAACCACGCCTGCAAAGGGATTAAGGTCGATCAGGTACTGGATTCGGTGGGCATTTCGCGTTCGAATCTGGAGAAGCGTTTTAAAGAAGAGGTGGGCGAAACCATTCATGCCGTCATCCATGCTGAAAAGCTGGAGAAAGCACGCAGCCTGCTCATCTCCACGTCGCTGTCGATCAACGAAATCTCGCAGATGTGCGGTTACCCGTCGCTGCAATATTTTTATTCGGTGTTTCGCAAAGAGTATGACACCACGCCGAAAGAGTACCGGGATCGCCACAGCGAGGTGCTGATCTAGAAAAGAAAACGCCTTCCACTGGAAGGCGTTTTTTTGAGATTACATATGGGCGGCGATTAAGCGCTGGTTATCCTGGTACATAGCGAACAGATAGTTGTTATAGCTCTGTCCCTTCGTCGAATACCCTTTCAGCTTGTGGATCATCGTACTGGCCGTCACTTCCTGGTCCGCTTTACGCAGCTGAGCGCGTGATTTACGGAACGATGAGTAGGCCGGGTGCGTGTTCAGATTCACCACATAGGCGTTCACGGAATCTTTCACGGATTCAAACTGCGAATAGCCTTTCACCTTGCCGGGCGCATTCGTACAACGGCCTTTCACGCATTTCATGCCGAAAAGGTTGTTGTTGTTACGCGCAAGCTTAGACGTTCCCCAGCCGCTTTCGGCTGCAGCCATGGTCGCAACCATGCTGCCCGGGATGATATCCACACGCTCAAGAAGAGCATTCCACGGAACACGACGCGTGTTACCGTTCCAGCTCAGCTTGTAGCGCTTCGTGATATCTTTCAGACGCGCGCGCTCTGACGACGACCAGCGGCTATCGTACTGTTTGGAAATCAGCCAGTTACGATCCGCAGTAATCGCGGCATTTTGACTCGTGATGTAAGGCATTACCGTCCGGAGAAACGCTTTTTTCCTTGGTGTTCCGGAAGGGTATTTTCGCAAATCAGGAAGTGAACTACTCTTTGCACTATTGCGAGAATACTCTTGTTTACTGCTAACCTTACTACTTGTCGTCTTTATTACGTGGGCTTTCTTACTCGTTGTATCCGTGTGCGTCTTCGCAAGCACCTCACCCGAAAATGCCGTGGTGAGTAACATGAGTATCGCAGCCCCATATCGTCGAATGGGAGTCGATATCATTAGGTCTCCTGGTCGGATGTAATCATCCTAACACCTTATTTTTTTCACAAATTTGAGAGCGGAATCTCAAATCATATCAAAAATAGACTTCAAGAGCACGTATAGAAATAGTCCAATTCCGAAACTATGTCACCTGAAACTTGCTCATAAAAACATCATTTCCGGAAAAATGTGTGCGTTATCGCAGATAACTGCCTAATTTTGCGCAAGATCACTCATCCTCACGCATCCTCCTGGCAGAAAGCGACAGGGGATGAGTTTTTCCCGCCCGCCTGCTGGCACACTGGTCAAAAAATCCGCGACAGGAACAAGGAATGAAACGCACCGCAATAGCCTTTCTGATGTTACCCGCACTGGCACATGCCGACTGGTCATCGCCGGGGTTTGGCGCATTTCGCGCCGAGGGCACCGGGATTTTCACCAGCCAGGCAAAGCTTGCGAAGGGTACGCGTCCTCTTACGCTGAGTTTTGACAAGACGTGCTGGCAGCCCACAGGCGCGATAAAACTCAATGAGATGCTGTCGCTCAAGCCCTGTGACGGCGCTCCGCCGCAGTGGCGCCTTTTCCGCGACGGTGAATACCAGATGCGGATTGATACCCGATCCGGCACGCCCACCCTGCTGCTGGCGGTTCAGAGCGCGACAGAACAGCCGGTGGCCAACGTTATCCGCCAGTGTCCGAAGTGGGACGGTAAGCCGCTAACGCTGGACGTCAGCCATACCTTCCCGGAAGGCTCCGTCGTGCGCGACTACTACAGTAAACAGACGGCGACCGTACAAGATGGGAAAATCACCCTGCAGCCAGCCGCCAACAGTAACGGCCTGCTGCTGCTTGAGCGCGCCGAAACCGACAAGCCGGCACCGTTTAGCTGGCAAAACGCCACTGTCTATTTTGTACTGACCGACCGCTTTGTGAATGGCGACCCGAGCAACGACAACAGCTATGGCCGCCATAAAGACGGCATGCAGGAGATTGGCACGTTCCACGGTGGCGATCTAAAGGGGCTGACCAGCAAGCTCGATTACCTGCAGCAGTTGGGGGTGAATGCGCTCTGGATAAGCTCCCCGCTTGAGCAGATCCACGGCTGGGTAGGCGGCGGAACCAAAGGTGATTTCCCGCATTATGCCTACCACGGCTACTACACCCAGGACTGGACAACGCTCGATGCCAACATGGGCACCGAGGATGACCTGCGTCAGCTTGTTGATGAGGCGCATAAGCGCGGCATTCGCATCCTGTTTGATATCGTCATGAACCACGTTGGCTATGCCACGCTGGCAGACATGCAGGAATTTCAGTTTGGTGCCCTGTACCTTCAGGGTGATGAACTGAAAAAGACGCTGGGAGAACGCTGGACGGACTGGGCGCCGGGCCTAGGCCAGACCTGGCATAGCTTCAACGACTACATCAACTTCAGCGACAAGGCCGCATGGGAAAAATGGTGGGGCAAGAAATGGATCCGTACCGACATCGGTGATTACGATAATCCCGGCTTCGACGATTTAACGATGTCGCTGGCGTTCCTGCCCGACCTGAAAACGGAATCCACCGTCGCTTCCGGGTTACCCAATTTCTATCAACATAAGCCCGATACCCACGCGAAAGCGATTCCGGGCTATACCCCGCGCGACTACCTGACCCACTGGCTCAGCCAGTGGGTACGTGACTACGGCATCGACGGTTTCCGGGTGGATACCGCGAAACACGTTGAGCTTGCGGCCTGGCAACAGCTGAAAGACCAGGCAAGCCAGGCGCTGGCCGCCTGGAAAGGCGCTCACCCGGATAAAAAGCTCGATAATGCACCGTTCTGGATGACCGGGGAATCCTGGGGCCACGGCGTCATGCAGAGCGATTATTACCGCCACGGTTTTGATGCGATGATTAACTTTGATTATCAGGAGCAGGCGGCAAAAGCGGTGGATTGTCTGGCCGATATGGATCTCACCTGGCAGCAGATGGCGGAGAAACTGCAAAGCTTCAACGTGCTGAGCTACCTCTCATCCCACGATACGCGCCTGTTCCGCGAAGGGGGTCAGCGCGCGGCGGAGCTGCTTCTGCTGGCACCGGGCAGCGTGCAAATCTATTACGGGGATGAGTCCGAGCGTCCATTCGGGCCGACAGGCTCCGACCCGCTGCAGGGCACCCGCTCAGATATGAACTGGCAGGACGTCACGGGCAAGCAGGCCTTAACCGTCGCCCACTGGCAAACGCTGGGTCAGTTCCGCGCCCGCCACCCGGCGATTGGTGAAGGCAAACAAACCACGCTGTCGCTGAAAGAGGGGTATGGCTTCGTGCGCGAGCATAAGGGCGATAAGGTGATGGTGGTATGGGCGGGTAATCAATAGATCAATCCCCTCACCCTAACCTTCTGCCCTAAGGGGAGAGGGCCGGGGTGAGGGGAATTCCACCAGAACTATTCACTACACAAGCCCACTCCTGCCCTATAAAACAACAAATCCGACCACACCACCCGATTTGCACCAACACGGTGCTAGCGTTATGGTTACCCACTTTCAAAATAAGCTCGACAGATCACCTGCTATGACGTTTTCACTTTTCGGCGACAAATTTACCCGCCATTCAGGCATTACTCGCCTGATGGAGGACCTCAACGACGGGCTGCGCACACCGGGCGCAATCATGCTCGGCGGCGGAAACCCGGCTCAAATCCCGGAGATGAATACCTATTTCCAGACCCTGCTCGCTCAGATGCTGGAAAGCGGCAAAGCAACCGATGCGCTTTGCAATTACGACGGCCCGCAGGGTAAAACCGAACTGCTGGCACTCCTCGCCGAAATGCTGCGTGACGAGCTGGGCTGGGATATCGAACCACAGAATATTGCACTGACAAACGGCAGCCAGAGCGCGTTTTTCTACTTGTTTAACCTGTTCGCAGGACGTCGCGCCGACGGCACCACCAAAAAAGTGCTGTTCCCGCTGGCACCGGAGTATATCGGCTACGCTGATTCCGGCCTGGAAGAGGATCTGTTCGTCTCCGCGCGCCCGAACATTGAGCTGCTGCCGGAAGGCCAGTTCAAATATCACGTCGATTTTGAACACCTGCATATTGGCGAAGAGACGGGCATGATCTGCGTATCGCGCCCGACTAACCCAACGGGCAACGTAATCACTGATGACGAACTGATGAAGCTGGATGCGCTGGCAAATCAGCACGGCATCCCGCTGGTGATCGATAACGCCTACGGCGTACCGTTCCCGGGCATTATCTTCAGCGAAGCACGTCCGCTGTGGAACCCGAACATTGTCCTGTGCATGAGCCTCTCTAAGCTGGGTCTGCCGGGCAGCCGCTGCGGCATCATCATCGCCAATGAGAAAATCATCACCGCCATCACCAATATGAACGGCATTATCAGCCTTTCTCCGGGCGGCATTGGCCCGGCGATGATGTGCGAAATGATCAAACGCAAGGACCTGCTGCGTCTGTCGAATGACGTGATCAAGCCTTTCTACTACCAGCGCGTTCAGGAGACGATCGCGACACTTCGTCGCTATTTGCCGGAAGAACGCTGCCTGATCCACAAACCGGAAGGGGCGATTTTCCTGTGGCTGTGGTTTAAAGATTTACCTATCACCACCGAACTGCTTTACCAGCGCCTGAAAAAGCGCGGCGTACTGATGGTGCCGGGCGATTATTTCTTCCCAGGTCTGGATAAGCCGTGGCCGCATACCCATCAGTGCATGCGCATGAACTACGTCCCCGATCCGGAAAAAATCGAAGCGGGTGTTAAAATTCTCGCCGAAGAGATCGAAAAAGCCTGGCGCGAAGGCAATTGTTAAATAATAAGGCTCTTCAAATGAAGAGCCTTATTTTTCCGTGATCTGAATCTTATATTAAGGATATATCCTGTAGCGTTTGATTTATCATCTCCCTTGAGTTTCCTTAGGAATATTCCTTTAATTTACGCTCACTAACTTTCCCCTCAATAATTAAGCATCGATTAAAAATCTTAACTTATTGTTATTTTGAAATAACCCTCTGCAACACAGGGAAATACCTTCCCGAGCCACTTTCATGCATATTTAAAAATAGGGCATATACTCACTAATACGCCGCTCGGCGTTCTTTTGCGTGGAGTATTCATATGCTACCTAATAATGTTAGTCGCATCAGCGCTATCGCTGTTGCGGTACTGCTCGCGTTCTCTCTTTCTGCCTGCAGTGGAAGCGGTGGCGGCTCTCATCACTCAACGGCCAAAAATAACCCTGCGACGGGAAGCAGCAGCGGCTCAGGTGATGGAAGTGGCACGACCGCGAACAATGGCGGTTCGGGCAGCAACGGCTCAGGTACCGGGACGGGTTCAGGTACCGGGACAGGCGCTGGTGGCGGAACGGGTTCTGGTTCAGGATCGGGCTCAGGAGGCAATGGCAGCGGAGGAACCGGAACAGGCAACACGGGCGGTGGCGGAACCACTACCGCAGGCGTAAATACGATACTGGGTGATGCCGGTAAAACCGTAACCAGCGTCGGATCGACGGTGGATGGCCTTGGAAGCCAGCTTCCGACAAATAACCCCGTCACGTCAACCGTTTCAACCACCGTCAGCGGTGTTGGCAGTGCCGTGTCCACCGTGGGGACAGGCGTCACGACTGGCGTTGGCGATCCAAACAACCCGAACGGTGTGGGCACAACGGTTAAAGGCGTGACCACGTCCGTCACCTCCCTTGGCAATACCGTTTCAACAGTAGGCACGGGCCTGGCGAGCTCCACTTCCGGAACACCGGTCAGCGGCGTAACCGGACTGACGGGCAGCGTGGTCAACAGCACCGGGCAACTGGTCAGTAACACCGGCACGGGTCTCACCAACACGGTAAGCAGCCCAGCGGTCACTCAGGTAACAACCGATACCACGGCCCTGGCTAACAAGACGCTGGGCGGGGTACAAGGCGTGACGCAAAGCGTGGGCACCACAACGGGTCTCGGCACACCTGTCAACGGTCTGCTGACCCAGGTGGGTGGCACCGTCAGCGGCGTGGGGACCAACATTAGCAGCAGCAATAGCGGGCTTAGCGGTGTCGGTCAGGTCGTTCAAAATGTAGGCCAGACGGTCACGGATAGCGGTACGCTAGTGAAACCCACATCAACCACCGGAGGCAGCGGCACAGGATCTCTGACGGCCGATGCCAATGTGACAGCCACAAACAATAGCCTGAGCACTACGGTCAATACCACCCTCAATACGCTGACTGCGGGTGTAACGGCCAATGCAGGCACAACCCAAAACACATCTACGACAAACCCGATTAACGGACTCAACACGTTAACCACCGGTCTGCTGACGCCAAAACAGTAACCTGCTTATTGTCATTCTGCGCCCCTGGTTCAGGGGCGCTTTATACAGCGACACTCCCCCTAACCGGGAATGATGAACAGGGATAGCGCGATGAAACACCACTTCCTTTTTTCGCTGACGGGGCTGGTTGTGCTGAGCATGGCCCGCGCCGATACACTGCCCTCTATTATTAACCCTGATAACCCGGCGCAAGTTTCTCGTAACGTTGCCCCCGAACAGACGGAGGCCGTCCCGCAGCCGAAAGTCAAAATAGAAAAACCGCAGTCAACGCTGACGCCTGAAACACCCATTACCATTAATCACATTCAGTTTATTGGCGGCACGCGTTATCCCTTGCAGGAATTACTTCAGCCCTTCAGGCCTTATGCCGGAAAAACCGTGCCGCTAAAAACGCTCACCGGGCTGGTAAACGATATTACGGCGCGCTATAAGGCCGACGGTTTTCCGCTCTCCTATGCCTGGCTGCCCGATAATAATTTCCAGCAGGGGAATATTAAAATTGTTCTGGTTGAAGGCTATGTCGCTCACAGCGACATCACCAGTAATAACCCGCACGTCGCCGAGCGTCTTAAACGATTGTCAGAAAAAATCATGGCGGAAAAACCGCTGTCTCAGGATACGTTCGATCGCTATAGCCAGCTGATGACCCGTACCCCGAACGTTCCGGTCACGGCTAACGCGCAGCTGCCAACCAATATCTATGGCGCGGCGGCGATGCAGATTACCGGTAATCAGGAGCGGAGCTGGAATATCGCCTCGACGATCGATACCCGTAAAGGGCAAGATTTAATGATGCTGAACGGCACGCTCAGCAACATGACAAGTTATGGCGATCAGCTTGGCGTGGCCACGCTTGTGCCGTTAGATAGCAACACGCGAAAAAACTATGTCGGGCTCAACTGGCAGCAGTTTTTAAACGATGAAGGGCTGACGATGCAGCTCAAAGGCAGCTATTACCGCGAAGATCCGCGAGATTTTTCGCCCCTGCTCTCTTTGCCGAATAATATCAGCGTCGATTCGAAGCAAAAAACAACGCAATACAACGGTGGCGTGACGTTTGGCTATCCCCTGCTGCTGACGCAAAAATCACAAATTAATCTGACCGGCGGTTTTGATTACACCGACCGCCAGGATGATTATGCTCTTCAGGCCAGACTGCAGGGCAAAACCTATCGTCTGGACTCCGTCAACCAGCACGCGCGTTATCCGGCGCTGGAAGTGGGCGTTAATGGTGCGCATCAGTTCACAACCGCCAGCATCAGCGGCCGGCTCAACGTGCGTCAGGGCATTGATGCGATGGGTGCCGATATCGTCTCGGCCCCCAGACCCGATATGAATTTTACGCTCACGAAAAGCTATCTGGACGCAGCCAGGCTGTTTGCCGACAAGTGGCGGCTTTCAACGTCCTGGGAGGGTGACTGGTCAAATAACACGTTGCCAGAACCCGAACGCGTTAGCTTCGGTGCCCAGCGGTTTGGCCGTGGATACCAGGACAGTGAAGCAAGCGGTGATTACGGCTATGGCGGGCAGGTAGAACTGCGCTATATCCAGATGCGAAAAGAGAGTACCTGGCTTGCCACAATCCAACCCTACATCCTGGCCGATACCGCGCAAACCTGGTTTAACACCTCTGGCTTGCCTCATCAGCGGCTCGGGTCAGTGGCGGCCGGCGTGATGGTAGGCGATACCCGCCACTATAGCGTCACGGTTGAGGCGGCAAGACCCGTAGGGGATGTTCCGACAGACAGTCGCAACAGAGACTGGCGCTACAGTCTGACGTTTACGTGGAATTTCAATAAAATGCAGTAAGCCTTTCAGCCCGAATACTGACAGGATCAACGCAGCGCAGCGCGTGGGTTGGACAGGCCTCCACGCAGGCCGGTCCGCCTTCGTGATGACGGCACAAATCACATTTCAGCGCTTGTGCCCTGTTTCCCACCAACCGTACCTGCATCGCCCCAAACGGACAGGCGACCATACAGCTCTTGCAGCCAATACAGCGCGTCTGCTCAACAAGCCAGGCGCCCGCCGTACGGCTGATGGCATGGGTTGGGCAGACGTTGGCACAGGGGGCATCCTCGCACTGATGACACCCCACCGCCGTTGTATAGGCGTCCCCTTTCACCACCCGAAGGCGGGAGGTAAAAGCCTGCGCGGTGAAATCGTCCTGATGCGCGACCGCACAGGCCACTTCACAGGTGCGGCACCCGATGCATTTTTCCGCATCCGCCATGATAAATCGGTTCATCTGTTACGCCTCGCGTACGTTAAAACCCAGCTCTTTTGAGATAGCCTCTGCCGTTTCGCGCAGCGGTTTGAGCAGGTTCTTCTCGCCCACCTGCTTCATGCGCGACGTCGATAGCGAGATAGAGATCGCATACGGGACGCGGCCGTGAATATCAAACACCGGCACGGCAATACAGGAGACGCCCAGCTCGTTCTCTTCTTTGTCCATCGCCATGCTGCGATCGCGAATTTCCGCCAGTTCATCATACATGGCGCTCAGTTCAGTGATGGTGTTGCGCGTCAAAGGTTGAATCTGTTCCTGGTGGCTTTCCCAGTAGCTCGCCACGTAATCCTGATGGCCAAACGCCATGTAGATCTTGCCCATCGCGGAACAGTAAAGCGGCATATGCTGGCCAATATAGGCGCGCGTGCGCAGCATACCGGTTGTCGGTTCGAGCTTATAAATCAGGATAGCGTGGTCGTCTTCCCGGCTGGAGAAGTTCACCGTCTCGCCGGTCGCAATGTTTAGCGCTTCGAGGTGCGGAGCAGCCACGTGAATGATATTCAGCGACGACAGCGCCTTTTGCCCGACGGCGATAAATTTGGTGGTCAGGCGATAGCTGCCCGCCGCGGGTGCCGGGGTCACGTACCCGCACGACTGTAGCCCCTGCAGCAAGCGGTGCACGGTGCTCTTATTCAGCCCCGCCAGTTCCGATAAATGTGCAAGCGGGCACCCGTTCGGATAGTTGCTGAGGATCTCAATCAGCATCAGGCCGCGAAACAAGCTCTGGCTGCCTGCTGGCCTCTCTTTTTCTTGCGTCATTTCGCTCTCTTTCATGCTCATTACATGGCTCCTGTTTAGCGCGCCCTGATGGTAGCGCAAAGTGTGGGTCAGTTCACGATCTCAACAGAAAAAACACAACCAATTGATTTTAATCGATTTTGAAAAACATGAATGTCGTTGATCTGACAAAATTTGATCGCTATATTTGAAATCAGATTTCGCATAGTGGAATTTAGCGATAAAAAAGCACTCACACTTGCCCTTAAAAGAACAGGAGAACAGGGATGAAAGTGACCTTCGAAGAGTTGAAAGCGGCGTTCAATCGGGTTCTGCTCGATCGCGGCGTGAAAGCGGAAACCGCAGACGCTTGCGCCGAGATGTTTGCCCGCACCACGGAATCCGGCGTCTATTCGCATGGTGTAAACCGCTTCCCGCGCTTTATTCAGCAGCTTGATGCAGGGGATATCATTCCTGACGCCCAGCCCAAACGGGTGATGACATTAGGCGCCATCGAACAATGGGATGCGCAGCGCTCCATCGGCAACCTGACGGCGAACAAGATGATGGATCGCGCCACCGAGCTGGCGTCCGATCACGGCATTGGTCTGGTGGCACTGCGTAACGCGAACCATTGGATGCGCGGCGGCAGCTACGGCTGGCAGGCGGCGGAGAAGGGCTATATCGGCATTTGCTGGACCAACTCGATTGCCGTGATGCCCGCGTGGGGATCAAAAGAGTGCTGCATCGGCACAAACCCGCTGATCGTTGCCATTCCGTCGAACCCGATCACCATGGTCGACATGTCGATGTCGATGTTCTCCTACGGCATGCTGGAGGTGAACCGCCTGGCCGGGCGCGCGTTGCCGGTAGATGGCGGCTTTGACGACGAAGGTCACCTCACCAGAGAGCCGGGCGTGATCGAGAAAAACCGCCGTATTCTGCCCATGGGCTACTGGAAAGGGTCCGGCTTATCCATCGTGCTCGATATGATCGCCACCCTGCTCTCAAACGGATCTTCCGTCGCGGAAGTGACCCAGGACAACAGCGACGAGTACGGCGTATCGCAGATCTTCATCGCCATTGAGGTGGATCGCCTGATCGATGGCCCAACCCGGGATGCCAAACTGCAGCGCATTATGGACTTCATCACCACCGCCGAACGCGCGGATGAAAATGTCGCCATCCGTCTGCCAGGGCATGAATTTACCCGTTTGCTTGAAGAGAACCGCAGCAACGGCATCACGGTTGACGACAGCGTGTGGGCGAAAATCCAGTCTCTGTAAGGAGTGGGCCATGATATTCGGACATATTTCCCAGCCAAATCCGTGTCGCCTGCCGCGGGCGATTGAAAAAGCCCTTCATTTTCTGCGCACGACGGATTTCACCACCCTGGAGCCAGGCGTAGTAGAAATTGAAGGTCGCAACATTTTTGCCCAGGTTCTCGACCTAACAACAAAGGATCTGCACGAGAATCGCCCGGAAGTGCATCGCCGCTATCTGGATATCCAATTCCTGGCCTGGGGTGAAGAGAAAATCGGTATCGCGATTGATACCGGTAATAACGAAATAAGCGAATCATTGCTGGAACAACGCGATATTATTTTTTATCACAACAGTGAAAATGAGTCGTTTATCGAAATGATACCCGGCAGCTATGCCATATTTTTTCCGCAGGATGTGCACCGTCCTGCCTGTATTAAAAACAAGGAAACCACAATTCGTAAGATTGTGGTGAAAGTGGCAATCAGCGAATTAGATTAATTTTCTGATATACCCTAAATAATTCGAGTTGCAGGAAGGCGGCAAGAGAGTGAATCTCCAGGAGCTTACATAAGTAAGTGACTGGGGTGAACGAGCGCAGCCAACGCACATGCAACTTGAAGTATGACGGGTATAAATACAGGAACGCGAAATGACCAACACCAGTTTTATTATTGGTGCGTACCCCTGCGCACCCTCGTTTCACCAGAAAGGGGAACAAGAAGAACAAACCTTCTGGCGGGAACTTTCCGACACGCCGAATATTCGCGGGCTGGAACAGCCTTGCCTTGAAAATCTTCATCCCCTTGGTGACGAATGGCTGTTCCGCCATACCCCGGGGGACTGGCAAATCGTGGTCACGGCAGTAATGGAAACCATGCGCCGCCGCGGCAGCAACGGCGCATTTGGCCTGGCCTCGGCTGACGACGCGCAGCGTAAAGCATGCGTGGACTTTTACCGACATCTGCACCAGAAAATTAACGCCGTGAATGCCCGTTATCCAGGCAAAGTGATTGCTCTGGAAATGCAGGCCGCCCCGCAGGCGGGCAATGCTTCCGTCGAACAGGCTACAGAAGCGTTTTCCCGCTCGGTTCGGGAAATCGCGGGCTGGGACTGGGACTGCGATCTGGTGCTGGAACACTGCGATGCCATGAACGGCCCGGCACCGCGCAAGGGCTTCCTGCCACTGGAGCAGGTGCTGGAGGTGGTGAAAGACACGGATATCAGCGTCTGCATCAACTGGGCGCGGTCGGCCATCGAAGGCCGTAACACCACCCTTCCCCTTGACCACGTTCAGGCCGCGCTTAATGCCGGGAAACTGGGTGCGCTGATGTTTTCAGGCACCACCCCCGGCGGGGAGTACGGTGAATGGCAGGATCTGCACGCGCCATTTTCCTCCTTCTGTGCCGACAGTCTGATGTCCACTGAATGTGCAAAAGCACTCTTTACTGCGGCGAGCGCCGCAACGTTGAAATTCTCCGGTATTAAATTACTGGAAATAAATGCTAATGCTGATGTCAGCCATCGCATCGCCATTTTGCGCGACGGTATCAGCGCAATGAATAAAGCAACGCAATAACAATAAGAAAAGTTTATTCCGGTTACCTACGGAGAGATTAACTATGAATATTTCTACTCATGCTCTACATGCGGACATTCCGCGCCAGCGCTGGCTAAGAATCATTCCTCCTATTCTTATCGCCTGTATTATTTCATATATGGACCGCGTGAATATCGCGTTTGCAATGCCGGGAGGGATGGACGAAGAATTAGGTATTACCGCCACCATGGCAGGCCTCGCGGGCGGCATATTCTTTATCGGCTATCTGTTCCTGCAGGTACCCGGCGGCAAGATTGCGGTGCACGGTAGCGGCAAGAAATTTATCGGCTGGTCACTGGTCGCCTGGGCGGTGATCTCGGTGCTCACGGGTCTCGTGACGAATCAGTACCAGCTGCTGGTGCTGCGCTTCTTACTCGGCGTGGCGGAAGGCGGGATGCTACCCGTTGTGCTCACCATGATCAGCAACTGGTTCCCGGATGCCGAACGCGGTCGCGCCAACGCAATTGTGATCATGTTTGTACCCATCGCCGGGATAATCACCGCCCCGCTGTCGGGCTGGATTATCACCGCTCTTGACTGGCGCTGGCTGTTCATCATTGAAGGTCTGATGTCCATTGTTGTGCTGGTGCTCTGGGCATTCACGGTCTACGACCGTCCGCAGGAAGCCCGCTGGATCTCAGCGGCAGAGAAAAACTATCTGGTGCAAACGCTGGCGGCTGAACAGCAGGCCATCGCCGGAAAAGAGGTGAAAAATGCCTCGCTCAGCGCGGTGCTGTCTGACAAAACCATGTGGCAGCTGATCGCCCTGAATTTCTTCTATCAGACCGGGATTTACGGTTACACCCTCTGGCTGCCGACCATTCTGAAGGAGCTGACACACACCAGTATTGGTCAGGTGGGGATGCTCGCCATCCTGCCCTACATCGGCGCCATTGCGGGCATGTTCCTGTTCTCCTCGCTTTCTGACCGCACCGGCAAGCGCAAGCTGTTTGTCTCCCTGCCGTTGATTGGCTTCGCGCTCTGCATGTTCCTCTCCGTAGCCCTGAAAGCAAACATCTGGCTGGCCTATGCCGCACTGGTGGGCTGCGGTTTCTTCCTGCAATCCGCCGCCGGCGTGTTCTGGACGATCCCGGCAAGACTGTTTAGCGCAGAGATGGCGGGCGGCGCGCGCGGCGTGATCAACGCCCTGGGCAACCTCGGTGGCTTCTGCGGCCCGTATGCCGTTGGCGTGCTGATCACCCTGTACAGCAAAGATGCGGGCGTCTACTGCCTGGCCGTTTCACTCGCGCTGGCGTCGCTGCTGGCCCTGCTGTTGCCGGCGAAATGCGATGCCGGGGCAGAGCCCAATCCCACGGTAAATCCCCATAAACGTGCGGCCTGATGCCCTCACCCCAGCCCTCTCCCACAGGGAGAGGGAGAAAACCAAACCGTAGGCCGGGTAAGCGCAGCGCCACCCGGCAATTAAGCGAGATGAAGATGAGTGAAAAAGAGACCTTCTGGCTGGGTATCGATTGTGGCGGTACTTATCTGAAAGCCGGTTTATACAACAGCCAGGGCAAAGAAGTCAGTATCGAACGCCGCTCCGTTGCCACGCTCAGCCCGCGAGCGGGCTACGCCGAGCGGGATATGCATCAGCTGTGGCAGCACTGCCACGCAACCATCGCCGCGTTGCTCAAGAATGCAGGCGTAAACGGCAACCAGATCAATGGGGTCGGCATTTCTGCTCAGGGTAAAGGGCTCTTTCTGCTCGATAAACAGGACCAACCGTTGGGCAATGCCATCCTCTCCTCCGATCGCCGGGCACTGGAGATTGTGCAGCGCTGGCAGCAGGACGGCATTCCCGAAAAACTCTACCCGCATACGCGCCAGACGCTGTGGACCGGGCATCCGGCCTCGCTTCTGCGCTGGGTCAAAGAGAACGAGCCGCAGCGCTATCAGCAGATTGGCTGCGTGATGATGGCGCACGACTATCTGCGCTGGTGCCTGACCGGCGTGAAGGGCGGTGAAGAGAGCAACATCTCCGAGTCCAATCTCTACAACATGAATACCGGGCAGTATGACCCGCAGCTTACGCGCTGGCTCGGGATCAGCGAGATTGACGGCGCCCTGCCGCCGATTGTCGGTTCAGCAGAAATCTGCGGGGAAATCACCGCTCAGGCAGCCGCCCTTACCGGTCTCGCGGCGGGCACACCCGTCGTGGGGGGACTGTTTGATGTGGTTTCCACCGCGCTCTGCGCCGGACTGCAGGACGAGCACACGCTGAACGCCGTGATGGGCACCTGGGCCGTCACCAGCGGGATCGCCAGTGCGCTTTGCAGCAACGAACCCTTCCCCTACGTTTATGGTCGCTACGTGCATCCGCAGCAGTACATCGTTCACGAAGCCAGCCCGACCTCGTCCGGCAACCTTGAGTGGCTCACCGCGCAGTGGGGCGACATGTCGTTCAGCGAGATCAACCACGCCGTCGCCAGCCTGCCGAAAGCCGAAAGCGATGTGTACTTTCTGCCGTTCCTCTATGGCAGCAACGCCGGGCTGGAGATGACCAGCGGCTTCTACGGGATGCAGGCGCTACACACCCGCGCGCACCTGCTGCAGGCGGTTTATGAGGGCGTGGTGTTCTGCCACATGACCCACCTAAACCGCATGCTCGAACGCTTTACCCACGTTCATGCCCTGCGCGTGACGGGTGGTCCAACCCATTCGGACGTATGGATGCAAATGCTTGCGGACGTCAGCGGGCTGGCGATTGAACTGCCGCAGGTAGAAGAGACCGGCTGTTCCGGCGCGGCGCTGGCCGCCCTGGTCGGCACCGGCGTGTATCCCGATTTCCATACGGCGCAATGCGCCCTCCGACACGACATTCGTGTCATTGAGCCTGACATGCGCGCCCATGCGGCCTATCAGCGCAAGTATCAGCGCTATCAGCTACTGATTTCAGCACTACAGGGCTATCACGCCCGAGTTAAGGAGAACAACCTATGAGCCGACCATTACTGCAGCTGGCGCTCGACCATACCTCTCTTCAGGCCGCGCAGCGTGATGTCGCGACGCTTGCCGATCACGTTGATATCGTCGAAGCAGGTACCATTTTGTGCCTGACCGAAGGGCTAAACTCCGTGCGCGCCCTGCGCGAGCAGTGCCCTGATAAAATCATCGTTGCGGACTGGAAAGTGGCCGATGCCGGAGAAACGCTGGCAGAGCAGGCATTTGGCGCGGGTGCAAACTGGATGACCATCATCTGCGCCGCCCCGCTGGCCACCGTTGAACGCGGCCACGAGGTAGCCCTGCGCCGCGGGGGAGAAATCCAGATGGAGCTCTTTGGTCACTGGACGCTGGACGATGCTCGCGCATGGCATCGCATCGGCGTGAAGCAGGCCATTTATCACCGCGGACGTGACGCACAGGCGAGCGGCCAGCAGTGGGGTGAGGCGGATCTCGCAAAAATGCAAGCGCTCTCCGATATCGGTTTGCAGCTTTCGATTACCGGCGGTATCACCCCCGCCGACCTGCCGCTGTTTAAGCAAATCAACGTCAAAGCCTTTATTGCCGGACGCGCGCTGGCAGGTGCCGCCAATCCACCGCAGGTGGCACAGGCATTCCATTCGCACATTCGCGACATCTGGGGAGCGTAACCATGCGTCTGCATCCGTTAGGTATTTACGAAAAAGCGCTGCCAAAAGATCTCTCCTGGCCCGAGCGGCTGGTACTGGCGAAAAGCTGCGGGTTCGATTTTGTCGAGATGTCTGTCGATGAAACCGACGAGCGATTATCACGCCTCGACTGGAGCACCACGCAGCGCGCCTCTCTGGTGGAAGCGATGCTGGAAACCGGCGTGGCGATCCCCTCTATGTGCTTGTCTGCCCACCGTCGCTTCCCGTTTGGCAGCCGCGATGAGACCGTGCGCGAACGCGCCCGTGAGATCATGAGCAAAGCCATCAGGCTGGCGCGTGATTTGGGCATTCGCACCATCCAGCTTGCCGGGTATGACGTCTATTACGAAGCGCATGACGAGGGGACGCAACAGCGCTTTGCCGACGGGCTGGCCTGGGCCGTAGAACAGGCCGCCGCCGCACAGGTGATGCTGGCGGTGGAGATCATGGACACCGCGTTTATGAACTCCATCAGCAAATGGAAAAAGTGGGACGACATGCTCGCCTCACCGTGGTTCAGCGTTTATCCGGACGTCGGCAACCTGAGCGCGTGGGGTAACGACGTCACCGCCGAGCTGACGCTGGGCATTGACCGCATTGCGGCTATTCACCTGAAAGATACCCAGCCCGTCACCGCACAAAGCCCCGGGCAGTTCCGCGACGTGACGTTTGGCGAGGGCTGCGTCGATTTCGTTGGCGTGTTTAACACGCTGCATCAACTGAACTATCGCGGCGCATTTCTGATTGAAATGTGGACCGAAAAAGCAAAAGAGCCGGTGCTGGAGATTATCCAGGCGCGCCGCTGGATTGAAGCCCGTATGCAGGAAGGAGGCATGACATGCTAGACGAACTTAAAACCGAGGTACTGGCAGCAAACCTGGCGTTGCCCGCCCACCAGCTGGTGACGTTTACCTGGGGCAACGTCAGCGCTGTGGACCGCAAAAGCGGCATGATGGTCATTAAACCGTCCGGTGTGGAATACGACGTGATGACGGCGGAGGATATGGTGGTGGTGAATATCGCCACGGGCCAGGTTATTGAGGGGAATAAAAAGCCCTCTTCAGACACGCCTACCCATCTTGCGCTGTATCGTCGTTACCCGGAGATTGGCGGCATAGTGCATACCCATTCGCGCCACGCCACTATCTGGTCCCAGGCGGGGCTGGATTTACCGGCCTGGGGAACCACGCACGCGGACTATTTCTACGGGACCATCCCCTGCACGCGCCTGATGACCACGGCAGAGATTGCAGGGGAATACGAATACCAGACGGGTGAAGTGATCATCAAAACCTTCGAGGAGCGCGATCTTAGCCCGATGCAGATCCCGGCGGTGCTGGTCCACTCCCACGGTCCGTTCGCCTGGGGTAAAGACGCGGCCGATGCGGTTCACAATGCCGTGGTGCTGGAAGAGTGCGCCTATATGGGCCTGTTCTCTCGCCAGCTCGCGCCACAGCTTCCGGTTATGCAGCAGGAACTGCTCGACAAGCATTATCTGCGCAAGCATGGAGCGAATGCCTATTACGGGCAGTGATCACCCGGAATTAATGTGTTCCTTGCAGTACCGCCGTTTCCAGACGGCGGGAGTTAACCCGGTATGCTTCGAAAAGATCTGCCGAAAATAGCCCACGTCATTAAAACCACACCGCGTTGCCACTTCGGTGAGCGATGCAGAGTCATTCAGCAACAATTTTTCTGCCGCCCTGACGCGCTGGCGATGTATCGCCTCCGTCAGGGTTAAATGGAAGGTCCGGCGAAACACGCGCCCCAGATAATCCGCATTACAGTGCAATGCTTTTGCCAGTTGCGAGGTAGAAAGCGGCAAATGGAACTGCGTGCGAATAAGCTGCTTCGCCTTCCACGCCATTGCTGCACCGGCTTCATCTGCGTTGTCTTCATAGCCTGACGAAAGGGAAATTTGCTGCAAAATCAGTAATAAAATGATTTCCAGCGCCACGCTTCGCTGTAATTTCTCCTGCTCGCTCAGGAACTGGCGAAAAAGAGAAATCA
Source organism: Enterobacter sp. NFIX58 (assembly GCF_900110475.1). Taxonomy (NCBI): domain Bacteria; kingdom Pseudomonadati; phylum Pseudomonadota; class Gammaproteobacteria; order Enterobacterales; family Enterobacteriaceae; genus Enterobacter; species Enterobacter sp. NFIX58. The sequence continues at coordinate 200,020 of NZ_FODW01000005.1, read as the reverse complement.
CATACTGGGCATCCCTCACGCGGCAGTGTTGTTCGATTGCCAGATTGGGTAATCGGGGCAGGTGATGCTCAACCTCAAAATGCAGCCAGTAAAACTTCAGATCGGCGGGAAAGTCGCCGACGCCTACATGTCGCCTGCCAGGCCAAAGCAGCAAACTCTCGCCCGCCTTCACGTCAAATACCGTATTTTCTTCCTGGATCGTTAATGTCCCTTTTTCGACAAAAATAATCTCCCACGATGTTAATTTACGCGCAGGATGGCGGCCCACACCCCGGGAAATAAACAACCCACCGTTTTGAACCTTAACCGGAAACGCTATGGATAATTCAAGCATTTATATTCACCATTTCGCTTTTAATCCCGCCATTATTAAATGCATCCATTGATTATTAATAAATAATGGCCCGACGGCCCGATCGGAATCACATTTTTATCATCAGGTCGGAATCGTCATCTTTTTATACTTTTCCCTTCCCTTGTTGGCCTCCCCATTCAGTGCAGAATAATCAGGTACCTTGCACAAATACGATAATAAATTCGATTACCGAGGAGTTACCCGATGACTTCCACACCGATTACAGAGTCTGACGTTACACAACAGGAGATAAATGACCGTTTGTCCGTGCGCGAAAAAATTGGCTACGGCCTGGGCGACGCGGGCGGTACGGTGATTACCTGCCTGATCATGAATTTTCTGACCTTTTTCTATACCGATATTTTTGGTCTGACGCCTGCGCTCGTGGGTACGCTCTTTATTGCCCTGCGCGTATTTGACGCTATTTCCGATCCGGTCATGGGCATTATTGCCGACCGCACGCAGAGCCGCTGGGGGCGCTTTCGCCCATGGCAGCTGTGGGTCGCCTTCCCGATCGGAATTATCGGCGTGCTGACCTTCACCGTTCCGGAAGCCAGCATGGGCGTGAAAATCGCCTGGGCATTTGGGACCTATCTGCTGCTGTCCGTCGGCTATACCGCCATCAACGTTCCCTACTGCGCGCTGATTAATACCATGACCACCCGCCATAACGAGGTGATCTCCTGCCAGTCCTGGCGCTTCGTGCTGTGCGGCGTGGCAGGATTTTTGGTCTCCGTAGGCCTGCCATGGCTGGTCGCTGAACTGGGCCAGGGAGATGCCGCGAAAGGTTATCAGCTTGGCGTCGGCGTCCTGTGCGCCATTGCCGTGGTGATGTTCCTGTGCTGCTTCTTCTGGGTACGCGAGCGTGTCCCGCTGGCGCTGATGGGCAAATTCACCCTGCGGGAGCATCTGGCCGGACTGCGTAAAAACGATCAGTTGCTGCTGATGCTGGTGATGTCGTTCCTGCTGATCAACGTTTTCAACATTCGCGGCGGCGGATACATGTACTTTATCACCTACGTACTGCAGGGCAGCACCGCCTATACCTCGCTGTTTTTCACGATGGTGACCTTTGCGGCCATTCTTGGGGCGGTCATCGTCAACCCGCTGTCGCGCCGTATTGATACCGTCAAACTCTACTACTACACAAACCTGGTGCTCGCCGCACTTGCGCTGGGAATGTGGTTTCTGCCAGGAGGCCCGGCGCACCAGACGCTCTGGCTGATCGTCATTTTAAGCAACGGCGTGATCCTGGGCTTCACCCTGCCGCTGCACTTCTCGCTGATGGCCTTTGCCGACGACTACGGCGAATGGAAAACCGGGGTGCGCTCATCGGGCATGAACTTCGCCTTCAACCTGTTTTTCATCAAGCTCGCGTGGGCCTCCAGCGCCGGGATCATCAGCCTGGTGTTTATCGCCGTCGCCTACCAGCCGGGCACGGGCAATCAGACACAGGCTTCGCTGCAGGGCATCACCGCCATGGAGACCCTGCTCCCCGCCCTTTTCCATCTGCTACTGGCCGTTTCCATCCGCTGGTGCAAACTCAACAACCCAATGATGTCGCGCATTGCCACCGAGCTGCGCCAGCGTCACGTATCGTCCTGAGGAGAACGCTATGTCCATAATGGAACCCGACCTGCACAAGCTGAAAATTAACGACCCGTTTCTCGGGCAGTATCAACGACTGGTCCGTGAAGTGGTGATCCCCTACCAGTGGGATGCGCTAAATGACCGCGTGACGGAAGCCGAACCCAGCCACGCCATTAGCAACTTCCGCATAGCTGCAGGTCTGGAGCAGGGTGAATTCTACGGTATGGTGTTTCAGGACAGCGACGTGGCGAAATGGCTGGAAGCCGTAGCGTGGTCGCTGTGCCAGAAGCCTGATGCTGAACTGGAGAAAACCGCCGACGAGGTGATTGAGCTGGTCGCGGCGGCGCAGTGTGAGGATGGCTATCTCAACACCTACTTTACGGTAAAAGCGCCTGAGGAGCGCTGGACCAATCTGGCCGAATGTCACGAGCTCTACTGCGCCGGACATATGATTGAAGCGGGCGTGGCGTATTTTCAGGGGACCGGAAAACGCCGCCTGCTGGACGTGGTCTGCAGGCTGGCGGACCATATCGACAGCGTGTTTGGCCCCGGTGAAAACCAGCTGCACGGTTATCCGGGCCATCCGGAAATCGAGCTGGCGCTGATGCGACTTTATGACGTTACGCAGGCGCCCCGGTACCTTAATCTGGCGAAATACTTTATCGAGGAGCGCGGCACCCAGCCTCACTTCTACGATATCGAATACGAGAAGCGCGGCAGAACGTCGTACTGGAATACCTATGGCCCGGCGTGGATGGTCAAGGACAAAACCTACAGCCAGGCGCATCAACCCCTTGCCGAGCAACAAACGGCCACTGGCCACGCCGTACGTTTCGTCTATCTGATGGCGGGCATGGCGCATCTGGCACGCCTGAGCCATGACGAGGGTAAACGGCGGGACTGCCTGCGGCTGTGGAAAAATATGGCGCAGCGCCAGCTGTACATTACCGGTGGAATCGGCTCGCAAAGCAGCGGCGAGGCGTTCAGCAGCGATTACGATCTGCCCAACGATACGGTGTACGCCGAAAGCTGTGCCTCCATCGGTCTGATGATGTTTGCCCGCCGGATGCTGGAAATGGAGGCCGACGGCCACTACGCCGACGTAATGGAGCGCGCACTATACAACACGGTGCTGGGCGGCATGGCGCTGGACGGTAAGCACTTCTTCTATGTGAACCCGCTGGAAGTCCATCCGAAAACCCTGGCGTTCAACCATATCTACGATCACGTGAAACCCGTCCGCCAGCGCTGGTTTGGTTGCGCCTGTTGCCCGCCGAATATCGCCCGCGTGCTGACGTCGCTGGGGCATTATATTTATACCGTTCGCCAGGATGCGCTTTTTATTAACCTCTACGTCGGCAACGATGTCGTCATTCCGGTTGGCGATGAAACCCTGGCGCTGCGGATCGGCGGTAATTATCCGTGGCAGGAAGCGGTGAAAATCGAGATCGTCTCACCTTCGCCGGTGAAACATACCCTGGCCCTGCGCCTGCCGGACTGGTGCGCGGCGCCTGAGGTATCGTTGAACGGTGAAGACGCTGCAGGTGAAATTTCACGGGGATACCTCTATCTGACCCGAAACTGGCAAGAAGGGGATGTCGTCACGCTGACGCTACCGATGCCGGTTCGCCGGGTGTACGGAAATCCGCAGGTACGCCAGCAGGCGGGAAAAGTCGCGCTACAGCGCGGGCCGCTGGTTTACTGTCTGGAAGAAGCGGATAACGGCACCAATCTGCATAACCTTTCCTTGCCGCCTGACAGCACGTTCCGGATCTTTGAAGGTAAAGGCATTTTCGCGCACAAGATGCTGATACAGGCAGAGGGGACGGGCTGTCATACGAAGGACACTGATGCGCTGTGGCACTATGACCGCCCGCCGGTACAACGTCATCCTCAGACGCTAACCTTTATTCCGTGGTTCAGTTGGGCGAACCGGGGAGAAGGGGAAATGCGGATCTGGGTGGATGAAGGTTGAATTTCTGCGGCCTGTTGCCCTCACCCCATCCCTCTCCCACGGGAGAGGGAGTAAACAGGCTTTACCACATCAGAAACGCCAGGTCAGGCCGGTCATCAGCGCGAAGCTGTCATCGCGGTCGATCATCGGGCTATTCTTCACGTCGTCAGGCAACACGGTGTAGACCGCGCTGGCATTGAGATACAGCTTCTGGGTTAACTGATATTTAGCCGCCAGACCAACGTATGGCGTCCAGCTGTCACCGGCAGTGTATTGATCCAGCCCGGAGCGGCGAGACTCGCTGCCGGATACGCCGTAGTAGTAGTCGTTATAGCTTTCGTCGCTGTAGAACACACCCACAGAAGGCGTCAGGGTCAGGCGATCCATTTTGATTGGACGGAAGTATGATACTTCGCCGATCACGCCGCTGCTTTCATCCGTGGCATCACCAGAGACCGCCACTTTCAGCGACCCCCAGCTTTCGTGGCGGTAGTACGCACCGCCGAGGAAGGCGGACGCTTTACGCTCATCCAGCTGCTTCATCTGATGGTCGTCATTATCGTCAGGGTCGAAATGCAGCGGCATCCACGTTGCGGTCAGGCTTAATTCATTTTTTGCATCTTTCCACAGGATCCATCCGCCCGTGGTCTGGCGAACGTAAAAGCGATCCCCTTCGTAGCTAATTAACGGTACCGCAGTTGTATTTTCGTTATAGCCTTTGTATGGAGACTCATTAAATACAGCCCCCGCTCCAAGTGAAAATTCCCCGGCCATGGCAGACGTTGATGCAAATAACGTGGCAGCGATGAGTAAATTGTATTTAATAGTCATTCTATGTAATCCATTTAAATGCCAAACAAGCGAGGCGCATAATAATGGTTACAAAATTGCCAATGCAACGCTGCGGTTTATATAATATTATATATAAAATCATATAGATGGGTGTGCATGATGAGTACATTACAGCTAAAACCACGCGAATTAAAAATTATCTCCGTCATCGCCGCCACCCACAGCATTGGTGATGCCGCCGCCCTGCTGGGTATGGCGCAGGCCAACGTGAGTAAATATCTGTCTGATTTTGAAACGCGGGTTGGGCTCAAGGTTTTTGAGCGCACCACGCGACAGCTGGCCCTGACCCAGTTTGGTGAAGCGTTACTCCCCTTCGTGAACGCCACGCTGGATAAGAACAGCCAGCTTGTTAATTTCATTGCTGATTATAAGCATGAAAAGCGCGGAAAAGTGACGATCTATGCCCCAACAGGTATCGTGACCTACCTCGCGCGACACGTGATCCATCAGATAGAAGACATCGGCGACATCCGCATCTCCCTGAAAACCTACAATCTGGACCGGAATGAATTTTCAGAAGGCGTCACCTTTCCGGATGACTGCGACATTTTAATTACCTATGCTCAGCCAAAAGACGAAAGTCTGGTTGCCAGCGTGCTGACAAAATATTCCGTTACGGCCTTCGCAACCGTAGAATATTTAAATAAACATCCCTTAACCGGACCTGAAGATTTAATTAATCACTCCTGTATTCTCATTGACTCCATGCTGGTCGATGATGCCAACATCTGGCGTTTCCGCGTGCACGGCAGCGATGACGTGCATGACTACCGGGTGACCGGTAATTATATTTGCGACAATACGCAGACGGCCCTGGAGCTGGCCAGAAATAATCTTGGGATTGTTTTTGCACCAAAAGAGAGTCTGAAAAAAGAATTAACGAAAGGCATGCTGGTCCCCTGCTTCCCGCATCAGGAAGAGTGGTGGCTCGATCTGACGGCCATCTTCCGCAAACGCGAATACCAGCCCTGGCGCGTGCAATACGTTCTGGATGGCGTCCTTAACTGCCTGCGCCAGCAAATTGCCCAGGCCGCCCACGGACGGCCTGAGCTGGGCGACTAGAACAGCCCCAGTGGTTTATCAGAATAGCTGACCAGCAGACATTTGGTCTGCTGGTAATGCTCCAGCATCATCTTGTGGGTTTCACGTCCGATGCCCGACTGCTTATAACCGCCAAATGCCGCGTGCGCCGGATAGGCGTGGTAGCAGTTGGTCCAGACGCGCCCGGCCTGAATGCCGCGGCCCATTTTATAGGCCAGATTACCGTTGCGACTCCAGACACCTGCGCCCAGGCCATACGGCGTGTCGTTGGCAATCTCCAGCGCCTCCTCTATCGTTTTAAAGGTGGTCACGGCCAGCACCGGGCCGAAAATCTCCTCCTGGAAAACGCGCATATTGTTCTGGCCGAAGAGGATCGTCGGCTCAAGGTAATAGCCGTCCTGCAGATCCCCACCCAGCACCTTACGACGCCCGCCGGTGAGAATATCCGCCCCCTCTTTCTTGCCGATGTCGATGTAGTTGAGGATCGTTTCCAGCTGTCCGTGCGAGACCTGCGCCCCCATCTGTGTAACGTTATCGAGCGGGTTACCGCTGCGAATAGACTCAACGCGGCGAATGGCCCGCTCCATAAAGCGCTCGTAGATGGATTCCTGCACCAGCGCACGGCTTGGGCAGGTGCAGACTTCGCCCTGGTTAAACGCAAACAGCGCAAACCCTTCCAGGGCTTTATCGAAGAAGGCATCCTCTTCCTCCATCACGTCCGCGAAGAAGATGTTCGGGGATTTCCCGCCCAGTTCCAGAGTCACCGGGATAATGTTCTGCGTGGCGTACTGCATGATCTGCTGGCCCACCTCCGTCGACCCGGTAAACGCCACTTTGGCGATACGTTTTGAGGTAGCCAGATATTCGCCTATCTCCCCGCCCGCGCCGTTCACCACGTTAATCACGCCCGGCGGCAGGAGATCGCCAACGATTTCCATCAGCAGCAGGACCGAGAGCGGGGTCAGACGCGCCGGTTTGAGCACAATACAGTTTCCGGCCGCCAGCGCGGGCGCCATTTTCCAGCTCGCCATCAGCAGCGGGAAGTTCCACGGAATAATTTGCCCGACGACGCCCAGCGGTTCGTGGAAGTGATACGCCACGGTGTCGCTGTCGACTTCGCTGATCCCGCCCTCCTGAGCGCGAATACAGGAGGCAAAATAGCGGAAGTGGTCAATAGCAAGCGGCACGTCAGCCGCCATCGTTTCCCGGATCGGCTTGCCGTTATCCCAGGTTTCCGCCGTCGCCAGCAGCTCCAGATTCTGCTCCATCCGGTCGGCGATTTTGAACAGGATCGCCGCCCGGTCCTGCACGGAGGTGTGAGCCCATTTCTCTTTCGCTTTGTGCGCCGCATCCAGCGCCAGGTCGATATCACGCTTACCGGAGCTGGCAATCTCGCACAGCGGCTGGCCGGTAACCGGGGTCAGGTTGGAATAGTATTCGCCGTCGACGGGAGCGACCCAGCCACCGCCAATAAAGTTGTCATAACGGGGCTTCAGCTTGAGGGGAAAACCATACTCGCCGGGCTGGATACGCGATGAGGGAGGATTGTTTGTCATGTCCGTCTCCTTGCTGTTGGTGTACAACAAGGGTAGTTCCGGCTGGCGATTTTCTCGCCAGCCGGTAACGGTGTTTACGACGGAGGTCACGGAGTTTCAGGAAATAATAACGAATCGCGCAACAGATGATCGTTACCGCGACGGCGGGTAAAGCCGATGCGGTTGAAGTATTCCAGGATCTGGATCGCCAGCTTACGGCCCACGTTCAGCCGATCGCGGAAATCCGCTGCGCAGGTCGAGCCACGCGCCTGATCCAGCTCGCGGATCAGGTTGGCAAACGCCACAATGCGATCGTTACGGTAGTAACGATCTTTCACGATCGCGACGATTAGCCCCTGCTGCGCCGCATGGCGCAATACCTGGCGCATCACCTGCTCGTCGGTGTTGGTTTCGCGAGCCAGATCGCGAACCCACCACGGCTCATCGCCAAACAGCGGGGCCGCTTTTTGCCATATGGCCTCTTGCTCGGCGGTGAACCCGGCCTTGTGATCCGGCAGGTGCAGCCAGCCGTGGTGGCTTTTAATCACGCCGCTTTCGCGCATGTTTTCGATCAGCAGCAGCACCAGCGCATCGTCTTCCATCGGCAGCGCCATGCGTCGCAGACGCTCGCGCCCCGGGCCAGGCTCGTCCTGATGCTGTTCATGGTAAGTCGCAAGCGTGTTCAGTATCTTACGCTGCCAGTGCGCAGCAACCGGGGCATTGAGCAGGCTGTTGCCGGCCTGAATAAAGCCCGGCTCCTGGGTCAGCTGCCGTAAGCCTTCCCCACTCAGCTGGCGCGCCCATGCAAAATCACGCAGACTCACCGCCCCGCGATCGAGGTGCACCCGCAGCGCGGCGTTATCATCGCTGGCCTGCGCCAGCGCGGCCAGCCACTGCAGATATTCAGGTTTACGCTTGCCGCGTCGGGGTGGGTTAAGCGCCACCACGCGCGCACCCGCCAGCGTTTCCCTTGCAGAAATGTCACGCAGTACCAGACGATCGTTATCTGCCAGCCAGAGCGGCGAATCGAATACCAGCTCGGCAAGGTCGTTTTCCAGCAGCGACACGCGCCCGGTGATATGGCTGGCCGCGTGGTGAATATGCAGCGGCTGCCATTGGGTCAACGGCATGTGTGTCTGCAGGGAGACAATCACGCGTTCAGACGGTTCCGGCGGGGCATCGGCCAGCAGCCAGTCTCCGCGATTAAGCTGCTCTTTTTCCGCATCCCCGGCAATGTTCAGCGCGATACGCTGCCCGGCATGAGCGCGGTCAGTGGGCTGGTTTTGTGCATGCAGCCCGCGCACGCGCATCGGTTTATTCACGCCCGTCAGCCAGAGCGTATCTCCCACGCTGACTTCACCACTCAGCGCGGTGCCGGTCACGACCAGCCCCGCACCTTTTACGGTAAACGCCCGGTCGATCGCCAGACGGAAACGATGATGGCTGGCGTGGTCGCGTGTTGAAAGGTTCTGCAAATGGTGGCGAAGTTCGTCGATACCACGCCCTTCTGTCGCCACGGTGACAAAAAGCGATGCGTCGGCAAAACCATACTCCCGCAGAGTCGCCTGGACCGTTTCGCGCACCTCGCTGATGCGCGCATCATCCACGCGATCGGCTTTGGTCAGCGCCACGGTCAGCTGCGGGTTGCCGGTTAGCTGCAGGATCGCCAGGTGCTCGCGGGTTTGCGCCATCACGCCGTCATCGCAGGCCACCACCAGCAGGGCATGATCGATGCCGCCCACGCCCGCCAGCATGTTGGACAGAAACTTTTCATGCCCCGGCACATCAATAAAGCCCAGCACGCGACCATCAGGCTGGGGCCAGTAGGCATAGCCCAGATCGATGGTCATGCCGCGCTTTTTCTCTTCCGGCAGGCGGTCGGCGTTTACGCCGGTAATCGCCTGCAGTAACGTGGTTTTTCCGTGGTCGACGTGACCGGCGGTGGCAATAATCATTTCAACAACATCTCCAGAAATCGCTCTTCATCTTCAAGGCAGCGCAGATCCAGCCACATTCGGCCGTCGTAAATCCGCCCGATAACTGGCGTCGAGAGACCGCGCCAGCGCGACGACAGCGCCTCAAGCTGGCTGCCGCGCCCGTCACGCGGCGTGAACGTCAGCGCCTCACTCGGCAGCCTGTCCACCGGCAGCGACCCGCTGCCAATCTGCGACTGGCAGGGCTCAATGCGAACGTCAAAATCGGGATAGTGCGCGGCGACGCGCGGCAGCAGCAGTTCGGCCTGGGCGCGAATCGAGGCGGCATCGCGGCTTAACAGACGCAGCGTGGGCAGACGGTCAGCCAGTTTTTCCGGGTGGAGATAGAGCCGCAGCGTCGCATCCAGCGCGGCAAGCGTCATTTTATCGGCGCGCAGGGCGCGCTTAAGCGGGTGCTGCTGCAGCTGCGCAATCAGCTCGCGCTTGCCGACGATAATCCCGGCCTGCGGCCCGCCCAGCAGTTTGTCGCCGGAAAAGCTGACCAGGCTAACACCCGCCGCAATCATCTCCTGCGGCATCGGCTCTTTTGGCAGCCCGTACAGGCTCAGATCCACCAGCGAGCCGCTGCCGAGATCGGCAATCACCGGTATATTCAGTTCGCGCCCAATCGCCGCCAGCTCCGCCTCGTCAACCGTTTTGGTGAAGCCTTCAATATGGTAATTGCTGGTGTGAACCTTCATCAACAGGGCGGTATTTTCATTCACCGCCGCGCGATAATCTTTCGCATGGGTACGGTTTGTCGTGCCCACTTCATGCAACGTGCAGCCTGCCTGGCGCATCACGTCCGGAATACGAAACGCCCCGCCAATCTCCACCAGCTCGCCGCGGGACACCACCACCTCTTTGCCACTGGCGGTGGCCGCCAGCATCAGCAACACCGCGGCGGCGTTGTTATTCACAATGCAGGCATCTTCCGCGCCGGTCAGTTGGCACAGCAGCTCCGCCAGCGCGCGGTCGCGGTGCCCGCGCCCGGCACCGTCCAGATCGTACTCCAGCGTCACGGGCGTTCGCATGGCCTGCACGACCGCGGCAACGGCCTCTTCCGCCTGCTGCGCGCGCCCCAGGTTGGTATGCAGCACGGTTCCGGTCAGGTTTATCACCGGGCGTAATGCGCTTTGCGCCTTCTCATCCAGCCGCTGTTCAACTTCCTGCTCCCACGCGCTACACCAGTCGGGCAAGGCGTTTTCTGCCTGAATCGCGCATCGGGCTTCGTCCTGAAGCAGGCGTAACATTTCCACCGTCGCGGTATGGCCGAAACGCTCAACAACAGCATGAATGCGGGGTTCGCGAAGAAGACGGTCGGTAGCGGGGATCTGGCTGTACAGCGAATGATGAGTAGTCATGAAAGCGCCTGGCGAGTAAATATCTTCCCCCCTCCCGACGGGAGAGGGAGTTAACATGTGAGGGGATTGTACCGCCTCCGACGGCGAAGTGTTATAACCCGCGTCAAGCCTTTGGCGGTTCGGTACGGGCAAAGCTCTCGCGGCTAAACAGCGTGTCTGCAAGCTTCACCAGCAGCGGACGGTCGACGCACCAGCCCGGGGAGACGCGGCGGAAGTTGAGATAACCAATCGCGCAGGCGATGGCGATGGTCCCCAGGTTCAGGCTGTCGGTGTCGATCTTACCCTCCCGGATTAGCTGTTCGCATCTGTCCAGGCTGCGGCTGATTTTTTCCCGCTGGCGTAACAGTTCCGTTTCCGACTGCTGGGCGGCGGGCCTTGCCTGTTCCCGTACGGAGGTTAACGCCGCATCCATAATGCCATCGGCCAGGGCTTCAACCTGCTTCACCGCCAGCGCCGCTTTTGGGTCTGCTGGAAGCATTGCCGGGGCAACGCCCAGCAGCTCGATATACTCCGCAATAATCGGGGAATCAAACCAGTATTCGCCCTCGTCCGTGACCAGCGCCGGGACTTTCCCCAGCGGGTTGTACTGCGCGACGCCGTTTTCTGCGTTGTAGGGCTGTTCATTCACGAATTCAAATTCAATCCCCTTCTCCAGCAGGAGAATCGAGATTTTTCGCACGAAGGGACTGGTATAGCTGCCGATGAGTTTCATTGCCTGATCCTTGATGCCGGAAAAAAGTCAGTATGGATCAAGCGATGAAAAAAGGGCAGGTCTGCATGTCGCATTCCCGCCCTGGAAGGATTAGTGATCGAGGTAGAGGTAGTGCATCCAGCTGGTCATACGCAGCAGTACTTTACGCATGACCGAGACGTGGGCGAAGTGGTCCGAATAGACCGCCACCTGGGCATAGATACCGTCCGGCAGGGCATCGACTTCCGCGTTGGGTTCCAGCTCAATAAGTGCCTGAACGCCGTCCGTTCCCGGCACCACCGTCAGCGACTGCAGCGCGCCCTGCGCCTGATAGGTTCCCCCCGGCACCACCGGCAGAATACTGGTGAGCTTCCCGGAGAAGACCTGGCCCGGCAGCGCGTTAAACACCACTTCCGCTTCATCGCCCGGCTTCAGACGCAGCAGCGAGTTCTGACGGAACTGGGCCACAATCTGACGCTTCTGTTCAGGGATAAAGACCATCACCGGACGCAAAGGCAGCGCGGCGGCATAGGTTCCCGGACGAATCAGTACCTGGGTGATGTAACCATTGCTCGGCGCGCGCACCACGGTCTGGTCCAGATTGTATTTGGCTTCGGCAAGCTGGGCGCGTAAGGACGCAATCTGCGACTGCTCGCCGTTCACCATGCTGTCTAACTGGCTTTGGATCTGCACCTGTTCAGCCACGGAGCCTTTCACCAGCGCATCCTGTGCCAGATAGTTCTGACGCGCGTTGTCGATATCGCTTTCAGAGAACGGATTCACCTTTGCCTGGCTGCCTTTCAGGTAGCGCTGATAATCTTTATAGAGGCGATCGCGTTCAGCGGAGACGCGCGTGGTATTGGCAACAGCTTCCGCCAGCTGCGCTTTCAGATTATCGATATTGTGCGTCGCGGTCACCAGGTCGGCCTGAAGTCTGTCGACGCGCGCCTGATAGCGGCCTGGATCCAGTTTAAATAACACTTCGCCTTTTTTAATTAGCTGGTTATTTTTATCAGTCACTTCGCTGACCACACCGGTCACCTGCGGCGTGATTGGAATAGAAATAACCGCTTTTTGCGCCGTAAAGGTATACGGGTGGTTATAGTTCATTAACAGAATAAGTCCGGCAACAATAAATACGCCGCCTAATGTTGCGGTGGCAAGCGTCCACTGGTTGACCGGAATTCGGAATATTTTAAAGATGGCCCAGGCAAATGCCACATAGGTCAAAATAATCAACAGATCCATGATTAGCGCTCCAGCGTGTTCTTATCAGCAGCAGGCTTTACCGCGCCCAGCTTTTGTTCGAGTTCCGCCACGCGTTTGGCCAGCGCATCCATGCCCGGGACCTCATCAGGCTTTGTGATGTGGTTTTGCATGCCCCAGCCGCGATCCTCGCGGTACAGCGTGGCCCAAATCCACAGGAATGGCCAGATGGCATGAAGCGTAAACAGGCTAATCCAGCCAGCCGTATGAATGGCATCGGCATGCGGATGGTTACGCTTTTTGGCCATATTATAAGGAATATCATGGATGGCGATGATTCCGTAAAAGAGAACCAGAAATACAAAAATCAATACGCCCAGCGCAAAATAGTTGAGAAACATATTCTCCTCACTTAAACAACGTCAACTCATTAAATTAATAAAACGGTACGCAACCTAATTAATTTTTTATAAACACGGGGTTGTGCTTACTATTTCCGAGCCGGGGAGTATCGGTTTTTATAATATCTCCATGCAAGTTTATAAGCGTGTCAAAATATATCCTGAATAATAATAGACTTAACCTTACAATATGAGCGTAATCCACCTTTTAACTTTTCGCCATACCACACATCAAAAGTGGTTTTTTAGCTTATCGTGTCGTGCAATATCATCCTGGCGCTGAATCGCGAAGCAGAGTTTGCCGCCGATCACAGCCGGAGAAATCCGCATAAAAATATTTTGTGAAATCAGTCACAATCCAGAAACAAACCCACCAGAACAAAACGTGACAACAATCACATAAAAGGGTGGATTTTGCTTTTTTTGTCGCCATTGTATTTTTTTTGTCCGCAGATTTTGTGATTGAGATCACTCCATTGATATCCCTACCCCCTGCCTTTACGTGATGTGCATCACACAAATTTTCCCTGTCTGGACAGTTGAACGATTCAGTGCCAGATTTCACAGCATCAGAACAGGGTCCGGCTACCTCTGCCGCCTCATTAACAATAAACCTCGGGCCGCAAGCCTAAGCGTAAACAGAAGAAGGGGTGTTTTATGTCATCCGATTTCAAGATCAAAGTTCAAAGCTTTGGTCGTTTCCTCAGCAACATGGTGATGCCAAATATCGGCGCGTTTATCGCGTGGGGTATCATCACCGCATTGTTCATTCCGACAGGGTGGTTGCCTAACGAAACGCTGGCGAAACTTGTTGGCCCAATGATTACCTATCTCCTGCCGCTGCTCATCGGTTTCACCGGGGGTCGTCTGGTGGGCGGTGACCGTGGCGGCGTCGTGGGTGCTATCACAACCATGGGTGTTATCGTCGGTGCGGATATGCCGATGTTCCTCGGTGCGATGATTGCCGGTCCTCTGGGGGGCTGGGCGATTAAGAAGTTCGACGTCTGGGTTGATGGTAAGATCAAATCCGGCTTCGAAATGCTGGTGAACAACTTCTCTGCGGGCATCATCGGGATGATCCTCGCCATTCTGGCGTTCCTCGGCATTGGCCCTGCGGTTGAAGTGCTGTCTAAAATTCTGGCGGCAGGCGTTAACTTCATGGTGGCGCACGAGATGCTGCCGCTGGCGTCTATCTTCGTTGAACCGGCGAAAATCCTGTTCCTTAACAACGCCATCAACCACGGCATCTTCTCGCCGCTGGGTATCCAGCAGTCTCACGATCTCGGCAAGTCTATCTTCTTCCTGATTGAGGCCAACCCGGGTCCTGGTATGGGCGTTCTGCTGGCGTACATCTTCTTTGGCCGTGGCAGCGCAAAACAGTCTGCTGGCGGCGCGGCGATCATCCACTTCCTGGGCGGTATCCACGAAATTTACTTCCCTTACGTGCTGATGAACCCACGTCTTATCCTGGCCGTTATCCTCGGCGGTATGACCGGTGTGTTCACCCTGAGCGTGCTGGGCGGCGGTCTGGTTTCTCCGGCCTCTCCGGGTTCTATCCTGGCGGTACTGGCGATGACGCCAAAAGGCGCTTACTTCGCGAACCTCGCGGCTATCTTTGCGGCAATGGCCGTCTCCTTCGTGGTCTCTTCTATCCTGCTGAAAACCAGCAAAGTGAAAGAAGATGATGACATCGAAGCCGCAACCCGTCGTATGCACGACATGAAAGCCGAATCCAAAGGCGCGACGCCACTGGCAGCCGGTGATGTCTCTAACGACCTGAGCCACGTGCGTAAAATCATCGTTGCCTGCGACGCCGGTATGGGTTCCAGCGCAATGGGTGCAGGCGTGCTGCGTAAGAAAGTGCAGGATGCGGGCCTGACCAACATCTCCGTGACCAACAGCGCCATTAACAGCCTGCCGCCGGATGTTGACCTGGTTATCACGCACCGCGATCTGACCGAACGCGCCATGCGTCAGGTACCACAGGCACAGCACATTTCGCTGACCAACTTCCTCGACAGCGGCCTGTATACCAGCCTGACCGAACGTCTGGTTGCCGCGCAGCGTCACGAAGACAACGAAGTGAAAGTGCGCTCCAGCCTGCAGGACAGTTTTGACGAGAGCAACGCCCACCTGTTTAAGCTGGGTGCGGAAAACATCTTCCTCGGTCGTACCGCGGCCACTAAAGAAGAAGCGATTCGCTTTGCCGGTGAGCAGCTGGTGAAAGGCGGCTACGTTCAGCCTGAATATGTCGACGCGATGCTGGAACGCGAAAAACTGACCCCGACCTATCTGGGCGAATCCATCGCGGTGCCGCACGGTACGGTTGAAGCGAAAGATCGCGTCCTGAAAACCGGCGTCGTATTCTGTCAGTATCCGCAGGGCGTGCGCTTCGGTGAAGAAGAAGACGACATCGCCCGTCTGGTGATTGGTATCGCCGCTCGCAACAACGAGCACATTCAGGTGATTACCAGCCTGACCAACGCGCTGGATGATGAGTCCGTCATTGAGCGTCTGGCCAACACCACTAGCGTTGAAGAAGTTCTGGCTCTGCTTAACAAATAACGGTACTCCTCCCTCTCCCCCCGGGGAGAGGGCTAGGGTGAGGGGAAAACGTTCCTCACCCCAGCCCTCTCGGGTAAAAACATTGATGAAGGTTAACACTATGAAAGCATTACATTTTGGCGCAGGTAATATCGGTCGTGGTTTTATCGGTAAACTGCTGGCAGACGCAGGCATTACCCTGACATTCGCCGATGTGAATCAGGTTGTCCTGGATGCCCTGAATGCCCGTCATAGCTATCAGGTCCATGTGGTCGGTGAAAACGAGCAGGTTGAGACGGTATCTGGCGTCAACGCGGTCAGCAGTATCGGCGACGACGTTATTGACCTTATCGCCAGCGTCGATCTGGTTACCACCGCCGTGGGTCCGGTTGTGCTTGAGCGCATCGCCCCTGCGGTCGCGAAAGGCCTCGCAAAACGTAAAGCGCAGGGTATCGATACCCCGCTGAACATCATCGCCTGTGAAAACATGGTGCGCGGCACCACGCAGCTGAAAGGCCACGTGCTCAACGCTGTGGCAGACGAAGACAAAGCCTGGGTGGAAGCGCACGTGGGTTTTGTGGATTCCGCCGTGGATCGCATCGTTCCGCCTTCCGAATCCGCGACCAACGACCCGCTGGAAGTGACCGTAGAAACCTTCAGCGAGTGGATCGTCGATAAAACCCAGTTTAAAGGCGCGCTGCCGACCATTCCGGGAATGGAATTAACCGATAACCTGATGGCATTTGTCGAACGCAAACTCTTCACGCTGAACACCGGGCATGCTATAACCGCGTACCTCGGAAAATTGGCCGGTCATCAGACCATTCGTGACGCGATCCTCGATGAGAAGATCCGCGCGGTGGTAAAAGGGGCAATGGAAGAGAGCGGCGCGGTGCTGATTAAACGCTACGGTTTCGATGCGGATAAACACGCAGCATACATCCAGAAAATCCTCGGTCGCTTTGAAAACCCGTATCTGAAAGATGACGTTGAGCGCGTGGGCCGTCAGCCGCTGCGTAAGCTGAGCGCGGGCGACCGCCTGATTAAGCCGCTGCTGGGCACGCTGGAATACGGCCTGCCGCACGCCAATCTGGTGAAAGGGATTGCCGCCGCAATGCACTACCGCAGCGAGCAGGACCCGCAGGCGCAGGAACTGGCTCAGCTGATTGATACCCAGGGCGCGCAGGCTGCGCTGGCGCAGATTTCCGGTCTGGACGCCAACAGCGACGTGGTTGTGGAGGCGGTTAACGCATACAACGCAACCAAATGATGCACAATGCGGCGCAGGTTAGCCTGCGCCCGGATAACAGATTGTCAGATATGCAGGCAATAATGGAACAAACCCAGGCCTTTGAAAATCGTGTGCTTGAGCGTCTGAATGCTGGCAAAACCGTACGAAGTTTCCTGATTGCCGCCGTCGAGCTGTTAACCGAGGCGGTGAATATCCTGGTGCTTCAGGTGTTTCGCAAAGACGACTACGCGGTAAAATATGCTGTAGAACCGTTACTGGACGGAGACGGACCGCTGGGCGATTTATCCGTGCGTCTGAAGCTGATTTATGGTCTTGGCGTGCTGAACCGACAAGAGTATGAAGATGCGGAGCTGCTAATGGCGCTGCGCGAAGAACTCAATCATGACGGTAATGAATACACCTTTACCGACGATGAAATCCTGGGGCCGTTCGGCGAGCTGCACTGCGTCACCGCGCTTCCTCCGGCACCGCAGTTTGATAACAGCGATCCTGAGCTCTATGCGATGCAAAAGCTGCGTTATCAACAGGTTGTCCGTTCCACGATGGTTCTCTCCCTGACTGAGCTGATTTCCCGAATCAGCTTAAAAAAAGCGTTTCAGAAGTAAGCCTGCTCACATTGGTGTATCCTTCCCTGTAAATTCCCCGTTTTCAGAGTTATTTGTCATGAAAGAAGTCGAAAAGAACGAAATTAAACGCCTGAGCGACCGCCTGGATCTCATCCGCCACCAGATGGCGGGCCTGTCACTGGTCGAGTCCGCCGAGAAGTATGCCGAGCTTGAAAAAGAGACCGCGAAGCTGGAAGCAGAGATCGAGCGCCTGCGCGAAGTCAAAGGCCAGAAGCTGAGCAAAGAAGCGCAGAAGCTGATGAACATGCCGCACCGTCGTGCGATCACCAAAAAAGAGCAGGCCGACATGGGCAAGCTGAAGAAAAGCGTCCGTGGTCTGGTGGTGGTTCACCCGATGACCGAGCTTGGCCGCGAAATGGGCCTGAAAGAGATGACGGGGTTTTGTAAGACGGCGTTCTGATTTCATGCCGGGTGGCGCTACGCTTACCCGGCCTACTCTTTTCCCCTTCGTGTGAATTGGTCCAACCAATAGCGCAACCAATCCTTCCCCGGTTCACAATTCCATTATTTCCGCTCACAAAACCATTGCGAGCTCATAACATCTGGTTAACCATTCATTGTCATTAACCCTACAACACAAAATTGGCAGGACCACTTTTACACAGACTGTGACGCAGAGATGAGCGGAGACTCACCCGCAGCGCAGGCTGTCTGGTCCCCAGGAGACCTGCATGAGCCTCTGGCAACAAAACTACGACCCGGCCGGCAATATCTGGCTGTCGAGCCTGATCGCATCGCTTCCGATCCTGTTCTTCTTCTTTGCGCTGATTAAGCTCAAACTGAAGGGCTACCTTGCCGCGACGTACACCGTCGCCATCGCCCTGCTGGTGGCGCTGTTCTTCTACAAAATGCCGGTCGATCGCGCGCTGGCCTCCGTCGTCTACGGTTTCTTCTACGGCCTGTGGCCGATTGCGTGGATCATCATCGCGGCGGTCTTTGTCTATAAAATCTCGGTGAAAACCGGGCAGTTCGACATTATCCGCTCGTCGATTCTCTCCATTACGCCGGACCAGCGCCTGCAGATGCTGATTGTCGGCTTCTCCTTTGGGGCGTTTCTGGAAGGCGCGGCAGGCTTTGGCGCACCGGTGGCGATCACCGCCGCGCTGCTGGTGGGCCTGGGCTTTAACCCGCTGTATGCCGCAGGCCTGTGCCTGATTGTGAACACCGCACCAGTGGCGTTTGGCGCGATGGGTATTCCGATTCTGGTTGCGGGCCAGGTGACCGGCCTGGACAGCTTTGAGATTGGCCAGATGGTGGGTCGCCAGCTGCCGTTCCTGACCATTATCGTCCTGTTCTGGATCATGGCGATTATGGACGGCTGGCGCGGCGTGAAGGAGACCTGGCCTGCGGTGATGGTGGCGGGCGGTTCGTTCGCGATTGCCCAGTACCTCAGCTCGAACTTCCTTGGCCCGGAACTGCCGGACATCATCTCTTCGCTGGTTTCCCTGGTCTGCCTGACGCTGTTCCTGAAACGCTGGCAGCCGGTCCGTATTTTCCGCTTCGCCGACATGGGCGCCTCGCAGGTCGATCAAACCCTGGCCCGCACCGGTTATACCGCAGGACAGGTGATTCGCGCCTGGTCGCCGTTCCTGTTCCTGACCGCCACGGTTACGCTGTGGAGCATCCCGCCGTTTAAAGCCCTGTTCGCCCCGGGCGGCGCGCTGTACGACATGGTGATTAACGTTTCGGTACCGTTCCTCGACAAGATGGTCGCCCGTATGCCGCCGGTGGTGCACGCCGCCACGCCGTATGCCGCAGTCTATAAATTCGACTGGTTCTCCGCCACCGGGACCGCCATCCTGTTTGCCGCTATTCTTTCCGTGGTGTGGCTGCGCATGAAGCCTGCGGCCGCGGTGCAAACCTTTGCGGCGACCGTTAAAGAGCTGATGCTGCCGATCTACTCCATCGGCATGGTGCTGGCGTTCGCGTTTATCTCGAACTACTCCGGCCTCTCATCAACGCTGGCACTGGCGCTGGCGCATACCAGCCACGCCTTCACCTTCTTCTCGCCGTTTCTCGGCTGGCTGGGGGTTTTCCTGACCGGTTCCGATACCTCGTCTAACGCCCTGTTTGCCGCGCTGCAGGCCACGGCGGCTCAGCAGATTGGCGTGTCGGACGTCCTGCTGGTGGCCGCAAATACCACCGGCGGCGTGACCGGGAAAATGATCTCCCCACAATCCATCGCCATTGCCTGTGCGGCGGTGGGACTGGTCGGTAAAGAGTCGGATCTGTTCCGCTTTACCGTGAAACACAGCCTGATATTCACCTGCATGGTCGGGGTGATCACCACCCTGCAGGCCTATGTCTTAACCTGGATGATCCCATGATAGTGATGCCCAGACGCCTGTCCGACGAGATTGCCTCTCGCGTGCGGGCGCTGATTGAAGAACAACAGCTGGAAGCGGGCATGAAGTTGCCCGCCGAACGCCAGCTCGCCGCCCAGCTTGGCGTGTCGCGCAATTCACTGCGCGAGGCGCTGGCAACACTGGTCAGCGAAGGGGTGCTGGTAAGCCGTCGCGGCGGCGGCACCTTTGTACGCTGGCAGCATGACGACTGGTCCGAGCAAAACATCGTTCAGCCGCTGAAAACGCTGATGGAGAACGACCCGGACTACAGCTTCGACATCCTTGAAGCGCGTCACGCCATCGAAACCAGTACCGCCTGGCACGCGGCCATGCGGGCAACCGACGCCGACAAAGAGAAACTCATCGCCTGCTTTGAGGCCACGCAAAGCAGCGACCCGGACATCGCCTCCCAGGCGGACGTGCGTTTTCACCTGGCGATTGCCGAGGCGTCGCACAACGTCGTGCTGCTCCAGACCATGCGCGGGTTCTTCGACCTGCTGCAATCCTCCGTGAAGCAGAGCCGCCAGCGTATGTATCTGGTTCCGCCGGTTTTTGCCCAGCTGACCGAACAACACGAGGCGGTGCTCAACGCCATTTTGGCCGGTGATGCCGAAGCCGCGCGCAAAGCGATGATGGCGCATCTCGGTTTCGTGCATACCACCATCAAACGATTCGATGAAGACCAGGCCCGACAGGCGCGTATTACCCGTCTGCCTGGCGACAGTGATATTTCCAGGGAGAACAAAGCATGATCATTTCAGCAGCCAGTGACTATCGCGCCGCGGCGCAGCGCATTTTGCCCCCGTTCCTGTTCCACTATATCGACGGCGGAGCGTATGCCGAATACACCCTGCGCCGCAACGTGGAAGATCTGTCGGAGGTGGCTCTGCGCCAGCGCGTGCTGAAGAATATGTCTGACCTGAGCCTTGAGACAAAACTGTTTAACGAAACGCTTTCCATGCCGGTCGCGCTCGCACCTGTCGGTTTATGCGGCATGTACGCCCGTCGCGGTGAAGTGCAGGCCGCCGCCGCCGCAGATGCTAAAGGCATTCCGTTTACCCTTTCCACCGTGTCCGTCTGCCCGATTGAAGAGGTTGCCCCAACCATCAAGCGGCCAATGTGGTTCCAGCTGTACGTTCTGCGCGATCGCGGCTTTATGCGTAACGCGCTGGAGCGCGCCAAAGCGGCGGGCTGCTCCACGCTGGTCTTTACCGTTGATATGCCGACCCCCGGCGCGCGCTACCGCGATGCGCACTCCGGCATGAGCGGCCCAAATGCGGCGCTCCGCCGCTACTGGCAGGCGGTAACGCATCCACAGTGGGCGTGGGACGTCGGCCTGAACGGTCGTCCACACGATCTGGGGAATATCTCGGCGTATCTGGGTAAACCCACCGGGCTGGAAGATTACATCGGCTGGCTGGCGAATAACTTCGATCCGTCCATCTCCTGGAAAGACCTGGAGTGGATCCGCGAATTCTGGGATGGCCCGATGGTGATCAAGGGGATCCTCGACCCGGAAGATGCCCGCGATGCGGTCCGCTTTGGCGCAGACGGGATTGTGGTCTCTAACCACGGCGGACGCCAGCTCGACGGGGTGCTCTCCTCCGCCCGCGCCCTGCCAGCTATTGCCGATGCGGTGAAAGGCGATATCGCCATCCTGGCCGACAGCGGGATCCGCAACGGGCTGGACGTGGTGCGTATGATTGCGCTGGGTGCCGACAGCGTGCTGCTGGGACGCGCGTATCTGTATGCTCTGGCGACGGCCGGTCAGGCAGGCGTGGCGAATCTGCTTAACCTGATCGAAAAAGAGATGAAGGTGGCGATGACGCTGACCGGTGCGAAAACCATTAGCGAAATCAGTAAGGATTCCCTGGTGCAGGAGTTAAGCAAATTACCGGCAGCGCTGGCTCCACTTGCTCAGGGAAACGCGGCCTGAATCCCCCCTCGTTAACACCTCTTTCTCATGCGTCCGATCTCCCCCTCGGGCGCTTTTTTATGCCAAAAATAACATCCAGATAACATATTGGATAAGAAAATTTGACATATACATGCCGTCCGCAATTGTATAGACAAGCAAAGACAAGAACACAAAAACAACATCACATCAGAGGGGAGCGTATGACCTATTCAGGTAAGGTGGATATTCAGCAGGTGATCGACGACAGTCGCTTTTCAGGGTTTCACTGGCTGCTCATTGTGCTGGGCTTTCTGGTTCTGGCGATCGATGGCTTTGATACGGCGGCAATGGGCTACATCGCGCCCACGCTGTCGGCAGAATGGGGGATCCATAAACAGGATCTGGGGCCGGTGCTGAGCGCGGCGCTGCTGGGGCTGTCGTTGGGCGCGCTGATCGCCGGTCCGGTATCGGACCGGATGGGCCGCAAGCGCGTACTGGTCTTTTCGTGTCTGTTCTTCGGCCTGGCAAGCCTGGGCACGGCCTGGGCGCAAAGCCTCAACACCCTGACGCTGTGGCGCTTTCTGACGGGCCTGGGGCTCGGCGCCGCCATGCCGAATGCCATTACGCTGATCTCCGAGTTTGCCCCCCAGCGCTGCCGCGCCATGGCGATTAATACCATGTACTGCGGCTTCCCTCTGGGTGCGGCGGGCGGCGGCGCGATCTCGTCCTGGCTTATTCCCCACCACGGCTGGCGAAGCGTGCTGCTGACCGGCGCAATTGCGCCGCTGATTTTAACGCTGCTGCTGGCACTGCTGTTGCCGGAGTCGGTGAAGTTTCTGGTGCAACGCGGGAAAGACGTCATGCAGGTTCGCCGCATTGCCAGCCGGTTCGCCCGCGGTACGCTGGAGGGCGTCACGGGCTTTTTCCTGGCGGAGGAGAAAACCGCGTCTAAAAAGGGGAGCGTGTCGCAGCTGTTTTCGATGCCCTGGCTGCCCGGCACCCTGATGCTATGGGTGACCTACTTTATGGGGCTGGTCATCTACTACGTCCTGCTGAGCTGGATGCCGACGCTGATGCAGGGGATGGGTTATGCGCTGGCGGAGTCCGCCTGGCTCACCTCGCTGTTCACCTTCGGCGGCACGGCCGGCATTCTGCTCGCTGGCTGGATGATGGACCGCTGGGAAGCGCACAAGGTTGTCGCGGGCGGGTTTATCCTGACGATGGGGCTGATCCTGCTACTCGGCATGGAGCATAACCATATCGCCCTGTTTGGCGGGTTGATTTTCCTGATGGGGATCGCGATGAACGGCGCACAGTCGGGTATGCAGACCCTGGCCGCCACCTTTTATCCCACCGAGTGCCGCGCGACGGGCATCGCCTGGATGCAGGGGATCGGCCGCTTTGGCGGCGTGGCGGGCACCATGACCAGCGCCCAGCTTCTTTCGATGCAGTGGCAGGCAGACAGTATTTTAATGATCCTCAGCGTACCCGCTCTTGTGGCCGCAGCGGCAACCGTCTACAAAATGCTGTACAGCCGCTCGCAGGAACCCGGCGTCGCGTAGGTCCTCTCTTTTCTGCTATCCTGCCCCCGCAATTAAGGGGGCAGCATGCTTAACATCGTTTTATTCGAACCAGAAATTCCGCCGAATACCGGCAATATTATCCGCCTGTGCGCCAACACCGGTTTTCGTCTGCACATCATTGAGCCAATGGGCTTTACGTGGGACGACAAACGCCTGCGCCGCGCGGGGCTGGATTATCATGAATTTACCGCCGTTATTCGCCACCACGATTACGCCGCGTTTCTGGAAGCCGAGCAGCCACAGCGCATGTTCGCCCTGACCACCAAAGGTACGCCAGCGCACAGCGCCGTAAGCTATCAGGAGGGTGACTATCTGATGTTTGGCCCGGAAACCCGCGGCCTGCCGGCCACGATTCTGGATGCCCTGCCCGCTGAGCAGAAAATCCGTATTCCGATGATGCCGGACAGCCGCAGCATGAACCTGTCGAATGCGGTGTCGGTAGTGGTGTATGAAGCATGGCGCCAGCTTGGGTATCCGGGCGCCATTCTCAGACGTTAAATGCCGTCACCATACTCAAACGTATGGTGAATACCGTTGAAGTGCTGATCCATATCCATGGACGGCTTATCGCTGTCTGGCTTACCGACGATGCGCGCCGGTACGCCAGCGGCGGTGGTGTGCGGCGGAACCGGCTGGAGCACCACGGAGCCTGCGCCGATCTTCGCGCCGCGCCCGACTTCGATATTGCCGAGGATTTTGGCACCCGCGCCTATCATCACCCCTTCGCGAATTTTCGGATGGCGATCGCCGCTGGTTTTCCCGGTACCGCCCAGGGTAACCGACTGCAGGATCGAGACGTCGTCTTCAATCACCGCCGTTTCCCCGACAACAATCCCGGTGGCGTGGTCGAGCATGATCCCACGGCCAATCTTCGCCGCCGGGTGAATATCAACCTGAAACGTCACGGATACCTGGTTTTGCAGGAAGATGGCCAGCGCGCGGCGGCCTTCATTCCACAGCCAGTGCCCAATGCGGTACGCCTGCAGAGCGTGGAAGCCTTTCAGGTACAACAGCGGCGTAGAGTATTTATCGACCGCCGGGTCACGCGTGCGCACTGCCTGGATATCACAGGCGGCAGAGGCGATCATTTCCGGGTCAGCGGCGTAAGCCTCTTCCACCACCTCACGAATGGCAATCGCGGGCATGATCGAGGACGCCAGCTTGTTGGCGAGCATATAGCTGAGCGCACTGCCGAGGTTTTCGTGCTTGAGTAGCGTTGCGTGGTAGAAACTGGCCAGCATAGGCTCGCAGTCGGCCAGCGCCCGGGCTTCGGCTTTAATGTTGTTCCAGACGATATCCAGTTCTTCACACGGCATTGCTAACTCCAGACGATAGTATAATGACCAGCCAGTTCTGCGCTGGCTGGGTCATTCAGGTGACAACGGTTCCGACTAGTTACTGCTGCGCTCGTCCTTGCGCGCACGACCTAATAAGGTCAATGCTGCCTCGCGCGCATTTTTTCCGCAATACAATACCTGATAAATTTCCTCGGTTATTGGCATTTCGACACCGAAACGGTGCGCCAACTCGCGGACTTCTTTGGTATTGCGGTAGCCTTCAACCACCTGGCCAATCTTCTCCTGCGCGTCTTTCACATCGCTGCCCTGTCCGAGCATCATGCCAAAGCGGCGGTTACGAGACTGGTTGTCGGTACAGGTCAGCACCAGGTCGCCCAGGCCAGCCATCCCCATAAAGGTGGCCGGATCGGCACCCAGCGCTTCGCCCAGGCGGGACATCTCGGTCAGCCCTCGGGTGATCAGCGCCGTACGGGCGTTAGCACCAAAACCAATGCCGTCGGACATCCCGGCGCCAATCGCAATCACGTTCTTCACCGCCCCGCCCAGCTGCACGCCGATAAAATCGGGGTTGCTGTAGACGCGGAAGCTCTTGCCGCAGTGCAGCAATTGCTGGAGATCGTCGGAGAAGGCCTGGTCGGTTGAGGCCAGCGAAATCGCCGTCGGCAGGCCAGCGGCCAGCTCTTTGGCAAAGGTCGGGCCGGAGATGACCGCCAGCGGGATCGCATCACCCAGCGCTTCGCGGGCAACGTCCTGCAGCAGGCGTCCAGTTTCGGCTTCCAGTCCTTTTGTCGCCCAGACAATGCGCGCATCCGGGCGCATCAGCGGCTTAATCTGACGCAGCACGTCGCCAAAGACATGGCTCGGAACCACAATCAGAATGTTGCGGCTGGCCGCCAGCGCGGTCGCAAGGTCGCTTTCAAGGTGCAGGGAGTCAGGGAACGGAACGTCCGGGAGAAACGCGACGTTGCAACGATCGCGCTGCAGCGTGGCGATATGTTTTGGGTCGTGGCCCCACAGGACCACCTCGTGACCATTTCTTGCCAGAGTAATGGCAAGAGCGGTGCCGTATGAGCCGGCACCGATCACAGTCATTGACGCATTAACAGTGCTCATCAGGCATCCTGATGTTGTTCAGCACCTTCGCCAGCCTGCTGCTGCAGATAGTTCATGAACAGCGCATCAAAGTTAACTGGCGCAAGGTTCAGTTGCGGGAATGTACCGCGAGAAACCAGGCTGGTGATGCATTCACGCGCATACGGGAACAGAATGTTCGGGCAGTACGCACCCAGGCAATGCGCCATCTGGTTGCCTTCGATGCCGCCGATAGAGAAGATACCGCCCTGCTGTACTTCACACAGGAATGCAGTTTCTTCGCCCAGAGAGGCGGTAACGGTCACACGCAGCACGACTTCATACACGTCATCTGCCAGCTGGGTAGATGCGGTATCCAGATCAAGTTTAACCTCTGGCTGCCAATCTTTCTGGAAAACGTGTGGCGCATTTGGCGCTTCGAAAGAGACATCTTTGGTGTAGATACGCTGGATCTGGAAAGTCATCTCGGTGTTGTTTTGTTCTGACATGGAAATACCCTTTTTAATTGTCCTAAAGTCTCTTAGCTCAGCAGCGGATCGAGTCCACCACGGGCGTCGAGCGCATACAAGTCATCACAGCCGCCAATGTGCTGCGCATCAATAAAAATCTGTGGAACCGTCGTACGACCACTACGTTGGATCATCTCTTCGCGTTTAATCGCGTCACCGTCGATCGGCAGTTCCTGGAACGTGACGCCTTTACTGTTCAGCAGCGCTTTCGCACGATGGCAGAACGGGCACGTCGCTTTGGTATAGATCTCAATATGGGCCATGACTGAACTCCTTATTTACCGCGCACCAAAGGAAGATTTTCCCCGCTCCAGCCGGAAATACCTTCTTTCAGCACCGTTACGTTTTCGAAGCCTGCTTTATGAAGCGCGCTGGCAGATTCCTGTGCCTGCATGCCGGTCGCATCCACAACGATAATCGGCTGGGCTTTGTGTTTTTCAAGCTCACCGACGTTGTTCGCTTTGATTTCAGCTGGCAACAGGTTGATTGCGCCCGCAATGTGACCTTTGCGGAAATCGTCACGCTGACGCAGATCGACAACGACGGCATCTTCTTTGTTAATCAGACGCGTCGCTTCACCACGGGTGATAACCTTAATCTTAGACGTCAGGCTCTTAAATGTGGTGAACAGCACAGCAGCCAGCAGGCCAATCCACGCGATGCTCAGAACCGGATGGCGGCTAACGAATTGCATAATTTCTTGCATGGAGGGTAACTACTCCCGACTAAGTGATAAAAAAAACCAGGACAGGAGTATACCTGTGCGTTCTGGCAAATACAGCCAGCGACCCTAACCTAATCCATTTTCTGCGGCATGCCACCTAAAAAAATGCCTTAAAATGGTCTGGTCAGCACCTTGCTCCTGCGCTTTCTTTGATCTTCTGCGGCTATTTGATCGATTCAGCTGTAGTAAAATTACGCAAATTTTGACTCTTGAGCATGAGGTTGTCGCAATGTCGGTTTCTAAAAAACCTATGGTACTGGTGATTCTGGATGGCTATGGCTACCGTGAAGACAGCCAGGATAACGCTATTTTCAACGCCAAAACCCCGGTCATGGATGCCCTGTGGGCAAAACGTCCGCATACGCTGATTGACGCGTCTGGCCTGGAAGTGGGCCTGCCGGACCGCCAGATGGGCAACTCCGAAGTCGGTCACGTTAACCTGGGCGCCGGGCGTATTGTGTACCAGGACCTGACGCGTCTGGACGTTGAAATCAAAGAACGCACCTTTTTCTCCAACCCAACGCTGTCAGGCGCGGTTGATAAAGCCGTTGCCGCTGGCAAGGCCGTTCACATTATGGGCCTGCTCTCTGCCGGCGGCGTTCACAGCCACGAAGATCACATCATGGCGATGGTTGAACTGGCCGCTGAACGCGGTGCGGAAAAAATCTATCTGCACGCCTTCCTGGACGGTCGCGACACGCCACCACGCAGTGCAGAAGGCTCCCTGAAAGCCTTCGAAGAAAAATTCGCCGCGCTGGGTAAAGGCCGTGTGGCCTCCATCATTGGTCGTTACTACGCCATGGACCGCGACAACCGCTGGGATCGCGTTGAACAGGCCTATGACCTGCTGACCCTGGCAAAAGGGGAATTCCAGTTCGCGACCGCCGTTGAAGCGCTGGAAGCAGCTTATGCACGTGATGAAAACGACGAATTCGTGAAAGCATCCGTGATCCGTGCTGAAGGCCAGGCCGATGCCGCGATGGAAGACGGCGATGCGCTGATCTTCATGAACTTCCGCGCTGACCGCGCGCGCGAAATCACTCGCGCGTTCGTCAACAGCGACTTCGACGGTTTTGCCCGTAAGAAAGTGGTAAACATCGACTTCATCCAGCTGACCGAATACGCGGCAGACATCAAAGCCCCATGCGCTTACCCACCTGCCTCGCTGGCCAATACCTTCGGTGAGTGGATGGCGAAGAACGACAAAACGCAGCTACGTATCTCCGAAACGGAAAAATACGCACACGTGACCTTCTTCTTTAACGGCGGCGTTGAAGAGCCGTTCAAAGGCGAAGAGCGCATTCTGATCAACTCCCCGAAAGTCGCCACTTACGATCTGCAGCCAGAGATGAGCTCTGCAGAATTGACTGAAAAACTGGTTGCGGCCATCGAGAGCGGTAAGTACGACACCATCATCTGTAACTACCCGAACGGCGACATGGTCGGTCATACCGGGGTGATGGAAGCGGCAGTGAAAGCGGTTGAAGCGCTGGACCACTGCGTTGAGCAGGTGGCGAAAGCGGTTGAATCCGTTGGCGGCCAGCTGCTGATCACCGCGGATCACGGTAACGCTGAACAGATGCGCGACCCGGCGACCGGCCAGGCGCACACCGCCCACACCAACCTGCCGGTTCCGCTGATTTATGTGGGTGATAAATCAGTGAAAGCCGTAGAAGGCGGCAAGCTTTCTGACATCGCGCCAACCATGTTGTCGCTGATGGGGATGCCGATCCCTGAAGAGATGACTGGTAAGCCGCTGTTCATCGTGGAATAATCGCTCCCCATGAGGGGAAAGGCGATTTTTTCAATCACATGGGTCGTGAAGCCGCTTAGGTTATCAGTCAGACCTCTGTTTTACGCCAGCGCACTCAGCGCTGGCGTATTGCTGTGCGCCGCATCCGCCCACGCGGATGACCGCGACCAGCTGAAATCCATTCAGGCCGATATCGCCGCCAAAGAGCGTGCGGTACGCCAGCAGCAGCAGCAGCGCGCCGCCCTGCTCGCCCAGCTTAAGCAGCAGGAAGAGGCCATCTCCGCTGCCACGCGTAAACTCCGTGAAACGCAAAACACCCTCGCCCAGCTGAATAAGCAGATCGACGAGATGAACGCGTCGATTGCCAAACTGGAGCGCCAGCGCGATGCGCAGGAGCGCAATCTTGCGGCACAGCTTGATGCCGCATTCCGCCAGGGTGAACATACCGGACTCCAGCTGATCCTCAGCGGCGAAGAGAGCCAGCGCGGCCAGCGCCTGCAGGCCTACTTTGGCTATCTGAACCAGGCGCGTCAGGAGACGATCGCGCAGTTGAAGCAGACGCGCGAAGAGGTCTCCACGCAAAAAGCCGAACTGGAAGAGAAGCAGAGCCAGCAACAGACGCTGCTCTACGATCAGCAGGCACAGCAGGCGAAGCTCGAGCAGGCGCGCAACGAGCGTAAGAAAACCCTTGCCGGTCTCGAGTCCTCGATTCAGGAAGGGCAGAGCCAGCTGAGCGAAATGCGCGCCAACGAATCCAAACTGCGTAACAGCATCGCCCGTGCGGAAGCCGCGGCGAAAGCGCGCGCCGAAAAAGAGGCTCGCGAGGCGCAGGCCGTTCGCGACAAGCAGCAGGAAGCCTCCCGCAAAGGCACCACCTACAAACCAAGCGAAAGTGAACGTTCCCTGATGTCGCGTACCGGCGGCCTGGGTTCACCTCGCGGCCAGGCTTTCTGGCCCGTTCGCGGTTCAATTCTGCATCGCTATGGCGAACAGCTGCAGGGTGAGCTACGTTGGAAAGGGATCGTTATCGGTGCGTCTGAAGGTAGCGAAGTGAAAGCGATTGCCGATGGTCGCGTGATTCTGGCCGACTGGCTGCAGGGTTACGGACTGGTGGTGGTGGTCGAACACGGTAAAGGTGATATGAGCCTTTACGGCTACAACCAGAGCGCGCTGGTCAGCGTCGGCACGCAGGTGCGCGCGGGCCAACCCATCGCCCTTGTGGGCAGCAGTGGCGGTCAGGGCCGCCCGTCACTCTATTTCGAAATTCGTCGTCAGGGTCAGGCGGTCAATCCACAGCCGTGGTTGGGAAGATAAGTTTTGCTTCAATTTCGTCGAATCGTTTTCTCCGTCGTCAGCGCGCTGGCGCTGGCTGCACCGGTATACGCCGGTAAACTCGCCATCGTGATAGATGACTTCGGTTATCGTCCACATTATGAAAATCAGGTGCTGGCGATGCCGTCGGCCATCTCCGTTGCCGTCCTGCCGAATGCCCCCCACGCGCGTGAGATGGCGACCAAAGCCCACAGCAGCGGTCATCAGGTTCTCATCCACCTGCCCATGGCCCCGCTCAGCAAGCAGCCGCTGGAAAAAGATACCCTGCGCCCGGATATGAGCAGCGAGGAGATCGAGCGCATCATCCGCGACGCCTACAACAAGGTGCCGTATGCCGTAGGGCTGAACAACCATATGGGCAGCGCGATGACCTCCAGCCTGTACGGGATGCTAAAAGTGATGCAGGCGCTGGAGCGTTACAATCTCTACTTCCTCGACAGCATGACCATCGGCAACAGCCAGGCGATGCGCGCCGCTCAGGGAACGGGCGTAAAGGTGATTAAGCGCAAGGTATTCCTGGATGACACCCAGAACGAAGCCGATATTCGTATGCAGTTCAATCGCGCGGTACAGCTGGCCCGCCGCAATGGTTCGGCCATTGCCATCGGTCACCCGCACCCGTCGACCGTTCGCGTCCTGCAGCAAATGCTGCCGACCTTACCTTCCGATATCACGCTGGTGCGCCCGAGCGATCTGCTTAACGAGCCGCAGGTGGATACCTCTACGCCGAATTCTGCGCAGCCCGTGCCGACCGCACCGCGTAATCCGTTCCGCGGCGTGAAGCGCTGCGTACCGAAGCAGCCGCTTGAACCGGTCTACGCGACCCGCTTCTTCTCTGTCATCGGAGACAGCATCAGTAACAGTACGCTGGTGAAATACGTCCAGCAGCAGTGGCAGGGATGGGGTAAGAAAGCCTGACCGCCTGACGCTTATTTCGCAATCTGAGAGTCCGTCTGCTCATTCGCAACGGGCTCTTTTTTCTCCTGATGCTGATACCAGGATTTGAAATACTTCAAAAAGCTGTAGGCTGTAGCATACAGTCCCGTCACGACCCCAACCTTGCCCTGACGCCAGGCTCCGCTGAACAGATACCATTTGAAGAACGCCCCGATAGCGCTGATGATGCCGCGTCCGATCGAAGGGCGAGCCGGCTGGTACTTCACCAGCCGGGTGGTGTAGCTGTTGAGCTTGTTGAACACTTCATGAAGGTTATAAAACGTGTCGTGACGCACCCGCCCCGGCATTTTCATGGCGACAATCTTGCCTTCAACTTTGTCATCCACGGGTCGTTGGTTGAAGCGAGCCTGGGTACGATTGAACAGCCGCACCGGGAAATCAGGGGAGGAAACAGGGTAGATTGTACGCACTTCTTCACCCAGCACGTGCCAGTACCGGGCGATACGCCAGGCGCGATCGGCGGAAGGTTCATCCCCGGCTTTCAGGGTCAGAATAAAGTCGACAGTCTCCGCGTCCAGAATCTCGTCGCTATCCATGCAAAGCACCCAGTCATTGCTCGCCAGATCGATCGCATGGTTCATCTGCACGCCATGCATAGCATAGGGGTGATGATGAAGGGAGAGCCCGTACTCGCGGCAAATAGAAAGAGTGGCATCCGTACTGCCGGAATCCAGAACGACAATTTCATCTGCCACCGTCAGCAGCGGAGGAATCACCTCGCGCAGCAAACGCGCAGAATTACAGGTCAATAAACAAACGGTAAGCTTGAACATAGGCGCTGTAAACTTAAACGGATAATCAACAAACTTTATAAGTGTGCGGGTAAAAAAGCGAAGGAAAAATCGAAATAATCTGATTGCGGATGTAAGAAACGTGAAGAGGCCGTAAAAAAAGCGCCCGAAGGCGCTTTCTCTGTTACTCCCAGCTCAGGATCACTTTCCCTGACTGGCCGGAACGCATCGCGTCAAAGCCCTGCTGGAACTCATCGATGGAGAAACGGTGAGTAATAATCGGGGACAGATCCAGACCCGACTGAATCAACGCCGCCATCTTATACCAGGTCTCAAACATCTCGCGGCCATAGATGCCCTTGATGAACAGCCCCTTGAAGATCACTTTGTTCCAGTCGATAGACATATCCGACGGCGGGATACCCAGCATCGCGATACGACCACCGTGGTTCATGGTGTCGAGCATGGTGCGGAACGCCGGCGGCGCGCCGGACATCTCCAGGCCCACGTCGAAGCCCTCGGTCATGCCCAGCTCTTCCATCACGTCGGTCAGGCTCTCTTTCGAGACATCCACCGCGCGGGTGACGCCCATTTTGCGCGCCAGCGACAGGCGGTATTCGTTCACGTCGGTGATCACGACATTGCGTGCTCCCACGTGCTTCGCCACGGCCGCCGCCATGATGCCGATTGGGCCCGCACCGGAGACCAGCACGTCCTCACCCACCAGATCGAAGGAGAGCGCCGTGTGTACCGCGTTACCAAACGGGTCGAAGATGGAGGCCAGATCGTCAGAGATATTGTCCGGGATTTTGA
The DNA here is from genome assembly GCF_900110475.1 of Enterobacter sp. NFIX58. Classification (NCBI taxonomy): domain Bacteria; kingdom Pseudomonadati; phylum Pseudomonadota; class Gammaproteobacteria; order Enterobacterales; family Enterobacteriaceae; genus Enterobacter; species Enterobacter sp. NFIX58. Next base: position 167,602 of record NZ_FODW01000005.1, on the reverse strand, counting down.
AGGCGTTAAAGGCCGGGATCACCAGATATTCCGCGAAGCAGCCCGGACGGTTCACGCCCACGCCGATGGTATTGCGGCACAGGTGCGTACGCCCACCGCGGCAGTTACGGCAGTGGCCGCAGGTAATATGACCTTCACCGGAAACGCGGTCGCCGATTTTGAAGCCTTTCACTTCCTGGCCGATACCCACCACTTCACCGACATATTCGTGACCGACAACCATCGGTACAGGAATGGTTTTCTGCGACCACTGGTCCCAGTTGTAGATGTGAACGTCAGTACCGCAGATAGCTGTTTTACGAATTTTGATCAGCAGATCGTTATGACCGACTTCCGGTTCCGGCACGTCGGTCATCCAAATCCCTTCTTCCGCTTTCAGTTTGGATAACGCTTTCATCACACGTCCTCAGGCAATGACGCCCAGCTGTTTACCGATGCGGGTAAAGGCTTCCACCGCACGTTCAATTTGTTCAGGCGTATGCGCCGCAGACATCTGGGTGCGGATACGTGCCTGACCTTTTGGCACCACCGGGAAGAAGAACCCGGTGACGTAAATCCCTTCTTTCTGCAGTTCGCGGGCAAATTGCTGCGCCACGACCGCATCGCCCAGCATCACCGGAATGATCGCATGATCGGCACCGGCCAGGGTGAACCCTGCTGCGCTCATTTTTTCACGGAACAGACGGGCGTTAGACCACAGACGGTCGCGCAGCTCAGCTCCGGACTCCACCATCTCCAGCACTTTGATAGAAGCGGCAACAATCGCTGGCGCCAGGGAGTTGGAGAACAGATACGGACGGGAGCGCTGACGCAGCCACTCAACCACCTCTTTGCGCGCAGCGGTATAGCCGCCGGATGCGCCGCCGAGCGCTTTGCCCAGCGTACCGGTGATGATGTCCACGCGGCCCATGACGTCGCAGTATTCGTGGGAGCCCCGGCCGTTTTCGCCGACAAAGCCCACCGCGTGAGAGTCATCGACCATCACCAGCGCGTCATATTTATCTGCCAGGTCACATACGCCCTTCAGGTTGGCGATCACGCCGTCCATGGAGAACACGCCGTCGGTGGCGATCAGCACATGTCGAGCGCCCGCTTCACGGGCCTCTTTCAGGCGCGCTTCCAGCTCAACCATGTCGTTGTTGGCGTAGCGGAAACGCTTCGCTTTGCACAGGCGCACGCCGTCAATGATGGAAGCATGGTTCAGGGCGTCGGAGATAATGGCATCTTCTGCGCCGAGCAGGGTCTCAAACAGGCCGCCGTTGGCGTCAAAGCAGGAGGAGTACAGAATCGCATCTTCCATTCCGAGGAAGGTTGCCAGCTTTTGCTCAAGCTGCTTGTGGCTGTCCTGGGTTCCGCAGATAAAGCGTACGGAGGCCATGCCGAAGCCGTGGGTATCCATGCCGTTTTTGGCAGCGGCAATCAGCTCAGGGTGATTCGCAAGACCTAAGTAGTTGTTCGCACAAAAGTTGATCACATGGCTGCCGTCGGCAACGGTGATGTCCGCCTGCTGGGCAGACGTGATAATACGCTCTTCCTTGAACAACCCTTCCGCACGTGCGGTCTCGAGGTCGCTGTTTAACTGTTTGTAAAAATCACCACGCATTGCAATTCTCCAGACTCGGCAAATTTCGGGACATATTACCCAAACCTATAGTTCATGACGAGATGACACGTCATCTCTTGTCGTTTTTGCAGCATAAATCACGTGTACCCTTGCGCTATGTCGGTGAATGGCTGAAGGGCAGCCATACTAATGATATGATAGAAACATTAGCGTCCGGGATTGTCCCCGGGCTCCACACTTCAAAGGTTACAGTTATGATCATCGTTACCGGCGGCGCAGGCTTTATCGGCAGCAATATTGTTAAGGCTCTCAATGACAAAGGCATCACCGACATCCTGGTGGTTGACAACCTGAAAGACGGCACCAAGTTCGTTAACCTGGTGGATCTGAACATCGCTGACTACATGGATAAAGAAGACTTCCTTATCCAGATTATGGCAGGTGAAGAGTTCGGCGAGATCGAAGCCATCTTCCACGAAGGTGCCTGCTCGTCCACTACCGAGTGGGACGGCAAGTACATGATGGACAATAACTATCAGTACTCCAAAGAGATCCTGCATTACTGCCTGGAGCGTGAAATTCCGTTCCTGTATGCCTCTTCTGCTGCCACCTACGGCGGGCGCACCTCGGACTTCATCGAGTCCCGCGAATATGAGCAGCCGCTGAACGTCTACGGTTACTCCAAGTTCCTGTTCGACGAATACGTACGTCAGGTACTGCCAGAAGCGAACTCGCAGATCGTCGGTTTCCGCTACTTCAACGTCTACGGACCGCGCGAAGGCCACAAAGGCAGCATGGCGAGCGTGGCGTTCCACCTGAACACCCAGCTGAATAACGGTGAAAGTCCAAAACTGTTCGAAGGCAGCGACGGCTTTAAGCGTGACTTCGTCTACGTGGGTGACGTGGCCGCCGTAAACCTGTGGTTCTGGGAAAACGGCGTGTCCGGCATCTTCAACCTCGGTACCGGCCGCGCAGAGTCCTTCCAGGCGGTGGCTGACGCCACGCTGGCGTACCATAAAAAAGGCAGCATCGAGTACATTCCGTTCCCTGACAAGCTGAAAGGCCGTTACCAGGCGTTCACGCAGGCCGATCTGACTAACCTGCGCGCCGCAGGTTATGACAAGCCGTTCAAGACCGTTGCCGAAGGCGTAACGGAATATATGGCCTGGCTGAACCGCGACGCGTAAGTATGAGAATTCTGGTGATCGGCCCGTCATGGGTGGGCGACATGATGATGTCGCAAAGTCTCTATCGCACGCTCAAGGCGCGTTATCCCCAGGCGATAATCGACGTGATGGCACCCGCGTGGTGCCGTCCGCTGTTATCGCGTATGCCGGAAGTGAATGAAGCGATCCCGATGCCGCTCGGCCACGGAGCGCTGGAGATTGGCGAGCGCCGCAAGCTCGGCCATAGCCTGCGCGAAAAGCGGTACGATCGTGCGTATGTCCTGCCCAACTCCTTTAAATCCGCGCTGGTGCCCTTCTTTGCGGGCATCCCGCATCGCACCGGCTGGCGCGGCGAAATGCGCTACGGTCTGCTGAACGATGCGCGGGTGCTGGATAAAGCGGCCTGGCCATTAATGGTGGAGCGCTACGTGGCGCTGGCCTATGACAAAGGCGTGATGCGCAGTGCGAAAGACCTGCCGCAGCCGCTGCTCTGGCCCCAGCTTCAGGTTAACGACGGTGAAAAATCCCAGACCTGCAGCGCGTTTGGCCTTTCGTCTGAACGCCCGATGATTGGCTTCTGCCCTGGCGCCGAGTTCGGTCCGGCAAAACGCTGGCCGCACTACCACTATGCGGAGCTGGCGAAACAGCTGATCGACGAAGGCTACCAGATTGTCCTGTTCGGTTCGGCAAAAGACCACGAGGCGGGCAACGAAATTCTCGCCACACTCAGTAATGAACAGCAGGCCTGGTGCCGCAACCTGGCGGGAGAAACGCAGCTTGAACAGGCCGTTATTCTGATTGCAGCCTGTCACGCTGTGGTCACCAACGATTCAGGCCTGATGCACGTCGCCGCTGCACTCAACCGCCCGCTGGTAGCGCTGTATGGCCCAAGCAGCCCGGACTTCACGCCTCCGCTTTCCCATAAAGCGCGCGTCATCCGCCTGATCACCGGCTACCACAAGGTGCGCAAAGGCGATGCCGCAGAAGGTTATCATCAGAGCCTGATCGACATTACGCCAGCGCGCGTTCTCGAAGAACTCAACGCACTGCTGTTGAGCGAAGAAGGATAACGAATGCGGGTATTGATCGTTAAAACCTCTTCGATGGGTGATGTTCTGCATACGCTGCCGTCGCTGACGGACGCCATGCGGGCCATCCCCGGCATTCGTTTTGACTGGGTGGTGGAAGAAGGCTTCGCGCAGATCCCCACCTGGCATGAAGCGGTTGACCGCGTGATCCCGGTGGCGATTCGCCGCTGGCGCAAAGCGTGGTTCTCCGCGCCGATTAAAGCCGAACGCAAAGCCTTTCGCGAGGCGGTGCGGGCACAGCATTACGACGCCATCATTGACGCGCAGGGGCTGGTCAAAAGCGCCGCGCTGGTAACGCGTCTGGCGCACGGCGTAAAGCACGGGATGGACTGGCACAGCGCCCGAGAACCGCTGGCGAGCCTGTTTTATAACCGTCGTCATCACATCGCAAAGCAACAGCATGCCGTCGAACGTACCCGCGAGCTGTTTGCCAAAAGCCTGGGGTATGCGAAACCGGAAACCCAGGGCGACTATGCAATTTCCCGGCATTTCCTGCACGCCTCATCGCAGAAAAGCGACCCTTATTTGATTTTCCTTCACGCGACAACCCGCGATGACAAGCACTGGCCGGAAGCGTACTGGCGCGAACTGATCGGCCTGCTGGCGAGCGCGGGGCTGCGTATCAAACTCCCGTGGGGCGCACCGCACGAAGAGGCACGGGCCAAACGTCTGGCAGAAGGGTTTGATTACGTGGACGTTCTGCCGCGCATGAAACTTGACGGCGTCGCTCAGGCGCTGGCAGGCGCTACGGCTGTGGTTTCTGTGGATACGGGCCTCAGCCACCTGACGGCGGCGCTGGACCGACCTAACATCACGCTTTACGGCCCAACGGACCCGGGCCTGATCGGCGGCTATGGAAAAAATCAGTATATCTGCCGCCCGGAACACTCATCGCAGTTGAGCGATCTCAGCGCCGCTGCGGTATTTGCGCAATTAGAGCCTTTGCTGGCAGCAGAGAGAGCCTATGTCTGATTTTTTCTCAGCGGAGCGCCCGCCAAAGCGCGTGCTGATTATTAAGCTGCGTCACCACGGTGACGTTCTGCTTACCTCGCCGGTGTTTACCGTGCTGAAAAAGAACTGGCCGAACGTGGAAGTCGATGCGCTGGTTTATGACGATACCCAGGCGATGCTGACCAGCCATCCGCATATCGACCAGGTGCATACTATTGGGCGCAACTGGCGCAAGAAGGGCTGGTTTGAACAATTTCGCCTCTACCGCGCCCTGCTGAATACCCTGAAAGGCCGTCAGTATGACGTGCTGATTAATCTGACCGAACACTGGCACGGCGCGCGTCTGGCGCGTCGCCTGAAACCGCGCGTCTCCGTCGGCTTTAAGCCGGATAAACGCGGGGGCCTGGCACGTCGTCGCTGGGTGAAATCGTTCACCACGCTCTACCCGGCCATTCAGGACAACAGCCGCCATATGGTGGAAGTCAATCTGGATGCCCTGCGCCGAATCGGTATTCATCCGCAGTCCGACGAAGACAAGCATACGCTTTTTGTGCCTGGTGACGCGGCAGAAGCCTCTGTGGCCGAAAAACTGGCCGGGTTTGGGCTCACGAGTAAGTCCTACATTCTGGTTCACCCGACCTCGCGCTGGATGTTTAAGGCCTGGGATATCAAAAAACTGGCAGCGACCATTGATAACCTGGCGGCGCGCGGCCTGCCGATCGTCCTCTCCGCCGCACCGTCAAAAGAAGAGAAGGCCTACATGGATGAGCTGCGCGCAGCCCTCACCCAGCCGGTCTTTGATTTAAGCGGTCAGCTGAACCTGAAAGAGCTGGGTGCGCTGATGAAGCACGCCCGGGTGTACTTCGGCGTGGATTCCATGCCAATGCATCTTGCAAGCGCCGTCGGTACGCCGACCGTCGCTATCTTTGGCCCTACCGGCGCCATCAAATGGGCACCGTGGGGGGTAAATTATCGTGTGATTGTGGCCGGGTTTACCTGCCAGCCGTGCGGCAAAGCGGGCTGCGGAGACAGCGGTGTCTCAGACTGCATTACGGCCATCACCCCACAGCAGGTGCTAAGCGCCATTGATACGATGCTTCTGGAAACGGAAACCCCTGCATGAAGCTGGCCATTGTTCGACAGACCTACAACCCCAACGGTGGCGCAGAGCGTTTTGTCTCACGTGCGCTGAACGTGCTGGCGCAGGATACCTCCCTTGATGTCACGCTGATTGCTCGCCAGTGGGAGGATGCCGCAGGCTGGAAAACGTTGACGGTCAATCCGCCGTTTCGCAATCGCATCGCGCGTGAATCCGGTTTTGCCGTCGAAGCCGCCGCGCATTTTACGCAGTTTGATATTGTGCAAAGCCACGAACGCATACCGGGCGCCACCATCTTCCGGGCGGGCGACGGTGTTCACGCCACCTGGCTTGAGCAATATGGTCGTATTCTGTCGCCACTGGCGCGTTGGGCGCAGTCTCTGAGCCGTTATCACCGCTACATTCTGCAGGCCGAGGCGCAGATGTTTACCCATCCGCAGCTGCGCAAGGTGATCTGTAATTCGAAGATGGTTCGCGATGATATCGCCCGTCGTTTCGGACTGTCGGAAGACAAGCTGACGGTGATCTACAACGGCGTAGACACCGTTCAGTTTAGTCCTGAGGTCCGCGCCCTTTCGCAGCGTGATGCACTGGGTATTCCCCGTAACGCACCGGTACTGGCGTATGTTGGGTCAGGCTTCAGCCGCAAAGGCGTCGCCACCGCGCTGCGCGCTATTGTGCCGCATCCTGACGTCTGGCTGCTGATTGCCGGCCGCGATAAACATGCGCGGAAGTTCGAAAAGCTGGCGCAGGCGCTGGGAATTTCCTCTCGAGTGACGTTCCTGGGCCCCGTAGCCAACGTGCGTGAAGTGTATGGCACGGCTGATGCCCTTATCCTGCCGACGCTCTACGATCCCTTCCCGAACGTCTGCGTGGAAGCCCTGGCCTGTGGTTTGCCACTGCTCACCAGCCACGGTTGTGGCGCGGCGGAGTGGATAACCGAGGGTCAAAACGGCTGGGTACGCGATGCGCTGGATAGCGAAGGTTACCAGCAGGCCATCTCGCTGTGGCTAAAAGGCCGTGAACAGGGTGTCGATTACGTCGCTGCCGCGCGTGCGACTGCGGAGCCTTTCACCCTGGAGAGAATGGCCCGAGAGCTACAAACGCTTTATCGCGATTTGCTGCGCTGAGCGGCATCGGAGAAGACCTTCTCCATCGCATCCAGCATACATTCGCGGGTAAAGTGCGTGCTCAGGTAGTCATACCCCTGTTGCGCGAGCGTCTCGCGAAGGGCTGAGTCGGCATAGAGTTTCATTATGGCATCGCGCAGTGCGTTTTCGTCGCGCTGGGCGACCAACAATCCCGTCTGCCCGTTAATCACCGCATCCCCCGTTCCACCGGCATCCGTCGCAATAGTTGCAATACGGGTGGCTAACGATTGCAGGACGCCCTGCGGCACACCTTCCATATCATGCGAAGGACTCAGCGCAATATCAAAGGCCGGAAACCAGCGTTCCGGATCGGGTTGATGTCCCGCCATGACCACGCGCTGCTGTAATCCCAGCGCGGCGATTTCCTGTTCCAGCGTCGCCTTGTGCGGGCCTTCGCCAACAATCGCCAGCTTGATGTGTGGATTGTCGATTTTCGCCAGGGCATGCAACAGTACGCTATGGCCTTTGTTCGGGCGCAAATGCGACACCACGCCCAGCCAGAAATCTTCCTCAGACAGGCCACAATGCGCGCGAGCTTCGTGCTTATCTCCCGGATGGAAACGCTGCGTATCGACACCGCTTGGCACCGACGTACTCTGAGACATCGGCACGCCAATATTTGCCACCTGATGGCGCAGCGCCTCCCCGGTAGTCACGATGTGCGCGCAGGCGGTGCGGAACAGCCAGCGTGTCGTCCAGTTGTTACGCGGAACGCCGGACGCATGACGGGTTCTCACCAGTGGTACGGAGTTGGAGAGCGTCAGATTCGCCAGCGCCACCAGCCAGGTATCGGCAGAGTTATGGCTATTGATGACGTCAATCGACTGACGGTTATCCTTCAGCCAGCGACGCAGCAGCTGCAGGTTTTTAAGGTTCTTACGCTTCAACGGCATCGTGACCACCGTCAGACCGGCACTGCGTGCCAGCGCGTGAAGCGGCGCAGTTTCCGGACAAAGGAGAGTCACCTGATGGCCACGCTGAATCATCCCAAGCGATTCGTTGATAATGCGCAGAGGCTGCCCGCCTTTGCCGCCGTCTGCTTCAGTGTGAACAATGTGCATATATTTCCTGTCGTTTAGCTGAAACCGCTGCCCAGGCTGCCGATTATATACGTGGGTATTACGATAATGCACAGGCGGATTAATCTTGCTTACAAACATTGTCCTTCTGTAGTTATGGCTTATGTGGTAATTTTCTCAGGCTTTTATTCCACTCAAAATCAGTGGAATCTGCGTATGGCATTGTTAACTAACCGGTATTAACGCCGAGATCCTTTACCAGTACCAAAATTATGACAAATACTCGTAACATCCTGACAGGTCTTTTAGTACTGTCTGTACTGGCTTTATGTTTTATCTGGCCAATCCCAAACGATCAGCTACCTTTTCATCGTAATGGACTGATTTATCCTAATATTGTGGTGGCGCTCGGTCTTTTCTTTAGCTCCTCAGTGGCGAGAAAAGCGCTGGACTTAAACAAAATTAAGTTCGTGCTTATTGTGCTCTGGGCATTAACCTTCTTTATCCTGATTAACGGCTTTTTTGTCGCGCCAGATATTAAAGAAATGGTGTCGACCTGGGATGGTCAGTGGTTCCGTCCGGTATTGCTTTTCTGCGCGGGTCTGGTGTTATTACCGGTGATTCAGGAGCGCTTCCCCTCTTTATCGGCAGCCCGTTTCTTTACTCTCGTCGTCCTTTTTTTCTGGGGCGTCGTCTGTATCCACCTCCTTGATACCGTCTGGCTTTACTGGCGAGACGGCGTGATCCACTGGGGCGAAACGCGGATTGTTTATAACCGCACGCGCATGAGCTTCCAGGTCAATATGATCACCGGTTTCCTGATCGCTGAACTGCTTGCACGCGGCCTGCTTCATCAGCGTTTCTTACGCCTGCAGACACCGTTCCTCGCCTTTATGCTGCTGTGTAACCTTGTCTGCACGGCGTTAGTCGATACCCGCTGGGGAACGATCGGCCTGGTTGGTAGTCTGTTCTCCACCTTCATACTGCTTAGCCTGCACAGTATGCGTCGCAGCCGGGTAGTACTAACAGGCATTATTCTTGTGAGCATCATTATCGTTTCCGCGCTTCTGGGCTATGCTTCCTGGAAAACCGATCCGCGCTGGCAAAACCTGGAAGATGATGCAGTAACAGGCTGGAACGCGCCTTTCACCAGTTTTTGCTATAACAGAACCAACGGAACTGTACCGACTAACGATCTCGGTCGACCAATGGACCACTCCAACGGCTGTCGCGCGAGTTTCTTCCATCAGGGCTGGAAACTGGTGGGTGAACATCCTGCGGGAATGGGACCTCGCAAAGAGGCCTTCCGTTATGTGCTGCGTCGCGACACGCAGGACAATCGCATTGATATTCCGCACAGCCACTACGGCCTGATTGAGTTTGGTATCCAGAACGGGGTTGTGGGCATTGCAGGCTGGCTGATTCTGCTGGCAGGCTGCTGGTACATCGGCTGGCGCGAGTTCCGCCATGGCAATATGATGGCAGGCATGTTCTTGCTGCTGTTTACGGTTGGTTTCTTCTCCCGAACCATGGTTGACCACAATTTGAAAGATCACTACCTGGAGCAATATATGCTGTTAACCGGGTTACTTGTGGGAATGTGCGCGTTACGACCCGCTAAACGGACAGAAACAACCTCCTGATCGCGTATATTGCGCCGATGATAACAGGCATCGGCGCAACGTTACCCATCAGAACTCTTTTGCCTGCCGGCTGTCGAAAAGCCATTGCACATTGCTGTATCGCTCGTTAGCCGCATCTCACCGCGTTAAATTACGGAGTAAGCATGTCTGGAACGCCTCAATTAAGCCTCGTTGTCGCCGTCTATAATGGCGAGAATTTCCTGAGCGCTTTTTTTGACAGCATAAAGAAACAGAATCTGCCCAGCCTGGAACTTGTTATCGTTAATGACGGCTCAACTGACGGCTCCGCAGATATCATCGCCCGCTACGCCAGTGAATTCAGTCATTTTAACGTCATCGACCAGCCTAATGGGGGTGTCTCTGCGGCCCGTAATACCGGTCTGGCCGTGGCTACGGGCGAGTACGTCGCGTTCCCGGATATTGATGACGTTATCTATCCGGGTATGTATCCGCGCCTGCTGGAGATTGCACTCGCCGGGCAGTTGGACGTCGCGACCTGCAACGGTACCTATATTTATGATGACGGACGCCCGTCGAAGAAGATTTTCCCTTCAGATAAACTTGCGTCAACCGGCGTGCTGGACGGCCCGACCTGGCTGCAGATGGCGCTCGAATCGCGCAAGTTCCTGCACGTAACATGGCTGAATATCTATCGACACGCCTTTATCAAAGAGCAGGGCTTCAGCTTTGAACATGGTCTGCGCCATCAGGACATCCCCTGGACTACGGAAGTGCTGCTCACCGCCAGACGCGTGCAGTATATTGATGAGGTCTATTACGATTACCTGATCCATTCCGCTTCCGTTTCCCATACGCCAGGCACGGACGACACGCGCATGCGCTCTTCGCGCCATTACATGAAGATTCTGGAGATGCTGGACGCCATCAACAAACGCTATCCGGAACAGGTGAAACGCGTACCCGCCTGCCGCTGGCAAATCGCTAAAGAGGGTCTGGGGATCCTGCATAGCATTAACAACATTGACGATATGGCCAAAAAACGCGAGATCACCCGTGAGCTTTTCGATCGCGGTATCTGGACGCTGATTTGGCAAAATGCGCGCGGCTTCCGCCAACGGTGGCGTCTGGGACGTCGCTACTTCCGTCTTAAAAAACTCGTCAAATGAGTGGAATTATGAGCAAGCTTAAACTGCATGTTGTTTCCCGCCCAGAGTTTATCGCGACGAATTTTGCCGATTTTCAGGAACTGATTGATCACAAAATCAATCCGGATGATATTCCGCATCGTTTTTACTGTGGGGGAAGAGGCGTCTGGACATTTCAGACGATGCTCAGCCTTAACTATTACTATAACGGTCAGATTGAATGTTCATGGGGCACTGAATGCCGCCCGGATGCAATTAATCTGATGCACAACGATCACTATGGTTCCCGCGTAAAACCCTGGGTCGGCGTGACCGTTGTTGCTCGTGCCGATCGTCCGCCGGTTATCGGCGCGGATTACGTCGTCGAACAAAACCCTGAAGTTGCTAACATCCCAGGGCGTATCTTTATTCCTAACTGGCCACAACCGGGCGTAAAACCGCGTGAGCGCACCGACGAGACAATCAAAACCGTCGCATTCTTCGGCCGTGTAGACAGTTTCCCGGACCAATACCGCGAAGGGAACTTTAAGCAACGCCTTGCCGAACAAGGTATCGAGCTACGCATCTCGTTCGATAACTGGACAAACTACCAGGACGTGGACGTGTGCATCAGCTTCCGCAAATCACACGATCATAAACTGGCGCGTAAGCCTGCCAGCAAGCTCATTAACAACTGGCTGGGGAAAACGGTGATGGTCTGCGATGACGAGCCGTCTTATCGCGCGATCCGCGAAAGCGAGCTGGACTACCTCATCGCCAAAAACCCTGATGAAGCCTTCGATGCCATCATGCGTCTTAAAAATTCCCCTGAACTGTATCGTCAGATGCGCGAACAGGGTGAAAAACGCCTACAGGTCTATTCCCGCGAAGCGGTCGCCGCACGCTGGTACGCCCTGTTTGAGGATATCTGGCGTAAAGGATTGCACAATCGTCCTACGGTAGTTCGCGCACTGCGCTTTGGTTTTGGTAAAGCCATTCGCCCGCTGACTAAAAAGTTCTGATCGGAATAGAGCCCTTCCATGTTCAAAACAACGACACACTCTTCGTTCACCCCACGCAGCAATCTGTTGCGCACCCTGGGGTTGACGCTGGCATTCTTGCTGCTGTTCTCGCTCTCAGAAATCATCATTCTGCTGAAAGATCATGTCTACCAGCCGAAATCCGGTGATATCTCGCTGTATCTGATCATCTCCCTGCTTGCCGCGGCCAGTGCGCGTTTCTTCCTGACTCGCCTGCTGCTGGCCGTGACGTTTATCGTTCAGATATCGGAAGCGGTGTACTACCAGTTCTACGGTCAGTTCTATGGCCCGAGTGAAGTCTGGCTGGCGTTCGTGGAAACGAAAGACATTGCCAGTGGGATCACCGACAGCCTGGGTTCACTGGGCATTTACTTTGGCATTATGATTGTGGCGGTCGTGTTTGCGCTGGTCTTTGCGCGTCGTCTGGCGCCGCTTTGGCACAAATGGATTGCGCTTCCTTGCCTGCTTGCCATCGTCGTGATGTTTGTCGGCCAGTTCTACAAAGCGGTCGACGGGCAGATGTACAAGTTCAACCCGGACCTGCGGCACTCCCTGCTGCGTAACGGCCTGTCTGCGATGAGCTTCAGCGCCATACGCCTGATCCCGGAAGCGATGTCAGGAGAAAACCAGAATCTGACCCATTACGATCCCTACCAGGTCAAACCTGTGAAGGATACGCGTGCGGGCAAATATTCGATTATTCTGGCGATAGGTGAAAGCCTTAACCCGCACCACGTCAGCGCCCTGGGCTACGAACGCGATACCACGCCCGAGCTGAAAGCGCTGCTCCAGCAGTATCAAGGTACAGGCCGTCTGATTGTCTCCAACGCCGTATCCACCCGCGTGGCCATCCCGATGCTGGTGAATAATCTGCGCGAGCCGGATAACTACGGGGCCTATAAATCGAAATCCACCAATATCTTCGCCAACGCGAAGAAACAGGGTTATCAGACCGCCTTTATCTCCGCCCAGGGACTGGAAGGGCTGAGCAACTGGATTGGTATCCATGATATTGATCTGTGGGAAGATACCCAGATCCGCCCGGCACCGGATGTCGGCGCGGACGTTGTTCTGACGCCATCCGTTGAGAAAGCAACGCTGGACTGGAACAAACCGTTCCTGATGGTGCTCAACAGCCGTGCTCCACATATCCCGTATGAGCGTAATATCCCGCAGGGCTTCGCGAAGTTCTCTACGCCACGTCTGAGTGATGATGTGGCGCAGAAGAAAAATGAGTATGACGATGCAGTCCGCCTGTATGACAAAGAACTCGCGTCCGCGATTCGCACCGCGCTGGCAAAATCCAAACTGCCGGTGCTGGTGTTTATCACCTCCGATCACGGGGAACGCGTGGGCGATAACGGTCTGTTTGGCCACTCGGTTGTAGAAATGCCAATTGCTCAAGTACCGTTCCTCTACTTCAGCAACGATCCAGCTTACGCCATGAAGGAGATCAGCCCGCAGATGCCGCTCAACCATTATCAGGTGGCAACGCTCATCAACAAGATGCTGGGCTACGACGTCAGTAATCCAAATCAAAAAGATGACAGCTTCTTTATCACTGGCGGTGACATTCGCGGGCTTTCGGAGCGCGTAACCTACCATCTGAACGCCCTCCCCGAAGCGGAGCGCTAAACGGTGAGACAAGAAACGGGCAAGAAATTGCCCGTTTTTTTTCAGGCGAATGAGCGTAACGCAGCCAAATGGGTGTCTTAAAACACCAAAGAGATAGCTTTAGACGGCTCAAATGCTTAGAATTTGCCCGCCGAAACTAAAAAAACGGATAATCGCTTGGAATTGTTGTATACCGCTCTGCTCTACATCATTCAGCCACTGGTGTGGCTGAGACTGTTGCTTCGTAGCCGTAAAGCGCCTGCGTATCGTAAACGCTGGGCTGAACGCTATGGCTTCTGCCGCAATAAAGTCGCGCCGGACGGTATTTTGCTGCATTCCGTTTCTGTCGGTGAAACGCTGGCGGCAATCCCTCTGGTTCGCGCCCTGCGTCACCGCTACCCGTCACTGCCGATTACCGTCACGACGATGACGCCAACCGGCTCGGAGCGCGCGTTATCCGCTTTTGGCAAAGACGTCCATCACGTCTATCTCCCTTACGACCTGCCCTGCGCCATGAATCGTTTCCTGAATACCGTTCGCCCGAAGCTGGTGATTGTGATGGAAACCGAACTGTGGCCGAACATGATTTCCGCCCTGCATGCCCGTAAAATTCCGCTGGTGATTGCCAACGCGCGCCTGTCAGAGCGCTCGGCGAAAGGTTACGGCAAGCTGGGTAAATTTATGCGCCGCCTGCTGAGCAAAATCACGCTGATCGCCGCGCAGAATGAAGAAGATGCGGCACGCTTTGTCTCTCTGGGCCTCAAACGCAACCAGCTTGCAGTGACGGGCAGCCTGAAATTTGATATTTCGGTTACCCCGGAACTCGCCGCCCGCGCAATCACGCTGCGTCGCCAGTGGGCCCCGCGTCGTCAGGTCTGGATTGCGACCAGTACCCATGACGGTGAAGAAGAGATTATCCTGCAGGCGCACCGTAAGCTGCTGGAAAGCTTCCCTGATTTACTGCTGATCCTCGTGCCCCGCCATCCGGAACGTTTTAAAGATGCCCGTGAAATGGTGCAGAAAGGCGGTTTCAGCTTCACGCTGCGCAGCAGCGGGGAGATCCCGTCTGGCAGCACCCAGGTGGTGATTGGCGATACGATGGGCGAGCTGATGCTGCTGTACGGCATTGCTGACCTCGCGTTTGTCGGCGGCAGCCTGGTGGAGCGCGGCGGTCATAACCCGCTCGAGCCGGCCGCCCACGCGATTCCGGTGCTGATGGGGCCACATACGTTTAACTTCAAAGATATCTGCGCGAAATTACAGCAGGCCGATGGTTTAATTACCGTGACCGATGCGGATTCGGTAGTCAAAGAGGTATCGACCCTTCTGACTGATGAAGATTATCGCCTGTGGTACGGGCGTCATGCCGTTGAAGTGCTGCATCAGAACCAGGGCGCCCTGACCCGTCTGCTGCAACTTCTGCAACCTTACCTGCCCCAGCGGAGCCACTGATGTCAACGCGTCTGTCGGTCGTGATGATCGCCAAAAACGCCGCCGACCTGCTTCCGGACTGCCTGGCATCAGTTGCCTGGGCTGACGAGATAGTCATTCTTGACTCCGGAAGTACGGACAGCACGGTGGACGTTGCCCAGGCAGCGGGTGCAAAGGTGTTTACCGACGCTGACTGGCAAGGCTATGGCATCCAGCGCCAGCGCGCGCAGGGGTTTGCCACCGGTGATTATGTCCTGATGCTCGATACTGACGAACGTATTACGCCAGAACTTCAACAGGCCATTCAGGCGGTGCTTTCCTCGCCTCAGCCTGGTGCTGTATACAGCATTGCCCGTCGTAACTATTTCCTTGGCCGATTTATGCGCCACAGCGGCTGGTATCCAGACCGCGTGACGCGCCTTTACGAGCGCGAGCGCTATCAGTACAACGACAATCTGGTGCATGAATCCCTGAGCTGCGACAACGCCCAGGTCATCCCCCTGACGGGCGATTTGCTGCACCTGACCTGCCGTGATTTCGCGAGCTTCCAGCGTAAACAGCTCAACTATGCCACGGCTTGGGCGCAGGAGCGTCACCAGCGCGGCAAGAAGGCCTCACTGACCGGTATCTTCACCCACACGCTGGGCGCGTTCCTGAAAACGCTCCTGCTGCGTGGTGGCGTTCTGGACGGTAAGCAGGGCTGGTTACTCGCGGTAGTGAATGCCCAGTATACTTTCAACAAATACACCGAGCTGTGGGCGCTCTGCCGCGGCTACTCAGAGAAAACGTGAGCCATGAGCACAAAAGCGATTTATCCGGGTACCTTCGATCCGATCACCAACGGTCATCTTGATATCATCACCCGTGCGGCGTGCATGTTTGACAAGGTGATCCTGGCCATTGCCGCGAGCCCCAGCAAAAAGCCGATGTTTGACCTCCACGAGCGCGTGCAGCTTGCCACCGATGCCATTTCGCACCTGCCGAATGTTGAGGTGGTCGGGTTTAGTGACCTGATGGCTAACTTCGCCCGCGCCCAGCAGGCGAACATTCTGATCCGCGGCTTACGCGCGGTGGCAGACTTTGAGTATGAGATGCAGCTGGCGCACATGAACCGCCACCTGATGCCGGAGCTGGAGAGCGTATTCCTGATGCCTTCTAAAGAGTGGTCGTTTATCTCGTCCACGCTGGTAAAAGAGGTGGCGCGTCATCACGGGGACGTTACCCATTTCCTGCCGGTTAACGTCCACCAGGCGTTGATGGAAAAGCTAAAGTAGCCCTATTTCTGGCACTGACGGCAGTAGAACGTGGCGCGCTGGGCGTGCTTCGTGGCAATAATGGGCGTACCGCAGACTCTGCACGGTTCGCCTTTACGGCCATACACCTGCAGCTCCTGGGCAAAATAGCCCGGCTTGCCGTCACTTTGCAGGAAGTCTTTCAGCGTTGTTCCCCCCTGTTCAATCGAGCGCAGCAATACGGCTTTAATCACGCGGACCAGCAGCTCACACTCCTGCGCCGACAGCGAAGAGGCCAGCCGATCGGGATGGATCCCGGCGGCAAACAGCGATTCGCTGGCATAGATATTCCCCACGCCGACCACCAGCTTATTGTCCATCAGCCACGGCTTAATCGGGCTTTTCTTCTTCGCGCACTTCGCTTTCAGGTATTCCGCGTTAAACGCGTCTGAGAGCGGCTCCGGGCCCAGATGCGCGAGCACGTTATGCCCTTCCAGCTCTTTCGTCCACAGCCACGCGCCAAAGCGCCGTGGGTCGGTATAACGGAGCACTTTGCCGTTACTCATCACCAGATCGACGTGGTCGTGCTTTTCCGCCGGCAGTTCTTCGGTAAGAACGCGCAGGCTCCCGGACATCCCCAGGTGGATAATGATCCAGCCGTCAGGCAGTTCCAGCAGCAGGTATTTCGCGCGACGCTGCACGCTAAGGACGGGTTGATCGCTCAGGGCGTGGATCTCATCGGACACCGGCCAGCGCAGACGCCCGTTACGGACAACCGCGTGAAGAATCGTCGCGCCGACCAGATGGGGCTCAATGCCGCGACGGCTGGTTTCTACCTCAGGTAATTCAGGCATGGTTCCTCCGTTGAGATACAGAATGCAAAAAACCCCGCAGTTGCGGGGTTTTTCGATACAAGGAGACTAAAATTATTTGATTTTAGCTTCTTTGTACAGTACGTGCTGGCGTACAACTGGATCGAATTTTTTCAGTTCCAGTTTTTCCGGCTTAGTACGTTTGTTCTTCGTGGTGGTGTAGAAGTGACCTGTACCAGCAGAAGAAACCAGCTTGATTTTCTCGCGAATACCTTTAGCCATGATTTATTTCCTCTTTAAGTACTTAGTACTTTTCGCCACGGGCACGCAGTTCGGACAGAACTGTATCGATGCCTTTCTTATCGATTACACGCATACCTTTAGCAGATACGCGCAGGGTGACAAAACGCTTCTCGCTCTCAACCCAGAAACGGTGAGAGTGCAGGTTCGGCAGGAAACGGCGTTTAGTCGCGTTCAGTGCGTGGGAACGGTTGTTACCGGTCACCGGACGCTTGCCAGTAACTTGGCAGACTCGGGACATGTCTATTCTCCAAAAATCAAATTAGCTCGAGCTTCGTATGGGGTATCGGCGCCTCGTCAGGCTTTACAGCCCGGTCATCGCATAGTTCTAAGTGAACTCTCGATTGCCAGGCCCAAATGCCAAACCCGAGATTCTCAAAGGTGGCGTAGTATACGCTGACTCGGCGGTGTGCTCAAGTCCCGAACAGACAAAGATCCCGATGGATCGCGAGAAATAGCCTAAATCCAGCCATGTTCTGCAAAAGAAATGTACTCTCCGCGGCCAATTATCAGATGGTCCAGCACACGAATGTCCATGAATTGACAGCATTTGATAATGCGCTCGGTGATTTCTTTGTCCGCTCTGCTCGGTTCTGCACAGCCAGAGGGGTGATTATGCGCGAGGATCACGCCCGCTGCATTCACTTTTATCGCTTCCCGCACAATTTCACGCGGATGCACCTCAACGTGGCTTAACGTGCCGGCAAAGAGGCAGCTATGTTTCAGTACCCGGTTTCGGTTATCGACAAAGATCACCATAAAGATCTCGCGCTCGATATCGGTTAACTGGCTTTGCAGATATTCACGCGTCATCGCTGGCGTCAGGATCGGATCGTCCTTCTCCATGCGGACATTGTAAAAACGGCGGGCAAGTTCGGCAATGGCCCTCAACTGGGCATATTTCGCCACGCCGATCCCCTCAACATGCTTAAACTGCGCCAGCTCGGCGGTCAGTAAACCGTACAGCGAACCGAAACGTGCTATCAGCTCTTTTGCCAGCGTAAATACCGTTTTGCCGGGCGTTCCGGTACGTAAAAAGAGCGCCAGCAGTTCATCATCTTTTAACAGGGTGACGTCGTAGCGCAGCAGTTTTTCACGCGGCAGCAGCTGCTCATCCTCTTCTTCCATGCTCTTTCTCCCTTTTTAACCGCATGCTGCCACAGGCCCATCCGGCGCTCGACGGCCACGTTGCGTTCTTGCGTAGCGCCTCGCAAAGTGGTCGAAGGACAAAATCACCCCGTTTTGGGGATTGTGATAAAATGCCCGCTCTCTGGTGAAACCCAACAGGAAAGAATCATGATGAGCCTGGCCGGTAAAAAAATCGTTCTTGGCGTGAGCGGCGGTATTGCTGCCTACAAAGCGCCGGAGCTGGTGCGTCGTCTGCGCGAGCGCGGGGCAGATGTGCGGGTCGCGATAACCGAAGGCGGTAAAGCCTTTATCACTCCTCTGAGCCTGCAGGCCGTTTCAGGATACCCGGTATCTGACAGCCTGCTCGATCCGGCTGCCGAAGCCGCGATGGGCCATATTGAGCTTGGGAAATGGGCAGACCTGGTTATCCTCGCCCCCGCCACCGCGGATTTAATCGCTCGGGTGGCGGCCGGTATGGCAAACGATCTGGTTTCCACCATTTGTCTGGCTACGCCTGCCCCTGTTGCCGTCGTTCCGGCCATGAACCAGCAGATGTACCGTAATGCCGCCACTCAGCACAATCTTGAGACGCTGGCCTCACGCGGCCTGCTTATCTGGGGTCCGGACAACGGCAGCCAGGCCTGCGGCGATGTTGGCCCGGGCCGCATGCTCGATCCGCTAACGATTGTTGATATGGCCGCAGCCCACTTCTCGCCTGTCAACGATCTGCAACATCTCAACATCATGATTACCGCGGGTCCCACGCGCGAGCCGCTGGATCCGGTGCGCTACATCACCAACCATAGCTCCGGCAAAATGGGCTTTGCGATTGCCGCCGCCGCTGCGAAGCGTGGCGCGAACGTCACGCTGGTGAGCGGCCCGGTCTCTCTGCCTACCCCTGCGTTTGTGAAGCGAATTGACGTTACCACCGCGCTGGAGATGGAAGCCGCCGTGCAGGCACATGCTCAAAACCAGCAGATTTTTATCGGCTGTGCGGCCGTTGCAGACTATCGCGCCGAGACGATCGCCGAGGCTAAAATTAAAAAGCAAGGCGATGAATTAACACTAAAAATGGTGAAAAATCCGGACATTGTTGCCGGTGTCGCCGCACTAAAAAGCCACCGTCCATACGTTGTTGGGTTTGCCGCAGAAACGAATAATGTGGAAGAATATGCCCGGCAAAAACGTACCCGCAAAAACCTCGATTTAATTTGCGCGAACGACGTATCGCTGGCCACACAAGGATTTAACAGCGACAGCAACGCACTGCACCTTTTCTGGCAGGATGGAGATAAAGTCTTACCGCTTGAGCGCAAGGAACTCCTGGGCCAACATTTACTCGACGAGATCGTTACCCGTTATGATGAAAAAAATCGACGTTAAGATTCTGGACCCGCGTGTTGGCGAGCAATTTCCGCTGCCAACCTATGCCACCTCCGGCTCGGCCGGTCTTGACCTGCGCGCCTGTCTCGATGACGCCGTAGAACTGGCTCCGGGTGCCACGACCCTGGTTCCGACTGGCCTGGCGATTCACATCGCTGACCCGTCGCTGGCGGCGGTGATCTTGCCGCGTTCTGGCCTGGGCCATAAGCACGGCGTTGTGCTGGGTAACCTGGTGGGCCTGATCGACTCCGACTACCAGGGTCAGCTGATGGTCTCCGTCTGGAACCGTGGTCAGGACAGCTTCACCATTGAACCGGGCGAGCGTATCGCACAGATGGTCTTTGTACCGGTGGTACAGGCAGAATTTAACCTGGTGGCAGACTTTGATGCCACCGACCGTGGCGAAGGCGGCTTCGGCCATTCCGGGCGCAAATAACTGCCCGACAGACACGTATCCCACAGCGTCATAATGCAATAACAAACCGCAAACGTCCGTTTGCGGTCGCTGTGTGGATGCCAGCCTGGCAAGTGCTTATTTTCAGGGGTATTTTGTAACATGGCAGAAAAACAAACCGCGAAAAGGAATCGTCGCGAAGAAATACTTCAATCTCTGGCTCTGATGCTTGAATCCAGCGATGGCAGTCAACGCATCACCACCGCTAAACTGGCCGCCTCCGTAGGCGTGTCTGAGGCGGCGCTGTACCGTCATTTTCCGAGCAAGACCCGGATGTTCGACAGCCTGATCGAGTTTATTGAAGACAGCCTGATCACACGCATCAACCTGATTCTGAAAGACGAAAAAGACACCACCGCGCGTCTGCGTCTGATTGTGCTGTTAATCCTGGGCTTTGGTGAACGCAATCCGGGCTTAACCCGTATCCTGACCGGCCACGCGCTGATGTTTGAACAAGACAGACTGCAGGGCCGCATTAACCAACTTTTCGAACGCATTGAAGCGCAGCTGCGCCAGGTGCTGCGCGAGAAGAAAATGCGTGAAGGTGAAGGATACAGCATTGATGAAACGCTGCTGGCGAGCCAGATTCTGGCGTTTTGTGAAGGGATGCTCTCCCGCTTTGTGCGTAGCGAGTTCAAATACCGCCCAACGGACGATTTTGACGCCCGCTGGCCGTTAGTCGCAGCACAATTACAGTAACGCCATCGCCGGATGGCGGCTTCGCCTTATCCGGCCTGCGAACGGGTAGGCCCGGTAAGCGTAGCGCCACCGGGCAATGCAATTAAACCCCAAACGCTTCGCGATACGCTTTTACCGCTGCCAGATGGTCCGCCATCTCAGGCTTCTCTTCCAGATACACAATCAGCTCTTTCAGGGTGATAATCGACGTCACTTTGCAGTTGTAGTCGCGCTCCACTTCCTGAATGGCGGAGATTTCTCCACGACCACGCTCCTGACGATCCAGCGAAATCAACACGCCAGCCAGCGTTGCACCGTTGGCCTGGATAATCTCCATTGATTCGCGGATCGCCGTGCCTGCGGTGATCACGTCGTCCACCAGCATGACGCGGCCCTGCAGCGCGCTGCCGACCAGATTCCCGCCTTCACCGTGGGTTTTAGCCTCTTTGCGGTTAAAGCAGTACGGCACGTCGCGGTCATGGTGTTCCGCCAGCGCCACCGCGGTGGTAGTCGCAATCGGAATGCCTTTATAGGCCGGGCCAAACAGCAGGTCAAAATCAATCCCGGAATCTACCAGCGCTTCGGCATAGAAACGGCCTAACAATGCCAGATCGCGCCCGGTATTAAACAGCCCGGCGTTGAAGAAATAGGGACTCTTACGCCCGGATTTCAGCGTAAATTCGCCAAACTTAAGTACCTGCTTGTTAAGCGCAAACTCAATAAACTGGCGCTGATACGATTTCATGGATTTGCTCCTTTGGTTTTCTGTCTTACAGGCAAAAAAAAGGCGACTCATTGGTCGCCTTTAAAATCAATTTTCTAACGCCGCTTTCTGCGTCGTGACAATGGATTCGATTCCCCCTCGGGCCAACGCCAGCAGGGAGAGAAGTTCTTCGTGAGTGAACGGCTCGCCTTCTGCCGTGCCCTGCACCTCAATGATGCGACCATCTTCGGTCATCACCACGTTCATGTCTGTCTCTGCCGCGGAATCTTCAACGTATTCCAGATCGCAAAGCGCTTCACCGTTAACGATGCCTACGGAGACCGCCGCAACCATGCCTTTCATTGGGTTGGTTTTCAGCTTACCGGCTGCAACCAGCTTGTTCAGGGCATCCGCCAGCGCGACACAGGCGCCGGTAATAGAGGCCGTACGCGTACCACCATCGGCCTGAATCACGTCGCAGTCCAGAGTAATCGTGAATTCGCCGAGGGTTTTCAGGTCAACGGCGGCGCGCAGCGCACGCGCGATCAGACGCTGAATTTCCATAGTACGACCGCCCTGCTTACCCTTCGCCGCTTCACGGGCATTACGGGTATGGGTCGCACGCGGCAGCATGCCGTACTCGGCGGTGATCCAGCCCTGGCCCTGACCTTTCAGGAAGCGCGGAACGCCTTCTTCGATGGAGGCGGTGCACAGCACTTTAGTGTCACCAAACTCAACCAGCACGGAGCCTTCAGCGTGTTTTGTATAGTTACGGGTCAGGGTGACGGGACGCACCTGATTGGCGCTACGACCTGATGGACGCATGATGGATTCTCCGGCTTGAAACGAATGTGGCTGCGCATTATACGGATAAAGGACGCTTATTCCTATCCTGAGAAGCCCCCGAAAGCTATAATCCCCCCATCTCTCCTTTAAAAACGGGAATGTCTATGATCCGCAGTATGACCGCCTACGCCCGGCGTGAAATCAAGGGTAGCTGGGGTAGCGCCACATGGGAAATGCGCTCGGTAAACCAGCGTTACCTGGAAACGTATTTCCGTATGCCGGAGCAGTTCCGCAGCCTTGAGCCTGTTGTACGCGAGCGTATCCGTACGCGCCTGACGCGCGGTAAAGTGGAATGCAACCTGCGCTTTGAGCCTGATGCCAGCGCACAGGGCGAGCTGATCCTTAACGAAAAACTGGCGAAACAGCTCGTCAATGCGGCGAACTGGGTCAAAATGCAGAGCGATGAAGGCGAAATCAACCCGGTTGATATTCTGCGCTGGCCTGGCGTCATGGCCGCCGGTGAGCAGGATCTGGACGCCATTGCCGCTGAAATTCTGGCCGCTCTCGACGGCACGCTGGATGACTTTATCGTTGCCCGCGAAACCGAAGGTCAGGCGCTGAAAGCGATGATTGAGCAGCGCCTTGAAGGCGTCAGCGCTGAAGTGGCTAAGGTTCGCACCCATATGCCGGAAGTGCTGCAGTGGCAGCGCGAGCGCCTTGTCGCCAAACTGGAAGAAGCAGAAGTTCAGCTGGAAAACACCCGTCTGGAACAAGAGCTGGTGCTGATGGCGCAACGTATCGATGTCGCTGAAGAGCTGGACCGTCTGGAAGCGCACGTTAAAGAGACCTACAACATTCTGAAGAAGAAGGAAGCGGTGGGCCGCCGTCTGGACTTTATGATGCAGGAGTTCAACCGTGAGTCGAACACCCTGGCGTCTAAGTCTATCAATGCAGAAGTCACCAACTCCGCGATTGAGTTGAAAGTGCTGATTGAGCAAATGCGCGAGCAGATCCAGAATATTGAGTAATGCCTTTCCGGGTGGTGTCGACGGTGCCACCCATTATTATTTCTAATCCATCCCAACACCTGATTTTGCGTTTTACCGCCGCTCATCAAGCTCATTCAACTTAACTTGATAAAAATATATAGGGCAAACCCTGTCGCCTTAGAAAAACTCAATCGTGATCTTGCGCACAAATCGCTAACCTCCCCGCATTCACACCGGAGGGTATATGCTGCTTCACATTCTTTATCTCATTGGCATCACCGCAGAAGCCATGACCGGCGCACTTGCCGCCGGACGTCGCCGTATGGACACCTTCGGCGTGATCATTATTGCTACAGCGACCGCGCTGGGCGGCGGTTCGGTACGAGATATCCTGCTGGGACATTATCCGCTCGGCTGGGTAAAAAACCCTGAATACATTGTTATTGTCGCGATTGCCGCCGTGTTGACCACCATCGTGGCGCCCGTTATGCCCCACCTTCGTCGTCTTTTTTTAGTCCTTGACGCTTTAGGTCTGGTGGTTTTCTCCATTATCGGGGCGCAAATCGCGCTGGATATGGGCGAAAGCCCGGTCATAGCCACTATCGCCGCGGTCGTAACAGGTGTATTTGGCGGCGTACTGCGCGATATGTTCTGTAAGCGCATTCCACTGGTTTTCCAGAAAGAGCTTTACGCTGGAATATCCTTTGCCTCTGCCGTTCTGTATATTGCTTTACAACATTATGTTTCGAGCCATGATGTTGTGGTCATTGCCACGTTATTATTTGGTTTTACGGCTCGCTTGCTGGCGCTGCGCTTAAAACTGGGATTGCCCGTTTTTCATTACACGCAGGACACCCATTGAATTCTCAACAAAACCACAACAAAGTAGTAAAAAGCACCTTTTGTTATCCCATATAACCGGGCCAAACGCGATAAAATGTCGCCACTTTGTCCCCATAAACTTGCGTTAAAACAATGTCCTTTGCCAAAACGTCAGCACTGATTATTAATAAAAAACTCAGCAGCCATTTTTTAATTTTGCTGCTCGTTTCCGTGCTGATTCAGTTATGGCCAGTATTTTTAACACAACCTGCGCGATTCGCAGTGCGCATTGCGATTTGTAATGCGCTCTTACTGGTCTGCGCCGCAGCGATCTATCGCACGCTTCCCGGTAAGATCGTCGCATTTGTTTTAACCGCCCTGCTTACGTTAAATTTTGCGGTTGCTTACAGCACATGGAGTGTCTACCAGAGCGAATTTAACACCGTATTTGCGATGAGTATTCTCGGCACTCACGTAGCCGAAGCGAAAAGCATGTCAGGTTTATACCTGCACTGTTTACCAGCCGCGGTTGCTTACTTTGTTGTCACCTGGTACGCAATCAAATCGACGAGCGAGCATGTTTCTTCCCGTGTAAGAACTGTCGGCTTCGTTCTGCTTGCCGTTTATTTGGGCTGGTATTCAACGGCGAACTGGCTAAAAAAACGCCACGATCTTGAAGTTTATTATCCGCTCAGCTCGCGGATTTTAACCAATACGCCTTTTTACACCGGTGCAGAGTTCATTATTGCCCATCGCGATAACGCGCTGGCCGAGAAAATTAGCCAGCACAGCGTCAATTATCCTGCATTGCAATATCATGATACGGGCATCGAAAACTATGTTGTTATCGTGGGTGAATCCGCACGTCGCAGCAATATGAAGCTCTACGGTTTTCACCAGGATACCACGCCTGTGGAATCCAGGCTGGCGAAGGACGCCCTCATCTTTAGCAATGCTATTGCCCCCGCGTCAGCCACCGTGCTTTCCGTGCCGATGATTTTAAGCAAAGCTGATCCAGACCACTTCACCACCGATAAGCTTGCTGACAATATCGTTAGCGTCGCTAAAAAAACGGGCTATCACACCGAGTGGATTAGCGCCCAGGGTAACACAGGCAAGAGCAATAACTACATTGTGGCCATTGCCTCTATCAGCCATAAAGCCCAGTGGATTGATACCCGTTATGACACCGAGCTTTTACCGGCACTGGATGAGGCGCTTAAAGCCCCCGGCAAGAAGTTAATTTTCCTGCATATCAACGGCAGCCATGAGATGGCCTGCGATCGGTATCCGGCATCAGCGAATATTCTGCATACCGGCAACAAATATGAAGATTGCTACAATAACGCGATTCTGTTTACCGACTACTTCATTGGCGAAGTGGCTAAACGTCTGCAGGGCAGCGCATCCTCTCTGCTCTATTTTTCAGACCATGGGCTGGAAAAAAACCCGCAATTGAATTCCATCTATATGCATGGCTCACGCAACCCAAGCAAAGAGGCTTACCAGGTCCCCCAGTTTATCTGGTATAGCCAGCAAGCCCTGAATGCCCAAAAAAGAGCGGTAGGGTGGGTACATGAAGCGTGGCCCACAGCAAGCAATTATGAGTTGATGTTAACGTGGCTTGGAATCACAACGGGTGTTGATCAATGCAGCTCGGTGCTTGCACCGTGCTATCAGGCTCCTACACTGATCCCGGTAATTGATGGCGGCCGCCACATCTATGACTACGATCAGCTTCGCGAAACCTTCAGTTCACCAGACAGACATACCCCCTGGCGCAAAGCTAAAGCAAGCTCGCTCTAAAATCCGGGTAGACCCTGCTTGCCTAGCCAGGAAGCCAGGCCGGCAACGCCAGGGTCATGGATGAATGCAACAATTTGTCGCGCCTTCTTCTCTCCCGTTCCCGGCAGGCTCTGCCAGTCCTTTGCGCTACGTCCGCTCAACGTTTGCCACGTTACGTCCCCCATCGCCTTCAGCGAAGCCTGCGTCAGCGGAACACCCAGTGCCATGAGCCAGCGGATAAAAGGCTTCTCGCGCACCAGATTAAATCGATGCCAGAGCGCCAGCCCGCGCGCGGAGGAAAATCCAGGCGTAGCCTGCATTTGCGCCTGCGTTAATAACAGCCACGAAAAGAGATGTTCAAAATGATGCGCCTGCCAGAGGGTCCGCCAGCCTGACTCGCCTAATCCTTCAATATCAAATACCTGCTTTGAGCTGAGCCACGCCAGTCGGGCAAAGAACTGCTCCATACACTCCGGCGAAGCATAGAAACAGCTAAGCGCATGATAACGCGAGGCGGGAGGCTCAGGTTTATGTCTGTCTGTCCCGCGCCAGACCACCTTATCAAACCGGGGAATACCCTGCCCGGCCAGGCTGACCTGGATCTGATCCCCCGGGGCAATATCCAGCCGCTGCCAGCGCTCAACTGAGCCCAGACTCACCCGCTGCACCTGTTTATCATCCAGTTGCACGGGTTCCAGCGCGGCTACAACGGACATTTTGCCCGTTCGCCCCACGGAAAAATGAATATCACTCACCTCGGTCACCTGGGCTGCTGGCATATATTTCCACGCAACCACCCAGTTGCCTTCGCCCGGCAACCAGCCTTCCCCCGCAGGCGCATCCTCCGACCGCACCACAATGCCATCCGTGGCAAAGGGTAATGCAGCTACGTGCCAGGCCACGCGTTGTTTCTCGACGGCGTCAACAGATTCGGCGGGTAGCGTATACCGTGCCGACAGCGTAAAACCGGCCTGAGACAGTTCAGCTAAAGATGTCTGCATATTTTTCGGCCCATCCGGCCAGGCCCAGATGAATACGCCGAGCTTATTCAATAGCGCGTTATCCTTTTGGCGCATCATCGCACCCGCCACCTTTGCGCGAGCGTTCATCCCACCCATCTGCCGCTGAATGTGACTGTCGCTTAGCCAAAAAAGCTCGCCCTGTAAAACGCTGTTCGCCAGCTTGCCGGTGAGCTTTTGCGGAACAGACGGGATTAAACGTACCTTCCCGGTCCAGTCCTCCCCTTTCAGGCCATCACCGCGACTGATGGCCTGGATTAACTTTCCGTCACGGTAGACCAGCGTTACCGCCACACCGTCAACTTTGGGCTGCATCCACAGATGTTGCCGCGCACGCATCCATTGTTTCAGCTCCTCTTTGCTGGCCACCTTATGTACGCCCGTATGGGCAACAGGATGTTTGACGCTCCCGGTCAGCGGAGGAAGTTTCTCTCCTGAGAGTTCAGTGCCAAAACAGCGCTGCCACTGCGTTAACCGCCCGTTAAGCTGATCGTACACCTCGTCGTTAACTTCGCTCACGCCTTGCTTCCAGTAAGCGTCATCCCAGCGTTTGATTTGCGCGCTTAATGACGCCATCTCTTTCTCTGCTTTTGCCTGCGACCAGACCGGGCATACCGCCGCGCCATAGCCACACCACAACAGCATTAACCCGCTTATCCATCGCCACATCGCTACCCCTCCTTTGCGTTGCAGGAGGTATACATCGATGTCTGAAACAACGCTAACGGCAACGGTTCACACTGCGAGACGCTATCCGGTATTTCCTGGGGGTTGCTGAAAACCACGGATAAAACCTGAAAACGGCACGCAAAATTCAATAATCCAGGGGAAAAAGTGTGACAAAGGCTACGTCACACGGCAGTGACGTGTATAATAAGCCCGTATGTAGGACTTCTTCGTTAACACATACAAAAGACTCTCATGGCTCAAGGCACGCTTTATATTGTTTCTGCCCCTAGTGGCGCGGGTAAATCCAGCCTTATTCAGGCACTGTTAAAAACCCAACCGTTGTACGACACACAGGTTTCTGTTTCTCACACCACGCGAGCGCCGCGTCCGGGTGAAGTGCACGGTGAACACTATTTCTTTGTGGATCACGACGAGTTCAGAGCGATGATCGGCAGAGACGCGTTTCTTGAACACGCGGAAGTATTCGGTAATTACTACGGTACCTCGCGTGAAACCATTGAGCAGGTTCTGGCCACGGGCGTGAATGTGTTCCTGGATATCGACTGGCAGGGTGCACAGCAAATTCGCAAGAAAATGCCTGACTCGCGCAGTATCTTTATTTTACCGCCATCGAAAGATGAGCTGGATCGCCGCCTGCGTGGCCGCGGTCAGGACAGCGAAGAAGTCATCGCAAAGCGTATGGAACAGGCTGTTGCAGAAATGAGCCATTACGCGGAATATGATTACCTTATTGTGAATGATGATTTTGATGCCGCGCTGAGCGATCTCAAAACCATTCTTCGTGCAGAACGTCTGCGTATGAGCCGCCAGAAGCAGCGACATGACGCATTAATCACCAAACTGTTGGCAGACTGAACCCACTTTCAGTATCATGCCCAGTCATTTCTTCACCTGTGGAGCATTTTAAGTATGGCACGCGTAACTGTTCAGGACGCTGTAGAGAAAATTGGTAACCGTTTTGACCTGGTGCTGGTCGCCGCGCGTCGCGCTCGTCAGATGCAGGTAGGCGGTAAAGATCCGCTGGTACCGGAAGAAAACGATAAAACCACCGTTATTGCACTTCGCGAAATCGAAGAAGGTCTGATCAACAACCAGATCCTCGACGTGCGTGAGCGCCAGGAGCAGCAAGAGCAGGAAGCCGCAGAACTGCAGGCCGTAACCGCTATTGCTGAAGGTCGTCGTTAATTAAACCTGCGGGTCGCCCTTGTATCTGTTTGAAAGCCTGAATCAACTGATTCAAACCTACCTGCCTGAAGACCAGATTAAGCGTCTTCAGCAGGCGTATCTCGTTGCACGTGACGCTCACGAGGGCCAGACACGTTCAAGCGGTGAACCCTACATCACGCACCCGGTAGCGGTGGCCTGTATTCTGGCCGAGATGAAACTCGACTACGAAACGCTGATGGCCGCGCTGCTGCACGACGTGATTGAAGATACCCCTGCCACTTACCAGGACATGGAACAGCTGTTTGGCAAAAGCGTTGCCGAACTGGTGGAAGGGGTCTCTAAGCTTGATAAGCTGAATTTCCGCGACAAGAAAGAGGCGCAAGCCGAAAACTTCCGCAAGATGATTATGGCGATGGTGCAGGATATCCGCGTCATTCTCATCAAACTCGCTGACCGCACCCACAACATGCGCACGCTGGGCTCACTTCGCCCGGATAAACGTCGCCGCATTGCCCGTGAAACCCTCGAAATCTACAGTCCGCTGGCGCACCGTTTAGGTATTCACCACATTAAAACCGAGCTGGAAGAGCTGGGTTTTGAAGCGTTGTACCCGAACCGCTATCGCGTGATTAAAGAGGTGGTGAAAGCCGCACGCGGCAACCGTAAAGAGATGATTCAAAAGATCCTCTCTGAAATCGAAGGGCGTTTGCAGGAAGCGGGGATCCCGTGCCGCGTCAGCGGTCGCGAAAAACACCTGTACTCCATCTACTGCAAAATGGTGCTCAAAGAGCAACGTTTTCACTCGATCATGGATATCTACGCCTTCCGCGTGATTGTCCACGATTCAGATACCTGTTATCGCGTGCTGGGGCAGATGCACAGCCTCTATAAACCGCGTCCAGGACGGATGAAAGATTACATCGCCATTCCAAAAGCGAACGGCTATCAATCTTTGCACACCTCGATGATCGGGCCGCACGGCGTGCCTGTTGAGGTGCAAATTCGTACCGAAGACATGGACCAGATGGCAGAGATGGGTGTGGCCGCGCACTGGGCCTATAAAGAGCACGGTGGCGAAAGCAGCACGACCGCACAAATCCGCGCCCAGCGCTGGATGCAGAGCCTGCTGGAACTTCAGCAGAGTGCGGGTAGCTCGTTTGAATTTATCGAGAGCGTGAAATCCGATCTCTTCCCGGATGAGATTTACGTTTTCACCCCAGAAGGCCGCATTGTCGAACTGCCTGCGGGCGCAACACCGGTCGACTTCGCTTACGCCGTGCATACCGATATCGGCCATGCCTGCGTGGGCGCGCGCGTCGACAGACAGCCTTACCCGCTGTCTCAGCCGCTCTCCAGCGGCCAGACGGTGGAAATCATTACCGCGCCGGGCGCACGTCCAAACGCGGCCTGGCTGAACTTTGTCGTGAGTTCTAAAGCACGCGCCAAAATTCGCCAACTGCTGAAAAACCTCAAGCGTGATGATTCCGTCAGCCTTGGGCGTCGTCTTCTCAACCACGCGTTGGGCGGCAGTCGCAAGCTGGCTGAAATCCCGCAGGAGAACGTCCAGCGTGAGCTGGAGCGCATGAAGCTCGCGTCGCTTGACGACCTGCTGGCAGAGATCGGCCTCGGCAACGCCATGAGCGTGGTGGTGGCGAAGAACCTGCAGCAAGGCGACACGACAGCCGTGCCTGCAGCTACGCCAGGCCACGGACATCTGCCGATTAAAGGCGCGGACGGGGTGCTGATCACCTTCGCAAAATGTTGCCGTCCAATTCCTGGCGACCCGATTATTGCGCACGTCAGCCCGGGTAAAGGGCTGGTTATCCACCATGAATCCTGTCGTAACATCCGCGGCTACCAGAAAGAGGCCGAGAAGTTTATGGCGGTCGAATGGGATAAAGAGACCGCGCAGGAATTTATCACCGAAATTAAGGTGGATATGTTCAACCATCAGGGTGCCCTGGCGAACCTGACGGCAGCGATCAACACGGCGTCTTCCAATATTCAAAGCCTGAATACGGAAGAAAAAGATGGCCGCGTGTACAGCGCCTTTATTCGTCTGACCGCCCGCGACCGCGTGCATCTGGCGAATATTATGCGCAAGATCCGCGTCATGCCGGACGTGATTAAAGTCACCCGTAACCGAAACTAGCGGCATGAATCCACAACGTTACGCGCGGATATGCGAAATGCTCGCCAGGCGTCAGCCTGACCTGACGGTCTGCATGGAGCAAGTCCATAAACCGCATAACGTCTCTGCTATCGTTCGTACCGCCGATGCCGTCGGTGTGCATGAAGTGCACGCCGTCTGGCCGGGTCACCGGATGCGAACCATGGTCTCTGCCGCGGCAGGCAGTAACAGCTGGGTTTCCGTCAAATCTCACCAGACAATTGGCGAAGCCGTATCGCACCTGAAAGGGCGCGGGATGCAGATCCTTGCCACCAACCTGTCCGCTAAGGCCGTGGATTTCCGCGAGATCGACTACACCCGCCCGACCTGCATTTTGATGGGTCAGGAGAAAACCGGGATCACCCAAGAAGCGCTGGATCTGGCGGATCGGGACATCATCATTCCGATGATTGGCATGGTCCAGTCACTCAACGTCTCCGTGGCCTCCGCGCTCATTCTGTATGAAGCGCAGCGCCAGCGTCAGAACGCCGGCATGTACGAGCGCAGCAACAGCATGCTGCCGGAAGAGGAACAGCAGCGCCTGCTGTTTGAAGGTGGCTATCCGGTACTGGCTCGCGTTGCGAAGCAGAAAAAATTGCCTTACCCCCACGTCAACGCGCAGGGCGAAATTGAAGCCGATGCCGAGTGGTGGGCCACAATGCAGTACGCCGGTTAAGCGATGAAAGGCCGCCTGCTGGATGCCATCCCGCTCAACAGCCTGACGGGCGTGGGCGCGGCGCAAAGCAATAAGCTGGCTAAAATTGGCCTGCACACGGTGCAGGATCTCCTGCTTCACCTCCCCCTGCGTTACGAAGACCGCACCCAGCTTTACAAGATTGGCGATCTCCTTCCCGCCATTTACGCCACCGTTGAAGGCGAAGTTCTGAACTGCAACATCACCTTCGGCGGACGCCGGATGATGACCTGTCAGATCAGCGACGGCACCGGCATTCTCACCATGCGTTTTTTCAACTTCAGCGCGGCGATGAAAAACAGCCTGGCAACGGGCCGCAGGGTGCTGGCCTATGGCGAAGCCAAACGCGGAAAATATGGCGCAGAGATGATCCACCCGGAGTACCGCGTGCAGGGCGATCTCAGCACGCCAGAGATGCAGGAGACGCTCACCCCGGTTTACCCGACGACCGAAGGCATCAAGCAGGCGACGCTGCGTAAGCTCACCGATCAGGCGCTTGAGCTGCTGGATACCTGCGCCATTACCGAGCTGCTGCCGCCCGAGCTGGCACAGGGCATGATGAGCCTGCCCGAGGCGCTGCGTACCCTGCACCGCCCGCCGCCAACGCTGCAGCTCAGCGACTTAGAAAGCGGCAAACACCCCGCTCAACAGCGTCTTATCCTTGAGGAATTACTGGCCCATAACCTGAGCATGCTGGCGCTGCGCGCCGGCGCGCAGCGTTTCCATGCCCAGCCATTAAGCCCGCGTGATGAGCTCAAAGATAAGCTGCTGGCCTCCCTGCCGTTTAAACCCACCGGCGCACAGGCGCGCGTCACCGCCGAGATTGAACGCGATATGGCGCTCGACGTGCCGATGATGCGCCTGGTGCAAGGCGACGTGGGGTCCGGTAAAACGCTGGTTGCCGCGCTGGCCGCCCTGCGCGCGATTGCCCATGGCAAACAGGTCGCGCTGATGGCACCGACCGAACTGCTGGCGGAACAACACGCCAACAATTTCCGCGCCTGGTTTGCACCGCTCGGGATTGAAGTCGGCTGGCTTGCCGGAAAGCAAAAAGGCAAAGCGCGCCTAGCGCAACAGGAGGCCATCGCCAGCGGGCAGGTGCAGATGATTGTCGGCACGCACGCTATCTTCCAGGAGCAGGTGCAGTTCAACGGCCTTGCGCTGGTGATTATCGATGAACAGCACCGCTTCGGCGTGCATCAACGTCTGGCGCTGTGGGAAAAGGGACTGCAGCAGGGCTTCCACCCGCATCAGCTGATCATGACCGCCACGCCGATCCCGCGCACCCTGGCGATGACGGCTTACGCCGATCTGGATACCTCCACCATCGACGAACTTCCCCCGGGTCGTACGCCAGTCACAACGGTTGCCATTCCTGACACGCGTCGCAGTGATATCATCGATCGCGTGCGCAACGCCTGCACCCACGAAGGGCGTCAGGCCTACTGGGTTTGTACGCTGATTGAAGAGTCGGAACTGCTGGAAGCGCAGGCTGCCGAAGCCACGTGGGAAGAGCTTAAGCTGGCGCTGCCGGAGCTGAACGTGGGCCTGGTTCACGGACGCATGAAGCCTGCCGAAAAGCAGGCGGTGATGCAGTCGTTTAAGCAGGGCGAGCTGCAGTTGCTGGTCGCCACGACGGTCATTGAAGTGGGCGTGGACGTCCCGAACTCCAGCCTGATGATTATCGAAAACCCGGAGCGCCTGGGCCTGGCCCAGCTCCACCAGCTGCGCGGACGCGTTGGCCGTGGCGCGGTAGCGTCCCACTGCGTCCTGCTCTACAAAGCCCCGCTCTCGAAAACCGCCCAGATGCGTTTGCAGGTGCTGCGCGACAGTAACGACGGTTTTGTGATTGCGCAAAAAGACCTTGAGATCCGCGGCCCCGGTGAACTGCTGGGCACGCGTCAGACGGGGAACGCGGAATTCAAAGTCGCGGATTTGCTGCGCGATCAGGCCATGATCCCCGAGGTTCAGCGCCTCGCCCGCCACATTCATGAACGCTACCCCGAACAGGCGGCAGCGTTAATTGAGCGCTGGATGCCGGAAACCGAACGCTATTCCAACGCCTGATTCAGGCAAACATCGGCAGCATCAGGTACAGCTTAATCACCAGCGCGTTGACGATATCAATAAAGAACGCCCCGACCATCGGGACCACCAGAAACGCCATGTGCGATGGCCCGAAGCGTTCGGTGATCGCCTGCATGTTGGCGATAGCCGTTGGGGTGGCCCCCAGACCAAACCCGCAGTGACCCGCTGCCAGCACCGCCGCATCATAGTTTTTGCCCATCATCCGCCAGGTGACAAACATGGCGTACAGCGCCATAAACAGGGTCTGCACCGCCAGAATCGCCACCATTGGCAGCGCCAGCGAGGCCAGCTCCCACAGCTTGAGGCTCATCAGCGCCATCGCCAGGAACAGCGACAGGCAGACGTTGCCGAGCACCGACACCGCCCGTTCAAACACACGGTAGAAGCCCATCAGCGCCAGACCGTTGCTCAGGATCACCCCGATAAACAGCACGCAGACAAACGTTGGCAGCTCAAACGCTGAGCCCGCCAGCCATTGCGCAACCACTTTGCCCACGGTCAGGCAGATGGCGATCATCGCGATGGTTTCAATCAGCACCAGCGAGGTAATACTGCGCCCGACGTCCGGCTTTTCGAATGCTGTCGGCACCAGCTCATCGTCCGGCCTGCCGTCCGGCGTGGTGGAGTGCTTCACCAGATAGCGAGCCACCGGGCCGCCAATCAGGCCACCCAGCACCAGACCAAAGGTCGCGCAGGCCATCGCCACTTCCGTCGCGTTTTCAAACCCGTAGCGCTCGATAAACAACTTGCTCCACGCGGCCCCGGTACCGTGACCGCCTGACAGGGTGATCGACCCTGCCAGCAGCCCCATCAGCGGATCCAGTCCCAGCAGCGACGCCATCCCGATACCAATGGCGTTTTGCATCAGCAGCAGCCCCACCACCACAATCAAAAATACACCGAGCACCTTACCGCCCGCCCGCAGGCTCGCCAGGTTGGCGTTCAGGCCGATGGTGGCAAAGAAGGCCAGCATCAGCGGGTCTTTCAGGGACATATCAAAATCGATTTCCCAGCCCAGGCTTTTTTTCAGCACCAGCAGGGCCAGCGCCACCAGCAGACCACCGGCGACAGGCTCAGGAATAGTGTATTTCTTCAGAAGGGAAACGCTATGTACCAGCTTACGACCAAGCAGTAAGACCAGCGTTGCGGCAACAAGGGTCGACAACGTATCGAGATGAATCATAGAAGGCTCCTTTTTTGCGCGTGTTCCCTACACACGCGGCGTTATCCTGGGCCGGTTTGCGCTCTTCATGAGCCCCCGGCGCAAAAAGTGTAATTTTTTTTCCCGATGCGTTGTAGAAAACCTGCTCACAGCGGCAGATTTTCTTGCCTTTTTTTGCTGGCAATCGTTTGCTTTTACCAGGTGGTCAGATAAAATGCCCGCTTTTCCACCGTGGGATTGCCGCCGATGTCCGTTAACACCATAGAGTCGCCTGATGCGCAACCGATTGCGCAGAAGCAAAATAGCGAACTGATTTACCGCCTTGAAGATCGTCCGCCGCTGCCGCAGACGCTTTTCGCCGCCTGCCAGCATCTTCTGGCAATGTTTGTTGCGGTGATCACCCCGGCGCTGCTGATTTGCCAGGCGCTCGGCTTACCGGCGCAGGACACGCAGCACATTATCAGCATGTCTCTCTTCGCCTCCGGCGTGGCCTCGATTATTCAAATTAAAGCGTGGGGTCCGGTGGGGTCGGGATTATTGTCGATTCAGGGCACCAGCTTTAACTTCGTGGCGCCCCTGATCATGGGCGGTACGGCCCTGAAAACCGGCGGCGCGGATGTCCCGACCATGATGGCGGCGCTGTTCGGCACCCTGATGCTGGCCAGCTGTACGGAGATGGTGATCTCCCGCGTTCTGCATCTGGCTCGCCGCGTTATCACCCCGCTGGTTTCCGGCGTCGTCGTGATGATTATCGGCCTGTCGCTGATTCAGGTGGGCCTTACCTCCATCGGTGGCGGCTATGCCGCGATGAGCGACCACACCTTCGGCGCGCCGAAAAACCTGCTGCTGGCAGGCGTCGTGCTGGCCATCATTATTCTGCTTAACCGTCAGCGTAACCCTTACCTGCGCGTCGCCTCGCTGGTGATCGCCATGGCGGCGGGTTACCTGCTGGCCTGGGCGCTGGGTATGCTGCCGGAGAACACCGCGCCGACCAACAGCGCGCTGATCACCGTCCCCACGCCGCTGTACTACGGTCTGGGCATTGACTGGGGCCTGCTCCTGCCGCTGATGCTGGTCTTTATGATCACCTCTCTGGAGACCATCGGCGACATCACCGCCACCTCCGACGTCTCCGAGCAGCCCGTTTCCGGTCCGCTGTACATGAAGCGCCTGAAAGGCGGCGTGCTGGCGAACGGCCTCAACTCGTTTGTCTCTGCGGTCTTCAACACCTTCCCGAACTCCTGCTTCGGTCAGAACAACGGCGTGATCCAGCTGACCGGCGTGGCCAGCCGCTACGTCGGCTTCGTGGTGGCGCTGATGCTGATCGTCCTCGGCCTGTTCCCGGCGGTGAGCGGCTTTGTGCAGCACATCCCTGAGCCGGTGCTGGGCGGTGCAACGCTGGTGATGTTCGGGACGATCGCGGCCTCCGGCGTGCGTATCGTCTCCCGCGAGCCGCTGAACCGCCGCGCAATCATGATTATTGCGCTTTCGCTGGCCGTCGGTCTGGGCGTTTCTCAGCAGCCGCTGATCCTGCAGTTTGCCCCGGACTGGGTGAAAAACCTGCTCTCTTCCGGCATTGCCGCAGGCGGTATCACCGCTATCGTGCTGAACCTCGTTTTCCCGCCTGAGAAAAATTGATTTCTCTCACGGCAGGCAGTCAATGCCTGCCGTGACATCTAATTACACCATTCCCGCCTTGAGGATTGCGCATAAATCGTGCATAACTCCCTTATGTGCGTTTTGCGGGATGGAAGACCATGAAATTTATTGGAAAGCTACTCGTCTATCTTCTGGTAGCCCTGCTCATTGTGATGCTGGCGCTCTATATTCTGCTCCAGACCCGCTGGGGTGCGGCTCAGGTCAGCAGCTGGGTTACGGTGAATACCGACTACGAACTCAGTTTCGACAAGATGAATCACCGCTTTTCGTCGCCTTCCCACCTCATTCTGGAAAACGTCACCTTCGGTCGGGACGGAAAACCCGCCACCCTGGTTGCCAAAAAAGTGGATATCGGCCTGAGTAGCCGCCAGATAACCGATCCGCTGCACGTGGACACCATCGCCCTGCTCGACGGCACGCTGAATCTCTCCCCGCAGACCGCGCCGCTGCCTTTCCAGGCCGATCGTCTGCAGTTGAACAACATGGCGTTCAACAGCCCGAATACCGAATGGGATCTGAGCGCGCAGAAGGTGACGGGCGGCGTCAGCCCATGGCAGCCGGAAGCGGGCAACGTGCTGGGTAATCACGCGCAGATCCAGATGAGCGCAGGCTCGCTGACTCTGAACGGCGTACCGGCCACCAACGTGCTGATCGAGGGCCAGCTTAACGGCAAGGAGGTGGTGCTGAACACGATTGGTGCCGATATGGCCCGCGGCTCACTCACCGGCTCCGCTCTGCGCAACGCCGACGGGAGCTGGATTATCGACACCATGCGCCTGAACGAAATCCGCCTGCAGAGCGATAAAACGCTGACCGCGTTCTTCGCGCCGCTGGCCACTATCCCCTCTCTGCAGATTGGTCGTCTGGACGTGACCGACGCCCGGCTTCAGGGCCCGGACTGGGCGGTGACCGATCTCGATTTAAGCCTGCGCAACCTGACGCTAAGCAAAGGCGACTGGCAGAGCCAGGAGGGCCGTCTGTCGATGAACGCCAGCGAGTTTATCTACGGCTCCCTGCATCTGTTTGACCCGATCCTGAATGCGGAGTTTTCCCCGCAGGGTATGGCGCTGCGTCAGTTCACCTCCCGCTGGGAAGGCGGCATGGTGCGCACCTCCGGCAACTGGCTGCGCGACGGTAAAGCGCTGGTGCTGGACGATGTCGCCATCGCCGGGCTGGAGTACACCCTGCCGCAGAACTGGAAAACGCTGTGGATGGCGCCTCTACCGGAATGGCTGAACAGCGTCACGCTGCAAAAATTCGGCCTGAGCCGCAACCTGGTGATCGACATCGATCCTGCCTTCCCGTGGCAGATCACTTCTCTGGATGGCTATGGCGCAAACCTGCAGCTGGTGAAAGATCGCCAGTGGGGCGTCTGGGGCGGCAGCGCGACCCTGAACGGCGCGGCGGCAACCTTTAACCGCGTCGACGTACGTCGTCCGTCGCTGGCGCTGAATGCCAACGCCGCCACGGTGAATATTACCGACCTCAGCGCGTTTACCGAAAAAGGCATTTTGGAAGCGACGGCGACCGTTTCACAACTCCCGCAGCGGCAAACCGCGGTGAGCCTGAACGGGCGCGGCGTACCGCTCAATGTGCTGCAGCAGTGGGGCTGGCCTGCGCTGCCGATTGCAGGCGACGGCAATATTCAGCTCACCGCCAGCGGCAGCGTGCAGGCCAGTGCGCCGCTGAAGCCAACGGTGAATGGGAAGCTGAGCGCGGTGAATATGGATAAGCAGCAGGTAGAGCAGACGATGACGGGCGGCGTGGTGTCGGCGATGGCGCCGGCACAGTAAAAAGCCGGGTGGCGGCTTCGCCTTACCCGGCCTACGAGGTTTTGGTTCCCTCTCCCTGTGGGAGAGGGTCAGGGTGAGGGCATCAGACCGCATAATTACCGTAGGCCCGGTAAGCGAAGCGCCACCGGGCATTTTCCACCTCAGAGCTGAACCACCACCTCATCCCCTTCGGCTTTCACTACCACGCCCCACTCGCTGCCCGCCTGCGAACCGCCCTTCACGCCGCTCACCGTCTGCACGTTGCGCAAACACACCGACCAGTTTTGCGCGTCTCCCGTGCCGGTAAAGGTCACGAAGTCGCCCTGACGCGATGCCTTCAGCGTAAACGCCACCGCGCCGTCCGCCGAAGGCACTTCGCTCACTGCCGTTGCGCCATCATCCAGGTTAAACAGATGGAAGGCCGTCCCCTCGTGCCACGCGTAGTCGGGCTTCTGGTTATTATTGCCCAGCGCCAGCAGCGTGTTGTCGCGCACGTAGACCGGCAGGCTCATGAAATCGTGCTGCTGCTTATGCCAGCGGCTGCCCTGGATTTCGTCGTTGTGCCACAGGTGCGTCCAGCGCCCTTCCGGCAGGTAGAACTGCACGTCGCCCGCCTCGGAGAACACCGGCGCCACCATTAACGAATCCCCCAGCATGTACTGACGGTCGAGGTAATCGCACGCCGGATCGTCCGGGAACTCCAGCATCATCGCCCGCAGCATCGGCGTGCCGAACTCGCGCGCCAGCGTCGCCTGATGGTACAGATACGGCATCAGCTGGCACTTCAGCTGCGTGAAGTGGCGCACCACGTCGCAGGACTCGTCATCGTACGCCCACGGCACGCGGTAGGATTTGCTGCCGTGCAGGCGGCTGTGGCTGGAGAACAGCCCGAACGCGCACCAGCGCTTGTAGACGTGCGCCGGGGCGGTGTTTTCGAACCCGCCGATATCGTGGCTCCAGAATCCAAAACCGGACAGGCCAATCGACAGCCCGCCGCGCAGGCTTTCCGCCATTGATTCGTAGTTGGC
Source organism: Enterobacter sp. NFIX58 (assembly GCF_900110475.1). Classification (NCBI taxonomy): domain Bacteria; kingdom Pseudomonadati; phylum Pseudomonadota; class Gammaproteobacteria; order Enterobacterales; family Enterobacteriaceae; genus Enterobacter; species Enterobacter sp. NFIX58. The sequence continues at coordinate 128,230 of NZ_FODW01000005.1, read as the reverse complement.
GTAGCAGTCGCCGCCCCAGTGCACCGGGAACTGCTGTGCCCCCACGGACGCGGAGCGGGCAAACAGCACCGCCTCTTCTTCCCCCACCGTCTCTTTCAGCACGTTCCACACCAGTTCGTTGTAGATGTAGGCGTAATGGTTGTGCATCTTCTGCGGATCGGACCCGTCGAACCACTGCACGTCCGTCGGAATACGCTCGCCGAAGTCGGTCTTGAAGCAGTCGACGCCGATATCCACCAGGCCTTTCAGCTTGTCGGCATACCACCGGCACGCGTCCGGATTGGTGAAGTCGTAAATCGCCAGCCCCGGCTGCCATTTGTCCCACTGCCACAGGGAGCCGTCGGGGCGCTTGAGCAGGTAGCCCTTCGCTTTCAGCTCCTGGAAGATCGGCGACTTCTGGCCAATGTACGGGTTAATCCACACGCAGACCTTCAGCCCTTTCTCCTTCAGGCGGCGGATCATTCCTTCAGGGTCCGGGAAGGTCACCGGATCCCACTCGAAGTCACACCACTGGAAGGCCTTCATCCAGAAGCAGTCGAAGTGAAAGACGTGCAGCGGCAGGTCGCGCTCGGCCATACCGTCGATAAAGCTGTTCACCGTCGCTTCGTCGTAATTGGTGGTGAACGAGGTGGTGAGCCACAGGCCGAACGACCAGGCAGGCGGCAGCGCCGGACGCCCGGTGAACTGCGTATAGCGATTCAGCACCTCTTTTGGCGTCGGGCCGTCGATCACGAAGTACTCAAGATATTCGCCTTCCACGCTGAACTGCACCTTAGAGACTTTCTCAGATCCCACTTCGAACGAGACGTTTTCAGGATGATTCACCAGCACGCCGTAGCCGCGGTTGGTCAGGTAGAACGGGATATTTTTATAGGACTGCTCGGTGCTGGTGCCGCCGTCGCGGTTCCAGGTCTCGACCATCTGGCCGTTGCGCACCAGCGCGGTGAAGCGCTCGCCCAGACCATAGACCGTTTCCCCCACGCCCAGATCCAGACGCTCAAAAACGTAATTGCGGTGGGTATTGCTGTCCTGCACGTAGCCGTTATTTTTCAGCTGGCTGCCGGTAATGCGCTGGCCGTTGCGCAGGAAGTCCAGCGACCAGAACTCGCCTTTGGTGACGCGAACGCTGACGCTGCCGCTTTTCAGCTCGGCAAATTCGGCGTTGTTTTCGATCTCAACCTTCACGTCTTTCAGGACGTTCAGCGGATAATGTGGACCATTGTTCAGTGCGCCCTGGAAGTGCTCGATACGCACCCCGACAATCCCTTCCTGTGGAGCAAACAGGCGCACCGTGAACATCAACGTGTCGAGCTGCCAGGTGCGTTCGCGCACGTCACGCGGCGCCACATACACCACCAGGTCATTCCCCTGCTGCTCCACGTCGAACACCTGAACCGGATAGGTCACATTCAGGCCCGGTTGAATAAGCCAGTTTCCATCACTGATTTTCATGCTTTCGTCCTCTTAGTTCTGCAATTCTTTGCTGACCGGCAGGGTTTCAAATTCCTGCTGATTGCGGCGCGCGCCCTGCGCCAGCTCGGCCAGGATTTTGGTCAGGAAGGGGGTTTTTAGCGTGTAGTAGCGTTTGGCGATGATTGCGCTCAGCACATAGCAGACCGCCGGGGCCAGGGTAAACAGGCCGATAATGATGCTGATGGTCGCGCTGTTCTGGGTTTTGGCCGCCGCGTCGTAGCCGCCGCCTGCCAGCATCCAGCCGATCATCGCCCCACCCAGCGCCAGACCCAGCTTCAGCACGAACAGCGTGCCTGCAAAGCTGATGCCGGTCAGGCGCTTGCCGTTGGTCCATTCACCGTAGTCGACGGTATCGGACATCATTACCCACTGGATCGGCGTCACCAGCTGGTGCAGCACGCCAATGACGAAGATAAAGGCGAACATCACCACGGTGGCATGCATCGGGACGAAGAACATCGCCACGCTGACCACCGCCAGCGCGGCGTTGGTCCACCAGAAGATGCTGACCTTGCATTTCCAGTCGGTAAGCGGTTTCGCCAGTGCAGAGCCAATCAGATTGCCGACGCAGTAGGTGGTGAGGAACGCGACGAACACTTCCGGCGAGCCCATGATCCAGGTGCAGTAGTACATCATCGCGCCGCCGCGCACGCAGACGGCAAGGATGTTGAGGATGGTCAGCACGCCCACGATGCGCCACTGGTCGTTTTGCCAGATATCGCGCAGGTCTTCGCGCATGGAGGTGGTGCTCGGGGGCACCTGGATACGCTCTTTGGTGGTGAAGAAGCAGAACGCCAGCATCAGGAACGCGACCACCGACAGCACGGCGATGCCGCCCTGGAAGCCGAACGCCTTATCGTCGCCGCCAATCAGCTTCACCAGCGGCATCATCAGCACCGTGGAAAGCATGCCGCCCGCCGTCGCCAGCACAAAGCGCCAGGACTGAAGGGAGATACGCTGCGTCGGGTCACTGGTGATCACACCGCCCAGCGCGCAGTAAGGAATATTGACCACGGTATAGAGCAGGGTCAGCAGCGTGTAGGTCACGGCGGCGTAAACCATTTTGCCGTTGAGGCTGAGGTCCGGCGTGGTGTAAGCCAGCACGCAGACGATGCCGAACGGGATCGCGCCGAACAAAATCCACGGTCGGAACTTGCCCCAACGGCTGCGGGTACGGTCGGCAATCAGCCCCATGCACGGGTCGGAGATCGCATCCAGCGCGCGCGCCAGCAGGAACATGGTGCCGACGAACCCGGCGGGAATGCCAAAAATATCGGTATAGAAAAACATCATGTACAACATGACGTTATCAAAAATGATGTGGCTGGCGGCGTCTCCCATGCCGTAGCCAATCTTCTCTTTTACTGACAATACTTCGCTCATCTTTTTTTATCCTTCACGCTATAGGGGGCGCTGAGACCGGTTACAGTGTTTTTAAACCATTGTTTCTTGGGCGGGTATTGCGTTTTCTGGTTAGCAGATTACGTTTCTTGTTTTTTGTGATCGCGGTAAATATTGGAGAGCACGAAGGGCTAACATGAGGATTTTCTTAGGAATTAACTGAAACAGGGGGGTACAGGTCAAAAGAGAGGTGAAAAAAGTGGTGTGGGGTATGTGGTAAATGCCTGAAAGTAGCTATAATGCGCCCCGCCTCCATGTAGCAATGCAGGCGCGGAAGATCGTCATCTCCGGTGAGGTGGCTGGACTTCAAATCCAGTTGGGGACGCCAGCGTTCCCGGGCAGGTTCGACTCCTGTGATCTTCCGCCAAAGTACACCCTTCTCACGCAAATAAACATCGTCTATTATTCTCTTAAATTAATCTTTGACTGAAGAGAATAAAAAATGAATTTAGCTCTAGCTATCGCTACTGTCTTTGCTACCCTTTTTAGCCCATTAATAGCTGTTAGAGTACAAAAATATTTAGAGAAGAAATCAGAAAAACAAACAATAAAGGTTAAAATATTCTCGCAACTTATGGCTACTCGAGCTATTTCATCTCGTTTACTCCCTGAACATGTTCAAGCATTAAATATGATCGACTTAGCCTTTTATGGAGATATAAGACGTGGAAAAATAAAGCGTTCCGATTCAGAAAAAAAATTCATATTAGCTTGGAAAGAATATTTCGCTCACCTTTGTTCAACCGTACCCCTAACGGAATCTGGGGCAGAATTGTGGAATCAAAAAAGCAATCAACTTTTTTTGAGCTTGCTTTATGAGATGGCCAACGATATTGGATATGACTTTGACAAGGTCCATTTGCAGAACGCCATATATTCTCCCACTGCACATGGTGATATGAATCTTGATCAAATTAAAATAAGAAAAGGTTTAGCCTCTCTCCTAACAGGAGATAATCCCATTAAGGTCGAATTAACTGGCAAACAAGATAAAAATAAAAACTAAATATCATCGCCTGAAAATGGCTTATGACCTAAACGAATTAGTTCTTGACGTCCTAGAGTTTTAAGCCAATTTCCTAAGCTCATTCCCTCAGCCTTCGCAGCAGCCTCAAACTGTGCCTTCAACTCCGGCGTAATGCGAATCTGAAAAGTTGGTGCCTTTCCGGATCTAGATTTGTTAGGGTCGCGTTTAGCTGTTGACATGTACGTACCTACGAGAGCTAACCTCACCAACTATCAAGGAGTTGATTATGGCTGATTCGCATTCAGCCCCAGACCCCGACCAATCCGGAACCGAGCGTTCGTTAATTGTGGGATACCGCCCGAATGTTTTCGACAAATCCACGCCGAATATCATCCTTTCCGGCAAGTGGCTGCACGCTGCAGGTTTTGATACCGGACAGCAGGTCACGGTAAAAATCATGAAAGGGTGCATCGTTTTGGTGGCGTATAACGAGCAGGAGCAGAGATTGCAGGATGATTATAAACGGACGAAAGCAAAGCTCATTGAGATAGAGGACGCACTTGCGGCGATTCAAACTCCACGTCCTGGAAAGCGGCTCGCAAACGTGAGCACAAACCACCGAGCTTAACGTTGAGAATATGGAGGCGGCATTACTGATAATGATGTCATCCATTATCCGGCAGGAGAAAATGATTAACATTCTACTATCCGGAAATCCCGGATAGTTCGCCTGAAGGGAAACATCAGGTTTCCAGAAAGATAGTTAACCATAACGGGTACCGCTCTCCCGAGGCGCCCAGTTCCACCAGGAACCCTCAAACGCCCCAATAATACCAGATCAAAAGGTTCGTCACGAACGAACGCCAGCCTCACTCTCCAGCATGAATGAAAAAACGCTGGAAAGCACCTCGCAATTTCTTAATTGCAAAATCCGTTTGAAATCCCCTCTTTGTCATACTCCTGCCACTAACAGCCTGGCTGTCGATGACTGCCATTGCATTTATTAACTACAGCTTATATTTTTTTTATAAGCTACAGCTTATCATGGACGAAAGCATGTGGACGGTTCGGTTCGGAAAGGTATTCGAGCAGTGGTTGTTTGAACAAGAAGAAGGATTACAGGATAAGGTACTGGCAGACCTGCTAAATCTGCAACACTATGGGCCACGTCTTCCTCGTCCCTATGCAGATACGGTTAAAGGCTCACGGTATAAGCATATGAAAGAATTACGTATTCAATATGCTGGTCGTCCTGTTCGTGCTTTCTTCGCATTTGATCCTGTACGTCAGGCCATTGTGCTTTGCGCGGGCGATAAGAGTAACGACAAAACCTTTTATGAAAAAATGATTCGCATCGCAGATGCCGAATTTTCCCTTCATCTGACAAGCCAAGAGGCAGCCAAGTGAAAACCTTAAATGAAGTGATTGCGTCACGTTCACCGGAAAGCCAACAACGTATTAAAGAGATGGCAGAAGAAATGATCCTCGAAACGGGTCTGCAACTTTTACGCGAAGAGCTCAGGCTTTCGCAAAAAAAAGTTGCTGACCTGATGGGGGTGAGCCAGCCCGCAGTAACTCAGATAGAGCAACGTGGAAATGAACTAAAAATTGCCACGCTTAAGCGTTACATCGAGGCAATGGGTGGGAAACTCTGTATCGACGTTGAACTTCCCACAGGAAAACGCGTTGCATTTCATATCTAACAAGCGTGATTCCTGCGTTAAGTGAATATTCACTTAGCCAACCGCATATGCAGCAACGGAAACGGATTCCCCTGCCCGTCCAGTTCCGAGCGGCCGACCTGCTTAAACCCCATATGGCGATAAAACGCGACGCCCTGCGGGTTCTGCTCATTCACGTCCACTTCGTTCGCGCCGAACTCTGCAATAGCGTATTGCAGCAGTAGTTTCCCGACGCCCTTCCCGCGGCTCGCGTCGTCAACAAACAGCATTTCAATGCGGTTTTCATCCACGCCTAAAAAGCCGTGAATAACGCCTGCGTCATCCTGGGCCATCACGACGGTGAGGTTAGGCAAATACGCGTTAAGCAATAGCGGGCGCAGCGCCGCGATATCGCTTTCCTGTAAAAAGTGATGGGTGGCGCGGACGGAGGATTCCCAGATCGCAACCAGACGTTCGAAGTGTATGGGGAGTGCGGTTTCAATTTTCATGGGGGGATCATGTGCGGTTTAGGACGTTAATTCAAGTCACTCCTTGCACTCTGTTCCCCCTCACCCTAGCCCTCTCCCTCAGGGAGAGGGAACTGACCGTGCGGTTTTTCATCCCCTCCCCTGATCTCCATCACCGCATACACCCCGTCCTTCGGCACCACCACGGTGACGTTTTCCACCGGCACGCCCGCCGCGAGGTGGATGTCCTGCAGCTGCTGCAGCGTCCTCGGGTGAATATCCTCCCAGCCAATACCCCGCAGCACAAAGTCAATGTGCGGGCTGCTGGTCAGCATGTTCGACACAATCACCGCCCCGCCGGGTTTGACCAGCCGCAGCGCGCGCTGGAGGAAAATCACCGCATCGGTATCGCTGAAGTATTCAAAAATCCCCAGCGCGTCGACCAGTTCGGCCTGATGCTCGCCCAGCTCCAGCAGCAGGTCCTCGTTACGCACCAGCGTATGGAGCAGGTTGCGCCTGAGCAGCGTCAGCTGTTCGCCCACCACAATGCCTTCCTGCGCCGCCATGGTTTCCGCCCAGCTCAGCGCCACGGGGTCTTTGTCCACCAGCGTGAGATAGACCTGCTGGCCATCAAGCTTTGCTTCACGTAGCGCCTCCAGCACCGGAATGGCGGCGCCGCTCGCGAGGCTGACCCAGTTGTTCTCGCTCTCATTGTGAATGTATTTATCCGCCAGCGCGGCCAGCACCCGGGCGCGGGAACGCACGCCGATGGCATCATTTGCGTGGATAAACCACTGGCGGCTGTCGCTGTCCATTTTTGTTCCATCGGGCAGGCGGTCTTCCAGCGGGTTTTGCACCACAAACAGCGCCAGCGCGGAGGGGACCAGCCGGGTGCGCCACGCGGTGAGGGCCGGGCGGTTACGGAAGGCCTGTTCGGAATAGCGGTTCTGGGGGACAAGCACGGCCTGCCCGCCCTCGTCGTATTCCACCCGCGGCGGACGGAGCGCTGGCTCGGCTTTCAGGGCGCGGTCAAGGGAGGCGATCTCCCGGGCAGCATCGTCTTTCATCGGCCACTGGTCGCTGACGTCGGGAAATGACGCGCTGAAAATCGTCATATTTTCCGGCGCATCGCCGCGAAAAGGCTGCCAGTTCATGTCGTCTTCTCCCCGTTAGGCTTTTAACGGAAGTCTATCCAGGCGAGCCAGTAATGCCCCAGGAAGAAAGCACGATTTTTATTGCTTCACCCACACCAGCTGATCAACCCGGAAGCCCAGGCTGCGCGCAGTATTCAGGTAGTCCTGCTTCACCGCATCCGGGATGGTCGGCGTGCGCGACAGGATCCACAGGTAATCGCGGTTCGGGCCGCTGACCAGCGCATACTGGTACTTATCGTCCAGTCTGATCACGTTATAGCCGCCGTAGAACGGGCCGAAGAAGGAGACCTTCAGCGCGGCCGTGGTCGGTTCGCCGGTAAAGTACGCTTTCCCCTCGCTCTCGTTCCACTTATTCTTCACCGGATCGTAGCCCCGGTTAAGCACGCTGATACCGCCGTCGCTGCGCTTGCCGTAGGTCGCCGTCACCTGCTCCAGCCCGCGTTCGAAGCGGTTTTCCAGACGGGCGACTTCGTACCATTTGCCGAGATAGCGGCTGGCTTCGAAGTTGGTAATAGGCTGCACGCCTTTCGGCGGCGTGGGGGATTTACAGGCGACCAGCGTCAAAGCAATCGCAACACCGGTCACAACAGGCCATAGCTTCATGAGAATTCCTTTCATTTGCACGGTTGGATGTTAAGTGTAGTGCACCGTTTCGGCGCTTCATCCCGTTCGGGAAAATTCGTAGTATATTGAGAGTATTCCTCCACTCTGGACACGGACATGGCTTACTCCATCGGCGAATTCGCCAGACTCAGCGGCATCACCGCCACCACCCTGCGGGCGTGGCAGCGTCGCTATGGTTTACTCAAGCCACAGCGCACGGAAGGCGGCCATCGCCAGTACAGCGATGAGGACGTCCAGCAGGCGCTCAAAATCCTCGACTGGGTAAAAAAAGGCGTCCCGATCGGCCAGGTCAAACCGCTGCTGGAACGCCCGATGCCGGGCCGGACCAACAACTGGCAAACCCTGCAGCAGAACATGCTGCAACGCCTGCAGGACGGCAAAGTCGAGTCCCTGCGCCAGATGATTTACGACGCCGGACGCGAGTACCCAAGACCCGAGCTGGTCGCGAACGTGCTGCGCCCGCTGCGCAGTCAGGTTTCGGCCAACGTGGCCGCCGCCATGACCCTGCGCGCAATCCTCGACGGCATCATCATCGCCTACACCTCGTTTTGTCTCGAGGGTGATAAAAAAGCGCCGGGCGATAATATTCTGCTCAGCGGCTGGCACCTGAACGACGCCTGCGAGATCTGGCTCGAAGCCTTAACGCGCACCGGGCAGGGACACCGAATCGATATTCTGCCCTCGCCTCCGGCCGCGCTGGCCCCGGAAATTCTCCCGGAGCGCAAATGGCTTCTGGTCACCAGCGGCAAGCTCACCGCGGCGCGGAAAAAGCAGGTGGAGCAGTGGCAGCAGCAGGTATCGCTTGAAGTGATTATCCTCTGATCATTTTCTCCTGCGGGAATCTTCACGAAAAGTTGAATATTTTCCCGCGCCGCAGATGCTAACGTTTTCCTGTGACGAATAACTCCACAGGAAAACACCATGAAAAAAACTGCCCCTCTGCTGATGCTGGCCGCGATGGCCTTTACCCCTGCCGCCTTTAGCGCCGCTCCTGCTGGCACCCTGAGCGTACACATCCTCGACCAGCAAACCGGCACGCCTCCACCGGGCGTCACCGTCACGCTGGAAAAGCAGCAGCAGGACAAATGGACCCCGATCGCCAGCGGTAAAACTGACCAGGATGGACGCATCAAATCGCTCTATCCGCAGGACCAGGACATGCAGCCTGGCGTGTATAAAGTGACCTTCAAAACCGCAGAGTACTTCCACGGCAAAAAGCTCGACTCCTTCTTCCCGGAGATTCCGGTGCTGTTTACCGTGACCCGCACCAACGAGAAGCTGCACATCCCGCTTCTGCTGAGCCAGTACGGTTACTCGACCTATAAGGGCAGCTAAGACGCATTGATTCTAAAGGAATAAAAAAAATAGTTCCGCTAATACTTGGACAAATTAGTCATGTTGTGTAAGTTTTAATTATATGAACGGGAGGGCGACACCATGACGACGAAACCAGTGCTGGGTATTAGCGGATGTTTGACCGGATCCGCCGTTCGCTTTGACGGCGGACACAAGCGTATGGGCTTCGTCATGGATGAGCTGGCCCAGTGGGTGAATTTCAGGCCCGTCTGTCCGGAAATGGCCATCGGCCTGCCGACCCCTCGCCCGGCGCTGCGTCTGATCGTGACGGAACACGGTGAAACGCAGATGCGTTTTAGCCATGCGCCTCACGAAGACGTTACGCAGAAAATGGCGGACTTTACGGCAGATTTTTTGCCGAAAATTGGCGATCTCGCTGGTTTTATCGTCTGTGCTAAATCCCCAAGCTGCGGCATGGAACGCGTGCGTCTGTATGATGAAAACGGCAACCGGGGCCGCAAGGAGGGTGTCGGGCTGTTCACCGCCGCCCTCCTTGAAACCTGGCCGTGGCTGCCCGTGGAAGAGGATGGACGCTTGCACGATCCGGTGCTGCGGGAAAATTTTGTCGAACGTGTTTTTGCCCTGCACGAACTGAACACGCTGCGTAAAAATGGCCTCACGCGCCGCGCGCTGCTGGACTTCCACAGCCGTTACAAACTCCAGCTGCTGGCGCACCATCAGGCGGGTTACCGTGAAATCGGCCCGTTCGTTGCCTCGCTGCACGAGTGGGAAGACCTGGACGCTTTCTTCGTGGCGTACCGGGAAAAGCTGATGTCCATCCTGAAAAAACCCGCTTCGCGTAAGAATCACACCAACGTGCTGATGCATATTCAGGGGTATTTTCGTAACCAGCTGAACACCCGCCAGCGCGGCGAGCTGCGCGACGTGATCCTGCATTATCGCAACGGACAGTTGCCTATCCTCGCCCCGATCACGCTGCTGAAGCACTACCTGGCCGAATACCCCGACCGGTATCTGATGACGCAAAACTACTTTGATCCCTATCCTGATGATTTGGGTCTGCGTCTGGCAGTCAAGTGATCATAAAAATGCGAAGGCCCCATTGACCCGTAGAGGCCCAAAGCAGTACCCCGTTTAGACGACATCCTCACTGTCGTCTCTTTTTTGCATTTCATCTCAAAGACTGTGATTATATACAGGCTTATTCTGCGAAAGGGGCCTGCATGTGATCAACACCCTGCACATTCAAAACTACCGCTCCATCCGCGAGATGTCGCTGGAGCTGGAGCAGCTCAATATCGTCTTCGGGCCGAACGGGACCGGAAAATCAAATATCTACAAGGCGATACACCTGATGCACAGCGCCGCGCAGGGGCAGTTTTCCCAGGCGCTGGCGAACGAGGGCGGCATTCTGAAGGTGTTCTGGGCAGGCAAAACCCGTAGCGACCAGCTGCGGCGGATGAACCTCGCGGTGGAAACAGAGAGCTACGAATACGAGCTGCAGGTCGGGTTTGTGGAGAAGCTGCCCTACCCCTCGCAGTTTCAGCTCGACCCGGTGATCAAAGAGGAGTCCATCTGGCTGAGCGGCCAGCACCGTCGACCTTCGTCACAGCTGATGAAGCGTAAGAACCAGGCGGTGTTTCTGAACAACGTGCATCACGAGAAGGTGACCCACAGCGGCACGCTGTACGAGAACGAATCGGTATTCGGACAGCTCGGCGAACCACACCTTTACCCGGAAGTGTCGCAGATGCGCGAGTCCCTGCGTAACTGGCGCTTTTATCATGAGTTTTCTGTATCAATCGGCTCGGCGATGCGGGCCCCGCAGGTCGGTTTCCGCTCCCCGGTGCTGGCCAGCGACGGCGCTAACCTGGCGGCGGCGTTTCAGACCATTGTCGAGATTGGCGACGAGCTGCTGCTGATGCGCATCCTTGACCAGGCCTTCCCCGGCTGCGTGTTTTATAGCGACAACACCGGCGGACGTTTCCGGATGATGATGCAGCGCGAGGGGCTGAGCAGACCGCTGGAGCCAGCGGAGTTTTCCGACGGTACCCTGCGCTTCCTGTGCCTGGCGGTAGCGCTGTTAAGCCCGCGCCCACCGGCGTTTATCGCGTTGAACGAACCGGAAAACAGCCTGCACCCGCAGATGCTGCCTGCCCTGGCGAGCTTAATCGCCGAGGCCAGCCGCTACTCGCAGATCTGGCTCACCAGCCACTCGCCGGAGCTGGCGACGTTGATTGAGAAGCAGCGATCATTTTCGCTGTATCAGCTGTCGATGGTGGAGGGAGAGACACGGGTGGAGAGGCTGGGGTAGTCTCAATGGGCACGGAGGCTGTTTTTTCGCATCTCGCTTCAGTGAAGCATGCCAATAAAGAACCCCAGATACCCGGCCCTGCTTAACCATATAAAGGGGCTGGTAAGGCCGGAGCGCCGGATATTAATCAACTCTCTCATGGGGGCCAGGCCATCATTTTTGATAACGACATTTTTTGCACAATAGCGGCAATGCATAATCAGAAATAAAATTCCGGCGATCGCAAAACCAATATAACTTTCGCGACTTCCCCAAAAATGGGTGCTTAATTTTAAATAGGTTAATCCCCAGATACTGACTAGAAAGACGATAAATGAAGATGCTGCGATGTTCATGTCTCGCTTACTACCCAGACCAAAAAAAAGCGCATCAAAGAAAAACATCGTGGTAAGAGGTGACTGAACGCTTCTTCCCGTCACTTTACTAAAACGGACAAACACGACAGTTCCGATGAAAAATGCGAACAGCGCAATTCCTAATAGCAGATAAATCATTTAATCAGTCCTTTTTGAAGGGCCAGGATATGAGGTCGGGACTGTTAGAGCCGTTAGGTTTAGAGAGAAATGACTCAGCAAATGATGTAAAAACTTTCTTCAATCCTGCTTAGTGCGATATTTTATACTAACCAAAATCAATTAATCGATTGTTTTTGCTCAGAAGCCGATAAGTAAAAAAAGAAGAAAGGAAAAAAGTATTTTTTTCATTTCAGTTTTCCCCTGGCAAAATCTTCGCCTGCTTTTCCTGCTCTCTCAGATAGATAGCCACCTACTGTAACACCTGCTATTACTGGTAATTGGTTTACGGTACCACACCGCTATCTAGTCCCGAGCCGAAGTGCATCGGTTGGAAATAGTGGTTGCAAAATCATACTTTCATTAAAAATGAATATTTTTGGTGACAATGCCGCGACATCATAAATATTTTCAAGCACTAATCTCAAATTTGTTCTGAATATAGGTATATTTGCATCATCTGCAATGACATAAACATTTTCATTTTTTAGCCAGGATTGACAGAGTAACTCATCACTTGTTTCAAAGTCTCTAAAGCTTATTTCAGACCAAGATATGTTTCCGCTAACAAAGGGATACCCTTCCAGAATAGTAGTTACTCGCTCTTCTTCTTTATCAATGATAGTGAAATCAGCACTAAGAGCCTGTTTACACTCTTCGAATAAACTCATGAGATCTACCTGTTCATTTATTTAAGCCTTAATGGTTTTTCCATTACCTCAAATAGTATTACTTGCTTAACACCATTTCCTGCCCCTTTGTACAATCTCTATTATTCATATGGATACCTTTTACAGGATCATAATCGACTCGCCGCGCTGAGCCCACCGAAAATATTCCAATTATATTTCTCGGACAGAGTTCTTCAGAAGATTCGCGCTAACATTAATATGTAATTTTAGCCGATTATAAGCACTGGATACCGCGACTATCCCTCGCCAGATTCAAGACAGACTGCCATTTCTTTATCGAAAGTTTTTTCCTCATTTCAGCTTAAAAACTTACTCTCAGCAACAACTAATATTTTTTAAAAGAAATATACCAGCAACCTACACCAACAATAACCCCACCCAACGATGCGCCCTTAATAATCCTCACTAACTCAAAAAGACTTATCTCAACAGGGATATTACGAATGAAATAGAGATAGGCCTTTGCAAAAAAATAAGTTAGCAAAGCAATAATATCCATTGTTAAGATCAGCGTCAGCAAAATCAAAATAAAAGATATTAGCCATCTTTTTTCGTTCATTTTGCTGCTCCATTCTTGTTATTAGCAGGAGTAGATGGGTCTACCACCACATTAAATACTTCACCTGCAACGCCGCCGCCTGCAGCTCCAACAATCCCAGGCACTGGACTCAATCGATAAGGCTGAGATATACCATATCCAATATCCTCCCACTGTAAAGATTTCCGCATGGGGTTAACAACCTCACCCAATATCGGTTCTATTAATTTATTACCTACTCCATAACCAATTGCTCCACCCAAACCACCGATAGTTCCGTAAAGGAATGGATTTTTTCCATCCAGGTAGCTTACGATGGCGCTGCTACCAGCATTGATAAGAACTGTTGATTCAAATCCAGTATAACGGGTTAAAGCACCGCTCCAGTAGGCAGCAATAACGTTTTTAGGATCAACGGAACCATTCATCACATAATCAACACCACACACAGCTCCGGCGCTGATTACACCAGAAATCACTATTGCTTCAGGAAGAATGCCTCCGTACAACACTGTTCCCATAGCCGCCATCGCCATCTGGCAGGATACCGGTGTGCCTCCGCTGCCGGCTTCTTTAATCGCGGCCTGCTGCTCTGCCTGCCATTTTTCTGTCGTTCCCGATTTTACAGCATTTGCAGCTGCCAGAACGCTGGCAAGGTTGTTATTCTCAACAACAACTCTTTCCGGTGCGAACTCAGCCACCGCAACCACTTTTCCCTTTTCTTTCAGTTAGTTACAGCTTCTTATCCCTGTTGTATTTTATGCCCAGGATTTTTGCGCTGTTAAGCGTTTTTGGGGCCACAGACGCTACCGCCCTGCCGTGACACAAGGTCTATCGCGCCACCATCATATAAGCAAACTACAGCATCACTGCGGACGCCGAAATCTTGGATTTATATTTCAATTAAGAAGTTCCTTTGATACATTGCCAGTATCGAAGAACTCCCTAAAGATCCTGACAACAAGATCATAATTTTTTGTAAGCTGACTTGCTGGCCAGTAATCTCCGAAAATTAACACTTTTTCATCTGGTTGTGTTAAATCAGTAATTGACATAACCTCATCATCTTCGTTCAAAAACGTAACCAGATAGAAACCTTTTTCCATTCTTACTTGTACTTCTGAGATTAAATAACCTTCGCAGTCTAATCTGTCGACGGTTACACAACCACTAAATAAACGAACTTTGGCTAATAAGTTAACAATATCTTCCCAGCAATCAGGCTTCTTCGTACCACCTTTTTGTGATATCGACCATGAAACAAGCAACCTATTCATCATTAGCTCCTTTTACGCGGAAGCCCTTTGTTCCTGACTGCCAATATAAGGTCCTACCAGTAGTTTCTTCAAATAATGTTAACGACTTAAGCCCTGATCTTTCAGCCATAATTTTTATATCGCTAAGACAGTATGAGCAAACTTTCTCCCCACTTACCGACATAAGCATATCTTTGCCGTTAGTCATTCCTTTTTCATAAGCTTGCTGAATTACACCTACCTCTGCATGAGCTGTTCCCATATTCCCATTGGGAAGGTTTTTATCCGGCCGCTTGTCTATCTTGGCCTGCACAACATCATTGATAAGCGTCGGTTTATTGAAATCAGCTAACTGTGAAGGTCTTATACCTTGGTTGGTGTCAGAAAACTTCACTCCATCCACATTTCCCCTGGCTACGACTTTTAGATTGGCATCAACAACTTTACTTAATTGTTTTGCCGCAGCAGAACCCAAAATTGGTGTTACCGAAGCCGCAATGATCTCCAGACCCTGCTTCGTTTCGGTGTAGCTTTCTGCGGTCTGACGATCAACCCCTTTGGTGACCATGAAATAGTTAATCATGGCATCTTTCACCTGCTGCTGATTCTGTGCATCAACACTAGTGATATCAAGGAGATTGACTATCTGCCCATACGCATCAGCGTACTGTTGGCTATATTTCGAGTTATAAGGGCCATCTTCATATCCCTCTTTTGTCGCAATGACTTTTAGTCTTGCACCTGCACACGCTGAGCTACCCGCATTACCATTACCGCAGGCATCAATAACGTCTTTATCGCTGGAAATATCTTTTTCAATCAACGCATCATATTTCTGCTGCGCCTTTTCGCGCTCTGCCGGATCTTTACTGTTTTTAAGCGTCTGTTTTGCTATCTCAAGCTCTGTCTTTTCAGACACGCTAAGATAGTTATTCTCCACCGCATTCTTCCCTGCACTGGCCCCAGTCGCCGCACCAGCCGTATTTCCCCCGGCAATCCCGCCAGCTATGCCCGCTGAAACAGATGCCAGCGTACTCACGGTCTGCTTCTGCTCTTCCGTCAGCTTCGACGGGTCTGTGTCCGGATAGAACTGTCTGGCGATAGCTGTCGCAATCAGTTCGCCGGATGCGGCTCCCACAGCGCCCGCTGCGGCACTGTTGCCCTGAAGGGCTGCGGTTACGCCGCCGAGGATGGCATGGGCAATCGCTTTTGCCGCCGTATCGTCATCAATGCCTGCATGATGGCCGATGATGTTCGCCAGCTCCGGTGCTGACGCGCCCGCCAGCGCCCCTCCGATATTGCCGCCCGCGAGTCCCTGCAGTGCTGCTGTGGCCGCCTGGATGCCGCGCTGCATGGCGCTGCCCGTACCATACTTTTCCTGCGTCTCTTTATATTCCGGCGTAGCACGCAGTTTCGCCAGATAATCCTGGCGCTCCTTTTCTGTCGCGTTAGCCGGAATATCACCGTATTTATCCTTTGCCGCCTTCAGCCCGTTCAGATCACCCTGCGTCCTGGCAATATCCGCCACCTGGCTGCCAATGTCGCTGATCATCCCAACTGCGTTCAGACGGTTCTGCTCTTTCTCCTTGTCGAAGATCGGGCTGATGCTGTCGTTGGCATGTTCGGTGTCGCGGCTCAGATCGGCCACGTCCTGCTTCTGGTTTGCCTTGTCGCGGATGGTGAGGGAGCCCTCCGCCACGGCGGCCTGCGTGGTGCCCTCCTTATGGCCTTTATTACCCGCAGCGGAGATCATGCCGCCCGGCAGGTTGCCCTGGAATTTATCCCCGAAGCTGCCGCCGCCGCTCAGGCTGATACCGGAGTGCGAGGTTTTAAAGTCCGCTTCGTTGTGGATATCGCTGAAGCCCAGCGTCCCGGTATCGAGGCTGTTTTTGTCCGGCGTGGCGGTAGAGGCGATAACCGCGCCATCAAGCTGGGTGTGATGCCCCACGGTGATGTCGAAGCCCCCGTCCCCGGCATACAGTCCTGTTTGTTCGGCCACCGAATCAAAGCGGCTCTTCATCTTGTCCTGGCTGGCGTTGATATAGCCTGAACCAGACATGGTGCCGAAGGTGAAGCTGCCCCCCGCCGCAACGCTGGTCTGCTTGCTGTCGTAGTCGCTGTTGTCCTGCTGGCTGCGCATCAGCAGGTCGTGACCAACGTCTGCCACGATTTTATTGCCGTTAACCTGGGCGCCATCAAGCACGGTGTCGTGCCCGCTTTTTAGGGTGACGTTTTTGCCGCTGTCGATGGTGGTTTCGGTCCAGTCGGTACCGTTGCCTTTATCCTTGCCGTGCGCGGCGTTAACGTTGGCAAACACGCTGATACCCGCGCCGTTGCCTCCGGCACCGATGCTTACCCCAATACCGCCACCGCTGCTGCTGTTCTTGCCGCTGGTTTTTTGGGTATTCGCCGCGCCGGACAGCAGAATGTCGTTCTGTGCATCCAGCGTGGTGTCGCCCCCGGCTTTCAGCTGGCTGCCCGCAATCACGATGTCGCCGCTGTTCGCGCCTTTGTTTTTACCGTTCGCGGTGATGGCAAGATTGTTGCCTGCGTTCAGCGTGCTGCCTGCCACCGCATCACTCTCAGCATGCTGCTGTGATTTCGACTTCTGGGTCGTCAGCGAGAGGCTCACACCCATTGCGTTCGGGTCACCGGTGGTTGCCGCCATATCCGCTGCCTGCCCGGCCTGCACGCCGGACAGCACCGTTTTGGTGGCCTGAAGGGCTTTCAGACGGCCATCACTTTGCTCTTTGGTCTCCTGCGCCGCGCTCACGGCATTGTTAATAGCGCTACCGACGGTGCCGGAGAGCGCCACGGTGAGCCCGCTTTTCTTCTGCTCGAAGGTTTCATCCCGGGTGCGCTTGTCGTGCCCCGGCTCGATGATGACGCTGTCGCCGCTGAGGCCTAAATCTTTCCCGGCGATAAGATCCGCGCCGCCGATGTGGGCCTGGTTTCCTGCAGAAATCGCGACGCTCCCCCCCGTCGAGCCCACCGTACTGAAACTCTGGCTCTGGGTGGTGCCCTTCTCACGGAGATCCTGGGTACTTTTGCTGCTGCCGATGGTGAAACCAATCCCGCCCGAGCCCATCAGGCCGGATTTTTTCTCTTCCTTAAAGCGCCAGGAGGTATCGCTATTCGTCGCTGCCACAATATCGACGTTGTTGCCCGCCTTAAGCTTCACGTCGCCGTCGCCCGCCACGGCGGATCCGTTCACCAGCAGGTTATTGCCCGCAACGACCTGCACGTTATCGCCGCTCAGCAATGAGCCGGATTCACGCGTCGCGCTGTTCTCCTCGATGGTGTGGGTGGTTTTCTTGCTCAGGAACCCTTTTTTGGTTTTGGTCTGCTCTTTGTAGTGATAATCGCTCTCGGTTGCGGTATTGAGATTGACGTCACGGCCCGCCGCCACGCCGATATCGCCCTTCGCCGTTACCTGCGCGGCTTCGGTGGTGACATCGCGCCCCGCGAGGATCTGGGTATTCGCCCCGCTGGCGATCTCGGTTCCCTGCTGGCGTACCGATTCGTTGATGACGGTTTTCTTGCCTGACTTATAGCTATCGCCCTGCGTGGTCTCTTCCGCCGCCAGATTCACGTCGCGACCCGCCTGCAGCCCGACGCTTTTCTCCGCTGCCAGCGCGGCGGCCTGAGCGTTGATATCCTGCCCGGCCTTCAGCACCAGGTTATCGCCTGCGGAAATCGTGGTGCGGTCGAGCCCGGTGCTGTGGGACTCGCTTTTCCCTTTATGGCTGCTTTCGCTGGTCTGTGCCGCGTTCAGATTGAGATCGTTGCCCGCGCTAAGCCCCGCGCTGCCGCCCGCCTTCAGGTCGCTGGCGGTCACGTCAAGGTTGTGCCCGGCGTTCACCAGCAGGTTGCCGCCCGCGGTGACGTTACTGCCCTGATAAGTAACGGACGAACGGCTGGTTTTCGCCCGGCTGGAGCTGAATGCGTCGTTGATCTGATTCGCGTTGACGGCAATATCGCCCCACGCGTTCAGCAGCATATCGCCGCCGGAGGCCAGGTTCGCCCCGGTGACGGTGATGTTTTTCCCCGCCTCAAGCGACAGGCCATCCTGTGCGGTAATAGACGCCGTGTTGCCCAGCAGGGTGTCTTTCAGGCCGATCTTGCCGTACTTCCCTCCGGCGTTGATATCAATCTGCTCAACCTGGGTCAGGTTGTTGATGCTGCCGTCCAGGCTCTCCAGCGCGACCGTTTTGCCGCTGATGGTGGAGCTGATGTTATTGATATCGCCGATGGCGCTCAGGTTCAGGTCGCCGCCCGCTTTCATCAGGCCGTTGTTGAGGTTGCTGATGCTGTTCTGGCTGTCGAGCGTCAGGCTGTTTTTCGCCAGCAGCGAACTGCCGCTGTTGGTGATGTCGCCGCCCTTCAGGGTAACGTTGTTACCCGCGATTACGCTGCCGTTATTGACGGTGACGTCCTTCGGTGACAGGTAGAGTTTCGGCACCATCACGGTTTCGCCGTTGACGGTTGCTTTCTCCCACCACAGCAGGCTGTGGTCGAGCGCGGCAATCTGAGCGGCGGTCAGCGAGACGCCAAACTGCAGGCCCAGCGACTGCTGCGCCGCCGCGGCGTTGTCCATCAGATAGCGCATCTGATCCAGATCGGAGCCGATGCCGTTCAGGTAACGGTTACCGGTCTGGTTGAGCACCACGTTGGAGACATAGCGGGTATCGAACGCTGCATCGCCGAGGAAGCGGTAGTCGTAATCCGGGTTCAGGTTGAGGCGGCCGAGCATATAGGACGAGCCGAGGAACTGCTTCTCGTCGGTAAACGCCAGCCGCGTCTCCTGCGGCGCCGTAGACGACGGTTTGACCCCGAGCATCGCGTTCAGGTCGGCAAACAGGGCGGGATCAAGCTGTCCGAGACCGTTCAGTTTCGGGTTGATGCTGATCAGGTACGGGCTTTTCGGGTTGTCGGAGAAGACAAAATAGCCGTTGTTGCCCGACGGCAGCGGGTAAGCGCTGGTATCGACGCGCTGTCCCTGATAATGCCCGACGGCGCCGCCCTGAGCGGTTCTGAGATCGGCGGTGGTGACCCCGGCGTTCGCCAGTGCGCCCAGCTGGCCGAGGTTCGCGTTGCCTTTCTGCGTGGTGCCAATGTTGCTGAGAGGCGTGCCGGACGCGCCGCCGTTTTCCAGCGCGCCGCCGCCGTTAAGCTGCTGTAGCGCACCCTGGAGCTGATCGTTCCACTGCGGCGAGTTCACCGCCACGGTGCCGGTCGTGTTCAGCCCCTGTTTTTGCACGCCGCTGCCGACGCTCTGGTTGCTGAGGGTGTTCAGCGACGGCGCAGGTATCGAATGGCTTATTCCACCGCCATTCGAGGTCGTCGCCGTATTGCTGATATTACTGGTAAAATTCGCCGTGACCTGACCGCCGGCCTGAATCACCGCACGGAGGGCTTGATCGGTGGTATGGGTTTCATACTGAGGTGCGCCATCCAGCGTATAAGTCACACGACGGTTGTTATCGTTGCCGGAGGCGGGACTTCCTTTTAGGCTGGATACCTTGCCTGTTTTCCCACTAAAACGATAGACTTTGTATTCATCCTCAGAATAACCAAACCAGGACTGGTTATTCAGGCTGTTGCCGGAAAGGTTCATCCCATTCCCGGCAAGTAAATAACCGGCACGGTTATTCAGCGTGGCAGCATTGATAGCCAGATCTCGGTTGGCGGCGATGCGCGCAACACCACCTGTTGCGGTGACATTGACCACAGTCGATCCTACCAGATAACGTTGTACAGCCCCACTTGGCATGGGTGCGACAACGGATGTGGCTCCTCCCCCACCGAAACTGTTTATGATCGTGTAGATATAACCCCACTCATCGGGGGGCAGGTCTGTGACTTTTACACTAATGGAGGTCGCGCCGCTTGCAGCAGGGCTGCCCGTCGCGGCCTGATAGCTGCGGGTTTCACTGATCCCCTCGCGCTCATTCAACAGGCTTCCTGTCCTGATCGTAATATCACCATTCTGCGTCTCAATATTCCCCGACGTGTTCACCACCTGGCTGTTCGCATTTCCCGCCGCATCCCGCTGCATCCACAGGTTGTTCCCCGCCATGATGTCGCCGCGCTGGTTGGTGATGCTGTCGGCAAACAGCGCCAGATTATTCGCCGCGTACAGCAGCGCGGTGTTGACGATAGCGCCCGGCGCGCTCAGGGTCAGCGAGCCGCGCGTGCCGGTGAAGCCGTCCACGGTAATATTGCTCCGGCTGGCCACGGTGATGTCACCTCCGCCCTGCACCGAGCCCGCGCCGTTCAGCGCCACGCTGCTGCCGGAAAGCGTACTCGCGCCGCCGCCAGTGGTGATTTGTCCGTTGTTGCTGAGCTGCCCGCCCGCGTTCAGGTTGACCGCCTGCCCCTGCAGCACACTGCGGTTATCGATGTCGCCGCCGCTGTTGATGGTGAGGGTTCTGCCTGCCGCCACAGCGGTTCTGCTGGTAAACGCGTTCGTCAGCTGCAGCGTTAAGTCCCCCAGGGACACCAGCTGGCCGGTAAGGTCCAGCCCCCGGCTTTGCAGCCACAGGTTGCCGCCGCTCAGCAGCCTGCCGCCCGCGCTCTGGGTTACCTGGTCCGCGCCAATATTCAGCTGCGTGTTGCCGAGCAGCGTGCCGCTGTTGTTCAGCTGGCTGTAGTTAACCGTCAGCTGTCCCGCCTGGGTGGTGCCCTGGCTGGCGAAATTGGTGCCGGTCAGGGTGGCGCGATCGGCCACCCACGTGCCGCCGTTGGTAGCGTTTGCCGCATTCAGGATCAGGTCGGTGGCCTGCAGCCAGCCGGTGCCCGTGAACTGCGGCGTGCCGAGCGTCAGGCGTGCGCCGGAAAGCAGCCTGCCGTCGTTACGCGCCTGCGAGGAGGCGGTCACGCGCGTCTCGCCGCCGCCCTGGATCAGGCCGTAGTTAAACAGCGCGGGCGTGGTCAGCGTCAGCGCATCGCGGCTGACGATTTCGCCTCCGCTGTTGTTGGTCAGCGTCCCGCTGAGGGCCAGCGTCGCGCCGTTATCGCCCTGCAGACGTCCGTTGTTGGTGAGCGCCCCGGTGGTGATGCCGAGCGTGCCCCCCTGCACTTTGCCGTCGCTGGTTACGGAGGTCGCCGTAATGTTCAGCGCCCCGCCGGACAGCAGGGTGCCGCCAGACTGCTGGCTGACCGCGCCGGTCTGGCTGAGGGTCAGGCCATTCACGCCGCTGATGGCGCCGCTGTTGCTGAGCGTTCCACCTGTCAGCGTCAGGTTTTTCGCCGCCCACTGGCCCTGGTTCGCCAGCGTCGCGGCCTGCAGCGTCGCCGCACCCAGCGCGGTGATCCTGCTGCCTGCGGTTCCGGTGAGCGTATCGGCCAGCGTCATCTGCAGCGCGTCGGCGCTCTGCACCGCGCCGCTGTTGGTGAGCGACCGGGCGTTAAGCAGGATGTTCTGTGCCTGCCAGCTGCCGGCGTTGGTCACCGCGCCGGACGCAATCGTCAGAGTACCCTGGGTGAGAAGCTTACCGCCTGCGCCGTTGATCAGCTCCTGCTGAGGCGCGGCCATCGCCATGCGCGCCATCAGCCGCTGCTGCCCCTGAACGGTCAGGCTCTGCAGACCGGTTAAGGTGCCTTGGTTGTTAATGCTGTTCTGATGCAGCGCGAGGGTGTTCCCCTGCACGGTGCCGCTGTTTTTAAGCGTGCTGCCGCCCAGTGTCACATCGCCCTCGCTGAGGAGCTGCCCGCGGTTATCCAGCGTTTGTGCGGTGATATCCGTCCTACCCTGGCTCATCAGCGAGCCGGTTGAGGTCAGCGTGCCGCCGGTTGTGGCCGTCAGCGTTCCCTGGCTGAGCAGAGACCCGCCGTGCGTCCAGTCGCTGGCGCGGATGTCCGCGCCGTTCCCCTGCAGCGTGCCCTGCGTGGTCAGTTGGCCTGCATCCAGCGTCAGCATGCCGCCGGAGAGGGTGCGCGAGGCCGCGCCCGTGGTCAGCGTGGTTCCGGTGAGCGCCAGGCCATTCGTTCCCTGCATCAGCCCGCCGTTGTTCATATCGCGGGCAGTGAGGGACAGCGTACCGCCCGTGATGCGCCCCGGGTTCGCCAGGGTATCCGCGGTGAAGGCGGTCGTGCCGCCGCTCTGCAGCAGCCCGGTATTCGTTAACGCCCCGCTGAGCGTGCCGCTGAGTCCCATCTGCCCGTTCACCGTGCCGCTGTTGGTGAGGGTGGTGCCGGTCATGCCCAGCGTCGCGCCCTGCAGCGTACCGGCGTTGGTCAGCTGTCCGCCCGTCAGCGTGAAGCCGCCGCCGGAGAGCCATTTACCGTTCAGCTCGTTGATAAAGCGGTCGGCGGTGGCGTTAACCGCGTTGCTGCCCTGCATTAGGCCGCTGTTGCGCAGCTCAGTACCGCCTGCTATCAGCGTTTTGCCCGCCACCGTGCCGCTGCTGGTCAGCGTCGTCGCGTTAAGCACGGCATCGTCGGTGGCAACGATGTTCCCCGTGTTGGTCAGGGCATTGCTCATGCCCAAATCCAGGCTCTGCGCCTGAATATCGCCCCGGTTCGTCAGGTCGCTGCCCCGCAGGGTGAACCCGCCCTTCACCAGCAACAGGCCGGCGTTATCGAGCGTGTCGAGGGATAAGTTCAGAGGACTGCTGCTCACCAGCTGCCCGGT
This sequence comes from Enterobacter sp. NFIX58, assembly GCF_900110475.1. Classification (NCBI taxonomy): domain Bacteria; kingdom Pseudomonadati; phylum Pseudomonadota; class Gammaproteobacteria; order Enterobacterales; family Enterobacteriaceae; genus Enterobacter; species Enterobacter sp. NFIX58. The sequence continues at coordinate 105,219 of NZ_FODW01000005.1, read as the reverse complement.
GGCGCCGTTGCTCAGCGCGCGGGTGGTCAGCACCAGCGAGTCGTTGCCCTGAAGAATCCCGGTGTTGTTCAGCTGCGCAGCCTTCACAGTGAGGGCTTTCCCGGCCAGCTGGCCGTCGTTGAACAGCTGCGCCGCCGTCAGCGTGAACAGATTCTGGCTGAGCAGGGCACCCGTGTTATCCAGCCTGCCGGTTGCGGAAAGCGTCAGGGCGTCCAGCGTCTGAACGCTGCCCTGGTTATTCAGGCTCCCGGCGTCAAGCGTCGCACTGCGCCCCTGAAGGCTGCCCGCGTTGCTGAGGGTTTGTCCGCTCAGCGTCAGGGTCTCGCCGCCCGTCACCTGGCCCTGAGGCTGGTTCGTGAAGGTGTTCCCGGACCAGGCCAGCGTGCTGCTGCCCTGAAGCAGGCCGCTGTTCTGCAGGTCGCCCCGCAGGGTCAGCACTTTCGCCAGCAACTGGCCACGGTTATCGGTCCTGTCGGCCTGGACATCCAGCACCTGCTGGCTGAGCACCTTACCGCTGTTGGTCAGCGTGCCGGTTACCGCCGCCGTCACGCCCGTTTCCCCCAGCGCGTTACCGGTGTTCATCCACTCACCGGTGGCGAGGTTCAGGGTGTTGCCCTGCAGCAGCCCGGCGTTGTTCAGGGTGGTGTGGTGCAGGGCGAGCGCGCCACCGGAGAGCAGCATGCCCGCCTGCTGGTTGCTGAGCTGTGCCCCGGTCGTCGTCAGGGAGTGTGTCCCCTGCAGCGTGCCGCCGTTGGTCACCGACGCGCTGTTAAACTGCGCGTCGGTACCGGCCATCAGCCCGCTGTTCGTCAGGCTGGCGGTGGTCAGCGTCAGGCCGTTCCGGGCAATCACTCGCCCGTCGGCATCGTTGCTGGCCTGTCGGGTCAGGTTCAGCAGCAGCGCGGTGGCGCTGAGCTCGCCGCTGTTGGCCAGCGTTTCACCGCCGAGCGTCAGCGTTCCGCTGCTGCGCAGCGCGCCACGGTTAGTGAGGTCTGCCACGCCGAGCGTCAGCGCCGAGTCCCCCTCGACGGTGCCCTGGTTTTGCAGGCTGTTCGCCGTGATGTGCAGGTCGCTGGCCGCAATATTGCCCGCGTTAGCAAACGCAGTGCCGTTCAGGGTGAGCCGGTCGTCCGCCAGCAGGCGTCCGGTATCGGTGTTGGTCAGGCTGAAGTAGTCGCTGCTCAGGCTGACGCCGTTGATTTCACCCTGGTTTGTCAGCGTGTCGCCCCGGAGGCGCAATGTGCCGTCAGTGGTGATAAGCCCGCTGTTAGACAGCACCGGAATGTTCAGCGTTAAATCATGCGTGCTGTAGACCGATCCGCCCGCGAGGTTTGTGAGTGACCTGGTCTTCAGGCCGAGCAGGGTGGTCCCCTGCAGCAGTCCGCTGTTCTCCACCGAGGCAGCATCCAGCGCCAGCGTACCGGCAACCAGCGTACCGCTGTTGGTGATGCGTTCAGGAGCCGTCAGGGTCATGCGATCCGCTTTTGCGACGCCGGACTGGTGGATGTTCTGTCCGCTGAGCGCGATGGTGCTGGCGGTAAGCTCTCCGCCGCTGGTCAGGTCGCCGGTCGCGTTAAAACTCAGCGCGTTACCGGTGGATTTCCCGGCGTGCGCAATCGTGCCCGCCGTCACCGACAGAGCCCCCTTCGCCGCCTGCGTGCCGTTCAGCGCGGCATTCTTCGCCTGCAGGGTAAGCCCCTGCCCGCTCTGCAGATGCGCATCCTGGCCGGTGGTCAGGTCGCCGGTGCTGACGGTTAATGCCCCCGCCGCGTCCGTCTGCCCGTTCAGGCTGGCGCTGCGGGTCGCGGTAATCTGAACATTGCCCTGACTGGTGGTACGGGACGCCTGACCGCTGGTCAGGGTGCCGGTCTGCGCCGTCAGCGCCGTCGCGCCGGACAGGGTGCCATTCTGTTCAAGCGCGTCTGCCGTCACGCTCATCGCCCCGTCAGCCAGCAAGCTGCCGCTGTTACGCAGGGTCTGCTGCGCCGTGACGTTTGCATTGCCCTTCGCGCTCAGCGTGCCCCGCTGTTCCAGGGTACCGGTGCTTAGCGCCAGGTTGCCGGCGCTCTGCAGGGTACCGCTGTTAGTGACCGTCTGCCCCTTCAGGGTGACGTCGTTACCCTGCACCGTGCCGCCGTTTGTCAGCTCTCCTGCGTTCACGTCAAGGTGGCCTTTCGCTGCCAGCTGGCCGCTGTTGGACACCCTGTTGCCGGAGAGGGCAATGTCGCGCCCCGCATTCACCTGCCCCTGATTACTGACGGAGCTGCCCGTCAGGCGGACATCGCCCGTGGCATCGGCCCGGCTCTGGCCGTCCATCACCAGCTGTCCGCCGCTCAGGGCCAGATTATCTCCTGCCGAGACCGCACTGGCCGTGGATGACAGCGTGCCGCCGCTGCTGAGGGTCGCGCGGGTATCGCTACCGCTGCGGGTATTCGTCAGCGTGATATCTTTCCCGGCCGCCACGCTGAGCGCGCCTTTGCTGGTGACGCTGCCGCCGCGCTGCGTCAGGCTGCCGTCGGTGGACAGCGTGGTGTCGGCCTGGCCTGTCAGCGTCGCATCCGCAAGCGCTGTGCCCTGTTTGCTCGTGACGGTTAGCGCCCCGCCCTGTGCCGACACGCCGCCGCCGTTTACGGTCAGGGTATCTTTACTGTCCAGCGTCGCCGCGCCGCGGGAGACCAGGGAGGTATTGCTGAGCGTCATCCCCTGCCCGCTGCTCACCGACAGCGCGCCCGCGCTGTTTGTCCCGCCGCCCGTCGTCTGCACTTTCCCCGCAGCGGAAAGGCGCATATCGCCCTGGCTGGCGAGCGTGCTGTTATTGAGTTCCACATCCTGCGAGCTGGTCACATTCAGCGCGCCCCCGGCCTGATGGCTGCCGTTGAGGACCACTCCCGCGCCATTCGCGGTAATCGAGCCGCTGGCCAGGCTGTTCGTGACCGTCAGTTTCCCGCCCGCATCCAGCTGAATATCGCCCTGGCGCGCGGTGAGGTTGCCGAGGTTCACCCCCACGCCCGTCTCGCTGGAGACCAGGCGGATACGGTTGGCATACATCCCGCCGAGCGCGCCGGTATCCACGGCCACCACGGGCGCGGCGCCCTCACCGGCAATCGGTTTGACGCTGCCGTCTGCGCCCACGCGGTTCGCCCCTGCCGTTACCGTCAGGTCGTTCGCATGTATCGCGGCGTTCACTTCCGTCGCGCGCGCAATAATCGACAGCGCGTCGCTCTTGCTGGCATCCAGCCCCTGGCCTTCAACCGTGATGGCGCCTTTCGTCACCTCCAGCGCCTGCAGGTTACCGCTGGCGTCGAACTGCGGTTTCCCCGTGGTCAGGGTGACGTTCGGGGTGTTGATAAATCCGCACCCGTTACAGGTAATGCCGTACGGGTTGGCCACCATGACGTTTGCTGCTTTACCGGCGACTTCCGTGTAGCCCTGCAGCTGCGAGCGGCTGGCGCCCGTGACTTCGTTGATAATGCCTTTCGCTTCCCGCCCGGCCTGCAGGTTGGGGTTGTTCTGGATAAGCCCGCCCAGCTGGGTCTGGGTTAAACGGTCCGTACCGTTGTTGAGGATAAGCCCCTCTTTGCCGACGTTATACTCACCGAACTGGTTATGCGAGATACCCGCCCCGTTGGGCGTGGCGATGTTGACGACCGGCACCCCGTTCCCCGCCCGATCGACCGTGGTCTGCCCGGTCGGCGTCAGCGCCGCCGCGACGGCAGGTGCCATCGGCTGCCAGACCATTAAGCCGCAGACAATCCAGCTGATCAGACGCTGCGAGAAACGAACGGGTGGGTGACGGGTATCCATAGTCGTAGAGTCTCTTAAAGCATGAAGGCAATGCGCCAGTTAACGCTCACATGATCCGGGCCGAGCCAGTCGGGGTAGTGCAGGGGCGTGCCGACCGAAATCTGGCTGCTGTACCAGCGCCCTGCGCTGCTCAGCCCCACCGAGCCTCCCCATAACGTGCCGGAGGCAAAACGGTCCTGACGGTCTTTTTCCAGCCAGCCGCCGTCAACGGCGACCGTTGCGCTCACCGCGCCAATCACCGGAAGGGTGAAGAGGGAATACCCCAGCTCGTTACGCCAGTAGCCGCCGTTATCCCCGGACAAGTACTGCTCTTTAAAACCGCGCACGGAGCTTTCGCCGCCGAGCGTCAGGCGCTCGGAACCGTACAGCCGATCGGGCGACCACTGACCATAGGCGCTGGTCAGCCACCAGGCATTACGGGTAATCGGCCGCTGGAAGCTGGCGTTCAGACTCCATTTGCGGAATTCCGCACGCGGCACATCCCCGGACTTATCTTCGTCGGTTTCGGCATTGAACCACGGCATGCCGTGGCTCCAGGTCGGGTTGAAGGTCGCCACGCCGCCCAGCATTTTTTGCGTGTGCGTAATGCCCAGAATCAGGCTGGAGAGGTTGCGCGTGCTGCTCTGAAGCGGCGCGTCGTTGAGCCAGTTGCGGCTGGATCGCTGAACCACGCCAGCCGCAATGCCGGTTTTCACCTCCCCGTTGCGGAAGACCACCCAGGACGCGTTAACGCGGTGGGTTTTGGTATCGCCCGTGGAGAGCCAGTTGAATCCCTGGTTACTGATGGTGGTCCGGTAGTTACTCCAGGCGTAGCTGTAGTCCAGTAATCCGTAGCCAAACGGCACGCTGACGCCCGCCTGGAAATTCTGCGCATCGTACGCGCTGGCAAAATCGCTGCTGCGCCCGCCGCTGACAAACCATTTATCCGCCAGCCCCAGCATATTATTGGCGGTGAGCACGCCACTCAGCTGATCTTCGCCGGTACTCTTCTGCCCGCTATTATCCAGGCTTACGGATACACTTAAGGGAAATTCCGGTTTTGCCGTGAGATTAACGATGGAATATCCGGCCTGCGTTCCCGGAAGAATTTCAATCTGAACCGGGTCGGTACGCAAACGGTTAATTTGCTCCATGCCCTGTTCAATATCGCGTAAATTAAGGATGCCGCCCACCCGTCCCGGAAACGCCATTTTCAGCATACGCGGCGTTTCGCCTTCCAGACGGATCGCTTCCAGTCTGCCTTCCAGCACAACAATATTCAGCTGACCGCCGGAGAGATCCTGCTCGGTAAGAAAAGCGCGGCTGGTGATATATCCCCGGCTGATATACCAGTCAGAAATATGGGCGAGAAGTTCCGTTATTTTCGCCATATCCAGACAGCGGCCCTGCCACGGCGCGACAAGGGCCTGCCGGTTTTTCGGGGAGATTAAGGTCGCACCGGAAAGGGTAATGGTATGAATAGTAAAACAGGGCCCGGAGCCGGTAACAGACAGCGGTCTGGCGGGCGCAGGGCGAGGAATACTGCGCTCCAGTTCCTCACGCTGTTGCTGGTTCTGTAATAAAAGCTGCTGCTGTTGCTGTTGAATGGAATCGCGATCGGCCGGCGATAAAGGTGCAGCACTCACCCTCGCTGAAAAAAGCGAAAACAATAAGATAGCAACAGCATAATTTACTAATGAAATTATTCTAATTTTTATTTCGGCGCTATTCATCCATGCCACAAAAATGTCCGCAATGATTATTTTTGTAATATAAGAGTTTTCTTAAAGAGAGTATATCAAATTTGAATTAGGGCTCCTAAAATTAATAGTTATTTCAGAAGAGTGAGAAGGGTATTAAGAGAAAATAAGAAGGGATTTAACTCACCCTTAAATCTTGAGTTAGCCGTAATACACTAGGCATGAAGCCGAAACGTCTTTCGCCACTCCGCCGGACTAACCCCAAAACGCGCCTTAAACTGCTGTCGCCAGGTGACGGCGGAATTAAATCCCACCAGCTCAGCCACGCGCTCAACGGGCATATTTCCGGCTTCCAACAGGATCTGGCTGCGCCGCAGGCGTTCGGCGGTCAGCCAGTCGGTGACGCTCATCCCCGTCGCGTTAATAAAATGACGGGTCAGGGTGCGGCGGCTCATCGAGACCACCTCCGCCAGCGAGTCCAGACTATGCGGTTCGGTGATGTGCTGCTGCAGGTAGTCGATCAGACAGTTAATGCGTCCGTCGCGGGTATCTTTAGGTACCGGCTGGGCGATGAACTGCGCCTGCCCGCCCTCGCGGTGGGGCGGAACAATCATTCGACGGGCAATCTGGTTAGCGACCACGCTGCCAAAGCGCTGGCGAATGATATACAGGCAGCAGTCGAGGGCTGCGGCAGTACCGGCGGAGGTGATGATATTGCCGTCATCCACGTAAAGGGCATTAATATCCAGCTGAACGTTCGGAAAGAGCGACTGAAACTGACGTTCGAACTCCCAGTGGGTGGCCGCGCGTTTGCCGTCGAGGATCCCCGCCCAGGCCAGCACAAACGACCCCAGACACAGTCCGACGATTTCCGCACCGTAGTCTCTCGCCTGCACCAGGCTGTCGAGCAGCGACTGCGGCGGGCGTTCAAGAACGTGCTGCCAGTAAGGAACGACAACAATATCGGCCTGCCCAATGGCGGTAAAATCCTGCGTGGCGTTGAGAGCAAATCCGTCTTTTGAGGTGAGAAATCCTGGCGTTTCGGCGCAGATCGTCACGTTAAAGCGCTTTTCTCCGGAGACCGAGTCGCCAAACAGAATGCAGGGAACGGAGTAGTGGAACGGGCTGAACCCGTCTACCGCGACAATCGCGACGTTGATTAGCGACATCTGTCTCTCCTTTCCCTTTCAGACACTCAGAATATAACGGTTTCGCCATCCTGGGGAATGCTCACTGCGTCACTCACCTGGTTGGCTTCAACGTACTCCCGCAGCGCGCTGCGGGTTAACAGACAGTGGTTAATGGCTTCCATATGGATCGCCACAATTTTAGCCTGCGGCAGCAGGAAATGGACGTTGAGCACATCCTCCTGCCCCATAATAATGGGCCCAAAACCAATGACGTGGGCATAGCCGGCGTTCAGCACCACCACGTCCGGCTGGTGCTTTTGCAGATCGGCCGCCACCTCGTCACGCCAGACGGTATCCCCGGCAATATAGAGCGTCTTCTCATCAGGATGACGCAGCACCACGCCACAGGCCTCGCCCAGCCGCTCCGCCAGTTCGGGCACGGCGTATGCGCGATCGGTACCGTGCTGGCCGCCGTGGGTCTTCGCAATTCGAATCTCGCCAAAGGTGGTCTCGTCGGTCATGACCGTCAGGTTGCTAAACCCCTGGCTGCGCAGCAGCGCGGCGTCGCGGTCATTTTGTACGTAGATCGGTTTGTCTTTGGCGATCAGTTCCGCTGCGGCGCGATCCCAGTGATCGTCATGGGTATGGGTGACGATCACCGCGTCGGCGTCCAGCAGCGCGTTGACGTCAACGGGGAGTTCGACCGTCGGGTTGCGGCGTTCGGCATGAGCTGTGCCAGGGAAGCCCGGATAAGCGCCCTGTGGGGCCAGCATCGGGTCGACTAAAAGACGTTTTCCGGCATAGGTAATCAGCTGGGTGGCGTTGCGAATGTGGGTGATGTTCATGGGCTATCCTCCGGTTGGTGTGATAAGGAGGATAGCCAGCCGTCGCGCGGCACGCTGTGGGTTAAAGAGCGATTACCGATGAAATCGGGCCAATTTACGTCACCGTGCTTTATGCGGGTGTTTTTACCAGCCCGGCACCGCCCCGCCGTTAAAGATCGTCTCCGCTGCTTTCGCTACTTCAGGGGACTGATACGACTGGATAAATTCCTTCACGTTCTCCGCGTCTTTGTTGTCTTCGCGCGTCACCACGATGTTCACGTACGGCGAATTTTTGTCTTCGATAAAGACGCTGTCATGCACCGGCGACAGCCCGGTTTGCTGAATATAGGTGGTGCTGATGATAGCGACATCCACTTTCGGGTCGTCCAGCACGCGCGGCAGCTGCGCCCCTTCCAGCTCCATGATTTTCAGCTGCTTAGGGTTGGCGGTAATATCCAGCGCCGTCGGCAGCAACCCGGTATCTGGCTTCAGGGTGATGAGCTTCTCTTTTTGCAGCAGCAACAGCGCGCGTCCCAGGTTGGTCGGGTCGTTTGGAATGGCAATGGTTGCGCCGTCCTTCAGGTCAGACACGGATTTGATTTTGCGGGAATAGCCAGCCATCGGGAAAACAAAGGTGTTCGCCACGGCCACCAGCTTGTAGCCATGCGCCTTGTTATCCTCTGCAAGGAACGGGCGATGCTGGAAGACGTTGGCATCCAGCTCCCCCTGGTTGGTGGCATCGTTAGGCAACAGCGAGCCGCTGAAGCCCACCAGCTCCACGTCCAGGCCATATTTCTCTTTCGCCACCTTTTTGGCGACTTCCGCCACGTCCTGTTCGGCGCCGTTGATGACGCCGACTTTAATGTGTTTGGCATCGCTGCCACTTTGATCGCACCCTGCCAGCAGCAGGCCAGCCAGTACCAGAGCACCCAATCGACGTTTCACAAGACAGTTCCTTTTGCTGAATGTTGTAGTGACTATATCGACAACGAGGCGGGGAAATAAAAACCGAAAAAGAATCAATAAGAAGGATCGGTTATATGCGGGTATGGCCGGGTGACGCTGCTCCACCGGGCATCAGGGATCACAACGTTGTCGTCCAGTCCTCGACGGCAAGCTCCTGCACCATTCTGAATGCACGATCGTTAGTAACAATCGTTGTTCCCCGACTGATAGCATGTGCAGCGATCAGTTGATCGAGATCCCCCATCACTTTCCCTTTCTTTTCCAGGGTTGCACGGAGTTCACCGTACGTTGCTGCGGCGTCGCTGTCCCAGTCGCAAATCGTGATGGTATTGAGAAACTCCCGGATTGTTTCTTTCAATCTACTGCTTTTCTTCTTGTCAGCACCATACAGCAATTCCGCTTCGGTAATGCTTGAGATACAAACGTCACCCGGCGCCAGACATGTCATTCTGCTTACAACCTCCGGGTGTCGTTTAAACAAGTGACTCACAATATTCGTATCCAGCATATGTCTCATGAGCATGCTCCATCCAGAGGGTCTCTTGTCGTAACACTCTGATTGCGTTCCTCCTTGCTCAAAAACGTATCTGGTACGTCCGTTTCTGCCAGCATGCGGAGAAAATTATCCCAGCTCTTTATTCGAACAGGTTTTGCCGCCAAAACGACATTCCCCTCCTCATCCCGTCGGATGTAGACGCTCTCCGCATCAAACGCGAATTCAGCAGGCAGCATAACGGCCTGATTCTGACCCTTTTTGAATAGTTTTGCTGTGCGTTCCATTGCTATCTCCATGGATGACTTAACGAGGCCAAAGCATGCGCCAGGGCCCGAAAAGAAGACAAGCAACACGTTTTAAATTAGGAAAGCGGCTCGCAATAAATAGCAGAATGCATAATGACAGAAACGGGCTTAAAGGGCTTTCGCCAGGTAATGTCGCTGCATGCCCGGGTACGGATAATCCTGCAAAGACATCTGCAGCTGGTACCCCTGCTTTTCATAGAACGGACGCGCCTGGAAGCTGGCGGTATCGACCAGCGCGTGCTTGCAGCCTTTGCGCCTGGCTTCTTCTTCGGCCGTTCTGATGAGCTGACTGCCCACGCCGGTTCCGCGTACGGTATCGCTCACCCAGAGATAATCAATATTCAGCCAGTCGCCTTTGCGCACGCCGATTAACCCGCCTAGCATCACGCCATTTTCGTCACGCACGTAAACGCCAACATCGCCGCTAAAATTTGTCAGATCGAGAAACTTTCCGTTAAAAGCCCTCAGCCCCGTCAGTAACTCCTCTTTCTCCTGCGTCGTAACATTATCAGTAATGCTCAGGTGCATATTTTTTCTCCTTGTTATCTGTGCCGTTTCACTATCTCACACACGCATCGTGGAGAAAATTCATACTTTCGGCTGGCGTCGCTACACTGAATGTAACGATATATTTCATGGGAAGCCTGTGACTTCTAATGGGGGTTGTTGATGAAAGCTGCGCATCTGGTCTGCCTGCTGGTTTGTCTGCTCTTCGCCGCGTTTGTCCATGCTCAGGAAAAGGAGGATCCGGCGAAAGAAGCGCAGATTAAGCAGCAGGTCATGAAAGATATAAAGAAAACCTGTACGCCACAGAAAAAGCAGAGCGATAAGGCCTGGCAGGCGATGATTTTGTCGTCAGAGGCCAATCAGCTGCTGATCAAAAATGCCGTTACCGCCGTGAAGCGCGACAACCTGGACGCCTACTGGGCGGCGATTGGCCAGGTGGATTGTATGGAAGATTATTGAATGCTGCTTGCCGGGTGGCGGCTGCGCCTTACCCGGCCTACACAATATTTTTAACGCTTACGCACGTCTGGAATAATTAAATCCCCGCGCAGCACATACGAGCCGAGCATCTGCGTTTTCTCCGTCAGCCAGCTCACGATACGCGCCGCCATGGCATCCATTGAATATTCAATCGCCGGGATCACCGGAATACCCGGCAGGTGCAGCGATCCCGCCAGGCTAAAGACCATAATGTCGTCTGGAACGGATTTATTAAATGCCTGCAGCTGCGGGATCACCCGCTGGGCTTCCTGCTCGTCCGCCACCAGCAGTGCGTTGAAGTTCAGCGTGCTGGCGTTATTCAGCAGCTCCTGTAGCGCAACGGACGAGGAGGTCGCGTCCATGAACACAAGGTTGCGATTAAAGGGCAGGAAATTTTTCTCCAGCGCGTGCTTGTAGCCGAGCAGAACCTGGTCGGCAAACCCGCTGCCGTGCGGGTGGATCAGGGCAATCTGCCGTCGCCCCTGGCTGGTCAGGTAGTTACAGGCGGTTTCGGCGGCAAAGGCGTGATCGAACTGAATGCTGTTGGAATTATCAGACTCCATGCAGTCGACCAGGATGACGTTGTCCATATCGACGTCCAGCGGGAAACGCGCGCCAATCACCAGGATGTCATCGCAAAGCCCGCGAGAGAGTTCTTCAAGGGCGTGCATCACTTCCGCTTTACTGTGCGCGAAGCGCAGCAGCAGGTGTTTTTGATGCTGGCTGAGCTGTTTTTCCAGCGCGTAGAGATAACCGGTGGTCTGGTTAATATTTTCCTGCGCGCAAATCACCCCGATACAGCCCGTCGACTGGCTCAGCAGCGACTGGGCAATCACGTTAGGCCGGTAGTTCAGCTCATCCACCGCTTTCAGTACGGCCTGACGGCTGGCTTCCTTTACGCCACGCGACCCACTCAACACTCGCGATACCGTGGCTTTAGACACCCCGGCAAGACGTGATACATCATTGATTGTCGACATCTCTTTCCCCTGGCAGGCTTACCTCGCGCCTGCAAATTCCATGACCGCTTCGGCTCACATTATAGCCAGAACGGAGTATATCCGTTTCCGTTTTCCATGGAAACCGATTTTCCGTTTCCACTCAAAATGATGTCAAAACAGCCAAATTATGTGACCTGCATCCGGTTAATTAGCCTCATAAGTATTGGATCTTGATGGTTGTCACAGTTCTGTCTTTTATGAATGGAAACCGGTTTCCGTATCATGTCCAATCATCCTCGCAATAACTTTTTACATTTAGAGGATGGTTGTCGATGTTCAAGATTATGCTGTGCTGCTCTGCCGGGATGTCCACCAGCCTGCTGGTCAGCAAAATGGTCGATGTCGCGAAAGAACGTGGTTTGCCGGTGAAGATTGATGCGTACGGTGTTTCCGAATTTGATACGCAGTTTCCGCAATACCAGGTGGTACTTCTCGGACCGCAAGTGAAATACATGTTACAGACACTCTCAGACAAGGCGGCGACGCATGGCATTCCGGTGCAGCCCATCGACATGATGGACTACGGCATGCAGCGTGGCGATAAAGTACTGGACTTTGCTCTGTCGCTCATCGAAGCGGCACACTAAAAGGTGTTCACATGAGTTCGTTATATCAATCCATGGTCGCGGTGATTGAGCAGTCAATCACCCCGCTGGCCGCGAAGCTCGGTCAGCAAAAGTATGTGATTGCCATCCGCGACGGCTTTACCGCCGCGCTGCCGTTTATGATCATCGGCTCGTTTATGCTGGTGTTCATCTTCCCACCGTTTTCGGCGGATACCACCAACAGCTTCGCCCGCGGCTGGCTGGATTTCTCCCAGACCTACCGCGAACAGCTGATGCTGCCGTTTAACCTCAGCATGGGCGTGATGACCTTCTTCATCTCGGTGGGGATTGGGGCGAGCCTGGGGCGTCAGTTTAACCTCGACCCGGTGATGTCCGGCCTGCTGGCCTTTATGGCCTTCCTGCTGGTCGCCGCACCGTATGCCGACGGCAAAATCTCGACCCAGTATCTCTCCGGTCAGGGCATCTTCACCGCGCTGATCACCGCGATCTACGCCACCCGCGTCTATGCCTGGCTGAAGCAGAACAACGTCACCATCCGCCTGCCGAAGGAAGTGCCCACCGGCGTGGCACGTTCGTTTGAGATCCTGATCCCGGTGATGGTGGTGATCGGCACACTGCATCCTCTGAACCTGTTCATTGAAGCGCAGACCGGGATGATTATCCCGCAGGCAATCATGCACCTGCTGGAGCCGCTGGTGTCCGCGTCTGACTCCCTGCCCGCCATTCTGCTCTCCGTGCTGCTGTGCCAGATCTTCTGGTTTGCCGGTATCCACGGCTCGCTGATTGTCACCGGCATCATGAACCCGTTCTGGATGGCCAACCTCTCGGCAAACCAGGCGGCACTGGCCGCAGGCGCGGCGCTCCCGCACGTTTACCTGCAGGGCTTCTGGGATCACTACCTGCTGATTGGCGGCGTCGGTTCCACCCTGCCGCTGGCGTTCCTGCTGCTACGCAGCCGCGTTACCCACCTGCGCACCATCGGCAAAATGGGCGTGGTGCCGAGCTTCTTTAACATCAACGAACCGATTCTGTTCGGTGCGCCGATCATCATGAACCCGATGCTGTTTATCCCTTTCGTGTGCGTTCCGCTGGTCAACGCCTGCCTGGCGTACGGTGCAACTAAGCTCGGCTGGCTGGCGCAGGTCGTCTCGTTAACCCCGTGGACTACCCCTGCACCGATTGGCGCCTCGTGGGCGGCGAACTGGGCGCTGAGCCCGGTGGTGATGTGCCTGGTCTGCATGGTGATGTCGGCGCTGATGTACCTGCCGTTCCTGCGCGCCTATGAGCGTACGCTGATTAAAAACGAAGAGCAGAAAGCCCAGGCTGCAACCGTGGGTGCCGCTGAAGCCACAAGTAATTAAGTCAAAGAGGAAGGGTCATGAAATACGCATTTCCCGATAACTTCTGGTGGGGCAGCGCAAGCTCCGCTCTCCAGACGGAAGGGGCAAGAGAGGGTGAAACCACGTGGGATTACTGGTTTGCCCGCGAGCCGAACCGTTTTCACAACGGCGTGGGGCCGCAGCAGACCTCCACGTTTTATCAGCACTGGAAAACGGACATTCAGCTGTTGAAACAGCTGAACCACAACAGCTTTCGCACCTCGATTAGCTGGGCGCGCCTGATCCCCGACGGTATCGGTGAAGTGAACCCGGACGCGGTCGATTTTTATCATCAGGTCATTGATGAACTGAATGAACAGGGCATCACGCCGTTCATCACCCTGTTCCATTTCGACATGCCGATGGCGATGCAGGAGATAGGCGGCTGGGAAAACCGTGACGTGGTGGACGCGTACGCCCGCTATGCGCAGATTTGCTTCGAGCTGTTCGGCGACCGCGTGCTGCACTGGTTTACCTTCAACGAGCCGATCGTGCCGGTGGAAGGCGGTTATCTGTACGACTTCCACTATCCGAACGTGGTGGATTTCCGCCGGGCGGCCACCGTGGCGTATCACACGGTGCTGGCGCATGCGAAGGCAGTTCAGGCCTACCGCGCCGGGCATTACGCGGGGGAGATCGGCATTGTGCTGAACCTGACGCCGTCGTATTCGCGCTCGCAAAACCCGGCGGACGTGAAGGCGGCGCACGTTGCGGACCTGATGTTTAACCGCAGCTTCCTCGACCCGGTGCTGCGCGGGGAGTATCCGGCCGACCTGGTGGCGCTGCTGAAATCTTACGACCAGTTGCCCGCCTGCAAGCCGGAAGACGGTTTCCTGATTGCGGAAGGGAAAATCGACCTGCTCGGCATTAACTACTATCAGCCGCGTCGCGTGAAGTGCCGCGACAGCGCGGTGAACCCGCAGGCGCCGTTTATGCCGGAATGGTTCTTTGATAGCTACGAGATGCCGGGCCGCAAGATGAACCCCTACCGCGGCTGGGAAATCTATGCGCCAGGTATCTACGATATTCTGATTAACCTGCGCGACAATTACGGTAACCCCCGCTGCTTTATTTCTGAAAACGGGATGGGCGTCGAAAACGAGCAGCGCTTTATTGAAAATGGCCAGATTAACGATCAATACCGCATTGAGTTTATTTCTGAGCATTTAACCTGGCTGCATAAAGGCATTAGCGAAGGGTGTAATTGCCTTGGCTACCATATGTGGACATTTATCGATAACTGGTCGTGGTGCAATGCCTATAAAAATCGCTACGGATTTATCCAGCTCGATCTGGAGACGCAGCAGCGCACCATTAAGAAAAGCGGAGAGTGGTTTGCCACCACCGCCTTAAATAATAGTTTTGAAAAAGAGTAATGATAATGATCGCATTAGAAGAAGCCGTTATGGAAATTATCGTCAATGCTGGCCAGTCCCGCAGCCTGTGCTTTGAGGCGCTGCACGCGGCGCGCCAGGGCAACATTGACGAAGCCAAAAGCCTGCTGCGCGAAGCCGACGGCTATGCGCGCCAGGCGCACAAGATGCAGACCAAACTGATCGAGCAGGACGCAGGCGAAGCCCGCCAGCCGATGACCTTAATTATGGTGCACGCGCAGGATCATTTAATGAATTCGTTATTAGCGCGTGAATTGTCTGAAGAAATTATTCATTTATATCAGAGATAGTCTATGGCGAAATAAATTAATGCAATACCTCTGCACCTAAAAAATAGAAATCCACTTGTTCTGATGATAGCGACATATTCTGTCAGATCGGAGCGGGATGGTTATTGTCTGAATAAAATTAAACTATATTGAGATAACCATGAATACGATTAAAAAACTTCCATTAACCATGGCGGTTATCGCCGCGCTTTGCCCAATTTCCGTGCTCGCACAAGAATTCACCCAGGAGCAAATCGACGCCATTGTGGCGAAAGCGGTGGATAAAGCCCTGGCCGAGCGCCAGGCCAAAATGGATGCCGCCGTCGCGAAAAAAGCGGACGTGGTGACCGAGCCGCAAAGCGCGGCGCAATCCCCGGACATGGCGATTCCGTTCGGGATTAAATTTACCGGCTACGCCCGCTACGGCGCGCACTTCCAGGCCGCCGATCAGAAATACGTGGCTGTCGATGGCTCCTACAACGGCGCGTCCGCGATTGGTCGTCTGGGTAACGAAGGCAACGGCGGCGAGTTCCAGCTCTCTAAAGCCTTCAAGGGCGAAAACGGCGCCATCTGGGACATCAACGTGATGATCGACCACTGGGGCGACGAAGTTAACCTGAAAAAGGCCTACGCCGGGGTGACCAATATTATGGCCTCCAACCCGAACGCCTACTTCTGGGCCGGTCGTGACTTCCACCAGCGTCCGCAGCAGGGCATCAACGATTACTTCTGGATGAACCACGACGGCCAAGGCGCCGGGGTGAAGAACTTCGACATCGGCGGCGTGCAGTTTGACGTCGCCGCCGTGGCGGCGGTGGAATCCTGTAGCCCGGAAGTGATGGAAGACGAAGCGAACCCGTCGCGTATCACCTGTACCGGCGGGTCCGGTACGGGCGACAAAGGCAACTACGCCGCGACGTCTAAAATCCACGGCATGAAGCTCGGTCCGCTGGATCTGGAGCTGTACGCCAACTACGGCTTTGACTCGAAAGCGGTAGAGAGCGACGAGCGTCTGAACGCCTGGCAGGGCGGCGTGGTGCTGAGCCACACCAACGACAGCGGCGTGAACAAGGTGATCGCCCGCTACTCCGATAACGCGGACAACAGCGTGTTCAACAAAACCGAGGATCTGACCACGGTCTACGCCAGCTTCGAAGGGCTGTATAAATTCACCCAGGCCACGCAGGTGGAGTACATCCTCGCCTTCCACGATTATGACAACAGCCGCGATAAGACCGACAACCGTAAGAACTACAACGCCATCTTGCGCCCGATGCACTGGTGGAACGACGTTCACTCCACCTGGCTGGAAGCGGGCTGGCAGCACGTTGATTACGACAACGGCGGTGACAACAAGGGCTGGAAGCTGACCCTGTCTCAGAACATGTCTATCGCCATGGGGCCGGAGTTCCGTCCGATGCTGCGCTTCTACGTGACCGGCGGCAAAGTGGATAACGAGCGCACCGCGCGCGTGAACAACACCAAAGACGAAACTCTCGACGACTTCAACGTCGGCGCAATGTGGGAGGCGTGGTTCTAGTAGAGCGTCGTTTGTTTCGCCCGGCGGCGCTGCGCTTGCACGGGCCTACAAGGTTTTGTAGGCCGGGTAAGCGCCGCGCCACCCAGCAAGATCCCATGTTATGCTAGAAAAAAATCAACATAGCAGGGGAGAAAATGGGTTCCACACGTAAAGGGATGCTGAACGTCCTGATCGCCGCCGTTTTATGGGGCAGTTCCGGCGTTTGCGCGCAGTACATCATGGAGAAAAGCCACATTTCTTCGCCTTACCTGACCATGGTTCGCCTGCTGTTTACCGGCGTGATCCTCCTGACGCTCTCCTTCGTTCACGGCGACAAGATTTTCTCGGTCATCAAGCATCGCAAAGACGCCCTCAGCCTGCTGTTTTTCTCGTTGGTCGGCGCGCTCACCGTGCAGCTCACCTTCCTGCTGACGATTGAAAAATCCAACGCCGCTACCGCCACCGTGCTGCAGTTTCTGTCGCCAACGATTATCGTGGCGTGGCTCGCGCTGGCGCGGAAAACGCGCCCCGGCGTGTTTGTTCTGTCCGCAATTGTGACCTCGCTTGTCGGGACGTTCCTGCTGGTGACCCACGGCGATCCAACCTCGCTCTCCATCTCGCCAGCCGCGCTGTTCTTTGGCATCGCCTCGGCGTTTGCCGCGGCGTTTTACACCACCTATCCGTCAACGCTGATTGCCCGCTACGGCACATTGCCGATTGTCGGCTGGAGTATGTTGATTGCCGGGTTAATGCTGACGCCGTTCTACGCCGGGCGCGGGACGACCTTCGTCATTGACGGCAGCCTGCTGCTGGCGTTTTTCTATCTGGTGGTGATCGGCACCGCGCTGACGTTCAGCCTGTATCTGAAAGGCGCGCAGATGATCGGCGGGCCAAAGGCGAGCATTCTGAGTTGCGCCGAGCCGCTGAGCAGCGCGTTGCTGTCGGTGATGTTGCTGGGCGTGGCGTTTACCCTGCCGGACTGGCTGGGGACGCTGCTAATCGTGTCGTCGGTGGTGCTGATTTCGATGGATTCAAGAAGACGGGTGAGGACATCGGCGTAGCCTGATGTCCCCTCATCCCGGACTGTACACCCCAAAGGGGCGAGGGGGAAAAGACCGCCCCGAGCAGTCCCCTCTCCCCTGTGGGGAGAGGGTTAGGGTGAGGGGAAAATTGACTACTTAGCTTTAACCTTCCCCGCCACCAGCAGCGCGGTCAACAGCATCAGCGTGCCGGAAATCACCAGCGGTGACGTCAGCCCCAGGTGGTCGAGCGCCACGCCGCCAATCGCCGCGCCGCAGGTGTTTGCCAGCTGGATCACCGCCACCTGAATCGACCCGGCTTTTTCCGCCTGATCGGCGAGCGAGCGGGTGATCCACGTCGACCAGCCCACCGGCACCAGCGCAAAGGCAAAGCCCCAGATAATCGCAATGGCAGACGCGACCCACTTATCGCTGCCCCACAGCACCAGCACCGTGGCGCTCACTGCCAGCACCAGCGGCGCCCCCGCCAGCGCCACCTTCAGGGAGCGCTTCAGGAACTGGGACGACAGAGAGGTGCCGACAAAGCTGGCAATACCGAAGCTCAGGAGCACCAGCGTCAGGCCGTCGACGTCAAAGCCCGCCATGGTCATATACACCGGGCGGATATAGGTAAAGAAGGCAAACTGCCCGGCAAAGGACATAAAGATCGCGGTCATCCCCGCCAGCACGCCGGGGCGCTTCAGCAGGCTGAACATGTTCTGCTTGTGGTGCGCCGCTTCGCCCGGCAGGGACGGCAGCGCCTTCCACACCCAGATAACGCAGAGCAGGCCCATCACCGCCGCCGCGTTGAAGACGTTACGCCAGCCGATAATCCCGCCGAGGAAGCTGCCCAGCGGCGCGGCAATCACCAGCGCGATAGAGACCGCGCCAAAGATGACGGACAGCGCTTTCGGCACGGTGCGCGCAGGCACCAGGCGCATGGTCAGCGAGGCGGACATCGCCCAGAAGCCGCCGAGCCCCAGCCCCAGACAGGCGCGACCGAGCAGCAGCAGGGTAAAGCTTTCCGCGAAGGAGACCAGCAGGCAGGAGAGCGTCAGCAGCACGCTGAACAGAATGACCACTTTGCGGCGATCGATGGTGCCAATCACCTGGGTGATAAACAGGCTGGCAAACATCGCCACAAAGGCGGTGACGGTAACGGATTGCCCCGCCACGCCTTCGGAAATGCCCAGATCCTGCGCCATCGGCGTCAGCAGGCTCACCGGCAGAAACTCAACGGTAATCAGGCAGGCGACGCAGAATGCCACGGCGAAAACGGCCGACCAGTTGGGGCGTGAAACCTCGCTGGTCTGCGGTCGGGTCGTGGGCTGAATATGTTCTGTCATGGCGTCACCTGAAGATAAAAACGTGCGGAAAAGTCGCGCAGTTTATCATCAAAAGTGTGACGAATTTAACGATTTGACAACTTTTGTGGTTTTTAGAGGGGATCAGTGCAGGTAAAACACGCCCTCTTCCGGCAGGAAGAGCTGGTTATAGCGCAGCTGGAAGGCGTTCAGCTCCTGCGGATCGGGCTCCATCTCGCGCATAAAGCCGAGCGCCAGACGAATTTGCGCATCGGTGATCGGCGCGGCCAGGCGGGCTTTACGCAGCAGGCGGTGCCACGTGTGCAGGTTCTCTTCACTGCCGTCGACAATGCAGACCTGCCAGATCAGCAGCACCTGTGCGGCGTTTTGCAGATGCGCCTCGTCGGGGCGCTCAAGGTAGCGGATAAACTCATTGCCCGGCATTTTACCGAACTGATCGATCATCGACTCGACCGGCATCGGGGTGATGCCCAGACGCTCGCTTAAACGTTTGATGGCGCGGCGGGAATCTGAGGTCAGGACGCGAAATCCCACCACAAACACCACGGCAAGCGTTGCCAGCATTATCCAGACCATGCGTTCTCCTTTGACTAGCCGCTCATCATAGCGGGAAACGCACGGCGTCAACAGCGGGCAGAACCTGAATAGTGCTCTGAAAAGACGTTGTGGAACGGGGGATAAGGTATTAATGCTGTCGGCGGAAATAAAAAAGCCCGGCATCACACACCGGGCAAAGAAGTTACCTGCACACTCAGGCTGTTTTTAATTTCTGCGCACGATTCTCACGGCGAATTTTACGTTCTTCCAGTACGGCAACCATCGCCATCAGGACGATACAGCCGATCGCTGCCGCATCCAGCGCCGCGAAGGTGCCCGCCCAGCCGGTGAGGCCGAAAATTGGCGTGCCGTCGGCGATCATTCCCAGACCCAGCTTGGCGAAGCTGTCGCCGATCAGGTAGGCGAAGGTGCCCTTGATCCCGTCGGCGGCGCCGATCGCTTTTTTCGGGACGAAGCCCACTGCCGCCACACCGATCAGCAGCTGCGGACCAAACACCAGGAAGCCGAGCGCAAACAGGGATGCGAGGTAAACGTACTGGTTGCTGGCATGCTGGTAAACGCCCAGCGTGGCGATAATCAGCGCCAGCGCGATGCAGGCCACCAGCGCGCGACGGCCGTTGGCGAGGTCGGAGAGCCAGCCCCACAGCAGCGTGCCGACCAGCGCGCCCACTTCGAACAGGGTGAAGCCCTGAATCGCCACCTCTTTAGAGAGCTTCAGCTCCTGGAAGGCGTACACGGTAGACCACTGGTCAATACCGATGCGCACCACGTAGAGGAAGATGTTTGAGAAGCAGAGCAGCCAGATCACTTTGTTTTTCAGCACGTAATCAACAAAGATCTGCCATTTGGTCATCTCATTCTCTTCGGTCTCTTTGTCCTCTTCGCTGATCTCCTCGCCGAACAGCTCTTCGGCTTTGCCGAGGCCGTAGGATTCGGGGGAGTCGCTGCCGAAGCGCAGGCCGATAAAGCCGACAATCAGGGCGATAATCGACGGGAAGATAAACATACCGATCACGTGGCCGTCGAACAGGTAGTTTGCGCCAAACAGCGCCACGCCTGCCGCACCCGCCCCGCCGAGGTTATGGGAGATATTCCACATGCCGAGGTACGACCCTCGCTTGCGGCGCGGCGTCCATTTGGTGATGGTGGAGTAGCTGCACGACCCGCCGGTACTCTGGAAGAAACCGCTCAGGGCGTAGAAGGCGATCATCAGGAACAGGCTAACGGACCCTGCGCCCATGCTGGCGCTGAAGCCGAGCATACAGATGGCGGAGAGGATCAGCATAAACGGCAGGAACTGCTTGGTGTTTTTGCCGTCCGCGTAGTAGGAAACGACAGTTTTCCCCACGCCGTAGGTGATGGAGAAGCCCAGGCCAATCATCCCCAGCTGCGTCATGCTCAGCCCGTAGGTGGAGATCATGTCGTTCTGCGCGATGTTAAAGTTTTTGCGGATCAGGTACATGGTCAGGTAGCCGATGAAGACCACCAGATAGGACTGCATGAACGGTTTGAACCACATTTTGCGCCGCACATCGAGCGGCAGATCCAGGGTCGGCTTGCGCACCTGATTTAAGAAGGCCAGCATGGTTGGTTTACTCCTGAGCTGATTTTTGCAGCATTGTAAAAATCAGCCGGGAGAGATGCCTGAGACAGCGTCCAGGTAAAACCGGGAAAATTTCTTAGTTTTGCACCACTCGGGGCGAAAAGGTGAGGCGCATCACATCACACTTGCTTCACGCGGGGCCTGCGCATGTAAAAACGGCAGCAGCAGCAGGGCGGAAATTCCCGCCGCGATGGCGATCACCGCGAAGAAACCGCTCCAGTGCCAGATGTCGATGACCCGCGCCAGCGGCCAGCCGGAGAGCGATGCGCCGAGGTATGCAAACAGCCCGACAAAGCCCGTCGCCGCGCCTGCCGCCTCTTTGTGGGAGCACTCTGCCGCCGCCATGCCGATGAGCATCTGCGGGCCAAAGACGAAGAAGCCGGTGGTGAAGAAGCACGCCGCCTGCATGACGTAGCTGGCGAACGGCATCAGCCACAGCGAGCCAACAGAGAGCAAAATCCCGGCGGCAAAAATCAGGTTCATCGGGCCGCGGTTGCCGTTGAACAACTTATCCGAGCCCCAGCCCGCCACCAGCGCGCCGATAAACCCACCCAGTTCGAACATCGTGACCGCCGAGTTAGCAGTGACCAGGTCCACGCCGAGCGTCTCGGACATGTACAGATTGCCCCAGTCGTTGATGGCCGCGCGCACCACGTAGACCAGCACGTAGCAGAGCGAGAGGAGCCAGATGTAGGGGTTTTTCAGCACGTATTTGGTGAGGATCTCCTTGCGGGTCAGCCCTGCGCCCTCCTGCTGCTGGGCAATCTCCATCTCGTCGTGCCGCCAGTCGCCCACCGCAGGCAGGCCCACGGTCTGCGGCCTGTCACGCAGGCGCCAGCAGAGGAACAGCCCGGCGACAATCGCCAGGCCACCCGCAATCATCATCCCCGCGCGCCAGCCGTAGTGCAGCGCCGCGGCACCCACCACCATCGGGATCAGCGCCCCGCCGACGTTGTGCGCGGTGTTCCAGACGGCCCACCAGCCGCCGCGCTCGTTGCGCGAGTACCACGCCGTGAGCAGGCGGGCGCAGACCGGCGCGCCCCAGCCCTGGAAGAAGGCGTTAAGCGCCCACAGCAGGGCAAAGGCCCACAGCGAGGTAGAGAAACCAAACAGGATGTTCACCACACCGGTGGCGATCAGCCCTACGCCCATGAAATAGCGCGCGTTGGAGCGATCGCTGACGATGCCGGAGAAGAACTTCGACAGGCCGTAGGTGATGTAAAACAGCGTCGCCAGCAGGCCGATGTCGGTGCGCGTCATCACGCCGCTGGCGAGAATTTCCGGCGCGGCGGCGTTGAAGCTTTTGCGGGTGAAGTAGAACAGCGCGTAGCCGAGCCAGATGGCGATCAGAATATGGCGACGCCAGTAGCGGTAGCGGGTGTCGATTTCCGCTTTGTCGCCAATCGGCGCGGCGCTGGCAGGGGTTTTAAACATGATAACTCCGTAGCGGCAGGCTGACGCTGACGCGCGTCCCGTGGGTGCAGGAGAGGTTCAGCGTGCCGCCCAGCGCCTTGACGCGCTCGCGCATGCCCGCCAGGCCAAAGCCCTGGTGGCCGGAGCCCGGCGGCAGGCCGCAGCCATCGTCTTCAATTATCAGCATCAGGCGTTCGTCCTGCTGCCAGCCCTGTATCGTGACCGCGCTGGCATTGGCGTGTTTAACAATATTGTTCAGCCCTTCCTGACAGACGCGGAAAAGGGTCACGCGCTGGCCTTCGCTCAGCGCAGATTCGTTAATTCGCCAGTCGAGATGGCTGACAATGCCGCGGCTTTCCAGCTCCATCTCGCGCATCAGGGAACGCACCGCCTGCTCCAGCGACAGGTCGTCGAGCTGGCGCGGACGCAGCCTGCCGAGCAGGCGTCGCACCGAGTCATACACGCCCAGTGAAAGCTGCTCGATATGCGCTCCGCCCTGCTTCACGCCCGCGTTTTCCGCCGCCAGACGCTGGACAATGCCCGCCTGGGTGCGGATGGCGGTGATCGTCTGGCCGATATCATCGTGCAGCTCGCGGGCGACCTCCTGCCGCACGCTCTCTTCGGTCTCCAGCAGGCGTTCAGCCAGACGCCGGTTGCGCGCCAGCTCGGTTTGCAGGGACTGGTTCAGCTCGCGCAGACGCTGAATACCCGCCCCGAGCAGCAGCCCGGTCAGGCTCTGGGCCAGCAGCGAGAGCAGCAGATCCACCGGATGGTCGTGCCAGGTCTGGCTGGCAATCAGCGCAATGGCGTTCATCAGAGTCGCGATCAGCGCCCCCTGCCAGCCGTAGTGCCAGGCCAGGGCAATAATCGGCAGCGCCAGGCAAAACGGCGTAAAGCGTGAAAGCTCGGCAGGTAGACCCAGCTGAAGCCAGAGGCTCACCACGAACAGCAGCAGATACCAGATGAGATGCCTGGCGCGCCAGTTCACCGGTTGGGACACCAGCCCCGGACCAAGCGGCTGCCAGACGGTGCTGGAGAGATAGTGCCAGATAACGAGGCAGGTCGGCGCAAGCGTCAAGCCGCCGGTGAGGGTGAGCAGCAGCGCGTTGAGCATCTCCTTATCGCCAACCCACGGCAGGGACTGCAGCAGCGCGGCGGCAATCAGCGCCGCCCCCTGGCGCAGCAGCGTGCGCCAGTCGCGCTGGTGACGGTAGCGGGAAATGAGCGCAACCGGGAGAAGCGTAAGCAGGCTTCCGGTCATCAATAATGGCAGATGCGCCAGAGCGACTTCCTGCGCCAGCCAGACCAGCAGCAGCCACTCTGCACCCAGCAAAACGGGCCAGTAGCCGCGCGGGCACTGGAGCATTAACCCCAGTCGCAGGCCGAAGGGAAAGAGCAGCACCGCCAGTTCAGGACGTTCCACCAGATGCAGGCTGATGCTCCACAGGCAGAACCACGCGGCAGAGAAGATAAAAAAGCTCGCAACGACGGCGATCAGCCGCGAAAACACGGGACTCATTGCCAGCTGTCGAACATGCGGCGCGCCAGCTCGACGTCGTTGCTGACGTTGAGTTTTTCCATCAGGTTGGCGCGATGGACGTGCACGGTCTTCGGCGACAGATCCAGCTCGGCGGCAATCTCTTTTACCGACATCCCCTGCGCGAGCTTCTCAGCCACCTGACGCTCGCGTCTGGTGAGCGGGTCCTGTCGTCCGGCCGCCAGCTTGATGGCGATATCCGGCGTCAGGTAGCAGCCGCCGGTGGAGACGGTGCGCACGGCGGCAATCAGCTCGTCCGGGCTACAGCGTTTGGAGAGGAACCCGCGCGCGCCCGCGTTGAGCGCCTGCTCGACCAGCGCCGGGCTGTCGTGGACCGAGAGCATAATGGTCGCCATCCCTTTCGGCAGCTGGCTTAACAGCTCCAGCCCGGAGAGATCCGGCATCGAAATGTCGCAGATACAGACCTGCACTCCGCGCCCCGGCAGACCCGCCAGCGCTTCGCGACCGGAGCCAAACTCGGCCACGACCTGAAAATCCGGTTCGAGGTTGAGAAGCTGGGCAAAGCCAGAGCGGACGATAAGGTGGTCGTCGATAAGGGCGATGGTGGTCATGTGTGTTCCTGCGGTCTGAAAAAGCCGGATGGCGCTGCGCTTATCCGGCCTACAAGAGCGAAAGACGCTTACCTTAAGCGATCTATTCGAAGAACACCGCAATTTTGTTAAACATGGTGGGATCGGACTGGTTGCGCGCCACGTTGGTGACGTCCTCCAGCTTGTCGATCTGCGCCATCATCTGCTCCAGACGCTGGTCATCGTTGACCAGTAGCCAGATGCGGCTGTGCTCGCTGCCCTGAATCGGCAGACAGAGAATGCCTTCCACGTTAAACGCCCGGCGGGCAAACAGCCCGCAGACGTGTGTCATGACGCCAGGATGGTTGCGGACGGTGAGTTCCAGAATGACGTTATCATGTTGTTTCTGCATGGCTTATTCTCCCACCATCTCAGTATTTGCCGCACCCGGCGGCACCATCGGATACACTTTTTGTTCAGGGTCGATACGGACGTGGATCAGCGCCGGGCCCGGACGCGAGATCGCCGCCTGCAGCGCCGCGTGGGCATCCTCTTCCGCGTTCAGATCGCAGGTGTGCAGGCCAAAGCCGGCGGCAATCTGCATAAAGTTAATCATCCCCGGATAGGTCGCCGCAAACACGCCCTGCTTGTAGAACAAGCTCTGCTGCTGGTGCACCAGGCCCAGCGCCTCGTTGTTCATCAGGATGATTTTTACGTCTAACTGGTTTTCGGCTGCAGTCGCCATCTCCTGAATGTTCATCATCAGGCTGCCGTCGCCGGAGAAGCAGATGACCTTGCGGTCCGGATTCGCCAGCGCCGCACCGACTGCTGCAGGCAGACCAAAGCCCATGGTGCCCAGACCGCCGGAGGTCAGCCACTGGCGCGGACGGTTCAGCGGGTAGGCCTGCGCGGTCCACATCTGATGCTGGCCAACGTCGGTGGTGATAATCGCGCTGTCGTCCACGCAGGCGGCCACGGCGTTGATCAAGCCGTAGTGGCTCAACGGGTCGCCTTCAGTTGGGATCGCGCCCGGGAACTCGCGCTGCAGGTCGGCCACCAGCTGGCGCCAGTCGGCGCGATCGGTCGCGTCGGTTTGCGGGATCAGCTGCGCCAGCACTTCGGCTACGTCCCCCTGAATCGCCACGTGCGGCTGCTTGATTTTACCCAGCTCGGCGCGATCGATATCCACGTGAATGATTTTCGCATTCGGGCAGAACTGCTCGGTTTTGCCAATCGCCCGGTCATCAAAACGCGCGCCCATAACAATCAGCAAATCCGCCTCTTGCAGGATGTAGTTGGTGCTGCGCGCGCCGTGCATGCCCAGCATCCCCAGGGACAGCGGGTGCGCTTTTGGCAGCATGCCGAGCGCCATCAGGGTCATGGTGGTCGGCAGATTGGCTTTTTCCGCAAACTGGCGGATTTCATCCGCGGCGTTGATCGCCCCGCCGCCCAGATAGAGCACCGGACGTTTGGCGGCGTTAATCATGGCGGCGGCGTCGCGCACGCTCTCCGCGCTAAATGCTGGCGCGGGGGCACGCTCGCCCGGTTCAGGCAGAACGTCGATCTCAATTTCTGCGGTCTGGACATCCTTAGGAATGTCTATCCACACCGGGCCCGGGCGGCCGGACTGCGCAATGCGGAACGCATCGCTGATAACCTGAGGAAGCTCGGCGATGTCGCGAACTAAATAGTTATGTTTGGTGATGGGGATAGAGATGCCGTAGGTATCAACTTCCTGGAACGCATCGGTACCGATCATCGAGGACGGCACCTGGCCGGTAATGCAGATCAGCGGAATGGAGTCGAGGCGCGCGTCGGCGATGGCGGTGACCAGGTTGGTTGCGCCCGGGCCGCTGCAGGCCATACAGACCGCCGGTTTACCCTGCGTGCGCGCCATGCCCTGAGCGATAAAGCCTGCCCCCTGCTCGTGACGCGCCAGCACGTGGCGGATCTGCGTGCTTTGGCTTAACGCATCGTACAGCGGCAGCACCGTGCCGCCGGGGATGCCCGCAACCGTGGTGATGCCCTGTCGCTCCAGCAGATGAACGATCAGCTGCGCGCCGGTAAAACGCGTCTTGGTGGATGTTGTGCCCGAACTTGCCATGCTCCAGTCCTTTTCTTCTGAGCCGACTTTCCGGGGAGGGTCCTAAACGAAAAACCCCGCCCGGTTTGCGCCGGCGGGGTTTTGGATTCGTGTGTTGATCCAGTCCCTACGGCGCATTGCCGACGACCACCACCACACGCACGACGACCACTGCGGCTGGTTGCGCAGTTTTTAGTAGGGTCGAAGTGAAGATGGATGAAGTCATTGGGGACCTGTGTTTGGAATCATTGATTGAATTTATACAAACACAGGTTTTCGGGCGTGACAATGGAAAATTTTTCATCTGCGCAAAAATGCGCCAGGGATCACGTTTCGTTTGTTGGGTTTGCTCTCCGTTTTCACCTCTCAAATTTGCCCGAAACGCTATTAGGTTCAGTCACATATTAATTTCTTATGAAAATCTGAAAATAGCGGCTCGAGGGTATTGCCGCAGGCTTTATGTGGTTATGATTTCTTCGAACCTAAGAACAACTACAAAAATACGAGAGCGTGCCGAGGGATACAGGCTGGTGTTAAGGAAGACAACATGAATAAGTTTTACACAATGCTTTTCGCGGCTTTGCTTTTACTGGCCGGATGCGACCAGCCCGTAAAAACGGAACCAGCCCCGCCTGGCGGGGGCGGAACCATTGAAGCCATTAACCACACCAGCTGGGCCATCAA
>NZ_FODW01000005.1:0-76693 GCF_900110475.1 Enterobacter sp. NFIX58 | reverse complement strand
CGGAACCAGCCCCGCCTGGCGGGGGCGGAACCATTGAAGCCATTAACCACACCAGCTGGGCCATCAACCGCTTCAGCGTTAACGGGCAGTCCGGCATCGATATTATCGGCCCGTATTCGGGTGGCGGTGGGGGCTGCTGCTTTGGCGTGAGCGGGCCGTGGGCGCCCGGAATGACGGTGCAGGTTGACTGGGAAACGGGCGTCGCGTTTGCCAGCGATGTACCGGAGATCCCTGAGCCTGTAAGACCAGATCTTGCAGGCTTGAGCGATGCAGAAGGATACAGGGTAGCCCAAGCATATTTCGATGAAAAACAGAAATGGTATAAGAAAATAGAGTCTTTCAAGCAGCAGCATTCTCAATCGGTGCAAATACCCGATTACACCGGCCAGAAAACCTGCGGCATTACCGTTCACTTCCTGCCCTGTGACCAGGTGAAGGTCACTACCAGCTGCGCCGATTACGGCAGCAGGGATTATCCCGTCAAAGACCCCGTGCATATGGAGAAGCCGAAAGTATGTCCCCAGTGAGTGCAGTATGGCGTACCCGCATTTTGCTGGCCGCAGCCCTGCTGCTGGCCGGATGTGACCAGCCCGTAAAAACGGAACCAGCCCCGCCCGGCGTGGGCGGAACGATTGAAGCCATTAACCATACCAGCTGGGCCATCAACCGCTTCAGCGTGAACGGGCAGTCCGGCCTCGATATTATCGGCCCGTATTCGGGTGGCGGTGGGGGATGCTGCTTTGGCGTGAGCGGGCCGTGGACGCCCGGAATGACGGTGCAGGTTGACTGGGAAACGGGCGTCGCGTTTGCCAGCGATGTGCCTCAAATTCCTCCTCCTGAGCGGCCAAATACTAAAGGAATGGATGAACAGACCTATTACAAAGCATGGCAGGAGTACGCAGATAAACGCCGTGAATGGCGAGCAATAATCAAAAGGTTGAATAAAAAACATACTCAAACCGTTCCGGTCCCCGATTACACCGGCCAGAAAACCTGCGGCATTACCGTTCACTTCCTGCCCTGTGACCAGGTGAAGGTCACCACCAGCTGCGCCGACTACGGCAGCCCGGATTACCCCGTCAAAGACCCCGTGCATATGGAGAAGCCAATAGCATGCCCAAAATAACCCCTGATAAAGTCTGGTTTCCACCGATTTTTCCTGGTGAAGGAAGACTCCCAACCGAAAAATCACACTTTGTGCAAAACTGCAGGAAACAAGACAGTCTGGAAACGACATATCATAACCAGCTTTGCACGGCTGCAAACCGACGCGTCTTACCTCCCTGCTGTAAAACGCTGCATATCAGCCTTTTCTTTGACGGTACGGGCAACAACCTGAATCATGACCTCTATGAGTCGACCCCGCCTCATCCGACCAATATCGCTCGCCTGTTCCGTGCCACCATAGGACAAGGCTATGCAGGGGGCACCGGCGCGCATAACGCAGAGCTGGTCGATCAGGACGGCGTCGCGCACAACCAGTATTACAAATACTATATTCCCGGCGTCGGGACGCCTTTTCCGGAGGTGCTGGATCTCGACTTCAGTGATGCAGGCCTGAAATACGCAGCTTACGGCGAGGAGCGCATCATCTGGGGTCTGCTTCGGCTGGTAGACGCTCTGCGACGTACGCTTGGGCTTGGGAAACTAAGCGATGATGAAAACTGGCACTCCATTCAGGCGATGAACTCCAGCTATTCTCAATCCAACTCTCATGGAGAATACCTGCGCCACACAGAGCTTTTCCGGCTGCTGAACGGGTTGGGGAAAACGCTGGAAATCGCGCTAACGCAGCCAACGCCGGGCACCTCTAAGCTGCTGGGAATCAAACTCTATGTTTACGGTTTCTCTCGCGGAGCGGCCTCCGGCCGGGCCTTTGTTAACTGGCTTAACGCCCTCCTTTCTCCTTCCCGGGAAGGGGCCTTACAACCTTTTTGCCTGGCGACAAAGCAGGGTGAAATTCCGATTAGCATTGAATTTCTGGGCCTGCTGGATACGGTCGCTTCCGTAGGGATTGCCCATATTGCCCCGGTTGCGGAAGGTCATATGGGCTGGGCCGACGGAACGATGGAATTGCCGGACAATGCGCTGATTAAGCGCTGCGTGCATCTGGTTTCGGCTCACGATCAGCGGTTGTGCTTCCCACTCGATTCAATCTGTCGTGCTGACGGGCGGTATCCTGAATATGCCGTAGAGGTGGTTTATCCTGGGATGCATTCTGATATTGGGGGCGGGTATCCACCAGGGGATCAGGGTAAAGCGACCGGTAATGATGATCGTTTTTTACTGTCGCAAATACCATTAAATGAGATGTTTTCAGCGGCTTTTAATGCAGGCGCACCATTAAAAATACTTGAAGAATCCCTCCCAGATGAGATGAAAAAAGATGTATGGCGCATCATGCCTACCAGTTTAAGAGATGAATTTTATGTTGAAACCTCAATAGTCCAACGCTTCAACGCCTGGCGCCAGCTCACTCTTGATTTACCTCTTTCCGAAACTGGCATTCCCGACGAACAGGCAACCCACTACTCCCCCGTTCGCGCTCGAGTCAATATCATCGAAGCGCTTGAAAACCAAATCGGCTGGATAACCGCCTGGCGCATCAATCGCTACGCCCAGGAAACATTCCGGAGCCAGCGCTTTTATCACGACGCCGCAGCCAATAATCAAAATCAGGATAACGATCCTGGCAAAAGGGCGGAACGGGAAAGAGAACGCGAAAAATTACAAAAAGATGCAGAAAGAGAGCGAATTAAACAGCTCGGTAGCCACCCGCAGGGTCAGTTTGTGATGCTTAAGACAGGCCCAAAAGACTTTGATGCTTTGCTCGGGCAAACACAGCTTTTACAGGCCGCATTCGAGTTCAAAGAGGACTATCAGGGCGTTTCTCGTACTCAGGCAAAAAGCACAACCTACGCCGTACTCGATTACTTCAAAGGTTTTGTTTTTGCCTTTAACCAGGATGACATTCCCGTTGAGTTTAAAAAGATCAAAGAGGCGGGGAAACAACACCTGGAAACACTGTTTCCACCACAAGGGGAGCAGAGCAATGCCAATGAACCCTCAGGACTAACAAGAGCGCTTTTTGATGACCAAATCCATGATTCCCGCGCCTGGTTTATGCACAGCGCGTTGGGCTCGCGCGAACCCTGGGGCAGTTATTTTATCTACCGTATGATCTATTTCGGCGAAGCGACGAGTAAACAGGTTAAGCCACTCTCCATGCTGGGCTATGTTGCAGGACTGGGTTACCCCATCTCAACGCACGAGGTCCAGTTTCTTATTGAATTGCAAAATATCGGGCAGGGGCCATCTGCCGCCGTCGAACAACGCATTTCTGTCCTTGATGCCAGCACGGGATATCCGCTGGGGGTACTGCAGGATAAAACCCGGCAAATACCCTGCGTTCACTACCCTGCCGCAGCCCTGGCAGAGTGTCAAAAAGCGGAGGAAATGGCCTTTGAACAAAAGAGAGCCGCAATACGGTCTTACGTTGAAAATATGAATTATTCAGACTGACAGAAAACAAAAAACCCCGCCTAAGCGAGGTTTTTATCAGGGTTTTGCGGTTGGTCGCCGCAGAACACACTGTGTTACGTCAACGCAAAAAAGTATACGCGATCGAAGACGAACGCGCAATTCCGGCACGGATTTTGACGTTTTTGAGTATGGATCGCCTTTCGATTTTTGTCCAAAAAATACTGTTCATACATACAGTATTTATCTATACTGAGGGTGTTCGCAGTGAGCGAGGGGGCCGCAGTTCTACCGGCGCAACGAAGTCCTGGCTGAAACGGGTGGTGCCGTCAGTGCCTTAACCCCTGAAGTGAGCACACTGTGTTACGTCAATCCAGGTGCTGGCAACAGGCGGCGGAAAGGTACGCCAGCATCGTGCTCCTTTTAACCAAAAGGAGACGCGTATGAGCGTAGTGGATATGGTGATACTTATCCTCAAACTCATTGTTGCAGTACTGCAACTGCTTGATGCTGTCCTGAAATTCCTTCGGTAATTCAGGTTCAAGTCGCACCTGAGAGGGGCGGGCAACCGCCCCTCTTTAATAACGAGGGAATGCTATGTCGCGTCTGTTAATTGAGCCTGTTACGCCTGATGAGCCGGGGTATATCGCCCTGAAGGCGGAAAGTATTGCACTGAATTTTAACATGCTGCGCAGGCTTGAAGAGAGCTGGCAGCGGGGTGAGAACCGCTTTAACGCGCCGGGCGAAAAGCTGTTAGGTGCGTTTCTTAACGGCAAGCTGGTGGGCGTGTGCGGTCTGAATCGCGATCCGTTCAGCCAGCAGCCGCGCGCTGGACGTATTCGCCATCTCTACGTCAGCGAGAAGTGCCGCGGGCTGGGGATTGGCAAGCAGCTTTTAACCGTCGTGATGGCCGATGCCAGCATCTGGTTTGATTTCCTCAATACCCATGCGCCGGACGCTGCCTACGGGTTTTATCGCCGGGCAGGATTTACGCTGGTCTCGGACGAACCGCGGGTGACGCACCGCCTTTTTTGTGCGGTGTAACCGGCTGGCAGCTTCAGGGCGTGAATGTTACAGTTGAGTGACAATTCATCACCCGATACGCCATGACCATCACCGTATTCTGCATTTTGCTGTTCGCCGCCCTGCTGCATGCCAGCTGGAATGCCATTGTCAAAGCCGGAACGGACAAGCTCTATTCCGCGATTAGCGTCAGCGGCTCCGCCACGCTGATTGCCCTGGTGCTGCTCCCCTTCTCTCCACAGCCCTCTGCCGCAAGCTGGCCGTTTTTGTTAGTCTCCTGCGCCTTACAGGTGGTGTACACCGTGCTGGTGGCAAAGACCTATCAGGTCTCCGATATGAGCCAGACCTATCCGCTGATGCGCGGCACCGCACCGCTGCTGGTGGCGCTGATCAGCGTGCTGGCGCTTGGCGATCGTCTCTCCTGGCTCGCCTGGTCCGGCATCGGGGTAATTTGCCTGTCGATTCTGGCGATGGCGATGAACGGGCGCATGCAGTCGCGCAAGGGGATCTGGCTGGCGCTGCTGAATGCCTGTTTTATCGCCGGGTATACCCTGGTGGACGGCACCGGCGTGCGGCTGTCAGACACCGCGCTGGGCTATACGCTGTGGACCTTCTTTATGAACGGCTTCTGCCTGCTCGGCTGGGCGATGGTCGCGCGTCGACGCGAGGCATCCGGCTACCTGCGTCTGCACTGGAAAAAGGGGCTGCTCGGCGGCGTTGGCACCATGGGCTCTTACGGTCTGGCGCTGTGGGCAATGACGCAGGCACCGCTGGCGGTGGTCGCGGCGCTGCGGGAAACTTCCATACTCTTTGGCGCGCTGATCGCATTTTTGCTTTTAAAAGAAAAGGTTGCGGGCCTGCGCATCGCGGCGGCGCTGGGCATTGCTGGCGGCGCCATTCTGCTGCGTCTGGCGTAAAGCACTGGCAACATTAGTTGCCGTTCTTGTTTACAAATCCTGCCTTTACCGGTTTTTTCATTCACCACAACAATGCTTAAATTGTCATCTCTCTGTGGTAGATTCCTCGCGCATTTATGGGAATGCGCAGTCACTTATTCTTCATTTTTCTCTTTTGGCAAAAGTATTCAGCGACATGAAAAAGCAACGGAACGTTAACTTATTGTTGATGCTGGTGTTACTGGTGGCCGTCGGTCAGATGGCGCAAACCATCTACATTCCGGCGATTGCCGACATGGCAAAGGAATTAAACGTCCGCGAGGGCGCAGTACAGAGCGTAATGGCAGCTTACCTGCTGACCTATGGCGTTTCGCAGCTCTTCTACGGCCCGCTCTCCGACCGCGTCGGGCGTCGCCCGGTGATCCTGGTGGGCATGAGCATTTTCATGGTGGCGACCGTCATTGCGATGACCACCCATAACCTGACCGTATTGATTGCCGCCAGCGCCCTGCAGGGCGTCGGGACCGGCGTCGGCGGGGTGATGGCGCGAACCTTACCGCGCGATATGTATCAGGGTACCCAGCTGCGCCATGCCAACAGCCTGTTGAATATGGGCATTCTGGTCAGCCCGCTGCTGGCCCCGCTGATCGGCGGCCTGCTGGACACGATGTGGTCCTGGCGCGCCTGTTACGCCTTCCTGCTGGTGCTCTGCATGATTGTCACCTTCAGCATGGCGCGCTGGATGCCGGAAACGCGCCCGCAGGACGCGCCGCGCACGAAGCTTATCGCCAGCTATAAAACGCTGTTCGGCAACGGCGCGTTCACCTGCTACCTGCTGATGCTGATTGGCGGCCTGGCGGGTATCGCGGTGTTTGAAGCCTGCTCCGGCGTGCTGCTGGGCGCGGGGCTTGGCCTGAGCAGTATGGTGGTGAGCATTCTGTTTATTCTGCCGATCCCGGCGGCGTTCTTCGGTGCGTGGTTTGCCGGGCGACCAAACAAACGCTTCTCCACCCTGATGTGGCAGTCGGTGATCAGCTGTCTGCTGGCGGGTCTGATGATGTGGATCCCAGGGCTGTTTGGCGTGATGACCGTCTGGACGCTGCTCATCCCGGCGGCGCTGTTCTTCTTTGGCGCGGGGATGCTGTTCCCGCTCGCCACCAGCGGCGCGATGGAGCCGTTCCCGTTCCTCGCAGGTACGGCGGGCGCGCTGGTGGGCGGTTTGCAGAACATCGGTTCCGGCGCGCTGGCCTGGCTTTCAGCGATGATGCCGCAGACCGGGCAGGCTAGTTTGGGCCTGTTGATGACGCTGATGGGGCTGCTGATTTTACTGTGCTGGCTGCCGCTGGCGTCGCGTGTCCCGCATCACGAGCAGCCGGTTTAACCGCATGATGGCCCGGCTTCTCGCCGGGCTTTTCACAGACAGGGGCGATCATCGCCTGCAATAACGGCTCTGGCGCAGGCCGCCAGGCGCCCTCTTCCCCGTCGTAAAACTGGAAATCCGCGTTAAGCGCATACGGGATTTTCGCCTTTTGCAGCTCGCAGGCCATAAAGGTAGCGAACGCTATTTGCGAGGCGGTTGGCGTAAAGCGGCTTGATTCTCCCACGCCCCAGCCCCCGACCCAGCTAACGTGCCCGGTTTTTTGCTGCCAATGCAGCGCGGCATTGATGCGGTTACGGATAGCCGCTTTCTCCGCCGCCGTGCCGGACGTCCACGGGTATTTGCCGCCATTTTTCAGCGGCCCCCACGGGAAAATATGCCACTCCGCCAGCAGATAGTTTTGGCTGTGCGCGGGCAGCTTCAGGCTGGATAACTCCTCCGGCGCGGCACGCAGGCGTGGCGCAATGAAGATCATGCGCTGCGGGTCGATGTCGTGGATCGCTTTGATGGTCTTTTCATAAACGCGGTTTAACGACGCCAGATTGTGGTTGAGCTTGTCGGCCGGCTCATAAATGAGGTCAAAACCCAGCAGCGGGTAGCTCTGACCGAAATAGTGCGCCACGGCAATCCACCAGTTGACCGTCTCTTTCTCGTTATCGGCTTTCGGGTCGTTTTTATATTCATCAGCCTGATACGCGACTATCGGGATCACGCCATACTGCTCGCAGGCTTCCACCAGCTTGCGCAGGTGGATCAGCCGCGCTTCCGTCGGCTCATCGGCGACACGGATGCGCACGTGGGTAATGCCTTTAGCCCGAAAATCGCGTACCACCAGCGGGTCGAATTCACGTATGCCGCGCTCGGTGCGCGCCCAGTCCACATCCATCCCGACGCCCAGCTGCTGCGCATAAAGGGCGGCCGTCAGCGGCGGCTCAGCGGCAATGGCCCAGCCGGAAGAGATCAGTAATGCACAGGCAATAAAAGGCTTTAACACGGTTTACCCTGGATAAATCGAAAGCATTACCTGTATTTAGCACGCTTTTTCACATTTGGTGTAGCGCGAAAGCGTAATAATTCTTCAACCTGCCAGTTCTCTCAGCCAGCCGATAAAGGCGTCAATTTTCGGCCACTGACGGCCAGAAAGCGTCGAAATATAGTAGTGCTGATGACATTTCAGGGTCTTGTCACCAAACGGAGCGATCAGTTCGCCCCGTTCAAGCCGTTTTTGCACCAGCCGCTTTCTGCCCATCGCGACGCCGACGTGATTAATGGCCGCAATGATCGCCAAATCGGAACGATCGAAACCAATGCCCGATGATGGCGGCATATTCACCGCAAAGTGCTGCGCCCAGCTCAGCCACTCATCCGTACCGGAATCATTACTCCAGGCCTGACGGTCATGCAGCAGCGTGCAGTGGCTGAGGTTGTCGGGGTTTTTCAACAGCTCATGCTCGCGGGCATAGTGCGGCGAGCAGACGGGCAAAATCTCTTCGTCCATCAGGAAGTGGTGAGACAGATGGTTTGGCGGCGTATCGTCGAAGTAGAGCGCCAGATCGACACCCGTTCGCTGCATATTGACGTAATCATTGCCGGTCAGGACGGTGAGCGATATTGACGGATAGCGGCGGGTAAAGTCACCCAGCATGGGTACCAGCCAGCACTGAGCGATCGACGGCCGGGAGTAGACCGTCAGCGTGCCGGACAGCGCCTGGTTTTTGATATCCAGGATCTCCTGATTCAGGGTGTCGAGGGACGATTTTAGCGTCCAGTAAACGCGCTTTCCCTCCTGCGTCAGCTCGACTTTACGGTGCGAACGGACAAACAGCTGAATACCCAGCTCCTCTTCCAGCAGATTAATGCGGTGGCTCACCGCGCTGGGGCTAAGCGACAGTTCCTCCGCCGCCAGCGCGAAGGATTCATGCCGGGCCGCCACTTCAAAGGTGTACATTTTCGACAGTTGCCAGCCGTTGAGCAGCCGGTTTCTGGCTTCATTTGCATCGGTCATCACAATTCTCACGCGTGGTTTCTGCACTCAGCATACCGTTTAAGGGTGAATTTATGTGAACCTAATGCGAGTTAAGTGCGTTTTTTAGAGCGCAGTCACTCAGTTGATTCAATCTGGCTCACCTGAACGCCAATTTATATCGTTTGTCAGCCCACGCTGCTTTTTCGTCCAATACCCCCAGATGACATAAGGGTGAGGTGAGATATGGGATCTCAGGTCTGGGTTGTGGCAACGCTGCTGGTCAGCATTGTGTTGATTGTTTTAACCATCGTAAAACTTAAGTTTCACCCGTTCCTCGCGCTGCTGCTGGCGAGCTTTTTCGTCGGCGCAATGATGGGAATGAGCCCGCTGGATATGGTAAACGCCATCGAGAGCGGGATTGGCGGCACGCTGGGCTTCCTGGCGGCCGTGATTGGTCTGGGCACCATTCTCGGCAAGATGATGGAGGTTTCCGGCGCGGCAGAGCGCATCGGGATCGCCCTGCAGCGCTGTCGCTGGCTGTCAGCAGACGTGATTATGGTGCTGGTGGGCCTGATCTGCGGCATTACGCTGTTCGTGGAAGTGGGCGTGGTCCTGCTGATCCCACTGGCGTTTTCCATCGCCAAAAAGACCCACACGTCGCTGCTTAAGCTGGCCATTCCGCTCTGTACCGCGCTGATGGCGGTGCACTGCGTGGTGCCGCCGCATCCGGCCGCGCTGTTTGTGACCAATAAATTAGGGGCGGACGTCGGGACGGTAATCGTCTACGGCCTGCTGGTGGGCCTGATGGCCTCTCTGGTCGGCGGCCCGCTGTTCCTGAAACTGCTCGGCAATCGTCTGCCGTTTAAACCGGTTCCGGCGGAATTTTCAGACGTGAAGGTGCGGGAAGAGCACACCCTGCCGTCGCTGGGCGCCACGCTGTTTACGGTGCTGCTGCCGATTGCCCTGATGCTGGTGAAGACCATCGCCGAACTGAATATGGCAAAAGAGGGCACGCTGTATACGCTGCTGGAGTTTATCGGCAACCCCATCACCGCGATGTTTATCGCCGTGTTTGTCGCCTACTACCTGCTGGGGATCCGCCAGCACATGGGCATGGGCGTGATGCTGACCCATACGGAGCACGGCTTTGGCTCTATCGCCAACATTTTGCTGATTATCGGCGCGGGCGGCGCATTCAACGCCATCCTGAAAACCAGCGGACTGGCGGACTCGCTGGCGCATATTCTCTCGAACCTGCACATGCACCCTATTCTGCTCGCCTGGCTGGTGGCGCTGGTGCTGCATGCCGCCGTTGGCTCCGCGACGGTCGCGATGATGGGCGCCACGGCCATCGTCGCGCCGATGCTGCCGCTCTACCCGAACGTCAGTCCGGAGATCATTACCATTGCCATCGGTTCCGGCGCAATTGGCTGCACGATCGTCACCGATTCCCTCTTCTGGCTGGTGAAGCAGTACTGCGGCGCGACCCTGAATGAGACCTTCAAATACTATACGACGGCGACGTTTATCGCCTCGGTGCTTGCACTTGGCGGCACATTCCTGCTTTCTTTCATTATCTGAGCGCGAAGAGACGTATTATGGAAAACGCAACTATCACTACTTTAACCGCACAGTTTCCTCTGGTTGAGGATCTGATTGCCCTGAAAGAAACCACCTGGCTTAACCCGCGCACCACCACGCTGGCGGAAGGGCTGCCCTATGTCGGGCT
Source organism: Enterobacter sp. NFIX58 (assembly GCF_900110475.1). Classification (NCBI taxonomy): domain Bacteria; kingdom Pseudomonadati; phylum Pseudomonadota; class Gammaproteobacteria; order Enterobacterales; family Enterobacteriaceae; genus Enterobacter; species Enterobacter sp. NFIX58. The sequence continues at coordinate 66,221 of NZ_FODW01000005.1, read as the reverse complement.
GACCAAAGCCGACGTGGACGACGCCCATGCGCGACTCAACCGCTTCGCGCCGTATCTGGCGAAAGCCTTCCCGGAGACGGCTGCAACGGGTGGGATTATTGAATCCGAACTGGTCGCGATCCCGGCAATGCAGGCGCGGCTGGAGAAAGAATCTGCTAAGTCTATTCCCGGCACGCTGCTGCTGAAAAAAGACAGCCATCTGCCGATTTCCGGCTCGATTAAAGCGCGCGGCGGTATCTATGAGGTGCTGACCCACGCGGAAAAACTGGCTCTGGACGCCGGGTTGCTGAGCGTTGAGGATGACTACAGCGTCCTGCTGGAGCCGCGCTTTAAGGACTTCTTCAGCCAGTACAGCATTGCGGTAGGCTCAACCGGCAACCTGGGGATGTCCATCGGTATCATGAGCGCCCGCATCGGCTTTAAGGTGACGGTGCATATGTCCGCCGACGCCCGCGAGTGGAAGAAAGCCAAACTGCGCAGCCACGGCGTCATCGTCGTGGAATATGAGCAGGATTACGGCGTGGCGGTGGAGCAGGGACGCAAAGCGGCAGAAAGCGATCCGAACTGTTTCTTCATTGACGATGAAAACTCCCGCACCCTGTTCCTGGGCTACGCGGTGGCAGGCGAGCGGCTAAAGGCGCAGTTTGCCGCACAGGGCCGCGTGGTGGATGCCGATCATCCGCTGTACGTCTATCTGCCGTGCGGCGTCGGCGGCGGCCCTGGCGGCGTGGCGTTTGGCCTGAAGCTGGCCTTTGGTGACAACGTCCACTGCTTCTTCGCGGAGCCCACGCACTCCCCGTGCATGCTGCTGGGCGTCTACACCGGCCTGCACGACGAGATTGCCGTACAGGACCTGGGCATTGATAACGTAACGGCAGCGGACGGGCTGGCGGTAGGACGCGCGTCCGGCTTCGTGGGCCGCGCCATGGAGCGCCTGCTTGACGGGTTCTATACGCTTTCCGATCAGAGCATGTACGACATGCTCGGCTGGCTGGCGCAGGAGGAAGGCATTCGGCTGGAACCGTCCGCGCTGGCGGGCATGGCCGGACCGCTGCGCGTGCCTTCAGATGCCAGCGTTACCCACCTGGTGTGGGCGACCGGCGGCGGCATGGTGCCGGAAGACGAGATGGCGAAGTATCTGGCGAAAGGGAAGTAATTATGCCGGGTGGCGGCTGCGCCTTACCCGGCCTACGGTTCGCGGCAGTTGTAGGCCCGGTAAGGCGTAGCCGCCACCGGGCTTTAAAAGCTCACAATTTGCTGAATGTGGGTCATCGCAAACAGCAGTGAGAGAGACAGCACGGCCAGGGCGATCAGGAACTTATCCCGCACCGCCTTCGGCTGCACAACATCCTCTTTTGCCACGTCCATCAGATTACGACTGCGGGTATAGCGCCATAAAACGATCGCCACCAGCGCCAGCACAACAAGCGAGATCCAGAACGGCACCCCGGTGCGGTGCCAGTTGTGCTTAATCGCCAGGGCAATCAGCGCACCATACCCCAGCAGCGTGCGCAGCCAAGCGAGTGATGTTCGCTCCGGCTGCAGGCCGGGGTCCGCTTCGCGTCGCGCTTTGCGGCTATCCGCCATAGAACACCAGCACCATCACCACACCCGCCACCGCCAGCAAAATCGCGCTGATGATGAATAACCCACGCGTATAGGGCAGATCCTGCTTCAAACGCATCGCTTTTTCATTGCGCAGCCAGCGCAGGTAGCCGTAAATTGCCAGCACGCCCGCGAACAGGCACAGCAGCAGCGCCAGCACCTCGCGAATCAGCGGGGTGGCGAAATCAGGCGCGAGCTGGTCGAGCCCCACCCCGGCGGCAAGGAATCCCAGCGCGGTGCGGATCCACGCTAAAAACGTGCGTTCATTAGCCAGCGAGAAGCGGTAGTCCGGCGCTTCGCCGAGGCGGGAAATTTTCATGAAGGTTCCTTGTCGTGCAACGGGCAGGCTTCAGCATAGCGTAAATCGACAAGGACAAGGAGACCGGCATCGGGCGATGCCGGTCGGGAAGATTAGTGCAGCTCCGGCCAGAACCCCTTATTGGCCTCGATCAGGTCATCCAGAATCGCTTTCGCGACGGACGCGCTCGGCACGGTTTTCGACAGGGTAATCGCCTGCCAGAGTTTCTGGTACGAGCGCTGCTCCCAGGCATCCACCACCAGTTTTTCCACCGCCACCTGCTGGCTCATCAGCCCTTTCTGGAAGTGTGGAATGTCGCCCACCGTAAGCGGCTCCGGTCCGTTATGGCCTACCAGGCACGGGATCTCAACCATCGCGTCGGCATCAAAGTTATGGATGGCCCCGTTGTTTGGCACAATCAGCAGCATCCGCTCCTGGGTGTTAAAGGCAATGGCGGTCGCCAGATCGACGATGTACGACGCATGTTCGTCGATTTCCAGCTCACCGGCGGAGGATTTGCCCGCCTCGATAATCGCCCGGCAGGAACTGAACACGTGCTTCTCACGGTGATCCATGACCTCATTGGCGCGAGTGCGTTCCGGGTTGGAATGCGCGACCACGTAGTCCGGGAACAGATAATACTTCAGGTAGGTGTTCGGCATGGTGTCCGGATCCAGCGCCTGCACGTCTTTGGCTTTAGCGAACGTATCGTTCCAGCTCGCCTCGGTATGGGCGTTGTCAGAAGGCGGGACATAACCGTTTTTCGCCACGTATTCGCGCAGCTTCGGCATCAGATCGTTGCCGTTCAGGTCTTCAATTGACGTCCACCAGCCGAAATGGTTCAGGCCGTAGTAGCGCACGCGCATCTCTTTGCGGTCTTTCAGGCCGACAATCTGTGCCATGCGCCCTTCGATGCCGATCGGCATATCGCAGATGTTGAGGATTTTGGCGTTCGGACGCAGGCGGCGCGTGGCTTCCGCGACAATCGCCGCCGGGTTGGAGTAGTTCAGCATCCACGCGTTCGGAGAGTACTGCTCCATGTAATCCACCAGCTCCAGCACGCCGCCGATAGAGCGCATGCCGTAGGCAATCCCGCCCGGGCCGCAGGTTTCCTGGCCCAGCACGCCGTGGCGCAGCGGGATTTTTTCATCTTTTTCGCGCATCGGGTATTTGCCCACGCGGATATGCGCCATCACGAAATCGACATCGCTAAAGGCCGCTTTCGGATCGGTGGTGTAGCTGAATTCAATCTCCGGGGCCTGCTCCTTAAGGATGATTTTGCACGCTTCGGCGATGGTCTCCTGACGCGCGCCGTCGTTGTCATAGAACTTCAGGGCGCGCAGCGGGAAACGGTCACGGTTGGCTAACAGCATCAGGACGATACCAGGCGTAAAGGTGCTGCCGCCGCCTGCAATGACAACTGAGAATTTTTTCATGATATAGCCTCTGTCAGGGTGGTTTGTTCATTCGTTAAGGGGGTTTTCATCAGCGATTCCAGCTGGTCGCGCACCTGAGGAACGTGCAGGCCGACAATCACCTGAATGCCGTTGCCGCGTCGCACCACGCCGTGGGCGCCGAGGGCTTTGAAGACGTCATCGCTTTGCGTTCTCGCCATATCGACCAGGGCGATGCGCAGGCGGGTGGCGCAGTTGTTGATACTTTCGATGTTGGCCGCGCCGCCGAGCGCCTGCAGGAATCCGGCGGCCTGCCCGACCTGCTGGCTGGCCGCGGCCGGGGCGGTGGTTTGCCCGCGCGCCGCCTTATAGTCGGCCTTGCTGTAGAGTTTGATTTCGCTCTCTTCCCGGCCCGGGGTTTTCAGGTTCAGACGCGCAATCAGCGTTTTGAAGACTACGAAGTAAACTCCGGTGAAGCAGACGCCAATGCCGATCTGGGTGAACACCGTCGAGGCGTGGTTGTGGAACATCGGGATCCAGTTTTGCGGCAGGAACTGGTCCAGCAGGCCGCCGCCCATGTTCCCGACCACGCCAAAGGTGTACATCACCGTTGCCATGGTGGCCGCCAGCACGGCGTGAACGGCAAACAGCAGCGGCGAGATAAACAGGAAGGTGAATTCGAGCGGTTCGGTAATGCCCACCAGCACCGCGGTAAGCGTGGCCGGGACCAGCAGCCCCGCGACCTTGACGCGGTTTTCCGGCGACGCGGTGTACCAGATCGCCAGCGCAATCCCGACCGAACCGAACACTTTTGAGTTACCGTGCAGGGCGAAGCCGCCTTCCGGGAAGAGGGTTTTCAGCGGCAGGGTGCTCTGGCTGAATTCCTGCAGATGCTGCGCCCAGTAGACCTGAATCCCACCCTCAACCGCCGCCGGGCCGAAGATGAACGGACCGTAGACGAAGTGGTGCAATCCGGTTGGGATCAGAATGCGTTCAAGGAAGGTATAGACCCACACGCCCAGCGCCCCGGCAGAGCGCAGGAACGCCTGCAGAGACTCAATGCCCATCTGCACTTTCGGCCAGCCCAGCAGCGTCAGCCAGGCGCAGGGGATCATGACGAAGAACGCGAGGATAACGACAAACGAGCTGCCCTGGAAAATCCCCAGAAACACCGGCAGCGGCTTGTCAAAATAGCGGTTGTGGATGGCGGTAACGATGCCTGAAATCACGATAGCGCCGATGATGCTGGTATCGAGCGTTTTGATGCCGGCAATCATCGCCAGCCCGCTTCCGGCCGTCGGTTCGGCGGAGAAGTCGACGCCAAAGAAGTGGCCCCAGGTCATCCCCATCGCGTTGATGAAGTAGTTCCAGGTCAGGAAGCTAATCAGCACCGCCAGACAAGCGCGGCCCTGGGCCTGCTTCGCCAGGCCAATCGGCAGGCCGACGGCAAAAATCAACGGCATATTGCGGAACACCGCCCAGCCGCCCTCTTCAATGATGTGAACAATCTGCGCGAAAAGATGATCGGGGGCCGTTAAGGCTTCGCCGACAAACAGCGGGTTGCGAAGCATGATGGCGATTCCCACCACGATCCCGGCGAACGGAAACAGCAACACAGGGGTAAACATGGCACCGCCAAAACGTTGTATTTGACTGAGCATTTTTAAATCCTCATGAAACAACCTGTAGGGGTAGAGGCCTTTATGGTTTTTTGCTGGCCTGAGGTGAGCATAAGAACTTACTGATGCGCGAACATGGCGTGCCGCTGCGATTCGTGATCGCATTCATGGTTTTATTTTGACCAATCAGGTCTACTTTTTGCGGTAAATATGGACATGTCAGGACGCCATCCACGCCCTGATAAGGGCAGAGAGGTCTACTGGTGATCTACAAATCCATTGCTGACAGATTGCGGCTGCGGCTGAATTCGTCGGACTACAATATCGGCAGTCCGCTGCCGGGCGAGAAAGCGCTGGCGCAGGAGTTCGGCGTGGCGCGAATGACCATCCGCAAGGCGCTGGATCTGCTGGTGAGCTGGGGGCTGGTTGAACGGCGGCACGGCAGCGGCACGTTTGTGTCACGCAAAGACGTTCACCACGAAACCACCAACCTGACCGGGCTGGTGGAAGTGTTGCGTCAGCAGGGAAAAGAGGTGCAGAGCAAGGTGCTGCAGTTCGAAGTGATGCCCGCCCCGCCCGCCATCGCCAGCCAGCTGCGAATTCAGGTGGATGAGCGGATCTACTTTTCCCGACGGGTGCGCTACGTGGACGGAAAGCCGCTGATGCTGGAGGACAGTTTTATGCCGGTGAAGCTGTTTCGCAATCTGTCGCTGGCGCATCTTGAAGGGTCAAAGTTTGATTACATCGAGAAGGAGTGCGGGATCACCATCAGCGGCAACTACGAGAGCCTGACGCCGGTGCTGGCCGATAAGCAGCTGGCGGGTTATATGAACCTGCCGGAACAGACGCCGCTGCTGCGTATCACCTCCCTTTCCTACAGCGACAGCGGCGAGTTCCTCAATTATTCCGTGATGTTCCGAAATACCAGTGATTACCAGGTAGACTACCATCTGCGGCGCATCCACCCGGACGACCTGCTAGCCCATCCCCCAGAACAGCACCGCCAGTAGCTGCGGCGTAATGATGCGCAGGAACATCACCAGCGGGTAGACGGTGGCATAGGAGAGCGCTGCCGCGCCGCTGGTGGTGTGCAGGTTGTTGGCAAAGGCCAGCGCGGGCGGATCGGTCATGGAGCCCGCCAGCATGCCGCACAGCGTCAGGTAGTTCATTTTGGCGAACATCCGCGCCAGTATGCCTACCGTCAGCAACGGAATCGCCGTGATAAAGATGCCGTAGCCGACCCAGCTCATCCCTTCGCCTTTGACCAGCGTATCGACGAAATCCCCGCCAGACTTCAGCCCGACCACCGCCAGGAACAGCACGATGCCCAGCTCGCGCAGCGCCAGGTTGGCGCTCGGCGGCATAAACCAGTAGAGCTTACCGATGCAGCCGATACGCCCGAGGATCAGCGCCATAATCAGCGGCCCGCCCGCCAGGCCCAGCTTGAGCGCCACCGGGAAGCCCGGCACGTAAAGCGGGATGGAGCCAAGGAGTACGCCAAGCCCAATACCGATGAACACCGGCAGCATCTGCACCTGCTGCAGTTTCTGCTGGGCGTTACCCACCATATCCGCCACGGCGTCGATGGACGAGGGGCGACCCACCAGGTTGAGGATATCCCCGAACTGCAGGCTGGCCTCGGGGCTGGCGACAAGCTCGACACCCGCACGGTTGAGGCGGGAGATCACCACGTCATAGCGCTCTTTTACCTGCAGATCGCGTATTTTTTTACCCAGTACGTGCTCGTTAGTCACCACAACGCGCTCCACCCGCATATCGGTGCCGCGCGTGGAGAGCGAGGTATCCACTTCCTGACCAATCACCAGACGGGCATTGTTCAAATCGCCGGGCTGGCCAACCAGGTGCAACAGATCGCCTTGCTGAATGATGGTGCCGGGCGCGGGCACCATCAGCATATCGTCGCGCTTAAGGCGGGAGCAGATAATATTGGCGCTGTTCAGGATCGGCACGTCCTGAATCGCCATATTGTTCAGGTTGGGGTTATCAACCCGAATGTTGATGGTTTTGATCGGCATATGGCCGTTGGTAAGCGTGGTTTCGTGGTCCTTTGCCTCTTTATCGACGTTAATGCGAAACAGGACGCGGACCAGCCACATGGAGAGCAGAATGCCGCAAATGCCAAACGGATAGGCCATGGCGTAGCTCATCCCCATCTGGTCGACGATGCCGGGTTCGATGCCCAAATCGCGCAGGATTTGCTGGCCCGCACCGAGCGCGGGCGTGTTGGTGACCGCCCCGGAGAAAATGCCCAGCACTACGGGCAGCGGGATAGCAAATATTTTATGCAGAATGGCGGTGACCAGCCCGCCCATCACCACAATGCCGAGGGCAAACAGGTTGAGCCGTAAGCCGGAGACACGAAGAGAGGCGAAAAAACCCGGCCCCACCTGAATCCCGATGGTATAGACGAACAGGATCAGGCCGAATTCCTGAGTAAAGTGGAGCATTTCGGCGCTCAGCACCAGCCCGAGCTGGTCGGCAAAGTGGCCGACAAAAATGCCGCCAAACAGCACCCCGCCTATCCCAAACCCGACGCCGCGGATTTTGATATTCCCTATCCACAGGCCAACAACAGCGACCAGGGCCAACACGCTGACGGTTAACGCGATATCACTCATGATCCACTTCCTTGGCATAACCTTAGTTATGCTAAGGATTCTCTCAGAGCCGTGGGCGGTTGTATGGGCGATGGCGCACAAAAAAGCCCTGCCGGGGCAGGGCCTTGTGCGGTCTGTGAGCGGTGTCGGGTGGCGGCTGCGCCTTACCCGACCTACAGGTTCGGCGGACTTGTTAACTGTTTAATGCCGGCCGGTCGCTAATGGCGATACGCTGTGGCGCGATGGCTTCCGGCACGTTACGAGTCAGGTCAATATGTAGCAGCCCGTTGGTAAACGTTGCGCCGGAGACGTCCATATGGTCTGCCAGGGTAAAGCTCAGGCTAAACGGCTGATTAACCAGCCCCTGATGCAGCCATTTGGTCTCGGTCTCTTGTTTCTCCGGCGTACCTTTCACGGTCAGACGCGTGCCTTCGAGCTGGATATCCAGATCCTCCTGACGGAAGCCGGCCAGCGCCAGGGTGATGCGATAGTGGTTATCGTCGCTTTTTTCGATGTTGTACGGCGGAAACGTCTGTTGCTCAGCGGTGTTTTGCAGGGCATTAGCCAGTTTGTCAAAACCAATCCACTGACGAAGTAAGGGGGATAAATCATAGTTACGCATACTAAATCTCCTTCTGAGAAGCGAGTTCGGCACAGTTTAATTTTGTGCGCAGTTGTTCCTGCAAATCCGGATGGATTCGCATATGCTCCCGTTACGGCAAGCAAGTCTGGGTGGGCCGCTCGCGCGACCCGCATAATTAGTTAATTTCGATACGACGCGGTTTTTTCTCTTCCGGAATCACACGTTCCAGTTCGATAAACAGCAGGCCGTTGACCAGGTTCGCGCCTTTCACGTGAATGTTCTCGGCTAACTGGAACTTGCGTTCAAAGTTGCGCTCAGCGATGCCCTGGTAAAGGTAGGTACGTTCTTTCTGCTCGGCCGTATGGGAACCTTTCACCACCAGCAGGTTGTCCTGTGCGGTGATCTCCAGTTCGTTTTCTGCAAAACCGGCGACGGCAATGGCGATGCGGTAGTGGTTTTCATCAACCAGCTCAACATTGTATGGAGGGTAGCCGTTGCTCTGGCTTTGGTTATTTTCTAGATGGTTAAACAGGCGGTCAAAACCAATTGCAGAACGGTATAGCGGAGAAAGATCGAAGTTACGCATAAATAAAACTCCTGAAATCAGCGAGAAAATTAAGCCTTCCACCATGGACAGGCCTTTGCGCCCCCGAACCCCCATCAGGCGAGTTCGTTATCGGGTCGTATTCTTAAAATGGGTCTGCAACCGGGCTTTTCAAGCGTGACGACTGCACTTTTTTTTGCACTTTCCTGCATCTCGCTTAGACTGGGACAACAGCACAAAGGGTTAAATTGCGATGGCTGCCACAGTGCGGGGTTATCGGGCTATCCATTTTGGTTAAGGCTCGTTATAACCCTGAGTTGCAGGTCTATGCAGTGCCATTAACGATGACTGAGTGATGATGAAAAATGTTCTGATAAAGCTGACGACGTTCAGTGGGGTTGTTTTACTTTGCGGGTGTTCGAGCGTGATGTCTCACACCGGCGGTAAAGAAGGAACATATCCGGGGACGCGCGCCAGCGCGGCGATGATCTCCGATGACGATACAAACTGGGGCACCAAATCCCTGGTTATCCTGGATATGCCGTTTACGGCTGTGGCGGATACGCTTTTGCTACCGTGGGATATGTTTCGTAAGGACAACTCCGTGCGCTCACGGGTAGAAAAAAGCGAGCAGGAGAATCTGGCGACAAACGCCGTTATCCCGCCCGCTGACATGCCTCCACGCTAGTTATGCGCGGTTTCCGTTAACCAAAGTTGACGGAAACCCCCTGTCTCTTCCATCCACGCGATAAAGCGCCCGTCCGGGGAAAACACGACGGCATCGGCAGACGGCGGATTGCCGTGATCGGACGTCAAAAACGTCACCTCTCCAGTCTGCACGTCACAGCAGGCGATCCGGTTTTCGAGCACAAACCCCAGTCGGTCACCCGCCGGATGCCAGTTAAACGCAGACTGAATACCGCTCGCGGTCTGCGTCAGCTGGCGCGGCTCGCCGCCCTCAGGCGAGATCAGCCACAGCTGCACAATGCCGTTATCGTCGCGCATCAGAAACGCGATCTGCGTTCCCTGCGGGTTGCTGCGAACCCAGTGACGTGGCACGTTCACCAGGCCCGGATAGGCCCTCTGATGCGTAAAGGTCAGACGACGCTGCTTCACCCCAGCAGGCGGAGCTGGCAGGGTCTCTTCGGTGCCATGCAGCGGCGCATCGCCCGCGCGTTTCCAGCTCTGCTCCTCTTCCGGCAGGTCGACGATAAACAGTTCCGGGACTTTTTCGCCCTGCGCAGAAAGGGTATCGCCGATAAACGCCAGCCTGGTGTTGCCCACCCAGCCCTCTTCATAGGCGCGGTTAATCTCGTCGCTGCCCGGCTGCGGGTTGGGCGTCGTGCGGCTGACCAGCACGCTCCAGTAAGTCCCCGGGTATTCACGAGGATGGTTTCCCGGCGGATTCACCGGGCCATAAGGCGCCGCCACGCCGACGTTGCGTAAATCAAGCTTCGCATCGCGCACGTGCAGCACGTGGTCGTTATAGGTAAAGCTGACGAGCTGGCCGTTCGGGCTGAAGACATGGACGTGGCTGCCGCCGCGCAGCGCGCCAGGGGTGTACGGCGAAGTGATATCCATCGCGTCCAGGTTGCTCACCTGACCGTGATGCGCAATCACCCCCTGACGATGATGAAAATCGTAGTGCCAGTCTGCATCCGGGTTTTTCGGACCGTGGATAAAGACGTATTTCTCTTGCGCAGGATGAACGGTCACCACGCCAACGTGCGCGCCGTCAGTGGCGCGGTACACCACGTCTACCTCGCCCGTGCCGACGTTGACCCGCTCGATGGTTTCTCCGGTGAACGATGCACCTGACGGGCGCACGTCATAGACCAGCCACTGGCTGTCCGGCGTCCAGGTATTGATGTTGGTCAGCTGGTGGTTGCGGGAAGCGAAGGTGATTTGTTTCATGAGGATACCCTGATGCGCTGTTATCGCATCAGGGTATAGCAAGCGGGTGTTTAGTTCAGCACAAACTTCTCAATGGCGTAAGCCACGCCGTCTTCGAGGTTAGATTTGGTGACAAAATTAGCCACTTCTTTCACCGACGGAATGGCGTTATCCATCGCCACGCCCATGCCCGCGAATTCAATCATCGCGATGTCGTTTTCCTGGTCGCCCAGCGCCATGATTTCGTCCGGCTTGATGCCCAGCGCGTCGGCCAGCGATTTCACGCCGGTGCCTTTATTGACGCGTTTATCGAGGATTTCAAGGAAGTACGGCGCACTTTTCAGCACGGTGTATTTCTCTTTCACCTCGGCCGGAATGCGCGCAATCGCTTTATCCAGGATCTCCGGCTCGTCGATCATCATCACTTTCAGGAACTGGGTTGCCGGATCCATTTTCTCGGCTTCACAGAACACCAGCGGAATGGTCGCCACGTAGGATTCATGTACCGTGTAGTAGCTGATATCACGGTTGGCGGTATAAAGCGTATTGCGATCGAGGGCGTGGAAGTGGGAGCCCACTTCACGGGACAATTTTTCCAGGAACCGGTAGTCATCGTAGCTCAGCGCGGTTTGCGCAACCGTACTGCCATCCGCGGCTTTCTGTACCAGCGCGCCGTTATAGGTGATGCAGTAGTCGCCAGGCTGATTCATGTGCAGCTCTTTCAGGTAACTGTGCACGCCCGCATACGGACGCCCCGTAGTGAGGACCACATTCACACCCTTGGCGCGTGCCGCGGCGATCGCGTTCTTAACGGCTGGAGAGATAGTGTGGTCTGGCAGCAACAGCGTGCCGTCCATATCGATTGCAATAAGTTTGATAGCCATGAGTTCCCCGGGATAAATGAGTGCTGCCTCATGCTAACGCGATTAAGCACACAAAAATAGAGCTATATTGCGCAACAAAAGCCCCCTTTTACGCTTCTCCCGGGGAATAAAGACCTACTCGCGAGTGAGAACGATTTTACCAAACGCACCGCGATCCAGATGCTCAAGTGCCTGTTCAAGCTCGTTAAAACGGTAGCGATGCTCAATCACGGGTTTCAGTCCGGTGACATCAACAGCGCGGACGAAATCTTCCAGCGCCCTGCGGTGTCCTACACCGATCCCCTGAATGACGGGAGATTTCAGCAACAGTTCGCCAGCTGAGAGCGAAATGTCAGTGCCGGCCAGCACGCCAATGACCGAGATACGTCCATGAACGGCAACGGCGCGCAGGGAGTGCTTCAGGTTCTCCCCGCCCACGGTTTCAATAATATGGTCGATGCCGCGATCCTGCGTCAGTGCCAGCGTATTTTCAGCCCAGTCGCCTTTCAGGCGGTTGATGCCCTGGCTGGCCCCCAGTTTTTTGGCCAACGCCAGCTTTTCATCGCTCCCCGAGGTGACAAATACCTCTGCGCCGTGCGCTTTGGCAATTTGCAGGGCGAAAATCGCCACGCCGCCCGTCCCCTGTACCAGCACCGACTGTCCGGCGCGCAGCTGGCCGCGTTCCACCAGCGCGAACCAGGCGGTAAGCCCTGCACAAGGCAAGGTGCTGGCCTCTGCGTCATCCAGGGTTTCCGGCGATGCCGCCAGCGCGTCTTCCTTCACAATCACATACTCGGCCAGCATTCCCTGGAAGTATCCACCGGACGTTCTATAGGGCAAATTGCGCGCGTCCGCCTGCGGTTTACCGTCGATCCACTCCGGGAAGAAGGTTGAGATAACGCGAGCGCCGGGCTGGAAACGCGTGACGCCTTCACCAACGCTGTCTACGACGCCCGCCATGTCAGACGCCGGGGTAAACGGGAAGGAGAGCGGAATCGGCATCGTGCCTTCAATCACCATTTTATCGCGATAGTTGAGCGCAACGGCATTCACCCGTACGCGTACTTCACCCGGGCCTGGCTGTGGAATGGGCTCCTGAGTGAGTGTGAGGCTCTCGCGCCCGAGGGCGTTCATCGTCCAGCGTTGCATTGTCTCTGTCATTTCTCTCTCCTGCGATCAAATAAGCTTCAGTACCGACAGTCTAGCGTTGACTCTTCGTCACCAGTGGCGATAAGTTTTCTCTTTATTGATGCCTGAATGGATACAATCCATGACCGATACGCTGAAAGATATTCCTGTTTTTGTCGCTGCCGTGGAGGCAGGAAGCTTTGCACAGGCCGCAGTTCGCCTGCACCTGTCGCGCTCGGCGGTGGGAAAAAGCATTGCTCGCCTTGAGGAACGCCTCGGAGTACGGCTCTTTCAGCGCACCACACGCAGCCAGCGGCTGACCGATAACGGCGCCCTGTTCTACGAGCGCTGTCTGCGCGCGCTGGAGGAGATTCGGGGCGCAGAGTCGCTGCTTGAAACAGGGAAACAGCAGGTCAGCGGCCGCCTGCGCGTTGCCATGCCGGTACTGTTTGGCCGCCAGTGCGTCGCGCCGCTGTTGATTGAACTGGCGCAGGAACACCCTGGGCTTGAGCTTGAAATGTCGTTCAGCGACCGTGTGGTGGATCTGGTGGAGGAAGGGTTTGATATGGCGGTGCGTAACGGCACGCTGCAGGACAGCAGCGTGCTGGTCGCCAGAAAGCTGGGGGAACACCGCATGGTGCTATGTGCCGCGCCGGATTATCTGCAGAAGAAAGGCCAGCCGCAAAGCGTGGCTGATTTACCCCATCATACGGCGATTAACTATCTGCGCGCAGGCAGAGTCCTCTCCTGGCAGCTGATGGATAATGAAGGGACCTCGCACAGCTTTACTCCTCGTTCATCACTCAATATGGATGATTTGCAGGCCATATGCGACGCGGCGTTGACCGGGCACGGCATTGCCTGGCTCCCCTGCTGGATGGCCATTAAAGAAATCCATCAGGGAAAACTCGTCCCGCTCCTGAAGCAGGCGCCGGATGTCCATTTTGACGTCCATGCGGTCTGGCAGCAGACGCCGCATCTGCCGCTGAGGGTAAGAATGGCCATAGACACGCTGGCGAGCCGTTTACCGTCCGTGATGTCGCTGGATATGCCTGCGCCCATAAAAAAGCCGCGCTAAAAGCGCGGCCAGTTATCGTGCGGTATAACGTCGATTAAATATCGATATTTGCCGCTTTCAGGGCGTTCTCTTCGATGAAGGCACGACGTGGTTCAACCGCATCGCCCATCAGGGTGGTGAACAGCTGGTCTGCAGCAATCGCGTCCTTAACGGTAACGCGCAGCATGCGACGGCTTTCCGGATCCATGGTGGTTTCCCACAGCTGCTCCGGGTTCATTTCGCCCAGACCTTTATAGCGCTGGATCGCGAGGCCGCGACGGGACTCTTTCACCAGCCAGTCCAGCGCCTGCTCGAAGCTGGCTACCGGCTGACGACGTTCGCCACGTTCGATGAACGCATCGTCTTCGATCAGGCCGCGCAGCTTCTCGCCGAGCGTGCAGATGCGACGGTATTCCGGACCGGTCACAAATTCGTGCTCCAGCGGGTAGTCGGTATCGACGCCGTGGGTACGCACGCGAACGATCGGCTCGAACTGATGATCGGCGTTCTGCTGAACATCGCATTTCCACTGGCTGCCGTGCTGCTCTTTCTCGTTCAGATCGGTCACCAGGGCGTTCACCCAGCGGGTGACGGTCTGCTCGTTGCTCAGATCGGCTTCGGTCAGGGTTGGCTGATAAACCAGCTCCTTCAGCAGCGTTTTCGGATAACGGCGTTCCATACGCGTAATCATTTTCTGCGTGGCGTTGAACTCGGACACCAGACGCTCCAGCGGCTCTCCGGCCAGTGCAGGAGCGTGCGAGTTCGCGTGCAGGGTTGCGCCATCAAGTGCGATCGCGATTTGGTACTGATCCATCGCTTCGTCATCTTTGATGTACTGTTCCTGCTTGCCTTTCTTCACTTTGTACAGCGGCGGCTGGGCAATGTAGACGTGGCCACGTTCAACGATTTCAGGCATCTGACGATAGAAGAAGGTCAACAGCAGCGTACGAATGTGCGAGCCGTCGACGTCCGCATCGGTCATGATGATGATGCTGTGGTAGCGCAGTTTGTCCGGGTTGTACTCGTCACGGCCGATGCCGCAGCCCAGCGCGGTGATGAGCGTCGCCACTTCCTGAGAAGAGAGCATCTTGTCGAAGCGCGCCTTCTCAACGTTGAGGATTTTACCCTTCAGCGGCAGGATAGCCTGGTTCTTACGGTTACGGCCCTGCTTCGCAGAACCGCCCGCGGAGTCCCCTTCCACAAGGTACAGTTCGGACAGCGCCGGGTCGCGTTCCTGGCAGTCAGCCAGCTTGCCCGGCAGGCCGGCTAAGTCCAGCGCGCCTTTACGACGGGTCATTTCACGGGCTTTACGCGCTGCTTCACGGGCACGCGCCGCATCGATAATTTTGCCCACCACGATTTTCGCGTCGGACGGGTTTTCCAGCAGGTATTCGCTCAGCAGTTCATTCATCTGCTGCTCAACCGCTGATTTCACCTCAGAAGAGACCAGCTTGTCTTTGGTCTGTGAGGAGAACTTCGGATCCGGCACCTTCACGGAGACAACGGCAATCAGGCCTTCACGGGCATCGTCACCGGTGGCGCTGACTTTCGCTTTCTTGCTGTAGCCTTCTTTGTCCATGTAGGCGTTCAGGGTACGGGTCATCGCCGCACGGAAGCCTGCAAGGTGAGTACCACCGTCACGCTGTGGAATGTTGTTGGTGAAGCAGTAGATGTTTTCCTGGAAACCGTCGTTCCACTGCAGCGCCACTTCCACGCCGATACCGTCTTTTTCGGTGGAGAAGTAGAAGATATTCGGGTGAATAGGCGTTTTGTTCTTGTTCAGATACTCAACGAACGCCTTGATACCGCCTTCGTAGTGGAAGTGGTCTTCTTTGTTGTCACGCTTGTCGCGCAGGCGAATCGAGACGCCGGAGTTCAGGAACGACAGTTCACGCAGGCGTTTCGCCAGAATGTCGTACTCAAACTCGGTGACGTTGGTGAAGGTTTCGAGGCTCGGCCAGAAACGCACCATGGTACCGGTTTTGTCGGTGTCGCCCGTAACGGCCAGCGGTGCCTGCGGCACGCCGTGCGTATAAAGCTGACGGTGGATTTTGCCTTCGCGCTGGATAACCAGCTCCAGCTTCTGCGACAGGGCGTTTACTACCGAAACACCCACGCCGTGCAGGCCGCCGGAAACTTTATAGGAGTTATCGTCGAACTTACCGCCTGCGTGCAGGACGGTCATGATCACTTCCGCCGCAGAGACGCCCTCTTCCGGGTGAATACCGGTTGGGATGCCACGACCGTCATCGGTGACGGAGACGGAGTTATCCGCATGGATGGTGACCACGATGTCTTTACAGTGACCCGCGAGCGCTTCGTCGATAGCGTTATCTACCACCTCGAATACCATGTGGTGCAGACCGGTGCCGTCATCCGTGTCGCCGATATACATACCCGGGCGCTTACGCACCGCATCCAGCCCTTTCAGGACTTTGATACTGGAGGAGTCATAAGAATTCGACATCAACGTTTCTCGCTCATTTCAACTTGGGTTAATCCGTTATTTTACCCTTTTCCACGGTAAACATCTTCGAATTTTCGTCCGACATGTCTATAACGTGTTCAGCGCTTATCGCGCTGACGAAAACCTGCGACTGCGTGGCTTTTAAGCGGCTGGCAAGCAGCCCGCGCCGCGCGTCGTCAAGTTCCGAGGCAAAATCATCTATCAGGTACAGGCAGCGTCGCCCGCTCTCGCGGGTAAGAAACTCCCCCTGTGCCAGGCGTAGCGCACACATCAGGAGCTTGAGCTGCCCGCGCGACAGCGTGTCTTCCACCGGCGCACCGTCAGCACGAATGCGGAAATCCGCCTTGTGCGGGCCGTGCGCGGTGTAGGTCAACATGCGGTCGCGCTCGAAGCTTCTCTCTAACACGTCGGCATAGTCCGTCTCTTTCTCCCAGCCGCGCTGGAAGGAGAAGGAGAGAGAGAATTCAGGTAAAAACTGTTTGCAGGTGTCGGCCATGTCTTCGGCGATACCTGCGCTGTATTCGGCACGCCAGCGGCTGATCTGTTCCGCGAGAGGAATTAACTCCATG
Organism: Enterobacter sp. NFIX58; assembly: GCF_900110475.1. Classification (NCBI taxonomy): domain Bacteria; kingdom Pseudomonadati; phylum Pseudomonadota; class Gammaproteobacteria; order Enterobacterales; family Enterobacteriaceae; genus Enterobacter; species Enterobacter sp. NFIX58. The sequence continues at coordinate 49,583 of NZ_FODW01000005.1, read as the reverse complement.
TCCCACGGACGCAGCTGGGCGTAGCGCGTCACCTGGCGCAGCGCGGCGTTACGCTGCTTGAGCAGACGCTTCAGGTTGCTCCAGGCGTTAAAGAATCCGGCTTCGTTGTGAAAGCATCCCCAGTCGAGGAACGCTCTTCTGTATTTGGGGCCGCCGTTGAGTAAAGTAAACCCCTCGGGCGTTATCAGCTGCATCGGCATCAGCAGCGCCAGCTCGGCCACCTTGTGACCGTCGGTACCATCGATGCGCACCTTGCTGTCGCCCTGCTTGTCTTTGGTCAGGCCGATGGCGGTTTCCCGCTCCTCGCCCTGTAAACGCCCGTGCAGAACAAAGGATTCCTGCTCGTGGCGAATGACGCGACCAATCTGCAAACTGCGAAACGCCCGGCCGTGGCCGAGCGTATAGATGGCTTCCAGCACGCTGGTTTTGCCGCTGCCATTCGCGCCAACCAGGAAGTTAAAGCCAGGGGATAAAGCGAGATCCGCGCTCTCGATGTTGCGAAAGTCGCGGATCAACAGACGGGTGAGCGACATTACAGTCTCATTGGCATGACAACATAGGCAGCCGACTGTGATGCGGCATCTTCAATCTGTACGCTCGAAACGGAGTCGGTCAGCAGGATGCGCACGTTCTCGCATTTCAGCGCATTCAGCACATCCAGCACGTAGCTAACGTTGAAGCCGATTTCCATCTCAGCGCCGGCGTAGGTGACGTCCAGAATCTCTTCTGCCTCTTCCTGCTCCGGGTTATTGGCGGTGATTTTGATCTGGTTTTCACTCACGTACAGGCGCACGCCGCGGAATTTCTCGTTAGAGAGAATGGCCGCACGCGCAAACGCCTGCTTGAGGCTATCACAACCGGCTTCCAGCGTTTTGTCCGGGTTCTTCGGCAATACGCGGCGATAATCCGGGAAACGGCCGTCAACCAGCTTCGATGTGAAGACAAAGTCGCCCACGTGAGCGCGGATGTTATTGCTGCCGATCTGCACGCGCAGCGGCGTGTCGCCACCGTCGAGCATACGCATCAGCTCAATCACCCCTTTACGCGGCACGATCACCGAATGGTTTGGCAGTGAGTCGCCAATCGGCATGGAACAGACCGCCAGACGGTGGCCGTCGGTCGCCACGGTACGCAGCTCTTCACCTTCGGTTTCGAACAGCATGCCGTTTAAGTAGTAACGAACGTCCTGATGCGCCATGGAGAACTGCGTGGCTTCAATCAGACGCTTCATCGTCGCCTGCGGCAGGGTAAATTCCACTTCGCTCTGCCAGTCGTCCAGGTTCGGGAAGTCCGCAGCAGGGAGCGTGGAGAGCGAGAAACGGCTGCGGCCAGAGCGCACCAGCATACGGTCGCCTTCCAGCTGCACGGCGATTTCCGCGCCTTCCGGCAGCCCGCGGCAGATATCAAAGAATTTACGTGCCGGAACCGTGGTCGCGCCCGCGTCGTGCGGCTGCGTCAGCGTAACGCGCGCGATCATTTCCATTTCCAGATCTGTACCGGTCAGCGACAGCGTACCGTCCGCGACCTGAAGCAGCAGGTTTCCGAGAATAGGCAGCGTTGGGCGGCCGCCTAATGGGCCACTCACCTGTTGCAGCGGTTTTAATAAATGTTCACGTTCAACGGTAAATTTCATAGCGTCACGATGATAATGTTCTGATTAGATTGGAAAAATCTTCTTTTATGTCGTGGCTTTCTTCGCGTAACTGCTCAATCTTGCGACAAGCGTGCAGCACGGTCGTATGGTCACGGCCACCAAACGCATCCCCGATTTCCGGCAGACTGTGGTTGGTTAACTCCTTTGCCAGCGCCATCGCCATCTGACGCGGACGCGCCACCGAGCGGGAACGACGTTTAGACAGTAAATCTGCCACTTTGATCTTGTAGTACTCAGCCACCGTCTTTTGAATATTGTCGATAGTGACCAGTTTTTCCTGCAATGCCAGCAAATCGCGCAGCGCTTCACGCACAAAATCGATGGTGATCGCACGACCGGTGAAGTTGGCATTGGCGATAACGCGGTTCAGTGCCCCCTCCAGCTCACGCACATTGGAGCGCAGACGCTTGGCAATGAAGAACGCCACTTCACCCGGCAGGCGAATGTCGTTTTCATCGGCTTTCTTCATCAGGATCGCGACGCGGGTTTCCAGCTCCGGTGGCTCGATCGCCACGGTCAGGCCCCAGCCGAAGCGGGATTTCAGACGATCTTCAACGCCGTTGATCTCTTTTGGATAACGATCCGAGGTCAAAATGATCTGCTGATTACCTTCCAGCAGGGCGTTGAAGGTGTGGAAAAATTCTTCCTGCGATCGTTCTTTGTTGGCAAAGAACTGAATGTCATCGATCAGCAGCGCATCAACGGAACGATAGTAGCGTTTAAACTCTTCGATCGCATTGTTTTGCAGGGCTTTTACCATGTCCTGAACGAAGCGTTCGGAGTGCATATACACCACTTTGGCATTGGGCTTGCGCGCCATAATGCCGTTGCCCACCGCATGAAGAAGGTGCGTTTTACCCAGACCCGTGCCGCCATAAAGGAACAGCGGGTTGTAGGCCCCACCGGGGTTATCAGCAACCTGGCGAGCCGCCGCGCGCGCCAGCTGGTTCGACTTACCTTCAACGAAGTTATCGAACGTGTGTTTCACGTTTACGTTAGAGCGGTAGGTTGGCTCAGCCGGTGCGGGAACATTATCCCAGCCCTGACGAGCGGGTGCGACGCGAGGGGCCGGAACAGGAGCGGCCTGAGCAGGCGCTGCGACGTTCACGGTTTCACGAACGGTTTGGGTGACCGGCTTTGTACCCACTTCAAAGCGCAGCTGTGGGGCATCAGACCCGCAGAAATCGTTCAGCAGTCCATTGATGTTATTAAGGTATTTGTCCCTTACCCAATCGAGCACAAAACGGTTTGGCGCATACAAAGCCAGCGTGTTATCGCTCAGTTCCGCCTGCAACGGGCGGATCCACATACTGAATTCTGTGGCTGGTAACTCATCCTGCAATCGGGCAAGACACTGCTGCCAAAGCGAAAGTGACACGGCGGACTCCACTCGAACAATAAAAGAAAACTATTGAATATTCATGATTGTTGGCGCACATCGGCATGACCCTGTGTAAAGGGGGACGTGCGAATTGCTATCTGCAATTTATCCTGACCAGGATCCTGGGATCCCGATCGGGACCGCGGATCATAGCCTAAACTGAGCCAGAGATCTTCTGTTTCTCACAGATTCTTCCCGATTTATCCACAGGAAGATCAGAAACCGGTTAAGTGTAAACGATCCTGGCGCGAGTGCCCCACGATTTAGCCCGCATATTGGAAAAATTAATGAGCACAGACAATTTATTGCTTAAATGATCTAACGAAGATCCGGGACGATCCTTGCGCTTTGTCGGTGAGCCCGTATAATCCTCGACCCGGCGCGTGATGCTCATCTTCCTGCGTCGTCCGTTGCTCATTTTCCACGCGAAAACGTGCGGAAATACGCGGGAAATAAGGAAAGAGAATTGACTCCGGAGTGTACAATTATTACAATCCGGCCTCTTTAATCACCCACGCTGAGGCGTTAGTCGTTCGAAACTCGTTCGGGTATACGCAAAAGTCAGTGAATTTATTCAAGTTTAGGTAGAAATCGCCATGAAACGCACTTTTCAACCGTCTGTACTGAAGCGCAACCGTTCTCACGGCTTCCGTGCTCGTATGGCTACTAAAAATGGTCGTCAGGTTCTGGCACGTCGTCGTGCTAAAGGCCGCGCTCGTCTGACCGTTTCCAAGTAATAAAGCTAACCCCTGAGTGGTTAAGCTAGCATTTCCCAGGGAGTTACGTTTGTTAACTCCCGCTCATTTCACTTTCGTCTTCCAGCAGCCACAACGGGCTGGCACGCCGCAAATCACCATCCTCGGCCGCCAAAATTCGCTGGGGCATCCCCGCATCGGTCTCACAGTCGCCAAGAAAAATGTTAAGCGTGCGCATGAACGCAATCGGATTAAACGTCTGACGCGTGAAAGCTTCCGTTTACGTCAGCACGAACTGCCTTCAATGGATTTCGTGGTGGTGGCGAAGAAAGGGGTTGCCGACCTCGATAACCGTGCTCTCTCGGAAGCGTTGGAAAAATTATGGCGCCGCCACTGTCGCCTGGCTCACGGGTCCTGATAGCCCTCATTCGGGTCTATCAACGCCTGATTAGTCCGCTACTCGGGCCGCGCTGCCGTTTCACACCAACATGCTCAAGCTACGGAATTGAGGCATTGCGCAGGTTTGGAGTGATAAAAGGCAGTTGGTTGACGGTGAAACGCGTATTAAAATGCCACCCTTTACACCCAGGTGGAGACGACCCCGTCCCCCCAGGACCCTTTGATACCAGAGAACACTAACGATGGATTCGCAACGCAATCTTCTTATCATCGCTTTGTTGTTCGTGTCTTTCATGATCTGGCAGGCGTGGGAGCAGGATAAAAATCCTCAACCACAACAGCAGGTCACGCAGACAACGACCACCGCAGCGGGTAGCGCCGCCGACCAGGGCGTACCGGCCAGTGGCCAGGGGAAACAGATTACGGTTAAGACCGATGTGCTTGAGCTGACTATCAACACCCGTGGTGGTGATGTTGAGCAGGCGCTGCTGTTAACCTACCCGAAAGAGCTGAAGTCTAACGAACCGTTCCAGTTACTGGAAACCACGCCTGAGTTTATCTACCAGGCGCAGAGCGGCCTGACCGGTCGTGATGGCCCGGATAACCCGGCTAACGGTGCGCGTCCACTGTATAACGTCGAGAACGACACCTTTGTGCTGGCTGATGGTCAGAACGAACTCGTGATCCCGATGACGTATACCGACGCCGCAGGCAACACCTTCACCAAAACCTTCACCCTGAAGCGCGGTGAATATGCGGTGAACGTGGGCTACAGCGTACAGAACGCCAGTGCGAAACCGCTGGAGCTGTCGACCTTTGGCCAGCTGAAGCAGTCCATCAATCTGCCGTCACACCGTGACACCGGAAGCAGCAACTTTGCGCTGCATACCTTCCGTGGCGCGGCGTACTCCACGCCTGATGCGAAGTACGAGAAATACAAATTCGACACCATTGCCGATAACGAAAACCTGAACGTCAGCGCTAAAGGCGGTTGGGTGGCGATGCTGCAGCAGTATTTCGCGACGGCGTGGGTGCCAAATAACGACGGTACCAACAACTTCTACACCGCGAACCTGGGTAACGGTCTTGCCGCCATCGGCTACAAATCTCAGCCGGTTCTGGTACAGCCGGGTCAAACCGGTAAGCTGGCCAGCACCCTGTGGGTCGGCCCGGAAATTCAGGACAAAATGGCCGCTGTTGCGCCACACCTGGATCTGACCGTGGATTACGGCTGGTTGTGGTTCATCTCTCAGCCGCTGTTTAAGCTGCTGAAGTTCATCCACAGCTTCCTGGGTAACTGGGGCTTCTCCATCATCGTTATCACCTTCATCGTTCGTGGCATCATGTACCCGCTGACCAAAGCGCAGTACACCTCCATGGCGAAGATGCGCATGCTGCAACCGAAGATTCAGGCAATGCGTGAGCGTCTGGGCGATGACAAACAGCGTCAGAGCCAGGAGATGATGGCCCTGTATAAAGCAGAGAAAGTGAACCCACTGGGTGGTTGCTTCCCGCTGCTGATTCAGATGCCAATCTTCCTTGCGCTGTACTACATGCTGATGGGTTCCGTTGAGCTGCGCCACGCGCCGTTCGCACTGTGGATCCATGACCTGTCCGCACAGGACCCGTACTACATCCTGCCGATCCTGATGGGCGTGACGATGTTCTTCATCCAGAAGATGTCGCCGACCACCGTGACCGACCCGATGCAGCAGAAGATCATGACCTTTATGCCGGTCATCTTCACCGTGTTCTTCCTGTGGTTCCCGTCAGGTCTGGTGCTGTACTATATCGTCAGCAACCTGGTGACCATTATCCAGCAGCAGCTGATTTACCGTGGTCTGGAAAAACGTGGCCTGCATAGCCGCGAAAAGAAAAAGTCCTGATCCGATAAGTTAACGCTAAAATAAGGGCGGTCAATTGACCGCCTTTTTTATTTGTATTGAACGAGAGCAACCATGAGCCATAACGACACTATCGTCGCCCAGGCAACCCCACCGGGACGCGGTGGTGTAGGCATTCTGCGTATCTCCGGCCTGAAGGCGCGCGAGGTGGCCGAAGCGGTACTGGGTAAGCTGCCAAAGCCGCGCTACGCTGATTACCTGCCGTTTAAAGATGCCGACGGCACGCCGCTGGACCAGGGCATTGCGCTGTGGTTCCCCGGCCCGAACTCCTTTACCGGTGAAGACGTGCTGGAGCTACAGGGCCACGGCGGCCCGGTTATCCTCGACCTGCTGTTAAAACGGATCCTGACCCTGCCGGGCCTGCGCATTGCGAAGCCGGGCGAGTTCTCCGAACGTGCCTTCCTCAACGACAAGCTCGACCTGGCGCAGGCGGAGGCGATTGCTGACCTGATCGACGCCAGCTCCGAGCAGGCGGCCCGCTCCGCCCTGAACTCGCTGCAGGGGGCATTCTCCGCGCGTGTGAATCACCTTGTGGAAGCACTTACTCACCTGCGCATCTACGTGGAAGCGGCTATCGACTTCCCGGATGAGGAGATCGATTTTCTCTCTGACGGTAAAATTGAAACCCAGCTCAACCAGGTGATGGCCGATCTCGACGCCGTTCGCGCCGAAGCGCGCCAGGGCAGCCTGCTGCGCGAAGGGATGAAGGTGGTGATTGCCGGACGCCCTAACGCCGGGAAATCGAGCCTGCTGAACGCCCTGGCGGGCCGTGAAGCGGCAATCGTGACCGACATTGCCGGTACCACTCGCGACGTGCTGCGCGAGCACATCCACATCGACGGCATGCCGCTGCACATCATCGATACCGCCGGTCTGCGCGATGCCAGCGACGAGGTTGAGCGCATCGGTATCGAACGCGCCTGGCAGGAGATCGAGCAGGCCGACCGCGTGCTGTTTATGGTGGACGGCACCACGACCGACGCCGTTGACCCGGCGGAGATCTGGCCGGACTTTATCGCCCGTCTGCCGGCTAAAATGCCGATCACCGTGGTGCGTAACAAAGCGGACGTGACCGGCGAAACGCTCGGTATCAGCGATGTGAATGGTCACTCACTTATTCGCCTGTCGGCGCGGACCGGTGAAGGCGTGGACGACCTGCGTAACCATCTCAAGCAGAGCATGGGCTTTGACACCAGCATGGAAGGCGGCTTCCTCGCGCGTCGCCGTCACCTGCAGGCGCTGGAAGAGGCGGCGAACCATCTCGTTCAGGGTAAAGCGCAGCTGATCGGCGCGTGGGCGGGTGAACTGCTGGCGGAAGAGCTGCGTCTGGCGCAGCAGAATCTGAGCGAGATCACCGGGGAGTTTACGTCGGACGATCTGCTGGGACGGATCTTCTCGAGCTTCTGTATTGGTAAGTAATTCCCGCTAATCCATGGTGATTTCCTCCAGGGAAATCACCATTGTCCAAATGGCAACTCGCTTAATCCCTTTTCACCCCCTATCCTGCATGCCTGCATCTATGGGGGGTTTATGGCGCGTTTTCTGTTTTGTAGTTTCGCATTAGTTCTGCTTTATCCGTCCGGTATTGATATGTATCTGGTGGGATTACCGCATATCGCCCGCGATCTGGGCGCCAGCGAAGCGCAGCTGCATATTGCGTTTTCGGCCTACCTTGCGGGGATGGCGTCGTCGATGGTCTTTGCCGGGAAGATCGCAGATAAAGCAGGCCGTAAGCCTGTCGCTATCGCCGGAGCCATCGTTTTTGCCCTGGCGTCCCTTCTTTGCTCACAGGCGCAAAACAGCACCGTGTTTCTGACCGGGCGCTTTATCCAGGGCATCGGGGCGGGCGGTTGCTACGTGGTGGCGTTTGCCATTTTGCGCGACACCATAAGCGCCCAGCGTCGCGCTAAGGTGCTCTCGATGCTGAACGGTATTACCTGCATCATCCCGGTGCTGGCCCCGGTCGTGGGATATCTGATCATGCTGAAATTCCCGTGGCAGAGCCTGTTCTGGACCATGGCGGCGATGGGCGCGCTGGTGTTTATCCTGTCGATCGCCGTGCTGAAAGAGACCCACCCGGGCTCGCAGAATACCGGCCATACCGCAACCATTCACCCGGCAGAGAAGCTTCTCAACCGCTTTTTCCTCAGCCGTCTGGCCGTGACCACGTTAAGCGTGGCGGTGATCCTGACCTATGTAAACGTTTCCCCGGTGTTGCTGATGGAGACCATGGGCTTCGATCGCGGTGAGTATTCCACGGTGATGGCATTGACCGCTCTGGTCAGTATGGCTGTGTCGTTCTCCACCCCGTTTGCGCTGAATATCTTCCGCCAGCGCACGCTGATGCTGACCTCACAGGTTTTATTCCTCGCCGCAGGCGCGATCCTGGCGACCACCAGCTCACATGCGGTGATGCTGGTGGGCATTACGCTCATTTGTGCCGGGTTCTCGGTTGGCTTTGGCGTGGCGATGAGCCAGGCGCTTGGTCCCTTCTCGCTGCGGGCAGGCGTGGCCAGCTCGGTGCTGGGGATCGCGCAGGTCTGCGGCTCGTCGCTGTGGATTTGGCTGGCGGCGGTCATCGGGCTTAACGCGCTGAATATGCTGATCGGGGTTCTGATTGGCTGTAGCATAGTCTGCATTACCTTACTTATGGTCATCCAGCCCGCGGCGCACTATGAAGAAGCCCATCAGCAGTCTCGATCTTAACCTGTTGCTGTGCCTGCAGCTTTTGCTGCAGGAGCGCAGCGTTACCAAAGCGGCGAAGCGGATGAACGTGACGCCATCAGCGGTGAGCAAATCGCTGGCTAAGCTGCGCGACTGGTTCGATGATCCGCTGTTTGTCAAAACGCCGCTAGGGCTGCTGCCGACGCCGCTGACGGTGAGCCTGGAGCAGGATCTGGCTGACTGGATGCAAATCGGCAACCAGATCCTCGATAAATTCCACCATGACTCTCCGGGCGGGCTGACGTTCGTGCTGGCCGCGGAAACGCCGCTGATGCTGATCCGCTTCAATACCCTGCTGGAGCAGGTGAACCAGCGCTATCCGCAGGCGACGGTGAAAATGCGCCAGTGGGATTACGACTCGCTGGACGCGATTACGCGTGGCGAGGTGGATTTGGGCTTCACCGGGCGTGAAACGCATCCGCGATCCCGCGAGCTGCTTAAGCTGATGCCGTGGTTTATCGACTACGAAATCCTGTTCAGCGACCGCCCCTGCGTCTATCTGCGCGAGGATCATCCGGCGCTTCAGCAAGAGTGGAATCTGGAGACCTTCCTGCGCTATCCCCATATCAGCATCTTCTGGGAACGCAGCGATACCTGGGCGCTGGATGAGGTGCTAAAGGAGATGGGACGCGAGCGCACGATCGCCATGAGCCTGCCGGGCTTCGAACAGGCGATGTTTATGGCGGCGCAGCCCGGCCATCACTATATCGCCACCGCCCCGCACTACTGTCACCACTACAATGAACTCCACCAGCGGAAGCTGATCGCCCTTCCCATTCCGATTGATGAGGAGCAGGCGGAAAAATTGACCGTGCCCTTCACGCTGATCTGGCATAAACGGAACAGCCACAATCCAAAAATCCTCTGGCTGCGGGAGACCATCAAGGCGCTGTACGGTGCGAGCGATCCAATTTTTGCCTAAGAAAATGTAAAGTTCGGTCCTAAGGCTTCTCTTACGCCCATTTACTGATTAAAACAGGAGGCAAGTTAAGCGATAATCATGTAACCGTTTAACCGATTACGACCATTATCAAGGAGCGAAAAATGGCTACGCACTTTGCAAGAGGGATACTGACAGAAGGACGTCTCGTATCGGCAAGAATTTCTTCAGCCTGTCACCGTGAAGCACTCACGCTTCCGGAGCACCGCAGGTCGCGGTTTTTAGCGTCCCGGGCGCTTCTCGCGGAACTGCTGTTTATGCTGTACGGCACCAGCGAGCTGCCGGATATCATAACCCAGCCAGAAGGCCGTCCGGTCTTTGCTGACCCGGATCTCCCTCGTTTTTCCATTGCCTACACGGGCAATATCATTGGCGTCGCGCTGACCACCGAGGGGGACTGTGGGCTCGATATGGAACTTCAGCGTGCGACGCGCAGCTTCCATGGCGCTAATGCGCATGAAGACTATCCGCTCTCCAGCAATGAGAAGCTGTGGGTACGCAACCAGAACGATCCTGTCGAAGCCAGAGCGCAACTCATTACCTTGCGCCAGAGCATTCGTAAGCTCTGCGGATGTGCCTCAGACGACGCCAGCCTGCTGCAGCTATTGCCAGGCTCCGGACGTCTGCGTGCCACGCAGGCCACGCTGGTAGAAGCGCTCTGCGACGCTGAGGATGTGCTCATTTGGTCCATCGCGGTGACCCCCGCCATCGAACGCATGAAAATCTGGGAATTTGACAGTCAACAGGGATGGCGTAGCCTTCCTGATGTGCCCGAGCGCGCCAACGAGCCCGCCGCACGTCTGATGCGATTAACCAGTTTACCGGCAGAAAAAGCATTTACCCTAAGCTGATCCAATCAGGGTCATCATGATGAAACAGGAGTAATCATGTCTGATACGTTGAAAGTCGTTACGTTACTGGGAAGCCTGCGCAAAGGTTCATTTAACGGGATGGTCGCCCGCACGCTGCCACAGCTGGCGCCTGCAGGTATGGAAATTAGCGCCCTGCCGTCTATTGGCGATATTCCGCTGTATGATGCTGACGTACAGCAGGAAGAAGGGTTCCCGCAGAGCGTTGAGGCGCTGGCCGAACAGATCCGCCAGGCTGACGGCGTGGTTATCGTCACGCCAGAGTACAACTACTCTGTACCCGGTGGTCTGAAGAATGCCATCGACTGGCTGTCCCGTTTACCTGAGCAGCCGCTGTCAGGCAAACCGGTGCTGATCCAGACCAGCTCCATGGGCGCGATTGGCGGCGCGCGCTGCCAGTATCACCTGCGTCAGATCCTGGTCTTCCTCGATGCGATGGTGATGAACAAGCCAGAATTTATGGGCGGAGTGATTCAGAACAAGGTCGACCCGCAAACGGGTGAGGTGGTGGATCAGAGCACGCGCGACCATCTCTCTGGCCAACTGACGGCGTTCGGGGATTATATTAAGCGGGTTAAAGCCTGATAAAAAAGCCCGGTGGCGCTAGCGCTTACCGGGCCTACACTCGTCGGTAGGTCAGGTAAGCGAAGCGCCACCTGACACCACAAACCGCACCTTAGTGCGCGTCAATAAACACAATCTTCAGCACAAACAGCAGCGCCACAACGATGACGCACGGGCTGAGGTCGCGGAAACGACCGGTACCGATCTTCATTACGCAGTAAGAGATAAAGCCCAGCGCGATACCTTCGGTAATTGAGAAGCTGAACGGCATCATCACGGCGGTAATAAACGCCGGCACCGCTTCGGTTAAATCATCCCACTTAACGCGAGACAGGCTGGAGGTCATCAGCACCCCCACGTAGATCAGCGCACCCGCTGCAGCGTACGGAGGCACCATGCCCGCCAGCGGCGAAAGGAAGATCACCAGCAGGAACAGAATACCCACCACAACCGCCGTCAGACCAGTACGGCCACCTACAGAAACCCCGGAAGAGGATTCAATGTAAGCGGTAACAGACGAGGTTCCGATAAATGAGCCGGTCACAGAGGAGATACTGTCCACAAACAGCGCCTGCTTCATGCGCGGGAATTTCCCTTTCTCATCAGCCAGACCCGCTTTGTCGGTCACGCCAATCAGCGTACCGGAAGAGTCGAACAGGTTCACCAGCATGAAGGAGAAAATCACGCCCGCCAGGCCCAGGTTCAGGGAACCCGCCAGATCAACATGACCAACAACGGTAGAGACGCTCGGTGGCGCGGAAACGATGCCGTTATAGTGAACGTCGCCCAACATCCAGCCCAGCAGCGTGGTGACCACGATGGACACCAGCACCGCCGCATGAATATTGCGGGAAGCCAGGATCGCGATGATAAAGAAGCCCAGCACGCCCAGCAGCACGTTATGAGAGGTCAGGTGACCGATGCTCACCAGCGTATCCGGGTTCGCCACGATAACACCGGCGTTTTTCAGCCCCATCATCCCGATAAACAGACCGATACCACTGGTAATGCCCACGCGCAGGCTCACGGGGATGTTCGCAATCATCCAGTAACGCACGCGGAAAATGGTCAGCAGCAGCAGGCCAACCGCGCCCCAGAAGATGGCGCCCATACCCACCTGCCACGGCAGACCCATCGCCTGAACCACCACGAAGGCAAAGAACGCATTCAGGCCCATCGCCGGGGCCAGCGCGACCGGCAGGTTAGCGAACACGCCCATCAGAATGCTGCCAAGGGCCGCGATCAGACAGGTTGTTACGAAGACGGCGCTGGTATCCATGCCAGCAACGCCCAGAATTTGAGGGTTAACAAAAACGATATAGACCATCGTCAGGAAGGTGGTGAAACCGGCGATCACTTCGGTGCGTGCCGTCGTGCCGTGCTCGCGCAGTTTAAACACGCGCTCAAGCAGACCCTGACCAGATGTCTGGGTAGTGTGTTGTTGACTCATCATCAATTTCCGAACAAGGAGGGAAAATTCGTCGCTATCCTATACCAAAATGCGACAATAGTGGCGGTTACGTGATACTTTTTTCATTGAATTTGCTTATACGGCAACGATTGCGTTCCGGTGAACTGCCGTACGTAAACGTTAAACTGGTTAAAAGGGAAAGGCATGTCCGGAATTGAAGCGGTATTTTTCGACTGCGACGGTACGCTGGTCGACAGTGAGGTCATTTGTTCCCGCGCGTATGTGGCCATGTTCCAGGAATTTGGCATTACGCTGGAACTCGAAGAGGTGTTTAAACGCTTTAAGGGCGTGAAGCTCTACGAGATCATCGACATCATTAACGAAGAACACGGCGTCGTTCTTGAGAAGGCGGCTCTGGAACCGGTGTACCGCGCCGAGGTTGCACGCCTGTTCGATTCGGAGCTGGAGGTGATTCCGGGCGCAAACGCGCTGCTGGATGCGATGACGGTGCCGATCTGCGTGGTCTCCAACGGTCCGGTCAGCAAAATGCAGCACTCGCTGGGCAAGCTTGAGATGTTGCACCACTTCCCGGAAAAACTGTTCAGCGGCTACGATATCCAGCGCTGGAAGCCGGACCCGGCACTGATGTTCCATGCGGCAAAGGCGATGAACGTCAACGTAGAGAACTGCATTCTGGTGGATGACTCGTCTGCGGGCGCGCAGTCGGGGATTGATGCGGGAATGGAGGTGTTTTACTTCTGCGCCGACCCGCACAACAAGCCGATCGATCATCCCAAAGTCACGACCTTCACCGATCTGGCGCAGCTACCCGCGCTGTGGAAGGCCCGCGGGTGGGATATTACGCGTTAAGCAGACCCTCCCGGCAGGGAGGGCGACAGGTTTATCTGAAGAGCTTTTGAACAAACTCAGCATAGGCCGGACGCCAGACATCCATTTCGTGATTCAGACCGGGGTACATTTTATAGTCGAATTTGATGCCCTGTTTTTCCAGCTCCGCTTTCAGACCGGCGATATCTTTGCCGGTCACCGAATCGCGCTCTCCCACGACGACGGTGAAGTTATGCAGCTGCCGGTTAATGGCCTCCGGCTGCTTAAAGCGTGCGGCCACGCCGTCGTCAGGCACGGTTGTTGTGGTAACGCCACTGAACGTTCCCAGCCAGCCGAAGCTGTCCAGATGGTTCATACCGGATACGAGCGCCTGATAGCCGCCCTGTGACAACCCCGCCAGCGCCCGGCCATCAGCATCTTTACGCACGTTGAAGCGTGTATCCACCAGCGGAATAATCTCGCTCATCAGTTCACGGTCTGCGGCTTTCGCATTAAGCGGGTAGAAGGATTTCCGTCGTTCTGCCGGGGGGAAATTCTCGGGAATGGCCTCAGCGCTCTCCGTCTCGGTGTCGGGTACGACCACCAGCATCGGTTTGATTTTCCCCTCGGCCATCAGGTTATCCATCATTTGCGGCAGGCGGCCCTGATCGATTGCCGAGAGCCCGGTATCCCCAAAGCCATGGTAGAAGTAGAGCACCGGTAGAGGTTCCCCTTTGCCGTTGTAGCCAGGGGGAGTCCATACATAAACGCGGCGCTCTGACTTGAGTGACGGCGAGTGCCAGGTCAGGGTGGTGAGATCGCCATGCGGTACGGCACGATCGTCGAGAATGCTGCCCGGAACCAGAATCAGGCTGGTGTTCACCTGCCGCTGAGGTTTTTGATAACGGCTTCCCGTGTCGACTGAACGGAAACCATCGATATCGAAATAATATTCGTAGAGATTCGGGGCCATCGGCTCACTTTTCCATGTCCAGACGCCATTTTTCTCTTTCGTCATATCATGGGAAACCTGGGTTTCAGGCATTGACCCTGTCACCACGGAGACTCGCGTTGCGCCGGGCGCAAACAGGCGAAACGTAATGCTTTTATCCGCATTGACCTGCGTCACATAGCGGCTGACCGGGGTAGCCGGGTCGGGTGTCGCTGGCAACGGTGCGGCAATCACGTTTGTTCCAGCACCGATCCCGATGCTGATAGCCATCGCCAGGCACGCTAATGAATTTTTCATATCCCATCCTTTGCTGTTTTTTTCGTCTCACGTTAGCGCGTTTCGAACGTCAGGCAACGGATGAAGGGGAGAATTGTGATTACTATAGAAATAATAACGCCGGTAAGTACCGGCGTTATTATCAGATGACAGGATTACTCTTTCGGATCTTTACCCGCCAGCAGCTTGTCCAGCTCGTCGCCGCCCACGTGACGGAAGTCCTGACCCTTCACGAAGTAGAAAATGTACTCGCAAATGTTCTGGCAGCGGTCGCCGATACGCTCGATGGAGCGCGCGCAGAACAGAGCCGTCAGTACGCTTGGGATCGTACGGGAATCTTCCATCATGTAGGTCATCAGCTGACGCACGATGCCTTCATACTCCTGATCGACCTTCTTGTCTTCGCGGTAGATACGCACCGCTTCGTCCAGATCCATACGCGCAAAGGCATCCAGCACGTCGTGCAGCATCTGCACGGTGTGGCGGCCCAGCGACTCCAGGCTGACCAGCAGCGGCTGATGCTGCTGAGAGAACTTCTCCAGCGCGGTACGGCAGATTTTATCGGCGACGTCACCGATACGTTCCAGCTCGGCGATGGTTTTGATGATCGCCATCACCAGACGCAGGTCGCTCGCCGTCGGCTGACGCTTCGCGATAATGCGCACGCAGGCCTCGTCGATGGCGACTTCCATCATGTTGACGTTTTTGTCGCCTTCAATGACGCGCTTCGCCAGCTCGCTGTCCTGGTTGTGCATCGCCGTAATCGCATCAGAAAGCTGCTGCTCGACCATGCCGCCCATGGTCATCACCTGGGTGCGAATGCTTTCCAGCTCTGCGTTGAACTGGCCGGAAATGTGTTTATTAAGATTGAGGTTGTCCATGGTTTCTCCACATGCACTAAGGCAAATCAACCGTAGCGGCCAGTAATATAATCTTCGGTTTGTTTCTTCGCGGGCTTAGTGAACAGATCGTCCGTGTTACTGAACTCAATCAATTCACCCAGGTACATAAACGCCGTGTGATCGGAGCAACGTGCAGCCTGCTGCATGTTGTGGGTCACGATAACCACGGTGTAATCCTGCTTCAGCTCGGTGATCAGTTCTTCAATACGACCGGTTGAAATCGGGTCCAGCGCTGAACACGGCTCATCCAGCAGCAACACTTCCGGGCGAATCGCAATACCGCGCGCAATGCACAGACGCTGCTGCTGACCACCGGAGAGAGAGTACCCGCTCTGGTGCAACTTATCTTTGGTTTCGTTCCATAATGCGGCCTTGGTCAAAGCCCACTGCACGCGCTCATCCATATCGGCACGGGAGAGCTTTTCAAACAGGCGAACGCCAAAGGCGATGTTGTCATAAATGGACATCGGGAACGGCGTGGGTTTCTGGAACACCATCCCCACTTTCGCGCGCAGCAGGGCGATATCCTGAGCCTGGGTCAGAATGTTTTCGCCGTCGAGGATGATTTCCCCTTCAGCGCGCTGCTCCGGATAGAGCGAATACATTTTGTTAAAGGTACGCAGCAGCGTGGATTTCCCACAGCCGGACGGACCGATAAATGCCGTGACCTGGTTCTTTGCGATATCCAGGTTGATGTTCTTCAGGGCATGGAATTTGCCGTAGTAGAAGTTCAAATCACGAACCTGAATCTTACCCGGGGCAGTATCAACCATACTCATTGACTCATTTCCTCATTCGGCGCCGCGAGCTGCCGCGCCGTAAAAAATTAACCGTGTTTCTTCTTCGCGAAAATGACGCGCGCCAGAATGTTCAGCAACAGTACGCAAAGGGTAATGATCAGCACCCCGGCCCAGGCCAGCTGCTGCCATTCCGCGAAGGGGCTCATCGCAAATTTAAAGATCGTCACCGGCAGGTTGGCGATCGGCTGCATCATGTCCGTGCTCCAGAACTGGTTGGAGAGGGACGTAAACAGCAGCGGTGCCGTTTCACCCGCGATACGCGCCACCGCCAGCAGGATACCGGTCATGATCCCGGAGACCGACGCCTTCAGCGTAATCGCAGAGATCATCTTCCATTTCGGCGTACCCAGCGCGTAAGCCGCTTCACGCAGGCTGTCCGGCACCAGTTTCAGCATGTTCTCGGTGGTTCGAATCACAATCGGCACCTGCAGCAGCGCCAGCGCAATGACGCCCGCCCAGCCGGAGAAGTGTTCCATCTGCGCCACCACCACGGTGTAAACGAACAGACCCACGACGATAGACGGGGCTGACAGCAAAATGTCGTTAATGAAGCGAATCACTTCTGCCAGCCAGGATTTACGGCCGTATTCTGCCAGGTAGATCCCCGCCATGATGCCCAGCGGCGTGCCGAAGACCGTCGCCCAGAGGATCAGCAATCCGCTGCCCGCCAGGGCATTCGCCAGGCCACCTCCCGCCGTGTTCGGCGGCGGCGTCATTTCGGTGAACAGCGACAGTGACATTCCGTCAATCCCGCGAACGACCGTCGAGAAGAGGATCCAGACCAGCCAGAACAGGCCGAATGCCATCGTCGCCATAGAGAGCGTCAGGGCAATGCGGTTTTTCATGCGGCGTCTGGCCTGCATTTTGCGGCGGGATTCCGCCAGTTCAGCAGTTGCTTGCATTTCGAGAGTGGCCATTAGCGTGCTCCCTCATTTTTAGCGAGACGCATAATCATCAGCTTGGAAATCGCCAGAACAATGAAGGTAATTACGAACAGAATCAGACCCAGCTCCATCAGCGCCGCGACGTGCAGACCCGATTCCGCTTCCGCAAATTCATTCGCCAGCGCAGAGGTAATACTGTTACCCGGCATATAGAGCGACGCGCTGTCGAGCTGGTAGGTGTTACCGATGATAAAGGTGACTGCCATGGTTTCACCCAGCGCGCGACCTAAGCCCAGCATCACGCCCCCGATCACCCCATTTTTGGTGAACGGAAGGACGATGCGCCAGATCACTTCCCAGGTGGTGCAGCCGATACCGTAGGCCGACTCTTTCATCATCACCGGCGTTTGTTCGAAGACATCGCGCATAACCGCCGCAATGTACGGAATAATCATGATGGCGAGGATCACGCCAGCCGCCAGAATGCCGATACCGAAAGCCGGGCCAGAGAACAGGGCCCCCACAAACGGAATGGCAGAGAGGACGTTACCCACCGGTTCCTGGAAGTACGTGGCGAACAGTGGCGCAAAGATGAACAGGCCCCACATGCCGTAGACGATACTCGGAATAGCTGCCAGCAGTTCAATGGCGATCCCCAGCGGACGACGCAGCCAGCCCGGCGCCAGCTCCGTCAGGAACAGGGCAATACCAAAGCTTACCGGAACCGCAATCAGCAGGGCGATGAACGAGGTCACCAGCGTGCCGTAAATTGGCACCAGGGCACCGTAGATGTCGTTCGGCGCATCCCACTCTTTGGTCCACAGGAAGGAGAAACCGAATTTCTGGATGCTCGGCCAGGAGGAGAAAATCAGAGACACGATAATGCCGCCCAGCAGCAATAGCACAATCAGCGCAGCCAGTTTGACCAGCGCGCTGAAAATCATGTCACCTTTTTTACCCGGAGGGTTAAATGCAGGCTTGGTTGCAGCCATAAATTACTCTTCTGTTAAACGCGTTTACGAAATCGCCGGGTGGCGCTTGCGCTTACCCGGCCTACAGTCGGAACCGTAGGGCGGGTAAGCGCAAGCGCCACCCGCCATTTTCGTCAGAATGCTAAATTAATACAATGCTTTACCGCTGCTGTCTTTTACGTTGGTTTTCCATGCAGCGCGAATCTGCTCAACCACGTTGTCTGGCAGGGTGGCGTAATCCAGAGCGTTAGCCTGTTTGCCGCCGTTTTTGTATGCCCAGTCGAAGAACTTCAGCACTTCAGCACCCTGTTCAGGTTTCTTCTGCTCTTTGTGCACCAGGATGAAGGTGGTAGAGGTGATTGGCCATGCACCTTCGCCCTTCTGGTTAGTCAGATCCTGCGCGAAGGATTTGCTCCAGTCAGCGCCTTTCGCGGCGTTAGCAAAGTTCTCTTCGGTCGGGCTAACCGGTTTGCCGTCGGCTGAAACCAGTTTGGTGTAGGACAGGTTGTTCTGCTTCGCGTACGCATACTCTACGTAGCCGATGGAACCAGGCAGACGCTGTACGAACGCGGCGATACCGTCGTTACCTTTACCGCCCAGGCCGGTAGGCCAGTTAACGGTAGAACCGGAGCCGACTTTAGATTTCCACTCTTCGTTCACTTTCGCCAGGTAGCTGGTGAACACGAAAGAGGTACCGGAACCATCCGCGCGGCGAACCACGGCGATGTTCTGAGAAGGCAGCTTCAGGCCTGGGTTGAGCTTGGCGATCGCTTCGTCATCCCATTTTTTGATGTTGCCCAGGTAGATGTCACCCAGCGTTTTGCCGTCCAGCACCAGCTCACCCGACTTCACGCCCGGCAGGTTGATGGCCAGAACCACGCCACCGATCACGGTAGGGAACTGGAACAGACCTTCCTGAGCCAGTTTGTCATCAGACAGCGGAGCGTCAGACGCGCCGAAATCAACCGTGTTCGCGGTAATTTGTTTCACGCCACCGGAGGAGCCGATACCCTGATAGTTAACCTTGTTACCGGTTTCTTTCTGGTAGGTATCCGCCCATTTGGCATACACCGGCGCAGGGAAGGTTGCACCAGCGCCAGTCAGGCTTGCTTCTGCAAATACAGAGAACGCGCTCAGAGATAAGGTCGCGGCGACAACAGTTGCGACAGTGGTACGCATAACTTTCATAATGTCTCCTGCAAGATTTTCGTAAATCGTTGTTTAGTGGCTACGATGAGCAAAATAGGACAAACAGGTGACAGATAAATGTACGAATTATGACAGTTTTATGACAATGAAAATTTAACTTAAAATTAAACAAAACAAAGCTTAATTTTCATCGAGTTAGCCACTTTTATGACAGGTTGTTTTCAGAAATATTTTCTTTATGTGACACTGAAAAAAGTAGCTGAAGATGACAAATTGTCATTATTAAAAATGAGAAAGGATTGATGAAAAACAAACCAGGCAGGATAAAAAAGCTCCACCCGAAGGTGGAGCCTGAAGGGTTTATTCTACAGTGACCGATTTCGCCAGGTTACGCGGCTGGTCGACGTCGGTGCCTTTGATCAGCGCCACGTGGTAAGCCAGCAGCTGCAGCGGAACGGTGTAGAAGATCGGTGCAATCACCTCTTCCACATGCGGCATCTCGATGATGTGCATGTTGTCGCTGCTGGCGAAACCGGCATCTTTGTCGGCGAAGACGTACAGGACACCACCGCGGGCGCGCACTTCTTCGATGTTAGATTTCAGTTTTTCCAGCAGTTCGTTGTTGGGTGCCACAACGATGACCGGCATATCGGCGTCAATCAGCGCCAGCGGGCCGTGTTTCAGTTCGCCTGCCGCATACGCTTCAGCGTGAATATAGGAGATCTCTTTCAGCTTCAGCGCGCCTTCCAGCGCAATCGGATACTGATCGCCACGACCCAGGAACAGGGCGTGATGCTTGTCAGAGAAATCTTCCGCCAGGGCTTCAATGCGTTTGTCCTGAGACAGCATCTGCTCAATACGGCTCGGCAGCGCCTGCAGACCATGAACGATGTCATGCTCAACGGAAGCATCTTCGCCTTTCAGGCGTGCCAGCTTCGCCACCAGCATCAGCAGAACGGTCAGCTGAGTGGTAAACGCTTTAGTGGAGGCCACGCCGATTTCGGTACCCGCTTTGGTCATCAGCGCCAGATCGGATTCACGCACCAGGGAAGAGCCCGGGACGTTACAGATGGCCAGAGAGCCCAGGTAACCCAGCTCTTTAGACAGTCGCAGCGCAGCCAGGGTATCCGCCGTTTCACCAGACTGGGAAAGGGTGATCATCAGGCTGTTACGACGCACCGCAGATTTGCGATAGCGGAATTCAGACGCAATTTCCACATCACACGGCACGCCCGCCAGGGATTCAAACCAGTAGCGAGAGACCATACCGGAGTTGTAGGAGGTGCCGCAGGCCACGATCTGAATGTGCTCAACCTTGCTGAGCAGTTCATTCGCATTTGCACCCAGCTCGCTCAGATCCACTTCACCGTGGCTGATGCGCCCGGTCAGGGTGTTTTTGATGGCGTTTGGCTGCTCGTAAATCTCTTTCTGCATGTAGTGACGGTAAGCGCCTTTGTCGCCCGCGTCGTACTGCAGGTTAGATTCGATCTCCTGGCGCTTCACCTGCTCGCCTTTGGTATCGAACACGGTCACGCTGCGGCGAGTCACTTCGGCGATATCCCCCTCTTCCAGGAAGATAAAGCGGCGGGTGACCGGCAGGAGCGCCAGCTGGTCAGAGGCGATAAAGTTTTCACCCATGCCCAGACCGATAACCATCGGGCTACCGGAACGCGCGGCCAGCAGCGTGGACGGATCGCGGGAATCCATGATCACCGTACCGTACGCACCGCGCAGCTGAGGGATAGCACGCAGCACCGCATCACGCAGTGTGCCGCCCTGCTCCAGCTCCCAGTGCACCAGGTGAGCAATCACTTCGGTGTCCGTTTCAGAGACGAAGGTGTAGCCGCGCGCTTTCAGTGCTTCGCGCAGCGGTTCGTGGTTTTCGATAATGCCGTTGTGCACAACCACGATGTGTTCAGACACATGCGGGTGCGCGTTGCCTTCAGACGGTTCGCCGTGCGTCGCCCAGCGGGTATGCGCAATACCGGTTCCCCCGTGCAGCGGATGTTCTTCCGCGGCCTGGGCCAGCATCTGCACTTTACCGAGACGACGCAGACGGGTCATATGACCTTCTGCATCGACGACAGCCAGACCGGCAGAGTCGTAACCACGGTATTCCAGACGACGTAAACCTTCGAGAAGGATTTCAGCAATATCACGCTGCGCAACTGCGCCAACAATTCCACACATAATTTATATTCCGAATTTAGGCATTATGCCTGCGTTGTCGCTGACCTGTATTTGCCCTTTCCGGGCGCCCCGAGCCTTGTAGAGAGTGGGGTTATTGTTATGGGTACTGCTTGTGGGGGGAGATATATATTTATCTCCTCTCCCGGGTTTGCCTGATGACGGCTACGCCTTATCAGGCCTACTCAATCGTAGGGCGGGTAAGCGTAGCGCCACCCGCCTTGTTGTTACTTTTTCTTCACCGGGCGTTTCCAGCCCTGCTTGCTGACCTGCGGAACGCGGCTTAATACCAGCTCGTTCTCGGCCACATCGCGCGTTACGGTTGTTCCAGCGGCAATAGTCACCCCGTTACCCACGGTAACAGGCGCCACCAACTGCGTATCGGAGCCAACGAACACGTCATCACCAATGATCGTTTTAAACTTATTAGCGCCGTCATAGTTACAGGTAATCGTCCCTGCACCAATATTCACGTTATTGCCAATTTCCGCGTCGCCCAGATAGGTCAGATGACCGGCTTTAGAGCCTTTACCCAGACGCGCTTTTTTCATCTCCACGAAGTTACCCACGTGAGCGCCTTCCAGCAGCTCAGCACCCGGGCGCAGGCGCGCAAACGGGCCGATAGTACAGGCCACGTCCAGACGGGCATCTTCCACCACGCTGTACGGGCTGATTTCGCAGTCGTCACCGATGATGCTGTTTTTGATCACGCAGCCGGCGCCAATTTTGACGCGGTTGCCCAGCGTCACGTTACCTTCGAGGATAACGTTAGTATCAATCTCAACGTCACGCCCGTGAGATAATGAGCCACGCAGATCGAAACGCGCCGGATCGCGCAGCATCACGCCTGCCAGCAGCAGTTTTTCAGCCTGTTCGGACTGATAAACACGCTCAAGGCGGGAAAGCTGAAGACGGTTATTCACCCCTTCGGTTTCGCTGATGCGTGCCGGATGGACCGCCGCAATCTCGCGCCCTTCGTGGTACGCCATCGCAATAATGTCGGTGATGTAGTATTCACCCTGCGCATTGTTGTTATTGAGTTTCGACAGCCAGCGCTTCATATCCGCGCCATTGGCAATCAGGATCCCCGTGTTGATCTCCTGAATCTGACGCTGCGCCTCACTGGCATCTTTATGCTCAACAATACCCGTAACGTTGCCGTTATCACGGGTGATACGACCATAACCGGTTGGATCGTCCAGCACGACGGTTAATAAACCGATGCCGCCCTGCGGTTTGGCTTCACGCAGGCGAGTCAGTGTTTCAACAGAGATCAGCGGGACATCGCCGTAGAGCATCAAAATGTCTTCGTCATCCGCAAAGAAGGGCGCTGCCTGCTGCATGGCATGGCCTGTACCCAACTGTTCAGCCTGAAGCACCCAGTTGAGCTTGTCGTCGCTCAGCGTCTTTTTAAGCAGATCGCCGCCGTGGCCGTAGACCAGGTGAACCTGATTAGCACCCAGTTCATTCGCTGCATCAATGACATGCTGCACCATTGGCTTTCCTGCAAGCGTGTGAAGCACTTTAGGCAGGTCGGAATACATGCGGGTCCCTTTGCCTGCGGCAAGGATCACCACGCTCATCGCACTGTTTGACATACGCATCCTGACGGTAGTTTGAGTGAGAAGTAAAAACGTTTGATGCTTAAAATTCTACATCTTTTTCAGCATGAATTAAGGCCGAAAAAAAAAGCCAGCCTGGTATCCAGACTGGCTTTTGTGCTTTTCAAGCCGGTGTTACATCGCTTTTTTGGTCAACTCGATAACGCGCAGTTTCGCGATCGCTTTGGCCAGCTCCGCAGACGCCTGAGCGTAATCCACGTCACCATGAGAGCTGTTAATGTGCTCTTCAGCCTTACGCTTCGACTCCAGGGCTCGCGCTTCGTCGAGATCCTGGCCACGAATAGCGGTATCGGCCAGAACGGTCACACTGCCAGGCTGCACTTCAAGAATGCCGCCGGACAGATAGATAAACTCTTCGTGACCGAACTGTTTAACGATGCGGATCATACCAGGCTTAATGGCGGTGAGCAGCGGTGCGTGACCCGGGAAAATACCCAGTTCACCTTCACTACCCGTTACCTGGATTTTCTCGACCAGACCAGAGAACATTTGTTGCTCTGCGCTGACGACGTCCAGGTGGTAAGTCATTGCCATATCACCCTCCGATTAAGGCGTTAAAGTTTTTTGGCTTTTTCCACAGCTTCTTCGATGGAACCAACCATGTAGAACGCCTGCTCTGGCAGGTGATCGTATTCGCCTTCCATGATGCCTTTAAAGCCACGGATGGTGTCTTTCAGGGAAACGTATTTACCTGGAGAACCGGTGAATACTTCCGCAACGAAGAACGGCTGGGACAGGAAGCGCTGGATCTTACGCGCACGTGCTACCACCAGTTTGTCTTCTTCAGACAGTTCATCCATACCCAGGATGGCGATGATGTCTTTCAGTTCCTGGTAACGCTGCAGCAGGGACTGTACGCCACGCGCGGTGTCGTAGTGTTCCTGACCAACAACCAGTGGATCCAGCTGACGGCTGGTGGAGTCCAGCGGGTCAACGGCCGGGTAGATACCCAGAGACGCGATCTGACGGCTCAGTACCACGGTTGCATCTAAGTGCGCAAAGGTGGTGGCTGGTGATGGGTCAGTCAAGTCATCCGCAGGTACGTATACCGCCTGAACGGAGGTGATAGAACCGGTTTTGGTAGAGGTGATACGTTCCTGAAGAACACCCATCTCTTCCGCCAGCGTAGGCTGATAACCTACCGCTGAAGGCATACGACCCAGCAGTGCAGATACTTCAGTACCGGCCAGGGTGTAACGATAGATGTTATCAACGAACAGCAGAACGTCACGGCCTTCGTCACGGAACTTCTCAGCCATCGTCAGGCCGGTCAGCGCAACGCGCAGACGGTTTCCAGGTGGCTCGTTCATCTGGCCGTAAACCAGGGATACTTTGTCCAGAACGTTGGAGTCGGTCATTTCGTGGTAGAAGTCGTTACCCTCACGAGTACGTTCACCTACGCCCGCAAACACAGAGTAACCGGAGTGCTCGATCGCGATGTTACGGATCAGCTCCATCATGTTTACGGTTTTACCTACACCCGCACCACCGAACAGACCAACTTTACCGCCCTTCGCGAACGGACACATCAGGTCGATAACTTTGATACCGGTTTCCAGCAGTTCCTGAGAGCTGGACAGCTCTTCGTAGGAAGGTGCCGCGCGGTGGATAGCCCAACGCTCTTCTTCACCGATGTCGCCTTTCATGTCGATTGGCTGACCCAATACGTTCATGATACGACCCAGTGTTGCTTTACCTACCGGGACTTCGATCGGGTGCTCAAGGTCTTTTACTTCCAGACCACGACGCAGACCGTCGGAAGAACCCATCGCGATGGTACGCACGATACCGCCGCCGAGCTGCTGCTGAACTTCCAGCACCAGGCTCTCGTTACCATTCTGTACCTCAAGCGCGTCGTACACGCGTGGTACGGCGTCCTGAGGGAACTCGACGTCCACCACGGCGCCGATTACCTGGACAATCTTTCCAGTAGCCATCTTGAATCCTCTACGTAATTCGTAAACCTGGTTAAACCGCGGCGGCCCCCGAGACGATCTCGGTGAGTTCCTGAGTAATGCTGGCCTGACGAGCTTTGTTGTAAACCAACTGCAGCTCTTTAATCAGGCTGCCGCCATTATCGGTCGCGGCTTTCATCGCCACCATTCGTGCGGCCTGCTCGCTGGCCAGGTTTTCTACAACGCCCTGATAAACCTGAGATTCAACGTAACGACGCAGCAGGGTATCCAGCAGCGGTTTCGGATCGGGTTCATACAGGTAATCCCAGGTTTTTTGCTTCAGCTCGCCATCTTCTGATGCCGGTAACGGCAGCATCTGAGTGAGCGTTGGAACCTGAGACATGGTGTTAATGAATTTGTTGCTGACAACGTACAGTCTGTCCAGACGGCCTTCATCATAAGCCTGCAACATCACTTTAACCGGGCCGATCAGTTCGGACAGGGACGGGTTATCACCCATACCGGTCACCTGAGCGACAATGTTGCCACCAACGGAATTAAAGAAAGAGACGCCTTTAGAGCCGATCATTGCGATATCGCACTGAACGCCTTTTTCAGACCATGCTTTCATATCCGCCAGCAGTTTTTTGAACAGGTTAATGTTCAAGCCGCCACACAGACCACGGTCGGTCGACACCACCAGGTAGCCCACGCGCTTAACGTCGCGTTCTTCCAGGTAAGGGTGCTTATATTCCAGATTACCGTTTGCAAGGTGACCAATCACTTTGCGCATGGTTTCTGCATAAGGACGGCTGGCCGCCATGCGATCCTGCGATTTACGCATTTTGGAAGCGGCGACCATCTCCATCGCTTTAGTGATCTTTTGCGTGTTCTGGACGCTTGCGATCTTACTACGTATCTCTTTTGCGCCGGCCATGAGCTTCTCCTCAATGCCAGGCGGCTTGTCCTGAGACAAGCCGCCGGACGATTACCAGGATTGGGTTGCTTTGAAGGAATCGAGGATAGCTTTCAGCTTGCCTTCGATTTCGTCGTTATAGCCACCGGTCTGGTTGATCTCTTGCATCAGCGGAGCGTGATCACGGTCGACGTAAGCCAGCAGAGCGGCTTCGAAGCTACCGATTTTCGCCAGTTCCACATCTTCGAGGTAACCGCGTTCAGCCGCGAACAGAACCAGGCCCTGCTGAGCAACAGACATTGGTGCGTACTGTTTCTGCTTCAGCAGCTCGGTCACTTTCTGACCGTGGCTCAGCTGTTTACGGGTTGCTTCGTCCAGATCGGATGCGAACTGAGAGAACGCAGCCAGTTCACGATACTGTGCCAGCGCGGTACGGATACCACCGGACAGTTTCTTGATGATCTTGGTCTGAGCAGCACCACCAACACGGGATACGGAGATACCCGGGTTAACTGCCGGACGAATACCGGAGTTAAACAGGTTGGTTTCCAGGAAGATCTGACCATCGGTAATGGAGATTACGTTGGTCGGAACGAACGCAGAAACGTCACCCGCCTGGGTTTCAATGATCGGCAGAGCGGTCAGAGAGCCCGTTTTACCCTTCACTTCACCTTTGGTGAAGTTCTCGACGTATTCCGCGTTAACGCGGGAAGCACGCTCCAGCAGACGAGAGTGGAGGTAGAATACGTCGCCAGGGAACGCTTCACGTCCAGGTGGACGACGGAGCAGCAGGGAAACCTGACGATAAGCAACAGCCTGTTTAGACAGGTCATCGTATACGATCAGCGCATCTTCACCGCGGTCACGGAAGTATTCGCCCATTGCGCAACCGGCGTATGGCGCCAGGTATTGCAGTGCAGCAGATTCAGACGCGGTCGCCACCACAACGATGGTGTTAGACAGTGCGCCGTGCTCTTCCAGTTTACGAACCACGTTGGAAATGGTGGACGCTTTCTGGCCGATGGCCACGTACACACATTTGATGCCGGAGTCACGCTGGTTGATGATGGCGTCGATAGCCATCGCGGTTTTACCTGTCTGACGGTCACCGATGATCAGTTCACGCTGACCACGACCGATTGGGATCATGGCATCAACGGACTTATAACCTGTCTGAACAGGCTGATCTACGGACTGACGGTCGATAACGCCCGGTGCGATAACTTCGATTGGGGAGAAGCCATCGTGCTCAACCGGACCTTTACCGTCGATTGGCGCACCCAGGGTGTTAACAACGCGACCCAGCAGGCCACGGCCAACCGGCACTTCCAGAATACGGCCAGTACACTTAACCTTCATGCCTTCGGCGAGGTCAGCGTATGGACCCATCACAACTGCACCAACGGAGTCGCGCTCCAGGTTCAGTGCGATAGCGTAACGGTTACCCGGCAGGGAAATCATCTCACCCTGCATACAATCGGCCAGGCCGTGAATGCGGATAACACCGTCACTTACAGAAACAATAGTACCTTCGTTGTGAGCTTCACTCACAACATTGAACTGAGCAATGCGCTGCTTGATCAGTTCGCTGATTTCGGTGGAATTCAGTTGCATGCTCCAGTCCCCTTAAGACTGCAAGACGTCTGCAAGGCGCTCAAGACGGCCGCGTACGCTGCCATCAATGACCATATCACCCGAGCGGATGATTACGCCTGCCATTACAGACTTATCGATTTTGCAATTCAGCTTAACTTTGCGTGACAGACGTTTTTCCATCGCGGCGGTAATTTTCGCAAGCTGTTCGTCACTCAGTTCAGTCGCGGAAGTCACTTCGACTTCAGCGGTAGCTTCACTAAGGGCACGTAAGTGCTCAAACTGCTCGAGAACATCCGGGAGCACACGGAGACGACCATTCTCTGCCATCACCTTAATCAGGTTCTGGCCGTTGGCATCCAGTTGCTCTCCGCACACGGCGATAAACGACGCGGCGAGGGTTTCAGGTGCTAACGCACCGGAAAGCAACTCGGCCATTTGTTCGTTTTTCGTCACCTCAGCGGCAAACGCCAGCATATTCTGCCAGCGATCGACATTTTGGTGTTCGATAGCAAAGTCAAAAGCTGCTTTGGCGTAGGGGCGAGCTACCGTAACAAATTCAGACATCAGCCCCTCCCTCCTTACAGTTCAGCGACAAGTTTGTCCACGATGTCGCTGTTAGCAGCTTCATCCACGGAACGTTCGATGATCTTCTCGGCGCCAGCAACAGCCAGAATCGCAACCTGCTTACGCAGTTCTTCACGAGCACGTTTACGCTCAGCTTCAATTTCAGCCTGAGCCTGTGTCACGATCTTAGTACGTTCCTGTTCTGCTTCAGCTTTGGCTTCGTCCAGGATCTGCGAACGGCGTTTGTTAGCCTGTTCGATGATAACCTGAGCTTCCGCTTTCGCTTTTTTCAGCTGGTCTGTCGCGTTGGCCTGTGCAAGGTCCAAATCTTTCTTAGCGCGTTCTGCAGAAGCCAGACCGTCAGCAATTTCTTTCTGACGTTTTTCGATGGCAGCCATTAAAGGCGGCCATACATACTTCATGCAGAACCAGACAAAGAGAATAAACGCGATGGCCTGGCCGAGGATTGTTGCGTTCATGTTCACAGCACAATACCTCTTTAATATCTGTGGCTTAGGGTTTTAAAACTACTACTACGCGACAGCAAACATCACGTACAGACCCAGACCTACAGCGATCATTGGGATAGCATCCACCAGACCCATAACGATAAAGAACTGAGTACGCAGCAGAGGAATCAGATCAGGTTGACGCGCAGCGCCTTCCAGGAATTTGCCCCCGAGGATGCCGATACCGATCGCAGCACCGATAGCCGCCAGACCCATCATCACAGCGGCAGCCATGTACAGCAGATCCATATTCAGGTTTTCCATGACAGTCTCCAGTTTGTTTCAATTAAAACGTAGTAGTGTTGGTAAAAAATCAGTGCTCTTCAGACGCCATCGACAGATAGACGATCGTCAGAACCATGAAGATAAAGGCTTGCAGCGTAATGATCAGGATGTGGAAAATGGCCCACGGCACATTCAGAACCCACTGTGACCACCACGGCAGAAGACCCGCGATCAGAATGAAAATCAGCTCACCCGCATACATGTTGCCGAACAGTCGCAGACCCAGTGAAACAGGTTTGGACAGCAGGCTAACGCCTTCCAGGATCAGGTTGACCGGAATAAACGCCCAGTGGTTGAACGGCTGCAAGGTAAGCTCTTTCACAAAGCCGCTTACGCCTTTCATTTTGATGCTGTAGAAAAGAATCAGGATAAACACGCCCAGCGCCATCGACAGGGTGATGTTCACGTCCGCAGACGGTACCACACGCAGTGCAGGCAGGCCGAAGATGTGCTCGCCGATAAACGGCAGCAGATCGATTGGCAGCAGGTCCATCAGGTTCATCAGGAAGACCCAAACGAACACGGTCAGCGCCAGCGGAGCAATCAGCTTGCTCTTGCCATGGTACATGTCTTTGACGCTGCCATGGACGAAGCCGATGATCATTTCGATGAAGGTCTGGAATTTCCCTGGTACACCGCTGGTCGCTCGTTTAGCAACACCGCGGAACATGGCCAGGAACAGAAGACCCAAAACCACCGAGAAGAACATGGAGTCGATGTTGATCGTCCAGAAGGTGGCCGGGGGGTTATGTGGATCCACCAGCGAGAATGTACGCAGGTCCAGCTGAAGGTTATTCAGATGGTGACCTATGTAATCCTGCGGCGTCATATTTTCTGAAGCCATGATGCCTTTTACCCTTTGTTATTGATTACAGCTGGAGCCAGAACTTGTACCACCAGCACCAAAACCCACGTTGCTATCAGCGGCATGAAGACCACTTTCAAAACCGCCAGCGCCATCACCAGTAGAGCAAAGGTCAGCAACACCTTACACACTTCGCCGAGGGCGAAGGACCAGGCCACGCGGCCTTTGGCAGGTGTATGCGCCTGATGACGCCAGGCAAAAATCATAAACAACACATTTGGCAGCACAACCGCCAAACCCCCGCACACGGCGGAGATGCCCCAGAAGGGGTCTTTGAGGCTAAACAGCAGTCCACTTGCTATCACAGCCAGAAACTGAATGAACAGAAGCTTACGAGCAACGTTTCTACTCAAGAGCGACACAGACATCACGTTTTTACTCCTGCTCCCTTCGAGGTATGCCGCGTGTCGTATAAAACGTCCTTTAAGGCTCAGAGTCAAGCATCAAAAAGCGGTCAAATTATACGGTGCGCACCCGTGATTTCAAACATTAAGTAGCGAAAAGGTGAATAAATGTTTAAATATTTTTCCCCACCGCTATTTTTTAACTTTCGCTGAAAGCGTCAACCTTCGACCAAAACTGCAAACAGCGCGAAAACGTTGACGATAAAGCGTGCACGAGATCACAAAACACACATTTGCAATAAGGTTGTATTTATCAAAGGCGCAAATCGCGGAAATTTATCTTTATGAAATTAAACGCAAAACGTCGTAACTATTTTCAAAACAGCCCAGTACACAATAAAAACCTTTTATTGACATTCTTAATAAATAATTAACATTGCGTTCTGGTTACTGCCTTCCACTTTTAGCAGACTTATATTTTCACAGATGACTATCTTCTCGGTGAATAATAGTTACTTCGTTAACCGGAAGAAAAACCTTAGTGAAGCAGAGGTTAAAAGCTGCCCGATAAATCCCCGCTAGTTGTGCTGTTTTTTAACATGATAAGAACAGCACGAATTCCACATTTTTTATTAATTTTTTAAAAATTGTTTGGCTTAATTATCACCAGGTGACGTTCACCTTCGAGCTGAGGAATCTCTAATTTCTCAATAGACTCGACAGCAAAACCGTCCGGAAGCTGTTCAATCTCATCGCCTGGCAACTGCCCTTTCAGCGCATAAAAGCGGCCGTTCTCCGCAGGTAAGTGTTTGCACCAGCTCACCATATCGTTGAGCGACGCAAATGCGCGGCTGATAACCCCGTCAAACGGCGGCTCTGCCGGGAACTCCTCTACCCTGCTCTGCACGGGCGTGATGTTCTCAAGCTTCAGCTCATGCTGTACCTGACGTAAAAAGCGCACGCGTTTGCCGAGGCTGTCCAGCAGCGTGAAATGGCTCTCAGGGCGAACAATCGACAGCGGAATACCCGGCAGACCAGGGCCCGTCCCCACGTCGATAAAGCGTTCACCTTTCAGCCAGGGGGCAACCACGATGCTGTCGAGAATGTGGCGAACGAGCATCTCGTTGGGGTCGCGAACAGACGTCAGGTTGTACGCTTTGTTCCATTTGTTCAGCATATCGACATAGGCCACCAGCTGATTTTTCTGGTGATCGGTGAGCGAAATACCTGCCTGATCCAGCAGACGAGAGAGTTTGTTGAGCACGGTGAATACCTGTTGAGAGACTTAAGTGGCGGGTGGCGCTTCGCTTACCCGCCCTACGGAGTTCAGTAGGCCCGGTAAGCGCAGCGCCACCGGGCAATTTCAAGGCTTTACGCGCTACGGCGCAGCATGCCCTGCTTTTTCAGCCACACCAGCAGGATCGAAATCGCCGCTGGAGTCACACCCGAGATGCGGGACGCCTGACCGATCGATACCGGTTTGTGATCGTTCAGCTTAGCGATCACTTCGTTGGAAAGGCCCGTCACCTGGCGGTAGTCCAGCATTTCCGGCAGCAGCGTGTTTTCGTTACGCTGCTGTTTTTCAATCTCATCCTGCTGACGCGCGATGTAACCTTCGTACTTCACCTGGATCTCAACCTGCTCCGCCGCTTCAGCATCTTCCAGGCCCGGCGCGAACGCGGTCAGTTTGACCAGGTTCTCGTAGGTGACTTCAGGACGGCGCAGCAAATCTTCACCGCTGGCCTCGCGCGACAGCGGCGCGGTTAAGTGAGCGTTTACTTCAGCAGCGGTTTCCGCCTGCGGATTCACCCAGGTGGTTTTCAGACGCTGACGTTCCTGTTCAATGCGCTCCAGCTTCTCGTTGAAGCGCGCCCAGCGTTCGTCATCGACCAGACCGAGCTCGCGGCCCATTTCGGTCAGACGAAGGTCGGCGTTATCTTCACGCAGCATCAGGCGATATTCTGCGCGAGAGGTAAACATACGGTACGGTTCTTTGGTACCCAGCGTGCAGAGATCGTCAACCAGCACGCCCAGGTACGCCTGAGAACGGCCGGGTGCCCAGCCTTCTTTCTCGGCAGAGAAGCGCGCAGCGTTCAGGCCAGCAAGCAGGCCCTGTGCAGCCGCTTCTTCGTAGCCGGTGGTGCCGTTAATCTGACCCGCGAAGAACAGACCGTGGATGAATTTGCTCTCCAGGGTCGGCTTCAGGTCACGCGGATCGAAGAAATCGTACTCAATAGCGTAGCCAGGGCGAACGATTTTTGCGTTCTCCATACCCTGCATTGAGCGAACAATTTGCATCTGCACGTCGAACGGCAGGCTGGTGGAGATGCCGTTCGGGTAAATTTCGTTTGAGGTCAGCCCTT
Organism: Enterobacter sp. NFIX58; assembly: GCF_900110475.1. NCBI lineage: Bacteria > Pseudomonadati > Pseudomonadota > Gammaproteobacteria > Enterobacterales > Enterobacteriaceae > Enterobacter > Enterobacter sp. NFIX58. The sequence goes on along the minus strand of NZ_FODW01000005.1, from coordinate 17,134 downwards.
CCGGCTCCAGGAAGATCTGGTGCTGGTTGCGATCGGCGAAGCGCATCACTTTGTCTTCGATCGACGGGCAGTAGCGCGGACCGATCCCTTCGATCACGCCAGCGTACATCGGGCTGCGATCGAGGTTATTGCGGATCACGTCGTGGGTTTTCTCGTTGGTATGCGTGATATAGCACGGCACCTGCTGCGGATGCTGTGCCGCATTGCCCATGAACGAGAAGACCGGCATTGGGTTATCACCGTGCTGTTGCGCCAGCACGCTGAAATCAATGGTACGCGCATCAATACGCGGCGGCGTACCGGTTTTCAGGCGGCTAACGCGCAGCGGCAGTTCGCGCAGACGGCGAGACAAGGGAATAGACGGCGGATCGCCAGCACGACCACCGCTGTAGTTATCCAGGCCGATATGAATTTTACCGTCCAGGAATGTCCCCACGGTCAACACCACGGCTTTGGCGCGGAATTTGAGGCCCATCTGGGTCACCGCGCCTACGACGCGATCGTTCTCAACGATAAGATCTTCAACCGCCTGCTGAAAGATCATCAGGTTCGGCTGGTTCTCCAGCGCGGTACGCACCGCCTGACGGTAAAGTACGCGGTCTGCCTGTGCACGGGTCGCTCGAACAGCAGGCCCTTTGCTCGCGTTTAGTATCCTAAACTGGATGCCGGCATGATCGATCGCTTTCGCCATCAGGCCGCCAAGTGCATCCACTTCTTTTACCAGGTGTCCTTTCCCAATGCCGCCAATCGCCGGATTACAGGACATTTGTCCCAGCGTGTCGATATTGTGTGTCAAAAGCAGGGTCTGCTGACCCATTCGCGCTGCGGCCATTGCGGCCTCAGTGCCTGCGTGACCCCCGCCAATGATGATGACGTCAAAAGGATCCTGATAAAACATGGTGGTCTGCCTCGCGTAAAGCGGTATGAAAATGGATTGAAGCCCGGGCCGTGGATTCTACTCAACTTTAGTCTTTCGAGAAAGCATTGGGATCCTGGGCTATTAAAAAGAAGATCTTTTTATTTAGAGATCTGTTCTATTGTGATCTCTTATTAGGATCGCGAACCCGTGTGGATAAGTCCGATCTCATAAACAAGATCATGCAGTTAGAAAGGATCGTTTGCTGTGAATGATCGGTGATCCTGGACCGTATAAGCTGGGATCAGATCGCGACTTTATACACAGGCCAAAAACGACGCTACGGTTGTTCTTTGGATAACTACGGGTTAATACGAGCTTTTACCCTGAGTTATCCACATCTGTTCGCGCGATCTTTAATCGTTTTTGAGTAAATTTTTCCATTCCGCGAGCCAGATCTCGGCTGGATCCTCCGGAATGTCATGATCGAGGATGTTGATCTTGAGAGTTTCACCCAGCTGTTTTGCTCCGCAGGAGGTCACAGCGGCTTCGACTTTCTCTATTGCCCCGCAAAAGGTGTCATATTCACGACTGCCGATCCCTACTGCGCCAAAACGGACGTTTGACAGATCGGGCTGCTGTTCCAGCAGTTCATCATATAAAGGTTGCAGGTTATCCGGCAGATCGCCCGCGCCGTGCGTGGAGGTGATCAGCAGCCAGACCCCGTCAGTCGGGAGATCTTCCAGCAACGGGCCGTGCAGGGTTTCCGTAGAAAAGCCCGCCTCTTCCAGCTTTTCAGCCAGATGTTCCGCTACGTATTCTGCACCACCCAGGGTGCTGCCGCTGATAAGGGTAATGTCCGCCATTGATCGCTCGCCCAGATAAAGAGACGGCCATTGTACGCTGTGAACGAGCTGGGATCTACCTGTGGAAAATGTGGGAATGGATTTGCCCGATCACGGGCGGATGGTACGCATGATCGGGTTTTGCAGGGAGATCAGGGTCTCGGTGGACTGAATTTCATCGATTGTTTGGATCTTGTTGATAAGTACCTGCTGGAGCGCGTCGATGGATCGGCACATGACTTTAATAAAGATGCTGTAGTGCCCGGTGGTGTAGTACGCCTCGGTGACTTCATCCAGCGCGTTCAGTTTCGCCAGGGCGGAAGGGTAGTCTTTGGCGCTTTTAAGAATGATGCCGATGAAGCAGCAGACGTCGTAACCCAGCTGCTTCGGGCTGACGTCAATGCGAGCACCGGTAATGATCCCTGCCTGCTTCATCTTCTCTACGCGAACGTGAATGGTTCCCGGGCTGACGCCAAACTGTTTCGCCAGTTCGGCGTAGGCGGTACGGGCATTGGCCATTAACGCCTCCAGAATGCCGCGGTCGAGATTGTCGATCTGATAATTTTCCATAGCTTTTTCTTATGAAGATTAATGAATCACTCTATTCTAGCGCCTTATTTTATCGAATCAAAAGTGAAGACGGCTTTTTGTTGATGGGTTATTGAATAAGGTGCCATTTCTGTTGCTTAATCAATATCAACAGGACGCAGGAGTATAAATAATGAAAACCGCTTACATCGCAAAACAACGCCAGATCAGTTTCGTAAAATCCCATTTTTCCCGCCAGCTGGAAGAGAAGCTTGGGCTGATTGAAGTCCAGGCGCCGATCCTCAGCCGCGTGGGTGACGGGACGCAGGATAACCTCTCTGGATGCGAAAAAGCGGTACAGGTGAAAGTGAAAACACTCCCAGATGCTCAGTTCGAAGTGGTTCATTCACTGGCGAAATGGAAGCGTCAGACCCTGGGACAACACGACTTCAGCGCGGGCGAAGGGCTCTACACGCACATGAAAGCTCTTCGCCCCGATGAAGACCGCCTTTCTCCGATTCATTCCGTTTATGTTGACCAGTGGGACTGGGAGCGCGTGATGGGGGATGGCGAGCGTCACGTCGGCACGCTGAAATCCACCGTTGAGGCGATCTACGCCGGGATCAAAGCAACCGAAGCGGCCGTAAGCAAAGCGTTTGGTCTGGCACCGTTCCTGCCGGAATCGATCCACTTTGTGCACAGCCAGGAATTGCTGACCCGTTTCCCGGATCTGGATGCCAAAGGCCGCGAGCGCGCGATTGCTAAAGAGCTGGGTGCGGTGTTCCTGATTGGGATCGGCGGCAAGCTGTCTGACGGTAAGCGCCATGACGTTCGTGCGCCGGATTATGATGACTGGAGCACTACCGGTGAGGGTGAATTTGCCGGTCTGAACGGCGATATTCTGGTCTGGAATCCGGTACTGGAAGACGCATTCGAGCTTTCTTCTATGGGGATCCGCGTGGATGCTGACGCGCTGAAGCGCCAGCTGGCGGTGACCGGTGATGAAGATCGTCTCAAACTGGAGTGGCACCAGGCGCTGCTGCGTGGGGAGATGCCGCAGACGATTGGCGGCGGTATCGGCCAGTCCCGTCTGACCATGCTGCTACTTCAACTACCCCATATTGGTCAGGTTCAGTGTGGCGTCTGGCCTCAGCAGGTTCGCGAAAGCGTCGGCTCTCTTCTGTAATTAACGCTGCCAGCGTCTAAGCAGGCGGCTGCGCAACCCGGTATCAAAGCGCCAGATATGATCGAAGATGCGCATGATGCCGGGTTTTCCATGGGCGGACATCGCCACCGCATGAAAACGGTGCTGATGCACACGCTGTAATTCCTTCACTTTATTTATCACGTCATCCGGCAGCCGCTGGGCGATAAAATCGGAAATCACCACCGCGTCAGCGTCGTACCAGTCGCCGCCCTGCATCCGCTCAACGATGCTGCGAAAACAGCTGGCCAGATCGGTGCCGCCGCGAAAACGCTGGCTCAGGAAGCGGATTGCCTGCTCGATCCCCTGCTGGTTCGTCAGCTCATAGCCTACGACTTCGCTGGAGAACAGCATGATGAAGCAGCGACGGCGATCGGCGAGCGCCACGCGCATCAGCGCCAGACAGAATGCTTTTGCACACTGCTCGTTAAACCCACCCATCGATCCGGATGTATCCACGCAAACGATGAAGGGTCCGCGCGGCTGTTCATCAAAATCCTGATGAACGACCGGCCGCTGGCTGATTTTCTCACGCCAGGCTTCGCCGTGCAGCCGGTAGGTGAGGAGCTGTTTTTCCACCAGCCGACGGTAAAACTCATACTCCAGCTCGGTCATCCCCAGCGTGCTCAGCTCCGTGGGCAGCAGACGCAGAATATCATCGCTCTGCTGGAGCCCGTCGACCTGCTCCGGAACGGTGGCCGGCTCACGCACCAGGGTGCGGAAGGTTTCCATCGGGGCGTCTTTCTTTGGAACTGACTTCGCCTCCCTTGAGCGACCCAGCTGTTCTGCAAGCTTCATCAACTCGGGCTGCTGCGTCAGAAAATCGCCGTATTTGACGATCAGCTGATAGTCCCCGCGCCGGAGCTGGCCGGCGCTCATATCCCAGAGACGCCCTGCCGCGTTCTCATTTTCCACCAGCACCTGCTCAAGCTGGCCGCTTAAGGTCATGCGTTCCTGAACTTCACTGAGCAGCTGTTCGCGCTCTTCATCCAGCAGCTGCTGGTTTAGGGTCGTGGCCTGCACCACCAGGCTGAGACGCCAGCGCTGTAAAAAGAGGGTGTGCAGTGCGGGAGTGAACGTGGCGTTGTCCGTGACCAGCCCCCGGGCCTGGCTGGCAAACGGGGAGTGGACCTTGTCGAGCAACGTCAGGGTTTGCGGAAGCTGGACGATAAACTGCGGCGTGGAGAGCCGCTGGCACTGCTGATAGCAGGCCACCTCTTCCGTTAACTCAGGCGGAACCTCGGTCTCCCTGAAACGCTGACGCAAATTTTCGCGCCAGCGTGGAAGATCGTCTGTCATCGCCTTTTTGAGCTTCGGAAATTTTTCAAAAAAAGCTGCCAGCTGCGGCGAAGCCAGAAGGGTTATGACCACTTCTTCGATCAACCCTTCCTCGCTGACGGCCAGCATGACGTTAAGCGTATCCAGAGTTAGCATTGACGCGCCTGTTTAATCTGCGCGCTGACGTCCTGCAAGCTGGCTTCAATGCGACCTAACCAGTCGCTATGAATAAAGAGGCATTTTTGCTGCTCGCTAAAGCGGGTGTGCTGCTGGTGCCATTCGGTATCCAGCGCGTCCAGCTGCTGCTTAATCTCTTCGGGAACGCTGTCAGAGGCGGTTCCCGGAAGCGCGAGACGCGAGCCCTGCAGGCTGACGTCGCGGATCACCAGGTGCTGGCTGCTGTCGACTTCCATATTCAGCGGCTGCGCGAAACCGATACCGTTGAGCTTTCCGCGGATCTCTCCGCCCTTATCCAGCCACTGCGCCAGCGCCTCGCGCTCAATCGTCACGTGCACCACCTGCATATCATGCAACTTGAGCGGCTGCTGGAGCAGCAGGGTCAGCGTCGGGCTGGTGAGTTCGGCGGGTAATTCATAGTGCGGTTTGCGGGCGAACATCCCCCCCAGGCGATTCACTTTCAGCGCGGTTTTATCACTTTGCTGCTGCTGAAGCTGGATGCGCCGCTGGGCAATCGCCCCCAGCTGGTTGAGCATCGCCTGCTGTCCCCAGGCGTGTCCGGTCATCAAAACGGCAAGCTGCTGCTGCATCAGATTCATGCCTTCCGCGTCGTGCCAGAGGCAATCTTTCAGCAGGATCAGATCGATGGGGGCAACAGCATCGCGGCCGCTAAACAGGGCGCTGGCCTGCAGGAGGCGGATCGCTTTTTTCCAGCGGCGATCGGAGACATAGGGCGCAGAAGGAAGGTGATCAAGCTGCTGACGCAACAGATAGATCAGCTCGAATACCGCGTCCGGCAATGTGATTTTGCCAATATCCTGCTGCCACTGATAATACTCTTCATCCGTCACCTGCAGCGAAGCGGATACCGGGTTTTCACTTTCATCCTGCTGGCTGATCAGCATGGAGCGGAAGTTGGATTTATCCTGTACTTTGTCCAGCCACAGGCGGATGAGCATACGGTCATACAGCGCTTCCAGGCTGCTGTCGGCTTCGGGCAGTTCGTTAGAGGCGGCCACCAGCAGGCGCATCGGGATTTTCTCTTCACTGGCGCCGTTACGGAACCGACGTTCATTTATCGCCGTGAGCAGGGTGTTCAGAATGGCCGGTCCCGCTTTCCAGATCTCATCAAGAAAGACAATTTCTGCCTCAGGCAGATACCCCGCCGTCAAACGTTCGTAGCGCCCTTCATCTTTCAGCGCCTGAATGGAAAGGGGGCCAAACACCTCTTCTGGGGTGGAAAAGCGGGTCATCAGGTATTCAAACGCGCGGGCGTTCTGAAAAGCAAACTTAAGCCTGCGGGCAATCAGGCTTTTGGCGATGCCCGGCGGCCCAAGCAGAAACACGCTTTCACCGCTCAGCGCCGCCAGCAAACAGAGGCGAATCGCGTGGCTACGCTCGAAAAGGCCTTTCTCCAGCGCGCTGCTGAGGCGGGAAATTCTTTCTGCTAATAAATGTGAGTGAGCCATAATAGTTTTGCATCCTTTCGCCGTCGTGGCGGCCAATTGAAGCGAGTATAGACGTTTCAGTCAGGGCTGGTAATAGACTGAAGTGCGGCGCAATTTTCTTTGCGCTACATTAATGCGGTTGCATTTAGGGGTACGATTTTGCATTGAATCGTGCATACTGTGCGCTTTTTGTGGGCCAAGGGACCAGGAACACATTTGTTATTCAAACGAAAAGACTAGTCTATGAGCACTGATAATAAGCAATCATTACCCGCAATAACGCTTGCGGCGATCGGGGTTGTCTACGGTGATATTGGCACCAGCCCGCTTTATACGCTTCGTGAATGTCTGTCCGGCCAGTTTGGCTTTGGTGTTGAGCGCGATGCCGTATTTGGCTTCCTGTCCCTCATCTTCTGGCTGCTGATCCTGGTGGTTTCTGTTAAATATCTCTCCTTCGTTATGCGCGCTGATAACGCGGGCGAAGGCGGTATCCTGACCCTGATGTCCCTTGCAGGGCGCAACACCTCTGCCAGAATGACCTCCGTGCTGGTGATTATCGGCCTGATTGGCGGCAGCTTCTTCTATGGAGAGGTGGTTATTACGCCCGCGATTTCGGTCCTCTCGGCGATAGAGGGGCTGGAGATCATCGCGCCGCAGCTTGATACGTGGGTGGTCCCGCTGGCGATAATCGTGCTGACGCTGCTGTTTGTGATCCAGAAGCACGGTACCGGGCTGGTGGGTAAACTGTTTGCACCAATTATGCTGGCCTGGTTCCTGATCCTGGCGGCGCTTGGCTTGCGCAGCATTATTGCTAACCCGGAAGTACTACATGCGCTGAACCCCTACTGGGCCGTGCATTTCTTCCTCGAATATAAAGTGGTTTCCTTCGTAGCGCTGGGGGCGGTCGTGCTCTCCATTACCGGCGTTGAAGCGCTGTATGCTGACATGGGTCACTTCGGGAAACTGCCTATCCGCGTGGCCTGGTTTATTGTGGTGCTGCCGTCGCTGGTGCTGAACTACTTTGGCCAGGGCGCGCTGTTGCTCAAAAATCCGGAAGCGATAAAGAACCCGTTCTTCCTGCTGGCGCCTGACTGGGCGCTGGTGCCGATGCTGATCCTGGCGACGCTGGCGACCGTCATTGCCTCTCAGGCGGTGATTTCCGGCGTGTTTTCTCTGACGCGCCAGGCCGTGCGTCTGGGGTATCTCTCGCCGATGCGCATCATCCATACTTCAGAGATGGAGTCGGGCCAGATCTACATCCCGTTCGTTAACTGGCTGCTCTATTTCGCGGTTGTGATTGTTATCGTCAGCTTCGAGCACTCCAGTAACCTGGCGGCGGCGTACGGTATTGCAGTAACCGGTACGATGGTGCTGACATCGCTTCTCTCCACTACGGTGGCGTACCGAAACTGGCACTGGAATAAATTCCTCGTGGCGATGATTCTGGTGGGCTTCCTGTGTATTGACGTGCCGCTGTTCTCCGCGAACCTCGACAAGATTGTCTCCGGCGGCTGGCTGCCACTGACGCTGGGTCTGGTGATGTTCATCGTCATGACCACCTGGAAAAGCGAGCGTTTCCGCCTGCTGCGGCGCATGCATGAGCACGGGAATTCTCTGGAGGCGATGATCGCTTCGCTGGAGAAATCTCCGCCGGTCCGCGTGCCGGGCACTGCGGTGTATATGTCTCGCGCCCTGAACGTCATCCCGTTCGCGCTGATGCATAACCTCAAGCACAACAAAGTGCTGCACGAGCGTGTGATCCTGCTGACGCTGCGCACCGAAGATGCGCCTTACGTTCATAACGTGCGTCGCGTGCAAATCGAGCAGCTCTCTCCGACATTCTGGCGTGTGGTGGCGAGCTACGGCTGGCGTGAAACGCCAAACGTGGAAGAGGTGTTCCACCGCTGTGGTCTGGAAGGGCTGAGCTGCCGGATGATGGAGACGTCGTTCTTTATGTCTCACGAGTCGCTGATCATCGGCAAGCGCCCGTGGTATTTGCGCCTGCGCGGCAAGCTGTACCTGATCCTGCAGCGTAACGCCCTGCGCGCGCCTGACCAGTTTGAGATCCCGCCTAACCGCGTGATAGAGCTGGGTACGCAGGTCGAGATTTAAGTCCTTTCGAAAATGCCGGGTGGCGCTGCGCTTACCCGGCCTACCAAACCCGTAGGCCCGTGCAAGCGAAGCGCCGGCGGGCAATTTCTCCCATCAATATTTCACTTAGCGAAACGTTTCGACGTCGATCACAAATCTGTTACGTCATGGTGGTTTTCTGAACATTTCTGAGGCTACACTTCTTTTAGCGAAACGTTTCGCTAGTGGAGCAAGAAAATGAAGAAAGGCACTGTACTCAACTCAGAAATCTCATCGGTTATTTCCCGTCTTGGGCATACCGATACGCTGGTGGTTTGCGATGCAGGCTTACCGGTTCCGCGCAGCACAACCCGTATCGATATGGCGTTAACGCAGGGCGTACCTTCGTTTATGCAGGTACTGGACGTGGTGACCGCGGAGATGCAGGTTGAGGCGGCCATTCTCGCGGCGGAAATCAAACAACATAATCCGCAACTCCACGAAGCGTTGCTCAGCCATCTTGAGCAACTGCAACAACACCAGGGAAACACCATCGAAATTCGTTACACAACGCACGAACAATTCAAACAACAAACCGCAGACAGTCAGGCGGTGATTCGCAGCGGGGAGTGTTCCCCGTATGCGAATATCATTCTCTGTGCTGGCGTCACCTTCTGAGGCCATCATGGACGCATTACTGCAACTCAAAGGGATCGATAAGTCGTTCCCGGGCGTAAAAGCCCTCTCCGGCGCGGCGCTGAACGTCTACCCTGGGCGCGTAATGGCGCTGGTGGGCGAAAACGGCGCCGGCAAATCCACCATGATGAAAGTGCTGACCGGTATCTATCAACGCGATGCCGGTTCACTCCTCTGGCTGGGTAAAGAAACCACCTTCACTGGCCCGAAATCTTCTCAGGAAGCGGGTATCGGCATTATTCACCAGGAGTTGAACCTGATCCCACAGCTCACCATTGCGGAGAACATCTTCCTCGGCCGTGAGTTCGTGAACCGCTTCGGCAAGATCGACTGGAAAACCATGTATTCCGAAGCCGACAAGCTGCTGGCGAAGCTGAACCTGCGCTTTAAGAGCGACCGGCTGGTCGGCGATCTCTCCATCGGCGATCAGCAGATGGTGGAAATCGCGAAGGTGCTGAGCTTTGAGTCGAAGGTCATCATTATGGATGAACCGACCGACGCCCTGACCGATACCGAAACCGAATCCCTGTTCCGCGTTATCCGCGAGCTGAAATCGCAGGGGCGCGGGATTGTCTATATTTCTCACCGCATGAAAGAGATCTTTGAAATCTGCGATGACGTCACCGTCTTCCGCGACGGGCAGTTTATTGCCGAGCGCGAAGTGGCCACGCTGACCGAAGATACGCTCATCGAAATGATGGTGGGACGTAAGCTGGAAGATCAGTATCCGCATCTGGATAAAGCGCCGGGTGAGATCCGCCTGAAGGTGGACAACCTCTGCGGTCCGGGTGTGAACGACGTCACCTTTACCCTGCGCCAGGGCGAGATCCTGGGCGTGGCGGGCCTGATGGGCGCGGGACGTACCGAGCTGATGAAAGTGTTGTACGGCGCACTGCCGCGCACCAGCGGTTATGTCACCCTCGACGGCCATGAAGTGGTCACCCGTTCCCCGCAGGATGGTCTGGCGAACGGCATCGTCTATATCTCCGAAGACCGCAAACGCGACGGCTTAGTGCTGGGCATGTCGGTAAAAGAGAACATGTCCCTCACCGCGCTGCGCTATTTCAGCCACAGCGGCGGCAGCCTGAAGCATAAAGACGAGCAGCAGGCGGTCAGCGATTTCATCCGTCTCTTTAACGTTAAAACCCCGTCGATGGAGCAGGCGATTGGCCTGTTGTCCGGCGGGAATCAGCAGAAAGTGGCGATTGCGCGCGGGCTGATGACGCGCCCGAAAGTGTTGATCCTCGACGAGCCAACCCGCGGCGTGGACGTGGGGGCGAAAAAAGAGATCTATCAGCTGATTAACCAGTTCAAGGCCGACGGTCTGAGCATCATTCTGGTCTCTTCCGAGATGCCAGAAGTATTAGGCATGAGCGATCGTATTATCGTCATGCATGAAGGGCATCTCGGCGGTGAATTCACTCGCGAGCAGGCCACCCAGGAAGTTCTGATGGCTGCCGCTGTGGGCAAGCTTAATCGCGTGAATCAGGAGTAAGAAGATGACAACCCAGGCTGTTTCTGGTCGCCGCTATTTCACAAAGGCGTGGCTGATGGAGCAAAAATCGCTGATTGCCCTGCTGGTGCTGATCGCGATTGTGTCGACCATGAGCCCGAATTTCTTCACCGTAAATAACCTGTTCAACATTCTGCAGCAGACGTCGGTGAACGCCATTATGGCGGTCGGCATGACGCTGGTGATTTTGACCTCAGGGATCGATCTGTCCGTCGGTTCCCTGCTGGCCCTCACCGGCGCGATCGCCGCTTCGCTTGTCGGGATTGAAGTTAACGCGCTGGTGGCCGTGGCCGCGGCCCTGGCGGCAGGTGCGGCGATTGGCGCCGTCACCGGCGTGATTGTGGCAAAAGGCCGCGTTCAGGCGTTCATCGCAACCCTGGTGATGATGCTGCTGCTGCGCGGGGTGACCATGGTTTATACCAACGGCAGCCCGGTCAATACTGGCTTCACCGATAACGCCGATCTGTTTGGCTGGTTCGGTATCGGTCGCCCGCTGGGCGTCCCGACCCCGGTCTGGATCATGGCTATCGTCTTCCTGGCGGCGTGGTACATGCTGCACCATACCCGTCTGGGTCGTTACATCTATGCGCTGGGCGGTAACGAAGCGGCAACGCGCCTGTCCGGGATTAGCGTTAATAAAGTCAAAGTCATCGTGTATTCCCTGTGCGGTCTGCTGGCGTCACTGGCGGGCATCATCGAAGTGGCGCGCCTCTCTTCCGCGCAGCCGACGGCGGGTACGGGGTATGAGCTGGATGCCATTGCAGCAGTGGTTCTGGGCGGTACGAGTCTGGCGGGCGGTAAAGGTCGCATTGTTGGGACATTGATCGGCGCACTGATTCTCGGTTTCCTGAATAATGGTTTGAATTTGTTAGGTGTTTCCTCCTATTACCAGATGATCGTTAAGGCAGTGGTGATTTTGCTGGCGGTACTGGTAGACAACAAAAAACAGTAACTGACGACACTACAGGACATCTTAGATATGAACATGAAAAAACTGGCTACCCTGGTTTCCGCTGTCGCGCTGAGCGCAACCGTAAGTGCTAACGCCATGGCGAAAGATACCATTGCGCTGGTTGTCTCTACGCTGAACAACCCGTTCTTCGTCTCCCTGAAGGACGGTGCGCAGAAAGAAGCGGATAAACTGGGCTACAACCTGGTGGTCCTGGATTCACAGAACAACCCGGCGAAAGAGCTGGCTAACGTTCAGGACTTAACCGTTCGTGGCACCAAAATTCTGCTGATCAACCCAACCGATTCTGATGCCGTAGGCAACGCCGTGAAGATGGCAAACCAGGCGAAAATTCCGGTGATCACCCTGGACCGTCAGGCAACCAAAGGCGACGTGGTGAGCCATATCGCGTCTGACAACGTGCTGGGCGGCAAAATCGCGGGTGACTACATTGCGAAGAAAGCAGGCGAAGGCGCGAAAGTTATCGAACTGCAGGGGATTGCCGGTACGTCTGCCGCCCGCGAGCGTGGCGAAGGCTTCCAGCAGGCGGTTGCAGCGCATAAATTCAACGTACTGGCCAGCCAGCCTGCGGACTTCGACCGTACTAAAGGTCTGAACGTCATGCAGAACCTGCTGACCGCACATCCTGACGTACAGGCGGTCTTCGCGCAGAACGACGAAATGGCGCTGGGCGCGCTGCGTGCCCTGCAGACTGCAGGTAAATCTGATGTGATGGTTGTCGGATTTGACGGCACGCCGGATGGTGAAAAAGCAGTAAACGATGGCAAACTGGCTGCGACCATCGCTCAGCTGCCTGAGCAGATTGGCGCCACTGGCGTTGAAACTGCCGACAAAGTGCTGAAGGGCGAAAAAGTTCAGGCTAAATACCCTGTTGACCTGAAGCTGGTTATCAAGCAGTAAAAGGCGAATCAGGTCGTCACTGGCGGCCTGAGGGACACCAATAAAGAAAAGTGTGGCATACGCCACCGGGTAACACCGGTGGCGCTCTCAGATGGACAACCCAACCATGAAAACCGCAGGCAACCTCGTCGTCCTTGGCAGTATCAATGCCGATCACATTCTTAACCTTGAATCGTTCCCTGCACCGGGCGAAACCGTCACGGGTAGCCAGTATCAGGTCGCTTTTGGCGGTAAAGGGGCAAACCAGGCCGTCGCCGCTGGGCGCAGCGGAGCGAATATTGCGTTTATCGCCTGCACGGGCGATGACGATACCGGTGAGCGCGTACGCAAGCAGCTGGCAAGCGACAACATTGATATCGCACCGGTCAGCGTTGTTGCAGGGGAGTCTACCGGCGTGGCGCTGATTTTCGTCAACGCAGAAGGTGAGAATGTCATCGGTATTCATGCTGGCGCTAACGCAGCGCTGACGACGGAGCGCGTAGAAGCGCAACGTGCAATCATCGCCAGAGCGGAAGCCCTGCTCATGCAGCTGGAGTCACCGGTTGAAAGCGTGCTGGCCGCGGCGAACATTGCGCATGAAAATCATACCACTGTTGTACTTAATCCGGCCCCTGCCCGTGTATTATCTGACGAGCTGCTGGCGCTGGTGGACATCATCACGCCGAACGAAACCGAAGCCGAAAAGCTGACGGGCATTCGCGTTGAAAGCGATGACGATGCCGCGCGAGCCGCGCGTGCGTTGCACGACAAAGGCATCGGAACGGTGATCATCACCCTGGGCAGCCGTGGGGTATGGGCAAGCGTAAACGGTGAAGGCCGTCGCGTGCCGGGCTTTAAGGTGAAGGCGATTGATACCATTGCAGCGGGAGATACCTTCAATGGTGCACTGGTGACCGCGCTGCTGGAAGGCAAGAGTATGGATGATGCGATCCGCTTCGCGCATGCGGCTGCCGCGATTGCGGTGACGCGCAAGGGCGCTCAGCCTTCCGTTCCGTGGCGTAAAGAGATCGATGAATTCTTAAGTCAGCAGGGGTAACGCTTGGCCACAATGAAAGATGTCGCTCGCCTGGCGGGCGTTTCTACCTCGACGGTGTCTCACGTCATTAATAACGATCGCTTCGTCAGCGAGGCGATTCGGGAAAAAGTCGAAGCGGCAGTAAAAGATCTCAACTATGCGCCGTCTGCGCTGGCGCGCAGCCTTAAGCTCAACCAGACGCGTACGATCGGTATGCTGATCACTGCCAGTACCAATCCCTTTTATTCTGAGCTGGTTCGCGGCGTGGAGCGCAGCTGCTTCGAGCGTGGCTACAGCCTGGTGCTGTGCAATACCGAAGGGGACGAGCAGCGCATGAACCGTAACCTGGAAACGCTGATGCAAAAACGCGTCGACGGGCTACTGCTGCTGTGTACCGAAACGCACCAGCCCTCGAAAGAGATTATCCAGCGCTACCCCTCCATTCCCACGGTGATGATGGACTGGGCGCCGTTCGACGGCACCAGCGATCTTATTCAGGATAACTCTCTGCTGGGGGGCGATATGGCCACCCAGTATCTGATCGATAAAGGCTATACCCGCATCGCCTGTATTACCGGTCCGCTGGACAAAACCCCGGCGCGTTTGCGTCTGGAAGGGTATCTCGCCGCGATGGCGCGGGCGGGACTTTCCGTGCCGGAAGGGTACCGTATTACCGGTGATTTTGAGTTTCACGGTGGTTTTGAAGCGATGCAGACGCTGCTGGCGCAGCCGCAGCGTCCGCAGGCGGTGTTTATCGGCAACGACGCCATGGCGTTTGGCGCCTATCAGGCGTTATATCAGGCCGGTTTGCGTGTTCCCGACGATATGGCGGTAATCGGCTACGATGATATTGAGCTGGCCAGCTATATGACGCCGCCGCTCACCACCATCCATCAGCCAAAAGATGAGCTGGGCGAGCTGGCCATCGATGTGTTGATCCACCGAATGGCTCAGCCCACGCTGCAGCAGCAACGCCTGCAGCTTACTCCTGTTCTGATGGAACGGGGTTCGGTTTAGCTTTCGCCTTATGGCGTTCTTTTATCAGGTTACGGCCATCTTTCGGTTTTAACAGCATAAAGACCAGCGCTGAAACGACGGTGAGTGCGCCCATGGTGATAAAGGTATAGTGGAACTGCTCGACGGTGTTCGCGCTGTCGAAACCTTCATAAAACCGCAGTACCGCCGCGCTCACGGCCACCCCTAAACTGATCGACAGCTGCTGGGTGACTGCCAGCACGCTGTTGCCGCTACTGGCGTTCTCGTCGGTCAGATCCGCAAGGGTGATGGTGTTCATTGATGTGAACTGCGTCGACATCGCCATGCCCAGCACAAACAGCGGCAGGATCAGCATCCAGACGGGAAGCGAGGCGGACTGCAGCGAGAACTGCGCAATCATCAGACCGATAAAGACCGTCACGCCAACCAGCGTCTTGCGATAGCCAAACCAGCGTAGCACCTGCGTCACGGTCGATTTTGCCAGAATCGAGCCCATCGCCGTAGGCGCCATCATGCAGCCGGCAATCAGGGCCGGATAGCCGAAACCGACCTGCAGCATCAGTGGCATCAGGAACGGTACGCAGCCGGTTCCCAGACGCGAGGCAATGTTTCCCGCGATCCCGACGGAAAAGGTTCGGGTGTTGAAGAGCCCAAGAGAGATTAACGGCGTCGGGTGACGGCGCGCGTGACGTATATAAAGAAGGAACAGCAGAATCCCGGCGAGGATAACGGAGAGCGCCATCCACGTCGCGACGATCTTCTCGCCAAACAACTCCATCCCGCTGGAGAAGAGCACCAGGCTCAGGCCAAACAGGAAAAAGCCCCCCATGTCGAAGCTGCGTCTTGGCGTGGTGAAGTTCGGCATATATTTGCGGGCATACAGCAGCCCCGCAACGCCAATCGGAATATTAATCAGGAAGATCCAGTGCCAACTTGCCCAGGTGACAAACACACCACCGAGTACCGGGCCAAGTATCGGGCCGACCAGTCCCGGCATGGTGACGAAGTTGAGCACGGGAAGCAGTTCGCTTCGAGGGTAGGCTCGTAATAAGGCAAGGCGCGCCACGGGCATCATCATCGCGCCGCCAATGCCCTGTAATACGCGGAAGATAACCAGCTCCGTTAAGGACGAAGAGAGCGCACAGGCCAGCGAACCGAGCGTAAAGAGCGTTACGGCCAGCATGAAAACTCTGCGGGTACCGAAGCGGTCGGCCAGCCAGCCGCTAACCGGAATTAACATTGCAACCGTGAGGGTGTAGCTGATGATGGCGGATTGCATTGCCAGCGGGGAGCGGTTAAGGCTTTGCGCAATAGCGGGAAGCGCGGTGTTGAGGATGGTGGCATCCAGTGCCTGCATAAAAAACGCCATGGCTGCAATCCACGGCAATCCGGCCATGCTGCGCGCTTTTTTCTTTGTCATTTATTTACCTGCTGGTGGGTTGGCGCAGCCAGTAATGCCTGGCACGCACTCAGGGCTCGCTGCCCGTCGCTTTCCTGAATGGCATCCACTATCGCCTGATGCAATTCCAGTTTTACCACGTCGTTTTGTGTAATAGAGGTAAAGTAAGTGTGGTACACCGAATGGAATAATGAGGCAAACGAGGTGAGGAACGGATTGGCGCTCATCATATAGATATGTTCATGCCAGGCCATATCGACTTCAACCCAGCGTTCGCGGTTGAAATGTTTTTTCAGAAACACCATCTCTTCCATCAATGCGTTAAGCTGCGCTTTTTGCTCTGCCGTGCCAAGCGTGGCGGCAAGCAGACATGCCTGAGGTTCAAGACTGCTGCGCATCACCAGAAAGTGATCGACAACCTGATGAAAGTTATCTTCCGTCATCCACCAGGAGAGCAGCTCCTGATCGAGAAAATTCCAGTTACTCTGGGGCATCACGCGCGTGCCAATACGCGGGCGCGGAAGCACCATCCCTTTTGCCGTCAGGGTTTTCACCGCCTCGCGAACCGCGGTACGGCTCACCCCAAACTGCTCACCCAGCTCCATTTCACCCGGCAGGATGCTACCCGGGGCATATTTACCCGCTAGAATTCGCTGCGCCAGCTTTTCTGCCAGCACATACGACAGGTTTTTTTGGGCGGCCAGCTGTTGTGCGCTTAATGGCATCGCTTTTATTCCTTAAAGATTCATGCTGATAATTATGCCACCTCGAATGTGATTGTGGTTGCAGATACATCAAATAGAACAATTTGTAGCTTGATTTCACCGCTACTGGTGAAAAAAAACACGGATAGAAACTTTTTTTAAATTTCCTCTTGTCACGCCGGAATAACTCCCTATAATGCGCCTCCACTGACACGGAACAACGGCACACACGCCGCCGGGTCAGCAGAGAAAAGCGAAAATAAACGCTTGACTCTGAAGCGGGAAAGCGTAATATGCACACCCCGCGCCGCAGCGAAAACGAAGCGGCACTGCTCTTTAACAATTTATCAGACAATCTGTGTGGGCACTCAAAGTGACATGGATTCTTAATGTCTTCGGACAATAAATGAATACCAAGTCTCTGAGTGAACATGCGTAATTCATTACGAAGTTTAATTCACGAGCATCAAACTTAAATTGAAGAGTTTGATCATGGCTCAGATTGAACGCTGGCGGCAGGCCTAACACATGCAAG
>NZ_FODW01000004.1:0-515212 GCF_900110475.1 Enterobacter sp. NFIX58 | reverse complement strand
ATGTGTTAGGCCTGCCGCCAGCGTTCAATCTGAGCCATGATCAAACTCTTCAATTTAAGTTTGATGCTCGTGAATTAAACTTCGTAATGAATTACGCATGTTCACTCAGAGACTTGGTATTCATTTATTGTCCGAAGACATTAAGAATCCATGTCACTTTGAGTGCCCACACAGATTGTCTGATAAATTGTTAAAGAGCAGTGCAACGCGGCTTTCGCTCACCGTTGCGAGGTGGCGTATATTACGCTTTCCTCTTTCAGAGTCAACCCGTTATTTCAGGATTTTTTCTCTTCAACCTACCGCGTTGTCTGTGAAGTGTTTCACATCCGCCGTGTCGATGGAGGCGCATTATAGGGGGCCGCCGAGGAATGACAAGCGGAAAAATGCATTTTTATTTCAACCGCTCATCTTTTCACCAGAAAGGCTATTTTTGGTGCTTTTTAATCTCTTTTGGCAGCTCGGCCAGACTATTAATCACCCAATCCGCCGCATTCTCAGCTTCTGGCGTCACAGGCTTGCCGGTGCGCACTAATATTTTGGTCCCTACACCCGCTGCTGCAGCTGCCTGCATATCTTCCAGTTTATCGCCCACCATATAAGAAGCCGCCATATCAATGTGCAGGAACTCCTGCGCAGAGATGAACATTCCCGGATGCGGCTTACGGCAATCACAGGTCTGACGATATTCTTCTACGGTTCCCTGTGGGTGATGCGGACAATAGTAGATGCCATCGAGATCCACACCGCGGTCGGCCAGTGACCAGTCCATCCATTCCGTCAGCGTCTCAAACTGCGCTTCGGTAAATTTACCGCGTGCAATACCGGACTGGTTCGTCACCACCACCAGCGCATAGCCCATCTCTTTCAGCTGGCGCATGGCATCTATTACGCCCTCGATAAACTCGAACTCATCAATCTCATGGACATAACCGTGATCCACATTAATAGTGCCGTCACGATCGAGGAAAATTGCGGGTACTGATTTTGCCACCGGTTTGCTCCTGAAAAAGGCATGTTCGACTAGTATCTCATGAATCGCAGCGCAATAAAGTGCTCATCGTACAGAGTTGGATTGATTTAGACGTCTGGATGCCTTAACATCCGTTTTGTTTACGGTCATCACCCGTATCTGGCAGAAGAAAATGCCACGGCTAACTTACATACGATAAAAATAATCTAATGATTAAACTTTCCAATATCACCAAAGTGTTCCAGCAGGGGAACCGAACCATTCAGGCGCTGAACAACGTCAGCCTGCATGTTCCTGCTGGTCAAATTTATGGCGTCATTGGCGCATCGGGTGCAGGTAAAAGCACGCTGATCCGTTGTGTTAACCTGCTTGAGCGCCCAACCCAGGGCAGCGTAGAAGTTGGCGGCCAGGAACTTACCGCCCTTTCAGAGAAAGAACTCACCAAAGCGCGTCGTCAGATTGGCATGATTTTCCAGCACTTTAACCTGCTGGCCTCCCGCACCGTGTTCGGCAACGTTGCCTTACCGCTTGAGCTGGATAACACGCCGAAAGAAGAAGTGAAGCGTCGCGTCACCGAGCTGCTCGACCTCGTGGGTCTGGGCGACAAACAGGATAGCTACCCGGCAAATCTGTCCGGTGGGCAAAAACAACGTGTGGCCATTGCCCGCGCGCTGGCAAGCAATCCTAAGGTACTGCTGTGCGATGAAGCCACCAGCGCACTGGATCCGGCAACCACGCGTTCGATTCTGGAACTGCTGAAGGACATTAATCGTCGCCTGGGCCTGACGATCCTCCTTATTACGCATGAGATGGACGTGGTGAAACGCATCTGTGACTGCGTGGCGGTCATCAGCAACGGTGAACTGATCGAGCAGGACACGGTAAGTGAAGTGTTCTCGCATCCGAAAACCCCGCTGGCGCAGCAGTTCATCCAGTCCACGCTGCATCTGGATATTCCGGAAGACTATCTGGAGCGTTTGAAAACCGAACCCGCTGCTGACAGCGTCCCGATGCTGCGCATGGAGTTCACCGGTCAGTCCGTTGATGCTCCCCTGCTTTCCGAAACCGCACGTCGCTTTAACGTGAACAACAACATCATCAGCGCGCAGATGGATTACGCCGGTGGCGTCAAGTTCGGCATCATGCTGACAGAAATGCACGGCACACAAGAAGAAACCCAGGCAGCCATTGCCTGGCTGCAAGAACATCACGTAAAAGTAGAGGTACTGGGTTATGTCTGAGCCGATGATGTGGCTGCTGGTTCGCGGCGTTTGGGAAACGCTGGCAATGACCTTTGTCTCTGGCTTCTTTGGTTTTGTGATTGGCCTGCCGGTCGGCGTGTTGCTGTACGTGACGCGTCCGGGTCAAATCATTGAGAACGCGAAGCTGTACCGTACGCTCTCTGCGCTGGTGAATATTTTCCGTTCTATCCCGTTCATTATTTTACTGGTGTGGATGATTCCGTTTACCCGCGTGATCGTCGGAACGTCTATCGGTCTCCAGGCGGCGATCGTTCCGCTGACCGTTGGCGCTGCGCCGTTTATCGCCCGTATGGTGGAAAACGCCCTGCTGGAAATCCCAACCGGTTTGATCGAAGCTTCCCGTGCGATGGGTGCCACACCGATGCAGATCGTCCGCAAGGTTCTGCTGCCGGAGGCACTGCCAGGGCTGGTGAATGCGGCAACCATTACGCTTATCACCCTGGTCGGTTATTCGGCGATGGGCGGTGCCGTAGGCGCGGGCGGTTTAGGTCAGATTGGTTACCAGTACGGCTATATTGGATATAACGCGACCGTGATGAATACCGTTCTGGTATTGCTGGTTGTGCTGGTTTACTTAATCCAGTTCTCTGGCGATCGCATCGTCCGGGCTGTTACGCATAAATAACGTTACACACAACACAAACTCTACGAGTTAAGGATAAAACATGGCGTTTAAATTAAAGACCTTCGCAGCAGTAGGCGCGCTGATCGGCTCTCTGGCACTGGTGGGTTGCGGTCAGGACGAAAAGGATCCAAACCACATTAAAGTGGGCGTTATCGTAGGTGCAGAACAGCAGGTTGCGGAAGTTGCTCAGAAAGTGGCAAAAGAGAAGTATGGCCTGGACGTGGAGCTGGTGACCTTCAACGATTACGTTCTGCCGAACGAAGCGCTGAGCAAAGGCGATATCGACGCGAACGCCTTCCAGCATAAGCCATACCTGGACCAGCAGATCAAAGATCGCGGCTATAAACTGGTGGGTGTCGGTAACACCTTCGTTTATCCGATTGCCGGTTACTCTAAGAAAATTAAATCACTGGACGAACTGCAGCCGGGCTCTCAGGTTGCCGTGCCTAACGACCCAACTAACCTTGGTCGTTCCCTGCTGCTGCTGCAGAAAGTGGGCCTGATCAAACTGAAAGACGGTGTTGGCCTGCTGCCAACCGTTCTGGACGTCACCGAGAACCCGAAAAATCTGAAAATCGTTGAACTGGAAGCACCGCAGCTGCCACGTTCTCTGGACGATGCGCAGATTGCTCTGGCCGTTATCAACACCACGTACGCCAGCCAGATTGGCCTGACGCCAGCCAAAGACGGTATCTTCGTTGAAGATAAAGACTCCCCGTACGTTAACCTGATCGTGACTCGCGAAGACAACAAGGACGCGGAAAACGTGAAGAAATTCGTTCAGGCCTATCAGTCAGACGAAGTTTACCAGGAAGCCAACAAAGTGTTTAACGGCGGCGCTGTTAAAGGCTGGTAATCTCACCTCAGTGTAATATCATCAGGACGGGCTTATGCCCGTCTTGTCATTTGTGCAGTCAACTGATTCAATATCTGACGTTTTGATTATCCATTGAGGAAATATTATGCGTGCTTTACCGATCTGTCTTTTAGCACTCATGCTGAGCGGCTGTTCTATGCTAAGCAGATCTCCCGTTGAACCTGTTCAAAGCACGGCAACCCCGCCAAAGACCGAGCCTGCGAAACCGAAAGTGGTTCGCCCTGCGCCGGTTCGCATTATCACGAAAGCGGACGAACTCGTCGGTAAACCGTTCCGTGAACTGGGCGAAGTGAGCGGCGAATCCTGTCAGGCGACTAATCAGGACTCACCACCGAATATTCCGACTGCGCGTAAACGCATGCAGATTAATGCCGCAAAAATGAAAGCTAACGCGGTCCTGCTGCACAGCTGTGAAGTCACCAGCGGCACGCCGGGCTGCTACCGTCAGGCGGTGTGCATCGGTTCTGCGCTGAATATCACGGCGAAATGAGTGCATTTCAGTTCGAGCAGATAGGCGTTATCCACTCTCCTTATAAAGAGAAGTTCGCCGTCCCCCGCCAGCCCGGTCTTGTCACCAGCGGACGCGGTGAGCTTCACCTGATTGCGCCTTACAATCAGGCCGATGCGGTACGCGGGCTCGAGGCGTTCAGCCATCTGTGGGTGGTGTTCGTGTTTCACCAGACGATGGAAGGCGGCTGGCGTCCTACCGTGCGTCCTCCTCGTCTTGGCGGCAATGCGAGAATGGGGGTGTTTGCGACGCGCTCGACCTTTCGTCCAAACCCGGTTGGCATGTCGCTGGTTGAACTGAAAGGCATACGCTGCCAGAAAGATCAGGTGATACTCGAGTTAGGTAGCCTGGACCTGGTCGACGGCACGCCGGTGATCGACATCAAACCCTATTTGCCCTTCGCCGAAGCCCTTCCGGACGCGCGTGCAAGCTATGCCCAGGACGCACCACCGGCGGATATGCCGGTGTATTTTACCCCTGAGCTCGCCTCGCTGCTCGGTCAACTGGAGAAACGCTATCCTCGCTTACGGGATTTCATCACCGAAGTGCTGGCACAGGACCCACGTCCGGCCTACCGTAAAGAAGAGGAAGCGGGAAAAACGTACGCCGTCTGGCTGCTGGATTTTAACGTTCGCTGGCGCGTCACCGGGGCAGGTTTTGAAGTGTTTGCCCTGGAACCCAGGTAATTTTGTTCTCCTCTCTTTTGGCATCTTTGCCACACTGGTAAACTAAACCACTTTTTTTGTGTCAGGCTGGTGTTTCAGCCTGTTCCAATCGTCGAAATGGAACCGTAACAACATGCGTACTAGCCAATATCTGCTCTCCACTCTGAAGGAGACGCCTGCCGACGCCGAAGTGATCAGCCATCAGCTGATGCTGCGCGCCGGGATGATCCGCAAGCTGGCCTCCGGGTTATACACCTGGCTGCCGACCGGCGTGCGCGTCCTGAAAAAAGTCGAAAATATCGTGCGTGAAGAGATGAACAACGCCGGTGCTATCGAGGTGTCCATGCCTGTGGTTCAGCCCGCTGACCTGTGGCAGGAGAGTGGCCGTTGGGAACAATATGGCCCTGAACTGCTGCGCTTCGTCGATCGCGGCGAGCGTCCGTTTGTTCTCGGCCCAACGCATGAAGAAGTCATTACCGACCTGATTCGTAATGAGCTGAGCTCTTACAAACAGCTGCCGCTGAACTTCTTCCAGATCCAGACCAAGTTCCGTGACGAAGTTCGCCCACGTTTCGGCGTTATGCGCTCTCGCGAATTCCTGATGAAAGATGCCTACTCTTTCCATACCTCTCAGGAATCCCTGCAAGAGACGTACGACGCAATGTACGCGGCATACAGCAAAATCTTCTCCCGCATGGGTCTGGATTTCCGCGCGGTGCAGGCTGATACCGGCTCCATCGGCGGTAGCGCATCCCATGAATTCCAGGTTCTGGCGCAGAGCGGTGAAGACGATGTGATCTTCTCTGACTCCTCTGATTACGCGGCGAACATCGAATTTGCAGAAGCGCTGGCACCAAAAGAACCGCGTGCTGCGGCAACGCAAGAGATGACGCTGGTTGATACGCCAAACGCGAAAACCATTGCCGAGCTGGTTGAGCAGTTCAACCTGCCGATCGAAAAAACCGTTAAGACCCTGCTGGTGAAATCCACCGAAGGGAGCGCTTACCCGCTGGTTGCCCTGCTGGTGCGTGGCGATCACGAGCTGAACGAAGTGAAAGCCGAGAAGCTGCCGCAGGTCGCCAGCCCGCTGACGTTCGCCACGGAAGCGGAAATCCGCGCCGTGGTCAATGCTGGGCCAGGTTCTCTCGGTCCGGTGAATATGCCGGTGCCTGTTGTTATTGACCGCACGGTAGCCGCGATGAGCGACTTCTCCGCTGGTGCGAACATCGACGGTAAACACTACTTCGGCATCAACTGGGATCGCGACGTGGCGACGCCGGAAGTGGCTGACATCCGTAACGTGGTCGCAGGCGACCCAAGCCCGGACGGTCAGGGTACCCTGATGATCAAGCGCGGTATCGAAGTGGGTCACATCTTCCAGCTGGGCGATAAATACTCGCGCGCGCTGAACGCCGCCGTTCAGGGTGAAGATGGCCGTAACCAGATCCTGACCATGGGTTGCTACGGTATCGGGGTGACGCGCGTGGTAGCTGCGGCGATTGAGCAGAACTACGACGAGCGCGGCATCGTCTGGCCGGACAACATCGCGCCGTTCCAGGTCGCTATTCTGCCAATGAACATGCACAAGTCTTACCGCGTACAGGAGCTGGCCGAGAAGCTGTATGCCGAGCTGCGTGCGCAGGGTATCGAAGTGCTGATGGATGACCGTAAAGAGCGTCCGGGCGTGATGTTTGCCGATATGGAACTGATCGGTATCCCACACACCGTCGTGATCGGCGACCGTAACCTCGATAGCGACGAGATTGAATACAAATACCGTCGCAGCGGCGAAAAACAGATGATCAAGACCGGCGACATTCTTAATTACCTGGTGAAAGCCATCAAAGGCTAAACAAAAAACCCCGCTCAGGCGGGGTTTTTTAATGGCGCTACGTCAGCTTATTTGCTGTTACAGTCTTTGCCCGCAATAAATTTCGCGTCTTTGTCCGCCACCAGCGTTTTCACCATCTCTCCACTATCCGGGTTTGGCTCCAGCGTAAAGTGACCGTCCACCGTCAGCAATATCGGCTTGCTGTCATTGCCGCGCGCCACAGCGTAATCGCGTTCAAGCTGGGCATTGTTTGCCACGCTGAGCTTCTTGCCGGTTGCGCAGTCGGTAAAGATCGCCGCATCCGCCATATAGAAGTACATCCCGCGCATTGCCATCGGCGTCGCGGGCAGAGCCGCTTTCACCGGTGCCAGAGTGTAGTTGAACTGGGATTCAATAGGATTACCTTCTCGGTCGAGCATCTCCATGCTGTCACCTTTAGGGCGGAACCAGGTTTTCTCGCCGGAGGTATCGGTGAGGACAAGTTTCTCCGCCGTACGCGCCCATGTTCCATAAGTCGCAAAAGAAGAAGGCTCTTTCCCGCCCTGATAGCGCTGATTCATCACCCAGGTGCCGTCTTTTTGCAGGAACAGGGACGTTTCAATGCCTTCACAGTCCGCGCAAGGTAATACGCCGCGCCAGCTCTGCTGCATTGGTTTTAATTCTTCCGTTTGCGTGGGTTGCAAAACCTGCGTTTCTGAACGGTTGTTACACCCGAAAAGCGCAAACAGCGTACTCACTGCCAGCGCTGACCATAATGCTTTTTTCACAATGAATTCCTTATGAAATTTGTGTTCCCTTTCGTCACTCTGTCGGGCGACGAACTTTACCGCGTAATGCTTTCACTGTGGATTTTTGGGCCTTCGAGGACAGCCGACGCTCTTTCGATGCGCGGGTTGGCCGCGTTGCCCGGCGGCTTTTTTGTACTGCCGTTAATTCTTTGATGACCGCCACCAGCCTGGCGATGGCCGCTTCCCGGTTGAGCTCCTGGCTGCGGTATTCCTGGGCTTTGATCACCATCACGCCATCGCTGGTGATGAGGTGATGGCTGGCAGCAAGCAGACTTTCTTTATAATACTCTGGCAGGCTTGAGGCCCGAATGTCAAAACGCAAATGGATAGCCGTTGAGGCCTTGTTGACGTGCTGCCCACCGGCCCCCTGAGCACGGATGGCGGTGATCTCCAGCTCGTTGTCCGGAATGCTGACGTTTCGGGACAAGACGATCATGAGGCCGGTTGCCACGCCGTTAAATGAATTTCCAGATTATTCTGAGAATCAGAAAGCCAGATGGCACCGTCCTGAATCGTCGCCTGCAACACCATGGTCCGGCTGGCAAAGTCGCTCAGCTGCGCCAGTTGCTCATCATCCAGATACCAGACGGTGAGATTTTTAAACTGTCCGCACTTGCTCTTGTTTTGCTGCCACCAAATCTCTGCAGCACGCTGATTATACGCGAATAAGGCCACTTCAGCGGACTGGGTGCAGGCCTTCTTAATTCTGCGCTCGTCCGGCAGTCCAAGTTCGATCCACAAATCGATACCCAGATGATCGTTGCGCAGCCAGGCTTCAGGCTCGTCTTCTGCACTTAACCCACGGGTAAACTGCAGACGCTCGTCAGCGTATTTAATCCACGCCAGCAGGCGCAGCATCATGCGCTCCTGGGTTTCGGAGGGGTGGCGTGCCAGCGTCAGCGAGGCGTCCAGGAACTGGTTGCGATCAAGATCGGCCACATTGACCACTGCTTTATAGATTGTCGCTTTCAGCGCCATGAGAGAACTCCATTCGAATCAGGCGCACATTGTAGCGAAAACCGCGGCAAAAGGCTGTTACGGGGTAATAAATACACCGCTATCAAGGCGCTGATATTGCTTAAATGAGTATGGTATAGTCACCTTGCTAAACCGAGTTTATCTTCGTAGGCTTAATGATATCTCACAGTAAGTCAGTGCGCTGGCGGGAGGGGATGTGAATAATTATTGTGAGTTAATTCGCAAACGGTATGCGGAAATCGCCAGCGGAGATCTGGGGTATGTCCCGGACGCGTTGGGCTGTGTATTGAAAGTGCTTAATGAAGTGGCCTCTGATGAGAGCCTTTCAGAGTCGGTCAGGGAAAAAGCAGCGTATGCTGCGGCGAATTTACTGGTGAGCGATTATGTCGATGAATGATACTTATCAACCCATCAATTGTGATGACTATGACAACCTCGAACTCGCCTGCCAGCATCATTTATTACTGACGCTGGAGCTAAAAGATGGCGAAGTGTTGAAGGCGAAAGCCAACGATCTGGTTTCACGTAAGAACGTGGAATACCTGATAGTGGAAGATGCCGGTGCGACGCGTGAGCTGCGTCTGGATAAAATAGCCAGCTTCAGCCACCCGCAAATCGGCACCGTCGTGGTGAGCGAATCCTGATGACACTAACGGGCAGCCAGGCTGCCCGTTACGCTTTCTGCCACTCAAACCTGACCCCGTCTTCCGCCCATCCCGCTTCCGTGATGAAAACCCCTGCCGCAGCAATCAACGTTTCACCATAGAACAGCAGCGGCGTGGAGTCGCGCAGCCACGGCGGTACGTTGCACTCCTGCCAGATTTTCTTCAGCTTGCGTCCCCCGTTGCGCCCGACAATATGCAGCATGCCGCCAGCCTTAAAGCGTACCGTTACCGGTTCACCGGGCTTCGGCAGCCGCACATGACCAGACGGTATGAGGGAGACACGTCCTGCCTCAGCGGGCAATATCAGCGGAAGCTCAGGAGAAAGCCAGTCAAGCACCACATCGGTCAGGCAGGGCGTTGATTTTACCCACCAGAGTTCCCCTTTATAGCGTCTTACGTCAAAACCGTTCAGGTGGACGCGCGGGGAAGCATCGTCCCGCGCCAGGGCAACCTCGTCCCAGATACGGCTCAGCATCGCCCGCGACGGCATCGCAGCGTAATGAGAGGCCAGCCAGCGTCGTAGCAGCGCGGCGCGACGTACCGGGCTCATCGCTGTCAGCGGTGCAATCGCCAGCGCCCCGTCTTTAGAAATCAGTTCAGTCAGCTCGTCACTCAATAGCTCGTCCAGCAGCGTTTCCTGTTCGGCACACAGCATAGCGCTTCTTGCCGTCGCGTCGGCGAAATGCGGCCAGCGCTCGCTCAATAGCGGGAGGACGCGCAGACGCAGAAAGTTACGATCATACCCGTCATCCTGGTTGCTCTCATCTTCAATCCAGCTCAGCTGATGTTCTCGCGCCCAGGCTTCAAGCGAGGCGCGCGTCTCGCCAAGCAGCGGACGCAGTAACGTTGTGCCGGCAAATGCCGAACGCGCCGGCATGGCAGAAAGCCCCGCCGGTCCGCTTCCCCGCTTAAGCGCCAGCAGAAAGGTTTCACACTGATCGTCCAGGTGCTGGGCCGTGACCAGGGCTTCTCCTGTACGCAATGCCCCGGCAAAGGCGGCATAGCGGGCTTTACGCGCCTGCGCCTCAATACCCAGCCCTTCCTCTACCAGCGTGACGCGCTCGACGAGGAGCGGGATCGCCCATGCCGCACACAAGGCTTCGCAGTGCGCCACCCACTCCTCTGCGTGAGGACTTAATCCGTGATGAACATGTATCGCCCGCAGCTGGACGTCAGGCTCCTGGTCGCGCCAACGCTTAAGACGATGGAGCAGAACGGTGGAATCCAGGCCACCGCTAAACCCCACCAGCAGCTGGCGGTACGGTGAAACGGCGTGTGCGATAGCGGGTAAGGTCATAGGGAATTACACATAAAAAATGCCCGAACTGAGCGGGCATTATCACACAGGACGAAGATTACTGCTGATAAAGCTCCAGCGGCAGGCCGTCCGGGTCGTTGAAAAAGGTAAAGCGCTTGTCGGTGAACGGATCGACGCGGATTGCTTCACACGTCACGCCGTGCGCTTCCAGATGTTTGACTGCGCTATCCAGGTCATCGACGCTGAAGGCAAGATGGCGCAGGCCGCAGGCTTCCGGGCGGGACGGACGTGCAGGCGGAAAAGGAAAAGAGAACAGTTCAATCACATACTGCCCGTTTAACGCCAGATCGCCCTTCCAGGAGTCGCGCTCCTCGCGGTACGCCTCGCTCAACAGCGTAAAGCCGAGAATGTCGCAGTAGAAGGCCTTACTCTTCGCGTAATCGGTCGCAATGATCGCAATATGATGAACCTGTTTTAAACCCAGCATAGCTTCTCCTTTTTATGATGCCTGAACGTTACAACCGAAAACCCGCACCATGCAAGCGGTCACCCTTATTTTAGGACTCGCACCCAGTAAACGCCGTTTTCGTCGCGCTTCGCACCGTGGATATCCGTCTCAAAACCGGGGTAGTGACGCCCTACCGAACAGAGCATCAGCAGGAAATCGAGCACCGCCCGACTCTCCTCGGTAATCATCTCTCCTGGCATCAGAAGCGGTACGCCCGGCGGGTAAGGCAGGATCATGTTGGCCGATACGCGTCCAACCAGATTTTCCAGTTCGACGGTTTCGACCTCCCCCCTCACCTGGCGCTGCCACGCCTTGTGCGGGGTAAACTTCATCTCCGGCAACACATCAAACGCCTGAAGCATGAGACGCGGCAGATCGTGCTGACGGATCAGCCTGTGGATCCCCTGAGCCAGATCCTGAATGCGCATATTACGGTAGAAGTCGGGATCCTCCGCATAGAGATCCGGCAGCATGTTCTTCACCCGCAGGTTGAGATCGTAGGCGCGCTTGAACTCCATCAGACCGCGCAACAGCCCCATCGCCCGGGTTTTATCAATACCAATACTGAACAGGAACAGCAAATTATAGGGGCCTGTTTTCTCCACCACCACGCCGCGTTCATCAAGGAATTTCGCCACCAGCGCGGCCGGGATCCCTTCCTCGCTCATCTTGCCCTGCTCATCCATACCCGGCGTCAGGATCGTCACTTTTACCGGGTCGAGGAACATATGGTCGCTATCGGCATCCCGAAAACCATGCCAGTCTTCGCCGGGCGAGACGGGCCAGCACTCCGCCTCATCAATCTCTTCCGGCTGCCAGATATCAAAGAACCAGCCGTCGGCTTCCTCTTTCAGCCGCTGAACCTCTTTGCGGAAATGCAGCGCACGCTCCACCGAACGGTTGATGAGACGTTTGCCCGGATTGCCGCGCAGCATCGCCGCGGCCGTTTCGATAGACGCCACCAGCGGATAGCTCGGTGAGGTGGTGGTATGCATCATAAAGGCTTCGTTAAAGGTCTCTTCATCGTACTCGCCTTTGATGTGAATCAGCGAAGCCTGGGAAAACGCCGCCAGCATTTTGTGCGTCGACTGCGTTTCGAAGAACACTTTACCCGGCACGCGCTCACCGCTCATGCCGCTCTTACCCGCGTAAATCGGGTGGAAATTGGTGTACGGTACCCACGCGGAATCGAAGTGGATCGACGGCACATCCAGCGTCTTTTTGATCCAGTTCGTGTTGTACAGCAGACCGTCATAGGTCGAGTTGGTGATCACCGCATGGACAGGCCAGCCTGCGCCGGGCACTGCCGCAACCTTGCTTTCAATGGCTTCATGCGTGAACTCCCGGCGCGGAATGCCGCCAAGAATACCGAGCGCGTTACGCGTGGGTGACAGCCAGAGCGGTACGACGTCGCTCATCATCAGTAGGTGCGCCAGCGACTTATGGCAGTTACGGTCAATCAGCAGGGTACTGCCCGCAGGCGCGGCGTACATCCCGACGATTTTGTTCGAGGTCGAGGTGCCGTTGGTCACCATATAGCTCTGCTCGGCCCCAAAGGTGCGGGCGATATACTCTTCAGCTTCCAGATGCGGGCCGGTATGATCCAGCAGCGAGCCTAGTTCGGTGACTGAAATGGACACGTCCGCTTTCAGCGTGTTGCCACCGAAGAAATCATAGAACAGGCAGCCCACCGGGCTTTTTTGGTAGGCCGTTCCCGCCATATGCCCTGGCGTACAGAAGGTATATTTCCCCTCTTTCACGTAGGTGAAGAGCGCCCGGGTAAACGGTGGCGTAATGTTATCGAGATATTCATTCGTGTACTGCTGAATGCGGGTCGCAATGTCTTCCGCCACGCCGAGTGAATATTCAAAGAACCACAGCGCCATACGCATATCATTGGCGCTGACGTCCATGGTTGAGTGGGTATTAATAAAGGCGTACAGCGGGAGATATTCGTTCAGCTTGTTGATATCGCTGCACAGTTCGAGGTCATATTCATCCCAGTCGAAGATCACGCCGCAGATACGCGGGTTATGCTCGATGAACTTCAGCAGATCGGCACTGTTGTGCGGCCAGATTAGCTGATACCCGCGCGACTGCAGGGCTTGCTCCAGCTCCTTAATCGGCTCATCTTTATAAAAGACGCCGTGTGGCCCCATAACGGCAATGATATTCATGGGCTTCCTCCTTAAAAAACATTAGCTAAGCATAGTCCGGCTAAACCGCAGGTATAAAAAAAGCCGCAACATTGTGCGGCTTTTCAGATAATTGTGAAGCTTACGCGTAGCCGTAAGTCATCAGACGCTGGTAACGGCGGTTGAGCAGATCTTCTTTGCTCAGCACGTCCAGGTCTGCCAGATCGGCCAGCAGCTGCGCTTTCAGGGACGCGGCCATCACTTCCGGCTTACGATGTGCACCACCCAGCGGTTCCGGGATGATGGAATCGATCAGCTTAAGCTCTTTCAGACGTGGCGCAATGATGCCCATCGCTTCGGCAGCCAGAGGTGCTTTGTCGGCACTTTTCCACAGAATGGATGCACAGCCTTCCGGGGAGATAACGGAATAGGTGCTGTACTGCAGCATATTCACTTTATCACCCACGCCAATCGCCAGCGCGCCACCGGAACCCCCTTCACCGATAACGGTACAGATGACCGGCACCTTCAGACGAGACATCTCGCGCAGGTTGCGCGCGATGGCTTCAGACTGACCGCGCTCTTCCGCGCCCACGCCAGGGTAGGCACCCGGCGTGTCGATGAAGGTGATGATAGGCATATTAAAACGCTCAGCCATCTCCATCAGACGCAGGGCTTTACGGTAGCCTTCTGGGGCTGGCATACCGAAGTTACGACGGATTTTCTCTTTGGTTTCACGACCTTTCTGATGACCAATGATCATCACCGGGCGTCCGTCCAGACGCGCGATACCACCTACGATAGCTTTGTCGTCAGCGTATGCGCGATCGCCTGCCAGTTCGTCAAATTCGTCAAACGCCAGGCGGACATAATCCAGGGTGTACGGACGCTGTGGATGGCGAGCCAGCTGGGCCACCTGCCATGCGCCGAGATCGGCAAAGATTTTGCGCGTCAGCTCTACGCTTTTCTCGCGCAGACGATGCACTTCTTCGTCGATGTTAATATCCAGTTTTTCATCCTGACGGCTTACCGCTGTCAGAGAATCGATTTTCGCTTCCAGCTCAGCAATCGGCTGTTCGAAATCAAGGAAATTCAGACTCATAGTATTCCTGTATTAGTCAAACTCCAGTTCCACCTGCTCCGAACCAATGAGGCCACGGAGATCGTTCAGTAAACGATCGCTCGGAGAGACACGCCACGTTGCACCAAAGCGCAACCGCGCACGTGCATCCGCCCTCTGATAGTAGAGATGTACTGGAATTGTCCCCGAGCGGTGGGGTTCCAGAGACTGACGGAGTCGGTTTAAAAGCTGGTCATCAATTTGCCTGTCCGTCAGCGAGATAGCAAGCCCGCGAGCATATTTTTCCCGGGCTTCGTCAATGTCCATCACTTCGCGGGCGGTCATTTTAAGCCCCCCACTGAAGTCATCAAAGCTGACCTGTCCGCTGACGATAAGTATGCGGTCTTTTTCCAGCAATTGCTGGTATTTATCCAGCGCGTCGGTGAACAGCATCACCTCCAGACGCCCGGAACGGTCATCCAACGTACAGATGCCGATACGATTGCCGCGCTTGGTGACCATAACCCTTGCAGCAATCACGAGCCCCGCAGCCGTGGTGATTTTACCACGTTCTGTCGGATGCATGTCTTTTAGCCTGTGGCCGCCGACATAGCGCTCAATTTCTTTAATGTACTGGTTGATCGGGTGACCCGTCAGGTACAAGCCTAACGTTTCACGCTCGCCGTCCAGCACCACCTGTTCTGGCCACGGCTGGCAGTTGGAATACGACTGTTCAATCTGCTCCGGCTCTTCCGCCAGCACCCCGAACATATCCGCCTGGCCAATGGCTTCCGCTTTCGCGTGCTGATCCGCCGCTTTCAGGGCGTCGCCCAGCGAGTTCATTAGCGCGGCGCGGTGCGGCCCCAGCCTGTCGAACGCGCCGGACATGATCAGTTTTTCCAGCACGCGGCGGTTCAGTTTTTTGGTATCGGTACGGGCGCAAAGATCGAACAGCTCGCGGAAATAGCCGCCGTTGTTGCGCGCTTCGATGATCGCCTCGATCGGCCCCTCACCTACGCCCTTGATCGCGCCAATCCCGTAAACGATCTCCCCGTCGTCGTTGACGTGGAAATGATAAAGACCCGAGTTGATATCCGGCGGCAGGATCTTCAGCCCCATGCGCCAGCACTCATCCACCAGCCCCACCACCTTCTCGGTGTTGTCCATATCCGCGGTCATTACCGCAGCCATAAACTCAGCAGGATAGTGGGCCTTCAGCCACAGCGTTTGATACGACACCAAAGCATAGGCGGCGGAGTGGGATTTGTTAAATCCGTACCCGGCGAATTTCTCCACCAGGTCGAAGATTTTCATCGCCAGTTCGCCGTCAACACCGTTTTTCTTCGCACCATCTTCAAAGATGGAGCGCTGCTTGGCCATCTCTTCCGGCTTTTTCTTACCCATAGCACGACGCAGCATGTCCGCGCCGCCGAGGGTATAGCCGGAAAGCACCTGGGCGATCTGCATCACCTGTTCCTGGTACAGGATGATGCCGTAGGTGGGCTCCAGCACCGGCTTCAGGCTTTCGTGCTGCCACTGAACGTCCGGGTAGGAAATCTCTTCGCGCCCGTGCTTACGGTCGATAAAGTTATCTACCATTCCTGACTGCAGCGGGCCCGGACGGAACAGGGCAACCAGTGCGATCATATCTTCGAAGCAGTCGGGCTGCAGACGCTTAATCAGATCTTTCATGCCGCGGGATTCAAGCTGGAAGACGGCGGTGGTCTCCGAGCGCTGCAGCATGTCGAAACTTTTCTTGTCATCCAGCGGGATGGCCGCGATATCCAACGGCGGCTCGCCGTTCTTCTCGCGACGGGCGTTGATCATCTCCAGCGCCCAGTTAATGATGGTCAACGTACGCAGGCCAAGGAAGTCGAACTTTACCAGCCCGGCGTATTCTACGTCGTTCTTGTCAAACTGGGTAACCGGGTGTTGGCCCGCTTCATCGCAGTAAAGCGGTGCAAAATCCGTAATTTTAGTCGGGGCGATAACCACGCCCCCTGCATGCTTACCGGCGTTACGCGTGACGCCTTCCAGCTTGCGCGCCATGTCGATCAGCGCTTTGACTTCTTCGTCCGCTTCGTAGATTTCCGGCAGCTGCGGTTCAGCCTCAAAGGCTTTTGCCAGCGTCATGCCCGGATCGGGCGGCACCAGTTTAGAGATGCGATCGACAAACCCGTACGGGTGGCCCAGCACGCGGCCCACGTCACGGATAACCGCTTTCGCCGCCATCGTACCGAACGTAATGATCTGCGATACCGCATCACGGCCGTACATATCGGCCACGTGCTCAATCACCTGGTCGCGTTTCTCCATGCAGAAGTCGACGTCGAAGTCGGGCATCGAGACACGTTCCGGGTTGAGGAAACGTTCGAACAGCAGGTCGAATTCCAGCGGATCGAGGTCGGTAATTTTCAGCGCATATGCCACCAGCGAACCTGCACCGGAGCCACGCCCCGGTCCGACCGGCACGCCGTTATCCTTCGACCACTGGATAAACTCCATAACGATCAGGAAGTAGCCCGGGAAGCCCATCTGGTTGATCACCTGGAGTTCAATGTCCAGGCGTTCGTCATATTCAGGGCGACGCTTTTTACGCTCTTCTTCATCCGGGAACAGGAATTCCAGACGCTCTTCCAGACCTTCTTTTGATTTCGCGACCAGGAAATCTTCCGTGGTCATGTCTCCCGTCGGGAATTGCGGCAGGAAGTATTCGCCGAGGCGGACGGTGACGTTGCAGCGCTTGGCAATCTCTACGCTGTTTTCCAGCGCTTCGGGGATATCGGAGAAGAGCTCACACATCTCCTCCTCGCTGCGCATGTACTGTTGTGCGGAGTAATTACGCGGCCGCTTCGGATCGTCGAGGGTGAAACCATCGTGGATCGCCACGCGAATCTCATGCGCGTCGAAATCACCCGCCTCAAGGAACCGCACGTCGTTGGTGGCCACCACGGGCAACCCGCGCTCTTCTGCGAGCGCCACCGCGGCATGAAGATAGCTCTCTTCATCCTGACGGCCGGTACGGATCAACTCCAGGTAATAACGATTCGGGAAATATTCTTCATAGAACGAGACGCATTGATCCACTAGCGCACTATTGCCGCGCAGCAGACATTTGCCGACGTCACCCATACGGCCACCCGAGATCAGCAGTAGCCCTTCGTTCAGCTCGGCCAGCCAGTCACGGTCGATCCACGGCCCCAGCGCGCCATAGCCGCGCTGATAGGCTTTTGAGATAAGCAGGGTGAGGTTTTGATAACCCGTGTTGTTCATCGCCAGCACGGAGATTTGCGTCATTTCATCGCCGATGAGATCGCTCTGCACATGAAAATCTGCACCGACGATGGGCTTCATCCCCGCGCCGTGCGCCGTTCCGTAGAACTTCACCAGGCCACACAGGTTGGTAAAATCGGTGATCGCCAGCGCGGGCATGCCAAGGGAGGCCGCCTTTTTTACCAGCGGCCCGGTCTTCGCCAGCCCATCGATCATGGAGTAGTCGCTATGCACCCGCAGGTGTACGAAACGTGGTTCAGCCATCTTCAGATTCCGCGTTACTTAATTGCTTGCGTAATGATTCAGGACACCCGTCCCAGGGCGCGTTTCACCGGGCCAAAACTGCGCCGATGGTGTTCGGTTGCGCCATGTTCAGCCAGCCTCTCCAGGTGGAAAGGTGTGGGATATCCCTTATGCTGGGCGAAACCATACTGAGGGTAAGTGAGGTCGAGCGCGGCCATTTCGGCGTCGCGTGTCACTTTGGCAATAATAGAAGCTGCGCTAATTTCTGCGACCCGGCTATCGCCTTTGACCACTGCCATTGAAGGCATGGGCAGTGCCGGACAGCGGTTGCCGTCAATCAGGACATATTCAGGGGCGATTTTCAGCCCCGCTACCGCACGCTGCATCGCCAGCATCGTGGCATGCAAAATATTCAGCTCGTCTATCTCATGCGGCTCAGCGCGCCCGAGACTCCAGGCCAGCGCTTTCTCCTGAATCTCACTAAACAGCGCCAGCCGGCGCTTTTCAGACAATTTTTTAGAGTCGTTCAGCCCGACGATCGGCCGAGCCGGATCGAGGATCACCGCAGCGGTCACCACGGCTCCCACTAACGGACCACGACCCACTTCGTCCACACCCGCCACAAGGTGGGTGTGAGGATAAACAAATTCCATCATTTTGCTAACTCCAGCACCGCATCGGCCGCTTGCTCATCAGCATGACAGCGGATCAGTTGATGCAGTTCGCGGAAGGTATCGTGCATCTGGTGGCTGGTTTTACCGTTGGCCAGCAGCGGCAGCAGCGCCTCCGCAAGCGCCTGCGGCTGGCACTCATCCTGCAGCAGCTCTTTCACCAACTCGCGCCCGGCAAGCAGGTTTGGCAGGGAGACATAATCCGTTTTCACCAGACGTTTTGCCAGCCAGAAGGTAAACGGCTTCATGCGATAACCGACCACCATCGGGCATTTCGCCAGCATACACTCCAGCGCCGCCGTGCCGGAGGCCAGCAGTGCGGCATCGCTCGCATACATTGCTTCCCGCCCTTGCCCGTCCAGAAGACGGACGTGAAGATCTGGGGCGACGTCTGCTTTGATGCGCTCAAACTGCTCGCGGCGTTTGGCATTCACCAGCGGCACGACCACTTCGAGATCGGGGTACGTCTGGCGAAGAATTTGCGCTGTCTTGAGGAAATCAGCACTCAGCATCTCCACTTCTGCGCCACGGCTGCCGGGCAGCAAGGCCAGACAGTGCACATCATGGGGGATGCCCAGCACGTCGCGCGCCGCGTTTTTATCCGGATCCAGTGGCATCGCATCCGCCATGGTATGACCGATAAAACGGCACGGAACATTAAATCTGTCGTAAAACGCTTTTTCGAAAGGCAGGAAAGCCAGCACCAGGTGGGTGGACCGTCCGATTTTGAAAACGCGTTTCTGTCGCCACGCCCAGACGGACGGACTAACGTAGTGAATGGTTTTAATACCCTGCTTTTTCAGATTCCCTTCGAGGGTAATATTGAAATCAGGTGCATCGATACCGACAAACACATCGGGTTTGAGTTCGGTAAAGCGGCGGGTGAGATCGGCACGAATGTGCAGCAAACGGCGCAGCCGTCCCAGCACCTCAACGATACCCATCACGGCCAGCTCTTCCATTTCGTACCAGGCTTCACAGCCTTCGGCCTGCATCAGCGGGCCAGCAACGCCGACAAAGCGAGCATTGGGTACACGCGCCTTAAGCGCACGGATGAGACCTGCACCAAGAATATCGCCGGAGGTTTCTCCGGCGACCAGGGCTATCGTAAGCGGACGACTGTCGACCATTAACGAATCAGACCCCTTGTTGAACGGTCAAAGAACTCCATGAACGCGTCCACTTCCGGGTGCTTTTTCGCCAGTTCGGCAATTTCCGGCTTCGCCTCTTCCAGCGTTTTACCGCTGCGGTACAGCAGTTTGTACGCGTTGCGGATGGCAGTAATCGCTTCGCGACTAAAGCCACGACGCTTGAGGCCTTCGATGTTCACGCCAAACGGCGTGGCATGGTTGCCCTGCGCAATCACATACGGTGGGACGTCCTGCGCCACACCGGAGCATCCACCGACCATCACGTGCGCACCAATGATGCAGAACTGATGGACTGCGGTCATGCCACCAATGATGGCGAAGTCATCAACCGATACGTGTCCTGCCAGCGTGGCGTTGTTGGCAAGAATACAGCGGTCACCCACGGTACAGTCGTGCGCGATATGCGCATTCACCATAAACAGGTTATCGCTGCCCACCTTCGTCAACCCACCACCCTGTACTGTTCCACGATGAATGGTGACGCTTTCGCGAATACGGTTACGATCGCCAATTTCCAGACGGGTCGACTCACCAGCATATTTCAGATCCTGGTTAACTTCGCCGATGGAGGCGAACTGATAGATCTCATTATTGCAGCCAATGGTCGTGTGACCATTCACGACAACGTGAGATTTCAGTACTGTACCCTCACCAATTTCGACATGGGGTCCAACAATACAAAACGGGCCAATGTGGACGTTAGCACCAATGATGGCACCGGTTTCCACAATCGCGGTAGGATGAATAAAGGCGGATTTATCAATCACGTATCAGGACTCCCGGCTACGAGCACACATCATCGTCGCTTCGCAAACAACTTTGCCGTCAACCAGCGCTACGCCTTTGAAGCGAGTCAGGCCACGACGCGTTTTTTCAAAAGTGACTTCCATGATCATCTGATCACCAGGCACGACAGGGCGCTTAAAGCGCGCTTCATCAATACCCGCGAAGTAATACAGCTCACCTGGCTCCAGTTTGCCGACGCTTTTGAACGCCAGAATACCGGTAGCCTGAGCCATCGCTTCCAGAATCAACACACCCGGGAAGATAGGCTTACCAGGGAAGTGCCCCTGGAAGAACGGCTCGTTCACGGAAACATTTTTCACTGCGCGCAGAAAACGACCTTCTTCAAAATCCAGCACACGGTCTACCAGCAGAAACGGGTAGCGGTGCGGCAGAAGTTCTAAAATCTCTTCAATATGCAGAGTATGAGTGTCAGTAGTCAAAATACTCTTCCTGTCAAAATGTACTGATAACAATAATAACACGGCCTGCCGGTTTATTAGAAAGCCGACAGGCCGGGAAAAATAGCGTTCAACGGATGGCGCTTAGTCTTGTTGATCGATCTTACGCTCAAGGGACTTGAGGCGCTTGCTCATATCATCAATGTTCATCACCAGAGCTGCTGTTTTACGCCATACCTTGTTGGGCTGAAGCGGAATGCCGGAGGAATAGACGCCAGGTTCAGTGATAGGACGCATTACCATGCCCATTCCCGTCACGGTCACCTTGTCGCAAATTTCCATATGGCCATTAATCACGCTCGCACCGCCAATCATGCAATAACGGCCAATTTTCAGGCTGCCCGCCATGATGACGCCACCTGCAACCGCGGTATTGTCGCCAATCACAACGTTATGCGCAATCTGGCACTGGTTATCGATGATAACACCATTGCCAATGATCGTGTCGTCAAGCGCGCCACGGTCAATGGTGGTACAGGCGCCGATCTCCACGCGATCGCCAATAATGACGCGACCAAGCTGCGGGATCTTCACCCAGTTACCGCGATCGTTAGCGTAACCAAAGCCATCAGAACCAATCACGGTGCTGGACTGAACGAGGCAGTTTTCGCCAATTTCCACGTCATGATAAACGGACACATTGGCCCACAAACGGGTCCCCGCGCCGATTTTCGTATTTTTCCCAACGAAGCAGCCTGGGCCAATGACGACGTTATCGCCCAGCACAACGCCGGATTCGATAACCGCATTCGCCCCAACGGCGACGTTGTTACCCAGCCTGGCCGTCTCATCAATCGCTGCGCTGGCAGCAATGTTCTGGGCCGGTTGCGGCGTGGTATCAAGAATTTGAGCCATGCGTGCATACGTCAGGTAGGGGTTTTTCACTACCAGCGCGCTTACAGTGGCAAATGGAAGATCGTCCTGCGTCAGAACAACAGCTGACGCCTGGCATTGAGCCAGTTGCTCACGGTACTTAGGGCTTACCATGAAGGTAATCGTGCCAGCTTTAGCAGATTGCATGGACGCAACAGCGGTGATGACGATATCGCCATCACCGTGTAATTCTGCATCCAACTGCTGAGCTAAATCAGCCAGTCGAATTGAAGGCATTACTTATTTAACCTGTTTCAGAACATCAGCAGTGATGTCTTTAACATCTTTGCTGTTGAAAGCAACGGCGTTCGCATCAACAACCAGATCGATGCTCTGATCGGCAGCCACTGCTTTAACAGCGGTCTGAATGCGAGTCACCAGCTTGCCGCGTTCTTCGTTAGAACGACGCTGACGATCCTGCTCGAAAGCCTGCGCTTTCTGGGAGAACGTCTGGCGCTGAGCCATTACGTCTTTTTCCAGCTTGCTGCGGTCGCTTGCTTTCATGGTAGAACCATCACGCTGCAGACGCTGCATTTTGGACTGAAGATCGTTTTCCATACCCTGCAGTTCGCTTGCACGGCCTTTGAATTCGTTTTCCAGAGTCGCAGAAACACCTGTTTTCTGTGCAACCTGCTGGAACAAATTACCCATGTTGACGATTGCAATTTTGTCTGCTGCCTGAGCAGAAGTTGCCATCGCTAAACCGAGACCTGCAGCTAATAACCACTTTTTCACAATTAACTCCTTACCATCCCATTGGCACCAGAAGGTACCGTTCTTTGCGTGGCAAGGCGACCGTGTTACCGATCGCCAGTTGTCAGCGCTACACTGCCAACGCATTCCTTTGCTGCGGATTATTACCAGGTTTTACCAATGTTAAACTGGAATTGCTCCGACTTATCTCCATCATATTTCTTAAACGGCTGGGCGTAAGAGAAGACCAACGGCCCCAGCGGTGACATCCATTGTAATGCGATACCGGCAGACATGCGAATATTGCTCGGATCGCTGTAGTCAGGAACACCTGCCGCACGCATCTGGGCCGTATTCTGCCAGTTGGTATCCCACACCGTGCCCGCATCCCAGAAGAAGGACGTACGGACGGAGTTCGCGTATTTATCGCTGATAAACGGCGTTGGAGTGATGAACTCCAGGCTGGCAACGGCCATCGCGTTACCGCCCACCGCATCGTCAGAACTACAGACTTCAGATGAGGAGGACTTATCGCAGTTATCTTTGTCGTTCCCGCCGTAATAGACCGCTTTCGGACCAATGTTGTTGGACTGGAAACCACGAACGGTGCTCGAACCACCGGCATAGAAGTTTTCATAGAACGGCAGTTCTTTGCCGCCTAAACCATCACCATAGCCCCAGCGGGTCCGACCCAGAACCACCCACTTATGATCGTCATCGATCGGGAAGTAGGATGCGGTATCCAGCGTCACCTTATAGAACTCGTTATCGGAGCCCGGCACGGTGACTTTACCGTTCAGGTTGACGCGAGAACCTTCGGTTGGGAAGTAGCCACGGTCGAGACGGTTATAGGTCCAGCCGTAGTTGAAGGTGAAGTCATCCGCCGCGAAACCGTTGTTATCGCTGTTTTTGCTAGCCGACTGGCCAATAGAATCCAGATAACGCCACATCGCCACCTGCGGTTGCATATTGGACAGGTCGTTATGCACGTAACCTAAGCCCGCACGCAAGGTGTTGTATTCGTTGATCGGGAAGCCAAGCGTACCGTCCACACCGTAACTCTTGTTGGTGTACGAGGACAGATCCGCATCGTCTGCTTTAAAGTCGTTATAGAAGATACGACCGCCCAGGCTCACACCGTCAACGGTGAAGTATGGGTTCGTTACAGAGAACTCAGAGTAGGTCTGGTAGTCGTTTTTGGTACCGTTAATACCAACAGAGTAACCCGTACCCAGCCAGTTATCCTGCTGCACGCCGACCTGGAAGCTGACGCCGCTTTCGGTACCGTAGCCCACACCGAAGTTGAAGCTACCGGTGTTACGCTCTTTCACTTTATAAACGACATCAACCTGATCCGGGCTGCCCGGTACGCGCTGGGTGTCGGTGTCCACCGTTTCAAAATAGCCCAGACGGTTCAGACGCTCTTTACCCTGATCAACGAGATCGCTACCTAACCATGCGCCTTCCATCTGACGCATTTCGCGACGCAGAACGGAGTCTTTGGAGGTGTCGTTACCGACGAAGCGGATCTTACGCACGTAGAAACGGTTACCCGCGTCAACATTCACGTGCAGCTTAACGGTTTTATCCGCGTCATTGATTTCCGGCTGAGTCTGTACGCGCGGATAGGCATAACCATAGCGGCCGAGCAGCTTCTTAATGCTGTCTTCCATTTTGGTGACCTTGGAACCGCTATAGAGATCGCCTGGCTGAATTTTGGTCAGCGATTCGATTTCAGCAGAATGCCCCGCCAGGTTACCACTTACCTCAACACCCGAAAGCTTGTACTGATCGCCTTCCGTGATGTTGATCGTAATGTAGATGCCTTTCTTGTCCGGCGTCAGACTCACCTGAGTCGAGTCGATATTGAAACGCGCGTAACCACGATCCAGATAGTAGCTGCGCAGGGTTTCAAGGTCGCCCGCCAGTTTCTGTTTCTGGTATTTACGATCGCCTACCACGTTCCACCACGGCACTTCATCGCGCAGCTGGAAGGTGGAGATCAGTTCGTCGGTGCTGAACGCGTGGTTGCCGACAATGTTGATCTGCTGGATCTTCGCAGAAACACCTTCCTGGAAGACCAGCTTCAGGTCAACACGGTTACGTGGCAGCGGAGTAACAACCGCTTTCACGCTGGCGCTGTATTTACCGACGCTGTAGTAGAAGTCTTCCAGACCTTTTTCAATGTCTGAAAGGGTTGTGCGGTCCAGAGACTCCCCCACACGAACACCGGATGCTTCAAGGTTTTGCTTGAGCATGTCATCTTTCACCGACTTGTTGCCGGAGAAAGTGATACTGGCGATCGTTGGACGTTCTTTTACCTGTACCAGCAGCGTATCACCATCGCGCAGGACGCGGACATCCTCGAAGTTGCCGGTGGCAAACAGAGCACGGATGGTGTTACTGATATCATCATCATTAACCGTATCGCCGGGGCGCACAGGCATACTGAGGAGGGCCGCACCAACGGCGACACGCTGAAGGCCTTCGAAATGAATGTCTTTCACTACGAACCCGTCAGCACCGTATACGGTGGCGCTGCTAAACAGCAGCGACGCTATGAGCAACTTTTTCATCGCCATCGTTATTATGCGTTCTTCCTAACTAACTCTCTTACAACCGAGAGAAATCATTGAAAAGTGCAAGCCCCATTAACAGCACCAGCAAAATCGAGCCAATGCGATAACTAAAGTCTTGAACTCGCTCGGATACCGGTCCGCCTTTTAGCTTTTCAATCGCTAAAAACAGCAGATGACCCCCGTCTAAAACGGGAAGCGGGAACAGGTTGATTATCCCAAGGTTCACGCTAATGAGCGCGAGGAACATGAGATAGTAAATCACCCCGAATTCCGCTGACATCCCAGCCCCCTGAGCAATCGAAATTGGCCCACTGAGGTTGTTCAGTTTCACATCACCGGTTATCAATTTCCCCAACATGTTGACCGTCAGCTTCATCAGTTGCCATGTTTTATCCGTGGCTTCAAGGATGGCGCTGAACGGCCCATACTGGCGTATTGTCTTGTACTCATCTGGCAGCGGGATCACTTTTGGCACAACGCCTGCAAACCCTTCTGCCTTCTTGCCGACCGACTTCGTATCCGGGATCAGCGTCAGCGAAAGCGGACTGCCCTGCCTTTCAACTTCCAGCGCGAGAGACGTACCCGGATTATCGCGCACCAGAGTAACAAAGGTCATCCACTCTGTTAATGGTTGACCATCGACTTTAACGATCCTGTCGCCTGCTTGCAAACCCGCTTTGCTCGCCGCCGAGTTGGCCTGGACTTC
The DNA here is from genome assembly GCF_900110475.1 of Enterobacter sp. NFIX58. Classification (NCBI taxonomy): domain Bacteria; kingdom Pseudomonadati; phylum Pseudomonadota; class Gammaproteobacteria; order Enterobacterales; family Enterobacteriaceae; genus Enterobacter; species Enterobacter sp. NFIX58. Next base: position 489,649 of record NZ_FODW01000004.1, on the reverse strand, counting down.
GGCTAATACCGGCTCGATCTGTGCGCCGCGTGGACGAATGCCCAGCGCAGCGACGGGATCCTCTTTGTCCGGCTCGAAACGCCAGTGACGTAAATCGAGCACTTTGTCCTGACGGGCGTCTGACCCAAACGGCGATACGCTGATGGTGGTCTGCGGATCGCCAATTTTAGCAACCAACTGCAGTCGCACGGCATCCCAATCAGGGGTTTCGATACCATCAATCGCTTTAAGTTCCATCCCGGATGTAATTTGCGCACTCGCCGCGATGGAGTTGGGGGCAATTTCACCGACCACCGGACGTACGCCAGGGACGCCGATGATAAACACCAGCCAGTAAGCGAAAATCGCAAAGATGAAGTTGGCTACCGGTCCGGCAGCGATGATGGCGGCGCGTTGTCCAACGGTTTTATTGTTGAATGCGCTATGTCGCAGCTCAGGCGCGACAGGCTCGACGCGTTCGTCGAGCATTTTGACGTAGCCGCCCAGCGGGATAAGGGCGATGACAAATTCCGTGCCGTGGCGATCGGTGCGCGTCCAGAGTGATTTACCAAAACCGATGGAAAACCGCTCTACGCGCACACCACAGCGGCGAGCAACCCAGAAATGGCCAAATTCATGCACGGTAATCAGTACACCCAGTGCAACTATGAACGCCGCCAGATTCCAGAGAATGCTCAGCATAAAACCTTCCGTTAAATCGTCCCGAATACCAGTAAAAGCAAACACGCAAACACGGGAACAGCCGCTGTCAGGCTATCAATGCGATCCAGTATACCGCCATGCCCTGGAATCAGGTGTCCACTGTCCTTAATCCCTGCTTCACGCTTGAACATACTTTCGGTTAAATCACCGAGCACGGAGGCAAGCGCAGCAAAAATCGAGCACACCAGCAGTATTGACGGTGCCACTTCAAGATTCGCCCAGACGCCGTAGCCCCAGGATATGATCGCGGCCGTAAACAAACCGCCGATGAATCCTTGCCAGGTTTTGCCCGGAGAAACCTTCGGCGCCAGCTTATGTTTGCCAAACAGTTTACCAAACATATAGGCCCCGGAGTCAGCCCCCCAGACGAGAATCATCACATAAAGCAGCCAGATCGCACCGCTGTAGTGGTTTTCGTCGTAGTGCCAGGCGCGCAGCGCAACCATACCCCAGAAAAAAGGAATAATGGTGAGCAAACCAAAAATCAGTCGCAGCACTTTTGAATGACGCCATAACGCCGCGGAGCCGGGATAAAACAGCACCAGCAACAGCGCGGCCACCCACCAGGCCAACGATATCCACAAGGAACCGGCCACCAGTGGCTGATGAATATCATGATGATATTCAGGCAACGTAAACAGCATTATGGCCAGGATAAAGCCACACAGTACCGCAAGCCATACTCGCTGCGTGCGCGAGGTAAAGCCGCTAAACTGTCCCCATTCCCACGCGGCGAGCATGCACACCACCAGCGTAACAATAGCGAATCCCACCGGGGGCAGTAAAAACAGCGCCGCAATGACAATGGGTATTAATACAAAAGCGGAAATCAGGCGATACTTCAGCAAAAGCTACCCCCATCAGGCGTTATCGCCACCAGGCTCGGTGCCGCCGAAACGACGCTCTCGATTGGCAAAGGCATGCAGCGCACCTTCAAAGTCTTGTTCATCAAAATCGGGCCAAAGAACATCCGTAAAGTAAAGTTCAGCATAGGCAATTTGCCATATCAAAAAGTTACTTATGCGATGTTCCCCCCCTGTCCTAATTACCAAATCCACAGGTGCCTGTTCATTCATGCAGATTTGCTTGCTCAGCGCCTCTTCATCAATTTGGTCGGGTCTCAACAGCCCTTCCTGAACCTGTTCGGCCAGACGCCGAACGCCCTGGATAATATCCCAGCGTCCACCGTAATTCGCCGCAATATTCAACGTCAGACCGGTATTATTTTCCGTCAGCGCTTCTGCTTTGCGAATCCGTTCCTGCAAACGTGAGTTAAAACGACTGGTATCGCCAATGATACGCAGGCGGACGTTGTGGCGGTGCAGGCTTTTTACTTCGCTGTCTAGCGCCCACACAAACAATTCCATCAACGCAGTCACTTCCTGCAGTGGTCGATTCCAGTTTTCACTGCTAAAAGCATAGAGCGTTAACGCATCAATGCCGTTATTGGCGGCAAAAGAAACGGCGCGGCGAACAGATTTCGCCCCAGCTTTATGCCCAAAGGCTCGTATTTTCCCTTGTCTTTTCGCCCAGCGGCCATTGCCATCCATAATGATTGCTACATGACGGCAGCCATGCGCTGGCAAGTTTTCGCTTATTGGTTGATTCGCAGACAACATAACGCGTTTTTTGTCCCTGAAAAGGATTTAACGGTACTCAGGAATACTGAAGCCGATACATAAAAAAGCCGTGTCAAACCACGGCTCACCTGACCACGTAAAGTCAAATACCTGCGATCAGGTGGCGCAGACTATATCACTGAAGCCCAACGCTAACAAATAGCACGACGACTAGTGGTTGCTTTATCACCAGCTTGCGAGACGTGTCACCTGTTGGCGCGCAATATTACGCGCAGCCGCATCCACCGCCAGCACCTCTTCCACGCTCTGTGGTTCGCGCAAATCCATCATCTCCAGTACCGCTAAATTCAACGCCGCGATATCGGTAAAACGAATTTGCTGATTCAGAAATGCTTCAACGGTAATTTCATTGGCTGCATTCAGTGCCGTTGTCGCCGCCTGCCCCTGGTCAAAGGCCGTCATCGCAAGCTTCAGACAAGGGTAACGGTCGTAGTCTGGCTCACTGAACGTCAGGGAACTTAGCTTGCAGAAATCAAGCGGCTTCACGCCGGACTTCACTCGATTCGGCCACGCCATGGAATGGGCAATTGGCGTACGCATATCCGGTTCGCCCAACTGCGCCAGCACGCTGCCATCCTGATAACGCACCATCGAATGAATCACCGATTGTGGGTGAATCAGTACTTCCATCTGTTTCGCTGACGCATTGAACAGCCAGCGCGCTTCAATGTATTCCAGACCTTTGTTCATCATGGTGGCAGAGTCAACGGAGATTTTACGCCCCATCGACCAGTTCGGATGACGGCACGCCTGATCCGGCGTCATGGCACGCAGTTCAGACAGTGGCGTTTCACGGAACGGGCCACCAGACCCGGTAAGCAGAATAGACACGACGCCATTCTGCTCCAGGTCAGCGTACCCCAGGTTCTGTTGAAAAGGTTGCGGTAAACTCTGAAAAATCGCGTTGTGCTCGCTGTCGACAGGCAAAAGACGCGCCCCGCGCTGCTTCACCGCCTCCATAAACAGGCGTCCGCAGGTCACCAGCGACTCTTTATTGGCCAGCAGAACGTCCTTACCGGCATCAATCGCGGCAAGCGTCGGCAATAATCCTGCCGCCCCGACGATGGCCGCCATCACCTGATCCACGTCATCCAGCGCCGCCATGTCGCAGGCCGCCTGTTGACCACTCAGCACCTCGGTTCGGCTGCCCTTCTCAAGCAGCTGTGCTTTGAGCAGGCGCGCGCTCTCTTCGTCATCCATCACCGCATAGCGGGGCGTAAACTCCAGGCACTGCTCAACCATTCGCTGCACATTCTTACCGGCCACCAGCGCTGTCACGGTGTAAAGTTCAGGATTATGGCGAACGACGTCGAGAGTACTGCAACCGATAGAGCCGGTTGAGCCGAGGAGTGTTAAATGCTTCATGAGATGCCCGAAAAGTTAGACCAGATAAAAGCAAAACGCCGCCAGCAAGACCCTAAGTCTCTCTGAACGGCGTTTATCAGTGTACGACAGAAATCAGAACTGCATCAGTTCCGCTTCTTTATCTGCCAGCGCCGCATCAATTTTCTTGATGGCAGCGTCAGTCATTTTCTGAATGTCGTCCTGGGAACGACGATCGTCATCTTCACTGATCTCTTTTTCTTTCAGCAGCGCTTTGACTTTATCGTTCGCGTCGCGGCGAACGTTACGCACGGAGACACGACCCTGCTCAGCTTCGCCACGCACCACTTTGATCAGGTCTTTACGACGCTCTTCGGTCAGCGGTGGCAGTGGAACGCGGATGTCAGCACCCGCAGAGCTTGGGTTCAGACCGAGGTCAGACGCCATGATCGCTTTCTCAACCGCCGGGCCCATAGAACGATCGAATACGTTAATTTTCAGCGTACGGGTATCTTCTACCGTCACGCTCGCCAGCTGACGCAGAGGGGTTGGCGTACCGTAGTACTCGACGATGATGCCATCCAGCAGGCTTGGGGAAGCACGGCCAGTACGGATTTTGCTGATTTGGGTTTTGAACGCTTCTACGCATTTTTCCATGCGTACTTCAGCATCTTTTCTGATGTCGTTAATCACGTTACGAATCCTTGAAAACTTGTCTCAGGCAGACTATCCGCCAGCACAGCGCTACAGGTGTGCTAAGTATAGTCGCGTTTAATTCATGACAACGCCAAAGGCGCGCCCGGGTAAGATACCACTACAAAATAAAGCGGAATCTTACCTGTATTTATCGTCAACGGAAATTATTCCGTGATCAAAGTGCCTTCTTTTTCGCCCATGACCACGCGACGCAGTGCGCCAGGTTTGTTCATGTTGAAGACACGGATCGGCAGTTTGTGGTCACGAGCCAGCGTGAAGGCGGCAAGATCCATTACTTTCAGCTCTTTATCCAGCACTTCGCTGTAGCTCAGCTGATCATACATGGTTGCAGAAGGATCTTTTGCCGGGTCGGCAGTAAACACGCCATCGACTTTGGTCGCTTTCAGTACCACATCAGCTTCGATCTCGATACCGCGCAGGCAGGCAGCGGAATCGGTCGTAAAGAACGGGTTACCCGTACCGGCGGAGAGGATCACCACGCGGTTGTTGCGCAGCAGGCTGATAGCTTCTGCCCAGCTGTAATTATCGCATACGCCATTCAGGGGGATCGCGGACATCAGGCGGGCGTTCACATAGGCGCGATGGAGCGCATCACGCATCGCCAGGCCATTCATCACGGTTGCCAGCATACCCATGTGGTCGCCCACAACGCGGTTCATCCCCGCTTTCGCCAGACCAGCACCACGGAAAAGGTTGCCACCGCCAATGACCACGCCAACCTGGATGCCCAGTTCGACCAGTTCTTTGATTTCCTGTGCCATGCGATCAAGGATGCTTGCGTCAATACCGAAGCCTTCCGATCCCTGCAGCGCTTCGCCACTCAGCTTAAGCAGAATGCGTTTGTACACGGGTTTTGCATTGGTAGCCATGTTTCTTTCCTGAGACTGTCAACGATTAAGATGGGGGTTAATTCTGGCGACATGATATGCCGCAAATCAGTACAGCGATACTGGAGCCTGTCTGATTTCCTGTGACGGGTGACAAAAAGAAGCCGCCCTCAGGCGGCTCCTTTTCAATCATTAAGACTGCTTGGACATTGCAGCAACTTCTGCTGCGAAGTCAGTCTCAACTTTCTCGATGCCTTCGCCCACTTCGAAGCGGATGAAGCCAGTTACGTCAGCGTTGTGCTCTTTCAGCAGCTGAGCAACAGACTTGCTTGGATCCATAACGAATGGCTGGCCAGTCAGAGAAACTTCGCCGGTGAATTTCTTCATGCGGCCTTCAACCATTTTCTCTGCGATTTCTTTTGGTTTACCAGACTGCATCGCGATGTCCAGCTGAACCTGGTACTCTTTCTCTACCACTTCAGCAGACACGTCTTCTGGCTTAACGAATTCTGGCTTGCTTGCAGCGATGTGCATAGCCAGCTGTTTAACCAGCTCTTCATCAGCGCCTTTAGCCGCAACCAGAACACCGATACGTGCACCGTGCTGGTAAGAGCCCAGAACGTCGCCTTCCAGAGAAGCAACGCGACGGATGTTAATGTTCTCACCGATTTTAGCAACCAGCGCAACACGTTCTTCTTCGAACTGTGCTTTCAGAACTTCAACGTCAGTGATTTTGCCAGCAACCGCTGCGTCCAGAACTTTGTTAGCAAATGCCTGGAAACCACCATCTTTAGCAACGAAGTCAGTCTGGCAGTTAACTTCCAGAATGATGCCGTAGGTGCCGTCGATTTTAGTGATGATCACGCCGTCAGCAGCAACGTTGCCTGCTTTTTTAGCTGCTTTGATCGCACCGGATTTACGCATGTTTTCGATTGCCAGCTCGATGTCGCCGTTCGCTTCAGTCAGCGCTTTTTTGCAATCCATCATGCCTGCGCCAGTACGCTCGCGCAGCTCTTTTACCAGGGATGCGGTAATTTCAGCCATTCTTAAATCCTCGGGAGATGTGAACTGCCCGGCCGGGGGCCAAACAGTGTAAATTGAAAAAAGGGGCCGGTAATGGGCCCCTATTCATACACGGTACTAATAAGGGGTAAAACCTTATTATTCAGCTTCTACGAAGCTTTCTTCCGCCTGAGAAGCCAGATCCTGGGAACGGCCTTCACGAACGGTAGCAGCTACAGCGCTCAGGTACAGGCTAACAGCACGGATTGCGTCGTCGTTACCCGGGATAACGAAGTCAACACCGTCCGGATCGGAGTTGGTATCAACGATAGCGAATACCGGGATACCCAGGTTGTTAGCTTCTTTGATTGCGATGTGCTCGTGGTCTGCATCGATTACGAACAGCGCGTCTGGCAGGCCGCCCATATCTTTGATACCGCCCAGGCTGTTTTCCAGCTTGTCCAGTTCACGAGTGCGCATCAGCGCTTCTTTCTTAGTCAGCTTGTCGAAAGTACCGTCCTGAGACTGGGTTTCCAGATCTTTCAGGCGCTTGATGGACTGACGAACAGTTTTCCAGTTGGTCAGCATGCCGCCCAACCAGCGATGGTTCACGAAGAACTGGTCGCAGCTGTTAGCAGCATCTTTCACAGCTTCGCTTGCAGCGCGCTTAGTACCAACGAACAGAATCTTACCTTTACGGGAAGCGATCTTGTTCAGCTCAGCCAGGGCTTCGTTGAACATTGGTACCGTTTTCTCAAGGTTGATGATGTGAACTTTGTTACGTGCGCCGAAGATGAAAGGCTTCATTTTCGGGTTCCAGTAACGGGTCTGGTGACCAAAGTGAACACCAGCCTTGAGCATGTCGCGCATGGAAACAGTTGCCATGTTTAAAACCTCTATATTGAAAGTTGGGGTTATGCCTCCACGTATCCCATATTACCGACCCCGAAGGGCACCCCGGAATATGTGTCGATACGTGTGTGTTGTTACACAAAGTGAGATTTGTCGCTCCCGTCCAGCCTGTGTATCTGAGATGGATCGGAAGTCCGGCGCGCTTTATACCACAAAACACGACCAGAAACCAACAGTTGTTGGCGGAGTGTGCTGTTAATGATTCTCAATTTGGCACGAAGCGTGCCTGACTGATACCATTGACGACACTTAGACTAGTATTGTCGAAAAAATCGACACCGATGGACAGATTACATGGCTATCTCTATTAAGACACCTGAAGAAATTGAAAAGATGCGCATCGCCGGTCGTCTGGCCGCGGAAGTGCTGGAAATGATCGAGCCGTTCGTGAAGCCGGGCGTCAGCACCGGTGAACTGGACCGCATCTGTAACGACTATATTGTGAACGAGCAGCACGCGGTTTCCGCCTGCCTCGGCTACCACGGTTTCCCGAAATCCGTCTGCATCTCTATTAATGAAGTGGTGTGTCACGGTATTCCGGACGATGAAAAACTGCTGAAAGACGGCGACATCGTTAACATCGACGTGACCGTCATTAAAGACGAGTACCACGGTGACACCTCAAAAATGTTCATCGTTGGCAAGCCGACCATTCTTGGCGAGCGTCTGTGCAAAGTGACGCAAGAGAGCCTCTACCTGGCGCTGAAAATGGTGAAACCGGGTATTCGCCTGCGCACCATCGGTGCGGCAATCCAGAAATTTGTCGAAGCAGAAGGGTTCTCCGTGGTACGCGAGTACTGCGGTCACGGCATTGGCCGCGTCTTCCACGAAGAGCCGCAGGTTCTGCACTATGATGCCGATGACGGCGGCGTGGTGCTGCAAAAAGGCATGACCTTTACCATTGAGCCAATGGTCAACGCGGGTGATTACCGCATCCGTACCATGAAAGACGGCTGGACGGTGAAAACCAAAGACAGAAGCTTGTCTGCGCAGTACGAGCATACTATTGTGGTAACAGACAACGGCTGCGAAATTATGACGTTGCGCAAGGATGACACCATCCCGGCGATACTGACGCACGACGAATGATAAAAAAGCCGGCAAATGCCGGCTTTTTTAATGGCTATAGCTTTTTCTTATGGGTGGCGCACGATGAGTAATCTTTTACCCGAACAGTATGCTAACACAGCCCTTCCCACCCTCCCCGACCAGCCCGATAACCCGGGCGTCTGGCCGCAGCACGAGCTGACCTGTGCCGGCATCAAGGCGCACATGGATGTCTTTCACCGCTGGCTGGGCAGCGCATTTGATGCGGGCATATCAGCAGAACAGCTGATTGAGGCGCGCACCGAATTTATCGACCAGCTGCTGCAGCGCCTGTGGATCGATTATGGGTTTGGACAAATCAGCGATGTTGCGCTTGTTGCCGTCGGAGGCTATGGCCGCGGTGAGTTGCATCCGCTTTCCGATATCGATCTCCTGATCTTAAGCCGCAAAAAGCTGCCGGACGAACAGGCGCAAAAAATCGGCGAGCTGCTGACCCTGCTCTGGGACGTAAAGCTGGAAGTCGGCCACAGCGTGCGTACCCTGGAAGAGTGTCTGCTGGAAGGGCTGTCGGACCTGACCGTTGCCACCAACCTGATTGAAACCCGCCTGCTGATTGGCGACGTCGCGCTGTTCCTGGAGCTGCAAAAACACATCTTCAGCGACGGCTTCTGGCCGTCAGAAAAGTTCTTCGCCGCGAAGGTCGAGGAGCAAAACCAGCGCCACCAGCGCTACCACGGTACCAGCTATAACCTTGAACCCGATATTAAAAGCAGCCCCGGCGGCCTGCGCGACATCCACACGCTACAGTGGGTCGCCCGCCGCCATTTTGGCGCCACCTCGCTGGACGAAATGGTTGGCTTCGGCTTTTTAACCGAGGCGGAGCGTAACGAGCTCAACGAGTGTCTGCACCTGCTCTGGCGCATCCGCTTTGCCCTGCATCTGGAAGTTACGCGCTACGATAACCGTCTGCTGTTTGACCGCCAGCTCAGCGTGGCGCAGCGCCTGAATTACCAGGGCGAGGGTAACGAGCCGGTTGAGCACATGATGAAGGATTTCTTCCGCATCACCCGCCGGGTGACCGAGCTGAACCAGATGCTGTTGCAGCTGTTCGACGAGGCCATTCTGGCCCTGACGGCCGACGAAAAGCCGCGCCCGATTGATGACGAATTCCAGCTGCGCGGCACGCTTATCGATCTCCGCGACGAAACGCTGTTTATCCGCGAGCCGGAAGCGATTCTGCGGATGTTCTATACCATGGTGCGCAACAGCACCATCACCGGGATCTACTCCACCACCCTGCGCCATCTGCGCCACGCGCGCCGCCATTTGACGGAGCCGCTGTGCTATATCCCGGAAGCCCGTTCGCTGTTCCTGAGCATGCTCCGCCACCCGGGTGCCGTCAGCCGAGGCCTGCTGCCGATGCACCGTCACAGCGTGCTGTGGGCCTATATGCCGCAGTGGTCGCACATCGTCGGGCAGATGCAGTTCGATCTGTTCCACGCCTACACGGTGGATGAACACACGATCCGCGTGATGCTTAAGCTGGAAAGCTTTGCGAAAGAAGAGACGCGCTCCCGCCACCCGCTGTGCGTCGAGCTGTGGCCGCGCCTGACCCATCCGGAGCTGATCCTGATTGCCGCCCTGTTCCACGACATCGCCAAAGGTCGCGGCGGCGACCACTCGGTGCTCGGCGCGCAAGACGTGCTGAAATTTGCCGAGCTGCACGGCCTGAACTCACGTGAAACGCAGCTGGTGGCCTGGCTGGTGCGCCATCACCTGCTGATGTCGGTCACCGCACAGCGCCGTGACATCCAGGACCCGGAAGTCATAAAACAGTTCGCCGAAGAGGTCCAGACGGAAAATCGTCTGCGCTATCTGGTCTGCCTGACGGTGGCCGATATCTGCGCCACCAACGAAACCCTGTGGAACAGCTGGAAGCAGAGCCTGCTGCGCGAGCTGTACTTCGCCACCGAAAAACAGCTGCGTCGCGGGATGCAGAACACGCCAGACATGCGCGAGCGCGTGCGTCACCACCAGCTGCAGGCGCTGGCGCTGCTGCGGATGGATAACATTGATGAAGAGGCGTTACATCAGATTTGGGCCCGCTGCCGCGCCAACTATTTTGTCCGCCATAGCCCAAACCAGCTTGCGTGGCACGCGCGGCATCTGCTCAAGCACGATCTGTCCCAGCCGATGATCCTGCTGAGCCCGCAGGCCACCCGCGGCGGGACGGAGATTTTCATCTGGAGCCCGGACCGCCCTTATCTGTTTGCTGCGGTCTGCGCAGAGCTGGACAGGCGTAATTTGAGCGTGCACGACGCGCAGATTTTCACCACCCGCGACGGCATGGCAATGGACACCTTTATTGTGCTGGAGCCGGACGGCAGCCCGCTGTCGTCAGACAGGCATGAAGGGATACGTTTTGGTCTGGAGCAGGCGATCACCCAGCGCAGCTGGCAACCCCCGCAGCCGCGTCGCCAGCCGGCGAAATTGCGCCACTTCACCGTGGATACCGAGGTCAATTTCCTGCCAACCCACACCGATCGTAAATCGTTCCTTGAGCTGATCGCGCTCGACCAGCCGGGGCTGCTCGCCCGCGTCGGCCAGGTTTTTGCCGATCTGGGAATTTCGCTTCATGGAGCCCGAATTACAACCATTGGCGAGCGAGTAGAAGATTTATTTATAATCGCCACCGCCGACCGGCGTGCCCTTAATAATGACCTGCAGCTTGAAGTGCAACAACGGTTGACAGCAGCCCTCAATCCAAACGATAAAGGGTGATATGTTTTTTAGTGAAATGGAAAGAGTAAACAATGCAGCAGTTACAGAACGTTATTGAGTCCGCTTTTGAGCGTCGCGCCGAGATTACCCCGGCAAATGTGGATACCGTGACCCGTGAAGCGGTAAACCAGGTGATTTCCCTGCTGGATTCCGGCGCGCTGCGCGTGGCAGAAAAAATCGACGGTCAGTGGGTCACTCATCAATGGCTGAAGAAAGCCGTGCTGCTCTCTTTCCGCATCAACGATAACCAGGTTATCGACGGAGCAGAAAGCCGCTACTTCGATAAAGTGCCAATGAAGTTCGCTGACTACGACGAAGCGCGTTTCCAGAAAGAAGGTTTCCGCGTGGTACCGCCTGCGGCAGTGCGCCAGGGCGCCTTCATCGCACGTAATACCGTGCTGATGCCATCCTACGTGAACATCGGTGCCTACGTTGACGAAGGTACCATGGTCGACACCTGGGCAACTGTCGGTTCCTGCGCGCAGATCGGTAAAAACGTTCACCTGTCCGGCGGCGTGGGCATCGGTGGTGTTCTGGAGCCACTGCAGGCTAACCCGACCATCATCGAAGATAACTGCTTCATCGGCGCGCGCTCTGAAGTGGTTGAAGGCGTGATCGTGGAAGAAGGCTCCGTGATCTCCATGGGCGTTTACATCGGCCAGAGCACCCGTATTTACGATCGTGAAACCGGCGAAGTGCATTACGGTCGCGTTCCGGCGGGCTCCGTCGTGGTGTCCGGCAACCTGCCGTCAAAAGATGGCAAATACAGCCTGTACTGTGCGGTTATCGTGAAGAAAGTGGATGCGAAAACGCGCGGTAAAGTGGGCATCAACGAATTGCTGCGCACCATCGATTAATCGGGTATAACAAAAAGCGGGGGCAACCCCGCTTTTTTTATATCTGAGGGTGGCGAAAATAGATTTTTTCGTTAATTATTCAAAGGTTATGTTGAGATCAAGGGTACCGCTATGTACGATAATCTGAAAAGTCTGGGCATTACCAATCCTGATGAAATTGATCGTTACAGCCTCCGCCAGGAAGCCAACAACGATATTTTGAAAATCTATTTTCACAAGGACAAAGGAGAGTTTTTCGCCAAAAGCGTGAAGTTTAAATACCCACGCCAGCGTAAGACCGTTGTTGCTGACGGTGTAGGACAGGGATACAAAGAAGTACAGGAAATCAGCCCTAACCTGCGCTATGTGATCGATGAACTCGATCAGATCTGCCAGCGCGACCGCACCGAAGTCGATCTCAAGCGTAAGATCCTTGACGACCTGCGTCACCTTGAAAGCGTTGTTACCAATAAGATCAGCGAGATTGAAGCGGATCTTGAGAAGTTAACCCGGAAATAAAAGCAAAACGGCAATCCTTGATTGCCGTTTTTAGTGTTTGCGCCCTCTCCCCGTGGGAGACGGATGGAGTGAGGGCACCAGACCGCACTCAGTCATCTCTGCTCGTCCAGCTGCAGCGCCACATACAGCAGTAGCCTGTCGTCGAAATTCCCCAGATCCAGCCCCGTCAGCTCTGAAATTCGGTTTAACCGATACTCCAGGGTATTGCGGTGGATAAACAGCGCTTTTGACGTCGCCAGCGGCTGCACGTTATGACGGAACCACGCCTGCAGGGTCCGGCGCAACAGGCCGTTATTGTCCATGGCTTTCAGGCGCGCCAATGGCCGCGCCAGCTCATTGGCCTGCCAGCCACCGCGCAGGCTGTCGAGCAGCACCGGCAGCATCAGGTCCTGATAAAAATAACTGCGGCTCTCCGGCATTCGCTGCTTGCCCACCATCATGGTGGTGCGTGCGGTACGCCAGGAGCGGGCGATACTGCCCGGCCCGGTAAAATAATTGCCCAGCGCAACGCGAAAACGCAGCTGGCCATTCTCCTTCATTCGGGCGATCAGCAGCTCCACGCGACGACGATGATCGTCCGCATCCCAGCGGCCGAACGCATTAAGCGCCGGTTTGAGCACCACCATTTCCGTCAGAGAAACGATCGCCACCAGGTTATCGCGCTCCGGCGTCGCCAGCGCATTTTGCAGCTGCTGCAGTTCGGCCATCGCGCTGTCTACGCCCAACTGGCCGCTATCGACTTCAATCACCGCTACCACGCGCGGCTGGTTCAGATCGATCCCCAGACGCTGCGCCCATTCACTGAGCGCAGGCGTATGCTCTTCCGCCTGAATAAGGTTCATCACCAGCTCCTCACGCAGGCGGCTGTCCTGAGCGAGCAGGTGCATCAGGCGCGACTGCTCGAGCATCATCTCCGCCGTCATGCAGACCAGCTCACCGTATTTTCGCAGTGACTCGGGCTCGCCGGTGAGACCGATGACCCCCACAATCTCGCCTTCAAGGCGCAGCGGTAAATTGATGCCCTGACGGACGCCGTGCAGGTGTTTCGCTACCGCATCGTCGATATCGACCACGCGCCCCTGGGAGAGCACCAGCAGCGCGCCTTCGTGCAATTCCCCAATACGCTCGCGATCGCCGCTGCCAATAATGCGCCCGCGGGCATCCATTACGTTGATATTGGTATCAATGATGCGCATGGTGCGCGCCACGATATCCTGCGCCATTTTGGTATCAAGATGCCAGCCAGCCATAGAACCCTCCTGTGAGCAGAGCTCAAGCATAGGGATGTTCAGCGACGGCTGCATTGTGCGAATGCACAAAGAGAGAGGAAGAAGTATGGACTTGTGGGAAGGGTCACAGAAACGAGAAAGCCCCTGCGAACAGGGGCTTCAGAGGATTACTGCATCAGCAGGTAAATAGAGGTATCACCACGCTGGATATTCAGCGCCAGCACGGAAGGCTTGCTGTCGAGAATTTTACGCAGTTCAGCGATATTTTTCACCGGCTGCTGGTTAGCGCCCATGATCACATCGCCTTTCTTGAGGCCGATACGGGCTGCCGGTGAATTCGCTTTCACGTTGTTCACCACCACGCCTTTGTCTGCGCCTTTGTTGCTCATCTCGGCGCCTTCAATCCCGCTGAAGATGGTGCTGGAGTCCACCTGATTCTGGCTGCTCTGCTGCAGCTCCAGGCTCACGTTAACCGCCTTACCGTCGCGCAGCAGACCAAGGGTCACTTTGCTGCCGATAGGCATAGAGCCGACTTCCGCACGCAGGGCGGCAAAGCTGCTGATCGGTTTACCGTTCAGGGAGGTGATCACATCCCCCGCTTTAATGCCCGCTTTAGCGGCAGAGGAGTTCGGCATCACCTGGCTGACGAATGCCCCGCGCTGGGCGTCAACCTTCATCGCCTTCGCCAGCTCGGAGTTCAGCTCCGTACCGAGGATACCCAGCTCACCGCGTTTCACCTGGCCATACTGCACCATCTGCGCGGTCAGGTTTTTCACCATGTTACTTGGGATAGCAAAACCGATCCCGATGTTGCCGCCGTCCGGGGCGAGGATCGCGGTGTTGATACCGATCAGTTCGCCGTTCAGGTTGACCAGCGCACCGCCGGAGTTACCGCGGTTGATCGCCGCATCCGTCTGGATGAAGTTCTCATAGTTCTCGGCATTGAGACCGCTACGGCCCAGCGCAGAGACGATACCCGAGGTCACGGTTTCACCCAGACCGAACGGGTTACCGATCGCCACGGTATAGTCGCCCACGCGCAGCGCGTCGGAGTCGGCAATTTTAATCGCCGTCAGGTTTTTCGGATCCTGAATCTGGATCAGTGCAATGTCAGAACGCGGGTCTTTGCCGACCACTTTGGCGTCAAACTTACGGCCATCGCTCAGCTGAACCTTAATGCTGTTCGCGTTATCGACAACGTGGTTGTTAGTGACGACATAGCCTTTCGCTGCATCAATGATTACCCCCGAGCCAAGCGCCATGAATTTCTGCTGCTGGCCGCCGCCCTGGCTGTCATCCCCTGCGCCACCGCCCTGACAGAACGGAGAGCTCTGGAATGGCGAACCGTCCTGGCAGAACGGCGAGTTGTCGCCGAAGAACTGCTGGAAGTTACGCGGCATGCGCGGCGTATTGACGGTCGTGCTACCCTCAACGTTAATACTCACCACCGATGGCATCACTTTTTCGAGCATCGGTGCCAGGCTTGGCATCTGCTGCGCGGTTGCTGCCGACGACGCGGTCTCGGCTGCAGTAGCAGTCAGAGGAGACAGCGCTAAACCTAAACTCAGAGCCAGTGCACTCATTGCTAATGTGGTTTTTTTCATGTTTCTCAATCTCGATTTACAGGTAACGCAAAATTGCTGTGTAACTCAGATTCGTTTTATACCGCTTAGTTCCGGCGATAAGTTTATGGAAAAGGTAAAAATTTATTGGCCGTCTTTACAAAACTCCGGCGTTATTCCACCGCCATCAGCTTGCGATATTCATCCCAGGCATACAAATCCGTCATGCCGCTGATATAGTCCTGGATAAGACGGCAGCGATAATAATATTCCATCACCGGCCACTGGGGAGAATGACGATCCAGCTTGCCAATCGCTTCGACATACGCCAGACGGTGTCGGGTAGAGAGTTTCTGATAAAGTCGGGATTCGATGGGGATGCGGCGCACGCGCTCGTGTTCCACCAGCTCGCTGAATTCGTCAACGGACAGCTGGAGCAGCGGGGCATAAATTTCCAGTAACCCGCTGATCACCCGGTAGCCCTGCAGCTCTAACTGTTCGACATCCGGATGGCTGAAGACATGCCGCATCGCCACATGTTTATAAAGCTCGAGGAGCTGGCTGAAACTGCTGTCATCTTCCAGTAGCGCATGGTTGAATTCCCCGCTGAAAATCAGCGGCAAATTATCAATAAAGCGCGACGCCGCGTACGGCACCAGCTTATTTAATGTATTGACCCGCAAATACATAAAGAACTGATCTTCCGTACTGCGGCTTAATGTATTTGAGCGCGATTTATCCCATGCATTTTCGACAACCTGCGCAAACAGCGAGCCTTTTTCATGGGTGCCCCAGGCCGTATAAAGATGCTGATAAAGCTCCTCGACGCTGAAGATTCTTTTCTCAACCGCGTCTTCCAGATCGGCCACGCAATAGGAAATATCATCGGCGGCTTCCATAATCCAGGTCAATGGAAAGCGGCCGTTTGGCGTCAATGAAAGTTCTTTACGTAGCCGTTCAATATAGGCCTCTTCGGAAAGATAATAGCCCGGTTTTTTCATTAAATAACTGTGGGACGCGGGCGTCTCCCCCGTCCACCACGCGGGGCGCGTATATTTCAGAATGCAGCCGACCTGTGCCCAGGTCAGGTTCATACGCATCAGGGAGTGGACCAGCCGGATCCCCTGCGCGTTGCCCTCAAAATGACAGAGATCCTGGCGCACCTTGCGGCGCAAATCGTTCAGCCCCTCTTCGCCTTCACGCAGGCGTAAATCGCGTACGATGCAGCGGTCGTCGCTCAGCGGCTGGCTTACCGCATCCGAAGGGTAAAGCCGTTGTTTAAACCAGTCATTAATTGCCGCCTCACCAAAATGACCGAAAGGCGGGTTGCCGATGTCATGCATCAGGCAGGCCATCTCAACGATACTCTCGAAAGGCCCCGTCAGCTCGTCCAGACCATAGGTTTCCAGCAAGCGCTGCTCTTTGAGACGGCTCAAAATCTCTTTGGCTATATAGCGCCCGACCTGCTGCACCTCCATAGAGTGGGTTAAGCGCGTGCGCACCGCGGCGTTACGCTCCAGCGGAAAGACCTGGGTTTTTTGCTGCAGACGGCGGATGGCGGGCGAGTTAATGATCCGCCCGCGATCGCTTTCGAAGATACGCAGGATCTCATGTTCGCTCTTGTCGCCCTGCGGCGAACGGAAACGTCGGTGCCAGTTAATTTTGGTGCGAAAATCGATTGGTGACATGTGCTCCCCCGCGTGAGAATGCGTTTCCCCTTAACCGCATGATAGACTATGCATCTTAACAAGGCACATCGCGAGTAAATCTATGAAAATCGGCATTATTGGTGCAATGGAAGAAGAAGTTACGCTCCTGCGTGACAAAATTGAGAACCGTCAGACCCTCTCTCTGGGGGGTTGTGAGATCTATACCGGTCAGCTAAACGGTGTTGACGTGGCTCTGCTGAAATCAGGCATCGGTAAAGTCGCTGCGGCGCTGGGTGCCACCCTGCTGCTTGAGCGCTGCAAGCCGGACGTGATCGTGAATACCGGCTCTGCGGGCGGCCTGGCGCCGACGCTGAAGGTGGGTGATATCGTTGTTTCCGACGAAGCGCGTTACCACGATGCTGACGTCACCGCGTTCGGTTACGAGTACGGCCAGCTTCCGGGCTGCCCGGCAGGGTTTAAAGCGGACGACAAACTGATTGCGGCGGCAGAGACCTGCATTGCGGAGCTCAACCTCAACGCGGTACGCGGTCTGATTGTCAGCGGTGACGCGTTCATCAATGGTTCCGTGGGTCTGGCGAAAATCCGTCATAACTTCCCTCAGGCGGTGGCCGTTGAGATGGAAGCGACTGCGATTGCGCACGTTTGCCATAACTTCAACGTACCGTTCGTGGTGGTTCGCGCCATCTCTGACGTGGCTGACCAGCAGTCCCACATCAGCTTCGACGAGTTCCTGACCGTTGCGGCAAAACAGTCCACCGTGATGGTGGAACGCCTGGTGCAGAATCTGGCACGTGGCTAAACATCCCCTCAGGGCGCTTGCCGCCCTGCTTCTGCTCGCTCCGCTGTGGCTCTATGCTGTACCGCGCGTGATTACGCTCTCTCCCGCCAATACGGAGCTGGCGTTTGCCGCCGGCATTACGCCCGTCGGCGTGAGCAGCTTTTCCGATTATCCGCCGCAGGCCGCGGGGATTGAGCAAGTGGCCACCTGGCAAGGGATGAACCTTGAGCGCATCGTGGCGCTGAAACCGGATCTCGTGCTGGCCTGGCGTGGCGGCAACGCCGAGCGGCAGGTCAACCAGCTCACTTCCCTTGGCATAAAGGTCATGTGGATTGATGCCGTCAGCATTGAACAGGTCGCACAGGCGCTACGCGCCCTGGCACCCTATAGCCCAATCCCCCAAAAAGCCGAGGCTGCGGCGAAACAGATGCTGAGCGACTATGCCGCGCTGAAATCCCGATACGATACCCCAGTTAAAAAGCGCATCTTCCTGCAGTTTGGCAGCCAGCCGCTGTTCACCACCGGAAAAGGGTCGATTCAAAACCAGGTGCTGGAAGTTTGTGGCGGTGAAAACATCTTTGCAGCCAGCCGGGTGCCGTGGCCTCAGGTAAGCCGTGAGCAGGTTCTGGCGCGCCAGCCACAGGCCATCGTCGTGGTCGGAAATGCGAGTGAAATTCCCAAAATTGAGCAATTCTGGCAAAAGCAGCTAAAAATACCGGTAATACCCCTCAACAGCGACTGGTTTGAACGCGCCAGCCCGCGTATTATCCTCGCCGCAAAACAGCTCTGTGCCGCGCTGGCAGAGAGTCACTAACATAAGACCCTTTTCGAGGATTTAACGATGCTCGTTTATTGGCTGGATATTCTTGGCACAGCCGTTTTTGCTATCTCCGGCGTCCTGCTCGCCGGAAAACTACGCATGGATCCGTTTGGCGTGCTGGTGCTGGGCGTAGTGACCGCCGTGGGCGGCGGGACAATCCGCGATATGGCGCTGGCTAATGGCCCGGTGTTTTGGGTGAAAGATCCGACCGATCTGGTGGTCGCGATGGTCACCTGCCTGTTAACTATTGTGCTGGTTCGCCAGCCCCGCCGATTACCAAAATGGATCTTGCCGGTACTGGATGCCGTCGGTCTGGCCGTGTTTGTCGGTATTGGCGTCAATAAGGCGTTTAATGCGGGCACCGGTCCGATGGTGGCGATCTGTATGGGCGTATTAACCGGCGTAGGCGGCGGGATCATTCGCGACATTCTGGCGCGTGAGGTACCGATGATCCTGCGTACTGAAATTTACGCAACGGCCTGTATCGCGGGCGGCATTGTCCACGCGACCGCGTACTACACGTTTGCCCTTCCGCTGGAAAACGCCGCGATGCTGGGGATGGTCGTGACGCTGGTGATACGTTTAGCGGCGATACGCTGGCACCTGAAGCTGCCGACGTTTGCGCTGGATGAAAATTCAAGATAGGCGTCGTTTATAAGCCCGGTGGCGCTTCGCTTACCGGGCCTACAATCCGCATTCAGGCTTAAATGCTGAACGAAGAACCACACCCGCAGGTGCTTGTTGCGTTCGGGTTGGTGACCACAAAGCGCGAACCTTCCAGACCCTCGGTGTAATCCACCGAACCGCCCACCAGATATTGCAGGCTCATCGGGTCAACCACCAGCGCAACGCCCTGTTTCTCGATGGTCATATCGCCATCGTTAACCTGATCGTCAAAGGTAAAACCGTACTGGAAGCCGCTGCAGCCGCCGCCGGTAATATAGACACGCAGTTTCAGATCCGGATTGTCTTCGTCGGCAATCAGGGTTTTCACTTTGTTGGCTGCTGCTTCGGTAAACTCCAGCGGCAACGCTACATCATCACTCATCTTATGCTCCCATGAATACTGCTACTGCTATTGGGTAAAATTCACCCAATTCTTTGTGTCATTATCTAATACCCTGGTAATTCATTCAAGTATTCTGCGTTGCGGCCCGCTCCGCCTCTTGTTTTGCCAGAGTACGTGCAAGAATGGTGGAGTATAGCGGTTTTCCACCCAGGAACTGGGCTAATAGTGTCGCGCCAAGACAGGTAATGATCATTGGCAAAATGAGCTGGTAATTATCCGTCATCTCCAGCACCAGCACGATCCCGGTCAATGGCGCGCGCAGGGAGGCGGCAAGCAGCGCGCCCATTCCGGCCACCGCAAAGGTCCCGGCGTCAAGGTGATAGGCGGGAAAGCCCGCTTCCGCCGCCATACCAAACGCGGTGCCCAGCAAGGTTCCCAGCGCCAGCATCGGGGCGAATATCCCGCCGGGCGCGCCGGAGGAAAAACAGAGCACCGTCGTGATGACGCGGGAGATAAACATAAACAGCAGCAGACCCACGCTAAAGTTCCCCGCCGCCGCAATGGGGATCAGCCCGAAACCGCCGCCAGCGGCATTCGGCTCGATAAACCCCAGCACGCCGCAGATTCCGCCCAGCAGGCCGCCCATCAGCACCCATTTGGTCGTATTCCCACCGTGAATACGCTGGAACATATCCTGAGCGCGTAAGATAAAGGTATTAAACAGCGGCCCCACCACGCCAAAAATCATGCCGAGGATCAGATAAAGCCACAGGGTGTTCACCGGCGCGTTGGTCAGTTTACCCACCTCAATGACCGCCCCTTCGCCATTAAAGAGGCGAAACACGATGCTCGACATAATGACGCCGGTAAACACCGCTTTAATGGAGATCAGGTTGTAGCGAAACTGCGCGCGCATCTCTTCGATGATAAACAAAATGCCCGCCAGCGGCGCGTTAAAGGCCGCCGACAGCCCCGCGGCCGCACCGGTTGCCAGCAGCGTATGGCGCGCTTCGGCGCTGCGCATCCGAAACAGATCGCCCACCATGCGGCCGACGTTCCCGCCCAGCTGAACCGTAGGCCCTTCCCGGCCAAGAACCATCCCCGCGCCCAGCGTACCCATGCCGCCGATAAATTTCACCGGGATGACACGCCACCAGCGCACCGGACGCAGCTCCTCCAGCGCCCCTTCAATTTCCGGGATGCCGGACCCGCCCGCCTCCGGCGCAAATTTACGCACCAGGAAATACCCCACCATGGCAAACAGCGCCGACAGCCCGAACGCCGCAACCCAGACCAGCCATCGGCTGTCGGCGAAACCGGCCACGGTTCCCACTCGCCAGTTGAGCACGGCATTAACCGCTTTTTCAAATGCCACGCCCACCAGACCGGCGAGTGTTCCCACCACGGCAGCGGCCAGCAGGATCGCCAGCGGCGTTTTATCGCGATTGAGCAGCCGCCGAATACTGATTCGATGCTGGGCGCGCGTAAACTGTTGTTCTTCAAAAGACGGAGAATCTGATTTCATGTCCTGTACTTATTCGTCATACAAAAGCCGCGAGGATTTTACCAGAGACAGCCCCACCGTCTCCTGAAAATTACTTAACAAATCTTAAAGCATTACCCGGCTAAAAATTTCATAACCTTCCCCGAATCACTTAGAATAGTGGGCTTAATCATTTTATACGAACCAGGAACGACGCCATGAGCAAGTCTGAAAACCTCTACAGTGCAGCCCGCGAGCTTATTCCGGGTGGCGTGAACTCACCTGTGCGCGCCTTTACCGGCGTGGGCGGCACGCCGCTGTTTATCGAACGTGCTGACGGCGCGTATCTGTATGATGTCGATGGCAAAGCCTATATCGATTATGTCGGCTCCTGGGGCCCGATGGTGCTGGGACACAACCACCCGGCCATTCGTAACGCGGTGATTGAAGCCGCTCAGCGCGGCCTGAGCTTCGGTGCGCCAACCGAAATGGAAGTGAAAATGGCGGAGCTGGTTACCGAGCTGGTCCCGACCATGGACATGGTGCGCATGGTGAACTCCGGTACCGAAGCGACCATGAGCGCCATCCGCCTGGCGCGCGGCTTTACCGGTCGCGACAAGATTATCAAGTTTGAGGGTTGCTACCACGGTCATGCGGACTGCCTGCTGGTGAAAGCGGGTTCCGGCGCGCTAACGCTCGGCCAGCCGAACTCACCTGGCGTACCGGCTGACTTCGCGAAGCATACCCTGACCTGCACCTACAACGATCTGGACACCGTTCGCGCGGCGTTCGAGCAGTATCCGCAGGAGATCGCCTGCATCATCGTTGAGCCGGTTGCGGGCAACATGAACTGCATTCCACCGCAGCCTGATTTCCTGCCGGGCCTGCGTGCCCTGTGCGATGAGTTCGGTGCGCTGCTGATCATCGATGAAGTGATGACCGGCTTCCGCGTAGCGCTGGCGGGCGCCCAGTCTTACTACGGCGTCGAGCCGGACCTGACCAGCCTGGGTAAAATCATCGGCGGCGGCATGCCGGTCGGCGCATTCGGTGGGCGTAAGGACGTCATGGAAGCGCTGGCGCCAACCGGCCCGGTTTACCAGGCGGGCACGCTCTCCGGTAACCCTATCGCGATGGCGGCGGGCTTTGCTTGCCTGACCGAAGTGGCTCAGCCAGGCATCCACGAAACCCTGACCGACCGGACCACGCAGCTGGCAAACGGCCTGCTGGAAGCGGCAGAGGAAGCCGGTATTCCGCTGGTGGTTAACCACGTGGGCGGCATGTTCGGGATCTTCTTCACCGAGGCGAAAATCGTGACCTGCTATCAGGACGTGGTGAAGTGCGACGTTGAACGCTTCAAGCGCTTCTTCCACCTGATGCTGGAAGAAGGCGTATACCTGGCACCGTCAGCGTTCGAAGCGGGCTTTATGTCCGTGGCGCACAGTGAAGAAGATATCAATAACACCATTGACGCGGCGCGTAAGGTGTTTGCGAAGCTCTAAGGGCATTGCCGGGTGGCGCTAACGCTTACCCGGCCTACGGTGTTCTCCCTCTCCCCGCAGGAGAGGGCATCAGGCCGCACCTGACTACCGACTCTGCTTTCTCAACAGATAAATAAAATACGGCGCACCGATAAAGGTCGACAGCAGACCCGCCGGGATCTGATACGGGAACAGCACCATTCTTCCGCACCAGTCCGCAAACACCAGCATCACCCCGCCCGTCAGGGCCGACATCACGATATGCGGCATCGTCCGGCGGAACCCCATCATTCTGGCAATGTGCGGCGCCATTAGCCCCACAAAACTCAGCGGGCCAATCGTCATGGTCGCCGTCGCCGTCAGGCACGCAGCGAGCAGCAGCAACGCGATACGCGCTGGCGTCAGCGCCATTCCCACCGCGCGCGCGGTTTCCCCGCCGAGCGGAAGGATGGTCATCCAGCGACGGCACAGCGGCACCATCGCCAGCAGTACGATCATCACGATCCCGGACCCGATCGCCTGGCTGCCGGTCGCACCGTACGTTGAGCCGGATATCCAGGTCAGGATCTTCGCCATACGCGGATCGCCGCTTGCCTGCAGCATCATTAGCAGCATCGTGAATGCAGTGCTGAGCGCCATCCCCGCCAGCAGCATACGGTGCGGTGAAAATCCGCCTCGACCGGCGGCAATCAGGATAATCATCAGCGTAACCGCCGCCCCGAGACTGCCGGCAGGCATCAGCCAGCCAAACGCATTGCCCGGCACGAAGAACAGCATCAGCACCACGCCAAAGGCGGCGCCAGAGCTGATCCCGAGCACTTCCGGGCTCGCCATCGGGTTACCGGTCAGACGCTGAATAATGCATCCTGCCACCGCCAGCATCACGCCTGCGATCAGCGCAGCGAGGATACGCGGCCAGCGCCACTGCAGCAGGGCGTTGAGTAAATCACCCGTTGCCCAGTGCCAGCCCGCGGCATCGCGTCCGAATGAGAGCGCCGCGAACGAGGCGATAATCAGCACCGCCAGCCCGACAAGGCTAAACCACAGTACCGACTGACGCTCAGTATGGACTTTATCGCCCGCATCCATCGCCGGTGCGCTCATGCTGCGCAGGCGCGGAAGCAGCCACAGGAGCAGCGGCGCCCCGATCAGCGCGGTGACCGAGCCGGTGGAGACTTCACGCCAGACCTGCGCCAGCCAGAGAATAAGCTGATCGGAAAGCCAGAGGATCAGCGCCCCAATCAGCGGCGCCAGCATCAGACGCGCCAGCAAGCGACGCGCTCCGAGCATCTTCGCCAGCAGCGGGGCAAACAGGCCGATAAACCCGATGATGCCGACCGCGTTCACCAGCAGGGCGCTCAATACAATCGCCAGCGTCAGCGCCGCCAGGCGAGCCAGCGAAAGCGCCAGCCCCAGGTTGCGCGCCACGCCATCATCCAGTCCCATCAGCGTCAGAGGACGCAGGAGCAGCAGCGTCAGCACAACACCGCCAGCCAGCTGCGGCCACAGGCGCTGCACCACGCTCCAGTCGGTCTGGGTCAGCGTTCCGGTACTCCACATGAACATGCTTTGCAGCTGATCGTGGTGGAACAAGACCAGCAGCTGATTGATCGCCCCGCAGTACAGGCTGACCACCAGCCCGGCCAGAATCAGCGTCACCGGGGAAAGGCGTTTCCCCCAGGCCACGCCGAAGACCAGCGCGCCCACCGCACACGCTCCGGCAAGCGCCGCAAACTGCGAGGCTAACGCCCCCGGCAGCGTCCACAGCGTGGTGATGGTGATCCCAAGCTGGGCGCCGGTCGCGACGCCGAGTGTGGTGGGTTCCGCCAGCGGGTTACGTAAAACCTGCTGGAACAGCACCCCCACCAGCCCTAAACCGGCACCAACCAGCAGGGAGACTGCCAGACGCGGCAGCAGGCTGTAGTGGAACAGCATCTGCTGAATATTGTCGATATCCGGCGAGGCCAGCGCGGCCCCCCACTGCGCGCGCGGTAATGCGGCCGAGAGGTTAAACCCGGTTAACGCCAGCGCGGCAAGGAAAATCAGCACCAGCAGAAGCGCCGGGAAGCGGGCAATCCGTGAACTCATGCTTTACCTCCCAGCGCGTTATCCAGCACGCGGGCAAAATGCATGGCCGAGAGCGTCGCGCCGTAGAACCAGACCGCCGGGGCGCGCTGGAAGCGTTGCTCACGGACAAACGGCATCGCCTGCCAGAGCGGCGTCGCCATCAGGGTTTGCATGGCGCGCTCGTTGCCGTGATCGAAGCACAGCACATCCACGTCGCGAAACGCCGCGAGACGATCGATACCCACAGCGGTACTGCCCCAGAACGTCATCTCCCCTTCCCAGGCATTACGAATACCAAAACTGTCGAGGACTTCCTGGAACAGGCAGTTTTTACCGAAAACCAGCATATGGCGGGCATCCAGCAGCGTCACCATCAGCAGCGGACGATCGCCACGGTGAGCAAAACGCGGCTTCAGAGCGTCAATCAGGGCATCGAATTCGTCGAGATGTTTTTTAGCCTCCGCTTCCCGGTTGAGGAAATGCGCCATCTCGTTAACCGACTTTTTCGCCATCGCCAGCGGTTTTTTACCGTCGCTGAAAGCGAATCCACGTCCGGGCGCAATGCGCGCCATGGTCTCTTCTGACGGACCGTAGCCCGCGGACCAGAACAGGAACGACGGTTTCATCTGGGTGAGCAGCTCGAGGTTTGGCTCCGTCCGCAGGCCGACGTCGATTACCGAGTCCGGCAGCTTCGGCTCGTTCACCCAGAGGTTATAGTTAGGAATGTCCGCCACGCCGTAGGGCGTGACGCCGAGCGCCATCATCAGCTCGACCGGCAGCCACTCCAGCGCCACTATGCGGTGCGGATCGACGGCGGCGGCACGCGCCGTATTCATTTTTAACAGCAGCGGTGAGAGGGCCATCGCCGTCAGCAGGCGACGGCGGCTAATGCGCATGTTGTCGAGCATCAGTAGACGAAGCTCACCGGTGCAGCCCCGGCCGGGTGAGGCAGAATACCCATCGGAATACCATAAATATGTTCCAGCGTTTCGCTGCACATCAGCTCGGACGGCGTTCCCTGCGCAATCATTTCGCCGCCGCGCAGCGCAACAAGGTAGTCGCAATAGCGCGCCGCCATGTTGATGTCATGCAGCACCGCAATCACCGTCAGACCGCGCTGCTGGCTTAAGCGGTGCACCAGCGCCAGGACATCGACCTGATGGGCGATATCGAGCGCGGAGGTGGGTTCATCAAGGAGCAGGCAGCGGCTGTCCTGGGCCACCAGCATCGCAATCCACGCGCGCTGGCGTTCACCGCCGGACAGGCTATCCACCAGACGGTGCGCCAGCGGCTTCAGCCCGACCAGCGTAATCGCCTCTTCCACTTTCTCTCTGTCGGCCACGCCGAAGCGTCCAAGCGCGCCATGCCACGGATAACGCCCAATCGCCACCAGCTCTCGCACCGTCATCCCCTCCGCCTGCGGCAGCTGCTGCGGCAGATACGCCACTTTGCGGGCAAACGCTTTGCTGCTCCAGCTCTCGAGCGGTTGGTCATCCAGCAGGATGTCGCCTTCTGACGGCGGCTGATGGCGTCCCAGCATCTTAAGCAGCGTGGACTTACCGGAACCGTTGTGACCAATCAGGCCCGTGACTTTACCTGCGGGGAACGTCAAAGAGAGCGGATGCAGCAAGGTGCGCCCGGGTACGCGAAAGGAGAGATGGTTGAGCGTAAAGGTGGTGTCAGGTTGCGTTTGATTATCCTGCATTTCAGCCAACTTAAATAAAAAGGGCACGGCGAACCGTGCCCGGACAGAGATTAGAAGCGGAAGGTCGCGGTGGCAACAACCTGACGTCCTGCGCCCCAGTAGCATGCATATTCGCTGTAGCAGCTGGAGACGTATTCACGATCGAAGATGTTGTTCACGTTGACGCCGACGGATGAGCCCGGCAGTCCAAAGCGTGCCAGGTCGTATTTCACGGTCGCGTCCGCCAGTGCGTAGCCCGCGACGTTGAACGACTGGTAGGCTTTTGACGACGAGGCAGAGTAGTAGGACACGGTGTTACCGATGTAACGGGTGCCTGCCCCTACCGTCAGACCGCTCAACGCCGTCTCGTGGAAGGTGTAATCTGCCCACAGAGACGCCATGTTACGCGGCACTTCCGCCGGACGACGGCCTTCATACCAGGTATCGTGCGTGTATTCCGCATCAGTAAAGCTATAGGAAGCCGTCACGTTCACGTTGGCAGATACTGCCGCTTTCGCTTCCAGTTCGAAACCGCGAGAGCGAATTTCACCGCCCTGTACGCTAAAGCCGCTGGTCGGGTTCGCCGGATCGGCCGTCAGGTTGTTGTTTTTGGTCAGCTGATACACCGCAGCGGTGACCACAACAGGCAGATCTTTCGGTACATACTTCACGCCCGCTTCATACTGCTTGCCGCGAGCCGGATCGAACGGTTTGCCGCCCTGGGTTGCGCCGGAAATAGGCTCGAAGGATTCGCTATAGCTGAAGTACGGCGTAATACCGTTATCAAACAGGTAGTTGATCCCGCCGCGCCAGGTGAATGCCCGATCGTTGATTTCAGCCGTCGTGTTGGAGGAACGCGTCAATGTGGACGTTTTGGCAAAATCATAGCGTCCACCCAGGGTCAGTACCCACTTATCCCACTCAGCCTGATCCTGCGCGTACAGGCCCGTTTGCTCCTGACGATTGAGCACGGCATACGGGAAGTTCACGTTGATATTGGCATTGTTGTGCTGCGGATCCGTCATGCTGATAGGGTCAGCGCTGCCGTAATCTGCATCAATATCGTTACGCATGCGCAGGTAATCGACGCCCGTCAACAGGGTATGATCCACTGCACCGGTCGCAAATTTGGACTGCAGCTGGGTATCGACCGTGAACGAGTTGAGGTTTTCATCAGAGCGCACGTACGCGCGGCTGATCTGAGCCGGTGCAATATAGCCGTTACCGTAAACGGAACGGTAAAGCGTATTGATTTTGGTGTAGCGCAGGTTTTGACGCACGGTAAAGGTGTCATCAAACTGATGCGAGAAGCTGTAGCCCACCATTTTCTGGCGACGGGAGATCTTATTGTCTTCGTCACCTTCGTTGAAATCGGTCGGCAGCTTATGCGCGTTGCCGTTGGCGTCATAGTAAGGCACAACGGTACCTTCCCGCGGCAGCCAGCCGTAATAGCCTGCATCCGGATCGCTCTGGAAGTTGCTCAGGAAAGTAAAATCGGTTTTATCGTCAGGACGCCAGCTGAAAGCAGGTGCAATAGCGTAGCGGGAAGATTTCACCATCTCCTGCTGCGCATTTTCGCTGCGCCCCAGACCGGTCAGACGGTATGACCACACGCCGTCATCATCAATCGCATCGCTGAAATCAAACCCGGTCTGCCACAGATTATCGGTACCCATTTTGAACTGAATTTCTTTCAGTGGCTCGGTGGTTGGCCGCTTGCTGACCATGCTGACCACGCCACCCGGGTGGCTTTTACCGTACAGAACGGACGTAGGGCCGCGCAGCAACTCGACGCGCTCAAGGAAATACGGATCCATGGACGCTTCAGAATAGTTATCTCCCTGCAGCTTCATCCCGTCCAGATACTGGTTGGTATTCACGGTACTGGAGGTGGTGAACCCACGAATAGAAACAACATCATACGTTGTTGACGCACCGCGTGTTGCGAACACGCTCGGCGTATAGGCCAGCGCCTGTTTAACCGTCCCCGGCTGTTTCATGTCCATCTCTTCGCGGGTGACGACAGAAATAGACTGCGGGGTTTTCTCAATCGGGGTATCGGTCTTGGTCGCCGTGGCGGTGCGTTTGGCCGCAATCGTGGGTGCCGGTCCCCAGGCACTTTCCTGTGCCGCAGGTGCTGCGGTTACCGTGATGGTTTCTTCTTTTTTCGGGGTTTCTGCCGCATGAGCATACGCGGACACGCCGGCAACCGCTGTGGCGACGACGACCGCGAGTTTACGCAGCGACGTGTTCATTGGCTGAGCAGTATTGGAAAGCGCCATGATGTTTCTCTGATGGAAAAGTGAATGATAACGTAAACGAGAATTATTATTATGAGCGCCAGAATAATATGCGAAACGCGGGTTGCATAGCAAGCAGTAAGCGGCCCTACGAGAATTAAGGGTTTAAGAAATAGACAAGAGAAAACGAAGGGTTAATCAGAGTTAAAGTGAGGGTTAACGAAATGAGGTTTACGGGTAAAAAAAGCCCCCTTCCGAGGAAGAGGGCTTTAAAAGTTAGTTACCGCCAAACATGTCCTTAATCCAGCCGGCTACGCCATCGCTGTCTTTCTTCTCATTCTGCTGCTGCGGCTGTTGCTGCTGCGGCTGCTGTGGCTGAGAAGACTGATCGAACGGGTTGCCGGTCGGCTGTTCAGGCTGGCTCTGCTGGCACAGGGAATCCGGGTTGGTTGTCCAGACCGGCAGAGTACGCATTCCGCCGCCGCAGACGAAGTTACCGGAGCTGTCCACGCCCATATCGACGATATCTTCCGGCGCGACAAGGTTCAGCGGCACCGGTGACTGATTCGCCAGATAGCGCTGGTAAATCGACATCGCCCCGCTCGCCCCGTACAGCTTGGTCGGCTGGTTGTTGTCGCGTCCTACCCAGGTAATGACCACTTCACGGCCATCGATACCGGCAAACCAGGTATCGACGTTGTTGTTGGTGGTCCCGGTCTTACCTGCCAGATGCAGGCCCGGATACTTCGCACCCAGTTGACGACCCGTACCGCGCTGCACCACCTGCTGCATCGTCCACAGCGTCATGTAGGCCGCCTGAGCAGGAACGGCACGCTCCGCCTGCGGGAAGCTCTGATACAGCACGGAGCCATCTTCGGCAATCACCGAACGCAGGGCGGACAGCGGCGCGCGGTTACCGCCGCTGGCGATGGTCTGGAACGCCTGCGCCACTTCGATCGGCGTCAGGTTAAGCGCCCCGAGGATCATCGCCGGCACCGGGTGCAGCTGATCTTTCGCCACGCCCAGCTTCTGCCAGGTATCGACAATGGCCGGCAGGCCCAGCGACATGCCCAGGTTTACCGTCGGCACGTTCATGGAGCGCGTCAACGCATCCACCAGCATCACCTGACCGCTGAACTGCTTATCGTCGTTCTGCGGTGACCACACCTGGCCGTTAGGCTGGCGCAGGGAGATAGGCGCATCCGCAATCCAGGTATTCAGACGATACTGGTTTGGCTGACTCAGGGCAGTCAGATAGGTCGCCGGTTTTGCCAGAGAACCGATCGAGCGACGCGCCTGCATGGCACGGTTGTAGCCTGCAAACTGCGGCTCGGCACCGCCCACCATCGCACGAACTTCGCCGGAGTTGCGGTCAACCACCACCATCGCGGTTTCAAGATCGGAGAGCTTACGCTGTTTCTTCAGCGCCGGAATACCTTCCACCGCCGCTTTTTCTGCCGCATCCTGCGCCACGGAGTCAAAGGTGGTGAAGATCTTCACGCCGGAGAGATCTTTGACCTTATCGCCAAGCTTGCTTTGCAGCTCCTGACGCACCAGCTGCATAAACGCAGGCTGAGGCGAGATCACCCCACCGCGCGGCTGAACGCCAAGCGGACGTGCGCTCAGCATGTCGTACAGCTCCTGGTCGATCACCTGCTGTTGTTGCAGCAGACGCAGCACCAGGTTACGACGCTCCAGGGCCAGTTTCGGGTTACGCCACGGGTTATAAATGGACGCCCCTTTCACCATGCCCACCAGCAGCGCCTGCTGATCCAGGCTCAGCTCTTCCACCGGACGACCAAAGTAGTACAGGCTCGCCAGCGGGAAGCCGCGGATTTCGTTATCGCCGCTCTGACCGAGGTACACCTCGTTCATATACAGCTCAAGGATACGATCCTTGCTGTAGCGCGCGTCCATCAGCACGGCCATGTAGGCTTCGTTCGCTTTACGCCAGTAAGAGCGTTCGCTGGAGAGGAAGAGGTTTTTCACCAGCTGCTGAGTCAGCGTACTCGCTCCCTGCACGGTACGACCGGCAGTCAGGTTCGCCAGCACCGCACGACCAATCGAGTAGAGGCTGATGCCGTCGTGCTCGTAGAAGTGACGGTCTTCGGTCGCCAGCAGCGTATCGACCAGCAGATCCGGGAAGCCGTTACGCGCCACGAACAGACGCTGCTCGCCGTTTGCCGACGAGAGCATGGTGATCAGACGCGGATCGAGACGGAAGAAACCGAACTGGCGGTTGTTATCCATGTTCTCGATGGTATCCAGACGATCCCCGTCAAAGGTCAGACGCGCGCGCACCTGACCCTCTTTGCTGTCCGGGAAATCAAACGGACGACGGATCATCTCAATGCTGTTCGCCTGCACGGTAAATTCGCCAGGGCGCGTCATTTTTGACACCTGACGATACTGGGTGGCTTCCAGCAGTTTTACCATTTCGTTTTTCGTGATGGACATATCTGGCTCAAGGTTCACCATACGGCCATACACTGCCGCAGGTAACTGCCAGACTTTACCGTCGATACGGCTGCGGATCTTCTGATCCAGATACACGCCGTAAATTGCCATCAGCACAACAAAAACAATAAAGAGCTTCAGCAGCAGCCAGAACCAGCCGCGTTTGCCCCGAGGCTTGCGCCCTTTGCCTTTCCCTTTACGCGGCATCGGTTCTTCATCCTCATCATCGTCTTCATAGTCATCGTCATAGTCCTCATCTCTGAGGCGACGACGGCTTACTTTTTCTTTCGCCGGACGCGTTGGTTTTCCCTTACGTCCTATTGGCTCGCGGTCATTCCCCGCCATGCTTTTTCTCCGCAACTTTCAGGCGCAAAGGCCAGATTTTCTTTTCTTTCACAGGCCTGTGAAAGAAGAAATCTCTCAAAATTAGTTCTCCCTCTCCCTGTGGAAGAGGGCCAGGGTGAGGGCATCAGGCCGCACATCCCGTTCAGGAATACTTCTTCGTCCGCTTCGTCGGCGCCGTATTCGCCGGATCGTCCGGCCAGACGTGTTTGGGGTACCGCCCCTTCATCTCTTTCTGCACGTCACGGTAGCTCCCCGCCCAGAACGCCCCTAAATCTCGGGTGATCTGCAAGGGGCGATGCGCAGGCGACAGCAGTTCAAGCACCAACGGCACGCGTCCTTCAGCAATAGACGGCGTGGTTGCTTCACCAAACATCTCCTGCATCCGAACCGCCAGCGCCGGCGGATTATCCTCATGATAACGGATGGCAATCCGGCTTCCGGTCGGCACAGTGTAATGCCCTGGCAGTTCACTATCCAGACGTTGACGCAATGACCAGTCCAGTAAATTCTGTAACGCAGTCTTAACATCAAGCGCCTTAAGGGCGCGCAGAGAGTGCACGCCGCTCATCTGCGGCAGTAGCCAGCGTTCAAGCGTAGCCAGCAGCGTCTCGTCATCCATCGCTGGCCAGCCCTTTTCCGGTAGCCACTTTGCGGCGCAGCGCAGGCGAATGCGGTACTGTTCCGCCTCCGGCGTCCAGTTCAGCACGCTCAGCCCTTTTTCCCGAATGCCGTTCAGCATAGCCTGATGAAGCTCGTCTTCCGACGGCTTCGCCAGCGGCTTCGTCCCGAGCGTCAGTTTCCCAATCTGGCTACGACGAAACGCCTTCAGCGTGCCCTGCGCATCATCCCACTCGACGATGTCCGATTGCTTAAGCAACTGCGGACAGCTACGGGTCAGGGCGTCAATATCGACGGCAATCGCCTGCAGGATACGCGCGTCGGGGGAGTTGCTCCCCTGCAGCAGGAGCGGCGCAATCAGCCACTCATGACGCGTCAGGGCGTCATCGCTGTCCAGCATCGCCCCCATGCCGTTTGCCAGCTGATAGCGGCCGTCCAGCCCGCGCCGACGCGCAATTCGATCCGGAAACGCCTGCGCTAACAGCCGGGAAATCCTCTCGCTGTCTGGCACGCCGCCGCGGCTGTTAAGCCGTTTGCACAGTTGCTGCGCCCGCTGCTGCCAGTTCCCCTGATTGCGTGAAAACGCCTGCCCCAGATCGCTGCAGCCACCGCGCGGCGGCTCCTCAAGGATAGCCGCCAGTTTAGCCGCCGTGGCAATTTCATCATCCCCTTGCGCGGCCACCAGCATCGCGGCCAGACGCGGATCGTTGCCCAGCGCCGCCATTTTCTGGCCGCGTACCGTCAGACGTTCGCCTTCCAGTACGCCAAGCTCAGTCAACAGACTGCGCGCAGCAGCGAGGTTAACGGCAGGGGGAGAATCAAGCCAGGTAAGCTGTCCAGGATCCGGACAGCCCCACTGCAGCAGATCCATCACCAGGCCCGACAAATCACTTTGTAAAATTTCCGGCGTGCTTTGCTGCGCCGCGCGTTCTGCCTGTTCCGCGCTGGTCAAATGCAGGCAAATCCCCGGCTCAAGACGCCCCGCACGGCCCGCGCGCTGCACCATTGACGCCTGGCTGATGCGCTGCGTCAGGAGTTTAGTCAGCCCGGTACGCGGGTCAAAGCTTGCCACCCTCTCCTGCGCGCTATCCACCACCAGGCGAATACCTTCGATGGTCAAACTGGTTTCAGCGATGTTGGTTGCCAGCACCACCTTGCGCTGCCCCACCGGGGCGGGAAGGATAGCTTTACGCTGCTCCTGTAGCGACAGCGCGCCGTAGAGCGGGCACAGCAGTACATCACCGCCTACGCGAGAGGAAAGCTGCTCCTGCACGCGCTGGATCTCACCGACACCCGGCAAAAACAGCAGCAGGGAACCGGGCTCCTGGCGCAGCAGTTCAGCGGTGGCAACGGCGACCGCCTCGTCAAAACGCAGGTGGGAGGGAAGCGGTTGATAGCGGCGTTCAACAGGAAACGCCCGCCCTTCAGAGCTGATGACCGGCGCATCAGGTAGCGCCTGCCGTAGCCGCACATTGTCCAGCGTCGCCGACATTATCAGCAGACGGAGATCGTCGCGCAGCCCCTGCTGAACGTCCAGCAACAGCGCAAGGGCCAGATCCGCCTGCAGGCTGCGCTCGTGGAATTCATCCAGGATCACCAGCCCGATGCCGGTCAGCTCCGGATCGTTTTGCAGCATCCGGGTGAGAATCCCCTCGGTGACCACCTCAAGGCGCGTGGTCGGGCCCACGCAGGTCTCAGCGCGCATCCTGTAACCTACCGTTTCGCCGGGTTTTTCATTCAGCAGTTCCGCCAGGCGCTGCGCCACGTTGCGCGCGGCCAGCCTGCGCGGCTCCAGCAGGATAATTTTCCCGCTGATGTTCCCGTCTTTCAGAATTTGCAGCGGCAGCCAGGTGGACTTACCCGCCCCCGTCGGGGCATTCAGCAAAACCTGCGAGGCATGACGTAAGGCAGCGAGGAGGTCAGGAAGAACGACGGCGACCGGCAATGAGGACACTAACAGCTCCAGAGGGTTAACATTAGTCGGCGTACATTGTAGCATCGGCGCATATCATTACCGAGTCCTCCGTATGCCTGAGTCGAAACGGCTGTTTTTTGCCATTGAATTGCCCACAACACTACAGCGTCAAATTGTTCGCTGGCGCGCCGATCGCTTCCCGCCGGAAGCCGGTCGTCCTGTCGCGGCGGCTAACCTGCACCTGACGCTGGCCTTTTTGGGCGATGTCAGTGCCGAAAAACAGCGGGCGTTAGCCGCAATGGCCGGGCGTATTACCCAGCCGGAATTTACGCTACACCTCGACGACGCGGGTCAGTGGCTGCGTTCGCGTGTGGTCTGGCTGGGGACGCGTCAGCCTCCGCGCGGATTATTACAGCTGGCGAACATGCTGCGCGCGCAGGCGGCGCGCAGCGGCTGTTATCAAAGCCCACAGCCGTTTCATCCGCACATCACCCTGCTGCGCGATGCCGGTCAGGCCGTTGCCATCCCGCCGCCGGGTTTTCACTGGGCCTTTCCGGTCAACACATTCGCGCTTTATGAATCCGTCTTTGCACAGGGACGCACCCGCTATACGCCGCTACAGCGCTGGACGCTGGGCAACACCGAAAGGAACTCTGATGAAGTTTAGTCCTCCCCTGCAGCACGCTACGCTTATCCAACGCTACAAACGCTTCCTCGCCGATGTGATCACGCCTGAAGGCGAACCGCTCACCCTGCACTGCCCCAATACCGGTGCCATGACGGGATGCGCGACGCCGGGTGACAGGGTCTGGTATTCCACATCAGAAAATACTAAACGCAAATATGCCCATACCTGGGAAATGACCGAAACCCAGAACGGGGCATTTATTTGCGTTAATACCCTGCGCGCCAATCAACTGGTTAAGGAAGCGCTGACCCATGGCGTAATTCCCGAACTGGTCGGTTATGGCACGCATAAAAGCGAAGTGAAATATGGCGATGAAGGCAGCAGAATTGACTTCATGTTACAGGCGGAAGACAGGCCGGAGTGCTATATTGAAGTGAAATCAGTGACGTTAGCGGAACAGGAAAATGGCTACTTCCCGGATGCGGTAACGCTACGTGGCCAGAAGCATCTGCGAGAGCTAATGAGTGTTGCGGCGGCGGGCAAACGCGCCGTATTGCTGTTTGCAGTGTTGCATTCAGCCATTGAACGTTTCTCCCCTGCCCGCCATATTGATCCTAAATACGCGCAATTGTTGAATGAGGCACAAAAGCAGGGGGTAGAGGTTTTCGCTTATAAAGCGGAACTTTCTGCCGATAATATGACTCTGAGATCCTCTCTTCCCATTGTCTTATAAGGGATTAGACGATTGACGATTAAGTGTTCTGGCCGCGTGCGCAAATACGCTTTTCCTCACAGGCTTGTCAAGTGTTACGTTTAGATAATTGCCATACGGAAAAGCATCTGCTATTTATAGCGACCTGATTTTTCCCCCAACACGGGGATCGATAGTGCGTGTTAAGGAGAAGCAACATGCAAGAAGGGCAAAACCGTAAAACATCGTCCCTGAGTATTCTCGCCATCGCTGGGGTGGAGCCGTATCAAGAGAAACCGGGCGAAGAGTATATGAACGAAGCCCAGCTGTCGCACTTCAAGCGTATTCTTGAAGCATGGCGTAATCAACTCAGGGATGAAGTCGATCGCACCGTTACTCATATGCAGGATGAAGCTGCTAACTTCCCGGACCCGGTAGACCGTGCCGCTCAGGAAGAAGAGTTCAGCCTCGAACTGCGTAACCGTGACCGCGAACGCAAACTGATCAAAAAGATCGAGAAAACGCTGAAAAAAGTCGAAGACGAAGATTTTGGCTACTGCGAATCCTGCGGTGTTGAAATTGGCATTCGTCGCCTGGAAGCGCGTCCAACCGCCGATCTGTGCATCGACTGCAAAACGCTGGCCGAAATCCGCGAAAAACAGATGGCCGGTTAATACCAGCGCTGTTTACACACTCCAAAGGCGGGGGTCTCTCCCGCCTTGTTACTGTTGATATGTCTGAATCACACTATATTGGGCGCTTCGCGCCATCTCCTTCCGGTGAATTACACTTCGGCTCATTAATTGCCGCGCTCGGCAGCTACCTGCAGGCTCGCGCCCGCCAGGGAAAATGGCTCGTCCGCATCGAAGATATTGACCCTCCGCGTGAAGTTCCCGGTGCAGCAGAGACCATTCTGCGTCAGCTGGAACATTACGGTCTTCACTGGGATGACGAGGTTCTGTGGCAGTCAAAGCGTCATGAGGCCTATCGGGAACGTCTGGCCTGGCTTCGCGCTCAGGGGCTTTCCTATAACTGCACCTGCACCCGCGCGCGCATCCAGAGCGCAGGCGGCGTTTATGACGGCCACTGCCGCACGCTGAACAACGGTCCTGAAAATGCCGCCGTGCGCATCAGACAGCACTCCCCGGTGATGCACTTTAATGATTTACTCTCCGGTGAAATTCATGCCGATGAACGTCTGGCGCGTGAGGATTTTATTATTCACCGTCGCGATGGCCTGTTCGCCTACAACCTGGCCGTGGTGGTGGACGATCATTTTCAGGGCGTGACGGAAATAGTGCGCGGGGCGGATCTGGTCGAGCCGACCGTGCGACAAATCTCGCTCTATCACCAGTTTGGCTGGACGGCACCGGATTACATTCATCTGCCGCTGGCGGTTAATGCGCAGGGCTTAAAATTGTCAAAGCAGAACCACGCCCCGGCCCTGCCAGACGGCGATCCGCGTCCTGTTTTGATCGACGCGCTGCAATTTCTCAACCAGAATGTAACCAACGAATGGCAGGATCTGCGTATTGACGAACTGCTGAAAATGGCCATTGCTAACTGGACGCTCGCGGCAGTGCCAAAAATCCAGCATTCTCAAATGCGTTGCGCTGAGCTATGATTAGCCGCTTTTTTCATAACAAAACACACTACGAGGTGTACCATTTTTACCCGAGTCGCTAATTTTTGCCGTAAAGTGCTAAGCCGCGAAGAGAGCATGGCGAACGATGCTATTGCACAGCCACACATGTCGGTTATTCCGCGTGAGCAGCACACTATTTCCCGCAAAGATATCAGTGAAAATGCCCTCAAGGTGCTCTATCGTCTGAATAAAGCGGGCTACGAGGCCTATCTCGTGGGCGGTGGGGTGCGTGATTTACTGCTGGGCAAAAAACCCAAAGATTTCGACGTGACGACCAGCGCCACGCCTGAGCAGGTGCGCAAATTATTCCGTAACTGCCGTCTCGTTGGCCGCCGTTTCCGTCTGGCTCACGTAATGTTTGGGCCG
Source organism: Enterobacter sp. NFIX58 (assembly GCF_900110475.1). NCBI lineage: Bacteria > Pseudomonadati > Pseudomonadota > Gammaproteobacteria > Enterobacterales > Enterobacteriaceae > Enterobacter > Enterobacter sp. NFIX58. Next base: position 452,658 of record NZ_FODW01000004.1, on the reverse strand, counting down.
GAAATCATCGAAGTGGCGACCTTCCGCGGTCATCACGAAGCGGGCGCGTCCGATCGCACGACGTCGCAGCGCGGCCAGAACGGTATGCTGCTGCGCGATAATATCTTCGGTTCTATCGAAGAAGATGCTCAGCGTCGCGACTTCACCATCAACAGCCTTTATTACAGCGTCGCGGATTTCACCGTGCGCGATTACGTCGGCGGCATGCAGGACCTGAAAGAAGGTCTGATCCGCCTGATTGGCACGCCGGAAACACGCTACCGTGAAGATCCCGTGCGTATGCTGCGCGCCGTGCGTTTCGCCGCCAAGCTGAATATGCGCATCAGCCCGGAAACGGCAGAGCCAATCCCGCGTCTGGCGACGCTGATTAACGACGTGCCGCCTGCTCGCCTGTTTGAAGAGGCGCTGAAGCTGCTGCAGGCCGGCCACGGTTTTGAAACCTACAAACTTCTGCGCGAATACAACCTGTTCCAGCCGCTGTTCCCGACCATTACCCGCTACTTTACCGAAAACGGTGACAGCCCAATGGAGCGGATGATTGCGCAGGTGCTGAAAAATACCGATACCCGCATTCGCAACGACATGCGCGTGAACCCGGCGTTCCTCTTTGCCGCGATGTTCTGGTATCCGCTGCTGGAAACGGCACAGCGTATTACCCAGGAGAGCGGGCTCGCCTATTACGATGCGTTCGCGCTGGCCGCCAACGACGTGCTGGACGAAGGCTGCCGCACGCTCGCCATTCCGAAACGGATTACCACCCTGGTGCGCGACATCTGGCAGCTTCAGCTGCGCATGTCCCGTCGTCAGGGCAAACGCGCCTGGAAGCTGATGGAGCATCCTAAATTCCGCGCGGCCTTCGATCTCCTGTCGCTGCGCGCGGAAATTGAACGCAACCAGGAGCTGCAGCGTCTGGCGCAGTGGTGGGCTGAATTCCAGGTCTCCGCCCCGCCAGAGCAGAAAGATATGCTGACCGGGCTGGATGAAGAGCCGGAACCGCGTCGCCGTCATCGTCGCCCGCGCAAACGCGCGCCGCGTCGTGAAGGAACAGCATGACCCTCGCGTATATCGCCATCGGCAGCAATTTAGCCTCTCCGCTGGAGCAGGTGAAGGCTGCCGTACAGGCGCTGGGCGACATCCCACAGAGTCGGATCGTGGCGGTCTCCTCGTTCTACCGCACACCGCCGCTGGGGCCACAGGATCAGCCAGACTACCTTAACGCCGCTGTGGTCCTTGAGACTGAACTGGGTCCCGAAGCGCTGCTGGACAATACCCAGCGTATTGAGCTTCAGCAGGGCCGTGTACGCAAAGCCGAACGCTGGGGCCCCCGCACGCTCGACCTCGACATTATGCTGTTTGGTCACGAGACGATTAACACTGAACGTCTCACCGTTCCGCATTACGACATGAAAAATCGCGGGTTTATGCTCTGGCCACTGTATGAAGTTGCCCCTTCCCTTACCTTCCCTGACGGGCTCTCGCTAAAGGCCGTTCTCAACGGTCTCGGTGCGGAAAAACCCGCTCGCTGGTAAAGCCGTTTTTTTATTGGTTAACCATAAAATATTTGTGGTTAATCGATTGCCTAAAATCATTGTTCCCTCGAATGTTACTGTTAGAATGCGCAAAGATTCGCTTTTGGGCTATCAGGAAACAGTATGAAACCAACCACCATCTCCTTACTGCAGAAATGCAAACAGGAAAAAAAACGCTTCGCCACCATCACCGCGTATGACTACAGCTTCGCCAAACTGTTTGCCGAAGAGGGGATCAACGTCATGCTGGTCGGGGATTCGTTAGGGATGACGGTACAAGGACATGATTCCACCCTGCCGGTGACGGTTGAGGACATCGCTTACCATACCCGCGCCGTGCGCCGTGGCGCTCCAGCCTGTCTGCTGCTTTCCGATCTGCCGTTTATGGCCTATGCCACGCCGGAACAGGCATTCGAAAACGCGGCGGCAGTGATGCGTGCCGGTGCCAATATGGTCAAAATTGAAGGCGGCGCCTGGCTGGTTGATACGGTGAAGATGCTCACCGAGCGCGCCGTGCCGGTGTGCGGGCATTTAGGCCTGACGCCGCAGTCCGTGAATATCTTCGGCGGCTACAAGGTGCAGGGCCGCGGCGATGCCGCCCAGACGCTGCTGGATGATGCTCTGGCGCTGGAAGCCGCAGGTGCACAGCTGCTGGTGCTGGAGTGCGTGCCGGTTGAGCTGGCGAAACGCATCACCGACGCGCTGTCCATTCCGGTGATTGGTATTGGTGCAGGCAACGTCACCGACGGTCAGATTCTGGTGATGCACGACGCCTTCGGGATCACCGGCGGACACATCCCGAAATTTGCCAAAAATTTCCTCGCCGAAGCGGGCGACATGCGCGCTGCGGTCAGGCAGTATATTGCCGACGTTGAATCCGGTGTTTACCCGGGTGAAGAACACAGTTTCCATTAAGGAGTCTCGTTGTGCTAATCATTGAAACCCTGCCGCTGCTTCGCCAGCATATCCGCCGCGCGCGTCAGGAAGGTAAACGTATCGCACTGGTCCCGACCATGGGCAATCTGCATGACGGCCACATGAAGCTCGTCGACGAAGCCCGCGCGCGGGCAGATATCGTGGTGGTCAGTATCTTCGTGAACCCCATGCAGTTTGACCGCGCAGACGATCTGGCGCGCTACCCGCGCACCCTGCAGGAAGATTGCGAGAAGCTCAAAAAACGCCACGCGGATATCGTCTTCTCACCTGCACCGGCGGATGTTTACCCGCAGGGTACCGAAGAGGCAACCTACGTTGACGTCCCGGGCATTTCCACCATGCTCGAAGGCGCGAGCCGCCCGGGCCATTTCCGCGGCGTTTCCACCATCGTCAGCAAGCTGTTCAACCTGGTACAGCCGGACGTTGCCTGCTTTGGCGAGAAAGACTTCCAGCAGCTGGCGCTGATCCGCAAGATGGTTGCGGATATGGGTTACGATATCGAGATTGTCGGCGTACCGATCGTACGCGCAAAAGACGGCCTGGCACTCAGCTCGCGTAATGGCTACCTGACCGCCGAACAGCGTAAAATCGCGCCGGGTCTCAGCAAGGTCATGAACACCATGGCTGAGCAGATGCTGGCAAAAGAGTTAACAGCAGAAGAGATTATCGCCCTTGCCGAGCAGGCGCTTAACGATAAGGGGCTTCGTGCTGACGACGTACAAATTCGTGATGCTGATACGCTGCTGGAATTAACCCAGAACAGCAAGCGCGCAGTCATCCTGGTGGCGGCCTGGCTAGGTCAGGCGCGTCTGATTGACAATAAAGTGGTTGAGCTGGCGTAGTTCCTTTCACCCCTGATAATTATAGGTAAACGTAATGATTCGCAAAATGCTGCAAGGTAAGCTTCACCGTGTGAAAGTCACGCAGGCCGACCTGCACTATGAAGGCTCCTGCGCCATTGACCAGGATTTCCTTGATGCAGCAGGTATCCTCGAAAACGAAGCGATTGATATCTGGAACGTGAACAACGGTAAACGCTTCTCTACCTACGCGATTGCCGCCGAGCGCGGTTCTAAAATCATCTCCGTTAACGGCGCTGCGGCGCACTGCGCGGACGTGGGTGATATCGTGATCATCGCCAGTTTCGTGATGATGTCTGACGAAGAAGCACGTCGCTGGCAGCCTAAAGTCGCCTACTTCGAAGGCGACAATGACATGAAGCGCACCGCAAAGGCAATTCCGGTTCAGGTTGCCTGATATTTATCCCTGCGGCTGATTGCTGATCAGCCGCGACATCGTCTCCAGCGAATCCGTTCTTAAGATATACAGGCGCTTCAGTAAGAACGGATTATCCCCCGGTTTGACCTTCCCTCGTACCGTCGTCACCGCCAGATGGAACCCGGCGTCATTCGCAGCTTTAATCGCCTTATCGTCATAACCGCCGAAGGGATACGAGAGGTAAAGGACGTGCGGGTTGAACTGCGCCAGGTCCCGACGCGAGCGCTTAAAATCAAACAAAATATTGTGATAGCTGCGGCTCAGTAAAATGGGCTGATGGTTGTCGTCGACACGGTGCAGGAAGTGCGTGTGGGACTGATAGTCAAACACGTCATGCATCTGCTCCAGCTCCGACACGCTCATAAACTGCAGGAATTTTGGCGCCCATTTTTGCGGGTGGCGCTTGATGCGCGACGAGATGATGAACGCCGTCGCCTTAAAGCCATACGCTTTGAGGATCGGGTAAGCATAGCGGTTAACGGACTTCAGGCCATCGTCGAAGGTAATCACCACCGATTTCGCCGGCAGGTTCATCCTATTGCGCACATACCCTTCCAGCTGATACAGGGTCAGGGTGGTATAGCCCTGATCGCGCAGCCAGGTCATCTGGTTGTTGAACGCACGCACGCTGGTGGTCGTGGAGGTATGGCGAAAACGGGTGTTCTCTTCGTCGCGCAAAATATGGTGGTAGGTAATGACCGGAATGCCGTTATCTTCCTGCGCGTCCAGGCTGCTGATCCAGGCCAGGCGGTTGCCGATGCGGATCTGGAACCAGGTCTGATTGAGGCGATCTTTGAGCTTGTTCAGGATCGGATAGCGAAGATTGGCGCTTAAGGTGCCGAAGGGTGCGCTACCGTTGTTCGGGGCGTTATAAACGGGCGTGTCTTTCCACGTTATCAGGTTTTGATTGCTCAGCGGTTTATTCAAATCCCCCAGGCCATCCTCGACGCGCTGTTTGCCCTGCACCGGCTCCAGGTGCCCCTTGTCGATAAAGCCCGTGCCAAATCCGAAGCGAAATTCATAGTAGTCCGCCGCCGCAGGCACCACCGCAAGGATCTGCCCTGCCCGCACGTTGCCGACGTTAATGACGCTGTTGCCGACCTGCGCCCAAATCGCCGCATCTTCGGTGGTTTGCATATATTGAGCAGGCAGTCTTTGCTGACTTAATAAACTGGCAGAAGAAGTGCCGGAGACGAACATCAATAGCAGGAAAACAATACGCGTGAACATGAGGGTCTTATTCGAAGCGGAAATACTTATGCCATTGTAGCAAAAGCGACATCAATACCAATGTTTAATTCTTATACAGGTCATGAAGCAGGACAAAGGGGGGATTTTTTTGCTGCTGATGCCACAAGCTGCTGACGCCCGGTGTACCCTGCGCGACGATAGCGTTACGGAACGCCGCGCTGGTTAATGTTTCGCGCTGGGGATACATCATTTCAAGCAATGGAAGGCTAATACCGGAGATTACCTCGCAGCCGTCGTGCTTATGGCTCATCAGAGCCGCAGCACGGTACGGCGCCGCGCCGGATTTATCAGTAAGAAAAATCACGCCCTCTCCGGTGTCGGTTTCATGCAGGGCATCGCACATCATCCGGCCAAGCATGTTGGTGCTCAAGCCGCGCCAGTAGTTGACGGCGCGACACTGTGGCAGTGGACCAAACCTGGCTTCCAGCTTCAGCAGCATGTCCTGCGCCCGTTCATCGTGGCAGGTGATAACCCATCCCAGCATAACTCTCTCCTTAGCAGGCAAGTAGTTTAGCGGAGTGAAGGTTAGCTTACGGTGATAACTGTCAAAGAAAATGCCCGGCAAACAGAATGTCGCCGGGCTGAGGGCTAGCTGCGCAGACCGCGTCCGCGCTGGATCAGGTACCAGCACAGCAGGTAGAAGACGATGATGAACACCGCCAGCACCGCCACCGTGGTAAACAGCGGCACATCGGTGATGCCGAGGAAGCCGAAGCGGAAGCCGCTGATCATGTAGACGATCGGGTTCAGGTGCGACAGCGCCTGCCAGAACGGCGGCAGTAGCGTCAGGGAGTAGAACACCCCGCCAAGATAGGTCAGTGGCGTCAGCACGAAGGTCGGGATCAGGCTGATGTCGTCAAACGTTTTGGCAAACACGGCGTTCAGCAAACCGGCCAGCGAGAAGAGGATTGCCGTCAGGAGCAGCGTCAGCGCGACGAACAGCCAGGAGTGCACCTGGAACGGGACAAAGAACAGCGAAATCGCCGTGACCAGGATCCCGACGCACAGCCCGCGCGCCACGCCACCGCCGACGTAACCGGCAATGATCACATGCGTTGGCACCGGTGCCACCAGCAGCTCTTCAATATTGCGCTGGAACTTGGCGCTAAAGAACGATGACGCCACGTTGGCATAGGCGTTGGTGATCACCGCCATCATGATCAGGCCCGGCACGATAAACTGCATATAGGTAAAGCCGTGCATCTCACCAATCCGGGAACCAATCAGGTTACCGAAGATGATGAAATAGAGCGTCATCGTGATGACCGGCGGCACCAGGGTTTGCACCCAGATGCGCATAAAGCGGTTAATCTCTTTCGCCCAAATGCTTTTCAGCGCGACCCAGTAAAGATGCGTCATGCCTTGTCTCCTTGTTTATCCTGCACCAGAGAGACAAACAGCTCTTCCAGTCGGTTCGCTTTGTTACGCATACTTAAGACCTGAATACCCTGCGCGCTCAGCTGTGAAAATACGCTGTTGATGCCCTGCTCGCGCAGCACTTCCACTTCCAGCGTCGAGGTATCGACGAGGCGGTATTGATAGCCTTCGAGCTTCGGCAGCGGGCTCTTTGCCGCCAGATCGAGAATAAAGGTTTCTGACTTCAGCTTGGAGAGGAGGTTCTTCATCGAGGTGTTTTCCACCAGCTCGCCGTGCTGAATGATGCCGATGTTGCGGCACAGCATTTCTGCCTCTTCCAGATAGTGGGTGGTCAGAATAATGGTGGTGCCTTTGTCGTTGAGGTCTTTGAGGAAGCCCCACATGGAGCGGCGCAGTTCAATATCGACACCCGCCGTTGGCTCATCAAGAATCAGCAGTTTTGGCTCGTGCATCAGCGCGCGGGCAATCATCAGGCGGCGCTTCATCCCGCCGGATAACATCCGGGCGCGTTCGTTACGCTTTTCCCACAGGTCGAGCTGCTTGAGGTATTTTTCGCTCCGCTCCAGGGCCTCTTTACGCTCAACGCCGTAATAACCCGCCTGGTTAACGACGATCTGCTGCACCGTCTCAAACGGATTGAAGTTGAACTCCTGCGGCACCAGACCCAGCTGGCGCTTGGCGTTCACCACATCTTTTTGCAGGTCGTAACCAAAGACGCTCACCCGGCCGGAGGTTTTATTGACCAGCGAACTGATAATCCCAATGGTGGTCGATTTCCCCGCGCCGTTCGGCCCCAGAAGCGCGTAAAAATCACCGGCCTCTACTTTTAGATCTATTCCGCGTAGCGCCTGAACGCCGCCCGGATAGGTTTTTTTAAGCTGCTCAAGCTCCAGTGCAATTGCCATGAAATTAACTTACCTTCAGTTCTGACACACGTTGTGTGGTTTCATTAAAAGTCGGGTTACCCTATAGTAGCGCAACGCAATTACTCGGTTACAGGTCGCTAACCTCCATGAACAACATAGATACACTCATCAGCAACAATGCACTATGGTCAAAAATGCTGGTGGAGGAAGACCCCGGATTTTTTGGAAAACTCGCGCAGGCGCAAAACCCACGCTTTCTCTGGATTGGATGCTCCGACAGCCGCGTACCGGCGGAGCGCCTGACCGGCCTTGAGCCCGGCGAACTGTTTGTTCACCGCAACGTTGCCAACCTGGTGATTCACACCGATCTCAACTGTCTTTCTGTTGTTCAGTATGCCGTTGACGTTCTGCAAGTCGAGCACATCATCATTTGCGGCCACTACGGCTGCGGCGGCGTGCAGGCGGCGGTTGAAAACACGGAGCTGGGGCTCATTGATAACTGGCTGCTGCACATCCGCGATATCTGGTTCAAACATAGCTCACTGCTGGGCGAAATGCCGCAGGAGCGTCGCATGGATACCCTGTGTGAACTCAACGTGATGGAGCAGGTGTATAACCTGGGCCACTCAACGATCATGCAATCGGCGTGGAAACGCGGGCAGAAGGTCTCGATCCACGGCTGGGCGTACGGTATTCACGACGGTCTGCTGCGCAACCTGGAGGTGACCGCCACCAACCGCGAAACGCTGGAGCAGCGTTACCGTTCGGGAATTGCCAACCTTCAGCTTAAGCACGTAAACCATAAATAAAGCCGGGTAGCGGCTGCGCCTTACCCGGCCTACATGTGCCCATTCGTAGGCCCGGTAAGCGCAGCGCCACCGGGCAACAAACCGCAATTATTCGTCCAGCAATACCACTTTCCCAACATACGGCAGATGGCGATAACGCTGTGCGTAGTCAATGCCGTAACCGACGACGAATTCGTCAGGAATAGAGAAACCGACAAACTCTACCGGCACCTGCACTTCACGGCGGTCAGGTTTATCCAGCAGGGTGCAAATCGCCAGCGATTTTGGCTCACGCAGGCTCAGGATCTCGCGCACTTTTGACAGCGTGTTGCCGGAGTCGATGATGTCCTCAACGATCAACACATCTTTACCACGAATATCTTCATCCAGATCTTTCAGGATTTTCACATCACGGGTGGTGGACATGCCGCTGCCGTAGCTGGAGGCGGTCATAAAATCGACCTCATGGGGCACGTGCACTTCACGGCACAGGTCGGCCATGAACATGAAAGAGCCGCGCAACAGACCGACCAGCACCATTTCGCTGCCGCTGTCCTTGTAATGTTCGGTGATTTGACGACCCAGTTCGGCGATACGCGCTTTGATCTCGGCTTCCGGGATCATCACTTCAACAGTATGTTTCATATTACTAACCAAATGATTTTAATGAAAATCTCTCAATACGGATGAGTTAATATCCAGCACTGATACGCAAGCCAGCCATTATATCAGCAAATGGATAACCCTGGCGTATGAGTTATAAAAAGCAAATATTGTGATTCCGATCACACTTGTTAATACCTATAATTAGTTGCTAGCAAATTATTAACAAAAACTGACGAGTACACTTTCTATGGCTGAAACAAACTCTAAACAGCCGCGTCTACTGGTGACATTAACAGCGCTATTCGCCGCCTTCTGCGGCCTGTACCTGTTAATCGGTGGCGTCTGGCTGGTCGCGATCGGCGGCTCCTGGTACTACCCGATTGCGGGCCTGGTTATGCTTGGCGTAACCGTCCTGCTCTGGCGTAGAAAACAATCTGCACTGTGGCTGTATGCCGCACTCCTTCTTGCCACCATGATCTGGGGCGTCTGGGAAGTCGGCTTTGACTTCTGGGCGCTGACGCCGCGCAGTGACATCCTGGTCTTCTTCGGTATCTGGCTGATCCTGCCGTTCGTCTGGCGTCGCCTGATCGTGCCGTCCAGCGGTGCCGTTGCGGCGCTGGTGGTGGCGCTGTTGATCAGCGGCGGTATCCTGACATGGGCTGGCTTTAACGACCCGCAGGAGATCAACGGTACGCTGAACTCAGAATCCACGCCTGCGGCAGCGATCTCACAGGTTGCTGACGGCGACTGGCCTGCCTATGGTCGTAACCAGGAAGGCCAGCGTTACTCTCCGCTGAAGCAGATCAACGCGGACAACGTTAAGAACCTGAAAGAAGCCTGGGTATTCCGTACCGGCGACCTGAAGATGCCGAACGATCCGGGGGAACTGACCAACGAAGTGACGCCAATTAAAGTCGGCGATATGCTTTATCTGTGTACGGCGCACCAGCGTCTGTTCGCGCTCGACGCGGCCACCGGTAAAGAGAAATGGCACTTCGATCCGCAGTTGAACTCCAACCCGTCCTTCCAGCACGTGACCTGCCGTGGCGTCTCTTATCACGAAGCGCGCGCCGATAATGCGAGCCCGGAAGTGGTTGCCGACTGTCCGCGCCGCATTATGCTGCCGGTCAACGATGGTCGTCTGTTCGCCATCAATGCCGAAACGGGCAAGCTGTGTGAAACCTTTGCCAACAAAGGTATCCTGAATCTGCAGACCAATATGCCGGACACCACGCCGGGTCTGTACGAGCCAACCTCGCCGCCCATCATCACCGATAAAACCATCGTGATTGCCGGTTCGGTAACGGATAACTTCTCCACCCGTGAAACCTCCGGCGTTATCCGTGGTTTCGACGTGAATACCGGTAAGCTGCTGTGGGCCTTCGACCCGGGCGCGAAAGATCCGAATGCGATCCCGTCGGACGAGCACACCTTTACCTTTAACTCGCCAAACTCCTGGGCACCTGCTGCGTATGACGCGAAGCTGGACCTGGTCTACCTGCCGATGGGCGTTACTACGCCAGATATCTGGGGCGGTAACCGCACGCCGGAGCAGGAACGTTATGCCAGCGCTATCGTGGCATTGAACGCGACCACCGGTAAGCTGGCCTGGAGCTATCAGACCGTACACCACGATCTGTGGGATATGGATATGCCGTCCCAGCCGACGCTGGCGGACATTACCGTTAACGGCAAAACCGTTCCGGTGATTTACGCCCCGGCGAAAACCGGCAACATCTTCGTACTGGATCGCAGCAACGGCAAGCTGGTTGTGCCGGCACCGGAAAAACCGGTTCCGCAGGGTGCGGCGAAAGGTGATTACGTCAGCAAAACCCAGCCGTTCTCCGATCTGAGCTTCCGTCCGAAGAAAGACCTCAGCGGGGCAGACATGTGGGGTGCCACGATGTTTGACCAGCTGGTGTGCCGCGTGATGTTCCATCAGCTGCGCTATGAAGGCATCTTCACGCCGCCTTCTGAGCAGGGCACGCTGGTCTTCCCGGGTAACCTGGGGATGTTCGAGTGGGGCGGGATCTCCGTTGACCCTAACCGTCAGGTCGCTATTGCTAACCCGATGGCGCTGCCGTTCGTTTCCCGTCTGATCCCACGCGGTCCGGGCAACCCAATGGAGCAGCCGAAAGACGCGAAAGGCAGCGGTACCGAAGCCGGTATTCAGCCGCAGTATGGCGTACCGTTCGGCGTAACGCTGAACCCGTTCCTGTCGCCGTTTGGTCTGCCGTGTAAAGAGCCTGCCTGGGGTTACATCTCCGGTCTGGATCTGAAAACTAACCAGATCGTGTGGAAAAAACGTATTGGTACCCCGCAGGACAGCATGCCGTTCCCGATGCCGGTTCCTGTGCCGTTTAATATGGGTATGCCAATGCTGGGTGGCCCAATCTCCACCGCCGGTAACGTGCTGTTCATCGCGGCAACCGCAGATAACTACCTGCGCGCGTACAACATGACCAACGGTGAGAAACTGTGGCAAGGCCGTCTGCCTGCGGGTGGACAAGCCACGCCGATGACCTATGAAGTGAATGGCAAGCAGTACGTTGTCATCTCCGCGGGCGGTCACGGTTCGTTTGGCACGAAGATGGGCGACTATATTGTCGCGTATGCACTGCCTGACGAAAACAAGTAACTGAAAAGCCCGGTGGCGCTTACGCTTACCGGGCCTACGGGTACACTATGTAGGCCGGGTAAGGCGAAGCCGCCACCCGGCTTTTTTTATACGGTAAAGCCCAGCATCATCCCCGTATCTTCATGCTCCAGCAGATGGCAGTGCGCCATATAGGCAAACTCCTTCGGCGCATCGTGGTCAAACTTCACCAGCACCTCGCTGACGCCGCCTTCCACCTTCACCGTATCCTTCCAGCCCGCGCGATGCGCGTCCGGCGCTTTGCCGTTCTCAGAAAGAATGCGGAACTGCGTACCGTGAATATGGAACGGATGCAGCATCATGTCCCCTTCACCTGAAATCACCCAGCGCTCAAACTGCCCTTTTGTCGCTGCAAACATCGGCGTGTTCATGTCGAACGCTTTACCGTTGATCATATTGGCGTTATGGAAATCAAAGCCATGGTCGCCGTGATTCATGTTCCCCATTCCACCCATTTTGCCGTGGTCCATATTCATGTGGCCCATCATCTGCCCGTGATGCATCCCCGCCATCGCCTTATCACCATATTTCGCCATCAGCGCCTGCATGCCCATCATATCGAGCATCGGGTTCATGGAGAGCTGCAGTTTGCGTTGCGTAAGCCCATCAAGCGACGGAAGGGCCGGCAGAGTGGTTAACGTATCAGGCAGCGTGCCGGAAGCGGTCACCTGTAACGGCTGAATACGCAGCACCGGATGCGGCTTGTCAAACGGCGCGACCGCCATCCCCATCTGACTAACCGGCAGGGTCACGAGGTCAAACGCCTTGCCGTCGCTGATATCCACCAGCACCTCAAAACGCTCCCCCATCAGCATCGGCAGTTCGTTGACCTTCACCGGCGCAGGCAGCAGCCCGCCGTCGCTGGCGACCACGTACAGCGGACGCTTATCGCTGGCGGCGAAGTTGAGTGAACGCGCGTTACAGCCGTTAAGCAGACGCAGTCGCAGCCAGCCTTTCGGCGCAGCGTGCTGAGGATAAATGGCGCCGTTGGTCAACAGCGTGTCGCCAAACCAACCTACCGCCGCGCTCATCACGTCCAGTTGGTAGTCAATTTGCCCGTCAGCGGTGAATTTCTTGTCCTGCACAATCACCGGCACATCGTCGATGCCCCACTGTTTCGGCAGGCGCAGCAGGCGGCTCTCATCGTCTTCAATCAGCACCAGTCCCGCCAGCCCCATCGCCACCTGATGGCCCGTTTTGCCATGCTGATGCGGATGGAACCAGCAGGTCGCCGCACGCTGGTCGGGCGTAAAGGTGACGCTGCGCGAACCGCCTGCTTTGATGATGCCCTGCGGCCCGCCGTCTACCTCGCCCGGCACTTCCAGTCCGTGCCAGTGCACCGTCGTCTCTTCAGCAAGCGTATTGTGGATATCCACCGTCACCGCCTTCCCTTTGCGCAGCTGCAGCGCCGGGCCGAGCAGATTGCCGTTATAGCCCCAGGTTGTCGCGTTGTGCGCACCGAACAGCGTGCTGCCGGACTGAACAACAAGCTTGATACGGCTACGGGCATCCGCGGTCAGCAAATCAGGGATGGGTAAGGCAGGCCTGTCAGCCGCAAAAACCGCGCGGCTCCAGAGAGGCAATGCGCTGGCAGCACCCAGAGCCACGGAATATTTTAAAAAATCACGACGTTGCATGTTCATTTCCTTATTTCCAGCAGGCGATCTTTTGAGCATAAACCCTCCCCTTACCGGAAGGTCAAGTAAAGCGGCAATAATAAAGATCGTCGCACTGGCATCAAGTATGCTAACGTTAATTTTCCGTGAAGAAGTGGTAGAAGCAATGAAGACGTTTTTCAGGACAATTTTGTTCGGTAGCCTGATGGCAATGTGTGCGAACAGCTATGCGCTAAGTGAAAATGAAGCGGAAGATATGGCCGATTTAACGGCGGTTTTTGTATTCCTGAAAAATGATTGTGGCTACCAGAATTTACCCAACGGGCAAATTCGCCGCGCGCTGGTCTTTTTTGCCCAGCAGAACCAGTGGGATCTCAGCAACTACGACAGCTTCGACATGAAGGCGCTCGGCGAAGACAGCTACCGTGACCTAAGCGGTATTGGCATTCCCACCTCTAAAAAATGCAAAGCGCTGGCTCGCGACTCACTCAGCCTGCTCGCCTACGTCAAATAACCTTCCCGACGCCTCCTGTTGAACCTATAGCCGTGCAACCACGGTTATAGTTAGCTATCATGTTTCGCTCATTTTTTGTGAGCGTAACGGATGTTAACAAAGGAGGAGTCCGCGTATGGCCGACCACACGTTGTGGCATGAAACACTGCATGACCAGTTTGGTCAGTACTTTGCCGTTGATAACGTGCTCTATCATGAGAAAACCGATCACCAGGATCTGATCATCTTCGAGAATGCTGCCTTTGGCCGCGTCATGGCCCTGGACGGCGTCGTGCAAACGACCGAGCGAGATGAGTTTATCTATCATGAGATGATGACCCACGTCCCGCTGCTGGCACACGGCCACGCGAAGCATGTCCTGATTATCGGCGGTGGCGATGGCGCAATGCTGCGTGAAGTTTCCCGCCATCGTTCCATTGAAACCATCACCATGGTGGAAATCGATGCGGGCGTCGTCTCTTTCTGCCGCCAGTATCTGCCCAACCACAATGCCGGCAGCTATGATGACCCGCGCTTTAGCCTGGTGATTGACGACGGCGTTAACTTCGTTAACCAGACCTCGCAGACCTTTGACGTGATCATCTCCGACTGCACCGATCCTATCGGTCCCGGCGCGTCGCTGTTTACCTCCTCGTTCTACGAAGGCTGCAAGCGCTGTCTGAACCCGGGCGGGATCTTCGTCGCCCAAAATGGCGTCTGCTTCCTGCAGCAGGATGAAGCGCTGGATAGCCACCGGAAGCTGAGCACCTATTTCGAGGATGTCAGCTTCTATCAGGCGGCAATTCCAACCTACTACGGCGGAATCATGACCTTTGCCTGGGCGACGGATAACGACGTCTTACGTCATCTCTCCACCGAAATTATTCAGGCCCGCTTCCATCAGGCCGGTCTTCAGTGCCGATACTACAATCCGGCTATTCATACCGCAGCGTTTGCTCTGCCGCAGTACCTGCAAGACGCATTATCCACTAAGGGGGTGAGCTAATTGAAAAAGCTTAAACTGCATGGCTTTAACAACCTGACCAAAAGCCTGAGTTTTTGTATTTACGATATCTGCTATGCCAAAACAGCGGAAGAACGCGATGGTTACATCGCCTATATCGACGAACTCTACAACGCCAACCGTCTGACCGAGATCCTGTCAGAAACCTGTTCCATAATCGGCGCCAACATCCTGAATATCGCCCGACAGGATTATGAACCTCAGGGTGCCAGCGTGACCATCCTGGTCAGCGAAGAGCCGGTCGACCCGAAGCTTATCGACAAAACGGAACATCCGGGCCCGCTGCCGGAAGTGGTGGTTGCCCACCTGGATAAAAGCCATATCTGCGTCCATACCTACCCGGAGAGTCACCCGGAAGGTGGGCTGTGTACGTTCCGCGCCGATATTGAAGTGTCGACCTGCGGCGTGATTTCCCCGCTCAACGCGCTGAACTATCTCATCCACCAGCTGGAATCGGATATCGTCACGATTGATTATCGCGTGCGCGGCTTTACCCGTGATGTCAACGGCATGAAGCACTTCATCGACCACGAGATCAACTCTATTCAGAACTTTATGTCCGAGGACATGAAATCACTGTATGACATGATGGACGTGAACGTGTATCAGGAAAACATCTTCCATACCAAGATGTTGCTTAAGGAATTCGACCTTAAGCACTATATGTTCCACACGAAGCCGGAAGATTTGAGCGAAGAAGAGCGTAAGGCGATTACTGACCTGCTCTGGAAAGAGATGCGCGAGATTTACTACGGCCGTAATATTCCGGCCGTGTAAGTGTTGCCCGGAGCAGGGACGCTTCGGGAAGTTACCGCTGTTTCATGAACTCGCGGTAGGCATTCACCACCTGAAGGAAGTCTTCTACGCCGCACAGCGACAGGCTTTCTTCGTCATAGTAGCTCATCCCCTCTTCCATCTCGTCGCCTGAAAACTCGAGCTGGTTGGCACGCACCATGACCTCTTCACCATCCATCCACAGCGTGTATTCGTGCCCGGCGCGTTGCCAGGAGCGTTCACTGCCTTTCACCGTATTTGCCGCCTGTTCAACCTCATCAAGAAGGGCGAGATTTTCTTTCACCTCTTCGTTAAACCAGTGTCCAACGGCTTCGTGGCCCATCGACATACGCACTTTCACCACTCCGGTGATGTCGCGCAGAAATTCGTAATCCATAGTGTTTTCCTCTGCAAAGCCATTAGGGTAATTATCGCAGCAGAGAGGAAGAAAAAAAGCGTGAGAGGTGGGAGGAATGAAAATAAAAAGGTGAGAGCAAGACCCTGCGGCCTGATGCCCTCACCCCGTCCCTCTCCCGTGGGAGAGGGTGCAAACACTAAAAACCGTCTCGTAGAGACGGTTTTGCTGTTTATACTGCCGTCTGGAAGATAACCCCGTCAGCCTTCTCGGTGTACTGAGAGAGCTGGTCGAAGTTCAGGTAGCGATAGGTATCCACCGCGGTCTTATCCACCTGAGCCACAAAGGTCTGGTACTCTTCCGGCGTTGGCAGTTTGCCAATCAGCGCCGCAACCGCCGCCAGCTCCGCAGAGGCCAGGAAGACGTTCGCACCGGTACCTAAACGGTTCGGGAAGTTACGGGTCGAGGTGGAAACCACCGTCGCGCCGTCGGCGACGCGCGCCTGGTTGCCCATACACAGGGAACAGCCAGGAATTTCAATACGCGCCCCGCTCTTACCAAACACGCTGTAGTAACCCTCTTCGGTCAGCTGAGCCGCGTCCATACGGGTTGGCGGCGCCACCCACAGACGGGTTGGCAGCTGGCCTTTGTGGGTATCCAGCAGCTTGCCGGCCGCACGGAAGTGACCGATGTTGGTCATGCAGGATCCGATGAACACTTCGTCGATCTTCTCGCCCTGAACTTCGGACAGCGGACGCGCGTCGTCCGGATCGTTCGGTGCACACAGGATTGGCTCTTTGATATCCGCCAGATCGATGTCGATCACCGCCGCGTACTCTGCGTCAGCATCAGCTTCCAGCAGTTGCGGATCGGCCAGCCATTTCTCCATGCCCTGGATACGACGCTCCAGCGTACGACGGTCGCCGTAGCCTTCTGCAATCATCCACTTCAGCAGCACGATGTTAGAGTTCAGATACTCAATAATCGGCTCTTTGTTCAGCTTGATGGTACAGCCCGCAGCTGAACGCTCAGCGGAGGCATCGGTCAGCTCGAACGCCTGCTCAACCTTCAGATCCGGCAGACCTTCGATTTCCAGGATACGGCCAGAGAAGATGTTTTTCTTCCCTTTCTTCTCAACGGTCAGCAGACCCTGTTTAATCGCATACAGCGGGATCGCGTGAACCAGGTCGCGCAGGGTGATACCCGGCTGCATTTTACCTTTGAAGCGCACCAGCACCGATTCCGGCATATCCAGCGGCATCACGCCCGTCGCCGCAGCAAACGCCACCAGACCGGAGCCCGCCGGGAAAGAGATACCGATTGGGAAACGGGTATGGGAGTCACCGCCTGTACCCACGGTATCCGGCAGCAGCATGCGGTTCAGCCAGGAGTGAATTACGCCGTCGCCCGGACGCAGGGAAACACCGCCGCGGTTCATGATGAAGTCTGGCAGCGTGTGGTGCGTGGTTACATCAACCGGCTTCGGATACGCCGCAGTGTGGCAGAAGGACTGCATCACCAGATCGGAAGAGAAGCCCAGGCACGCCAGGTCTTTCAGTTCGTCACGGGTCATTGGGCCAGTGGTGTCCTGAGAACCTACGGAGGTCATCTTCGGCTCGCAGTATGCGCCAGGACGAACACCGGCGACGCCGCAGGCGCGACCGACCATTTTCTGCGCCAGAGAGTAACCGCGGTTGCTCTCCGCCACGTCTTTCGCGTGACGGAATACATCACTGTGCGGCAGGCCCAGCGCTTCACGCGCTTTGGTGGTCAGGCCACGACCGATGATCAGCGGAATACGGCCACCGGCACGCACTTCGTCGATCAGCACGTCGGTTTTCAGCTCAAAGCTCGCCAGCAGTTCGTTGGTTTCGTGGTTACGCACTTCACCTTTGTACGGGTAAACGTCAATCACGTCGCCCATGTTCAGGTTGGAGACGTCCACTTCGATCGGCAGTGCGCCCGCATCTTCCATGGTGTTGAAGAAGATCGGTGCAATTTTACCGCCGAGGCACAGGCCGCCACCGCGTTTGTTTGGCACATGCGGGATGTCGTCACCCATGAACCACAGCACGGAGTTGGTCGCGGATTTACGGGAAGAACCGGTACCCACAACGTCACCCACGTAGGCCAGCGGGAACCCTTTTTTCTGCAGGGCTTCGATCTGTTTGATCGGACCAACGCTGCCAGGCTGATCCGGCTCAATGCCTTCACGGGCGTTTTTCAGCATCGCCAGGGCGTGCAGAGGGATATCCGGGCGAGACCACGCGTCCGGTGCCGGAGAGAGGTCATCGGTGTTGGTTTCACCGGTCACTTTGAAGACGGTAACGGTGATTTTTTCAGCAAGTGCTGGACGATTCAGGAACCATTCGGCATCAGCCCAGGACTGCATCACCTGCTTCGCATAGACGTTGCCTGCTTTGGCTTTTTCTTCCACATCGTAGAAGTTATCGAACATCAGCAGCGTAGACGAGAGCGCTTTAGCGGCAATCGGTGCCAGCTTGTCGTTATCCAGCGCATCAATCAGCGGATGAATGTTGTAACCACCCTGCATGGTGCCGAGCAGTTCAATGGCTTTTTCAGGAGTAACCAGTGGGGAGGTGGCTTCGCCTTTGGCGATAGCAGCAAGGAATCCGGCTTTTACGTAGGCAGCTTCATCTACGCCAGGCGGTACGCGGTTGATCAACAGATCTAACAGGAATTCTTCTTCGCCCTTAGGCGGGTTCTTCAGCAGCTCGACGAGCGCGGCCATTTGGGTTGCATCTAAAGGTTTGGGTACAATTCCCTCGGCGGCACGTTCTGCTACGTGCTTACGGTATTCTTCTAGCACGACGGTTCTCCTCGCTCTCATTGTCATATGCGGCGGGCGTTCTCTTCACGCTCCTGTGAGACAGCAGTTTGTAGGGTAAATGCCCGATACCGCGTCGGGCAGCATAGCAGGATTTCTGCACAGTGTTAATCCGTTTACAAAAAAGCAACATTAAAAAATTTGCTGAATCGTTAAGCATGGTGTAGCGGGGTGAGGGGGTGAATTTTAGGGACAAAAAAACCGCCTGATAGCGGTTTATTTGTTGCCTTGCGGTGGTAGCACACCGGGTTGGCAGATTTGCGGCAATGCACTCGTCATGAATAATGCTCCTGAGTATGTAGATACGCAAGCCCATATTTTGTGTTTACGAGCCGCCATCCAGTTTCGAATGAAAAAGAATGAAACTGCATTTCACCTCTTTTCAGTCCATTTAGGCTGTAATACTGTTGCGCTCGGCCTGCTTCGCTGGTGTAGCAACCAGTCACCGGGCCCGGGAGCAGTTCCGTAACCTACGCGGCAATGTACTCATTTGCCAGGTTCTGCCTTTCCCGGTGGAGAATGAACCCGCGTAGCCTGTACAGGAACGCACGCAATGGAGATGCGAATCACTGCGTTGATCGTTGTGACTGGTTTACTGCTAACCGCGCTGCACGGTGGCTGGAACATATCCGACATCACGGTGCTGTTTGTCGTCAACCTCGGCAACTAGCTGCTGGCCGCTCGTAAGAGCGGCCTTCTGAATTTCCTTCGGTTTTTCCCGCATCGCATATAATTGTGTAATAAATACTCACACTCTTTATCCGGACGTACCGGACGCTTCCCAATAAAAGTCAAAACAGTAAAAGACGGGTGAATAATACTCACGCCAACCGTAACGCCTCACGGCACAGCGCTTGTCTCGTTGGAGTCATTTTATGAAGTTGCCCTTTAAGCCACATCTGCTCGTCCTTCTGTGCAGTGCCGGGCTGCTTGCCGCCTCAGGCGTCATGTTTGTCAAAAGCCGCGCAACGGAACCCGTTGCGCCCGCCCCCGTCGCTCAACAACCGGCTGCACCCGCTGCACCGGCAGCAGCAACGCCCGCCCCAGTCGTCGCGCCAACCTATACTGCCGCGCAAATCGATCAGTGGGTTGCCCCTATCGCACTCTACCCGGATGCCCTGCTGTCACAAATCTTGATGGCCTCGACTTATCCGGCCAACGTGATTCAGGCGGCGCAGTGGTCAAAAGACAACCCTAAAATGGAAGGGGACGCCGCCATTCAGGCTGTTGCCAGCCAGCCATGGGATCCGAGCGTCAAATCGCTGGTCGCGTTTCCTCAGCTCATATCGCTGATGGGTGAAAACCCGCCGTGGGTACAAAATTTGGGCGATGCGTTTCTCGCGCAGCCGAAAGACGTGATGGATTCCGTTCAGCGCCTGCGCACGCTGGCACAGAAGACAGGCGCGTTACAATCCACGCCTCAGCAGACGGTCACCACCGTGACTAAACCGGCTCCGGCTAAAACCAGCACCACCGAGGCAACGACGACAACCACAACCACGTCTGCGCCCCCGCCAACGGTGATCAAAATTGAATCTGCCGATCCGCAGGTTGTGTACGTCCCCACCTATAACCCCAATACGGTTTACGGGACCTGGCCCAACACCGCCTATCCGCCCACCTATCTCCCGCCTACACCCGGGGAGCAGTTTGGCAACAGCTTCGTCAACGGCTTAGGCTTCAGCCTGGGTGTCGCCACAACCTATGCCATTTTCAGCAATATCGACTGGGATGACGACGATGACTGGGATCACCATCATGACGGTGACTGGGATAATCACGGCGGCTATAACCGCAACGGTGATAACAACATCAATATTAACGTTGAGAACTTCAATAAAATCAGCGGACAGCGTCTGACGGACGCCAACCGTACCTGGCAGCATAACCCGGCCTATCGGGAAGGTGTGCCCTATCCGACTAACCAGCTCAACACCCGTTTCCACTCCACCAGCACGACTACCGGGCTAAGCTCAACGCAGCAAAAACCGGTTAACCGGGACAGCCAGCGTCAGGCGGCCCTGAGCCAGATGGAGAAATCCACGGGTAAAACCCTCCCGCAAACGGCACGTCCCGGCACGAAAGACGTGCAGCGTCAGGCCTCAAGTGAACAGCTGAAGCAGATTTCCCAGCGCAATAACTACCGTGGCTACGACACCAAACCGCAGACGGCGAAGCGAACCACCATACAGCAGCGAGAAAATCGCCAGACCACCGCGCAGAGACAAGAGAAAGGGGTTTCGCAGCCCGCGCAGCAACGCACTCTGCAGCAGCGGAACAGCCAGCCCCGGGCCAATGCGCTGAGCGGCAACGACAGCCGCTCTGCGAACTGGCAGGCGCAGCAGCAGCGTGGTGCGCAAAGCAGACAGCTTGCGGCTCGCCAGCAGCAGCCGCGTCAGGCGTCTGGTGGACGCGCTGAACGCCGTGAAATTCGACATCGCTAAGGGAACCGACATGAAAAGTAAACTACTCAGTGGAATGGTGTTGTTCATGCTTTCGGCCTCGGCGATGGCGCAGCAGTCTTTCAGCACGCCCGATCAGGCGACCGATGCGCTGGCCAACGCCATTGGTGAGCATAATGAGCGCGCGATGAGCAATCTGCTTGGAGAGAACTGGCGCGATTTTCTGCCCCCTGAAGGCGTTGATCCGGATGCCGTCGATCGTTTCCTGCGCGACTGGAAAGTCCGTCATAACACCGTTGTCGAAGGGGATACGGCGCATCTTGTTGTCGGCGATAACAGCTGGCAGCTTCCCATCCCGGTGATCAAAACCGCCACCGGTTGGCAATTCGATATCAAAGAAGGGGCGGAAGAGATCCTGACCCGCGAAATCGGGCGTAATGAACTTGCCGCCATTGAAGCCTTACATGCCTATGTTGATGCGCAGCAAAGCTACTTTGCGATGAACCAGAAATACGCGCAGAAGATTGTCAGTTCGAAGGGCAAAAAAGACGGTTTGTACTGGCCCGCCTCTCCCGGCGAAGCGCCCAGTCCGCTCGGACCAGCATTTAGCCCAAAAGAGCCGGGTACCGGCTATCACGGCTATCGCTTCCGGATCCTGCCGGATAAAAACGGTTTCGCGATGGTGGCGTGGCCGGTCAACTACGGCCAGACGGGCGTGATGAGCTTTGTGATAAATCAGGACGACAAGGTGTACCAGTCCGATCTCGGCAGCGAGTCGGAGCAAAAGGCCCGGGCGCTGGCCTCATACGCGCCTGATAAAACCTGGCAGCCCGTCGAACCCTGAATACCCGCTCTGCCTGTAGGCCGGGTAAGGCGAAGCCGCCCCCCGGCTTTTTAACTTACAGAATATTGGCGACTGATTTCGCCAGCTGAGCTTCCAGAACCGGTTTGGCTTCTTCAAACTTCAGGTTTACTTTGTTAGCGTTCGACACCACGCGGGTTTGATACTTCGCACGGTCGCCCTGCTCGGAGCTGGTTTGCAGCTTCACGCCAGACGTTCCCTGACGCAGCGCCGCGATGTTGTCCGTGGTGACCTTCGCCTTGCTGCGCTCGGAGATCTGCAGGTCGGTCACCATCGTATAGTTTATGTCTTCCACCATCGCATCTGCCGCCATGCCGATCAGCCCCGCAGCCAGCCCCACGCCCAGCGCTGCGCCGGAGGAGTTGCTGTTGTAAGCCGTGATACCGGCACCCAGCGCGGCACCCACAGCGGCACCTTCATAGCCGGTTTTCAGGTAGCCCTGAGATTCACGCAGATCCATTTTGTCTGCTTTCAGAACGTTAGCCTGCACCCAATAGTATGCGCTGTCAGGAGAGCTGGTGACCTTGTATCCCTTGGCACTCAGATCGTTTGCCAGCAGCGTCTGCAGGTTGCTCATGTCTTTATCAGACGTGTTTTTAACCTGAATGTAGACCGTTTTTTCACTGGATGGCTCAAGCCAGATGGTTTCACTCATCTGCGTTTTTACTTCCAGGTTGCGTTTTTTCACCGCCGTCGTCATCGCACCGCACCCGGTCAGCGTCATCACTTAATGGGTAGTTTTCAGGCAAAAAAAACGCCTCCAGAGGAGGCGTTAGCAATCAGGGAAGAAACTTATTTCTTCTTCGCTTTCGCGTTTGGCAGGTCGGTGATGCTGCCTTCAAATACTTCTGCCGCCAGGCCCACGGACTCGTGCAGAGTCGGGTGTGCGTGGATGGTCAGCGCGATGTCTTCAGCGTCACAACCCATTTCGATAGCCAGACCGATTTCACCCAGCAGCTCGCCGCCGTTGGTGCCGACAATCGCACCACCGATTACGCGGTGAGTCTCTTTGTCGAAGATCAGTTTGGTCATACCGTCTGCGCAGTCGGACGCGATAGCACGGCCAGAAGCAGCCCACGGGAAGGTGGCGGTTTCGTAGCTGATGCCTTTCTCTTTCGCTTCTTTCTCAGTCAGACCAACCCATGCCACTTCTGGCTCGGTGTACGCGATAGATGGGATCACTTTCGGATCGAAGTAGTGCTTCATGCCGGCGATAACTTCAGCGGCAACGTGACCTTCGTGAACACCTTTGTGCGCCAGCATTGGCTGACCGACGATATCGCCGATAGCAAAGATGTGCGGCACGTTGGTGCGCAGCTGTTTGTCAACGCGGATGAAGCCACGGTCGTCCACTTCCACGCCAGCTTTGCCCGCGTCGAGGTTTTTACCGTTCGGTACACGACCGATAGCCACCAGCACGGCGTCGTAACGCTGTGGTTCGGATGGGGCTTTTTTGCCTTCCATGGAAACGTAAATACCGTCTTCTTTCGCTTCAACGGCAGTCACTTTGGTTTCCAGCATCAGGTTGAATTTCTTGCTGATGCGCTTGGTGAAGACTTTAACGATGTCTTTGTCAGCAGCCGGGATAACCTGGTCGAACATTTCAACCACGTCGATCTCTGAACCCAGCGCATGGTACACGGTACCCATTTCCAGACCGATGATACCGCCGCCCATAACCAGCAGACGCTTAGGAACGGTTTTCAGCTCCAGCGCATCGGTGGAATCCCACACGCGTGGATCTTCATGTGGAATGAATGGCAGTTCGATTGGGCGAGAGCCTGCCGCGATGATCGCGTTGTCGAAGTTGATCACGGTTTTGCCGTTTTCGCCTTCCACTTCCAGGGTGTTCGCACCGGTGAATTTACCCAGACCGTTTACCACTTTCACTTTACGGCCTTTGGCCATACCCGCCAGACCGCCGGTCAGCTGAGTGATAACTTTCTCTTTCCAGGTACGAATTTTGTCGATGTCGGTTTTCGGCTCGCCGAAGACGATACCGTGTTCAGCCAGCGCTTTGGCTTCTTCGATAACTTTCGCTACGTGCAGCAGCGCTTTAGAAGGGATACAGCCGACGTTCAGACAAACACCGCCGAGGGTGCTGTAACGTTCTACGATGACGGTTTCCAGACCTAAATCCGCTGCGCGAAATGCTGCGGAGTAACCTGCCGGGCCTGCCCCAAGTACTACGACCTGAGTTTTGATTTCTGTGCTCATCATGACCTCTTAGTTTATACCCGTCGTCCACCGGGTCGTTCTATCCGCCCGCAGTTTACAAAATTGTTAACAATTTTGAAACAACAAACGGCTCACGAATTGTCGCTTTCGCCAATAACCTCACAAACACCATGAGATTATCAGAAAAAAGCCGGCCGACTGGCCGGCTTTTCGATTACATCACCAGGCGGCGAATGTCGCTCAGCATGTTGTTGATGATGGTGATGAAACGCGCACCATCAGCACCGTCGATCACGCGGTGGTCGAAGGACAGAGAGATTGGCATCATCAGACGCGGCACGAACTCTTTGCCATTCCACACCGGCTCCATCGCGGACTTGGACACACCGAGGATAGCCACTTCCGGCGCGTTCACAATCGGCGCGAAGTGAGTGGTACCCAGGCCGCCGATGCTGGAGATGGTGAAGCAGCCGCCCTGCATTTCGCCGGCAGTCAGCTTACCATCACGCGCTTTCTTGGAGATGGTGGTCAGTTCACGGGACAGCTCAGTGATGCTCTTCTTGTTCACGTCTTTGAAGACCGGAACAACCAGACCATTTGGCGTATCAACCGCAACACCGATGTTGATGTATTTCTTCAGCGTCAGCTTCTGGCCGTCTTCGGACAGGGAGCTGTTGAAGCGTGGCATCTGTTCCAGAGCCGCAGCAACCGCCTTCATGATGAAGACCACTGGGGTGAATTTCACGTCCAGTTTACGCTTCTCAGCTTCGGCGTTCTGCTGTTTACGGAACGCTTCCAGATCGGTGATATCGGTCTTATCGAAGTGCGTAACGTGCGGGATCATCACCCAGTTACGGCTCAGGTTCGCACCAGAGATTTTCTGGATACGGCCCAGTTCCACTTCTTCAATCTCGCCGAACTTGCTGAAGTCCACTTTCGGCCATGGCAGCATGCCCGGGATACCGCCGCCAGCGGCTGCAGCTGGTGCAGCTTCGGCGCGTTTCACCGCGTCTTTAACGTAGGTCTGAACGTCTTCGCGCAGGATACGACCCTTACGGCCGGTCCCTTTCACTTTCGCCAGGTTCACACCGAATTCGCGCGCCAGGCGACGAATCAGCGGCGTCGCGTGGACGTAAGCGTCGTTTTCAGCGAACTCTGATTTTTCTGCTTTTGCAGCAGGGGCAGCGGCTGGTTTAGCAGCCTGAGCCGGTGCAGCAGCCGGTGCTGGAGCAGCCGCGGCAGCCGGAGCTGCGGCAGGCGCAGCGCCTTCCACTTCGAAGACCATGATCAGAGAGCCGGTAGACACTTTGTCGCCGGTGCTGATTTTGATCTCTTTAACGGTACCCGCGAATGGCGCAGGGACTTCCATAGAAGCCTTGTCGCCTTCAACGGTGATCAGTGACTGTTCAGCGGCAACTTTGTCGCCCACTTTTACCATCACTTCGGTGACTTCAACTTCGTCACCGCCGATGTCCGGTACGTTAACGTCTTTCGCGCCGCCAGCAGCGGCTGGTGCTGCGGCTGGTGCCGGAGCAGCGGCCTGTGCAGGCGCGGCAGCAGGTGCAGCACCTGCCACTTCGAAGATCATGATCAGGGAGCCAGTAGACACTTTGTCACCGGTGTTGATCTTGATCTCTTTAACGGTACCCGCAAACGGTGCTGGCACTTCCATAGAGGCTTTGTCGCCTTCTACGGTGATCAGTGACTGCTCGGCCGCAACGGTATCGCCCACTTTCACCAGGATCTCAGTCACTTCAACTTCGTCACCGCCGATGTCAGGCACATTCACTTCTTTCGCGCTCGCGGCAGCTGCTGGAGCAGCGGCGGCCGGAGCGGCTTTCTTCTCTTCCTGCGCAGGTGCAGCAGCGGCTGCACCGTCGGCGGAATCGAAAATCATGATCAGTTTGCCAGTCTCGGTTTTATCGCCAACAGAGACTTTGATCTCTTTAACGATGCCAGCCTGAGGAGACGGGACTTCCATAGAGGCTTTGTCGCCTTCTACGGTGATCAGCGACTGTTCAGCTTCAACTTTGTCGCCCACTTTGACCAGGATCTCGGTGATTTCAACTTCATCAGCCCCGATGTCCGGTACATTGATTTCGATAGCCATTATTCTTTTACCTCTTACGCCAGACGCGGGTTAACTTTTTCTGCATCGATGTTGAATTTGGTGATTGCGTCCGCAACCACTTTCTTATCGATTTCGCCACGTTTAGCCAGTTCGCCCAGTGCTGCTACAACCACGTAAGAAGCATCAACTTCGAAGTGGTGACGCAGGTTTTCGCGGCTGTCAGAACGACCGAAGCCGTCAGTACCCAGAACGCGATAATCATCAGCTGGAACGTAAGTACGAACCTGCTCAGCGAACAGTTTCATATAGTCAGTAGACGCCACCGCTGGCGCGTCGTTCATCACCTGAGCGATGTACGGAACGCGTGGGGTTTCCAGTGGGTGCAGCATGTTCCAACGCTCACAATCCTGGCCATCACGCGCCAGTTCAGTGAAGGAGGTCACAGAGTACACATCGGAACCGACACCGTAGTCTTTCGCCAGGATCTGTGCTGCTTCACGAACGTGACGCAGGATAGAACCGGAGCCCAGCAGCTGAACTTTACCTTTGCTACCTTCGATGGTTTCGAGTTTGTAGATACCTTTACGGATACCTTCCTCGGCACCTGCTGGCATTGCCGGCATGTGGTAGTTTTCGTTCAGGGTGGTGATGTAGTAGTAAATGTTCTCCTGCGCTTCACCGTACATGCGCTGCAGACCGTCATGCATGATGACTGCCACTTCGTACGCGTAAGACGGGTCGTAAGAGATACAGTTAGGGATAGTCAGAGACTGAATGTGGCTGTGACCATCTTCGTGCTGCAGACCTTCACCGTTCAGGGTCGTACGACCGGAAGTACCACCGATCAGGAAGCCGCGAGCCTGCTGGTCGCCTGCCTGCCAGCACAGGTCACCGATACGCTGGAACCCGAACATGGAGTAGTAAATGTAGAACGGGATCATCGGCAGGTTGTTGGTGCTGTAAGAGGTCGCAGCAGCCAGCCAGGATGCGCCTGCGCCCAGCTCGTTGATACCTTCCTGCAGGATCTGACCTTTCTCGTCTTCTTTGTAGTAAGCAACCTGCTCACGGTCCTGCGGGGTGTACTGCTGGCCGTTCGGGCTGTAGATACCGATCTGACGGAACAGACCTTCCATACCGAAAGTACGCGCTTCGTCGGCAATGATTGGCACCAGGCGATCTTTGATCGACTTGTTCTTCAGCATCACGTTCAGGGCACGAACGAAAGCGATAGTGGTAGAGATCTCTTTGTTCTGCTCTTCCAGCAGCTGAGAGAAGTCTTCCAGCGCTGGCAGTTCCAGCTTCTCGGTGAAGTTAGGCTGGCGAGCTGGCAGGTAGCCTTTCAGCGCCTGACGACGTTCGTGCAGGTACTTGTGCTCTTCAGAGCCTTCCGGGAAGGTGATGTAAGACAGGTTTTCTACCTGCTCATCGGTGACTGGAACGTTGAAACGGTCGCGGATATAACGCACGCCGTCCATGTTCATTTTCTTAACCTGGTGAGCGATGTTTTTACCTTCTGCGGTATCACCCATGCCGTAACCTTTGATGGTGTGGGCCAGGATTACAGTCGCTTTACCTTTGGTTTCACGCGCTTTTTTCAGTGCAGCGTAGATTTTCTTCGGATCGTGACCACCGCGGTTCAGGGCCCAGATCTGCTCATCAGTCCAGTCTGCAACCAGGGCTGCGGTTTCTGGATATTTGCCGAAGAAGTGCTCACGCACATAGGCACCGTCTTTGGATTTGAAGGTCTGGTAGTCACCGTCAACGGTTTCGTTCATCAGCTGGATCAGTTTACCGCTGGTGTCTTTACGCAGCAGTTCGTCCCAACGGGAACCCCACATGACTTTGATCACGTTCCAGCCAGCACCAGCGAAGATGCCTTCCAGTTCGTTGATGATCTTGCCGTTACCGGTTACCGGACCATCCAGACGCTGCAGGTTACAGTTGATGATGAAGCACAGGTTGTCCAGCTTCTCACGGGTCGCGATGGTGATCGCGCCTTTAGATTCTGGCTCATCCATTTCGCCGTCGCCCAGGAAGGCGTATACGGTCTGCTCAGAGGTGTCTTTCAGACCACGGTGTTCCAGATACTTCAGGAATTTCGCCTGGTAGATCGCACCGATTGGGCCCAGACCCATTGATACGGTCGGGAACTGCCAGAATTCAGGCATCAGTTTAGGGTGCGGGTAAGAAGACAGACCTTTACCGTGAACTTCCTGACGGAAGTTGTTCATCTGCTCTTCAGTCAGACGACCTTCCAGGAATGCACGTGCATAGATGCCCGGAGAGATGTGGCCCTGGAAGTACACCAGATCGCCGCCGTCTTTCTCGTTCGCTGCACGGAAGAAGTGGTTGAAGCACACTTCGTAAACGGTCGCAGAAGACTGGAAGGACGCCATGTGGCCACCCAGCTCCAGGTCTTTCTTGGATGCGCGCAGAACGGTCATGATAGCGTTCCAGCGAATTGCAGAACGGATACGACGTTCCAGATCCAGATTGCCCGGGTATTCCGGTTCGTCTTCGACGGCAATCGTGTTTACGTAGTTGCTAGCCCCTGCACCTGAAGCAACCTTCACACCGCCTTTGCGGGCTTCAGAAAGCAGCTGATCAATCAGATACTGAGCGCGCTCAACACCTTCTTCACGGATGACCGATTCGATCGCCTGTAGCCAGTCGCGAGTTTCGATCGGATCCACGTCATTTTGGAGACGTTCTGACATGGGGGTATTCCTTATCTATCTAATACGTTGATTTGTCTGGAACCTGTCCCATTGTGCTCTTGGGCAAGAACACAATAAGACAGGTTCTGCGTTTAGTTGCCGCGCTCTAAAAGTACCTGGCGCTTAATCCTTTCGTTGCTGTATGCGGCGTAATGAACGTTCGCGACGCGATTGTTCACGGCTGCGGTCCAGCAAGATTTCCTCAATGAAAGCCAGATGGCGGTGCGACGCTTCGCGCGCCTGCTCCGGTTCCCCGGCCATTATCGCCTCGAATACTCGGGTGCGATGGTTGCTTACCAGTGGGAGCATGTCCCGACGGGCATACAACAATTCAAAATTTTGACGAACGTTCTGGGCCAGCATCGGCTCCATGCAGCGTAGCAGATGGAGGAGCACCACATTGTGTGCCGCTTCGGTGACGGCGATTTGATACTGGACGACGGCGCTGGACTCGGCGTCTAAATCGCCGGACTGCTGTGCCCGTTCAATGGCCTGATGCAGTTCGCGGATACGCACGCGATCTTCATCAGTGCTGCGAAGGGCGGCGTAATAGGCCGCAATACCTTCCAGCGCGTGACGGGTCTCAAGCAGGTCAAACTGGGATTCTGGGTGGTCAGAGAGAAGTTCTACCAGCGGATCGCTGAAGCTCTGCCACAGGCTGTTTTGCACAAAGGTTCCGCCGCCCTGGCGACGAAGCAGCAAGCCCTTTGCTTCGAGACGTTGAATCGCCTCACGCAGAGAAGGACGTGAAACGTCGAACTGTTTTGCCAGCTCGCGTTCTGGCGGAAGTTTCTCACCCGGGCGCAGAGTCCCTTCGAGGATTAAAAACTCCAGCTGCTGCTCAATCACATCAGATAGTTTTGGTTGGCGAATTTTGCTGTAGGCCATATTCCCTGTCTTACGCCTTTTTGCCCGGAGTCAATTGGTCTTACCAATTTCTATTTCGTATCGCTAAAGTAACAAAGTATTCACCTTCTGTCCATATTGGTTTTGATTGAAATCAGTAAACCCTGCACATTTTAACAACCTTACAGAAATAACGTTTCAGAAATGTAACTTTGCACAAATGAGTTGATTACCCCCAAAGAGGGAGTTTTAACCATAATGAAACGAGGGTTTTTGCAATCTGAAGCGATTCAACAAGGCAAATAATGAAAATTCGCCCACTTAAGGCGCATTTCTATTCTATAGGTTGGGAGAGGAACAACGAGCGGGCCGATTTACAAATGCTTTCTTTTTATTCAAGTCGTCATCACCCCTTCATAAAGCAGGTGCATTCGCAGGCACTTACCACTATTCTGGCGCTTACGGAAGTCATCTCCGCTTTTTTTCGGTCTCGTTTACCGTAAAGAAATAAATACAGAATATGGATTTTCATAATTACACACGCTCAGCGTGAACATAACAACCACACACGAGGTTTCAAATGGAAGCTCAACAGCACGGCGATCAGCTAAAGCGCGGGCTTAAAAACCGCCATATTCAGCTCATCGCACTGGGCGGTGCGATTGGTACCGGCCTGTTTCTGGGCAGCGCATCCGTTATCCAGTCTGCCGGTCCGGGCATTATTTTGGGTTACGCGATTGCGGGTTTCATTGCTTTTCTGATCATGCGCCAGCTGGGCGAAATGGTCGTGGAAGAGCCGGTCGCGGGCTCCTTCAGCCACTTTGCCTATAAGTACTGGGGCAGCTTTGCCGGTTTCGCCTCGGGCTGGAACTACTGGGTGCTGTACGTTCTGGTTGCCATGGCCGAACTGACCGCCGTCGGGAAATACATTCAGTTCTGGTATCCTGAAATCCCAACCTGGGCTTCTGCTGCAGCCTTCTTCGTCATTATCAACGCCATTAACCTGACCAACGTTAAAGTGTTCGGGGAGATGGAGTTCTGGTTTGCCATCATCAAGGTCATTGCCGTGGTGGCGATGATTATCTTCGGCGGCTGGCTGCTGTTCAGCGGCAACGGCGGCCCGCAGGCCACCGTGCGCAACCTCTGGGAACAGGGTGGCTTCCTGCCTCACGGCATGACCGGTCTGGTGATGATGATGGCCATCATTATGTTCTCCTTCGGCGGTCTGGAGCTGGTAGGGATCACTGCCGCTGAAGCCGACAACCCGGAGCAGAGCATCCCGAAAGCCACAAATCAGGTTATCTACCGTATTCTGATCTTCTATGTGGGCTCACTGGCGGTGCTGCTCTCCCTGCTGCCGTGGACGCGCGTCACCGCTGACACCAGCCCGTTTGTGCTGATCTTCCACGAGCTGGGCGACACCTTTGTCGCCAACGCGCTGAACATCGTGGTACTGACCGCAGCGCTCTCCGTATACAACAGCTGCGTATACTGCAACAGCCGTATGCTGTTCGGCCTCGCCCAACAGGGCAACGCGCCGAAGATGCTGCTTAACGTTGATAAACGCGGCGTGCCGGTGAATACCATCATTGTTTCCGCCATCGTGACCGCCCTGTGCGTGCTGATTAACTACATGGCACCGGAATCGGCATTTGGCCTGCTGATGGCGCTGGTGGTCTCTGCCCTGGTCATCAACTGGGCGATGATCAGCCTGGCACACATCAAGTTCCGCCGCGCGAAACAGCAGCAGGGCGTCACCACGCGCTTCCCTGCCCTGCTCTATCCGCTGGGCAACTGGATCTGCCTGCTGTTCATGGCGGCCGTTCTGGTGATCATGCTGATCACGCCGGGTATGGCGATTTCCGTCTACCTGATCCCGGTCTGGATTGCGATCCTGGGCGTGGGCTATCTCTTCAGTCAGAAAAGCCGTAATGCCATGAAGGCGCACTAAGCCTCCCTCCGCGGTACCTGCTTTTGCGGGTGCCGCGCGTTGTTACCTTCCTCACACTTTCGCGCCCACAGCGCATTTATCCATATCACCGCCCTGATACTGCAACGCATATATCCCTTCGCCAGCGAATAATTCTCTCCATACCGTAAACCGGAGAGCTGTCGATGGATAACAACACACTGTCAGTAAAAGAAAAGATCGGCTATGGGATGGGCGACGCCGGATGCAACATTATCTTTGGCGCCATCATGCTGTTTGTTAACTATTTTTATACGGATATTTTTGGCCTCGCCCCTGCGCTGGTCGGCGTGCTGCTGCTGTCTGTCCGCGTGATTGACGCCGTAACGGACCCGATCATGGGCGCGATTGCCGACCGTACCCGCAGCAAATATGGCCGGTTTCGTCCATGGCTGCTGTGGATCGCTTTCCCCTACGCGCTGTTCAGCATCCTGATGTTCACCACGCCAGAGTGGAGCTATAACAGCAAAGTTATCTATGCCTTTGTCACCTATTTCCTGCTGTCGCTGACCTATACCGCCATCAACATCCCCTACTGCTCGCTGGGCGGGGTGATCACTAACGACCCGAAAGAGCGCGTCGCCTGCCAGTCGTATCGCTTCGTGCTGGTCGGCATCGCCACGCTGCTGCTCTCATTAATGCTGCTGCCGATGGCCGACTGGTTTGGCGGGGACAACAAAGCCAAAGGCTACCAGATGGCGATGACCGTACTAGCGCTGATTGGCACCTGCATGTTCCTGTTCTGCTTCGCCACCGTGCGCGAGCGCGTGCGCCCGGCGGTGCAGACCAACGATGAGTTGAAAAACGATCTGAAAGACGTGTGGAAGAACGACCAGTGGGTGCGCATTCTGCTGCTGACGCTCTGCAACGTCTGCCCCGGCTTTATCCGCATGGCGGCCACCATGTATTACGTTACCTGGGTGATGGGCCAGAGCACCCACTTCGCCACGCTGTTTATCAGCCTGGGCGTTGTTGGCATGATGCTCGGCAGCGTGCTGGCAAAAGTGCTGACCGACCGCTGGTGTAAGCTGAAGGTCTTCTTCTGGACCAATATCGTGCTGGCGATTTTCTCCTGCGCCTTTTATTTCTTCGACCCGAAAGCCACCGTCACCATCGTGGTGCTCTACGTCCTGCTGAACATCCTGCACCAGATCCCGTCTCCGCTGCACTGGTCGCTGATGGCCGACGTGGACGACTACGGCGAGTGGAAAACCGGGAAGCGCATCACCGGCATCAGCTTCTCGGGCAACATCTTCTTCCTGAAGCTGGGGCTGGCGATTGCCGGGGCGATGGTCGGGTTCCTGCTCTCCTGGTACGGCTACGACGCGGGCGCGAAAGCGCAAAGCGCGGACGCCCTTAACGGGATCGTGCTGCTCTTTACCGTCATTCCCGGCATTGGATACTTAATTACCGCGGGCGTGGTGCGTCTGCTGAAGGTGGATCGTGAAACCATGAAGCAGATCCAGGCCGATCTGGAGAAACGCCGCACCAACTACCGTGAACTGAACGACTATCAGGAACTTAAAGCCGCAGAGACAAAATAAGGAGAGCCAAATGCATCAGTGGCCAAACCCGTTTATCGAACAACGCGCCGATCCGTACATTTTACGCCATGAGGGGCAGTACTATTTTATCGCCTCCGTGCCGCAGTACGACAGGCTGGCGATCCGCCGCGCAGCGTCGCTTGAAGGCTTACGTCATGCCGAAGAAGTGGTGGTCTGGCGTAAACCCGACGCTGGCCCCATGAGCCAGCTGATATGGGCGCCGGAACTGCATCATATCGACGGAAAGTGGTACATTTATTTTGCCGCGACGCACACGCAGGCGCTCGATGCACTCGGGATGTTCCAGCACCGCATGTTTGCCATTGAATGTACCGACAGCGATCCGCTTACCGGCACGTGGGTGGAAAAAGGGCAAATCAAAACCCCGTTCGATACCTTTGCTCTGGACGCTACCACCTTTGTGCATCAGGGGAAACGCTGGTATCTGTGGGCGCAAAAGGCACCGGATATCACCGGGAACTCCAACCTTTATCTGTGCGAAATGGCGAACCCGTGGACGCTAAAAGGCGAGCCGGTGATGCTCAGCAAACCGGAGTATGACTGGGAGTGTCGCGGATTTTGGGTTAACGAAGGCCCGGCGGTGTTGGTTCACGGCGATAAGCTGTTTATCAGCTATTCCGCCAGCGCCACCGACGAGAACTACTGCATGGGACTGCTGTGGATAGACCTGAATGCCGCTCCGCAAAACCCTGCAAACTGGCACAAATCCCCGCGTCCCGTATTCGTGACCAGCTACGAAAACCGCCAGTTCGGCCCGGGCCACAACAGCTTTACACAAACGCCGGAAGGGGAAGATGTGCTGGTGTATCACGCGCGGAACTACACCGAAATTGAGGGCGATCCGCTTTACGATCCGAACCGTCATACCCGTCTGAAGCGCGTCCGCTGGAATGAAAACGGGATGCCTGATTTCGGCATCCCGCCTGCGGACACGCTTTAATCGTTACGGCGCGCTGGCTTACACCAGCGTGCCGTAGATCGTCAGTAGCGCCACGATAACCACCACCACAAACGACGTTTTCTTCGCCATGGAGACAGCGGCTTTCGGTGTTTCAATCTTGTCGGTATGCGGCTCACGCGCCAGCGAGAACTGCGCCAGACGCGTTAACACCTGGTACTGCGACGTATGGCGGTCGGCCAACGAAGCAAACCATGCGGGCAGCGCTTTCTCACCGTGTCCAATTAACGCGTACACCACACCCACCAGACGCACCGGGAGCCAGTCGAGCACGTGCAGGATGGCATCGATGCCGGACAGCAAACGTTCATGCGGCGTCAGATAGCGGGCAAGCCAAGTCTGCCAGGCGCGCAGGAACGCATACCCCATCAGCAAGACCGGTCCCCACGGGCCGCCCACCACAAACCAGAACAGCGGCGCCAGGTAGTAACGGAAGTTAATCCACAGCAGCGCGTTCTGCAGTTCGCGCAGAAACTCGCGCTCGTCGCAGTCCGGCGGCACGCCGTGGATCATCGTCAGCTCGCTCGCCATGGCACCGCGCGCATGGGCATCGTCACGGGAGGCGGCTTTCAGGTAGGCGTGATAGTGTAAACGCACCTTACCCGCACCAATGCACAGCACGCCGAGCAGGATCCAC
Source organism: Enterobacter sp. NFIX58 (assembly GCF_900110475.1). Classification (NCBI taxonomy): domain Bacteria; kingdom Pseudomonadati; phylum Pseudomonadota; class Gammaproteobacteria; order Enterobacterales; family Enterobacteriaceae; genus Enterobacter; species Enterobacter sp. NFIX58. Next base: position 418,056 of record NZ_FODW01000004.1, on the reverse strand, counting down.
ACCACCAGCAGCGGCACGTTGAAAAACAGTCCATGCAGCGCGCGCAACAGCAGGAACGTAATCACCATCACCCCAGCCATCATCAGCAGCGTACGCAGCAGAGAAAAGTGCTTAATCCGGCGGAAAAGCACCTCCAGCCGGTGATCCAGATGCCAGTGCTCGCCGAGCTTGAACAGGCGTTCAGCGATGATAACCAGCAGCATGGTAAACAACGTCATGGTATCTCCTTATTCTGACGACGCGGTGAGCATGGCGCGGAACCGCGGCCAGTCGAATGCCGGGCCGGGATCGGTTTTTCTCGCCGGGGCAATATCACTGTGTCCCGTAATATTGTCGGCGATGGCCGGATAGAGTCCGATAAGCGTGCGGGTCACAGCCGCTAACTGTTGATACTGTGAATCGGTGTAGGGCGTGGTATCCGTGCCTTCCAGTTCGATCCCGATAGAAAAATCGTTGCACCGTTCGCGCCCGTGATACATCGACACCCCGGCATGCCAGGCGCGCTTATCAAAGGGAACATACTGAACCACTTCACCATCGCGACGAATCAGGCAGTGAGCCGACACGCGCAGATGCGCAATCTCAGCAAAGAAAGGATGGGCATCGGGATCAATCGTTCCCGTGAATAACGCATCGATCCACGGGCCGCCAAATTCTCCCGGCGGGAGACTAATATTATGAACCACCAGCAGTGTGGGCTTTTCATCCTCCGGGCGGCAGTCGTGGTACGGCGAAGGCACATGCCGCGCATCCACCAGCCATCCGTTTTCTAACAACATGCTGGAACTCCTTATGTATGGTGCTGTTACTCGGTTCAGAGTAGCATGTTTCAATATTATGATTCGTTACCAATTTGGAGTTTTATCATGCCGCCTCGCCGCTACAACCCCGACCACCGACGTGAAGCGCTTCTGGAACGTATTAATATGGATATTCCGGCAAGCGTTGCCCATGCTTTGAAAGAAGACCTGGGCGGTGACGTCAATGCCGATAAAGATATTACCGCACAATTGTTGCCAAAAGAGACACGCTCCCACGCGGTCATTATCACCCGCGAAGAGGGTGTTTTTTGCGGCAAGCGCTGGGTTGAAGAGGTCTTTACCCAACTGGCGGGCGATGATGTGCAGGTAACATGGCACGTGGAAGATGGGGATAGCGTCACGCCAAATCAGCCGCTGTTCGAGCTGGACGGCCCCTCCCGCGTCTTGCTGACCGGCGAACGTACCGCGCTCAATTTTGTACAAACGCTCTCTGGTGTTGCCAGTGAAGTGCGCCGCTACGTTGACCTGCTGGCCGGCACCCGAACCCAGCTGCTGGATACCCGCAAAACGCTGCCGGGCCTGCGCACGGCGCTGAAGTACGCGGTGCTCTGCGGCGGCGGCGCAAACCATCGTCTGGGCCTGTCCGACGCTTTCCTGATTAAAGAGAACCACATTATTGCCTCGGGCTCCGTGCGCCAGGCGGTGGAGAAGGCCTTCTGGCTGCACCCGGACGTGCCGGTTGAAGTGGAAGTGGAAAACCTGGACGAGCTGGAGCAGGCGATTAAGGCCGGGGCCGATATCATCATGCTCGATAACTTCGAAACCGAGCAGATGCGCGAGGCGGTAAAACTGACCAACGGCCGGGCCCAGCTCGAAGTGTCCGGAAACGTCACCTTCGAAACAATCCGTGAATTTGCCGAAACCGGCGTGGATTACATCTCCGTCGGCGCGCTGACCAAGCACGTTCGCGCTCTCGACCTCTCGATGCGTTTTAAATAGTCATACCTCTCCCCTCTCCGCCCGGAGAGGGGAATTTCAGCCCCGCTCGCAAATCCGCTGTTCTTCCCTGCAACGCGGCATAAATTCTCTGAATGCGCTCTCCCGTTCCTTTTTTTGCCCCTCGTTTCTGCCCTTTCGCGCTGACAGAGTAGCGCCACCTAACGTAAGGAGCAGATATGAACAGACAACACGGATTCACTCTCATTGAGCTGATGGTGGTCATCGGCATTATTGCGATTCTGAGCGCCATCGGCGTACCTGCCTATCAGAACTACCTGCGCAAAGCGGCGTTGACCGATATGCTGCAAACCTTCGTTCCCTACCGCACCGCCATCGAGCTTTGCGCGCTGGATCACGGGGGCGTGGAGAGCTGCGATGCCGGCAGCAACGGCATCCCTTCCCCCACCACGACACGCTACGTGTCGGGAATGAGCGTAGCGAAAGGGATCGTGAACTTAACAGGACAGGAAAGTCTTAACGGGCTGGAAGTGGTCATGACGCCGCAGTGGAACGACGCTAACGGTATGACGGGCTGGACGCGTCTCTGCAACATCAGCGCTGATAGCGCCCTGAAGCAGGCCTGCGAAGACGTTTTCCGCTTCGACAATAACTGAGGAGCGGAAAATGAAGACCGATCAACTCGTGGCGCTTTGTCTTCGCCATCACGCACTGCTGCTTACCAGCGACAGTGAAATGGTCAGCATTGCCGTCGTGGGCAACCCCGCGGCTGAACTCATGGAGGCGCTGCGTTTCGCGACTCAGAAACGGATTGATATTGAGTGCTGGAGCGCTGAGCGCATGGAAAAACACCGGCAGCTCACGTCACAATCGCATCTGCCCGGTGTTTCGCAAACGCATTCAACGGTAGATATCCTCAACCACACGCTGCAGCAGGCAATTAACCAACGCGCCTCTGATATTCATATCGAACCGATGGAGCACGCGTGCCAGATTCGTTTACGTATCGACGGCGTACTTTGCCCGCAGCCTCCGCTTGCGGCGGAACTGGCTAACCTGCTCAGCGCGCGTTTAAAAGTGCTGGGTAACCTGGATATTGCTGAGCGCCGTTTACCCCAGGACGGCCAGTTTACGATTGAACTGGCCAACGAGCCGGTTTCGTTTAGGATAGCGACGCTTCCCTGCAGCGGCGGCGAGAAAATTGTGCTGCGTCTCCTGCAGCAGGTTCCGCAGGCCCTTGAGCCGAAAGCGCTTGGCATGAATGCTGAGCAGTTGGCCTGTTTTAATGCGGTTCTCCACCAGCCGCAGGGGCTGATTCTGGTCACCGGGCCTACCGGCAGCGGCAAAACCGTGACGCTGTACAGCGCGCTGCAGTCGCGTAACACCCCTGACGTCAACATCTGCAGCGTCGAAGATCCTATTGAGATCCCCCTTGCCGGATTAAACCAGACGCAGATTAATCCCCGGGCGGGTTTAACCTTCCAGAGCGTGCTGCGGGCGCTGCTGCGTCAGGATCCCGACATTATTATGGTCGGCGAAATCCGTGACGGTGAAACGGCCGGGATTGCCATTAATGCTGCCCAGACCGGGCACCTGGTGCTGTCGACCCTGCATACCAACTCGACGACGGAAACGCTGGTTCGCCTGGAGCAGATGGGCGTCGCACGCTGGATGATTTCCTCCGCGCTGACGATGGTGATAGCCCAGAGACTGGTTCGACGTCTGTGCCCGTACTGCCGACAGAAAAGCGGGGAGCATACGGACTTACCTCGATCAGTATGGCCCAGACCGCTTCCACGCTGGCAGCCTACCGGCTGCGAGCGCTGTTACCACGGTTTTTATGGCCGCGTGGCCATTTTTGAAGTACTTGGGATCGACAATGCCCTGCGGCAGGCCATTGCCAGCGGGGCGGGAACAGACGTCATCGAGGCGAGCGCCCGCCAGGCAGGGATGATTTCTCTTTTTGAACACGGCTGCATGGCCGTCGAACAGGGGCTAACCACGATTGAAGAGTTGCTGCGCGTCCTGGGAATGCCCAATGGCGGCTAATCAGCTCTGGCGCTGGCGTGCGCTCACCAAAGATGGAGACCCCCGAAGCGGGACACTCTGGGCCACGAACCGCAATGCGGCCTTCACCCGGCTAATGCGTAACGACCTCCATCCTCTGACGCTAACCCGATGCGCGCAGCGGCACCGCTGGCGGCAACACCACTGCGACGAGATGTTTTATCAGCTCGCCACGCTTCTGCAGGCTGGACTGACATTATCCCACAGTCTGCAAATGCTGGCAGAGCAGCATCCGTTAAAACCGTGGCAGGCGCTGCTGCAAAGCATTGCCGATGAGCTCAGTGAAGGATGCCCGTTTTCTGAGTCGCTAAAAAAGTGGCCAGCCGTTTTTAGCCCTCTGCATGTCTCGATGGTGAAGACCGGGGAGCTGACAGGGAAGCTGGAGGCGTGCTGTCGTCAGCTCGCGCAGCAACAAAAAGCGCAGCAGCAGCTCAGTGCAAAAGTGAAAAAGGCGCTGCGCTACCCGGCGATAGTTCTGACTCTGGCTGTAATGGTTGTGCTGGCGATGGTCACCCTGGTCCTGCCCGAGTTTGCCGCGATCTACAAAACGTTTAATACCCCGCTTCCCGTGCTGACACAGATGGTCATGGGAATGGCCGCCTTTATGCAGTCATATGCCCTCGCGTTGTTCGCCCTGCTACTAACCCCCTTTGCCGTCGCCTGGGCTCTGCGGCAGAACCCTCGCTGGCAGCAAATCCTGATGCAGACGCCCGTGATGGGCGCACTGGCAAAAGGCCAAAAGCTGGGACACATCTTTACCGTGCTGTCACTCACGCAACAGGCAGGCATCCCCTTTTTACAGGGTCTGGAGAGTGCAGAAGAAACCGTTGAGAGCCGGTACTGGCAAGGGATACTTCGCAACGTGCGGGAGGACATTGAAAAGGGTCTACCCGTCTGGTCATCCTTTCAGAAGGCGGCATTGTTTACCCCGCTCTGTATTCAGCTTTTACGAACCGGTGAGATGTCAGGTGCGCTGGACATCATGCTGGCAAACCTTGCCCGTCATCACACGGAACAGACCTTTCAACGAGCAGATAACCTGGCGGCGCTTCTGGAGCCGCTGCTACTGATTGTGACGGGGGTCATTATCGGTACGCTGGTGGTGGCCATGTACCTGCCGATATTCCACCTGGGAGATGCGATGAGCGCGGGATAGTACAACAGGGCTGGCGCACGGGCATGCGCCAGCAGAAGCCATTACAGGCTATTGAATACGCGGTTTTCCTGTTCCTGAACGCGAATAAACGTCGTACGCTTTGTCAACTCTTTCAGGCGGGATGCGCCCACGTAGGTGCAGGCAGAGCGCAGGCCGCCGAGGATATCGCGTGCGGTGTTTTCAACCGGGCCGCGCAGAGGCAGCTTCACGGTTTTGCCTTCTGCCGCGCGGTATTTTGCCACGCCACCGACGTGACGGGTCATCGCAGACTCAGAGCTCATGCCGTAGAACAGCATAAATTTCTCGCCGTTCTCTTCAACGACGGTACCGCCGCTCTCTTCATGGCCTGCCAGCATACCGCCGAGCATCACGAAGTCCGCGCCACCACCGAAGGCCTTTGCTACATCCCCCGGCATGGTGCAACCGCCGTCGCTGATGATCTGGCCGCCCAGTCCGTGCGCCGCGTCGGCACATTCAATGACGGCAGAGAGCTGCGGATAACCGACGCCGGTTTTGACGCGTGTGGTGCATACGGAGCCCGGGCCAATGCCTACTTTCACGATATCGGCACCGGAGAGGATCAGCTCTTCACACATTTCACCGGTCACCACGTTGCCCGCGATGATGGTTTTCGTCGGCCAGGCCTCACGCGCCTTGCTGACGAACTGCACGAAGTGCTCGGAGTAACCGTTCGCCACATCAATACAAACGAAGTTCAGCGCCGGGTTAGCCTTCAGGATCTGTTTGGTCTTCTCGAAATCCGCATCGGAGGTGCCGGTGGAGACCATCACGTGCTTCACCACATCAGCAGAGGCGGACGCAACAAACGCATCCCACTCTTCAGGGCTGTAATGTTTGTGCACGGCGGTGAGAATATCGAACTGTGCCAGCGCGGTTGCCATCTCAAAGGTTCCCACAGTATCCATATTGGCAGCGATGATCGGCACGCCAGACCAGGTCTGACCGGAATGCTTAAAGGTGAATTGACGTTCGAGTTCAACGTCTGAGCGACTTTTCAGTGTAGAGCGTTTAGGGCGGATAAGAACGTCTTTGAAACCTAACTTCAGATCTTCTTCGATACGCATGTGCGGATTCCTGGGGTTAGAGGCAAATATGTTAAAAGCACAACTCCAGTGACGCTATCATACGCACTAATACCTGCTCCGCAAGACTGCGAAATTCTCTTTTTTTACGCTACAATCCTATAAATTTACCTGGTAAAAAGCCGGTAAACAGGGCTAAACAGTGACTGGCGCATCTGTGATTTTTAATCAACTGATTTTTATAATGAATAATTCCCAGGATTTTATTTAATGGGGTATATCGTTGCATTAACCGGCGGCATCGGTAGTGGCAAAAGTACCGTTGCGGACGCGTTTTCTCGTTTGGGTATCACGATTATCGATGCCGATATTATTGCCCGCCAGGTGGTAGAGCCCGATACACCCGCGCTAAAGGCCATCGCAGAACATTTTGGTCAGGCCATCATCAATGCCGATGGCACCCTGAATCGCCGCCAGCTTCGCGAATGCATTTTTTCCGATTCCGCGGAAAAAGCCTGGCTTAATAGCCTTCTCCACCCCATCATCCACCAGGAAACGCAGCGTCAGATCGCCGCGGCCCGCTCGCCCTATGTCTTGTGGGTGGTTCCGCTGCTGGTTGAAAATCAGCTGCAGAAGAAAGCCGACCGGGTGCTGGTGATTGATGTCACCCCCGAAACGCAAATCCAGAGAACCATGACGCGCGACCACGTCTCGCGAGAACATGCGGAACACATTCTTGCCGCTCAGGCCACGCGCGCTCAGCGCCTTGCCGTGGCGGATGATGTCATTGATAATAACGGCGCACCAGATGCCATTGCATCGGATGTTGCCCGTCTGCACGCGCAGTATCTGACGTTTGCCGCGCAGGCCGTTGCACAGGAAAAACCATAATGTCGACACACATCCTTTTTGAGCATCCGCTCAACGAAAAAATGCGTACCTGGCTGCGCATCGAATTCCTCATTCAGCAGCTTTCACAACATCTGCCGGTTAACGATCACGCTACGGCGTTGCATTTCTTCCGCAATGTAGGCGATCTGCTGGATGTGATTGAACGCGGCGATGTCCGCACAGAATTGCTTAAAGAGCTGGAGCGCCAGCAGCGTAAATTACAGGCATGGGCTGAGGTTCCGGGGGTGGATGTAAGCCGTATCGATTCCCTTCGCCAGCAGCTTAAAACCAGCAGCAGCATCCTGATGGCTGCACCGCGCGTCGGGCAGTTTTTACGTGAGGACCGCCTGATTGGCCTGGTGCGCCAGCGCCTGAGCATCCCTGGCGGTTGCTGCAGCTTCGACCTGCCGACGCTGCATATGTGGCTCCATATGCCACAAGCCCAGCGTGACGCGCAGGTGAACAGCTGGCTGGCAAGCCTGGAGCCGATGCACCAGACGCTGTCGCTGATCCTCGATCTGATCCGTAACTCAGCGCCGTTCCGCAAGCAAACCAGCCTGAATGGTTTCTACCAGGACAACGGTGATGATGCCGATCTTCTGCGCCTGAATTTATCGCTTGGCGAACAGCTTTATCCGCAAATTTCCGGGCATAAGAGCCGCTTTGCGATTCGCTTTATGCCTCTGGACAGCGAAAATGGCACCGTGCCGGAACGCCTCGATTTTGAACTGGCCTGTTGTTAAGGAGTGCCGATGTCTGATGTCACCGCCGTAAACTGCCCTACCTGTGGCAAAACCGTTGTCTGGGGCGAAGTGAGTCCGTTCCGCCCATTCTGCAGCAAACGCTGCCAGCTTATTGACCTGGGCGAATGGGCGGCGGAAGAGAAACGTATTCCGAGTAAAGGCGATCTCTCGGACAGCGACGACTGGAGTGAAAACCAGCAGTAATCTGTAAAGCCTGCTGGCGCGTCGCTTAGCAGGCCTTCGGTTGTGCAACGAGCCGCAGGATCACAGGCTCATTAGCTGGCGGGAATTTTTCGGCATCACTTGCCTGAAGCGCCACCCAGTTACCCGGCTGCCCCTCTTTTCCCCAGGGTTCACCTTCCCAGTTTTCCACCAGCCAGAACCACAGCGTAATGTGCCTGTCCGGGAACTGGTATTCGAGCTTATCAAACAGCGTTGCGCCAAGCGGAGTGATCCCGACTTCTTCCTGAAGCTCGCGAACCAGCGCCGCTTCCGGGGTTTCACCAGCCTCAATTTTTCCGCCTGGAAACTCCCATTTGTTCGCCATATGGGCGTCGGCAGCGCGCTGGGTGATAAAGATTTGCTTTTGCGGGTTGCGAATAATCCCGACGGCAATTTGCAGTATTTTCATATTGTTACTTCCATAAAAAAGGCGCAGATGTCTGCGCCTTTTTGTTTTTTTATGAATTCAGCTCAGACGCCCGTGGCACGCCTTGTACTTTTTACCGGAGCCACATGGGCACGGATCGTTACGACCCACTTTACGATCGCCAGTCTGCGCGGCGATCGCCGCTGCAGCTTCGCTGTCGTCGGTCTGATGGCTCAGCTGTTGCATTTGTGCCAGACGCTCGGCTTCTTCACGACGCTGCTGCTCCATCGCTTCTACCTCTTCCGGCATACGCACCTGAACCTTGCTCAGGGTGCTGATCACTTCATACTTCAGCGACTCAAGCATAGAGGCAAACATGGAGAAGGACTCACGCTTGTATTCCTGCTTCGGATCTTTCTGCGCATAGCCACGCAGGTGGATACCCTGACGCAGGTAGTCCATCGCCGCCAGATGCTCTTTCCACAGGGAATCCAGCGTCTGCAGCATCACGCCTTTTTCGAAGTGACGCATCATCTCAGCGCCAACAACCTCTTCCTTACGCTTGTAAACATCCAGCGCGGTTTCGTAGATACGCTCGCGCAGGGTCTCTTCGTGCAGCTCAGGCTCTTTATCCAGCCACTCTTTGATAGGCAGATCGAGGTCAAAGTCGTTTTTCAGACGTTCCTGCAGGCCTTCGATGTCCCACATCTCTTCCAGAGACTGAGGTGGAATATGCGCATCAATCGTGGCTTTAAACACATCTTCACGAATGCTGTTGATGGTTTCGCTCACGTCGGATACGTCCAGCAGTTCGTTACGCTGGGTGTAGATCGCGCGGCGCTGATCGTTAGCCACGTCATCGTATTCCAGCAGCTGCTTACGAATATCGAAGTTGCGGCTTTCCACTTTACGCTGTGCGTTCGCGATCGCTTTGGTGACCCACGGGTGCTCAATGGCTTCGCCAGGTTTCATGCCCAGCTTGCGCATCATGCCGGACACGCGGTCGGAGGCGAAAATACGCATCAGCGCATCTTCCATCGACAGGTAGAAGCGGGAAGAACCGGCATCACCCTGACGACCCGCACGGCCACGCAGCTGGTTATCGATACGACGCGATTCATGACGCTCGGTACCGATAATGTGCAGACCACCGGATGCCAGCACCGCGTCGTGACGCACCTGCCAGTCGGCCTTAATCTGCGCAATCTGTTCAGGCGTTGGGTTTTCCAGCTCAGCCACTTCGGCCTGCCAGCTACCGCCCAGCATAATATCGGTACCACGACCCGCCATGTTGGTGGCGATGGTTACCGCAGCCGGATAACCTGCCTGCGCAACAATATCCGCTTCTTTGGCGTGGAATTTGGCGTTCAGTACGTTGTGTTTAATACCCGCTTTCGTCAGCTCGTGAGAAACCACTTCGGATTTTTCAATGGAGATGGTCCCCACCAGAACCGGCTGGCCTTTAGCAGTACGCTCGCGAATGTCTTCGATGATCGCCTGAATTTTTTCCGCTTCGGTCATGTACACCAGGTCCGGCATATCCTTACGGATCATCGGACGGTTGGTTGGAACGACCACGGTATCCAGCTTGTAGATGGAGCTGAATTCAAACGCTTCGGTATCGGCAGTACCGGTCATGCCCGCCAGCTTCTCGTACAGACGGAAGTAGTTCTGGAAGGTGATAGACGCCAGCGTCTGGTTTTCGTTTTGAATATCCACGCCTTCTTTGGCTTCTACAGCCTGGTGCAGACCGTCAGACCAGCGACGCCCCTGCATAGTACGGCCGGTGTGCTCATCGACAATGATCACTTCGCCGTCTTTCACGATGTAGTCGACGTCGCGGGTGAACAGCGCGTGGGCACGCAGCGCGGCGGTCACGTGGTGCATCAGCATGATGTTGCTCGGGGAGTACAGAGACTCGCCCTCTTCCATAATGCCTTCAGCAACCAGCAGCTCTTCAATTTTCACCAGACCACGTTCGGTCAGGTTCACCTGGCGCGCTTTTTCATCAACGGAGAAGTGGCCTTCACCCTGGAAGGTATCCGAGTCTTCTTTCTCCTGACGCAGCAGGTGTGGAATGATTTTGTCGACTTTACGGTACATCTCGGAGCTGTCTTCAGCCGGGCCGGAGATGATCAGCGGGGTACGCGCTTCATCGATCAGGATGGAGTCCACCTCATCCACCAGCGCATAGTGCAGCTTACGCTGGACACGCTCTTCAGGGCTGAACGCCATGTTGTCACGCAGGTAGTCGAAGCCGTATTCGTTGTTGGTACCGTAGGTGATATCCGCATTGTACGCTTCACGCTTGGCTGGCGCAGGCAGGCCGGACATGTTGATACCGACTGTCATACCGAGGAATTCGAACAGTGGACGGTTGTTTTCGGCGTCACGCTGCGCCAGATAGTCGTTGACGGTAACGACGTGAACGCCTTTACCGGTCAGCGCGTTCAGGTAAGCCGGCAGCGTTGCGGTCAGGGTTTTACCTTCACCGGTACGCATTTCCGCGATGCAGCGCTCGTTAAGCACCATACCGCCCAGCAGCTGAACGTCGAAGTGACGCATGCCGAACACGCGCTTACTTGCTTCACGCACAACGGCAAACGCTTCCGGGATCAGACTTTCTAAGGTTTCACCTTTTTCCAGACGCGCACGGAATTCCGCCGTTTTCGCTTTCAGCTCATCATCAGAGAGCTTCTCCATCGCCGGTTCCATACCGTTGATGACGGCAACAGCTTTGCGCATACGGCGCAGGGTACGATCGTTACGACTACCAAAAACTTTAGTTAATAATTTGATTAGCATAATAAATTCTCAAACGCCCCATCATGGGCAGATAAATTAAGGTATTGAAAAAGTTAATTTAGCTGAGGCGTTGAGGCCCGGCGCGAATGCCATGAACCTGGCTAATCCAGGTTGATACAGAGAATGAAACAGGAGGAACGATCGCGCGTTGCGCCGTCTCGCGCACCATGACCGGCGGCTGGCTGTCCTGCGTAAGCAGAGCATTAAGCGTGTCCAGCAGGGCAAGATGCTGTGCCTGCACCGGCAGCGTCTCTTCCGCCACAGGCATTGCCTGGGGCGCCATCGCGAAGGAGAGATGGCGGATAACCGTGCGGATAGCGTGCTGGTGCCAGTAATCAACGGAGAAATTTGGGCGGCGGCTGGCTTCAAGCCACGCGAGGTTTGTAAAGTTAACCCGCGTGTTGAGATCGTGTTTGGTGGTAGAGGTCTTCGCTGGCGTCGCCGCTTCGGCACTGTTGCTGAGCGCAGGCAAGCCGAGACTCGCCGCGACCATCCCTAATAAGAGATGCGGCCAGAAGTAACGTCTGCCAAATTGTCGCCAGCGCGTCAGTATTCCGCTCACTTGCTCCACCACATAAGCCAGCCTGTAACAGGCTACTTTTAAGTTATTTTTTTAAGCGCCCAGATATTACCACTAAAGCCAATGCACATCAGCAGGAATGAGGTGCCGCCGCGGGGAAAAACGGTCAAGAATGCAGCTAACGCACGCATTTTCTGCGCAAGACAAACAAGAGATAACGCTGGGGCAAACGAAGAAGGGCAAAAATAAAAACGACTGGTCTTCCTGGTCGGAGAGAGTACCAGGTTAACCAGTCGATTTTTTACGAAACGGCGTGAACCGTTACGCCAGAACCATGTTTGGCGCTTTGAAAGCCAGCGGCAGTTCTGCTTCGTCTTCGAAGGTCACATATTCCCAGGCTTCCTGTTTTGCCAGGACGGCCTGCAACAGTTTGTTGTTCAGCGCATGACCGGATTTGAACGCGGTAAATGCACCAATGATATTGTGACCACACATAAACAGGTCGCCGATAGCGTCCAGCATTTTGTGACGTACGAATTCATCTTCGAAACGCAGGCCGTCTTCGTTCAGTACGCGATAATCGTCAACAACGATGGCACAATCGAAGCTGCCGCCCAGGCACAGGCCGCGGGACTGCAGATATTCGATATCACGCATGAAGCCAAACGTACGGGCTCGGCTGATCTGGCGCATAAACGCATCAGCAGAGAAGTTCATCGCGTAGCGCTGGGTGCTGGAATCAATCGCCGGATGGTTAAAGTCGATGGTAAAGTCCAACGAGAAACCATTGTACGGTTTGAATTCAGCCCACTTGTCGCCATCTTCGACGCGAACGGTCTCTTTGATACGAACAAATTTCTTCGCGCAGTTCAGTTCTTCGATGCCGGCATCCAGCAACAGATAGACGAACGGTGCAGCACTGCCATCCATAATCGGGATTTCTGGCGCATCGACTTCAACAATAATGTTGTCGATACCCAGCCCCGCCAGGGCGGCGTTCAGGTGCTCTACGGTAGAAATCCGCACGTCATGCTCGTTCACCAGACAAGTACAGAGCATAGTATCACGCACAGATTTGGCATCGGCCGGAAAATCTACCGGTGGATTCAAGTCGGTGCGACGATAGATGACCCCGGTATTGGCCGGCGCAGGGCGTAACGTCAGCGTGACTTTCTTGCCGGTATGTAAACCGACACCCGTCGCCTGAACGATACGTTTAAGTGTCCTTTGTTTGATCATCGTATAATCTCGCCAAATTAACTATCCAACCGAGAGTGTATATCACTAACGGTGGGCCAGTTTAGCACAAAGAGCGCAAATCCCCTAATTCCAGCCAATTCTTAATCAGCTTGCTTACGCAGGAACGCCGGGATATCCAGATAATCTGGCTCTTTCGCCGTTTGCGGCGTTGGGTCGTTCACCACTTTCGCGGCCGGTTTCTGCTCCTGAGTCAGCGGAGACATACCGTGCTGCTGGTAACGATCCATTACCGGTTGCTGAGTCTGCTTGTTGGTCACTAAGGTGATCTCAGGACGCTTGTCCATACCGATACCAGTCGCAACAACGGTAACACGCAGCTCGTCGTTCATTTCAGGGTCAAGCGAAGTACCGATTACCACGGTAGCGTTGTCAGAGGCGAACGCACGGATAGTGTTACCCACGGTTTCGAACTCATCCAGACGCAGGTCAAAGCCAGCGGTAATGTTGACCAGCACGCCACGTGCACCAGACAGATCGATATCTTCCAGCAGTGGAGAAGAAATGGCCATTTCAGCCGCTTCTTCTGCACGGTCTTCGCCGCTCGCCACGCCAGAGCCCATCATCGCGTAGCCCATTTCGGACATCACGGTGCGAACGTCTGCAAAGTCAACGTTCATCAGGCCAGGACGGGTAATCAGTTCAGCGATACCCTGAACCGCGCCTTTCAGCACGTCGTTTGCTGCACCGAAGGCGTCCAGCAGGGAGATACCGCGACCCAGAACCTTCAACAGCTTGTCGTTCGGGATGGTGATCAGCGAGTCAACGTGCTTGGACAGCTCGGTGATACCCTGCTCCGCAAAGGCCATACGCTTCTTGCCTTCAAAATTGAAAGGCTTGGTCACGACAGCAACGGTCAGGATACCTAAATCTTTAGCCACTTCAGCTACAACAGGTGCTGCGCCGGTACCGGTACCGCCACCCATACCTGCTGCAATGAAGACCATGTCCGCACCTTCCAGTGCAGCGCGCAGGGCTTCACGATCTTCTTCAGCCGCATTGCGGCCCACTTCCGGGTTAGCCCCTGCTCCCAGCCCTTTGGTGATACCACCGCCGATCTGGATAGTCTGGCCTACAGCCGTCTTACGCAGTGCCTGTGCATCGGTGTTAACTGCAAAGAATTCAACACCTTCAATGCGTTCACGCACCATATGCTCTACGGCGTTACCGCCGCCGCCACCGACGCCGATGACTTTAATCACCGCGTCGTTGGTCAGTTCCATAGGTTCAAACATAATTTCTCTCTCCGTTGTGCCTGTCGCCCGAGACCGCTAATTCTCTCCGGTCTCTTAAAAAAATTAAAACTCTTTTCGCAACCAGTTGTTCAGTCGTTTGACCCACGACCCCACTGAGACGCGTTTTTCCACTTCCGCTTCACCACTGAGATGAGATTCCTTCCCGTAGTGGAGCAGGCCCACAGCCGTTGAATAATACGGCTCCTGAGCGTAATCCGTTAAACCGGTGATATTCAGCGGCGCACCAATACGCACCTGCGTATGGAACACGCGCTGTGCACAGGCCGCAAGACCTTCAATTTGCGCTGCACCGCCGGTTAATACAATCCCCGCCGCAAGATGATGTTTAACACCCTGCTGACGAAGCTGTTCCTGTAACTGTAAAATCTCTTCGTTGACCAGGTTGAGCAGCTCGGTATAGCGCGGCTCGATCACCTCTGCCAACGTCTGGCGCTGCAGGCTGCGCGGTGGACGACCACCGACGCTTGGCACTTCAACGCTCTCATCTTTGCCAACAATAGAGCCCAGCGCACAGCCGTGGCGCACTTTAATCGCTTCTGCATCGCTCGGTGGCGTACCAAAAGCGTAAGCAATATCGCTGGTCACGACGTTCCCTGCGTACGGGATCACTTTGGTGTGGCGCAACGCACCGCCGGTATACACGGCCATGTCCATTGTACCACCACCAATATCGACCACACAGACACCCAGTTCACGTTCATCTTCGGTCAGCACGGAATAACTTGCCGCCAGACCGGCGAAAATAAGTTGGTCAACTTTCAGGCCACAACGTTCAACGGCTTTTACAATGTTCTTCGCCATATCGTTGTGACATGTGATCAGGTGCACTTTTGCCTGCATACGAACGCCTGACAGACCAACCGGGTTCTTGATCCCTTCCTGGTAGTCAATCGCATATTCCTGCGGGATCACGTGCAATACGCGATGCTCATCGCGGACACGCACGGATTTCGCCGTATGCACAACGTTTTCAACGTCTTCCTGCGTCACTTCTTCTTCGGAAATCGGCACCATGCCGATTTCGTTCTGGCAGCTAATGTGCTTACCAGAGAGGGCCAGATAGACAGAAGAAATCTGGCAATCTGCCATCAATTCAGCCTGATCGATGGCGCGCTGGACGCACTTCACCACCGATTCAAGATCGTTTACCCCACCTTTATCCATACCACGGGACGGGCAACTGCCCACGCCAATGATATTGACCATACCGTCGGGCAGAACTTCCCCTACTAAAGCGGCAACCTTCGCGGTGCCAATCTCCAGTCCAACTACCAGTTTTCTGTCCGTCGCCTTGATCATTGTTGTTCTGCCTGTACCTGTGCCTGATTCTGTTGCTGATTAGGTTCCTCGACCGGAGCCGGTACCCAACCGACTGCTGCGCCTGAGTCATAGCGCAAATCAACGTAGCTTATCCGTTTGCCGTCAGTCTGTGCCTGCTGCTGTAAAACCGGGTAAAGTTCGACAAAACGCGCCAGACGCTTCATGGTGTCCCCGCGCCCCAGGTTGAGCTTAATGCCGTTCGTTAACGTAAGCTGCCAGGAACGGCGCGCCGTCATGGCAGCATCTTTTAACGTAAACCTGTCCTTCGCCAGAACCTGACCCATTTCACGAAAACCCTGTAACACTTCGTTTTCGCTGCCTTCAGGGCCATACAACATCGGTAAATTTTGCTTGTTGACACGATCGGCCGGGACGCTGAAGGAATTTCCGTCGACGTCAACCATGTGCTGATCATTCCAACGCGCAATGGGCACATATTCAACCAGATGAATCTTCAATTCATCAGGCCATTGCTTTCTTACGCTCGCCTGTTTTATCCATGGCAGACGTTCAATCTGGCTCTGGATAATATTGACGTCCTGAGTCATAAAGGTGCCAGGCGAGCCCAGTGCCAGTATTGACTGGCGAATATCGTCGTTACGCGTGTAGTGACGCTCACCGGTGACCACCAGCTTAGAAAGTGGCAACCGCTGCGCATCTTCCATCCAGCCCAGGACCATCCAGCCGCTGATAAACACGGTGCACAGCACCCCGAGCAGGAAAATGATGCCTGCAAGACGCGTTCCATTACTGCGGCGTGAAGAGGTGTATTCTTCCTCGTCATCGCGGTTGCGCGTGTTCAATGCAGCCTGAGACATATCAGCCCGCCTGGTCCAGAATGCGAACGACTAACTGCGAGAAGCTCATCCCCGCCTGACGCGCGGCCATCGGCACAAGGCTGTGGCTGGTCATTCCCGGAGAGGTATTGGCTTCCAGCAGATAAAATTGTCCATCCCGGTCCTGCATCACGTCGATGCGCCCCCAGCCCTGGCAACCCAGAACATGCCAGGCTTTAAGCACCAGGGACTGTAAATCGGCTTCACGCTCAGCTTCAAGACCACTTGGGCAGAAATATTGCGTCTCATCAGAGAGATACTTCGCCTCATAATCATAGAAGACTCCAGCGGGTTGGATACGGATTGACGGTAAAATTTCTTCGCCAAGCATCGCGACGGTAAATTCCGGCCCGCTAAGCCATTTTTCTACCAGAACTTCATCATCATGTTGAAATGCCAGCGCTAAAGCGGATGCTAAATCGTCAGCTTTGTCGACTTTAGACATTCCCACGCTGGAGCCTTCCCGGCTGGGCTTTACAATAACCGGTAAGCCCAGTTCAGCAATGCGTGCATTAACGCTATCCGACAGGCCCAATTCAAATTCGCGTCGCGTCAGCGCTACCCATGGTGCGACAGGTAACCCTGCGCCCTGCCACAGCAGCTTGCTGCGCAGTTTATCCATAGAGATAGCGGAAGCCATCACGCCGCTGCCGGTGTACGGCAGGCCGATCAGATCCAGAAGCCCCTGCAGGGTACCGTCTTCACCGCCACGACCGTGTAAAGCGATAAAAACTTTATCGAAGCCCATGGCTTTTAACTGCGTCACGTCGACCTCTTTTGGGTCAACCAGGTGCGCATTGACGCCACCTTCACGCAGGCCCGCCAGTACAGCCGCGCCGGAATTCAGGGAAACCTCGCGCTCGGCGGAGGTGCCGCCAGACAGGACAGCAATCTTATCAGCCATGATGCTCATCCTCCTGGTTTTGCGGCTTCAGTTTGATTTCAGCTAAGGTACGGGCGATTTTGCCGATATTTCCCGCACCCTGAATCAGAATCAAATCGTTACCTGTCAGGACCGGTGCCAGAATTTCCGCCACCTGTGCAGGGTCAGAAACCAGAATAGGGTCAACCTTACCGCGTCCACGAATGGTGCGACACAGAGAACGGCTGTCTGCACCAGGAATCGGCGTCTCGCCTGCGGCGTATACATCCAGCATTAGCAGGGTATCAACCTGCGACAGGACGCTGGCGAAATCGTCATACAGATCGCGCGTACGCGTGAAACGGTGCGGCTGGAACACCATCACCAGATTCTTGTCCGGCCAGCCCGCACGTGCGGCTTTAATGGTGGCGTCCACTTCGGTTGGATGATGACCGTAGTCGTCCACCAGCATCGCCGTACCGGCTTTACCGTTCACCGGATCCAGCGGGAATTCACCGAGGAAATCGAAACGACGACCGGTGCCCTGGAAACTTTCCAGCGCGCGCAGGATCGCATCATCATCAATGCCTTCTTCCGTCGCGACGGCCACTGCCGCTGCGGCATTGAGCGCGTTATGGCGCCCTGGCGCATTCAGCGTCACGTGCAGCAGCTCTTTGTCCTGACGCGCCAGCGTGAAGTGCCCCTGCGCGCCAATCTGTTTGTACTCTTCCACGCGGACGTCAGCGTCTTCACTGAAACCGTAGGTGGTGATTTGACGACCCACGCGCGGCAGCAGCTCGCGGATCACCGGATCGTCTACGCACATCACCGCGCGCCCGTAGAACGGCAGGTTGTGCAGGAAGTTGATAAAGGTCTGCTTTAAGTTCTCGAAGTCACCCTGGTAGGTATCCATATGGTCCGCTTCGATGTTGGTGACAATCGCCACCATCGGCTGCAGGTGCAGGAACGACGCGTCGCTCTCATCCGCTTCAGCAATCAGATAACGACTGTGGCCCAGACGCGCATGCACGCCCGCGGCTTTAACCAGACCACCGTTGACGAACGTCGGGTCGAGACCCGCTTCTGCATAAATACTGGAGACCATCGCCGTGGTCGTGGTTTTACCGTGGGTCCCGGCAATCGCGATGCCGTGGCGAAAACGCATCAGTTCCGCCAGCATTTCTGCACGGCGGATCACCGGAATGCGCGCGTCATGCGCGGCAACGATTTCCGGGTTGTCAGAGGAGATAGCGCTCGATACCACTACCACGCTCGCATCGCGCACGTTTTCCGGGCGATGATTGAAATAGATAGTCGCCCCAAGCGACGCCAGCTGCTGCGTTACAGGGTTTGGCGCCAGGTCAGACCCGCTGATCTGATAGCCTTCGTTAGCTAACACTTCGGCAATACCGCCCATGCCAGCACCACCGATGCCAACAAAGTGAATGTGCCGGACGCGACGCATCTCGGGCACGATTGAACGCAGTTTTGCCAGTTGTTGTGTATTCATTCTCTAAACGCCATCGACTACTTAAAATTCGTGCCGCGCTTCACGCGCTGCGAGGGTTAAGCCTGGGCTGCCAGGCTCACTTCTTTTGCCACCCGTTCCGTCGCATCAGGGATAGCCGCCGCGCGCGCGCGTTCAGCCATCTCAAGCAATACGTCTCTGTTCCAGCCCGCCAGGGTGGTGGCGACCGCGTCGGCGGTAAATTGTGGCTGCTCAAAAATTTTCGCCGCACCGGCTTTCTCAAGCGGCAGGGCATTCCAGTACTGCTGTCTGTCTTTGTGCTGGAAAGGCACAAACAGAGCCGGCAGCCCCGCGGCAGCGATTTCGCTTACCGTTAAGGCGCCAGAACGACAGACCACGACATCGGCCCAGGCGTACGCTGCCGCCATGTCGTCGATAAATTCCGTCACGTTATGCTGCGACTGCCCCGCCTCGGCGTAAGCCTGCTCAACGGTCTGCTGAGCGCCTTTTCCACTCTGGTGCCAGATGGTGACGGCATCACCCAGCTTTGCGGCAACCTGCGGCATCGTCTGGTTTAAAATACGTGCGCCCTGAGAGCCGCCGACGACCAGCACACGCACCGGCCCTTCACGGCCCGCCAGGCGAGCCTCCGGCAGCGGCAGTGCCAGTACGTCCACGCGCACCGGGTTTCCCACCACGTCCGCTTTCGGGAACGCGCCAGGAAATGCCTGCATGACTTTGGTGGCGATTTTCGCCAGCCATTTGTTGGTCAGACCCGCAATACCGTTCTGCTCATGCAGCACGACGGGAATACCTAACGACCACGCGGCTAACCCACCTGGACCCGAGACATAGCCGCCCATGCCCAGCACCACATCGGGCTTAAAGCGCTTCATGATGGTGCGCGCCTGACGCCAGGCGTTAAAAATGCGCACCGGTGCCAGCAGCATTGCCTTGAGGCCTTTGCCCCGAAGGCCGGAAATACGAATAAAGTCGATCTCAATACCGTGTTTCGGTACCAGGTCGGCCTCCATGCGGTCTGCGGTTCCCAGCCAGCGTACCTGCCAGCCCTGATCCATTAAATGGTGCGCAACCGCCAGTCCCGGGAACACATGTCCGCCAGTACCGCCTGCCATCACCATTAACCGCTTCGGTTGATTCATCGTGAACCTCGTGTAAACGCCTGGGCTTTTTCCAGACGCGTCTCATAATCTATGCGCAACAACAGCATGATGGCCGTCGACATAATCAACAGACTGGAACCACCATAACTGATCAACGGCAACGTCAGACCTTTGGTCGGCAGCATACCTGCTGCGGCCCCGACGTTAACCAATGCCTGGAAGCTAAACCAGATACCAATTGAGCAGGCCAGGAAGCCTGAGAAACGGTGATCGATCTCCAGCGCTTTCCGGCCGATGGACATGGCGCGGAAAGCGACGAAGAATACCATTAATAGCGCTAATACCACACCGATATAACCCAGTTCTTCCGCAATAATGGAGAAGATGAAGTCAGTATGCGCTTCCGGTAAATACTCCAGTTTCTGTACCGAGTTACCCAGCCCCTGCCCCCAGAGCTCACCGCGCCCAAAGGCCATGAGTGACTGCGTCAGCTGATAGCCGCTGCCGAACGGGTCTTCCCACGGGTTCCAGAACGAGGTCACGCGGCGAATACGGTAAGGCTCGGCGAGGATCAGCAGCACAACCGCTGAAATCCCCATCCCGATAATGGCGATGAACTGCCACAGCTTTGCGCCCGCCAGGAACAGCATGGCCAGCGTGGTGACAAACAGTACCACCACGGTACCGAGGTCAGGCTGCGCCAGCAGTAATACCGCCAGCACCAGAATCACGCCCATCGGTTTTAAGAAGCCGCGCAGGTTATTACGCACTTCATCTACCTTACGCACCAGGTAGTTCGCCAGGTAGCAGAACAGGGAGAGCTTGGTAAATTCCGCAGGCTGAATACGCAGCGGGCCAAAGGCGATCCAGCGTGATGCCCCGTTTACGGAACTCCCCACCACCAGAACGATCAGCAGCATAATGATCGACGCGATCAGCATCGCCGTACTGTGCCGCTGCCAGAACTCCATCGGCAGACGCAAGGTCACCAGCGCCAGGCAGAATGCCAGGATGATGTACAGACCATCACGTTTGGCAAACAGGAAAGGATCGTTCGCCAGACGCTGCCCGACGGGCATTGACGCTGACGTCACCATAATAAAGCCGACCGCCGCGAGCCCCATTGTGAGCCAGAACAGCGTGCGGTCGTACATGATCAGGCTGTCGTTATCTTTTTGACGAGAGCCCATCACCCAGCCTTTGAGCGCCGCAAACAACCACACCAGGATCCCAAATCCTGGCAGGCGCGGCATTTTCAGGCGAGGGAGAGATAAACGCATCAGCCTAACTCCTTCGCCAGGCGGGTAAAGACATCACCACGCTGTTCGAAATTCTTGAATTGATCGAGGCTGGCGCAGGCCGGAGAGAGCAGCACCATGTCACCCGGCTTCACGCGAGGGGCAATCAGCCGCATCGCCTGTTCCATGGTTTCGGTTTGCTCGGCGACCTCAGGGCGCAGTGCAGCCAGCTCGCTGCCGTCACGGCCGAAGCAGTACAGACGGACATTATCGCCGGAGAGATACGGCTTCAGGGACGAGAAATCCGCTGATTTACCGTCACCGCCCAGCAGCAGATGCAAGGTACCGTCAACGTGCAGGCCGTTCAGCGCGGCCTCCGTGCTGCCCACGTTGGTGGCTTTGGAGTCGTTGATCCAGCGCACGCCGTTGTGCTCCAGCGCCAGCTGGAAACGGTGTGCCAGGCCGGAAAACGTGGTTAACGCTTTCAGGCTTGAGGAGCGCGGCAGCCCCACTGCGTCCGCCAGCGCCAGCGCCGCCAGCGCATTGGTATAGTTGTGCTGCCCAGAGAGCTTCATCTCTTTCACGTTCAGCACTTTCTCACCTTTCACGCGCAGCCAGGTTTCACCCAGCTGGCGGTTGAGATGATAATCACCCATGGTGATGCCAAAACTAATGCAGCGGTCGTCTGCGCCACGCACCGGCATGGTCAGCGCATCATCGGCGTTCACTACGCAGACTTTGGCATTCTCATAAACGCGCAGCTTGGCGGCACGGTACTGCTGCAGACCAAATGGATATCTGTCCATGTGATCTTCAGTCACGTTGAGGATCGTCGCAGCGGCAGCATGCAGGCTGGAGGTCGTTTCCAGCTGGAAGCTGGAAAGCTCGAGAACATACAGTTCACAGCCTTTGTCCAGCAGCATCAGAGCAGGCAAACCAATGTTACCGCCAACGCCGACGTTCATGCCCGCCGCTTTTGCCATTTCCCCCACCAGGGTGGTGACGGTGCTTTTACCGTTAGAACCGGTAATCGCGATAACAGGAGCCTGCGCTTCGCGGCAGAACAGCTCGATATCGCCGACAATCTCAACGCCTGCATCTGCGGCAGCGCTCAGGGAAGGATGCGCCAGCGCCATACCCGGGCTGGCGACAATCAGATCGGCTGCCAGCAGCCAGTCATCATTCAGACCACCAAGGTGGCGTTCAACCTGTTCCGGCAGTTTATCCAGACCCGGCGGAGAGACACGCGTATCCATCACGCGCGGCGTCACGCCACGTGCGAGGAAAAAGTCCACGCAGGAAAGGCCCGTGAGGCCTAACCCGATGATAACGACTTTTTTACCCTGGTAATCTGCCATGATTAACGTACCTTCAGCGTTGCCAGGCCAATCAGCACCAGCATCAGCGAAATAATCCAGAAGCGCACAATGACGCGCGGCTCCGGCCAGCCTTTCAGTTCATAGTGGTGGTGAATCGGCGCCATACGGAAGATGCGCTGGCCGCGCAGCTTGAAGGAGCCGACCTGCAAAATCACCGACAGCGTCTCAACCACAAACACGCCGCCCATGATCACCAGCAGGAACTCCTGACGCAGCAGCACGGCAATAATGCCCAGCGCGCCGCCCAAAGCCAGTGAACCGACGTCCCCCATAAAGACCTGAGCCGGATAGGTGTTGAACCACAGGAAGCCAAGCCCCGCGCCGACAATCGCCGTACAGACGATCACCAGTTCACCCGCGTGGCGCAGATAAGGGATGTGCAGGTAGTTCGCGAAATTCATGTTACCGGTCGCCCAGGCCACCAGCGCAAAACCGGCCGCCACGAAGACGGTAGGCATGATTGCCAGTCCATCCAGACCGTCGGTCAGGTTAACGGCGTTACCGGTGCCGACAATCACAAAGTACGCCAGCAGAATGTAGAACAGACCCAGCTGCGGCATCACGTCTTTAAAGAACGGCACGACCAGCTCGGTCGCTGGCGTGTCTTTCCCTGCCAGATACAGCGCGAAGGCCACGCCCAGCGCGATCACCGACATCCAGAAGTACTTCCAGCGGGCAATCAGGCCTTTGGTATCTTTGCGGACGACTTTGCGGTAATCATCGACGAAACCAATGATCCCGTAACCCACCAGAACCGTCAGCACACACCAGACGTACGGGTTGGACGGGTACGCCCACAGCAGTACGGAAACGACGATGGCAGTCAGGATCATGATCCCGCCCATGGTCGGGGTACCGCGCTTGCTGAAGTGCGATTCCGGGCCGTCGTTACGCACAACCTGGCCGAAAGAGAGCTTTTGCAGACGGGCAATCATGCGCGGGCCCATCCACAACGAGATGAACAGCGCAGTCAGCAGGCTGACGATGGCGCGAAACGTCAGATAGGAAAAGACGTTAAAGCCTGAGTAATATTTGACCAAATGTTCGGCCAGCCAAACTAACATGTCCCGTTCTCCTGTAATGCGTGCACAACCTCTTCCATGGCGGCACTACGTGAACCTTTCACTAACACTGTCACAATTTGTTTTTCTGTCATTAATGCCTTAAGGCGCTCAATCAACGCGGCTTTATCGGCAAAATGCTCGCCAACGCCGCTGGCCTGGCTAATCGCCTGGCTCAGTTTTCCTGCGCTCAGTACACAGTCCAGCCCCGCCGCTTTCGCCGCTTCACCGACCTGGGTATGACAGGCTTCGCTTTCGTCGCCCAGCTCTGCCATGTCGCCAACCACCATGATGCGGAAGCCCGGCATTTCAGATAACACCTGCACCGCCGCCGTCATCGAGCCAACGTTCGCGTTGTAGGAGTCGTCCAGCAGCAGTTTGTTTTCCGAAAGCTGAATCGGGAACAGGCGTCCCGGCACGGCTTTCAGGTTCGCCAGCCCGGCTTTGATTGCCTCATGTGAAGCGCCTACCGCCGTTGCCAGCGCCGCCGCCGCAAGGGCATTGGCGATGTTATGGCGACCCGGCAGCGGCAGCAGCACCTCCACGCCACCCGTTGGGGTGGTGAGGGTGAACTCGGTGCCGTGCGACGTCACATGGATATTGGTCGCCGTAAAATCACTGTTGGCCGCATTTGGCGAGAAGCGCCAGGTTTTACGCGCACCAATGATGCTCTGCCAGTTCAGCCAGTCGTTGTTATCGGCGTTCAGAATGGCGATCCCGCTTTCCGGCAGGCCGGTGTAAATCTCGCCTTTTGCTTTCGCCACGCCTTCCAGCGAGCCAAAGCCTTCCAGGTGCGCAGCCGCGAGGTTATTCACCAGCGCTGCTTCCGGTCGAGTCAGGCTCACGGTCCAGGCGATTTCACCCTGGTGGTTTGCACCTAACTCGATCACCGCATACTCGTGCTCTTTGGTCAGGCGAAGCAATGTCATCGGCACGCCGATGTCATTATTGAGGTTGCCCGCGGTATAAAGCGTATTGCCGCACTGGCTGAGGATCGCCGCCGTCATCTCTTTCACTGACGTTTTGCCAGAGGATCCGGTCAGGGCGACGACGCGAGCCGGCACCTGCTGACGAACCCAGGCCGCCAGCTCGCCGAACGCGAGACGCGTATCTTTCACCACAACCTGCGGCAGATCGATATCAAGCTTGCGGCTGACCAGCAGCGCACCGGCGCCGTTCTCTTTGGCCTGTTCAGCAAAATCATGCGCGTCAAAACGCTCGCCTTTCAGCGCCACGAACAGACAGCCAGCGGTGACTTTGCGGGTGTCCGTCGTCACGGCATCAATGGTCAGGTCTTGCCCGTGCAGGTCGCCGTGCAGTACCGCTGCGGCCTGGCTTAACGAGAGGCTAATCATGCGACGACTCCCAGCAGGCGAGCTGCCGTTACGCGATCGGAGTAATCCAGACGGCGGTTGCCAACGATCTGATAATCTTCATGGCCTTTACCCGCCAGCAGAACAACATCATTCTCCTGGGCCTGCATGATGGCGTTCGTCACGGCTTCCGCCCGGCCTTCCACGACGCGCGCGCGGCCCGCATCCAGCATGCCCGCCAGAATGTCATTAATGATGGCGCGCGGCTCTTCCGTACGCGGGTTGTCATCGGTGACAACCGGAATATCTGCGAACTGTTCCGCAATAGCGCCCATCAGCGGGCGTTTGCCTTTGTCACGATCGCCGCCACAACCAAACACGCACCAGAGCTTACCGGTACAGTGCAGACGCGCCGCTTCCAGCGCTTTTTCCAGCGCATCCGGCGTGTGGGCATAATCAACCACAACGGTCGGTTTGCCCGGCGCGCTAAACACTTCCATACGGCCACAAACTGGCTGCAGACGCGCGGCGGTTTTCAGCAGTTCAGCCATCGGGTAACCCAGCGCCAGCAGCGTTGCCAGCGCCAGCAGCAGGTTGCTGACGTTAAACGCCCCCATCAGGCGGCTTTCAATTTCGCCTTCACCCCAGGAAGAGGCAAAGCGGATGGTCGCCCCGCTGTCGTGATATTTCACCTCAACCGCCTTCAGCCAGCGGCCGTGGCAGTTCGGATTGATATGGTCTTCCATCGATACGGCAACCGCATCGGGCAGCTTCGCCAGCCAGCGGCGGCCGACTTCATCGTCGGCATTAATGATCGCCTGACCACAGTGGTGAGTGGAATAGAGCAGCCATTTCGCGGCTTCGTAGTGCTCCATATCACCATGATAATCAAGATGATCGCGGCTCAGGTTGGTAAACACGGACGCGGCAAATTTCAGCGCCGCGACACGGTGCTGTACCAGACCGTGCGAAGAGACCTCCATCGCGGCAAAGGTTGCGCCCTGCCCTGCCAGACCGGCGAGCACGTGCTGTACGTCAACCGCGGAGCCGGTGGTGTTTTCCGTCGGGCTCACTTTGCCCAGCAGACCGTTACCTACGGTACCCATCACCGCGCCGGTTTCACCCAGCAGCTGAGCCCACTGCGCCATCAGCTGCGTGGTGGTGGTTTTTCCGTTCGTACCCGTTACGCCAACCAGGCGCAGCTGGTCGGAAGGTTCGTGATAAAAACGTCCCGCCAGTGCGGAAAGACGTTCGTTTAACTGGCTGAGATAGATGACCGGCACGCCGTGCATTTCACGGATCTCACCGTCGGTTGCCTCATCTTTAGCCTCAGCAATAATGGCAGCCACACCTTGCGCAATCGCCTGCGGGATATAACGACGCCCGTCCGCCTGATGACCGACCACCGCCACAAAAAGATCGCCAGAAGCAGCCACGCGGCTGTCCAGTACCATCTCTCGCAGTGCTCGCTCCGGTGCATTTGGCACCCACGGAGCGAGAAGGTCGCGCAAATTACGATCTGCCACCTGTACCCTCGCCTTGATTAATTACAAATTCACTTTTTTCGCCCGTCGCCAGCGCATCCGGTTCAATGTTCATGGTGCGTAACACGCCGCCCATGATGGCCCCGAACACAGGCGCGGAGACGGCGCCGCCGTAGTATTTACCCGCCTGTGGATCGTTTATCACGACCACCAGCGCAAAACGCGGATTGCTTGCAGGCGCAACGCCTGCGGTATAGGCAATGTATTTGTTGATGTAGCGGCCGTCTGGCCCCACTTTTTTCGCTGTACCGGTTTTAATGGCGATACGATAGCCTTTAATCGCCGCCTTCACGCCGCCGCCGCCCGGCAGCGCCACGCTTTCCATCATGTGCACTACGGTACGAACGATGGATTCCGGGAAGATACGCTCTCCCGGGACCGGTGGATCAACTTTGGTAATCGACAGCGGGCGATAAACGCCATAGCTGCCAATCGTTGCGTAGACTCGCGCTAACTGTAACGGGGTTACCATTAGCCCGTAGCCGAAAGAGAAGGTGGCCCTCTCTATGTCAGACCACCGTTGTTTTTGAGGATATAAGCCACTGCGTTCTCCGACCAACCCCAAATTGGTCGCCTTTCCCAGTCCAAAACGTGAGTAAGTCTCTACTAACGCTGAGGACGGCATCGCTAACGCCAGCTTTGAAACACCGACGTTACTCGACTTCTGTAACACCCCAGTCAGGGTCAATTCGCTGTAGCGCGCCACGTCTTTTATCTCGTGGCCGTTAATACGGTATGGGATGGTGTTCAGAACCGTGTTTTCATTGACGATGCCGCGCTGGAGCGCGGTCATCACCACCATCGGTTTCACCGTGGAGCCAGGTTCGAACACGTCGGTAATCGCCCGGTTACGCATGGCATCTTTTGCAGTGCCGGTAAAGTTGTTCGGGTTGTAGGACGGACTGTTGGCCATCGCCAGCACTTCACCGGTGCTGACATCCACCAGCACGGCGCTGCCTGACTCCGCCTTGTTGAACGCCACGGCGTTGTTCAGCTCGCGGTAGACCAGCGCCTGCAGGCGCTCGTCGATACTCAGGGCCAGGTTGTGCGCTGCCTGACTGTCCGTAGAGGAGATATCTTCGATGACGCGCCCGTAGCGGTCCTTACGCACGATTCGCTCGCCCGGCTGACCGGTGAGCCACTTATCGAAGCTTTTTTCAACGCCCTCAATCCCCTGGCTGTCGACGTTGGTGAAGCCAATGAGGTGAGCGGTTACTTCGCCGGATGGATAGTAACGACGGGATTCTTCACGCAGATGAATGCCCGGCAGCTTCAGTTTGCGAATGTAGTCCGCCATGTCAGGGTTAACCTGACGCGCCAGATAGATAAAACGCCCTTTCGGGTTCGCGTTAACGCGGGAGGCCAGCTGATCCAGCGGCATTTTCAGCGCATCAGCCAGCGCTTTCCAGCGGTTATCAAGGGTAATGCCACCGGCGTCGTGCAGCTCTTTCGGATCGGCCCAGATAGCCTTCACCGGTACGCTCACCGCCAGCGGACGACCGGAGCGGTCGGTGATCATCCCGCGGGACGTGGAGACCTCCTGAACGCGCAGAGAGCGCATATCGCCCTGGCGTACCAGCATGTCAGGGGCGACGATCTGCAGCCAGGCCACGCGGCCCAGCAGAAAACCCAGCGCCAGTAAAATGCAGCCGCAAAGCAACGCAAAACGCCAACTGATAAAGTTGGCCTGTTCTTCCTGACGTTTTGGTTTTAGCGTTTTTGCCGCTGCTTTCATGCGTCGCGTTTTCCCTTATTTTTGTACTACGATATTTTCCTGTGAAGGATCAACATGCTGCAGCTGCAGCTTTTCCGTTGCGATCCGTTCAACCCGGCTGTGATCGCCGAGCGCGTTTTCTTCAAGGATCAGATTTCGCCATTCAATATCCAGCGCATCGCGTTCCAGTACCATCTGCTCGCGTTGCGCAGTCAATAAACGTGTATGGTGGGCTGTCGTCACCACCGTTACTGCCGTGACAATGATGCAAATGAACAGACAGAGTGGCAGTTTCCCAAACCGCAAAAGATCGTCGCCGATCACGCCAGGCAAGGCATGGCGCTCGTTGCTTCCTAACGAATCCTTAACTTTGCTTAGGGTCTCTGTCACTCTGCCGATCATGCGTTCGTCCTCTCTGCAACACGCAGCACTGAACTACGGGCGCGTGGATTCTCTGCCACTTCTTCTTCGCCCGGCATCAACTTGCCTAATGCTCGCAACTGACGGCCACCCAGCTTCCTGAGTTGTTCTTCCGTCATCGGCAGCCCCGCTGGCACCTGTGGACCGCGGCTTTGTTCACGCATAAAGCGTTTCACAATACGGTCTTCCAGCGAATGGAAGCTGATGATGGATAACCGCCCACCCGGGGCAAGCACGTTGAGCGAGCTTTTTAGCGCCAGCTCTATTTCCTCCAGTTCACTGTTTACCCAGATACGAACCGCCTGGAAGGTACGGGTCGCGGGATGTTTGTGCTTATCCTTCACCGGGGTCGCTGCCGCGATCACCTCGGCCAACTCTTTGGTGCGGGTCATTGGCTCAATGCGGTTGCGCTCAACAATGGCGCGCGCAATACGTTTGCCAAAGCGCTCTTCGCCAAACGTTTTAATGACCCATGCAATATCGGCTTCGTCAGCGGTCTGTAGCCACTCGGCGGCGGATTGTCCGCGCGTCGGGTCCATCCGCATGTCCAGCGGACCATCTCGCATAAAGGAGAAACCGCGCTCAGCGTCGTCGAGTTGGGGTGAAGAGACGCCAAGATCGAGAAGAATCCCGTCGATCTTGCCCGTCAGGCCGCGCTCAGCCACATAGTCCGCGAGCGCAGAGAAAGGTCCATGCACGATGGAAAAGCGTGGGTCATTGATGGTCTGTGCAACGGCAATTGCCTGCGGATCGCGATCGATTGCCAGCAGACGTCCCTCCTCACCCAGCTGGGAGAGGATCAAACGCGAGTGGCCACCGCGACCAAATGTGCCATCAATGTAGATGCCATCCGGACGAATATTCAGGCCGTTAACGGCCTCGTCCAGTAACACCGTTTTATGTTTATAATTTTCCATCATATTTATAGAGACAAGTCCTGCAGTCGTTCCGATAATGTCGCGGAATCAGACTGCTCAGCGTCGATATCTTCCTTGACCTGTTGATACCAGGTCGTTTCATCCCACAGTTCAAACTTGTTGAACTGCCCGACCAGCATCACTTCTTTTGTCAGACCGGCATGTTGCCGCAACACAGGGGCAATCAGTAATCGCCCTGCGTTATCCATCTGACATTCACTGGCATGTCCCAATAACAGCCGCTGCACGCGGCGTTCCTGCGGGTTCATGCTCGACAGTCGCGACAGCTTTTGCTCAATAATTTCCCATTCAGGTAAGGGGTAAAGCAGCAGGCAGGGGGAGTTAATGTCAATGGTGCAAACCATTTGACCCGCAGCGTTCTCAATCAGCTGGTCGCGGTATCGGGTTGGTACCGATAAACGCCCTTTGCTGTCGAGATTGACTAACGTTGCTCCACGGAACATGCCAGTCTCACCCCTCCTCACCACTTTAACCCACAAATTCCCACCTAAAGGAGTTTACGGAGCGAGGGAAAAGCTTGTCAAGCCAGGACTCTCCGTATAAGGACTCGAAAGCCCTCTATTTACAGAGTTAAACAGTCCTGGTTAATAACTGCACAACTGGCGAGGCAAAATTAACGTTATGAATATTTGTAAGAAAAAAACCGAATATGCACACTAGCGTTAAGGCTCACTCAATATCATCGCAGATAAATATAAAGTGTCAGTTTGCGACGCGGGCAGCATTTTATGACAGATTCTCAGGGGATGACAGCGCCAGATTCACCCAGGCACACGGTAAGCGCAGTGGTTAGCACGTAAGCTGGCAAAGGAAGAGGAAAAAACGTCTGAATATTCATCGACCGAAGAGGGTTTGTAACAAAATAATACAAAGAATACCGTTTAAAATCGCTGAGATGTTCTTTAAAGAACAATTTAAAAGCCAAAATGAATTAAGAAAAATAGGCGATTATGATCTCACAAGAATTATCCTAATTTCTCTCCGGGAATTATCCGCACGAATTATTGCAGCAAAATGGGGCAGATTTCGCCGCCCCAGTCATTTCATTTTTGGCGGCTTAAAATTCCGCGATGGTAGAGATTACGTTTGATACGCGTCAGGCCCGGCTTTGGTTTGCGGGGTTCATCCAGACTCGCCAGCACAATCTCCAGCACGCGTTCAGCCACGTCGCGGTGACGCTGTGCAACCGCCAGCACCGGGCACTGAAGGAAGTCGAGCAGCTCGTTATCCCCGAACGTGGCAATCGCCAGGTCGGAGGGGAGTTTACCTTCACGGCGTAAGGTGACATCCATGACGCCCTGCAAGAGCGCAAACGAGGTCGTGAACAGCGCCTGAGGCATCGGGTGGGTTTCCAGCCATTTCTCGAACAGCTGCGCGGCGGCTTCACGTTCGTAGCTGTTGGCATAGAGGTAGTGAACCTCGCGCGGATCGTCTTTCCAGGCGGTTCTGAATCCCTGCTCGCGCAGGAAGCTCACCGAAAGCTCGGGCAACGCGCCAAGATACAGCACCGTTTCCGCCGGGAACGTCCGCAGCTCTGCGGCCAGCATTTCGGCATCATCCTGATCCGCACCCACTACGCTGGTGAAATGTTCACGATCGAGCGCCCGATCCAGCGCCACGATTGGGAACGGGTCGTTCGCCCAGCGCTGGTAGAACGGATGTTCTGGCGGTAAGGAGGTCGAAACAATAATGGCATCCACCTGGCGCTGGAGCAGGTGCTCAATGCAGCGCATCTCGTTATCAGGCTGATCTTCCGAGCAGGCAATCAGCAGCTGATAGCCACGCTGGCGCGCCTGACGTTCAAGATAGTTGGCGATACGGGTATAGCTGGTGTTTTCCAGGTCCGGGATCACCAGACCAATAGAGCGGGTGCGCCCGGCGCGCAGACCGGCTGCGACAGCATTCGGATGGTAGTTATGTTCACGAACCACCGCCATAACTTTTTCAACGGTCTTGTCGCTGACACGGTACTGCTTTGCTTTACCGTTAATCACATAGCTGGCCGTTGTTCGTGACACGCCGGCTAGCCGGGCGATTTCATCCAGTTTCACAATTGCCCCTTAAAAAAAGAAAAGAGTCCATGGCCCTGTCAAGGTTATGGTTAAATCTTTTAACATCTAAACGCAGAAAAGCCTTCGCGGCAACCGCTTTTATCTGCGTTGTCGGCTGATTACGCAAAAAAAAGCCCGGCTTTGGTGACCGGGCAGAAAGAGGCGAACCTTTTTGACAACTAACGCATGATTTTCTCGCCGCGTGACAGACCCACGACACCCGATCTTGCGACTTCAACAATTTTTGCCACATCCCGCACGGACGTCAGGAAAGCATCCAGCTTGTCACTCGTCCCGACCAGCTGAACTGTATAAAGAGAAGGTGTGACGTCGATAATCTGTCCGCGGAAAATATCCGCATTGCGTTTAACTTCTTCACGCCCGTAGCCGCTGGCCTGGATTTTCACCAGCATGACCTCACGTTCAACGTAGGCCCCCTGCCCCAGCTCGCTCACGCGCAGCACATCAACCAGCTTATGCAGCTGTTTTTCAATCTGTTCAAGCACTTTGGCGTCGCCAACGGTTTGAATCGTCATGCGCGACAGCGTGGGATCCTCCGTCGGCGCGACGGTCAGGCTTTCAATGTTATAACCGCGCTGCGCAAAAAGACCAATGACGCGCGACAGTGCGCCAGACTCGTTTTCCAGTAAAACCGATAATATCCGGCGCATATCAGGTTCTCTCCGTTTTGCTTAACCACATTTCATCCATACCGCCCCCCCGAATATGCATCGGATAAACGTGTTCGGTTCCATCAACAATCACATCCATAAAGACAAGGCGGTTGTTTTTAACGTGCTCAAGCGCTTGTGCGAGCTTCGTTTCCAGCTCGGCCGGATCGGTCACTCGCATCCCAACATGGCCATAAGCTTCAGCAAGACGAACAAAATCCGGCAGCGATTGCATATAGGACTGCGAATGACGGCCAGAGTAAATCATATCCTGCCACTGCTTCACCATGCCGAGATAGCCGTTATTCAGATTCAGCACAAGAACCGGCAGCTCATACTGCAGTGCGGTAGACAGCTCCTGAATGTTCATCTGAATACTGCCGTCTCCGGTCACGCAGACGACGGTTTCATTCGGCAGAGCCAGCTTCACGCCCAGCGCGGCAGGCAGACCGAAGCCCATGGTGCCTAAGCCACCCGAGTTGATCCAGTGACGCGGTTTATCAAACGGGTAATACAGGGCGGCAAACATCTGGTGTTGGCCCACGTCTGAGGTTACATACGCCTCACCTTTCGTCAGTCGCCACACCGCTTCGATGACCGCCTGCGGCTTAATGTTTTCGCTTTGCGTGTCATATTTCAGGCACTGACGCGCTCGCCACTGTTCAATCTGCTGCCACCAGTCGCGGATCTCATCCAGCGGCTGGGTCGCGTTCTCCTGGGTCAGCAGATCCAGCATCTGTTCCAGAACCTGACGAGCATCACCGACGATCGGCACATCAGCCGACACCGTTTTTGAAATGGACGTCGGATCGATATCAATGTGCAACACGGTGGCGTTCGGGCAATACTTCGCCAGATTGTTGGTGGTACGATCGTCAAAACGCACGCCGACGGCAAAGATCACATCGGAATGATGCATCGTCATGTTGGCTTCATAGGTACCGTGCATACCCAGCATGCCGAGCGCCTGGCGGTGAGTGGCGGGAAACGCCCCCAGCCCCATTAGCGACGACGCCACAGGAAGGTTGAGTTTTTCAACCAGCTCACGAAGCTGGGCTTCACAGGCAGCGTTGATCGCCCCGCCGCCGACATAGACGACCGGTTTTTTGGCTGCCAGAAGCGTTTGCAACGCCCGCTTGATCTGTCCTTTATGCCCCTGCGTTGTCGGATTGTAAGAACGCATGCTCACCGAGTCAGGCCAGACGTACGGCAGCTTGTTTGCCGGGTTCAGAATGTCTTTAGGCAGATCGACCACCACCGGTCCCGGGCGCCCGCTTGCTGCCAGCCAGAAGGCTTTTTTCAGTACGCCGGGAATGTCTTCGGTTTGCTTGACCAGAAAGCTGTGCTTCACAACGGGACGGGAAATCCCGACCATGTCACACTCCTGAAAAGCATCGTAGCCAATCAGCGAGGTTGCTACCTGCCCGGAGAGGATCACCAGCGGGATAGAGTCCATATACGCCGTCGCAATGCCGGTAATGGCGTTTGTCGCGCCGGGGCCGGACGTGACTAAGACCACGCCCACTTCACCCGTCGCACGCGCCAGACCGTCGGCCATGTGTACAGCCGCCTGCTCGTGACGTACCAGAACATGGTCAATGCCCCCTACCGTATGCAGCGCATCATAAATATCCAGGACCGCGCCGCCAGGGTAGCCGAACACTTGCTTTACGCCCTGATCGATCAGCGACCGCACGACCATTTCCGCGCCAGACAACATCTCCATGCTTTGCCTCCAGGCATTTTGTTATAGACGGACTGCCGAATTCATTTCCGCACCGTCTTACGATCGGGATGAACCAATCTTATATTTTGCAGAGTGTTCTTTACCTTAACCGCTCGTTATGAGGCAGGCAATTAGCAAACCCGGGGAGATAAACGGTGCGTAAAGCAGAAAAAGCAGCCGTTAACTGAAGATATGGTTAATTCCTCTGGGAATAGAGGACGGTGTGATAAATCATCGCTGAAAAGCGCGGCAATGCAGGAAATCATCTATTTTTGCGTACCGAAGAGCGGCCCGAAAAAATTCATCACAGAACAAAATAGCAATTATCTATAAAAACTCAGGATAAATCACACAATCCGATGCGATTTATCCTGATGCGTTTACCGGCGGCAGATACCGACCAGCAACTCCTCCATCCACTGGTGCCCTTTATCCCTTCCGGCCGCTTCATGCCAGGAG
Organism: Enterobacter sp. NFIX58; assembly: GCF_900110475.1. NCBI lineage: Bacteria > Pseudomonadati > Pseudomonadota > Gammaproteobacteria > Enterobacterales > Enterobacteriaceae > Enterobacter > Enterobacter sp. NFIX58. Next base: position 383,887 of record NZ_FODW01000004.1, on the reverse strand, counting down.
AGATAGCAGGTTCGGCTATTTAATTTAAGCGGCAGAGGCAAAATTTGCAGATTTAACGGGTCAGAAAACTCTTCTGCCAGCCAGCGCGGTGCAATCGCCACCAGATGTGTTTGGGAGACAACGTTTAATACGCTGACCATAGCCATCCCCTGATAAGCCACGCTCGCCTGCTTATCCGCAGAGTCATACCATGGCAGGCTAAAGGAAGCATATCTGTCGAGGGCAACAACGGCATGCTGCTCGTTATAGACATCATTTTCGCGTAGTGGATATTTCAGCCGGGGATGATTTTTACTGGCCACCAGAACCATTTCATCTTTAAACAGCGGTACGCAGGAAAATTCAGGACGACGGAACTCTTCATACCCCAGGACGAATTCAATCTCCTGATAGCGTAACTGATGCTCTGTACTTTGGTTCAGGGATGATTTAAAAACCAGATGGATATTTGGCGCGATCTCTTCGACTTTATTATAGATAATCGAGGTTAAATAATTATCTAATGGACTGCAGACACACAGATGAAATGTGCGCTCGCTGCTTAAAGGTTCAAAGCCCGATCCCGGCAGCTCGTTTTGTACCAGCTGCAACGCCTGACGGATTGAGCCGAACAGCTGGAATGCACGCGCAGTAGGCTGGATCCCTCTTCCGTAACGAACAAACAATTCGTCGTTAAACATGACCTTAAGCCTGGCAACGGCGTTACTCACAGCAGGTTGTGACATCCCCAACGCCTGGGCCGCGCGGGTGATATTCTGTTCCTGCATGACAGCATCAAACACCGTCAGAAGATTAAGATCCACCGTGCGTAACTGCGGTTTAATCCCATCAGTAGCTTGAGGTTGTTTAATATTATTTTCTGACACTTCTGACTCCACTGTCACGCTACACTCCCTTTGCTCACGTACGGTAATAATCTCGAAAAATATGATTTATCATGCAAATACGATCAGCGAAAGAGAATTATTTAAAATTCAGAATATATAAAGACGCTATACAAACGAAAAGAAAATAGCGCAAATGATATGTTTGACTTTAGGATTTAAATGAAACCATAAACCAAGCAAATACACAATGACCGCCAGATTAATGATGACTTAAGTATTATTAAACTGTTATCGCCACCGCTCATCAGTTAGTTAATAACATGTTACCCCTGTTCATTTTTTAGCGACGCGCAATAGATTCACCGTAATTATAACTTAATGATAGTAAACCCCTTTATGTACAGAATACTCTCTGTAACGCGCGTCACTCATTTTAAACAATTATATTTATTTATTTCTGCAACTGTTTTCTTCAGTCCAAAATTAGACAATTAGTCGGCTCGCAAAAGCCAAAACCAGCACAATTAGCTAAAGTAAAATCCTACCCGTTCCGCCCGTCGGGTCCGTTTTTATCGTCAGGGGTTGACATCAACTGCCGTATCCAGTACCACTAAAAGCATATTGAATTTAACGGAGCACGATTCATGATTCGCACCATTCGTTTCACCGGTCTACTACTACTAAACGCATCCACTGTGCGCGGTAGACTGGCGGGCGAAATTCAGCGTTGAATCGTCACCAGTAAGACTAAAAACCCGCGCCACTGCGCGGGTTTTTTTATGCTCGTAGCAAGGCGCCCTAAGACTGACAAGGACCTAACCCATGAGCCAGCAAGTCATTATTTTCGATACTACTTTACGTGACGGTGAACAGGCATTACAGGCAAGCCTGAGTGTAAAAGAGAAACTGCAGATCGCGCTGGCTCTCGAACGTATGGGTGTCGACGTGATGGAGGTGGGTTTCCCGGTCTCGTCTCCGGGTGATTTCGAATCCGTCCAGACCATCGCCCGCACCATTAAAAACAGCCGCGTATGTGGTCTGGCGCGCTGTGTGGAAAAAGATATCGACGTTGCAGCCGAGTCGCTGAAAGTGGCCGAAGCGTTCCGTATCCACACCTTTATTGCCACCTCGCCCATGCACATCGCCACCAAGCTGCGCAGCACGCTGGATGAGGTGATTGAGCGCGCGGTGTATATGGTGAAACGCGCACGCAACTACACCGATGACGTTGAATTCTCCTGTGAAGATGCAGGCCGTACGCCAATCGACGATTTGGCGCGCGTCGTGGAAGCTGCCATTAACGCGGGTGCCAAAACCATCAACATCCCTGACACCGTCGGCTACACCATGCCGTTTGAGTTCGCCAACATCATCACCGGCCTGTATGACCGCGTTCCGAACATTGATAAAGCGATTATCTCCGTCCACACCCACGATGATTTGGGTCTGGCCGTGGGCAATGCTATCGCCGCCGTCCACGCTGGCGCGCGTCAGGTAGAAGGCGCGATGAACGGTATCGGTGAACGTGCGGGCAACTGTTCGCTGGAAGAAGTGATCATGGCGATCAAAGTGCGCAAAGACATCATGGACGTGCACACCCGCATCAATCACAACGAGATCTGGCGCACCAGCCAGACCGTCAGCCAGATTTGCAACATGCCTATTCCGGCCAACAAAGCGATTGTCGGCACTGGCGCCTTCGCGCACTCCTCCGGTATTCATCAGGATGGCGTGCTGAAGAACCGTGAAAACTACGAAATTATGACCCCGGAATCCATCGGCCTGAACCAGGTCCAGTTGAACCTGACCTCCCGTTCCGGACGTGCGGCAGTGAAGCACCGCATGGAAGAGATGGGCTATAAGGACAGCGATTACAACATGGATCAACTGTATGACGCGTTCCTGAAGCTGGCCGACAAAAAAGGGCAGGTGTTCGACTATGACCTGGAAGCGCTGGCCTTTATTAACAAACAGCAGGAAGAGCCAGAGCACTTCCGTCTGGATTACTTCAACGTGCAGTCCGGATCCAGCGACATCGCCACCGCCTCGGTCAAGCTGGCCTGCGGAGATGAAATTAAAGCAGAGGCAGCTAACGGTAATGGACCTGTCGATGCGATTTACCAGGCCATCAACCGCGTTACCGAGTACGACGTTGAGCTGGTCAAATATGACCTGACGGCCAAGGGCCATGGCAAAGATGCACTGGGCCAGGTCGACATTGTTGTGACCCACAATGGCCGCCGCTTCCATGGCGTGGGTCTGGCGACCGATATCGTTGAATCCTCCGCGAAAGCGATGGTGCATGTGCTGAATAACATCTGGCGCGCCGCCGAAGTCGAAAAAGAGTTGCAACGCAAAGCTCAGAATAAAGAGAACAACAAGGAAACCGTGTAATGTCGAAGAATTACCATATTGCTGTGTTACCGGGCGACGGTATTGGCCCGGAAGTGATGGCACAGGCGCTGAAAGTACTGGAAGCCGTTCGCACGCGTTTTGCGATGAAAATCACCACCAGCCACTACGATGTGGGCGGTATTGCGATTGATAACCACGGTACGCCACTGCCAAAAGCGACCGTGGAAGGCTGTGAAAATGCCGATGCCGTGCTGTTTGGTTCCGTCGGTGGTCCAAAATGGGAACACCTGCCGCCAGCAGAGCAGCCAGAGCGCGGCGCGCTGCTGCCGCTGCGTAAACATTTCAAACTGTTCAGTAACCTGCGTCCGGCGAAGCTGTACCAGGGTCTGGAAGAGTTTTGCCCGCTGCGCGCCGATATCGCCGCTAACGGTTTCGACATTCTGTGCGTACGTGAACTGACCGGTGGGATCTATTTCGGTCAGCCAAAGGGGCGCGAAGGCAGCGGTCAGCATGAAAAAGCGTTCGATACCGAGGTGTATCACCGCTTCGAAATTGAACGTATCGCCCATATCGCGTTTGAGTCGGCGCGCAAACGCCGCCATAAGGTGACCTCGATTGATAAAGCGAACGTGCTGCAGTCTTCCATTCTGTGGCGCGAGATCGTCAGCGAAGTCGCTAAACAGTACCCGGACGTTGCGCTGTCGCACATGTACATCGACAACGCGACCATGCAGCTGATTAAGGATCCGTCCCAGTTTGACGTGCTGCTGTGCTCCAACCTGTTCGGCGATATTCTCTCTGACGAGTGCGCGATGATCACCGGCTCGATGGGCATGCTGCCATCCGCCAGCCTGAATGAAGAAGGCTTCGGCCTGTACGAGCCTGCGGGCGGCTCCGCACCGGATATCGCCGGCAAAAACATCGCTAACCCGATTGCGCAGATCCTCTCTCTGGCCCTGCTGCTGCGCTACAGCCTGGATGCAGGCGATGCAGCAACCGCAATTGAAAACGCCATTAACCGGGCGTTAGAAGAAGGCGTTCGTACCGGTGATTTAGCACGCGGCACGGCGGCAGTCAGTACCGATGAAATGGGCGACATTATTGCCCGCTATGTCGCTGAAGGGGTGTAATCATGGCTAAGACGTTATATGAAAAGTTGTTTGATGCGCACGTTGTCTACGAAGCACCAAACGAAACCCCACTGCTGTATATCGACAGACATCTGGTACACGAGGTGACCTCTCCTCAGGCATTTGACGGCCTGCGCGCGCATAAGCGTCCGGTGCGCCAGCCGGGTAAAACCTTCGCGACGATGGATCACAACGTTTCCACCCAGACTAAAGACATTAACGCCTCGGGTGAGATGGCGCGTATCCAGATGCAGGAGCTGATTAAGAACTGCAATGAATTTGGCGTTGAGCTGTACGACCTGAACCATCCGTATCAGGGCATCGTCCACGTGATGGGCCCTGAGCAGGGGATTACCCTGCCGGGCATGACCATCGTCTGCGGTGACTCGCATACCGCAACCCACGGCGCGTTTGGCGCCCTGGCGTTCGGGATTGGCACTTCCGAGGTGGAACACGTGCTGGCGACGCAGACCCTGAAGCAGGGTCGCGCCAAAACGATGAAGATTGAAGTGAAGGGCAAAGCGGCACCTGGCATTACCGCGAAAGACATCGTGCTGGCGATTATCGGTAAAACCGGCAGCGCAGGCGGTACCGGCCACGTCGTTGAGTTCTGCGGCGATGCTATTCAGGCGCTGAGCATGGAGGGTCGCATGACCCTGTGCAACATGGCCATTGAGATGGGTGCCAAAGCCGGGCTGGTCGCGCCAGATGAAACGACCTTTAACTATGTGAAGGGCCGTCTGCACGCGCCGAAAGGGCAGGATTTTGACGACGCGGTAGCGTACTGGAAAACCCTGAAAACCGACGACGGGGCAACGTTTGATACCGTTGTCACGCTGCAGGCAGAAGAGATTGCCCCTCAGGTGACCTGGGGGACCAACCCGGGTCAGGTGATTTCCGTCAACGACGCCATTCCCGATCCGGCTTCCTTCGCCGATCCGGTCGAGCGCGCCAGTGCGGAAAAAGCGCTGGCCTATATGGGGCTGAAGCCCGGCGTGCCGTTGACCGACGTGACCATTGATAAGGTGTTTATCGGCTCCTGCACCAACTCCCGTATCGAAGATTTGCGTGCAGCGGCAGAGATCGCCAAAGGCCGTAAAGTCGCGCCGGGCGTGCAGGCGCTGGTGGTTCCAGGCTCCGGTCCGGTGAAAGCCCAGGCGGAAGCCGAAGGTCTGGATAAGATCTTTATCGAAGCAGGCTTCGAGTGGCGCCTGCCAGGCTGTTCCATGTGTCTGGCCATGAACAACGATCGCCTGAATCCGGGTGAGCGCTGTGCCTCCACCAGCAACCGTAACTTTGAAGGCCGTCAGGGCCGCGGTGGGCGCACCCATCTGGTCAGCCCGGCAATGGCCGCCGCTGCGGCAGTCACCGGCCATTTCGCCGACATTCGCAGCCTGAAATAAGGAGACAATCATGGCAGAGAAATTTACCCAACATACAGGCCGGGTTGTCCCCCTGGACGCCGCGAACGTCGATACTGACGCCATTATTCCTAAGCAGTTTTTGCAGAAGGTGACGCGTACCGGTTTTGGCGCGCACCTGTTCAACGACTGGCGTTTCCTGGACGACAAAGGCGAAGTGCCTAATCCGGAATTCGTTCTGAACTTCCCGGAATACAAAGGTGCCTCCATTTTGCTGGCGCGGGAAAACTTTGGCTGCGGCTCGTCGCGTGAGCATGCGCCCTGGGCGTTGACCGACTACGGCTTTAAGGTGGTTATTGCTCCCAGCTTCGCGGATATCTTCTACGGCAACAGCTTCAACAACCAGCTGCTGCCGGTGACGCTGAGCGATGAGCAGGTCGATGAATTGTTTGCGCTGGTTAAGGCCAATCCGGGCATGTCGTTTGAAGTGGATCTGGAAGCGGAAGTGGTGAAAGCCGGGGATAAGACCTACAGCTTCAGCATTGATGCGTTCCGCCGTCACTGCATGCTGAACGGTCTGGACAGCATTGGTTTGACGCTGCAGCACGAAGACGCCATCTCAGCGTATGAGAAAAAACAGCCTGCGTTTATGGGCTAAAGGCAATGGCCCGCGAAATGCGGGCCATTGATAAGGGTGCGTTGAGGCTCAACCACTCTGGAGAGGCGGGGAAACTTCCCCGCCCATACCGCTAACGTTTTGCTTCGTAAGCCAACACTGCCGCCATTTCTGTTTTCTCCTGTCTGAAATGCAATTCACACAACGAATCACGGACCATCCAGGTGAAGATCAACAACGTCGTACAGATCAGAAATAAACCTAACAGCAGAGTACGTTTTGGCATTCCAGCCTCCTTATTGCTTTTCGGCAATGAAGAGACTAACCTCGCAATGTTGGTTGTGAAGTTGGTCTCCCCATCAATCTTTTGATGTGGGACTCTCCACTGTTTGCCTCTTGCGAAAGCCTGAGGCAAACAGCCTCAAGCACCCGCCACGCACTCTATTCCCCTTCGCGATCTCTGTCAGAATGTCGTTCCAATTTGTGAAGCCGTCTTCCAGAATCAGACGTCTTTTACCCGGCAGGTCAGCAGGAGCGTCACGACGGATATCGCCGCAATCATCCAGTAAACCGACGTATGGCCATAGCTTTGCGCCAGCGCGCCCTGGATCACACCGGCCAGAATCACCCCGGTTGAAATACTGTTCGTAAAGAGCGTCGTGGCCGATCCCGCGCGTCCGGGCATCAGATCCTGAAACCAGAGCATGCCGATTCCGGCGACGATCCCAATGAACACAGCATTAAACAGCTGCAGCGCCAGCAGCGCTTCGCGCGAGTGGAATAAGATCAGCCCAAGATAAAACAACACCCCGGCTGCAACCGCAACCACCATCATTTTGCGTTTACCGAAACGCTTTACGTAATATCCCGCCAGAATCATTGCCGGAATTTCCAGCCCGGCAGCGGTCCCCATTAAGATCCCCGCAAGCTTGTCCGGTAAGCCCAGATCGCTGCTGATCCACAGCGGCATGTCGATGATGTACATGGTGTTGCAGGTCCACATCAGCGTGGAGGCAATAAACAGCATACGGACGTTCTTGTCCTGCCAGCCGCTCACCTGGGTGAGCGGTTTATCCGTTGTCTGTTCGACGCGCGCCACGGACGGCAGCGCGAAGGCTATCAGCGCCAGGCTGATGACAAAAATCCCGGCCGCGATGGTGAACATGGTGGTAAAGCCGTAGTTCAACGCCAGCATAAAGGCCAGCGGCGGACCAATGACCCACGCCAGCGAGAGCTGGGCACGCATCACCGAGCTGAACATCACCACTTCCCGTGCCGAGCTATCCGCATATTCCCGCGCCAGGGCAAACAGCTGCGGCATGGCGGTATTCGCCAGCGACGCCAGCAGCACGCCGCAGGTAATGAGCGTCAGGTAATGACGGTTAAAAGCAAAGAGCAGCGCGTTACCCACGGCCATGGCGCAGCAAAAGAGGATCAGCTTGCGGCGATCGCCCTGGCTGTCCGATCGTTTCGCCAGCGCGAGGCTGACCAGGATCCCGGCAATCGCGTTGACGGTATAAAACAACCCCACCCAAAACGGCTGCGCCCCCACCTCGCGGCTGAGAAACAGGCTCAGCGTCGGCGCCTGCAGCGCCCCCGCCACGCCCATCATAAAGGCCACCAGCATAAAAGCGGCATACACGCCGTTCAGGCGTCGCCCCATCGTCATCAACCACAGCATGCGCAAGTCCTTGTGAAAGCGAATCGAAATTGGGTGAAAGAATAAACGAAAAAAGCCAGCAAAAACATTTTGCTGGCGGGTGATAAGCACCAATACTCAGTCACACATGATCGAGGCGAGTCAGCGAGAAGAGGCCGGTTTCGTAACGTCCCACTGCATCAGTTCTTCTAACATTTTCAGCCGTTGCTCTGCACACTGGCGGGCCAGCCAGGACGATCCTTTTGTCGCTGAAAAGTACTGCTGATAAAACTGACGTGCGGTAGACCTCTTCATCATTTACCTCCTCGCTTCATCGGGAAGCATTATTGGCCTAATATAGGGATTAATAAATTGCTGGTTTTTTGTCAGGAGTTCCCCTTTTATGCCTTCCGGTCGTCTGCAGCAACAATTTATCCGCCTCTGGCAGTGCTGCGAGGGGCAATCGCAGGAAACGACGCTCAACGAGCTGGCCGACCTGCTTAGCTGTTCCCGGCGTCATATGCGTACGTTGCTCAATACCATGCAGCAGCAGGGCTGGTTAAGCTGGGAAGCGGAAGCAGGACGCGGGAAACGCTCGCGACTGACCTTTCTCTACACCGGGCTGGCATTGCAGCAGCAGCGTGCAGAAGACCTGCTCGAGCAGGACCGCATCGATCAGCTGGTCCAGCTGGTGGGCGACAAAGCCGCCGTGCGCCAGATGCTGGTTTCCCATCTCGGACGCAGTTTTCGTCAGGGCCGACACATTCTGCGGGTGCTCTACTATCGGCCAATGAAAAATCTGTTGCCCGGCACGGCGTTACGGCGCTCTGAAACCCATATGGCCCGGCAAATCTTCAGCGGCCTGACGCGAATAAATGAGGAAAACGGGGAACTGGAGGCGGATATCGCGCACCACTGGCAGCAGCTTTCCCCGCGCCACTGGCGCTTTTTCTTACGCCCTGGCATCCACTTTCACCACGGTCGCGAGCTGGAGATGCACGACGTCATCGCCTCTCTGGAACGCGCCCGCAGGCTGCCGCTCTACTCGCATATATCGCGCATCCACTCCCCCACGGCCTGGACGCTGGATATTGAGCTGTCGCAGCAGGACAAGTGGCTTCCCTGGCTGCTGGGCTATGTACCGTCGATGATTTTGCCCGGCGAGTGGGAGTCGATGAACAATTTTGCCAGCCTGCCAATTGGCACCGGCCCCTACGCCGTGTCCCGCAATAACAGCAATCAGCTGAAAATCCGCGCGTTCGATGACTACTTTGGCTATCGGGCGCTGATCGACGAAGTGAACGTGTGGGTATTGCCGGATCTCAATGAAGACCTGAGCTGCGGGCTGACGCTGGAAGGCCCCACCACGGGAGAAAAGGCCGTGGAGAGCCGCCTGGAGGAGGGATGCTACTATCTTCTCTTTGACCGCCGCACCCACCGCGGAGCAAACCAGGATGTCCGGAAGTGGATCAGCCACGTGTTGTCCCCTTCCAATCTGATCTACCATGCGGAAGCGCAGTACCAGACATACTGGTTCCCGGCGTACGGCCTGCTTCCGCGCTGGCACCACGCCCGCCCGTCGCACTGCGACAAACCCGCAGGGCTGGAGTCCATCACCCTGACCTACTACCGCGAGCATGTTGAGCATCGTTTTATCGCGAGGATCATGACCCGCCTGCTGGCAGCCGAGGGGGTCAGGCTGGACATCAGGGAAGTGGACTATGACGAATGGCATCAGGGGGAGATCGCCAGCGATATCTGGCTCAACAGCGCCAACTTTACCCTGCCGCTCGATTTTTCCCTTTTCTCGCATTTGTATGAAGTCCCGCTGATCCAGCACTGCATCGACCGTGACTGGCAGCAGGATGCCGCCCTGTGGCGTGCGGGCGAGATGAATCTTGCCGTGTGGTGCCAGCAGCTGCTGGCCGAGCAGGCCATCGTCCCGTTAATCCACCACTGGCTGATGATTCAGGGCCAGCGCAGCATGCGCGGCCTGCGGATGAACACCCTGGGCTGGTTTGATTTCAAATCCGCCTGGTTTGCGCCCCCGGAGCCATAACGCTTTCGTAATATTCACCAAATCATTACAATAGCGCCGTTCTCAACGGGGTGCTGCATCACAGATGTGCGCTGAGATAATACCCGTCGAACCTGATCCGGATAACGCCGGCGAAGGGATTTGAGGCTGTCGCTCAAAATCCTTTGCCACTCAACCCTGAGGTGCAAAGTGTTAAAAAAAGTTCTCCCCCTGCTGGCGCTGTTCGCGCTGCCCGCTTTAGCTAAACCCGTCCTGACGGTCTACACCTACGACTCTTTCTCTGCCGACTGGGGCCCTGGCCCGGTTGTCAAAAAAGCTTTTGAAGCTGACTGCAACTGCGAGCTGAAGTTCGTGGCGCTGGAAGATGGCGTTTCACTGCTCAACCGTCTGCGCATGGAAGGGAAAAACAGCAAGGCTGACGTGGTGCTCGGTCTGGATAACAACCTGCTGGAGGCCGCCTCGCAGACCAAACTGTTTGCCAAAAGCGGCGTCGCAGCAGAGGCCGTTAACGTGCCTGGCGGCTGGAAGAACGACACCTTTGTGCCGTTCGACTACGGCTACTTTGCTTTTGTTTACGACAAAAACAAGCTGAAAAACCCGCCGAAGAGCCTGAAAGAGCTGGTGGAAAGCGACCAGAAGTGGCGCGTGATTTATGAAGATCCCCGGACCAGCACGCCGGGCCTGGGTCTGCTGCTGTGGATGCAGAAAGTCTACGGCGATAAGGCGCCGGAAGCGTGGCAGAAGCTGGCTGCCAAAACCGTGACCGTGACCAAAGGCTGGAGCGAGGCCTATGGCCTGTTCCTGAAAGGCGAAAGCGACCTGGTGCTGAGCTACACCACCTCCCCGGCTTACCACATTATCGCCGAGAAGAAAGATAACTATGCTGCCGCAGATTTTGCGGAAGGGCACTATCTGCAGGTGGAAGTCGCCGCGCGTACCGCTGCCAGCAAACAGCCTGAGCTGGCCGAGAAGTTCCTGAAGTTTATGGTTTCGCCGGCATTCCAGAATGCCATTCCCGCAGGCAACTGGATGTATCCGGTCACCAGCGTTGCGCTGCCTGCAGGTTTTGAACAGTTGACCAAACCGAAAACCTCGCTGGAGTTTACGCCGCAGCAGGTCGCCGCGCAGCGTGCCGCATGGGTAAGTGAATGGCAACGCGCCGTCAGCCGCTAATTCCCGGCTGGTTGCTTCCCGGACTGCTCGCCGCCGTCGTAATGGTGGCAGTCAGTCTGGGGGCTTTTCTTGCGCTGTGGTTTAACGCGCCGGAGAGCGACCTGCTCGCTCTCTGGCACGACAGCTACCTGTGGCACGTCATTCGGTTCTCTTTCTGGCAGGCGTTTCTTTCTGCCCTGATGTCGGTGCTCCCGGCGATTTTTCTTGCACGCGCACTGTATCGGCGGCGTTTCCCCGGCAGGCAGGCTCTGCTGCGCCTGTGCGCCATGACGCTGATCCTGCCCGTGCTGGTGGCGGTATTTGGCATTCTGAGCGTTTACGGTCGCCAGGGGTGGCTGGCTTCGCTGTTCGGCCAGCTTGGTCTGGAATGGTCATTCTCGCCTTACGGACTGCAGGGCATCCTGCTGGCACACGTCTTTTTCAATATGCCGATGGCAACGCGCCTCTTTTTGCAGGCGCTGGAGAACATTCCCGGCGAACAGCGCCAGATTGCCGCCCAGCTCGGCATGCGCGGCGCGTCGTTCTTCCGCTTTGTCGAATGGCCGTGGCTGCGCCGCCAGCTCCCGCCCGTAGCGGCATTAATCTTCATGCTCTGCTTTGCCAGCTTTGCCACCGTGCTGTCACTTGGCGGCGGGCCGCAGGCCACCACCATTGAGCTGGCGATTTACCAGGCGCTGAGTTACGACTACGATCCCGGTCGCGCCGCACTGCTGGCGATAGTCCAGATGGCGTGCTGCCTTGCACTGGTGCTGTTGAGCCAGCGGCTGAGTAAAGCCATTCCCGCTGGCAGTCATCAAATAACCGGCTGGCGCGATCCGCAGGACAGCCTGCACAGCCGCGTCAGTGATGTTATCCTGATCGGGCTGGCGCTCCTGCTGCTGTTGCCGCCGCTGCTGGCCGTTATCGTTGACGGACTGAACCTCAATCTCATGTCTGTTCTGCAACAGCCCGTCCTCTGGCAGGCCACCTGGACCTCGCTGCGTATCGCGCTGGCTGCCGGATTACTGTGCGTCATCCTGACCATGATGCTGTTGTGGAGCAGCCGTGAGCTTTACGCCCGCCAGGCGCAAAAAGCCGGACAAATGCTGGAGCTGACGGGCATGCTGATTCTGGCGATGCCGGGGATCGTGCTGGCGACGGGCTTCTTTTTACTGTTCAACAGCACCATCGGCCTGCCCGAAAGGGCCGACGGCATTGTGATCTTTACCAACGCCTTAATGGCCATCCCTTACGCGCTCAAGGTGCTGGAAAACCCGATGCGCGACGTCAACAGCCGCTACAGTTTGCTGTGCCAGTCGCTGGGCATGCAGGGCTGGCAGCGGCTGAAGGTGGTTGAACTGCGCGCGCTAAAGCGTCCGCTGGCACAGGCGCTGGCGTTTGCCTGCGTGCTCTCTATTGGAGACTTTGGGGTCGTGGCGCTGTTCGGCAATGACGATTTCCGCACGCTGCCATACTGGCTCTATCAGCAAATCGGCTCTTACCGCAGTCAGGACGGCGCGGTCACCGCGCTGTTACTGCTGCTGCTGTGCTTTGCCTTATTTACCGTTATCGAAAAACTTCCGGGACGTGATGCTAAAACTGACTGATGTAACCTGGCTTTATCAGCATCTGCCGATGCGCTTCACGCTCTCCGTGCGCCAGGGAGAGATGATCGCCGTGCTTGGCCCAAGCGGTGCCGGGAAAAGCACCTTGCTCAATTTGATCGCCGGTTTTCTGCAACCCGCCAGCGGGTCGATAGCCATCGATAATCGTGATTTCACCAGCGCCCCTCCGGCTAAACGTCCTGTCTCAATGCTGTTTCAGGAAAACAACCTGTTTACCCACCTGACGGTGCGGCAAAACATCGCGCTGGGAATGCACCCGGGACTCAGGCTGAACGATGATCAGCGCCATAAGCTGGAGGTCATTGCCGCGCAGATGGGGATCGCCGGGTTTATCGACAGGCTGCCGGGCGAGCTTTCCGGCGGGCAGCGTCAGCGCGTGGCGCTGGCACGTTGTCTGGTGCGCGAACAGCCGATACTACTGCTGGATGAGCCGTTCTCGGCGCTCGATCCCGCGCTGCGTCAGGAGATGCTGGCCCTGGTGCAGGAGGTCTGTCAGCGCCAGCAGCTGACGATGCTGATGGTTTCACACAGTATCGAGGATGCCGCACGGATTGCGCCGCGATCGGTGGTGATCGCGGAGGGACGCATTTTGTGGGATGGAGCAACAGAAGCATTAATGAGCGGAAAAGAAAGCGCTTCTGGATTATTGGGTATAAAACCGTAGGCCGGGCAAACGCAGTGCCGCCCGGCGCTTAACGGCTCACAACTTTCAACAGGATCTCACCGTACACCGGCATCAGCGGGTGGCGAATCAGCGCCACCAGCGCCACCACCGCCACACCCAGCGTCAGCGGGGCCAGCCAGAGCAGGCGAGTACGCGGGAGGTAGCGCGTCAGGCGATCGATATTTGCCTTCGCGCTGCGCCACAGTCGCCAGCAGAGCCATGCCGCCAGCCATAGCAGCAGCGCCGTGCCCAGCAGTAGCCACTTAAACTCACCGCTTTGCATACCGTCAGGAATATCGATGGCGGCCCCCGCGAGGATCCCCGGCAGGAAGTAGAACGGCGGCCAGAAGACGCAGCCGATAATGTTTGGCACCACGAATTTCGCAACGGGCAGATCCAGCATCCCGGCCACCATCGGCACCAGCGGACGCGTTGGCCCAACGAAGCGGCCGACGAGGATGGTAAACATGCTGTGCTGGTGCAGCGCATGCTCGGTCTTATCCAGCAAGGCTTTGTTCTTTTTCATGAACGACCAGCGGTGCAGCGGCTTCTTAAAACGCCAGCCCAGCCAGAAGGAGATCCAGTCGCCCAGCAGACAGCCGATTATCCCGGCCAGCCATGCCTGCCAGAAATTGACCTCACCGCTGCCGATAAGCGCCCCAAGCCCCGCCATCATCACGGTGCCGGGCAGGATTAACCCGACAAGCGCCAGCGATTCCAGAAACGCCACCAGCGCCACGGCGATGAGCGAGTACATAACGGACTGGGTAATAAAGTGTTCCAGCAATGCCTGCATAACTATTCCGGTCAGAAAACGAATCAGCGATTCTGCTTAGCGCCCCGCACCGCGTCAAGGCAACAATTGTCTGAATAGTTTACAGGTTGCTTCCTGCATTCACCTGTTTGTTTATCTTTTTTTACCGTTTATTCACATCCCGCGCGGAATTCACTGGGGCTGGCACCGGTACATTTTTTAAATACCCGGGAGAAATAGAGCTGATCCTCAAAGCCCACATTGCGCCCCACGGTGGCGATGGGCATCCGGGTGGTGCTGAGCAGCAGCTTCGCCTGGCTGATCCGCTGATCCTCGCGCCAGCTCAACACGCTGACGCCCAGCTGCTGGCGGAACAGATGCGACAGACGCGACGGTGACAGGCAGACGTGCTGGGCAACGCTGGCGATATCAAACTGGCTATCGGCCAGGTGGTCGCTGATGTACTGGCAGGCGTCGCGCACGCGGTTATCCAGCGGCGGGTTAAGCGACGCGTTAATCGCCTCCATCCGTCGCAGCAGCAGCTGTTCAAGCAGGTTAATCGCCAGCAGTTCAGCGTAGCGCCCACCGGCCTGTCCCGCCTCGATAATCTGCGCAAAAAGCTCGCGAAACTGCGCCAGATGCACCTCATCCGGGCGATAAAAACCGGTGTGCGCAAAAATCGCCGGCCAGGAAAGCCACTCCTGCCAGTAGGCGCGCGGACGGAAATAGACCCACTGGTGATACCACTCTTTGGCATCCGGATGACGGCCATAGTGGTGGATCTCCCCCGGCGGGAACAGCAGGATATCCCCCGGGCGGCAGACAAATTGCTGGTCGCCGTTTTTGATGATCCCTTCCCCTCGCACGGTCAGGTTGAGGATATATCCTTTCATCCCAAGCGGTCGGTCGACGTAAAAGTCGAGATATCCTTCAGCCTCGATAGGAGTCAGTCCCGCCACAAGGTGCGCGTTAAACGAGTATCCCGGCAGCAGAGGATCGTTTTGCGTTTCGGCCATAGATTCAGTTCTCCCAAGGGTCCTCAAGGAAACCAATTGTCCATATCACTAAAAGCAGGTTAAAAATGGCCCGCGAAAAGATCCAAAAAGCATCACGCCGCTTTTACGTCCGCCATGTTTCAGCCTTTCCCCCTGATTTTTCCGCCTGAGCAGGCAGATAAGCAGTAACAAAAGTGTCTATAAGTGCGGCAGAAATGTCCACATTGAATATTTGCACGGCGTCACACTTTCCGTTGTAACAGCAATTTAGTCCATAAGATTAGCGGATCCTGCCTGACGACTTTTGTCCCCAGTCTCTAATGTTCTTCCATACCTCTTTTTTCGATGGAGCAACACCATGGCAATTGCGATTGGCCTCGATTTTGGCAGCGATTCGGTTCGCGCGCTGGCAGTGGACTGTACGTCCGGCCAGGAGATAACAACCAGCGTTGAGTGGTACCCGCGCTGGCAAGAGGGGCGCTACTGCGATGCGCCGAACAACCAGTTTCGGCATCACCCGCGTGACTACATTGAGTCGATGGAAGCGGCCATTAAAACCGTTCTGGCCGAACTGACCGACGCCCAGCGGGCGGATATTGTTGGGATTGGCGTCGACAGTACCGGCTCCACGCCTGCCCCTGTGGATGCCGATGGCCGCGTGCTGGCGCTGCGTCCTGAGTTTGCCGACAACCCGAACGCCATGTTCGTGCTGTGGAAAGACCATACCGCCGTGGAAGAGGCCGAAGCCATCACCCGCCTGTGCCATCAGCCGGGCAAAACGGACTACTCGCGCTACATCGGCGGAATTTACTCCAGCGAATGGTTCTGGGCCAAGATCCTGCACGTCACCCGTGCCGACGCAACTGTTGCGCAGGCTGCAGCGTCATGGGTTGAGCTGTGCGACTGGGTGCCTGCTCTGCTCTCCGGCACCACGCGTCCACAGGATATCCGCCGCGGTCGCTGCAGCGCCGGGCATAAATCCCTGTGGCATGAAAGCTGGGGCGGCCTGCCTCCGGCAGCCTTCTTCGATGAACTCGACCCGATCATCAACAAGAGCCTGACATACCCGTTGTTTACCGACACCTTTACCGCCGATATTCCCGTCGGCACCCTCTGTGAGGAGTGGGCGACGCGCCTCGGCCTGCCGCAAAACGTGGCGATCTCCGGCGGCGCGTTTGACTGCCATATGGGCGCCGTGGGCGCGGGCGCACAGCCAAACACGCTGGTCAAAGTTATCGGTACCTCCACCTGCGACATCCTGACGGCGGATAAAGCCACCGTCGGCGACCGCGCGGTAAAAGGCATCTGTGGCCAGGTTGACGGCAGCGTGGTACCGGACTTCATCGGCCTCGAAGCCGGTCAGTCCGCGTTTGGCGATATCTACGCCTGGTTTGGTCGCGTGCTGGGCTGGCCGCTGGATCGGCTGGCGGCGGCGCATCCTGAACTGAAAACCCAGATCGCCGAGAGCAAAAAGCAGCTTCTGCCGCAGCTTACCGAAGCCTGGGCCAAAAATCCCTCTCTCGACCACCTCCCGGTGGTGCTGGACTGGTTTAACGGTCGTCGCACACCGTTTGCCAACCAGCGCCTGAAAGGGGTGATTACCGATCTCAACCTCGCGACCGACGCGCCCGCGCTGTTCGGCGGCCTGATTGCCGCAACGGCCTTCGGTGCCCGCGCCATTATGGAGTGCTTCACCGAGCAGGGCATCGACGTGAATAACGTGATGGCGCTGGGCGGCATCGCCCGTAAAAACCCGGTGATCATGCAGGCCTGCTGCGACGTGCTGAACCGTCCGCTGCAGATTGTGGCGTCCGATCAGTGCTGCGCGCTGGGCGCGGCGATTTTCGCCGCCGTCGCCGCGGGCGTCCATGCGGATATCCCCGCCGCGCAGCAGCACATGGCGAGCGCCGTCGAAAACACCCTTCAGCCGCGTGCTCAGCAGGCACAACGCTTTGAACAGCTTTATCAGCGCTACCAGCAGTGGGCAAAAAGCGCCGAACTTCACTATCTCCCTGTCGCCGCCCCGGCCAAAAGCACCGCGGACACTACGGCAACCCTGACCCATTAAGGACACGATGATGACCATTTTTAATAACTATGAAGTGTGGTTTGTGATTGGCAGCCAGCATCTGTACGGACCGGAAGCGCTGCAGCAGGTAACGAAACACGCGGAGCACGTCGTTAACGCGCTGAACGCGGAAGCCAAACTGCCGTGCAAGCTGGTGCTGAAACCGCTGGGCACAACGCCGGATGAGATTACCCATATCTGCCGCGACGCGAACTACGATGATAAATGCGCCGGTCTGGTGGTGTGGCTGCACACCTTCTCACCGGCAAAAATGTGGATCAACGGCCTGTCTATCCTCAACAAACCGCTGCTGCAGTTCCATACCCAGTTCAACGCCTCCCTGCCATGGGACAGCATCGACATGGACTTTATGAACCTGAACCAGACCGCACACGGCGGCCGCGAGTTCGGCTTCATCGGCGCGCGTATGCGTCAGCAGCACGCGGTGGTCACCGGCCACTGGCAGGATGGTAAGGCGCAACAGCGTATCGGATCCTGGATGCGCCAGGCGGTTTCGAAGCAGGATACCCGCCACCTGAAAGTGGTGCGTTTTGGTGACAACATGCGTGAAGTGGCGGTCACCGACGGTGACAAAGTGGCCGCGCAGATCAAGTTCGGCTTTTCCGTGAATACCTGGGCCGTGGGCGACCTGGTGCAGGTAGTGAATGAAATCAGCGATGGCGACGTGAGCGCGCTGGTGGACGAGTACGAAAGCAGTTACCGCCTGACGCCTGCGGCACAGATCAACGGCGACAAGCGTCAGAACGTGCTGGATGCGGCGCGCATCGAACTGGGCATGAAGCGCTTCCTGCAACAGGGCGGTTTCCACGCCTTTACCACCACTTTTGAAGATCTCCACGGTCTGAAACAACTGCCGGGTCTGGCAGTACAACGTCTGATGCAGCAGGGCTACGGCTTTGCCGGCGAAGGCGACTGGAAAACTGCCGCTCTGCTTCGCATCATGAAGGTGATGTCGACCGGTCTGCAGGGCGGCACCTCCTTTATGGAGGACTACACCTACCACTTCGAGAACGGCAATGACCTGGTGCTCGGCTCTCACATGCTGGAAGTGTGTCCTTCCATCGCGGTAGAGGAAAAACCGATCCTCGACGTGCAGTACCTCGGCATCGGCGGTAAAGCCGATCCGGCGCGTCTGATCTTCAACACCCGCACGGGCCCGGCCATCAACGCCAGCCTGATCGATCTGGGCGATCGTTTCCGCTTGCTGGTGAACTGCGTCGATGCGGTTGAAACACCACATTCTCTGCCGAAACTGCCGGTCGCCAACGCCCTGTGGAAAGCACAGCCGGACCTGCCGACCGCGTCTGAAGCCTGGATCCTGGCCGGTGGCGCGCACCATACCGTCTTCAGCCACGCGCTGGATCTGAACGACATGCGTCAGTTCGCCGAGCTGCACGATATCGAACTGACCGTCATTGATAACGATACCCGCCTGCCCGCCTTCAAGGACGCGCTGCGCTGGAACGAAGTCTATTACGGTTCAAAACGCTAAAGCACGGAATGCCCGGTGGCGCCGCGTTTACCGGGCCTACGATCCTGTAGGCCGGATAAGCGAAACGCCATCCGGCACTGGAGACAACAATGTTAGAAGAGCTCAAACGGCAGGTACTTGAAGCCAACCTGGCGCTGCCGAAACATAATCTGGTCACCCTTACCTGGGGCAACGTGAGCGCCGTTGACCGCGATAAAGGCGTGTTCGTGATCAAGCCTTCCGGCGTCGATTACGCGGTGATGACGGCGGACGATATGGTCGTTGTCAGCATCGAAACAGGTGAAGTGGTGGAAGGCAACAAAAAGCCGTCATCCGATACGCCCACTCACCGCCTGCTCTATCGATCATTCCCGACCATCGGCGGTATCGTGCATACCCATTCGCGCCATGCCACCATCTGGGCGCAGGCGGGCCAGTCCATCCCGGCGACCGGCACCACCCACGCGGACTACTTTTACGGCACCATTCCCTGCACGCGTTTGATGACCGATGCGGAAATCAACGGCGAGTATGAGTGGGAAACCGGTAACGTGATCGTTGAGACCTTCGAAAAACAGGGAATCGACGCGGCGCAAATGCCGGGCGTGCTGGTGCACTCCCACGGCCCGTTTGCCTGGGGGAAAAACGCGGAGGACGCGGTGCACAATGCCATCGTGCTCGAAGAGATCGCCTATATGGGGATCTTCTGTCGCCAGCTGGCGCCGCAGCTGCCGGATATGCAGCAAACCCTGCTGGATAAGCATTACCTGCGCAAGCACGGTGCGAAGGCCTACTACGGACAGTAACCCCTTGCCCGGTGGCGCTGCGCTTACCGGGCCTACGGAACCTGCAGGCCGGATAAGCGCAGCGCCATCCGGCAAAACAGGCACTGTATAAAACCCCAGCAAACCTACCTCAACCAGGCTATAATCAGGCCTGGTTTTGTTTTCTGGGATAACGGCGTGGCGCAGGCGCAAGAAGGCTTTTTACTGACCCGACACTGGCGGGATACGCCTCAGGGCACCGAGGTTGAATTCTGGCTGGCAACCGACAACGGCCCGCTGCAGGTGACGCTGCCGCCGCAGGAATCCGTGGCGTTTATTCCAGAAGCGCACGTCGAAAAAGTGAAACAGCTGCTGCGCGGTGAAAACGGCTGGCGCATTACCCCGCTTGAGCTGAAAGATTTCCACCGTCAACCGGTTTATGGCCTCTACTGTCGCGCCCATCGTCAGCTGATGCGCTATGAAAAACTGCTTCGCGAAGCGGGCGTAACGCTCTACGAAGCCGACATCCGCCCACCGGAGCGCTTTCTGATGGAGCGGTTTATTACCGCGCCCGTCTGGGTCGACGGCACCGCGCACAACGGCAGCCTCGTTAACGCGCGGCTGAAGCCGAACCCGCACTACCGCCCTCCGCTGAAGTGGGTCTCCCTGGATATCGAAACCACCCGCCACGGCGAACTGTACTGCATAGGCCTGGAAGGCTGCGGCGATCGGGTTGTCTATATGCTCGGACCGCCGAATGGTGATGCCTCCGAGCTGGATTTCCGGCTTGAGTACGTCAACAGCCGCCCGCAGTTGCTCGAGAAGCTTAACCAGTGGTTTGCCGACTACGATCCCGACGTCCTGATCGGCTGGAACGTGGTGCAGTTCGACCTTCGCGTGCTGCAAAAACACGCCGAGCGTTACCGCATCCCGCTGATGCTCGGGCGCGGCAACAGCGAGCTGGAATGGCGCGAGCACGGTTTTAAGAACGGCGTTTTCTTCGCCCAGGCGAACGGTCGCCTGATTATCGACGGCATTGAGGCGCTCAAGTCCGCCTTCTGGAACTTCTCATCATTCGCCCTCGAAGCGGTGGCGCAGGAGCTGCTTGGCGAAGGCAAATCCATCGACAACCCCTGGGACAGAATGGACGAGATCGACCGGCGCTTTAACGAAGACAAGCCCGCGCTCGCCACCTATAACCTGAAAGATTGCGAGCTGGTCACGCAGATTTTCCACAAAACCGAAATTATGCCCTTCCTGCTGGAACGCGCGACGGTGAACGGCCTTGCGGTAGACAGGCATGGTGGATCGGTTGCCGCCTTTAGCCATCTCTACTTTCCCCGAATGCACCGGGCAGGATATGTCGCCCCTAACCTCGGGGAGGTGCCTCCGCAGGCCAGCCCCGGCGGCTACGTCATGGATTCCCGGCCAGGATTGTATGATTCCGTTCTGGTGCTGGACTACAAAAGCCTCTACCCGTCGATAATTCGCACCTTCCTGATCGATCCCGTCGGGCTGGTTGAGGGCCTGGCCCAGCCGGATGATGAACACAGCACCGAAGGCTTCCTCGGCGCACGCTTCTCGCGGGAAAAACACTGCCTGCCCGACATCGTGGGAAACATCTGGCACGGCCGCGATGAGGCCAAGCGCCACGGCAACAAGCCCCTTTCACAGGCGCTGAAAATCATCATGAACGCCTTCTACGGCGTGCTGGGTACCAGCGCCTGCCGCTTCTTCGACCCGCGTCTGGCGTCGTCGATCACCATGCGCGGGCACGAGATCATGCGTCAGACCAAAGCGCTGATTGAGTCCCGGGGCTATGACGTCATCTATGGTGACACCGACTCCACCTTTGTGTGGCTTAAGGGCGCGCATTCAGAAGAAGACGCCGCGCAAATCGGCAAAGCGCTGGTCGCCTTCGTGAACGACTGGTGGCAGGAACATCTGCAGAAAGCGCGGTTAACCAGCGCGCTGGAGCTGGAATTTGAAACCCATTTCGCCCGCTTTTTAATGCCCACCATTCGCGGTACCGATCAGGGCAGCAAGAAGCGCTACGCCGGGCTGATTCAGGACGGCGACGCGCAGCGGATGGTGTTTAAAGGGCTCGAGACGGTACGTACCGACTGGACGCCGCTGGCGCAGCAGTTCCAGCAAACGCTCTATCTGCGGGTGTTTCGCAATGAACCGTATCAGGACTACGTGCGCGAGACGATAGCCAGCCTGATGGCGGGCGAGCTTGACGCGCAGCTGGTGTATCGCAAACGCCTGCGCCGCCCGCTCGCGGAGTACCAGCGCAACGTTCCTCCGCACGTGCGCGCCGCGCGCCTTGCGGACGACGAAAACGTCCGGCGCGGCCGCGCGCCGCAGTATCAGAACCGGGGCACCATCAAATACGTCTGGACGATAAACGGTCCGGAACCGGTGGATTATCAGCATTCGCCTCTGGATTACGAACACTATCTGACGCGTCAGCTTCAGCCGGTTGCCGACGGAATTTTGCCCTTCATCGACGACGACTTTGCTACACTGGTTACAGGGCAACTTGGCCTATTTTGACACGTGACGAAATGGCTGCCATCCAGTACCATAGCGCCCTTTCCATTCCCGGACCCATTTTTCGATGACCGTCTTTTTTGACGGTGGTCGAACTATTGCCTGCAATTAAAGATTAGAGCCGAACAACTATGCCTTTTACACTTGGTCAACGCTGGATCAGCGATACAGAAAGCGAACTTGGATTAGGAACCGTCGTTGCCGTTGATGCGCGCATGGTTACCCTCCTCTTCCCTGCCACTGGTGAAAACCGCCTGTACGCTCGCAATGACTCCCCTGTAACCCGCGTGATGTTTAATCCGGGTGACACCGTGACCAGCCATGACGGCTGGCAGCTCAAGATTGAAGACGTAAAAGAAGAGAATGGACTGCTCGCCTACATCGGCACTCGCCTGGACACCGACGAGGCCAATGTCATCCTGCGCGAAGTGCTGCTCGACAGCAAGCTGGTGTTCAGCAAGCCACAGGACCGTCTGTTTGCCGGGCAAATCGACCGTATGGATCGCTTCTCGCTGCGCTATCGCGCGCGTAAGTTCCAGAGTGAACAGTACCGCATGCCGTGGAGCGGCCTGCGCGGCCAGCGCACCAGCCTCATCCCCCACCAGCTGAACATCGCCCATGACGTGGGCCGTCGCCACGCGCCACGCGTGCTGCTGGCAGATGAAGTGGGCCTGGGTAAAACCATTGAAGCGGGTATGATCCTGCATCAACAGCTGCTTTCCGGCGCCGCCGAGCGCGTGCTGATCGTGGTGCCAGAAACCCTGCAGCACCAGTGGCTGGTTGAAATGCTGCGCCGCTTCAACCTGCGTTTCTCTCTGTTCGACGACGAACGCTACGCAGAAGCGCAGCACGATGCGGACAACCCGTTTGAAACCGAACAGCTGGTGATTTGCTCTCTGGACTTCGTGCGCCGCAGCAAGCAGCGTCTTGAGCATCTGTGCGATGCCGAGTGGGACCTGATGGTGGTCGACGAAGCGCACCACCTGGTCTGGAGCGAAGATGCGCCGAGCCGCGAATATATGGCTATCGAGCAGCTTGCCGAACGCGTGCCTGGCGTTCTGCTGCTGACCGCAACGCCGGAACAGCTGGGTCTCGAAAGCCACTTCGCCCGTTTGCGCCTGCTCGATCCCAACCGTTTCCACGATTTTGAGCAGTTTGTGGAAGAACAGAATAACTACCGTCCGGTGGCGGATGCCGTCGCCCTGCTGCTGGCGGGCAAGCGTCTTTCTAATGACGAACTCAACACCCTGAGCGATCTGATCGGCGAGCAGGATATCGAGCCACTTTTGCAGGCTGCGAACAGCGAGAGCGACAACGCGGAATCCGCGCGCAAAGAGCTGATCGACATGCTGATGGATCGCCACGGCACCAGCCGCGTGCTGTTCCGTAACACCCGTAACGGCGTGAAAGGGTTCCCGAAACGCGAGCTGCACACCATTAAACTGCCGCTGCCGACGCAATATCAGACGGCGATTAAAGTCTCCGGCATTATGGGCGCGCGCAAAACGCAGGAAGAGCGCGCCCGCGACATGCTTTATCCGGAGCAAATCTACCAGGAGTTCGAAGGCGATACCGGCACCTGGTGGAACTTCGATCCGCGCGTGGAGTGGCTGATGGGCTACCTGACCGCACACCGCTCCCAGAAAGTGCTGGTGATCTGCGCCAAGGCGGCTACCGCCCTGCAGCTGGAGCAGGTTCTGCGCGAGCGTGAAGGTATTCGCGCCGCCGTGTTCCACGAAGGCATGTCCATCGTTGAACGCGACCGTGCCGCGGCGTGGTTTGGCGAAGAGGACAGCGGCGCGCAGGTTCTGCTGTGCTCGGAAATCGGCTCCGAAGGCCGTAACTTCCAGTTCGCCAGCAACCTGGTGATGTTCGATCTGCCGTTCAACCCGGATCTGCTCGAGCAGCGTATCGGCCGTCTGGACCGTATCGGTCAGGCCCATGATATTCAGATCCACGTGCCGTATCTGGAAAAAACGGCCCAGTCCGTGCTGGTGCGCTGGTTCCACGAAGGTCTGGATGCGTTTGAACATACCTGCCCGACGGGCCGCACCATTTACGATCAGGTGCATAGCGATCTGATCGGCTACCTGGCCGCGCCGGAAAACACCGACGGCTTTGACGATCTGATTAAGTCCTGTCGTGAGAAGCACGACGCGCTGAAAGCCCAGCTGGAACAGGGTCGCGATCGCCTGCTGGAGATCCATTCCAACGGTGGCGAGAAAGCGCAGGCGCTGGCAGAGAGCATCGAAGAGCAGGATGACGACACCAGCCTGATTAGCTTCTCGATGAACCTGTTCGATATCGTCGGTATCAACCAGGACGATCGTGGTGAGAACCTGATAGTCCTGACCCCGTCCGATCACATGCTGGTACCGGATTTCCCTGGCCTGCCGGAAGATGGCTGTACGATCACCTTCGAGCGTGACGTGGCGCTGTCCCGTGAAGATGCCCAGTTCATCACCTGGGAACACCCGCTGATCCGCAACGGGCTGGACCTGATCCTCTCCGGTGATACCGGCAGCAGCACCATCTCCCTGTTAAAGAACAAGGCGCTGCCGGTGGGGACGCTGCTGCTGGAGCTGATTTACGTTGTGGAAGCACAGGCGCCGAAGCAGCTGCAGCTCACCCGTTTCCTGCCGCCGACGCCGGTCCGTCTGCTGCTGGATAAAAACGGCACGAACCTGGCCGGACAGGTCGAGTTCGAAAGCTTCAACCGCCAGCTGAGCGCGGTGAACCGCCATACCGGCAGCAAGCTTGTTAACGCGGTCCAGCAGGACGTGCACGCTATTCTGCAGCAGGGCGAAACCCAGATTGAGAAAGCGGCCAGAGCGCTGATCGATGCCGCACGCGCGGAAGCCGACGAGAAACTGTCTGCGGAGCTGTCGCGTCTGGAAGCGCTGAAGGCCGTGAACCCTAACATCCGTGACGACGAGCTGGCGGCGATTGAAAGCAACCGTCAGCAGGTGCTGGAAAGCCTCAACCAGGCTAGCTGGCGTCTGGATGCCCTGCGTCTTATCGTTGTGACGCATCAGTAACCGGAGCGCAAGATGGTGATGGAGCCGTACAATCCGCCGCAGGATCCCTGGCTGGTCATTCTGTATCAGGATGAACACATTATGGTGGTCAACAAGCCCAGCGGGCTGTTGTCCGTGCCGGGGCGTCTGGATGAGCACAAAGACAGCGTGATGACGCGCATTCAGCGCGATTATCCTCAGGCGGAGTCTGTCCATCGCCTGGACATGGCCACCAGCGGCGTGATTGTAGTGGCGCTGAACAAAGCGGCGGAACGCGAGCTGAAGCGCCAGTTCCGCGATCGCGAGCCGAAAAAGCAGTATGTCGCCCGCGTCTGGGGTCACCCCGCGCAGGCGGAAGGGCTGGTAGATTTACCGCTGATCTGCGACTGGCCGAACCGGCCAAAGCAGAAGGTGTGCTACGAAACCGGCAAGGCCGCGCAGACCGAGTATGAAGTGCTGGAGTACGCGCCGGATAATACCGCGCGCGTCCTGCTTAAGCCGATTACCGGTCGCTCACATCAGCTACGCGTGCATATGCTTGCCCTGGGTCATCCAATTCTGGGCGACCGGTTTTACGCGCCGCCTGAAGCGCTGGCCTTAGCGCCACGTCTGCAGCTGCACGCGCAGACGCTTACCATCACCCATCCGGCCTTCGGTAACGCGATGACGTTTAAAGCTCCGGTGGACTTCTAATCCACTCTCAATAAATATTTGTTATCGGGCACGCGCCTGATAACAAATATTCAAAATCCATATCTCCCGCATCAATATTAAAGCCATCATAAATAATATTCACAAAAGTTATTGCTTATAATAACGCCTCTCTCATTTATTTAAAAAAACTAAAATACATATTAAAAAATAGTAAATTGAATTAACGTCGGTCATTGTTAAAAATCCACCTAAAAAATAAGGAAATACTAATCCCACTGGCTCCCAGGGCAGGTTGTTTCGCTAGTCAAAAACATTCAGAAACAATCGACTCATTAATTTACAAGGACGTATATGAACAGGACTTACAACATCATCTGGAATTGTGCCAGAAATATGTACATTGTTGCCTCTGAGTTTTCCCGTGGAGACAGCAAAACCCGCTCATGCGTTCGCGCTGGAGGGGCTATCGCGACCTTTATTTTATCCGGCATTGCGGGTTCGGCACTCGCGACTGACAGGACGTTTGAGGCTGTCCCAGGTGATAACGAGATCAGCGGCGAATACTCAACCACAGAGAATGTTACCGCAGCGGTAACAGCCAACGGTTCCGATGTCGTTGTTAACGATAGTGGCGCGCTGACAATATCGACTAGCGGAGACTCAGCGATGGGCCTTTACGTTTTCAATGGCGCGAAAGTCACGCTAGACGATCCCAACACCACCATTACTACTTCTGGATATGGCATGGCCAGGGGGCTCGTTAACCAACAAGGAACGGTCACATTAGCTAACGTTACTATAAAAACCACCGGTGATTTTGGTAATGCGGGCATATTTAACAATGGCGAAATGACCGGCACCGGGGTCACCATTAGTACAACCGGTAGCGAGAGCTACGGGATTCAGAATTACACCCAAACGTTCACCTTAGACTCATCAAAAATTGATACTTACGGTGAAAAGTCTATCGGTTTATCCAATTTCGGCCGAGCAGCGCTCTCGGATACGCAAATTGCTACGCATGGCCAGAATTCTGACGCGATATCCTCCAGTAAGGCAACCAGCGCTGTCGTGCTGAATAACGGTTCTGTTATCACGACCGGGGAAAATTCACGGGCGGTGGTTATCAATAACGGCGGGGAATTTGAAGCAACCAGCACCACGATTACCAGTGAACAGTCTGCAGCCATCGTCTTGCAAAACGCCAGCAATGCCGCCATCGCTAACAGTAATATTTCCGGTAGCAATGCCGTCTTCTCGTTCAGCGGTGGAAAAAATGCCGCCACAATTGACGGCGGAAGCATTACGGCAACCGCATCCGGAGGAAGTGCTTTTGCCGTGGATTCAGGATCTGCCGATATTAGCGTGAAGAATGTGCAAACGATGAATGCAGACAATCTGCTCACCGTGGCCAATACCGCCGATGCAGTCACCCTGAGCGCTCAAAACAGCAAGCTGTCCGGCGCCGTTAAGGCCAGCGGTGATAATGTCAGCATGAATCTGGATGAAAACAGCCAGTGGCTGCTTACCGGCGATTCCAGCGTCGGTAATCTTTCCAGTAACGGGCGCATCACGCTCGGCGATGAAAACGGCAGTGCCGGTACGCTCAATGTCGGTAATCTCATCCTTCAGGATAACAGCCAAACTGATGTCTACCTCGATGCAAACGCGACAAGTGCCCCTGTTATCGCTCAGAATGCAACGCTGAATGGCACGCTGAATATTACGGGTTACGGTGGTGCCAGCACGCTTTCAGCGGATAGCACCTTCACGGTGATTGACGCTGAAAATGCAATCAATGGCAATTTTACCCACTTCACCGTCGCGGGTATGGCATCAGGATCCGTTGACTTCATCACCTTCAGCGGCGCCGTTGACCCCGCCGACGTGACGAATTACGTCCTGACGCCGTCATTAGCCTGGTATGCCAGCCAGAACCCAACGCCAACGGCGGCTCACGGTACATTCACCCTGAACAATGCTGACGGCAGCTTTACGCTGAGCACGGCGCTTGTCGATCAAAATGCTAACGCCACGACGGGATGGGACGGTAAATCACTCACCAAAGAGGGGCAAGGTACGCTGATTCTGAATGCCGCAAACAGTTACAGCGGCACAACGGATGTTAACCAGGGCACGCTCTGGCTGGGCGAGGCCGGCGTTATCGGCGTACAAAACAGCGATCAGGCCGTGAATGTCGCGGCAGGCGCGACGTTTGGTGGCGACAACGGAGTGGTGAACGGCAATGTTAACAGCAAGGGCACCGTTCAGTTCAACGACACGCTTACGATCAATGGTGATCTGAGCAACGCAGGCAGCATTATCAGCGGCAAAATCGAAGGTACCGACGGCATAACGACCGGTAACACACTGATCGTAAATGGCGCTTATACCGGTTATCAGGGGTCTCTGACGCTGAATACGCAGTTAGGCGACGATACGTCGCCAACCGATATGCTTAAAATTACGGGGAATACGTCCGGTAACACTACCCTGTACATTAACAACGCAGGCGGTCAGGGGGCCCTGACCCAAAACGGAATTGAAGTGATTAAGGTCGGCGGTGAATCAAACGGTACCTTTGTTCAGGGTAACCAGGTCCAGATCAACGCCTACGAATACCGTCTGTATCAGGACTCAGGGAACTGGTATCTCCGTTCCCAGGCCATGGATGAGGGTGGCGACGTAACGCCTCAGTATCGTGCCGATATTGGTTCATACCTTAGCAACCAGTGGCTGGCTCGCGATCTGCAGATGCAGACCCTCTCAGACCGAGAAGGCAGCCAGTTCAAATCGGAAAACGGCACGACATGGGCGCGTTTCAAAGCAGGTAAGAACCAGTCCACTGCGGCAGAGAGCAATATTGATATCGACAGCAACTACTCCCAGTTCCAGATGGGGGGTGATGTTGCAGCCTGGAACAACGACGAACAAAGCCTGGTGGTCGGGATTATGGGTAGCTATATGAACGCCAGCAGCAACAGCACGGGCAATAGAGGTGCTGACGGCAGCCGCTTCAGCGCTGACGGTAAAGTCGATGGCTATAACCTCGGCGTCTATACCACCTGGTTTGCCGATGCCCGACAGCATCAGGGTTTTTATGTCGACAGCTGGTATCAGTACGGGATGTACCACAACAGCGTAGATAACGGTGACGTTGGCTCAACGGATTACGATTCAAACGCCAACGCCGTTTCGCTGGAAACGGGCTATCGCTACAATGTCGCACTCGGCGACAACACGCTGAGCCTCACGCCGCAGGGACAGATCGTCTGGCAGGATTACCGTGCCGATGACATCAAAGACAGCAGCGGCACAACGATTGATGGGCAAAACGGTAACAGCTGGACCACCCGTTTAGGTCTGCGAGTTGACAGCAAGATGAATAAGGCGAACGACGCGGTTATCCAGCCGTTTGCGGAGGTCAACTGGCTGCATACCTCTGAAGAAACGGCAGTTAACTTTGGTGACACACAGATCAAGCAGGATATTCCTGCCGATCGTGCGGAGCTGAAAGCAGGTGTTCAGGCGAACGTGAACAAGCAATGGAGCGTTATCGCCCAGGTGTCCGGACAAAAAGGTGTTAATGATTACAGCGATGTAAACGGCAGTCTGAACGTACGCTACAGCTGGTAATCACGTAGAAAGGGCCTGGCAGTTCATCCTGCCAGGCCCTTCTTCATTCTCCAGAGGGGCTTATTTAAAGCCTTTCTTCTCTTTAATCAGTTCGTACGCTTTCTGAATTTCCTGCGCCTTTTGCTTCGCCATCTCCATCATTTCCGGCGGTAAGCCTTTCGCGACCAGCTTGTCCGGATGGTGCTCGCTCATCAGCTTACGATAGGCACGTTTGATCGTGGTCTGATCGTCAGAAGGCTTTACGCCTAGTACGTTACAGGCATCTTCCAGCGTCGGACCACGCTGCGCCTGCTGCCAGGCACCGCCAGATGACTGCTGGTGATAGCCGCCGCCAAACTGCGCCCCGCCCTGCATCATCCGCAGGAACTGGTCGAACTGCATACGGGAGATGCCCAGCTCTTCCGCAATCACGTATAAAACATCGCGCTCGTTAGGGTGAAGCGAGCCGTCGGCAAAGGCCGCCTGAATCTGAATTTCCAGAAACATCCGAATTAAATCAAAACGGCCGAAGCAGATGCTGCGGAACTGACGCATTTTTTCGCGAAGCGGATAGTTGTCGGATTTCCCGATGCGAAACGCATTTTGCGCCTCCAGGCGGGAGTCACCGTGCAGATTCATGCGGTCCATAAAGACGCTGGCAATCTGAATATCGGCTTCCGTAACGCGGCCTTTGGATTTGGTTAAATGCCCCATCACCTCAAAAGTGGTGGAGAAAAAGAGTGACTGACGCTCGCGCTGATTGGCAAACCAGGCCATTTTGCGGCTGCGCGCCTTATCAAACATATGCCCAATAATAAGCCCCAGCACTATTCCCCAGAACCCGGCACCCATGATGATGGCGAACGCAACGCCGATTATTTTACCCCAATACTGCATATACTCCCCGGATAGTCATATTCCTGGCCGACGCAACGTCATCATCACTGTGTTCAAGTCACGGTCAATTGAAGGACATCGCCTATAATTTGCTTTATCATACTCGTCATTCGATAGCGAGCCTAACACTCTGGCACGCAAACGGGCAGGATTAACGCTGGTACTGCGCAGATGAGTAAGATAGTCTCTGAGCGTTTGTAAGCCGTAGCCACTGATGACGGAACAATAAAATACAACGTATGAAAAAACGTATCCCCACCCTCCTGGCCACAATGATTGGCACCGCCCTGTACAGTCAACAGGGGCTGGCGGCCGATCTCGCCTCGCAGTGTATGCTTGGCGTCCCAAGTTATAATCGCCCACTGGTGAGTGGCGATACCAATAGCTTGCCGGTAACCATTACTGCCGACAGTTCAAAAGGGACTTACCCTGACAATGCCACGTTTACAGGCAATGTCGATATTAATCAGGGCAATAGCCGCCTGCAGGCAGATGAAGTGCAGCTGCACCAGAAGCAGCCGGAAGGCGCGGCCGAACCGGTACGCACGGTGGATGCGCTGGGTAATGTGCACTATGACGACAATCAGGTCATCCTGAAAGGTCCGAAAGCCTGGTCAAACCTGAATACGAAAGACACTAACGTCTGGAAAGGTGATTACCAGATGGTGGGTCGCCAGGGGCGCGGTGACGCAGACCTGATGAAACAGCGCGGAGAAAACCGCTATACCATCCTGGAAAATGGCACGTTCACGTCGTGTCTGCCGGGTTCAAATACCTGGAGCGTGGTCGGGAGCGAAGTGATCCATGACCGCGAAGAGCAGGTCGCTGAGATCTGGAATGCCCGCTTCAAAGTGGGTCCGGTCCCCATATTCTACAGCCCTTATTTGCAGCTTCCCGTGGGTGACAAACGTCGCTCCGGTTTCCTGATCCCGAATGCCAAATACAGCACCACGAACTACTTTGAGTTCTACCTGCCGTATTACTGGAACATCGCGCCCAACATGGATGCGACGATCACGCCGCACTATATCCACAAGCGCGGCAACGTCATGTGGGAGAACGAATTCCGCTATCTGACCCACGCCGGTGCGGGTCTGATGGAGCTGGATTATCTGCCGTCGGATAACGTTTACAAGGACGACGCCAGAAACGTCTCGGGTGATAACCGTCACCGTTGGCTGTACTACTGGCAGCATTCCGGGGTGATGGATCAGGTGTGGCGCTTTAATGTTGACTACACCAAAGTCAGCGATTCGGCTTATTTTAATGACTTCTCGTCCAAATACGGCTCGAGTACCGATGGCTATGCCACGCAGAAATTCAGCGTAGGCTATGCGGTGCAGAACTTTGATGCAACCGTCTCGACCAAGAAATTCCAGGTGTTTTCTGACCAGTCCACGCCTACCTATGGCGCTGAGCCACAGCTGGACGTCAACTGGTACCAGAATGATGTAGGTCCATTCGACACCCGGGTTTACGCTCAGGCGGTGCATTTCGTGAACACGGATTCGGACATGCCTGAAGCCACGCGTGTTCACCTGGAGCCGACGATCAATCTGCCGTGGTCTAACGACTGGGCAAGCCTGAATACCGAAGCCAAGCTGATGGCAACGCACTATCAGCAAAAAAATCTCGATAATTACAACGCAACGAACAGTGCGCATCTGGAAGAGTCGGTTAACCGAACGCTCCCTCAGTTTAAAATGGACGGCAAGCTGATCTTCGAGCGTGATATGGCCCTGCTGGCGGATGGGTATACCCAGACGCTTGAACCGCGTATGCAGTATTTGTACGTGCCATACCGCGATCAGAGCAACATTCAAAACTACGACTCCTCTTTACTGCAGTCTGACTACAGTGGTCTGTTCCGCGACCGTACTTACGGCGGTCTGGACCGCATCGCCTCAGCGAACCAGTTAACGACCGGCGTCACAACACGTGTTTATGATGATGCCGCCGTTGAACGTTTTAACGTTTCTGTGGGTCAAATCTACTACTTCACAGAGTCTCGCACGGGCGATGACAATATTCAGTGGGAGAAAGACAACAAAACGGGATCGATAGTATGGGCGGGAGATACCTACTGGCGTATGACTGACCGTTGGGGCCTGCGTGGCGGTGTGCAGTATGACACGCGTCTCGACAACGTTGCTAACAGTAGTGCAGCCATAGAGTATCGTCGCGATGAAGATCGTATGATTCAGGTAAGCTATCGTTACGCTAGCCCAGAATATATTCAGGCAACGCTACCGAAAAGCAATGATCAGAACAGCATCAACTACTGGAAATCACCACAATATTCGGATGGTATTTCTCAGGTCGGTGCGGCAGCGAGTTGGCCCATCGCCGACCGTTGGTCAATCGTAGGCGCTTACTACTTTGACACTAACGCGAATAAAGCTGCTGACCAGATGGTGGGGCTGCAATATAACTCCTGCTGCTACGCGCTGCGTGTCGGTTACGAACGTAAGCTTAACGGCTGGGAAAACAATCAAAGCAAATACGATAACGTGATTGGCTTTAACTTCGAGTTACGCGGCCTGAGTTCCAACTACGGTCTGGGTACGCAGAAAATGCTGCGCTCGAATATTCTGCCTTACCGCAGTTCCTTGTAATGTGCTTGATTTGCAACGTAATCCGCTTTGCGGTTAATTGAAATGGAAAAAGTATGAAGAACTGGAAAACGCTGCTGCTCGGTGTCGCTATGGTTGCGAATACCAGCTTCGCGGCCCCCCAGGTTGTTGATAAAGTCGCCGCGGTGGTTAACAACGGCGTCGTGCTTGAAAGTGACGTTGACGGTCTGATGAAATCGGTGAAGCTCAATTCGGGCGAAGCGGGTCAGCAGCTTCCGGATGACGCCACGCTGCGCCACCAGATCCTGGAGCGTCTGATCATGGATCAGATCGTTCTGCAGATGGGGCAGAAAATGGGTGTGAAGGTCACTGACGAGCAGCTCGATCAGGCGATCGCTAACATCGCGAAACAAAACAACATGTCTTTAGACCAGATGCGCAGCCGTCTGGCCTATGACGGCATCAGCTACGCCACCTACCGTAATCAGATCCGTAAAGAGATGCTGATTTCGGAAGTGCGTAACAACGAAGTGCGTCGCCGCGTCACTATCCTGCCTCAGGAAGTGGACGCGCTGGCAAAACAGGTGGGTAACCAGAACGATGCGAGCACGGAGCTGAATCTGAGCCACATTCTGATCCCACTGCCAGAGAACCCAACGTCCGATCAGGCTGCGGAAGCAGAAAGTCAGGCGCGTTCCATTGTCGAACAGGCGCGTAACGGCGGCGACTTTGGCAAGCTGGCCATCACCTACTCCGCAGACCAACAGGCGCTGAAAGGCGGCCAGATGGGCTGGGGACGTATTCAGGAGCTGCCGTCCATCTTTGCTCAGGCCCTGAGCACGGCGAAGAAAGGGGATATCGTCGGTCCAATCCGTTCAGGCGTGGGCTTCCACATTCTGAAAGTGAACGATCTGCGCGGCCAGAGCCAAAATATCTCCGTTACCGAAGTTCACGCTCGTCATATTCTTCTGAAACCGTCACCAATCATGACTGACGATCAGGCGCGTGCGAAGCTGGAACAGATTGCAGCAGACATTAAGAGCGGTAAAACCTCGTTTGCGAAAGCAGCAAAAGAGTTCTCGCAGGATCCTGGCTCTGCTAACCAGGGCGGCGATCTGGGCTGGGCGGCAGCGGATATCTACGATCCTGCCTTCCGTGACGCGCTGATGAAGCTGAACAAAGGCCAGATTAGCGCGCCGGTCCACTCTTCGTTTGGCTGGCATCTGATCGAGCTGATGGACACCCGTAACGTTGATAAAACGGATGCGGCGCAGAAAGACAGAGCCTACCGTATGCTGTTTAACCGTAAGTTCTCTGAAGAAGCAGCCACCTGGATGCAGGAACAACGCGCCAGTGCTTACGTGAAAGTGCTGAGCAACTAATGAAACAGCATCGTGTTGTTATCACGCCCGGCGAACCCGCCGGGATTGGGCCTGACCTCGTTGTCCAGCTCGCCCAGCGCAGCTGGCCAGTAGAACTGGTTGTCTGCGCGGATGCAACACTGTTACAGGACCGGGCAACGCTGCTCGGTCTGCCTTTAACGCTCATCCCTTACGTTGAAGGCCAACAGCCTGCACCGCAGCAAGCCGGTACCCTCACCCTTCTTTCTGTTCCCCTTCGTACGCCAGTCATTCCTGGCCAGCTCAGCACGGAAAACGGCCACTATGTGGTTGAAACCCTTGCGCGCGCCTGCGACGGTTGCCTGAAGGGCGAATTTGCCGCCCTGATTACCGGCCCCGTCCACAAAGGCGTGATCAACGAAGCGGGCATACCGTTTACCGGGCATACGGAGTTCTTCGAAGAGCGATCGCACAGTCCGAAAGTGGTGATGATGCTGGCGACCGAAGCGATGCGCGTTGCCCTGGTGACCACCCATCTGCCGATCAAAGCGATTCCGGATGCGATCACCCCCGATCTCCTGCGCGAGATCATCGGGATTTTGCATCACGATCTGCAGACAAAATTTGGGATCCCGCAGCCGCATGTGCTGGTTTGCGGCCTGAATCCGCACGCGGGCGAAGGCGGGCACATGGGCACCGAAGAGATCGACACCATCATTCCGGTACTCAACGAAATGCGGGCGAAGGGAATGAACCTCAGCGGTCCGCTGCCTGCTGATACCCTTTTCCAGCCGAAATACCTGGATAATGCCGACGCCGTGCTCGCGATGTACCACGATCAGGGCCTGCCCGTGCTAAAATACCAGGGCTTTGGCCGCGGGGTGAATATCACCCTCGGTTTACCCTTTATTCGAACGTCCGTTGACCACGGTACTGCGCTGGATCTGGCAGGCCAGGGGAAAGCGGATGTCGGCAGTTTTATTACGGCGCTTAATCTCGCCATCAAAATGATTGTTAATACTCAATGACTAATCGAGTCCATCAGGGCCACTTAGCCCGTAAACGTTTCGGGCAAAACTTCCTTAACGATCAGTTCGTGATCGAAAGCATTGTCTCGGCTATTAATCCACAAAAAGGCCAGGCGATGGTCGAAATCGGCCCGGGACTTGCCGCACTGACCGAACCGGTAGGCGAACGCCTCGACGAACTGACCGTCATCGAACTGGACCGCGATCTGGCCGCACGCCTGCAAACGCACCCGTTCCTCGGGCCGAAGCTGACTATCTATCAGCAGGACGCCATGACCATGAACTTCGGCGAACTGTCGGAAAAAATGGGTCAGCCGCTGCGCGTATTCGGCAACCTGCCGTATAACATCTCCACGCCGCTCATGTTCCACCTCTTTAGCTATACTGATGCCATTGCCGATATGCACTTCATGTTGCAAAAAGAGGTGGTTAACCGTCTGGTTGCAGGCCCGAACAGTAAAGCGTATGGTCGTTTAAGCGTGATGGCACAATATTACTGCAACGTGATCCCGGTACTCGAAGTACCGCCGTCAGCGTTCACACCGCCACCGAAAGTGGATTCAGCGGTTGTGCGCCTTGTGCCGCACAAAACGAAACCGTACCCGGTTAAAGATCTGCGTGTACTGAGCCGCATTACCACTGAAGCCTTTAACCAGCGTCGTAAAACGATCCGTAACAGCCTCAGCAATTCGTTCACCGTTGAGGTATTAGCTGAACTGGGGATCGACCCGGCAATGCGTGCGGAGAACATTTCCGTAGAGCAGTACTGTAAGCTGGCTAATTACATCAGCGAAAATGCGCCGCCGAAGGAGAGTTAAGCCATGATTGATTCGCCCCGCGTATGTGTCCATGTACAAAGCGTCTATGTTGAATCACAGTCCTCGCCGGACGAAGAACGCTTTGTCTTTGCTTACACCGTGACCATTCGCAACCTGGGGCGGACGCCCGTGCAACTGCGCGGACGCTACTGGCTTATCACCAACGGCAATGGCCGCGAAATCGAAGTTCAGGGGGAAGGTGTGGTCGGTGAACAGCCCCACATCGCCCCTGGCGAAGAGTACCAGTACACCAGCGGCGCGGTGATTGAAACGCCGATGGGTACCATGCAAGGCCATTATGAAATGGTCGATGTCGATGGCAATGGCTTCCGCGTTGCTATTCCCGTGTTCCGTCTCGCCGTAACCACACTTATTCATTAATCTAATGTCTACATATCTGATTGGCGACGTTCACGGTTGCTACGATGAACTGATCGCATTATTAAAACAGGTCGACTTTACGCCAGAACAGGACACGCTCTGGCTGACGGGCGATTTAGTCGCACGTGGCCCCGGCTCGCTTGAGGTATTACGTTTCGTCAAATCACTGGGCGACAGCGTTCGCATGGTGCTGGGCAATCACGATCTGCATCTGCTGGCAGTGTTCGCCGGGATCAGCCGCAATAAACCTAAAGATCGCCTCACCCCGCTGCTGGATGCGCCGGACGCGGACGATCTGATTAACTGGCTGCGCCGTCAGCCCCTGCTGCAGGTTGACGAAGAGAAAAAGCTGGTCATGGCGCATGCCGGGATCACGCCACAATGGGATCTTGAAACAGCGAAAACCTGTGCGCGTGACGTTGAGGCGGTGCTGGCAAGCGACTCGTATCCTTTCTTCCTCGATGCCATGTACGGCGACATGCCGAACCACTGGAGCGAGGATCTCAGCGGTCTGGCCCGTCTGCGCTTTATCACGAACGCCTTCACCCGCATGCGTTTCTGCTTCCCGAACGGACAGCTGGACATGTATTCCAAAGAGACGCCGGAAAGCGCACCGGCCCCGCTCAAACCGTGGTTTGCCATTCCGGGGCCGGTGACCAGCGAGTACAGCGTGGTATTTGGTCACTGGGCTGCACTGGAAGGAAAAGGGACGCCGGACGGGATTTACGGTCTGGATACCGGATGCTGCTGGGGCGGAGAGCTAACCTGTTTACGCTGGGAAGATAAAGCTTACTTTGTTCAGCCGTCCAACCGACAGCTGGACTTAGGGGAAAGTGAGGCCGTCGCCTCCTGAATCATGCCCTCTCCCGGGCGGGAGAGGGCAAATCACTTAACGACGTTCCAGGATCTCGAAGCAGTAGCTGTGAGAGTTCTGTGCATCCGCATCGTGGAATTCGCTGAATACCGATTCCCACTCGTCCGGATCGTAGTCCGGGAAATGGGTATCTCCTTCCACTTCCGCATCAATATGGGTCAGATACAGCTTCTGCGCTTTAGGCAGGAACTGCTCGTACACGCGCCCGCCGCCAATTACCATGATCTCTTCGGCATTGCCGCATGCAGCAATAGCATCGTCGACGGATTTTACCCATTCGACGCGATCGTCAGTACCCGGCTGGCTACTGATAACGATATTTTTACGGCCCGGCAATGGACGACCAATCGACTCCCAGGTCAGGCGGCCCATCACTACCGGCTTGTTTAACGTAGTACGTTTAAACCATGCGAGATCGGCAGGCAGGTTCCACGGCATGGCATTTTCCATACCGATAACGCGGTCCACCGCCAGCGCTGCAATCAGACTGATCATTGAAAATTTCCCGGATGCAAAAAATTGCCGCCACTATACGGAAAGCTTAATCTTTCGTCGACTGGCGGCAGAGTAAAGATACAGAAATTTTTTAATATTGCTGGCAACTCCACTTCACGCGGAAGGTTTACTCTCCGGTTCGTCAGACGGATCCCCGGTATGCTTGCCCTCTTCTGTGCCCTGCCAGCCGTGACGCTGGATCAGCGACAGGTGATTGCGATCCTCATTGATGATTTCCGTCAGCATGGCGCTGGTGCGTTTAAACACTGCCGCACGCTCCGTGGCCGTACTGCCCGCCATCGCCGCCATCTCTTCCACCATTTCGGTATTAAAGCGACGGAACAGATCCGCCCGTTCGCGGGCTTCATACGCGCCGAGCCCCAGGTTTTCCAGCGCCATGCGGCCAGACTTCAGCGCGCCTTCAAAGGTTTCACGCTCGGGGGCTGCGACGCCCGCCTGCCTGAGGCGGATATAATGATCAACATCGCGCGCGCGGGAAATGATGGTTAGATCCGGAAAATGCTCTTTCGCCATTTCCACCATCTGCAGGCTGGTCTCCGGATCGTCAATCGCGTTAATCAATACCTCCGCTTTCGCCGCCCCGGCGGATTCCAATAGATCGACGCGCGTTGCATCGCCGTAAAACACCTTCATATCAAATTTACGCAGGGTATCGACATGGTCGGGGTCGTGATCGAGGATAACCATTTTCACCCCGCTGGACAGCAACAGACGACCAACGATCTGCCCGTAGCGGCCAAATCCGGCAATGATGACGCGAGGCTGCTCCTCGTCAATCTCATCGGCTTCGCGCTCCTGATCGCTACCCGATTTTTCCAGACGCGTCAGCACCACCAGCAGAACGGGCGTCGCGGCCATCGACAGTGCGACTGCCAGCGTCAGCGCTTTTGCCCACTCGGGATCGAGGACGTTTGCCATCTGCGCCGCGCCAAAGACCACGAACGCAAATTCGCTCCCCTGCCCCAGCAGAACCGCAAACCAGCTGCGCTGCTTATTCGGCACCTTCAGCGGACGCGCAATCAGCCACAGCATCGCCATTTTAATGATCAGGAAGCCGACCAGCAGGACGACGATCCGCAGCGGGTGCGTCACCAGCGTGCCAAAGTCGACGGACATCCCTACGCCGATGAAAAACAGCCCCAGCAGCAAGCCTTTGAACGGCTCGATATCGCTTTCCAGCGCGTGACGGTATTCGGAACTCGCCAGCAGAACGCCCGCCAGGAAGGCCCCCATCGCCATCGACAGACCAGCTTCCTCCAGCAGCAGACCGAAACCAAACACCAGGAAGAGCGCCACGGCGCTGAACACTTCGCGAAGGCCCGAGCGGGCAACGAACCGCAGCAGCGGGCGGGTGACGTAGCGACCAAGCAGCACCACCAGCGCCAGCGCCCCCACGACTTTTAATGCCGACAGCGCGAACGCCCCCAGCGTCGTGGAGGAACCGCTGGCCGCCAGCAGCGGAATCATCGCCACCAGCGGGATAGCGGCAATGTCCTGGAACAGCAGCACTGAGAACGCGCTGCGTCCCATCTGGGAGACCGTCAGATTGCGCTCGTTCATGGCCTGCATGGCAATGGCGGTCGAGGAAAGCGCCAGCGTCATGCCGATAAGCTCTGCCACTTTCCAGTCCATGCCCAGCAGGATGCAGAACCCACCCAGCAGCAGGCCGCAGGCCACCATCTGCAGCGCCCCGCCGCCAAATACCGAGGCGCGAAGCTTCCACAGGCGCTGCGGATCGAGCTCCAGACCAATCACAAAGAGCATCAGCACAACGCCAATTTCAGCGAAATGAAGGATCGCCTCTGCATCCGTCACCAGTCGAAAGCCCCACGGTCCAATAACGCAGCCCGCAATCAGGTAGCCGAGAACAGAGCCCAGCCCCAGGCGTACCGCCACGGGCACAATCAGCGCCGCTGCGCCAAGGTATATCAGCGCCTGTATCAGCGTATGGCTATCCATGGTGCGCCTCCTGCCACTCAAGTAAGCGTTGTTTATAATGGCGAGCCTGCGCCTGCAGCGTTTCGTCATCGCAGACAAAAGTGCAGTGCATCGCAAAAGGCGGGAGCCAGTTCAGGCCGCAGTAGAGCGCGGTCGCCTGCAGCGGCTGTGCCAGGACCTCAAAACCCGGGAAGGAACCAATATCAAAGTGGCTTTCCCCTCCGCCCGTGGTGACCGCCCACATCAGGCTTTTCCCTTTTAGCGCATGACCATTGTGGCCATACGCCCAGCCGTGGGAGAAGACCTTATCAATCCACAGCTTCAGCAGCGGGGGCGTGCTGTACCACTGCATGGGATGCTGCCAGACGATCAGATCGGCACGGGAAAGCGCCTCCTGTTCAGCGGCGATATCGATGTTGAAATCGGGATAAAGTTGATAGAGAGAACGTATCTCTACGTTATCAAGCGTCCTTACCTGCTCAAGCATCCGCTTATTCGCATGCGAGTGCTGCGGATAAGGGTGCGCGTAAATAATGAGTATCATCAAATGGCCTGTCTTCTTCTCTTCTTGTAGCAGTGAGTGTAGACAGTTAACCCGCCCGGTGAAAGGGGCGAAAAGCCTTGCAAAGGTAAAACGCAACAATGGGCAATGATTGTCCCGGACGGGTATAGCAGGCGAAAAATGACCGTTTACAGAGAATATATTAAATGAATGGTTAAGGATGAAATATATTAATTAACGATCAATTAAGAAACTCTAAAATCATTATTTAATAAATCAACCTATACATAACGCATTGAAAAAATAATAATTTTATGCTCTTAGTCGTAAGCCCATTCTTGTAAGCAGCCTAAAAGGGTTACTCCATATCATTAATTAGCGTCACTTCTTCTCAAATGGATGTGTACATGCGCAACAAAAAATTCAAATTAAACAAAACCACAAGCAATCTCGGAAAGATATTTCCTGCCTTGTTTATATTCACACCGATAGTGGCCCTTGCCGGAACCATTGATCAATCCACCTCTGTCCCACAAGAGTTTTCCTCCGAAGCAGAATACACCATCAATAAAGACGTCACCATCTCGTCCTCGGGAAGTGAGAGCGCGGTTTCTGTTTCAGGATTCAACGTAACAACCGTGACTAACAATGGGAATATTTCTGGCGCAGGTAAAGGTCTGGACATTAATACCTCTGCGCAACGTGTTACCTTAAATAACGAGGAAGGTGCGACGATTTCCTCAACCGGTGCCTCTGCCGTTAACATTGAATCCATGCAGGGGGATATTATCAATAACGGAAGCATTACCGCTTTCGACAACGGTATTTATGTCAGTCAGAACTCCTCAGCGGTAAATATATCGAATGGCGCTACCGGGGTTATTAAAGGTAAAACAGGTCTTAGTGCACACGTCGGTGTGGCTATAAATAACGAAGGCACGCTTACCGGCACGGAAAATGATGGTATACACCTGAGCGACGGTAATACCAAAATCACCAATACCGGAACCGTTCAGGGCGCGCAGAACGGCATCAACGTAACGGATACGGCGAAAGTTGATATCACTAACAAGGGCTCGATTGGCGGTGGCGATACGGCGATTACGTTTGCCAGCAGCAAAAATAATACGTTGGTACTTGATACAGGCTCGTCATTGAAAGGCGACGTCATTTCTAGCGTCTCTAAAGGAAATACGGTAACTCTGGCAGGAACCGGCACAGAAGACAGCAATTTTGTTGGCTTATCGGAAGGCGATGGTTTTGCTTCTTTAGAAATGGACGGCGAAAGCTGGGCGCTCTCAGGGAATATCGACATTATCGGTTCTGGCAATTCGCTGCTGGTTAACAGCGGTGAGTTAATCCTGTCGGGGAATGTGTCTAATGCAGGCACGACTCTCGTTGCCAAAGATGCTTCTCTCCAACTGGGTGATGGCTCGAAAACCGCGACGCTGAGCGGTGGACTGACCAACAACGGCACCCTTATTTTTAATCAGGGCAGTAATACGGCGTTCGCCACCGGCATTACCGGTAGCGGCAATGTTGAAAAAGTGGATTCCAACACCCTGACGCTAACCGGTAAAAACACCTACACGGGTGATACCGTTCTGCATAGCGGCACCACGCTGGTCGGTGTTGGTTCAACGCTTGGTACAAAGAGTAGCAACGCGACGATTACTGTCGAAAATGGCGCTCAGTTTGCCACTGCTGGCGAAGTAAACGACAATATCAACATCCTCACGGGTGGTACGCTGGCAGCATGGAATGCGATTCAGGGTAACGATACGCTGAGCGTTTCAGGTATCGATACGGTCAACGGCAACGTCACCAACGGTGGCACACTGTTACTCAGCGCCGCCAATAACAGCGTTGGCAATAATTTCACCATTAACGGCGACTATACCGGCTCTGCGGGCAGTCAGATCGTGATGAACAGTACCCTGGGTGAAGACAACTCGCCAACCGATCATCTCACCATTACCGGCAGCAGCTTTGGCCAGTCCGACGTCAGCGTTAACAACATTGGCGGCCTGGGCGCGCAAACCGTTAACGGCATGGAAATTGTCAGCGTTGGCGGCAGCTCCGAAGCCCAGTTGACCCTTGCCAAACCGGTGGTTGCCGGTGCGTGGGAATATAATCTCTATCAGCACAGCAACGGCAACTGGTACCTGGAGTCAAAGGCCACGCCTTCCGATGAACCGTCTGATAATACCGATGATGGCGATAACACCGACAACGGTGATAACACCGACAACGGCGGTAACACCGACAACGGCGGTAACACTGACAACGGCGGTAACACCGACGACGGCGGCAACACCGACAACGGCGGTAACACCGACAACGGCAGCAACAGCGGTCCTGAGGTCATGGCTCCGGAGGTTGGCGCTTACTTAGGCAACTACCTTGCCGCGCAGAGCATGTTCCTGCACAAGCGTGACGATCGCGATCAGATCACCTTCCGTAATGAAGAAGACCTCAACACCTGGATGTACGTC
Source organism: Enterobacter sp. NFIX58 (assembly GCF_900110475.1). NCBI lineage: Bacteria > Pseudomonadati > Pseudomonadota > Gammaproteobacteria > Enterobacterales > Enterobacteriaceae > Enterobacter > Enterobacter sp. NFIX58. The sequence continues at coordinate 341,206 of NZ_FODW01000004.1, read as the reverse complement.
AAAGGTCGCTACCATGAAAACAATGCAGGCGGCGACAAAGTCAGCTATGACACCACCACCACCGTGCTTCAGGTAGGCAGCGACTTTATGAGCAAGCCTATGGACAACGGTATTCTGCGTGCGGGCGGCATGTTCGGGGCCGGTCAGGCGAAAACCCACTCTGATGCAAAACACAACGTGCGTGATGCGCAGGGCAAAGTGGACGGCTTTAACGTCGGCCTGTATGCAACCTGGCAGGAAGATCAGAAGCTGCGCCTGGGCAGCTACGTTGATACCTGGGCCGCCTACAGCTGGTACAACAATAAAGTGACCAGCAATCGCAACGATGAAGACTACGACAGCACCGGTTTTGCCGCTTCCGTCGAAGTGGGCCATGCGTGGGTGGTTGATTCAGAGAATGAGCGCACCTGGAAAATCGAACCGCAGGCTCAGATCGTCTACAGCTATCTGGATCAGGAAAATCATACCGATCGCGACGGCGTGCGGGTGACAACGCTGGACAATGACGGTCTGTTTGGTCGTCTGGGCGTCAAATCAAGCTACTTCCAACAGAAAGATGTGAAAGCCTGGCAGCCGTACGTTGCCGTGAACTGGCTGAAAGGTGCGGGTCAAAACGATCTGGCGTTTAACGGCGAGACTGTCAGCAACGATACGCCGGAAGATCGTGGGCAGCTGGAACTGGGCGTCACCGGTAACCTGAACGACACCACCACGCTCTCCCTGCGCGCCAGCGGCGAGTGGGGTGAAAACAGCTATGCTGCTTATGGCGGTCATATCCTGCTGAACCACCGCTGGTAATCGTTCCTGAAAGACTAAAAGCCGTGGCAAACGCCACGGCTTTTTTATTAGTTATCCAGCTCGCCCATTGATTTAACCTGATCGCGGTTGATCTGCTCGGTCTGACCCGTTTCCGCATTTTTATACGACACCAGACCGGTATCATCATCGACCTCTGGTTTTCCGTCGGTGACAATGGTTTTGCCATCGGTGGTTTTCACTGCCTGGTTAGAGGAACAGCCCGCGACGGTAAACGTTGCAGTGGCGGCAAGAAGGGTGGCGATCAGTAATTTATTTTGCATGGTGTTTTCCCCTGCTCTCAGTTGAATTTCGTTATCGACCTAATGATTTTAGGCTAACTCACTGAATGCGGATGAAAAACCAGAAGGTTCTGAAGATGGATAAAGAAAAAAGCAGGGCGGGTAAGCGAAGCGCCACCCGCCATTTGCCCGGCGGCGCTACCGCTTGCCGGGCCTACGCAGATTACTTGCTAATCTGCGCGTGCATTTCCTGAACCGAAATCACCTTCTCGGTGGCATCCGCGTTCAGCGCCATGGCTGTTGCGAAACCGCCGTTCAGGGTGGTGTCGTAGTGCACTTTGTACTGCAGCGCGCTGCGGCGAATTAGCTTGGAGTCTTCAATCGCCTGGCGGCCTGCGGTGGTGTTGATGATGTAGGTGTATTCGCCATTCTTGATACGATCCTGAATGTGCGGACGACCTTCATGCACCTTGTTCACCAGACGCGGGTTGATGCCCGCTTCACCCAGCACAATCGCCGTACCGTGGGTCGCGTCCAGCTCAAAGCCCTGCTTCAGCAGCTTGGCGGCCAGGTCAACCACGCGCTCTTTATCGCCTTCGCGAACGGAGAGCAGCGCACGGCCCGATTTTCTCATGGTTGAGCTACTGCCCAGCTGCGCCTTCGCGAACGCTTCTGCGAAGGTGCGGCCTACGCCCATCACTTCCCCGGTTGAGCGCATTTCTGGCCCTAACAGTGGGTCAACGCCCGGGAATTTGTTGAACGGCAGCACCACTTCTTTCACCGAGTAGTACGGTGGAATGATCTCTTTGGTCACGCCCTGCTGTGCCAGCGTCTGGCCTGCCATCACGCGCGCCGCCACTTTCGCCAGCGGAATACCGGTGGCTTTGGAGACGAACGGTACGGTACGTGCCGCACGCGGGTTGACTTCAATCAGGTAGACTTCGTTATCTTTCACCGCGAACTGGACGTTCATCAGGCCGCGAACCTGCAGCTCGAAGGCCAACTTCTGCACCTGCTGGCGCATCACATCCTGAATTTCCTGGCTCAGGGTGTACGCTGGCAGAGAACAGGCAGAGTCACCGGAGTGCACGCCCGCCTGCTCGATATGCTCCATAATGCCGCCAATCAGCACCATTTCGCCGTCGCAGATGGCATCAACGTCCACTTCTACCGCATCGTCGAGGAAGCGGTCGAGCAGCACTGGCGCATCGTTGGAGACGCTCACCGCCGTCTGGAAGTAGCGACGCAGGTCGGCTTCGTCGTAGACGATTTCCATCGCGCGGCCGCCCAGCACATAGGAAGGACGCACCACCAGCGGGTAGCCAATCTCTTTCGCCTTCTCTACGGCCTGTTCGATGGCCGTCACCGTGGCGTTCGCCGGCTGTTTCAGCTTCAGACGGTCAACCGCCTGCTGGAAACGCTCGCGGTCTTCCGCACGGTCAATCGCATCCGGGCTGGTACCGATAACCGGTACGCCTGCCGCTTCCAGCGCGCGCGCCAGCTTCAGCGGAGTCTGGCCACCGTACTGCACGATAACGCCTTTTGGCTTCTCGATGCGCACGATTTCCAGCACGTCTTCCAGGGTAACCGGCTCGAAGTAGAGGCGGTCGGAGGTGTCGTAGTCGGTGGAGACGGTTTCCGGGTTACAGTTGACCATGATGGTCTCGTAACCGTCTTCGCGCAGCGCCAGCGAGGCGTGTACGCAACAGTAGTCGAACTCGATGCCCTGGCCGATACGGTTTGGACCACCGCCCAGCACCATAATCTTATCGCGATCGACGGACGGGTTCGCTTCGCACTCCTCTTCATAGGTGGAGTACATGTACGCGGTGTCGGTCGAGAATTCAGCCGCACAGGTGTCCACGCGCTTGTAGACCGGGTGCAGGTCATACTGGTCACGCAGCTTGCGGATTTCCGCTTCACGCACGCCCGCCAGCTTAGCCAGACGCGCATCGGCGAAGCCTTTACGCTTCAGCACACGCAGGAAGTCAGCGTCCAGGCCGTTGATGCCCAGCTCGGCCACTTTCTCTTCCAGACGCACCAGCTCTTCAATCTGCACCAGGAACCAGCGGTCGATGTTAGTCAGGTTGAACACGCCGTCGACGGACAGGCCGGCACGGAAGGCATCGGCGATGTACCAGATACGCTCTGCACCCGCGTCTTTCAGCTCGCGGCGGATTTTGGTCAGCGCTTCCGGGTCGTCCAGGCTCACTTTCGGGTCGAAACCGGTCGCGCCCACTTCCAGACCGCGCAGTGCTTTTTGCAGGGATTCCTGCTGCGTACGGCCAATCGCCATCACTTCCCCGACAGATTTCATCTGGGTGGTCAGACGGTCATTCGCGCCTGCAAATTTCTCGAAGTTAAAGCGTGGAATTTTGGTCACAACGTAGTCGATGGACGGCTCGAAGGACGCAGGGGTGCGGCCACCGGTGATGTCGTTCATCAGCTCGTCGAGGGTATAACCCACCGCCAGTTTCGCCGCCACTTTCGCAATCGGGAAGCCGGTCGCTTTAGAGGCCAGCGCGGAGGAGCGGGACACGCGCGGGTTCATTTCGATAACAATCAGGCGGCCGGTTTTCGGGTTCACGGAGAACTGCACGTTTGAACCACCGGTTTCCACGCCGATTTCACGCAGTACCGCCATCGAGGCGTTACGCATGATTTGGTACTCTTTGTCGGTCAGCGTCTGGGCTGGCGCAACGGTGATGGAGTCGCCGGTGTGGATACCCATCGCATCGAAGTTTTCGATGGAGCAGACGATGATGCAGTTGTCGTTTTTATCACGCACCACTTCCATCTCGTACTCTTTCCAGCCAATCAGCGATTCATCAATCAGCAGCTCTTTGGTTGGAGAGAGATCCAGACCGCGTTCGCAAATTTCTTCGAACTCTTCACGGTTGTAAGCGATACCGCCGCCGGTGCCGCCCATGGTGAACGATGGACGGATGATGCACGGATAGCCCACGTCAGCCGCAACGGCCAGCGCTTCTTCCATGTTGTGTGCGATACCGGAGCGCGCGGTGTCGAGGCCGATTTTCTTCATCGCCACGTCGAAGCGGCGACGGTCTTCGGCTTTATCAATCGCGTCGGCGGTCGCACCAATCATGGTGACGCCGAATTCGGCCAGCACGCCCTGACGCTCCAGCTCGAGCGCGCAGTTCAGCGCCGTCTGGCCGCCCATGGTTGGCAGCACCGCGTCCGGACGCTCTTTCTCGATGATTTTACGCACCACTTCCCAGTGAATCGGCTCGATATAGGTCGCATCTGCCATTTCCGGGTCGGTCATGATGGTCGCCGGGTTAGAGTTAACCAGGATGACGCGGTAACCCTCTTCACGCAGGGCTTTACACGCCTGCGCGCCGGAGTAGTCGAATTCGCAGGCCTGGCCGATGACGATCGGGCCAGCGCCAAGGATCAGGATGCTTTTTATGTCTGTACGTTTTGGCATTGTCTTCTCGGCTCCTGATTATTTAGCGGTCTTACGGTATTGCTCGATAAGTTCGATGAAGTGATCGAACAGCGGCGCGGCGTCGTGTGGGCCCGGGCTGGCTTCCGGATGCCCCTGGAAGCTGAACGCTGGCTTATCGGTGCGATGAATCCCCTGCAGGGTGCCATCGAACAGCGACTTATGGGTCACGCGCAGGTTAGCCGGCATTGAGGCCTCATCGACGGCAAAGCCGTGGTTCTGCGCGGTGATCATCACCGTGTTGTTATCGATATCTTTCACCGGGTGGTTACCACCGTGGTGGCCGAACTTCATCTTGACGGTGTTCGCACCGCTCGCCAGCGCCAGCAGCTGATGGCCGAGGCAGATGCCGAATACCGGGATGTCGGTTTCCAGGAAGGACTTGATGGCAGCGATGGCGTAATCGCACGGCGCCGGGTCGCCAGGCCCGTTGGACAGGAAAATACCGTCCGGATTCATCTTCAGTACGTCTTCAGCAGACGTTTTTGCTGGCACCACCGTCAGGCGGCAGCCGCGGTCAACCAGCATGCGCAGGATGTTGCGCTTGGCGCCGAAATCGTAGGCCACCACGTGGAACGGCAGCTCGCTCTCTTTTTTCGCTTCCGGCAGGTCGCCTTCCAGCGTCCAGCTACCCTGAGTCCAGCTGTAGGCTTCTGCGGTAGTGACTTCTTTCGCCAGGTCCATGCCGTTCAGGCCCGGGAAGGCTTTCGCTTTTTCCAGCGCCAGCGTCGCATCGAGGTTATCACCCGCGATGATGCAGCCGTTCTGTGCACCCTTCTCGCGCAGCAGACGCGTTAACTTACGGGTATCGATATCGGCAATCGCCACGATGTTATGGCGCTTCAGGTAAGAAGAGAGGTCTTCGGTATTGCGGAAGTTGCTGGCAATCAGCGGCAGGTCACGAATGACAAGGCCCTGCGCATGTACCTGAGAGGATTCTTCGTCAGCCGCATTGGTGCCGACATTGCCGATATGAGGATAAGTAAGAGTAACGATTTGGCGAGAATAGGAAGGATCAGTGAGGATTTCTTGATAACCGGTCATTGAAGTATTGAAAACGACTTCCCCAACCGCCGAACCCGTTGCCCCTATGGCCCGACCGATAAACTGGGTTCCGTCTTCCAGAACCAATAGCGCTGACTTAATCAAAACACCCTCCAGAGAATATTCACTCACTTTATTTGCATATTAATTCATAACCATGTCATGGATCAATGCAAATGTGTTGCCAGCGGATTTTTGGCAAACGGCGGCATTCTGGAGATTTGGTGGGTAAAAGTCAACTTAAAACCGATATTTTGTTTAGTCTTTTGCGTATCTGACGAGGTGAGTGAAGCTTAAGCGACAAAAAGATCAGGTAAATCACTGCGGAAAACGCTTGCGCGCCGGGTTTAATGAAAAATGAGTCGACGCAGCATCAAAAAGTGGACCAAATGGTCAAAATTTACATTTCAGTAACGGGAATTAAGGGGAATAGCTATACTTTCAAGGCCAAAGGAACAAAATGGGCGCGAAATAGATAAAATAAAAGGGCAATAAATTATTGCCCTATGCAATCAAAGGATTACGACTGCAATAACCACATCACGATGGGTAATAATGCTTACAGATTGTTGAGATCAAGCACATCTCTCATATCAAAAAGACCATTTTTCTTCTCTTTTAGCCACAAGGCGGACCGAACGGCACCATTGGCAAACGTCATTCGGCTGGACGCTTTATGCGTAATCTCGACGCGCTCGCCAATATCGGCGAACATCGCGGTATGTTCGCCGACGATGTCACCCGCCCGGACGGTTGCGAAACCAATGGTGCCCGGCACGCGCTCCCCGGTGTGGCCTTCGCGGGCATAGACTGCGCAGTCTTTTAAATCTTTATCAAGTGCATGAGCAATCGCTTCGCCCATTGCCAGCGCCGTGCCTGATGGCGCATCAACCTTATAGCGGTGGTGAGCTTCGACAATCTCAATATCGGTGTAGTTGCCCATCACCTTCGCCGCCTTCTCCAGCAGCTTCAGCATGACGTTAACGCCCACGCTAAAGTTTGCGGCGAAGACAATCGCAATCTCTTTGGATGCATCCTGGATAGCCTGCTTGCCCGCATCGTCAAAACCGGTGGTGCCGATCACCATCCCCTTGCCGTGCTGACGGCAAAACGCCAGATGCGTGAGCGTCCCTTCAGGACGGGTAAAATCGATGAACACATCGAAGTCATCTTTAACCGCGTCCAGGCTGCTTTGTACGGTGACGCCGGTCTTTCCCGCGCCCGCCAGCTCGCCAGCATCGGTCCCCAGAAGTGATGAACCGTCACGCTCCAGCGCCGCGCCAAGTGCTACGCCATCCATCTGAAGTGCCGCCTGAATAAGCTGACGGCCCATACGTCCACCCGCGCCCGCAATGGCGACACGGATCTGTGCATCATGCATAGTTATTCTCTTACGTTAAAATGATGTAAACCGTTTTCAGATTAACCAGCCTTTCTGAGCACTGCCAACTGAAAACACCAATAATTAGAATTTAACGTGAAACCGACTTAAATATCAGTAAAAGACATGATTTTGTCGTCACGATAAAGTAACGGGTAAAAAAAAGGCCAGCACAGGAGGTGCTGGCCTTTCATCAGAAAAGGGACTATTCGACTTCGCGGGCGTCGATTCTCAGCTCTTTCGGCACTTCGAAAACAATATTCTCTTCGCGTCCTTCCAGCGGCACCGCTTCGCCGCCGCCCAGCTCCTGCAGACGGGAAATGACGTTTTGTACCAGAATATCGGGCGCGGATGCCCCGGCCGTCACGCCTACGCAGGCCGCGTCTTTAACCCACACTTCCTGAATATCCGTGGCATCGTCGATCAGGAACGCCGCCTTCCCCATTCGCTGTGCCAGTTCAGCCAGACGGTTAGAGTTGGAGGAGTTCTTAGAGCCGACCACCAGCACCACGTCCGCCTGTTCAGCCAGTGCGCGCACCGCTTCCTGACGATTGGTGGTGGCGTAGCAGATGTCGTCCTTGCGCGGCCCGACGATTTTCGGGAAGCGCTGACGCAGGGCATCAATCACGTCTGAGGTATCGTCGACGGAGAGCGTCGTCTGGGTCATAAACGACAGACGCGCTTCGTTTTTCACGTTCAGCGTGAAGACATCTTCAGGCGACTCCACCAGGTACATTCCCCCTTCAGGGTTGCTGTACTGGCCCATGGTGCCCTCGACTTCCGGGTGGCCAGCATGGCCAATCAGGATCGACTCTTCACCACGGCGGCTGGCGCGCGCCACTTCCATATGCACCTTGGTCACCAATGGGCATGTAGCATCGAAGACGGTCAGATCGCGACTTTTCGCTTCGTTACGGACCGCCTGAGAGACGCCGTGCGCGGAGAAAATCAGGATCGCACCGTCCGGCACTTCGCTGATCTGCTCGATAAAGATGGCACCGCGTTCGCGCAGGCTGTCGACCACGTAGCGGTTATGCACCACTTCGTGACGTACATAAATCGGCGCGCCGTAAATCTCCAGCGCGTTTTCAACAATGCTGATAGCGCGGTCTACACCGGCGCAGAAGCCGCGCGGGTTAGCCAACAGGATCTGCATTTCAGGCCTCCAGTGCCGGATCGATTTCCAGCACTTCAACATCAAAATGAACGGTACGCCCGGCAAGCGGATGGTTGAAGTCAACGGTAATCGAGTCGCCGTTGATTTCGCGGATCACGCCAGGCATTTCGCTGCCGTCCATAGCGGTAAAGAGCATAATCGCGCCGATTTCCGGTTCACCTGCGTCCATAAACTCGCGGCGCGAGAAATACTGGATCAGGTCCGGGCTTGGCACGCCAAATGCCGCATCCGGCTCCAGCGAAAAGGCTTTTTTCTCGCCCTCTTTCAGGCCCAGAAGCTGCTGCTCAAGACCTTCAGACAGGGAGGTATCGCCAAGACGAAACAGGGCCGGTTTACCGTTATTGCGGGTGGACTCAGCCGTTGAACCATCATCCAGCTTCAGCGTGAAGTGAACGAGAACCGCGCTGTTGCTCTGTACGGATTTAGACATGCAAATTGCTCGCTTGTTTTGGGTCACCTGTTGCCCGGTGGCGCTACGCTTACCGGGCCTACGGGAAGCCACAAATTCTGTAGGCCGGGTAAGCGTAGCGCCACCCGGCATTGATGCTTACGCCTGCTCTTTCGCAGCGGGTTTAGGCAAGAAGCCTTCCAGCACGATTAACGCCGCACCGATGCAAATGGCGCTATCAGCGAGGTTAAAGGTCGCGAAGTGCCAGTCGCCGACGTAGAAGTCGATCATATCGACCACAAAGCCATGCCACAGGCGATCAAACAGGTTGCCCAGCGCGCCGCCAATGATCAGCGCGTAGGCGATGTTATTCAGCTTTTGCGTTGCCTTCGAGCGGTACATCAGCACCGCCAGGATCACGCAGATACCGAGAGCGATACCCGCAAAGAACCAGCGCTGCCAGCCACCGCTGTCAGCAAGGAAACTGAACGCCGCACCGTAGTTGCGCGCGTAGTGCAGGTTAAGCGACGGGAACAGCGGGACCGTCTCCCCCAGAGCAAAGTTCTGGAGGATCAGGAACTTGCTGCCCAGATCAATAATCAGCACCACCACAACCAGCCACAGCCAGCGCAGTCCTGTTGAACAGAGAGTTTTACTCATCAGGCAAACTTACGTTTTTCGCCGTCACCGGCGACGTTGCTTACACAGCGTCCGCAGATGTCTGCGTGTTCCGCCACCTGACCGACATCGGTGGTGTAATGCCAGCAACGCGGGCATTTCTCACCGTCGGCTTTGCTCAGCGCGACTTTCAGTCCTTTGAGCAGTTCGCTCTGCTGAGCATCAGCAGAAGCCTCGGCATAATCCGCAACTTTCGCACCGGAGGTCAACAGGACAAATCGTAATTCATCGCCCAGCGCCGTCAGCTTCGCCGCCAGCTCTGGCTCCGCGTACAGGGTTACTGCCGCTTCCAGAGAGCCGCCGACTTTCTTATCAGCACGCGCCTGCTCGATAACCTTGTTCACTTCGCCACGTACTTTCAGGAGCTCGTCCCAGAAGGCATCGTTCATCGCTTCGGTGCTGGAGAGATCGAACAGACCTTCGTACCACTCGCCCGTGAAGACATACTTCTCACGATCGCCCGGCAGATAACCCCAGATTTCATCCGCGGTGAAGGACATGATCGGCGCCATCCAGCGTACCAGCGCTTCTGCGATATGGAACAGTGCGGTCTGGCAGCTACGACGCGCTACGCTGTCCGCTTTCGCGGTGTACTGGCGGTCTTTGATGATGTCGAGATAGAACGAGCCCATCTCAATGGAGCAGAAGCGCATCAGGCGCTGCACCACTTCGTGGAAGTCATAAGACTCATAGGCCTTCAGGATATCCTCCTGCGCCGCTTTCGCGCAGCCTACCGCCCAGCGGTCCAGAACGACCATCTCTTCCGGTTTCACCATGTCTTTTGCCGGATCGAACCCGTTCAGGTTCGCCAGCAGGAAGCGCGCGGTGTTACGGATACGACGATAGCTGTCGGCAGCGCGTTTCAGGATCTCGTCAGACACCGCCATTTCGCCGGTGTAGTCGGTCGACGCCACCCACAGACGCAGAATGTCTGCGCCCAGTTTGTTCATCACATCCTGCGGAGAAACGGTGTTACCGATAGATTTGGACATCTTACGGCCCTGACCATCCACGGTGAAGCCGTGAGTCAGTACCTGACGGTAAGGCGCTTTACCCTTCATGGCGGTAGAGATCATCAGAGATGACATGAACCAGCCGCGGTGTTGGTCAGACCCTTCCAGATACATATCGGCAGCGTGACCGGCAAACTCCGGACGCACGTCAACCACGGAGGAGTGGGTAGACCCGGAATCGAACCACACGTCCAGGGTATCCGGCACTTTCTCGTAGTTATCCGCATCAGCGCCCAGGATGTCGCGGGCGTCGAGATCCCACCATGCCTGAATGCCGTCAACTTCGACGCGCTTCGCCACTTCTTCCATCAGTTCCAGGGTATTCGGGTGCAGCTCCTGCGTCTCTTTATGTACGAACAGAGACATCGGTACGCCCCAAGTACGCTGACGGGAGATACACCAGTCAGGACGGTTAGCCACCATGGATTCGATACGCGCCTGGCCCCAGTCCGGGATCCACTGCACGCCTTTGATCTCTTTCAGAGACTGCTCGCGCAGGCCTTTCTGATCCATGCTGACGAACCACTGCGGGGTCGCACGGAAGATGATCGGGGTCTTGTGACGCCAGCAGCACGGATAGCTGTGCTGCATTTTTTCAACGTGCAGCAGCGCGCCGCTGGTGCGCAGCATGTCGACGATGATGTCGTTCGCTTTGAAGACGTTGATACCGTCCAGAGCCGGGTAGGTGCCAGGCAGGTAAGAACCATCCGGGCCCACCGGGTTAGCGATTTCCAGACCGTACTTCAGGCTGATGTTGTAGTCGTCAGGACCGTGGCCACCGGCGGTATGCACCGCACCGGTACCCGCTTCCAGCGTCACGTGGTCGCCGAGGATCGCCGGAACGTCGAAGTCCAGGAACGGGTGTTTGAAGCGCATCAGCTCCAGGGCGTCACCTTTCACGGTGCCCAGCACGGTGTAGTCAGTGATATGCGCGCGCTTCAGCACGCTCTCAACCAGATCTTTCGCCAGGATAACCGCCTGACCGTCAATCTGCACCAGCGCGTATTCGAACTCACCGGACAGGGAGATCGCACGGTTGGCTGGCAGGGTCCACGGGGTGGTGGTCCAAATCACCAGAGAGATCGGGCCGTTTACCGAGGCGACGCCAAATTTGGCTTTTACCGCATCCTGATCCACCGCGTGGAAGGCCACGTCGATAGACGGAGAGGTTTTGTCGTAATACTCCACTTCCGCTTCTGCCAGCGCAGAACGGCAGTCCACGCACCAGTGCACCGGCTTAGCGCCTTTGTGCAGGTGGCCATTACCGATGATTTTGCCCAGCGCACGGATAATGTTGGCTTCCGTTTTGAAGTCCATGGTCAGGTACGGGTGCGACCAGTCGCCCAGTACACCCAGACGGATGAAGTCAGCACGCTGACCGTCAACCTGCGTGGCTGCGTATTCGCGGCACTTCGCACGGAACTCAGCGGCGGTGAACTTCTCACCTGGCTTGCCGAACTCTTGCTCGACTTTCAGCTCGATTGGCAGACCGTGGCAGTCCCAGCCCGGAACGTAAGGCGAGTCATAGCCCGCGAGTCCTTTGGACTTCACGATAATGTCTTTCAGAATCTTGTTAACCGAGTGACCAATATGAATGCTGCCATTCGCATAGGGAGGGCCATCATGCAGAATGAAGGTTTTTTTGCCTTTTTTGGCTGCACGAATGATGCCGTACAGGTCATCATCGGTCCAACGCGCCAGCATTCCCGGTTCGCGCTTGGCGAGATCGCCGCGCATCGGGAACCCTGTTTCCGGCAAATTCAGGGTTGATTTATAGTCACTCATCAGATTCTCGGTTCCGTATTTATCACGTAGGCAGTTAAGCCGGTTCTAAAGCCCAAAAAACTCGCGGGCCGTCAATTCATCTCGCGCAATTTGCGCTTTGAGTTCATCCAGCGAACCAAATCGCTGCTCATTGCGTATTTTTTTACGCAGTATTACATCTATATGGCGACCATACAGGTCCATTACAACGTCCAGCAGGTGCACTTCTAGCTGTTGACGCACACCGGCGACGGTCGGACGCGTGCCAATATTGGCGACGCCGTAGAACGGTTTATCGCCCAGTCCTGCCACTTCTACCGCATAGACCCCTTTAACCGGGGAAACCTGACGACGCAGCGGTATATTCGCCGTCGGGAAACCTATCGTGCGGCCCAGCGCATCGCCATGGACCACGCGGCCAGAGATGGTGAACGGATGCCCCAGCAGGGTTTCTGCCGTATCCAGTTCATCATCGGCCAGTGCCCGGCGTACCGCCGTGCTGCTGACGCGTACGCCGCCTTCACAGAAGGTCATCGCGCTGGTGACGTCAAAACCGTACTCCAGACCAGCCTTCTGTAATAGCAAGAAATCGCCCTGACGACCAGCGCCAAAGCGGAAATCATCGCCCACGGCAAGAAACTGCACGCCAAGACGCTTAACCAGCAGGTCGCTGACGAAATTTTGTGCTGTCAGCGCGGCAAAGCGGCGATCGAAACGTACGCACAATACGTAGTCCACGCCGGACTCAGCCAGATAGCGCAACTTCTCGCGCAGGCGTGTAAGACGGGCGGGAGATTTATCGCCCGCGAACAGCTCCAGCGGCTGCGGTTCGAAAATCATCACTACAACGGGCAGGCCGCGGGCCTCCCCTTCTTTACGCAATCCCTGCAGCAGCGCCTGATGACCACGATGCACGCCGTCGAAATTACCAATGGTCAGCACGCACCCGTGCGGGGCTCTGCTGAGATTATGTATGCCGCGTATCAGCTTCATGTCTGGCTCAAAACAGTGAAAATCGCCAAAGTATACCTTGTACAGCGGTTAAGGTTAACCGGCGATTGTTCGTGCAAAACAGAAAGCCGTAATGATTTCATCAGGCTGACCTTTCGCAGCGAAAAAATCTGCTCGCGAACTGCGATTTTTATGCCGAAAAGCTGTATTCACGAACAACAAGCTGGTAGAATCCTGCGCCATCACTACGTAACGTAGCGTCGCCACATTAACGGCGCTTATTTGCACAAATCCATTGACAAAAGAAGGTATAGAGGGCATATTCCTCGGCCTTTGAATTGTCCACATAGATCATATTTGGGAGTTGGACCTTGGCTAATATCAAATCAGCTAAGAAACGTGCCGTACAGTCTGAGAAGGCTCGTAAGCACAACGCAAGCCGTCGCTCTATGATGCGTACCTTCATCAAGAAAGTATACGCAGCTATCGAAGCTGGCGACAAAGCTGCTGCGCAGAACGCATTTAACGAAATGCAACCAATCGTGGATCGTCAGGCTGCTAAAGGTCTGATCCACAAAAACAAAGCAGCGCGTCATAAAGCAAACCTGACCGCGCAGATCAACAAACTGGCTTAATCGCCGCTTGTTGTTGCTTGTTTTAAAAGAACCCGCTTAACGCGGGTTTTTTTATGTCTTCAGATTGCCGGTGGCGTAAACAGCGCCGAGTAGTCACGGTTACAGATTCGCTGCACCGCAGGGTGCTGAATCATTCTTTCGGCAAATATGGCGTGATACTCCTCCATCACGTTATCCACTCTGCCTATCTCCGTAATCTTGTCATCCGAATAGAGATCGTGCGCGTAGAGCGTCGGCGCAACAAAGATGGCGTTATGCGCTTCACCAAAGGCTTTCATCAGCGCCGCATCGTCAAACTCACCGAGGATTTCCACCTTCAGCCCCTGGGAATTAAACCAGTTCAGCAGCTTGCGTCCGAGCATGGAACGTCTTCCCGGCACCAGCAGGCGACGCTCTTCCAGGCAGGCCGGGAAGGGTTTCTCCGGCGGCGGATTAATGCACCAGAAGCTCACGCCGCATTCACCAATCTTCACCGAGAACAAGCCTTCCTGCTGCGTGGAGTCAATCGGGCAGTCCGAGATAATCATGTCCAGCTTGTGCTGGCTTAGCTGTTCCAGCAGCATCTCGTGAGTGGATTCAAAGCAGCGAAGATGAATTTGTTCATCTTCAACCACCGCTGCGTCCAGCACGCCGCTCACCAGCCGTTTGGACAGCGCATCCGCCACGCCAACATCAAAGAGCAGGTTCGACTCTTTGCGATAGTTAACGATATCCAGCATCTCCTGGCTCAGGGTGAACATCTTGTCCGCGTAGCGGAAAACCAGTTCACCCAGTTCGCTGGGTTCAATCCCGCGCCCCTTACGCTTGAACAGCTTGCCCTGCAAACGCTCTTCCAGCGCCTTAATTTGCCCGGTGATGGTTTGCGGCGTCAGGTAGAGCGCCTCTGCTGCCCCGACCACCGACCCCTGTTTATAGACGTGCCAGAAGTAGTAAAGATGGTTGTAATTCAAATGAGACATCGCGTCTTCTCTCCCTGAGTGTGTATCGGGAGAAGGCTCGCCTCCTCCCGGTGTTCCGTTATGCCTGGACGGCCTGTCCGGACAATTTTACCTTCAGCAAGGTATAACCGATTACCGCGGCCAGTAATGACCCGATAAGAATGCCGAGTTTCGCCCAGACGATCAGCTCAGGCGCATGCGCGCCAAACGCCAGCGTCGAGATAAAGATCGACATCGTAAACCCGATACCACACAGCACGCCGACGGCCATAATCTGCTTAAACGTGGTGCCGTGCGGCAATGACGCCAGCTTCAGTTTCGTCGCCAGCCAGCAGAAGAGACTAATACCCAGCGGCTTACCGATAAACAGCCCGGCAATAATGCCCAGCGGCAGCACGGACGTTAGCCCGTCCAGCGTCACCCCGCCGAGGGAAACGCCCGCATTGGCAAACGCAAACAGCGGCAGGATCATAAAGGCGACCCACGGATGCAGCACATGCTCCAGCTGTTTGGCAGGCGACTTGCCGTCCTGCGGCTTCAGCGGCACGAAGAAGCCGACGATCACCCCAGCCAGCGTGGCATGCACGCCTGATTTCAGCACCGCCGTCCACAGCACCATCCCCACGAGGATGTAGATACCGATGCGGCGCACATTAAAGATGTTCAGCAGCGCCAGCACCGCAATCGCCCCGGCAGCCACGCTCAGGGAGAGGATCGACAGATCGCTGGTGTAGAACAGCGCGATAATCACAATGGCGCCAAGGTCATCAATAATCGCCAGCGCCATCAGGAAGATTTTCAGGGCTACCGGCACGCGGCTTCCCAGCAAGGCCAGCACCCCGAGCGCAAAAGCGATATCCGTCGCAGCCGGGATCGCCCAGCCGTGACGTGCGATCGGATCCTGCCAGGTGAACGCCAGAAAGAGCAGCGCCGGCACCACCATCCCGCCGAGCGCAGCAATGACCGGGAACGCCGCACGCTGGCGGCTGGCAAGCGAACCCAGCACCAGCTCACGCTTAACCTCAAGCCCCACAAGCAGGAAGAACACCGCCATCAGCGCATCGTTGATCCACAGCAGCATGTTCTTGTTGATTTCCAGCGCCCCGACCTTCAGCTCAACGGGCGTTTCCAGAAAAGCATGATACAGATCGCGGGTCATTCCGACGTTGGCCAGTACCATCGCGGCCGCAGCAGCCATAATCAGGATCACGCCGCCGGATGCCTCACTGCTAAAGAAACGGTGTAGTAATTTCACTTTAGTTCTCTCTTTTACAACAATACCTCGATAAAACCATAATACCAAGCCAGATAACTCGGCAAAAACAGATTAATATTGAGTATAGATTCAGTTTAACCGAGCAATACCGATAAAAAGAAAAAGCCCGGAATCGCTTCCGGGCTTTTGCGGATAAAAACCAGCTAGTCGATTAGCGGGTCAAATCATCGAAGAATTTTTTGACGCCATCGAAGAAGCTTTTGGAGCGCGGGCTGTTTTTCTCACCCGTCGGGCCACCGAAGCTCTCCTGCAACTCTTTCAGCAGCTGTTTCTGCTTGTCGTTCAGGCCAACCGGCGTTTCCACGACGACGCGGCACAGCAGGTCGCCCTGCGCACCACCACGAACGGATTTAACGCCTTTACCGCGCATGCGGAACAGCTTACCGGTCTGGGTCTCGCCCGGGATCTTCAGATTGACGCGGCCATCCAGCGTCGGTACTTCAATTTCGCCACCGAGTGCGGCCATCGCGAAGTTGATCGGCACTTCACAGTACAGGTTGTTCCCTTCGCGCTCGAAAATCGCGTGCTGTTTAACCTGCACCTGAACGTACAGATCGCCTGCCGGTGCGCCGTGTTCTCCGGCTTCACCTTCGCCCGCCAGACGGATGCGGTCGCCCGTATCGACGCCAGCTGGGATCTTAACGGACAGGGTCTTGGTTTTCTCAACGCGACCGTGGCCGTGGCACTTGGTGCACGGATCTTTAATCAGCGTACCGCGACCGTGACAGTGCGGACAGGCCTGCTGTACCGCGAAGAAGCCCTGACGCATCTGCACCTGGCCGGAACCGTGACAGGTTGGACAGGTCTGCGGCTGCGTACCCGCTTTCGCGCCGCTGCCATGGCAAACGTCACACTCTTCCAGCGTCGGAATACGGATCTCTTTGGTGACACCGCGAACGGCCTCTTCCAGCGTCAGATCCATGTTGTAGCGCAGATCCGCGCCGCGCGCCGCGCGCTGACGACCACGACCGCCGCCGAAGATATCGCCAAACACATCGCCAAAGATATCGCTGAAGTCAGCGCCGCCGCCAAAGCCGCCGCCGCCGAATCCACCGCCGCCCATGCCGCCCTGTTCAAAGGCTGCGTGACCGTACTGGTCATAGGCCGCACGTTTTTGTGCATCGGTCAGGACTTCGTAGGCTTCTTTGATCTCTTTAAATTTGGCTTCAGCCTCTTTGTCACCCTGATTACGGTCCGGGTGGAATTTCATGGCCAGGCGCTTATACGCCTTTTTGATTTCACGCTCTTCCGCAGTTTTCGGAACGCCTAAAATCTCGTAATAGTCTTGCTTTGCCATTGGTTTTTTTAAGCCCCTTAACATGCGAGCACGGGCGTGGAGAGTTCTCCTACGCCCGTGCCGATTAATTACCCTGCATCAGGGCGATTATTTTTTGTCTTTAACTTCTTCGAACTCAGCGTCGACAACGTCGTCGTCTTTCGCGTTGTTCGCAGAAGCGTCAGCGCCCGCCTGCTGTTGAGCGTGCTGCTGCTGAGCGATTTCCATCAGCTTCTGGGAAGCCTGTGCCAGCTCCTGCATTTTCGCTTCGATGTCCGCTTTGTCTTCGCCTTTCAGAGACGTTTCCAGCGCGCTCAGTGCAGCTTCGATAGCAGTTTTGTCTTCCGCTGGCAGCTTATCGCCGGCTTCTTCAACCTGCTTACGGGTGCTGTGCAGCAGATGGTCACCCTGGTTACGGGTCTGAACCAGCTCTTCGAACTTACGGTCGGATTCCGCGTTAGCTTCGGCATCGCGAACCATTTTTTCGATTTCTGCTTCGTTCAGGCCAGAAGATGCCTTGATGGTGATCTTCTGCTCTTTACCGCTGTTTTTGTCTTTCGCAGACACGTGCAGGATACCGTCAGCATCGATGTCGAAGGTGACTTCGATCTGTGGCATGCCGCGCGGTGCCGGGTTAATACCGTCCAGGTTGAACTGACCCAGAGATTTGTTATCCGCCGCACGCTTACGCTCACCCTGCAGCACATGGATGGTTACCGCAGACTGGTTGTCTTCAGCGGTAGAGAACACCTGGCTGTGCTTGGTTGGGATGGTGGTGTTTTTGTTGATGAGCGCCGTCATCACACCGCCCATGGTTTCGATACCCAGAGACAGCGGGGTAACGTCCAGCAGCAGTACGTCTTTCACTTCACCGGTCAGTACGCCACCCTGAACCGCAGCACCAATTGCCACCGCTTCGTCCGGGTTAACGTCTTTACGTGGCTCTTTACCAAAGAACTCAGCCACTTTCTTCTGGACCATTGGCATACGGGTCTGGCCACCAACGAGGATAACGTCGTTGATATCAGACACGGACAGGCCAGCGTCCTGCAGAGCAACTTTCAGCGGCTCGATAGAACGGTTCACCAGGTCTTCTACCAGGCTTTCCAGTTTCGCACGGGTCACTTTGATGTTCATGTGTTTAGGACCGGTCGCGTCTGCGGTGATGTACGGCAGGTTCACGTCGGTCTGCTGAGCGGAAGACAGTTCGATCTTCGCTTTCTCAGCGGCTTCTTTCAGGCGCTGCATAGCCAGCGGGTCGTTACGCAGGTCAATGCCCTGATCTTTCTTGAATTCGTCAACGAGGTAGTTGATCAGACGGGTATCGAAGTCTTCACCACCCAGGTGGGTATCACCGTTGGTTGCCAGAACTTCGAAGGTTTTTTCGCCGTCAACTTCGTCGATTTCGATAATAGAGATATCGAAGGTACCACCACCCAGGTCGTAAACCGCGATAGTACGGTTGCCAACTTCTTTATCCAGACCGTAAGCCAGTGCAGCCGCGGTTGGTTCGTTGATGATACGTTTTACTTCCAGACCTGCGATACGGCCAGCATCTTTGGTTGCCTGACGCTGAGCATCGTTGAAGTAGGCAGGAACGGTGATAACCGCTTCCGTTACCGGTTCGCCCAGGTAATCTTCAGCCGTTTTCTTCATTTTTTTCAGCACTTCAGCAGAAATCTGCGGTGGTGCCGTTTTGGTGCCTTTCACATCAAGCCATGCATCGCCGTTATCTGCTGCGATGATTTTGTAAGGCATGATGGAAACGTCACGCTGAACTTCTTCGTCCTGGAAGCGGCGGCCGATCAGGCGTTTAATCGCAAACAGGGTGTTTTGCGGGTTTGTCACTGCCTGACGTTTAGCCGGCTGACCAACCAGAGTTTCACCATCCTGGGTATAAGCAATGATAGAAGGCGTGGTGCGATCGCCCTCGGCGTTCTCCAGCACGCGTGCAGTAGTGCCATCCATAATCGCTACACAAGAGTTGGTTGTACCCAGGTCGATACCAATAATTTTACCCATCTAAACGTCTCCACTAAAAATTCAGTCAACATGTGGTTGTGTACCTGTAATAAGGGCAGAACGTGCTTTTTCAACTGCCCAGATTTGATTTTTTTCAGGTCCACACACTGCGGTTGACTACAAGATGGGGTCGCGACGGCATCCATCAAGGGGGAATGATAAAAAAAATTTTAATTTCACCCTGATGAGATCATAGACGCCATCGATTGCGCCCATTATGATGCCGCGCCCCGTCAGGGAGAACTGACGCGGGTTTAACCATTTCACCATATTAATGATGATTTTTTTGAGGACTTATGGGCAACACTAAGTTGGCTAATCCGGCTCCGCTGGGCCTGATGGGTTTTGGCATGACCACTATTCTGCTGAACCTGCACAATATCGGGATGTTCCCGATGGATGGCATCATCCTGGCGATGGGCATTTTTTACGGCGGTATCGCGCAAATTTTCGCGGGCCTGCTGGAATATAAAAAAGGCAATACCTTCGGCTTAACCGCCTTCACCTCTTACGGTTCTTTCTGGCTGACCCTGGTTGCCATTCTGCTGCTGCCTAAAATGGGCATGGCAGACGCGGCAAACGCCCACTTCCTGGGCGTTTATCTGGGCCTGTGGGGCATCTTCACCCTGTTCATGTTCTTCGGTACCCTGAAAGGCAACCGCATGCTGCAGTTCGTCTTCCTGAGCCTGACCGTCCTGTTCGCCCTGCTGGCGATTGGTCACCTGGTGGATAACGAAGGCATCGTTCATGTTGCAGGCTGGATTGGTCTGGTTTGCGGCGCAAGCGCTATCTACCTGGCAATGGGTGAAGTGCTGAACGAGCAGTTTGACCGCACCGTGCTACCGATTGGTGAAAAACACTGATCCTTCTGTCGTGTCCGCCTCGCGGGCACGACATCCCTTCTTCTGCCCCAGCCAAATCCCTAATCCCAGCCCCAGCACCGACAGCGCCAGCACGTACCAGGCCGGAGCCATGGGAGACACGCCCATCAGGACCGTCACCGCAATCGGCGTCAGCCCGCCGAAAATGGCATACGACACGTTGTAGGAAAACGAAATCCCGGTGAAGCGAACCTCTGGCGGGAACGCGCGCACCATCACGTACGGTACCGCCCCGACAACGCCCACGCACAGCCCTACCACGCCGTACAGCAGGAACAACTGTTCAGGATGGCTGCCTGCCAGATGGTAAAACGCCCAGCTTGAAGCGGCCAGTAACAGGCTGCCGACAATAAAGGTGACGCTGGCACCGAAACGATCCGCCGCCAGCCCGGCGGCCAGACAGCCAAAGCAGAGCATGATTGTCGCGATACTGTTTGCCTGTAGCGTCACGGCAGGGGCGAAACCGTACTGCTTTTGCAGCCAGACTGGGGACATCAATATCACTACCACAATGCCCGCCGAGAGCAGCCAGGTGAGTAGCATCGACACCACCACCGCTTTTTTATGGCGTACCACGACCGCCTTCACCGGCAGCTCCTGCGCCAGCGCTTTGCGCTGCTGCATTTCGAGGAAAATGGGGGTCTCCTGCAGCCAGCGGCGCAGGTACATCGCGACCAGACCAAACGCCCCGCCCAGCAGGAACGGAATACGCCATCCCCAGTCGTGTACGGCCTGCTGCGTGATGCTGGTATTCACAATGGTTGCGACCACCGAGCCGAGCAGGATCCCGACCGTCAGCCCCGCCGTTAAGGTTCCGCAGGCGATACCAATGCGGCGCGCCGGAACATGCTCCGCGACAAACACCCACGCGCCCGGCACTTCACCGCCAATTGCCGCGCCCTGCAGGACGCGCATCAGTAACAGCAGCAACGGCGCGAGAATACCCATCGAGGCATAGGTAGGCAACAGACCAATGGCCAGCGTCGGCACGGCCATCAGCAGGATGCTAAGGGTAAACATCTTCTTACGACCGACCAGATCGCCAAAGTGGGCCATGATAATGCCGCCCAGCGGACGCGCCAGATACCCGGCGGCAAAAATGCCGAAGGTTTGCACCTGACGCAGCCACTCCGGGATATCTGCCGGGAAGAAGAGTTCCCCCACCACGGCGGCGAAGAAGACGAAGATAATGAAATCGTAAAACTCCAGCGCGCCGCCTAAGGCCGCGAGCGTGAGGGTTTTGTAATCCTGTCGATTCAGAGGTCGGGTGTTATGTGACATAGCGAACCATTATGCGTGTATTGTGGATTTATTTTTACAGCAATCGTAAAGAAAAAATTACTATACCGTAAAACCGTTACCACGCTATCGCCGCTTCAGCTTATGTCACATATTGATTAATTTCAGGAGATTGTTTCGCGACGCGCGTTTTTAGGACGAAAAGCTGCTACCACTTTCTCATCGGTTTCGACATACGGGCCGTCAAGCAGCTGTATACAATACGGTACACTTGCAAAGATACCGTGAACGATGACGCTACCGTCTTCCGCTTTAAGCCCTTCCAGAGTCTCTTTGATCGACTTCGGCTGGCCCGGCAGGTTCAGGATCAACGCCTGCTTGCGGATCACCCCCACCTGGCGGGAAAGAATGGCCGTCGGAACAAAGTGTAGACTGATCTGGCGCATCTGTTCGCCGAAGCCAGGCATTTCACGATCGGCAATCGCCAGCGTCGCGTCCGGCGTCACGTCGCGGCGTGCGGGGCCGGTTCCGCCGGTGGTTAACACCAGGTGACAGCTCATCTCATCCACCAGCTCACACAGGGTCTGCTCGATGATCGGCTGTTCGTCGGGAATCAGGCGAGTCTGGATCTCAAACGGGGTAGTCAGTGCACTGGCCAGCCACGCTTCCAGAGCAGGGATGCCTTTATCCTGGTAAACACCGCTGGAGGCGCGGTCAGAAATCGACACTAAGCCGATGCGTAAGGTATTCATATCCATTCCATTCAAAGAGTACTGATTAAAGGGAATGATACACGCAGAGAGGGGATTCAGACAGGGGACGAAAGCAGTCGCGTGACCGGGAGCCCGGTCACGCGGAATGATTACAGCAGGTCGCCGATCATTTTTTCCAGTTTGCCCTGGTCAACAGCAAACTTACGGATACCGTCCGCCAGCTTGTCTACCGCCATTGGATCCTGGTTATGCTGCCACAGGAACTCGGATTCAGTGATGCGCTCTGGGCGTGCTTTCACTTCACCGGTGTAGGACAGTTTACGCTCCAGGGTACCTTCGCTTTCTGCCAGCTCTTTCAGCAGCGCAGGCGCGATGGTCAGGCGGTCACAGCCAGCCAGCTCGATGATTTCACCGACGTTACGGAAGCTTGCGCCCATAACCACAGTCTCATAGCCATGCTGTTTGTAGTATTCGTAGATTTCAGTCACAGAAATCACGCCTGGATCTTCAGCCGGTGCGTACTCTTTCTTATCGGTGTTGGCTTTGTACCAGTCCAGAATACGGCCTACGAACGGAGAAATCAGGTATACGCCCGCTTCTGCACAAGCACGCGCCTGCGCGAAGGAGAACAGCAGGGTCAGGTTACAGTTGATACCGTCTTTTTCCAGCTGCTCTGCCGCGCGAATACCCTGCCAGGTAGAAGCCAGTTTGATCAGGATACGATCGTTGCTGATGCCCGCGTCGTTGTACATTTTGATCAGACGTTTCGCTTTGGCAATAGACGCTTCGGTGTCGTAGGAGAGACGCGCATCCACTTCGGTAGAGATACGGCCAGGAACCAGTTTCAGGATCTCCAGACCGATGTTCACTGCCAGTTTGTCAGTGGCATCCACAACCTGCTGCGCGCGGTCATTGCTCTGCGCTTTCGCCCAGGTCACTGCGTCGTCAATCAGTTTGCGATACTCAGGGATCTGTGCGGCGTTAAGGATCAGAGAAGGGTTGGTTGTGGCATCCTGCGGCTGGTACAGCTTCATTGCCGCGATATCTCCGGTGTCAGCTACGACAGTGGTGAACTGACGAAGGGAGGTCAATTTATCCGTCATGATAGTGTTTCTCTTTTAACGTGCCCTGGATAATTCACGCTACCGACAGCATGCCTGCAGCGGAAAAATGACAGGTTTACTTGTTAGGGGGATGTAACCGGTCTGCCCTGATGATAACACGACGGAGGGGTAGCGCAACCGCAGACAGTGCGCTTAGGCAGAGTATGATAAACTGGAAATATTAACAGGCTGCTAAGCAACAGCATGCCCAATCAGTGGTAGCGCTTACATATTCACATTGGCATCAACAAGAGGGACGTTAATGCCTGATTTCTTTTTCTTTATTAACGAAGTCCTTTGGGGTTCGATAATGATATACCTGCTTCTGGGAGCAGGGATTTGGTTTACGCTACGCAGTGGGTTTATCCAGTTTCGCTATATTCGCAAGTTTGGCAGAAGTCTGAAAAACAGCGTCACGCCTCAGCCGGGCGGATTAACGTCATTCCAGGCGCTCTGTACCAGCCTCGCGGCTCGCCTCGGCAGCGGCAATCTGGCGGGCGTTGCGCTGGCCATCAGCGCCGGTGGGCCGGGCGCGGTCTTCTGGATGTGGGTGACGGCGCTACTCGGGATGGCCACCTCCTTTGCCGAAAGTTCGCTTGCACAACTCTACAAAGAGAAAGATAAGCACGGCCAGTTTCGCGGTGGTCCAGCCTGGTACATGGCGCGTGGCTTAGGGATGCGCTGGATGGGCGTCCTGTTCTCGGTTTTTTTACTGCTCGCGTACGGTCTTATTTTTAATACCGTCCAGGCGAATTCGGTCGCCAACGCCCTGCGCTATGCCTTCTCCTGCCCCGAGTGGATCGCGGGTCTCGCTTTAGCCCTCGTCGTTCTGCTTACCATCTCGGTCGGTCTCAAGGGCATCGCTCGCCTGATGCAGTGGCTGGTGCCCATTATGGCGCTGCTCTGGGTTGCCGCGAGCCTGTTCGTTGCCGCACTGCATCTCGATCAGGTGCCGGGCGTGATTGCCACCATCGTCAAAAGCGCCTTTGGCTGGCGCGAAGTGGCCTCCGGGGCGCTGGGCTACACCTTCAGCCAGGCGCTGATGGCGGGTTTTCAACGGGGCATGTTCTCCAATGAAGCCGGTATGGGGTCAACCCCCAACGCGGCCGCCGCCGCCTCTTCCTGGCCGCCGCACCCGGCCGCACAAGGCATTGTGCAGATGATTGGCGTCTTTACCGATACCATTATTATCTGTTCCGCCAGCGCCATGATTTTGCTGCTGGCAGGCCCCGTACCGCACGCGTCGGGCACCGTCGGGATACAGCTTCTCCAGCAGGCGCTGGTCAACCTGACCGGCGGCTGGGGAGCCGGATTTGTCTCGCTCATCCTGATCTTGTTTGCCTTCAGCTCGATAGTGGTGAATTACCTTTACGCCGAAAATAACCTTATTTTCCTGAAGCTCGACTCCCGCGCCGCAATCGGAACCCTGCGCCTGGGGGTTATCCTGATGGTGATTGCAGGCTCCCTGCTCAGTATGCCGCTGGTCTGGCAGCTGGCCGATATCATTATGGCGCTGATGGCGATCACTAACCTCACGGCAATCCTGCTGCTCTCGCCCGTGGTGACCCTGATTGCCAGAGACTATCTGCGTCAGCGTAAACTCGGCGTTCCGCCGGTCTTTGATCCCGCCCGCTATCCCGATATCAAGGCGCAGCTTGCCCCCGGCACGTGGGATGATTTGCCGCGGCAATAACAGCTATCGATCAATTCGGGGCGATTTTTTGCTAAAGTCGCTCTAAATTTCCTGCAAGGACTGGATATGCTGATTCTGATTTCACCTGCAAAAACGCTCGACTACCAGAGCCCGCTCGCCACCGAACGCTATACCCAGCCTGAACTGCTGGACTATTCGCAACAGCTGATCCGCGAAGCGCGTAAGCTCTCTGCGCCGCAAATCGCCTCGCTGATGAGCATCAGCGACAAGCTGGCAGACCTTAACGCGACCCGCTTTCATGAATGGCATCCGGATTTCACCCCTGCCAACGCTCGTCAGGCGATTCTGGCATTTAAAGGCGACGTATATACCGGCCTGCAGGCGGAAGATTTTAGCGAAGCCGATTTCGATTTTGCCCAGCAGCATCTGCGCATGCTGTCGGGTCTGTACGGCGTACTGCGCCCGCTGGATCTGATGCAGCCGTACCGTCTGGAGATGGGGATTCGCCTGGAGAATGCCAAAGGCAAAGACCTGTACCATTTCTGGGGCGATATCATCACCGATAAGCTGAATGCGGCGCTGCGTGCACAGGGCGATAACGTAGTGATTAACCTGGCGTCCGATGAATACTACAAGTCGGTGAAGCCGAAAAAACTGGATGCCGACATCATCAAGCCGGTATTCCTTGACGAGAAGAACGGCAAGTTCAAAGTGATCAGCTTCTACGCCAAGAAAGCGCGTGGCCTGATGAGCCGCTACATTATCCAGAACCGCCTGACGAAGCCGGAGCAGCTAACCGCCTTCAACAGCGAAGGCTATTTCTTTGACGAGGCGTCGTCAGGGAAAGGCGAACTGGTGTTTAAGCGCCACGAGCAGTAAAAACAAACCCCGCCAACTGGCGGGGTTTTGCATTAGTGGTGTTTCCAGTCCGGGCCGCGATCGTCGCGGCGGTCATCGTGGTGATGGTCATCGTGACGATCGTCGTGTTTACGATGCTCATCATGTGGGCGCCAGTGGTTATCGCGCCAGTCATAATGCGCTTTCCACCAGTCGTGGTCGCGCCAGCGGCCGCCGTCCCAGTAATGCCCGTTATTATCCCGGTCGCCAATCTGCAGTTTGACCGCGGGTACGAGGGTGATTTCGGATGCCTGTACCGCCATGGGAGCGACCAGCATCAGTGAAAGCGCAATCAGCACAGGTTTCAGTGTAGACATCGGTGACTCCTTATTATCTTTGCCCAACGTGGGCCGATGTAAGGAGAGTACGCGAGGGGAACGGGGGATGTTATTCTCTGCAATCCTAAACGCTAAGTGACCGCATTTATTGGGAATTTCTACTTTTTCCCTGCTATTTTTCTCCTTAATTTCTTCACAAAAAAAGCCGGGTGGCGGCTTCGCCTTACCCGGCCTACGTTCTGAGCCGTTGTCGTCGTTGTAGGCCCGGTAAGGCATAGCCGCCACCGGGCAACACAATCACGCACGCGTCATCATTGGTTGTAGGTCGGGTAAGGCGTAGCCGCCACCCGACAAAAAATCATGCGCGAGTCATCATCAGCTTACGCAGCGCGGCAAAGTCTGCCGGTAGCTCATGAGACAGCAGCGGCAAGTCGGCACGCTCGGCCAGCTCTTTCGGCAGCGGCAGCGTTTCGCCCAGAATCGCCTCCACGCTCTCTTTGAACTTCGCCGGATGTGCGGTTCCCAGGAACAGGCCGTATTCACCCGGATTAAGCTGATCGCGCAGCGCGCGGTAGGCAATCGCCGCGTGCGGTTCAGAGGTATACCCCACCGCCTTCAGCTCGCGCATGGTGGATTTGGTGGTCTCATCCGTCACCGCGGCATAGCCCAGGTCGCCCAGACGCCAGATCTTACGGCGGAACAGCTCTTCCACGCGCGGCCAGTTGTTTGGCTGTGACACATCCATCGCATTGGAGAGGGTCGCCTGCGTGGCGTTCGGCGCCCACTTCCCGTCTTTCAGGAAGCGCGGCACGGTGTCGTTGGCGTTGGTGGCGGCGATAAAGCGTTTCACCGGCAGCCCCAGGGATTTTGCCAGCAGGCCCGCCGTCAGGTCACCGAAGTTACCGCTCGGCACGGAGATCACCAGCTGGTTGCGCGCTTCCTGCGGCAGTTGCGCCACCGCTTCGAAGTAGTAGCAGATCTGAGCCAGCAGACGGCTGATGTTGATGGAGTTGGCGGAGTTCAGACCCAGCGCCACCTTCAGCTCTTCGTCGTCGAAGGCCTGCTTGACCAGCGCCTGGCAGGCATCGAAATCACCGTCAATTGCCACGGTTTCAATGTTGCCGCCGAGGGTGCAGAACAGTTTCTCCTGCAGCGGGCTGATTTTACCTTTCGGATAGAGGATCACCACGCGGACGTTTTTCAGGCCGTAGAACGCGTGGGCTACCGCCGCGCCGGTATCGCCGGAGGTTGCGGTCAGGATGGTCACCGGCTTGTCGCCGCTGATGTGGGTCAGCATCTGCGCCATAAAGCGGCCGCCGAAGTCTTTGAACGCCAGGGTCGGGCCGTGGAACAGCTCCAGACAGCCGACGTCAGGCTCAACCTGCTGAACCGGCGCCGGGAACGCGAATGCCGCGCGTACGCGCTCTTCCAGCAGCTCCTGCGGAATTTCATCGCCGATAAACGCGGACAGAATTTTGGTGCTGCGGGTGACAAAATCCTGCTTCAGCAGGTCATCAATCTCGGTCAGCTGGAATTCTGGCAGGTCATGAGGGAAAAACAGCCCCTGATTTTTACCCAGTCCCTGAGTCACCGCCTGCGCGAAGCTGACCTGCTCGTTATGATCTTTAAGGTTGTAGAGTTTCATTAATTATCCCAGTACTCGTGCGCCAGCCGTGTCCAGACGGCAAATATGAACAAAGCCTTCCTGATTTTGCAGGTAGTGTTTAGAGAGCCAGTCCGCCACGCGCTGCGCAGTGTCTGCCTTGTCGCACAGGGCGAACAGCGTCGGGCCGGAGCCGGAGATGCCGCACGCCTGCGCGCCGATATCCATTGATGCCTGTCGCGCCTCGTTAAAGCCGGGCAGCAGCTTCGTGCGGTACGGCTCGGCAATGACGTCCTTCATCAGTTTGGCCGCCAGCTGCGGCTGGCGGGTGTAGCAGGCGTGGATAAAGCCCGCCAGATGCCGCCCGTGGGCAATACAGTCCTGACGACGATACTGCGCGGGCAGGATCGCACGCGCTTCCGCGGTTGAAACCTTGATACCCGGATAGGCCAGCACCCACAGCCACTCATCAAACCCTGGCACCTGCTGGCTGATGATGCCATTTTCTTCGATCATCAACTGCATACCGCCGAGGAAGCACGGCGCCACGTTGTCATAGTGAATGCTGCCGGAGATACGCCCTTCCAGCTCGCCCATTAAGCCCAGCAGGCGGTTGTTGTTCAGCGGCTTGCCGCAGTGCTCGTTCATTGCTACCAGCGCGGCGACCACCGAGCAGGCGCTGGACCCCAGACCCGAGCCGATCGGCATACTCTTTTCCAGCGTCATGGCGACCGGCACGTTTTTGCCGATCTCCTGACAGAAGCGTTCCCAGCACTGATAAACGATATTTTCGCGCGGCTCAGACGGCAGTTTACTGGCGAAGCGGCCCACGTTATTCAGGCTGAAGCTGTCTGCCGCTTCCACCGTCACCGTATCACCCAGCAGCGAACCATCCACCGGCGTCACCGCCGCACCCAGCACGTCGAATCCGACGCTCATATTCGCGCTGGAAGCCGGGGCATAAACTTTGACCATGTTAAACTCCTAACTTCCATGACAGGGTACGCAGCAGATCGGCAAACACACCCGCCGCCGTAACATCGTTCCCTGCGCCATAGCCGCGAAGCACCAGCGGCAGTGGCTGATAATAGTGGCTGTAAAACGCGAGGGCGTTTTCGCCGTTTTTGACTTTGTACAGCGGGTCGTTGCCATCCACTTCGGCAATCTTCACCCGGCACACGCCATCTTCTTCAATGTTGCCAACATAGCGCAATACCTTACCTTCATCACGGGCTTTTGCAACGCGAGCGGCAAACGCGTCGTCAAGCTGCGGCAAACTGGCCATAAAGGCGCCAACATCGCCGCTGCTGTCAAATTCTGCCGGCAGGACCGGTTCAATCACGATATCAGAAAGCTCAAGCTCACGGCCCGTTTCGCGGGCGAGGATCAGCAGCTTGCGCGCCACGTCCATACCGGAAAGGTCGTCACGCGGATCCGGCTCGGTATAGCCCAGCTCGCGCGCGGCGCGGGTGGCTTCCGAGAGGCTCATCCCCTCATCCAGCTTGCCGAAGATAAACGACAGCGAGCCGGAGAGAATGCCGGAGAAACGCTGCAGTTCGTCGCCCGCGTTAAGCAGGTTCTGCAGGTTCTCGATAACCGGCAGGCCCGCCCCCACGTTGGTGTCGTACAGGAACTTGCGGCGCGACTTGCTCGCCGCCAGACGCAGCTGGTGATAGTAATCCATCGACGAGGTGTTGGCCTTTTTATTCGGCGTCACCACGTGGAAACCTTCGCGCAGGAAGTCCGCGTACTGGTCGGCCACCGCCTGGTTCGA
Source organism: Enterobacter sp. NFIX58 (assembly GCF_900110475.1). Taxonomy (NCBI): domain Bacteria; kingdom Pseudomonadati; phylum Pseudomonadota; class Gammaproteobacteria; order Enterobacterales; family Enterobacteriaceae; genus Enterobacter; species Enterobacter sp. NFIX58. The sequence continues at coordinate 312,018 of NZ_FODW01000004.1, read as the reverse complement.
AGTGCAGTCGACGATGACCGGGTTAAGCAGGTGATACTCTTTTACCAGACGGATCAGGCGGCCCAGGTTGAACGGCTCTTTTGCCTCCTTCATCTCGGCCTGCCAGTTTTCCAGGTTCAGGCCGTGGACGTTGGTCAGCAGCGCTTTGGAATTCGCGATCCCGCAGACGCGCAGGTCGATGTGTTTCTTCTTCAGCCACGCCTGCTGGCGCTTCACCTGCTCCAGGAGCGCGCCGCCCACGCCACCCACGCCAATCAGGAACAGCTCGATGACCTGATCGGTGTTGAACAGCATCTGGTGAACCACGCGAACGCCGGTGGTGGCATCGTCGTTATCGACGACAACAGAAATTGAACGCTCTGACGAACCCTGGGCAATCGCCACGATATTGATATTGGCGCGCGCCAGCGCGGCAAAGAATTTGGCGGAGATACCGCGCAGGGTGCGCATACCGTCGCCCACCACGGAGATGATCGCCAGACGCTCCTGAATCGCGAGCGGCTCCAGCAGCTCTTCTTTCAGCTCCAGATAGAACTCTTCCTCCAGCGCGCGGCGGGCGCGCAGGCAGTCAGCCTGCGGCACGCAGAAGCTGATGCTGTATTCGGAAGAGGACTGGGTGATCAGCACCACCGAAATACCGTTGCGGGACATGGCCGCAAACACGCGTGCCGCCATGCCGACCATTCCTTTCATCCCCGGACCGGAGACGCTGAACATCGCCATATTGTTGAGGTTGGAGATGCCTTTCACCGGCAGACCGTCCTCATCGGTGCTCGCGCCAATCAGCGTACCCGGCGCCTGCGGGTTACCGGTATTTTTAATCAGGCAAGGGATCTGGAACTGGGCAATCGGGGAGATGGTACGCGGGTGAAGCACTTTGGCGCCGAAGTAGGAAAGCTCCATCGCTTCCTGGTACGACATCGACTTCAGCAGCCTGGCGTCCGGTACCTGGCGCGGGTCGCAGGTATAGACGCCGTCGACGTCAGTCCAGATCTCACAACAGTCCGCGCGTAAACAGGCAGCCAGCACGGCGGCGGAGTAGTCGGAGCCGTTACGGCCCAGCACCACCAGCTCGCCCTTCTCGTTACCAGCGGTAAAGCCAGCCATCAGGATCATGTGGTCAGACGGAATTTTGCTGGCGGCGATACGGCGGGTTGATTCGGCAATATCAACGGTGGATTCGAGGTAGTGGCCCACCGCCAGCAGTTTTTCAACGGGATCAATCACGGTCACGCTATGGCCGCGCGCTTCCAGCACGCCCGCCATGATGGCGATAGAGAGTTTTTCACCGCGACAAATCAGCGCCGCGTTGATGCTGTCCGGGCATTGGCCAAGGAGGCTGATGCCGTGCAGGACATGTTTAATTTGCGCGAATTCCTGCTCAACGAAGGACTTCAGCTGCGCATGCGGGAAGCCAGGCAGCGCCTCTGCCAGCCCTTGCAGTAAGTCAGCGAAGATACGCTCTGCGTCGCTGATGTTCGGAAGTGCATCCTGACCACCGATGGTCTTTTCAATCATCGCCACCAGATGGTTCGTGATTTTTGCCGGGGCAGAGAGCACGGTCGCAACCTGCCCCTGCCTGGCGTTGCTTTCCAGGATATCGGCAACACGCAGAAAACGTTCTGCATTTGCCACTGATGTACCGCCGAACTTCAACACTCGCATGGTTCTACCTCGTTTCCTTTAGCCGAAAAAAAAGCCCGCACTGTCTAGGTGCGGGCTTTTTTCTGTTTTTCCTGTACGCGTCAGCCCGCATCGTTACCTGTGGTAATGATGATGGTTGTGGTAATGGTGGTGATGCTGATGCGTTTCATGGATGTTGTGTACTCTGTCATTATTATCTGTCTGTGCTGTATTCTTTTAGGGTTAAAGGATCGGGCACCTTAAGTCAACGAATTTTTAATTTGATCACAATTCGGGAGACTCTCACGTCCCGCTGTGTGCAGATTTATTTTCATCCGATTCCCCCATGTGCAACCCATCCAGACAGACTTATTCGCCATAGTAAAAACTTATGTCAGTGTTTTACTCGGCCAATTTTTTTTCAATATCGTGTAGCAAACGGTGCAGCATGGCGGTGTCCCGCTGTTCAAGACGCCCCAAACGCTGCTGCAACCAGTCAGCCATTTTTTGATCGTCCGCCACCCCCAGATGCACGAGCAGGTTTTCTACGCGCGCGCGAAGTGCTGCAAGCTGATTTTCATCGGTTCCTGTATTTTGCGACGGGGGAATTTGTATTAAGGATGCTAATTGATAGCAATACACCATGACCGCCTGGCCTAAATTGAGGGACGGATAATCCGCGACCATCGGTGCCCCCGTCAGCACGTCCGCCAGTTCCAGCTCTTCATTGGTTAATCCGGAATCTTCACGCCCAAACACCAGCGCCGCTTTCTCCAGCCACTGGCTTTTCTCGCTGAGCATCGGCACCAGCTCCGCTGGCGTGGCATAGTAGTGGAACTTCGCCCGGCTGCGCGCCGTGGTTGCGACGGTAAACGAAATATCGTGCAGCGCATCGGCAAGCGTAGCGTAAGTGGTTATATTATCGAGAATATCTCCCGATCCGTGCGCCACCCAACGGGCGGCGGGTTCCAGATGGGCCGTGCTGTCCACAATACGCAAATCGGTAAAACCCATGGTCTTCATGGCACGCGCCGCTGCGCCTATATTTTCTGCTCTGGCTGGGGCAATCAGTACAATCGACAGATGCATTTATGCTCTCTTTTTAATCAGTTAGCCGGTAAAAATGTGATGCACTTCAACATATTACGCAGCGCGAATTTACAAAATTGCAACACAAATCACCGAAATAGCGTTTCATAACAAATTAAAAACGCTAAACTATTCTGTGTCTGAACAATCAGTTAGAATGTTAACAGAACACTATTATCCTTATGTTTTATAATGATAATAGCGACATGAATACCCTATTCTGATTGGATTCGCTTCGTTTATAAATCAATGTCCGCAACTAGTTGGTTTATTGAAAAATTGTGACAAAGGCTAGCATTCGGCTACGATGATTTCATCAAACTGTTAACGTGCTACAATTGAACTTGATATATGTCAACGAAGCGTAGTTTTATTGGGTGTCTGGTGTCACTTAGCCTGTTATGTTGCTGTTAAAATGGTTAGGATGACAGCCGTTTTTGACACTGTCGGGTCCAAAGGGAAAGTACCCAAGACCAAGCTAATGATGTTGTTGACGTTGATGGAAAGTGCATCAAGAACGCAATTACGTACTTTAGTCACGTTAAGCCGATCATGTTAATTTGCGACATGCATCAGGCAGGTCAGGGACTTTTGTACTTCCTGTTTCGATTTAGTTGGCAATTTAGGTAGCAAACATGCAGACCCCGCACATTCTTATCGTTGAAGACGAGTTGGTAACACGCAACACGTTAAAGAGCATTTTCGAAGCAGAAGGCTACGATGTCTTTGAAGCGACCGATGGCGCAGAGATGCATCAGATCCTTTCTGAAAATGATATCAACCTGGTGATCATGGACATTAACCTGCCGGGCAAAAACGGTCTTCTTCTGGCGCGCGAACTGCGCGAGCAGGCGAACGTCGCGTTAATGTTCCTGACGGGCCGTGATAACGAAGTTGATAAAATTCTTGGCCTGGAAATCGGTGCGGATGATTACATCACCAAGCCGTTCAACCCTCGCGAGTTAACCATTCGTGCACGCAACCTGCTGTCCCGTACCATGAATCTGGGCACGGTCAGCGAAGAGCGTCGTAGCGTTGATAGCTACAAATTCAACGGCTGGGAACTTGATATCAATAGCCGTTCGCTGATTAGCCCGAACGGCGAGCAGTATAAACTGCCGCGCAGTGAATTCCGCGCGATGCTGCACTTCTGCGAAAACCCGGGCAAGATCCAGTCCCGTGCAGAGCTGCTGAAGAAAATGACCGGCCGTGAGCTGAAGCCGCACGACCGTACCGTAGACGTCACCATCCGTCGTATTCGTAAGCACTTCGAATCTACGCCAGATACGCCGGAAATCATCGCCACGATCCACGGCGAAGGGTACCGTTTCTGCGGTGACCTGCAGGAGTAATCCCGCAGTTAACGCATTAAAAAACGGCGCATTTGCGCCGTTTTTTTTATTCCCGCCACGGCATAATCGGCACCGCGCTGATCGCGTTCTTCGGTGAGCCTTCCACCACTTTGTCAGAATAGGCAAGGTAGGCCAGCGTATTGCGTTTGGCGTCGTAGAAACGCGCAACCTGCAGCTTTTTGAACACCAGCGAGGTCCGTTTCTGGAATACCACGTCGCCCTGCGCTTTGCCGTTTTTAATTTTATCGCTCAATTCAACCGGTCCCACCTGCTGACAGGAGATCGCCGCATCGGAGGTGTCCTCCGCCAGCCCCAGGCCGCCTTTGATACCGCCTGTTTTCGCACGGCTGACATAGCAGGTGACGTTTTTCACGTCTGGATCGTCAAACGCCTCAACGACAATTTTGTGGTCCGGGCCAAACATTTTGAACACGGTATCGACGGAACCAATCTGTTCCGCCTGCGCAGCGCGTCCGACCATCAACATCAGCGCGGTGAAGAGCAAAGTCTTGTATTTCATATTGTTACCATTCTTTAAAATTACACTGAGCGATTATTCAACACTTTAGACAAAAATGTAGCAAGATCACAGGATTAGAATATATTTGCCCATAATGCCCTGCAAAAAGCATGAATGCGCAAAAAAAACACTGAATGCTAAAACATCAAAAAATGCTATTATCCGCTAACCTGTTATCAGGCACCTGCTGTTTTAAGGATGAGGATAGTATATGGATCAGGCTGGAATTATTCGCGACCTGCTCACCTGGCTGGAAGGTCATCTCGACCAGCCTTTGTCACTGGATAATGTGGCGGCTAAAGCAGGCTATTCCAAGTGGCATCTGCAAAGGATGTTCAAGGATGTCACCGGTCATGCTATCGGGGCCTATATTCGCGCACGTCGTTTATCGAAATCTGCTGTGGCTCTGCGCCTGACCGCGCGCCCGATTCTGGATATTGCCCTGCAATATCGTTTCGATTCGCAGCAGACCTTCACCCGCGCCTTTAAAAAACAGTTCTCGTTGACGCCAGCGCTGTATCGTCGCTCGCCTGACTGGAGCTCGTTTGGCATGCGTCCGCCGCTGCGTCTGGGCGAGTTCGCGATGCCGAAGTATGAAATTATTACCCTGCCGGAAACCCATCTGATCGGCACAACGCAGAGCTACTCCTGTTCACTGGAACAGATTTCCGAGTTCCGTCATCAGATGCGCGTTCAGTTCTGGCGCGACTTCCTGAGCCACGCGCCGGCGATCCCGCCGATCCTGTATGGTCTCAACGAAACGCACCCAAGCCAGGAAAAAGACGACGAGCAGGAGGTGTTCTACACCACCGCGCTGACGCCAGAGATGGCCAATGGCTACATTCAGGGTTCGAAGCCTGTCGTGCTGGAAGGTGGCGAATACGTGATGTTCGCCTATGAAGGGCTGGGAACGGGGGTGCAGGAGTTTATCCTGACCGTTTACGGAACCTGCATGCCGATGCTGAATCTGAATCGCCGTAAAGGTCAGGACATTGAGCTCTACTACCCGGCTCAGGATGCGAAACCGGAAGAAGGCCCTATCAATCTGCGTATGGAATTCTTGATTCCAATACGTCGTTAACGCTGCAGTTCGTCAAGCGCAGGGGCATCGAGATGCGAAATGTCCCCTGCCATCTCCACGACCCAACCTGACGCCAGCCACGCGCTTTCCTGATAATCAATTCGGGAAATGGAGCAGTTACGCAGACGCAGACGGCGCTCAGCGTAAGCCGGTAACCCCAGAATGGTGCTCACCAGGCAACCCAACGCAATCCCATGACTCACCAGCAGCGGACGGCTTCCCGCCGGAAGCTTCAGACATTCCGCCAGTGCGGCATGCATACGTACGCTGAGCTCCTGCATGGATTCGCCCTCAGGAATACGGCCATCTTCGGTACCGTTCACCAGCGTGCGGCGCCAGCCCTCTTCCGTTTCCGTCAGCGTATCGATATGGCGTTTTTCCAGCACGCCCATATCCAGCTCGCGCAGGCGCGGCTCAAGCATGACGTCACAACCGCAGGCGTCTGCGATGATGCGCGCCGTCTGCTGTGTGCGACCTAAATCGCTGGTAATGACGTGGGTAATGCCCAGCGTTCTGGCACGCTCTGCCACCTGCCACGCTTGCTGCACACCCTTCTCAGTGAGAGGACTGTCTGACTGGCCTTGAATACGTCGCTCGGCGTTCCACTGCGTTTCACCGTGGCGAACAAGGTATACCTGTAACATGCTTTTTTTCCGTTATACTGCGATGAGTTTTTTTTGAATCGAGCTTAATTATGCACCATGTTGTCTCTGCTACCACTAATCCTGCCAAAATTCAGGCAATTCTAAGGGCATTTGACGAGATCTTCGGCGCAGGATCCTGCCATATTGAGGCCATCGGCGTCGAGAGTGGCGTTCCTGAACAGCCGTTTGGCAGCGAGGAAACGCGCGCTGGCGCACGAAATCGCGTGGCAAATGCCAGGGTTGCGGCACCGGATGCGGACTTTTGGGTGGCGATTGAAGCCGGTATCGACGAAGGTGCAACCTTTAGCTGGGTGGTGATCGAAAGCCGTGAACAGCGCGGCGAGGCGCGTTCGGCCACCCTGCCCCTGCCGGAGATCATTCTGGAAAAAGTGCGTGCGGGTGAAGCGCTCGGGCCGGTGATGTCGCAGTACACCGGCATTGATGAGATTGGCCGTAAAGAAGGGGCGATTGGCGTCTTTACCGCCGGTGCGTTGACGCGTTCAGGCGTTTATCACCAGGCGGTGATCCTGGCGTTAAGCCCGTTCCATAACGCGATCTATCGTTAAGCGTTTTTCAACAACACCGCTTCCAGCCACTGGCGCAGCTCAACGGGCGCCGACTTCAGGCTGTTCGATCCGCGGGTAATCGTTGCGATGCCCGCGCCGAGCTCATTTTTCAGCTCGCGCTGGCTCATCTCGCCGCGCAGCAGCTCTTCAATGATGCGCACACGCGTGCCCAGCGCCTCACGCTCGTCTGGCGTAAGCATCAGCTGCATCAGGGGTAAATGCAAATCCTGCTCGTAAGACTGGCGAAGCAACTCCACAAAACGAAGCCACTCCTGATGACGTTGTTCGGCCATTGCCGAGGAATACGGGGAATGCTGGGTCATGTTATGCTGCCTCTTGTACTCATTAGCGAGTACAGCATAACACAACCCACGCCGATCAGTAACGTCTCTGCCACTCGGCATCGCTCATCAGGGTATCTTTCTGCCCCATGAAGTAGCGATAGTAGGCGTCGTAGGCCAGCACGTTCTTCACGTAGCCGCGCGTTTCCGAGAACGGGATGCTCTCGACAAACGCCACGGCGTCGATGCGTCCGGCGCTGTTGCCGAGCCAGGTGCGCACGCGACCCGGTCCCGCGTTATAGGCCGCCGACGAGAAGATGCGGTTGTTGCCGAACTGCTGATACACATACTGGAGATAGCTGGTACCGATATTGATGTTGGTATCCGGATCGAGAAGCTGTGACGGGCTGCTGTATCCTGGGATGTTAAACATCTTCACCGTGTGCGTCGCCGTGCCCGGCATGATCTGCATCAGGCCGCTGGCGCCCACCGGGGAACGGACTTTCGGGTTCCAGGCACTTTCCTGACGGGCAATGGCCATCGCGTAGCTTTGCGGAATATCTTTGCCGCGGGTATAGCGTTCGAACAGATTGTTGTACGCCAGCGGGAAACGCTCTTCCAGATGATCCCACAGCTTACCGGCGATCGTCGCCTGCACGCTCAGATCCCACCAGTGGTTATCAAAGGCATAGCGGGCAAGCTGGGCTTTTTCATCGGTGGTGCGGCTGGTCACCAGATTCGCCCATTCGCTGCGCGCGGTGTTATCCATATTCCAGTACATCAGCTCGCGAACGCGCGCCATTTCTGGCCCCTGCGTCAGCGCCGGGTTCGCGTTAGCGGGCGCCTTATCAATGCGGAAGGTGTACTCCTCGCCCAGGCGCTGCGCGGCCGCCATCGGGTAGAACCCGCGTTGCTGCATCAGCGTATGGAGAATCTCTTTGGCTTCATCATCACGACCGCGCTCCATCAGCAAATCGGCCTGCCAGTAGCGCCATTCGTCTTTCTCTTTGGCCTCCATTGGCAACCGCGCGAGCCAGGTATTGAGCCCGCGACGATCGCCCGTACCCAGCGCCATGCGCACGCGGCGCTCCACCAGCGACGTGGAGTTCGAACGCATAATGGCATCGTCTCGCCAGCGCGCCTGCTCGTCGGTCACATCGGTGCCCATCAGTCGCCACGCCACAATATCGCGCAGCTCCTGGGTTTGCTCCTCATTAAGCTGCTGTGCCTGCACCAGCTGCGGGATCATCAGTCGTGCGTTTTCCACATCGTCACGCGCCACGCTGGCAAAAGCCACCGCCGCCATCTGGCGGGTAAAATCGGTCGCGCCCGTACTGCGGGCAAAGGTCAGCACGCTGTTGGGATCGTTTGCCAGCGAGATAACCGCCGTGGAGATCGTCTGGTAATCGGACGGCATCTGCCCCGCCAGCGTGGTCACCAGCCGCGTGTTGCCTGCCTTCATCGCCAGGCGGATGCGCTCAAGGTAGGACAGCGGGTCCTGTTTCCCGGATGCTCGCCACGCGCCGAACAAGGAATCACAGGCGTTCGGCTGATTTTTCCCGGTCAGCCAGAGCTCTTTCGCCCCGGCCCAGGCCTCTTCCTGCTGGCCGGTCGCCCATTTCGCGTAGTAGTAGTTACACTGCGCTTCGGTGGTATTCGGCTTTTCTGGGCTAAACGCCAGCAGCCCGCGCCAGTCTTCGCGACGCGCCAGCTCATTCACAAAACGAGACTGGAGATTTCGGGCTGGCGGCAGGGTCGGGTTCGCCTGAATGAAGTTATTCACGGTGACGGTGGGCTGGTTCATGAGATCGTCCGTGATCTGGCGATACTCGAGATACGGATACAGCGGATAATCCTTTAGCGTCGGCATCAGCGCCTGCACGGTATCCATCTGCTTGTTGTCCCACGCCTGTTTAATCTGAGCGTAGCGACTACGTTGTTCATCCAGTGAATCGGCATGCACCGCCTGGCTTACCGCCATTACGCATACGCTGGCAGCCAGCAGACGCCAGACCACCTGTTTGGCTTTTTCCACAAGCTCTTCCTCATTGTTTTTTCGTCAATTGCAGCGTCTTGCCACGTCAAAGTCTAATTAACTTATGCTAACCAGGCATCCTTCAACGCGCCACGTCATGGACACTTTTTTACCTTTCTTGCGCGTTTTAACACTCCCGACGTTCCTGGCTGGGATTAGGGCGGGAAAAAGGCTACACTTCGAGGCTGAAATTCCTTCTCATTACGATAAAAGAGGCGAAGTCCAACGTGGCTCAATTCGTTTATACCATGCATCGTGTCGGCAAAGTTGTCCCGCCGAAACGTCATATTCTTAAAAATATCTCGCTGAGCTTCTTCCCGGGCGCAAAAATCGGTGTTCTGGGTCTCAACGGTGCCGGTAAGTCCACCCTGCTGCGCATCATGGCCGGCATTGATACAGACATCGAAGGTGAAGCCCGTCCGCAGCCTGGCATCAAGATTGGCTACCTGCCGCAGGAACCTCAGCTGAACCCGGAACACACCGTTCGCGAATCCGTTGAAGAAGCGGTATCCGAAGTGGTTAACGCCCTGAAAGGTCTGGATGAAGTGTATGCCAAATACGCCGAGCCGGATGCGGACTTCGACAAGCTGGCCGCACAGCAGGGCAAGTATGAAGAGATCATCCAGGCGCACGACGGTCACAACCTGAACGTGCAGCTGGAGCGCGCGGCGGATGCCCTGCGTCTGCCGGACTGGGATGCAAAAATCGCGAACCTCTCCGGGGGTGAACGCCGCCGCGTGGCGCTGTGCCGCCTGCTGCTGGAAAAACCAGACATGCTGCTGCTCGACGAACCAACTAACCACCTGGATGCGGAATCCGTGGCGTGGCTGGAGCGCTTCCTGCACGACTTCGAAGGCACCGTTGTGGCGATTACCCACGACCGTTACTTCCTCGACAACGTCGCCGGCTGGATCCTGGAGCTGGACCGCGGTGAAGGTATTCCATGGGAAGGCAACTACTCCTCCTGGCTGGAGCAGAAAGATCAGCGTCTGGCTCAGGAAGCGTCTCAGGAAGCGGCCCGTCGTAAGTCTATCGAGAAAGAGCTGGAGTGGGTGCGTCAGGGCGCGAAAGGCCGTCAGTCTAAGGGCAAAGCCCGTCTGGCACGCTTCGAAGAGCTGAACAACACCGAATACCAGAAACGTAACGAAACCAACGAACTGTTTATTCCACCTGGAGCACGTCTGGGGGATAAAGTGGTTGAAGTGACCAACCTGCGTAAGTCTTATGGCGACCGTGTGCTGATCGACGACCTGACCTTCTCCGTACCGAAAGGCGCTATCGTCGGCATCATCGGTCCGAACGGCGCGGGTAAATCAACCCTGTTCCGCATGATGTCCGGTCAGGAACAGCCAGACAGCGGTTCTATCACCCTGGGTGAGACCGTGAAGCTGGCCTCCGTTGACCAGTTCCGTGACGCGATGGATAACAGCAAAACCGTGTGGGAAGAAGTCTCCGGCGGTCTGGATATCATGCGTATCGGCAACACCGAGATGCCAAGCCGCGCCTACGTTGGTCGCTTTAACTTTAAAGGCACCGATCAGGGCAAACGCGTGGGCGAGCTGTCCGGCGGTGAGCGCGGTCGTCTGCACCTGGCGAAGCTGCTGCAGGTGGGCGGTAACGTTCTGCTGCTCGATGAACCAACAAACGACCTGGATATCGAAACCCTGCGCGCGCTGGAAAACGCCCTGCTGGAGTTCCCGGGCTGCGCGATGGTTATCTCGCACGACCGCTGGTTCCTGGACCGTATCGCGACCCACATCCTGGACTACCAGGACGAAGGTAAAGTGGAGTTCTTCGAAGGTAACTTCACCGAATACGAAGAGTACAAGAAACGCACGCTGGGCGCCGACGCGCTGGAGCCGAAGCGTATTAAGTACAAGCGTATTGCGAAATAAAAGCAAAACGGCAACTTCGGTTGCCGTTTTTTATGGTTGTTCCCTCTCCCCGTGGGAGAGGGCCAGGGTGAGGGCATCAGGCCGCACAGTGTGTAGGCCGGGTAAGGCGAAGCCGCCACCCGGCTTTTTTATTTGCCCACGTAATACCGCTTCACCTCGTCAAACTGCATCGCAAACTCAATATAGCTCATCAGCGCGGGCGAATTCAGCTTGCGGCTCGGGTAGGCCAGCCAGAGGTCGTTGCCTTCAACGTTCCACTCCGGCAGCACCTGCACCAGCGCGCCCTTTTCAACCTTATCTTCCAGCAGAAATGCAGGAAGCAGCGTGATCCCCGCCCCGGCCATCGCGCACTCGCGGGCGTACACCAGATTATCGGTCATGTGTGCGTTATCCGGCAGGTAGCGGTAATCCTCATTCTCGCTTCGCAGAAGCCACTCCGACCAGGCTCTGTGCGTAATGCTGCGGTGCTCCACCAGTTGACGGGGATGCGTTAGCGGCGCCCGCCGCGCCAGATAGTCCGGCGAGGCCAGCATGTAGCGCGGACAATGCCCGATCATTCGGCCAATCAGGGAGGAGTCCTGCGGCTTGCCGGTACGCAGCGCCACATCAAAGCCGGACTCGACCAGATCCACCACATCATCAGAGATCGACACGTCCAGCGAAACCTCAGGATAGCGAAGCTGGAACTCGGCATTCATATGCGCCAGCAGGGTTGCTCCTATCCCAGCCGGACAGGTGATGCGCAGCCGCCCGCTCGGGTTTTCGCGCAGGCGCTGAATGGCATACTCCGCCCGCTCGCTGGCCGCCAGCATTTCGCGGCAGTGCACCAGATAGTGCTCGCCTGCAAACGTCAGGTTCAGCCTGCGCGTGGTGCGGTTCAGCAGGCGGATACCCACCTGCTGCTCCAGCTGGCTAATTCGCTGGCTGACGCTGGATTTCGGCAGTTCGGCTTTCTGGGCTGCCGCGGTAAAGCTGCCCATCTCCGCCACCAGCGCGAAAAACGCCATATCCTGCAGCTGTTTAAACATGATTGTTCATCCTGTACGAACGCTGAGTTCTTGATTGTCCATCTTATCATGCAGCTGGCCACTTAATAGACTAGCCTCAACAAAACGCATGCCATTGAGGAGCACACCATGTCAGTTAAAGCCATTGCCGTGAACCCGGAAAATCCGTCCACCTTCATTGAAATCACCCCACCGATGCCACAGCCCGGCGAGCACGATCTGCTGGTGGAGGTGAAGGCCGTCTCCGTTAACCCGGTCGATACCAAAGTCCACGCGGGCATTGCCAAAAACGGGCTGAAAGAGCCGCGCGTGCTCGGCTGGGATGCCAGCGGGATCGTCAAAGCCGCTGGCGCTGGCGTCACCGGATTCAAGCCGGGAGATGAGGTGTGGTATGCAGGGGACATCACCCGCCCGGGCAGCAACACCACACACCAGCTGATCGACGCGCGCATTGTCGGGCACAAACCGACAAGCCTCGGCTGGGCGGCTGCCGCTGCACTGCCGTTGACCGCACTCACCGCGTGGGAAGGCCTGTTTGAACGGCTGAATATTCAGGATGCCGGTACGGACAAAACCCTGCTGATCATCGGCGGTGCGGGCGGCGTGGGATCGCTGGCGATCCCGTTTGCGAAGCACAACAGCAAGGTAAAGGTCATCGCAACGGCGTCCCGTGAAGATTCCGCCCAGTGGTGCCGCGATCGCGGTGCAGATGTGGTGGTGAACTACCGCGATCTGAAAGGCGAACTGGCGAAGCACGGGCTGAACTTTGTGGATTACATTTTCATCCTCAACGATACCGACGGACACTGGGAGGCGGTCAGCGAACTGATTGCGCCGCAGGGGCATATCTGTTCTATCGTTGAGAATGAACACCCGCTGAACCAGGATAAGCTGAAGTCGAAATCCGCCGCGCTGCACTGGGAATTTATGTACACCCGCAGCATGTACCAGACCGCTGATATGGCGCGTCAGGGTGAGATCCTCAATGAGGTGGCGAAGCTGGTGGATAACGGCGTGGTGGAAAGCTCACTGAGTGAAACGCTGCACGGGCTGAGCGTGGAAAGCATTACGGAGGCGCACCGTAAAGTGCTGGACGGGCATATGCGTGGGAAAGTGGTGGTTGAGTATTGAGTGGGTTGCTCCCCCTCACCCTAACCCTCTCCCCATAGGGGAGAGGGGATAGCACGGAGCCGTCTTTAACCCTGCTCCCCCATCATCTCCTTCACCAGCTCGACGCAGCGCAGGAAACGGGAGTCGTAGTCCGACTCTTCCACGTGCACAAACTCAACGTTGTTTTCGTTGAGCATATCCACCAGCATGGTCTGGAATTCACGCCTGTCGACGGAGCTGCCGAGGCTGCGCATGCCGTCGGCCACCCACGGGGTGTTGTTTTCCAGCAGGATCACCAGGTCAAAGCGATATTCGTCAATCAGCGCCTGCACGAACGGATGTTCACGCCCTTCGTACTTTTTGCAGAACGCCTGGGTGGTGACAAAATCGGTATCGATAAACGCCACCTTGTTGGCGTATTTCACCGCGAAATCAATGTACTGAGCGTGACCGAGCGCGATTTTGTCGTAGTCGGAATACTGCAGCGCCATCTCATCGCCGCCCAGATGGGAAAAGACATAGTCGCGCCCGTACTCCCACGCGCTGGTGGTATTGAAGATATTCGCCAGCTTGTTGACCAGCGTTGACTTACCGCTCGACTCGCCGCCCAGGATCGCGACGGTGCGCACAAAGAACGGCTTCACCTCGGTCGGGATGTAATCCCAGTAGCGGAACGGGTTTTCGCGGATCTGCGCCCCGCTGATGTTCATAAAGGTGCGTTTCGGGTCGATCAGCACCGTCTCAATGCCCAGATGCTCGCGGAACTGCGGCGCGTCGGACTCTTCAGAGGTGTAGATCCAGTTAGGCGCAATGCCCTTCTCTTCCATAAACGCTTTGATGCCGTTGCTCCACACGTCCCAGCCGTGCGGGTACGGCTCCATGCCCTCTTCGTTGAAGGCATGAATACGGATGTTTTTCTGGTACTTGAAGGTCTGGAGCAGCCAGCGCAGGCGGTCCGGCACGGTCGGCTGCTGCGACATGGCGCTGTCTTCAAATAGCTGGCGATCGCGGGTTTCATCGTACCCCATGATGATGTGCAGCTCGTCCACCTGGCTGCAGGCGCGCTGGATCAGATAGATATGCCCGGTATGCAGCGGGTAAAACTTGCCGAACACCACGCCGATGTTCTTTTGCATACGCGGGAATTCCAGCCCCAGAAAGCGGTGCAGCGCTTCCAGCTTCTGCGCGCTGGGGCTTTTGATTTTGGCGTTCAGCAGTTGGCTCAGGTAGCCTTTGGTCATGCCGCTGGCGTCTGCCACCTGCTGCAGCGTGCAGCCCTTCTGGCGGATAGCGGTCTTGATGTAGTCAAATGATGACATAAATTACGGTGCCTCCTGCAAAATCGAATACGTAATTATAAGTCGTCAAAGACATTTAACGCATCTGCGAGTTTCTTCACGCCAAAAACCTGCATCCCTTCCGGGATTTTTTTCGGCACGTTGGCGGCGGGAACGATCGCGCGACGGAAACCGTGTTTTGCCGCCTCGGAGATTCGCTCCTGCCCGCTGGGCACCGGACGGATTTCCCCGGCAAGGCCCACTTCTCCGAAGACGACCAGATCCTGCGGCAGCGGTCTGTCGCGCAGGCTGGAGACCATCGCCAGCAGCAGCGCCAGGTCTGCGCTGGTCTCGGTGACTTTGACGCCGCCGACCACGTTCACGAAGACGTCCTGATCCGCCATCTGCAGCCCGCCGTGACGGTGCAGCACCGCCAGCAGGATCGCCAGACGGTTCTGTTCCAGACCAACCGCTACGCGCCGCGGGTTGCCCATCATCGAGTGATCGACCAGCGCCTGAATTTCGACGAGCAGCGGGCGCGTCCCTTCCCACAGCACCATCACCGAGCTGCCGGAGGTGATCTCATCGCCACGGCTCAGGAAGATGGCCGACGGGTTGCTGACTTCACGCAGCCCCTGCTCGGTCATGGCAAACACGCCCAGTTCGTTCACCGCCCCAAAGCGGTTTTTATGGCTGCGCAGGGTACGGAAGCGGGAATCCGCGTCGCCGTCGAGCATCACGGAGCAGTCGATACAGTGTTCGAGCACCTTCGGCCCCGCCAGCGAGCCATCTTTGGTCACATGGCCCACCATCACAATCGCCACGCCGCGTGTTTTAGCAAAGCGCGTCAGGTAGGCCGCGGTTTCACGGACCTGCGCGACGCTGCCCGGCGAGGACTGGATGTCCGCCATGTGCATCACCTGGATGGAGTCGATCACCATCAGCTTCGGCTGCTCTTCTTCGGCGATCATGCAGATCTGCTCGATGCTGGTTTCCGACAGCATGTTCAGGTTGCCGGTCGGCAGGCCCAGACGGTGCGCGCGCATCGCCACCTGCTGCAGGGACTCTTCCCCCGTGACGTACAGGGTTTTCATCTGTTCGGCAAGCTTGCAGAGCGTTTGCAGCAGCAGGGTCGATTTACCCGCGCCCGGGTTACCGCCGATAAGAATCGCGCTGCCCGGCACCACGCCACCGCCGAGCACGCGATCGAACTCTTTAAATCCGGTGGAGAAGCGCGGCAGCTCTTCGAGGCTGATGTCCGAGAGCTTCTGGACTTTCGCTACGCCCGCATTGCCCGCGTAGCCGCTCAGGCGTTCATTGCGCGCCACGCTCGGCGAAGCCGCCACACCACGCACTTCGGTGATGGTGTTCCAGGCATGACAGGCGCTGCATTGCCCCTGCCAGCGCGGATAATCCGCACCACATTCATTACAGACAAATGCGCGTTTTGGAGCTTTCGCCACGGTTTACCTCGTTATTTCTCTGCGGCCTGCGTGCCGGGTGGCGCTTACGCTTACCCGGCCTACAAAGCAGACCGTTATTTCTGATTAAGGCTGCCGGAGAGAATGCAGAACACCCCCATCAGGTCAGCGTGACGGATAGTCACTTCCGTCTTTTCATTCACTTTTGGCTTGGCATGGTAGGCAATGCCCAGGCCGGCCGCTTTGATCATCGGCAGGTCGTTCGCGCCGTCCCCGATGGCGACGGTCTGGACAACCGGAATTTCATATTTTTCCGCCAGACGCGTCAGCGTATTGGCTTTGTACTGGGCATCCACAATATCGCCGATCACCTGGCCGGTCAGCTTGCCGTCCATGATCTCCAGCTCATTGGCCACCACGGTGGTCAGATGCAGTTTTTCCCGCAGATAATCCGCGAAGAAGGTGAAGCCACCGGAGGCGATCGCCACCTTCCAGCCGAGGGACTGCAGCTTCAGCACCAGCTGCGTCAGCCCGGGCATCAGCGGCAGCACATCGCGCACCTGGCGCAGAATGTTGGCATCGGCCCCTTTCAGGGTCGCCACGCGCTGTCTCAGGCTGGCGGTGAAATCCAGCTCGCCGCGCATCGCACGCTCGGTGACTTCCGCCACCAGCTCACCGCTGCCCGCCAGCTTCGCAATTTCGTCAATACACTCGATCTGAATGGCGGTAGAGTCCATGTCCATGACCAGCAGGCCCGGCGTTTTCAGGTGTGGAATTTTCCCCAGCGGCGCAACGTCCAGCCCGGCGTCATGCGCCAGGCGCGTGGCGCGCTGCGTCAGAGAGCCCGCCAGGCGAATGACCTGATAGTCTTCCACGCACCAGGCGGCAACGATGACCATCGCGGCCCCCAGTTTGGTTTGATACTGGGTCAGGCGTTGCTTATCCAGACCGCGTCCGTACAGCAGCCAGCCGCTACGACCGGCGTGGTAATCCAGAGGCATCACCTCATCGCCACTTAAAGAGAGCGGCAATCCTGGCCATAAAGAGACATCCGTTGGCAGGTCACACCAGGTAATGTTCGGCATTAAAGCTCCTGTAATTTCGTTCGCGCCGGAAGGTTGCAGAGGGAAAATAACGCATGAGGCTACCCTGTAACCATCACTTCTGGCAACATTAAGCCGTAAATTTTCAGCAGGTGGAATATGGCTCGCGCAAAACTGAAATTCCGGCTCCATCGCGCCGTGATTGTCCTTTCCTGTCTCGCACTCTTAGTGGTGCTGATGCAAGGGGCATCGTGGTTTAGCCAGAATCATCAACGGCAACGCAACCCGCAGTTTGAAGAGCTGGCCCGCACGCTGGCACGCCAGGTGACGCTCAACGTCGCGCCGTCCATGCGAACCGAAACGCCGGACGATAAGCGAATAGGTCAGGTTTTACGCCTGCTGACGGAGAACAGCCGCATTCTTGATGCGGGCGTCTATGATGAGCAAGGCAACCTGATTGCCCGCGCGGGCGAACATGTCGACGTGCGCGACAGGCTGGCGCTGGACGGCAAAAAAGCCGGCGGCTACTTCAACCAACAGCTTGTTGAACCTATTCAGGGCAAGAATGGCCCTCTGGGGTATCTGCGCCTGACGCTCGACACCCATACTCTTCCGACTGAAGCCAAGCAGGTCGATAATACCACCAACATTCTGCGCCTGATGCTGCTGCTTTCGCTCGCCATTGGCGTTGTGCTGGCGCGCACCCTGCTTCGCGGCAAACGCACGCGCTGGCAGCAATCCCCGTTCCTGCTGACCGCCAGCCGGTCGGTCCCCGAAGACGAAGAGAGCGAGAAGAAAGAATAGTGATAAAGTAGGCGAACGATTCAGAAAAGGAACTTTGCCATGACGACGTTACGCCTGCTTATCTCTGACTCTTACGATCCCTGGTTTAATCTCGCGGTGGAAGAGTGCATCTTCCGCCAGATGCCTGCCACCCAGCGCGTCCTCTTTCTCTGGCGTAACGCCGATACGGTGGTCATTGGTCGTGCGCAAAATCCGTGGAAAGAGTGCAACACCCGGCGCATGGAAGAAGACAACGTCCGCCTGGCGCGCCGGAGCAGCGGCGGCGGTGCGGTGTTCCACGATCTGGGCAATACCTGCTTTACCTTTATGGCGGGAAAACCGGAATACGACAAAACCATCTCAACATCCATCGTCCTCAACGCGCTCAATGCGCTCGGCGTGACGGCTGAAGCTTCGGGACGCAACGATCTGGTGGTCAAAACGCCCGACGGTGACCGCAAGGTCTCCGGCTCTGCCTATCGTGAAACGATGGATCGCGGCTTCCACCACGGCACCCTGTTGCTGAATGCCGATCTGAGCCGTCTGGCGAACTACCTTAATCCTGATAAGAAAAAGCTACAGGCTAAGGGCATTACGTCCGTACGCGGGCGCGTGGCGAATCTGGTGGAACTGCTGCCCGGGATTACTCACGAGCAGATTTGCGATGCGATCCGTGACGCTTTCTTCGAACATTACGGTGAGCAGGTTGAAGCCGAAGTGATCTCCCCGGACAAAACGCCGGACCTGCCCAACTTCGCCGACACGTTCGCCCGCCAGAGCAGCTGGGAGTGGAACTTCGGTCAGGCCCCTGCCTTTTCCCATCTACTGGACGAACGTTTTACCTGGGGCGGCGTGGAATTGCACTTTGACGTTGAGAAGGGCCATATTACCCGCACGCAGGTCTTTACGGATAGTCTCAATCCGGCACCGTTAGAGGCGCTGGCCGCGCGTCTGCAGGGCTGTTTGTATCGGGCGGATATGTTGCAGCAGGAGTGTGATGCGCTGATCGGCGATTTTCCGCAACAAGAAAGGGAATTGCGGGAATTATCGGCCTGGATCGCCCAGGCTATAAAATAACCCGGATAAAAAGCGGTGAATAAATGCACCGCTTTTTTATTATTCGCCTCCCTCTACATGTAAATACATGCACAAATGTATTTACCCGCATTAATATTTCTCAAAACAAAAATTAGAATTAATCATTATAGAATTAACATTAACCATTAATAGAATCCTCGCGCTTGCAACACTGCAAGTTAATGACTTCATGATAATTAATACAATTATTCAATTATTGGTTAAGGAATAACAATGAAAAAAGTTCTTCTTGCAACACTGATTGCAATGACATCCACGGCAGCGCTGGCAGACGGCAGCATCGTGATGAAGGTTCAGGGTAAAATGAACCATGCTTCTTGCACCCCTGAATTAAGCAACGGCGGTTCTATTGATTTTGGGACTATCGCGCTGGATCAGCTCTCTCCAACCCAGACCAACCAGATGGGCCAGAAAGACATGTCTCTGACCATCAACTGCCCGTCTGCAACCAAAGTTGCCTGGAGTATTGCCGATAACAAAGAAGACTCCAATGCGGCAAACGATCTGAGCTCCAGCGAGTTTTATATTCGTGATGCCAAAGACAATGGCGGCGACGTGTATGGTGCTGGCACCACCTATGGCGTGGGCACCACTGCCGCTGGCGACAAAATTGGTGCGTATGCGATCAGCACCCGCGTCAATGAAATCACGGCTAACGGCATGCCTGCCCAGGCTATCTATGCCCCAGCCTACGTGAACAGCAAAGGCGAATACATGTGGCGCAACCTGGCGTCTGGCGTTATCGCTAACGGTAACGCGGAAATTATGACCGCAACCAAGCCTGGCTATACCGCACCGCTGGCCATCACCAACGTGGTTTATCCGTTCAAAGTGTCTCTGGCGATTGTTAACACTAACCGCCTGTCCACCACGGATGAAGCTCAGTTGAGCGGCGAAACCACCATCACGCTGGTTTACCTGTAATCATTGACGATTGGTCACTATCACGGCGGAGTATTCCGCCGTTTTCATTTAAATAAATACATTCATAAATGTTTAAATGAGCCTTATTAAATCTCAAAGCACGTGTAAGTAAAACTAATTATTGAATTACTTAAATCATTACTAAAATCGGCGCTGCTTGTCATGCCGATACTTATCGATTTGCAAGTCATTTTTAAATTAAAAATATCTGAGTTATTAACTCTTTCTATGGTTAAGGAATAACAATGAAAAAGCTCCTTCTCGCTACCGTTTTATCAATGGCAGCGACTGCGGTCTATGCTGAACCGACTGCAATGCTGAAAGTTCAGGGAACGCTGACCAGCGCTGGTTGCGTGCCTGAAATCAGCAACGGCGGTCTGGCAGATTTCGGCGAAGTGGGTCTGGATTCGCTTTCCTCCTCCGCGGCCTACCAGGCTGGCCATAAAGATGTGACATTCACCATCAAATGCCAGTCGGCTACCCGCGTAGGCTGGACGATCAAAGATGACCGTGCAGATTCAAATGCCGGTAAGAATAAAACATCAAGCGAGTTCCACGTGGATAACGGCACGGCGAACGGTGCTCAGGCATCCGGTAACTACCAGTTGAACGGCGTGGGTAAAACCAGCGCAGGGGAAAACATCGGTGCCTATTCCGTTGCGACCTATCTGACTTCCGTCACCGCAGACGGCGCAACGGCTCAGCCTATTGCCGCGTCTATGTACACCGGCGGCGCCATCAGCAGCAGAAGCTGGGTCAACATGTGGACCAGCGGCATCATCATGAACGACGGTACCGACGTGATGACCGTTGCCAAAACGGGTGAGCGTGCGCCAATGGCCTTCACCACTGCAGCTTTCCCACTGAAAATCGCCCTGGCTATCGCGCCAAGCAAAGATCTGACCCTGACCGACAAAACCGATCTCGACGGCCAGTCCACTATTACGCTGGTTTATCTGTAATTCAGCATGTTGCCGCAAAACTCTCCATTTCGATGGGGAGTTTTTTACTACCGTTAACCACGAAAAAATCATGACCAGAATAATGAAAACTTCATCCCTGTTTTCCGTCCTTTTATTCGCGCTTCCCACCACGCTGTTCGCCGCAGGCATGGTACCTGAAACCACGCTGCTGATGATCGATGAAGCCAACCACGGCGGCGTAATGAGCGTCAAAAATACCGACACCATACCGACTCTGCTCTACACCTCTATTAACGATATCGAAGGGGAAAATGGCGTAAAGCTCAACGTCACCCAGCCGGTTGTTCGTCTGGAACCAGGCCAGGAACAGCAGGTGCGTTTTATTCTTGAAACCGATAAACCTCTCACGGTCGAACACTATAAGCGCGTGATCTTCGAAGGCATTCCGCCGAAGAGCAAAGATAAAAACGTGAAGGTGGGGATTAACCTTCGCCAGGATCTGCCGGTACTGATCCATCCGAAAAGTCTGCCTGTCGTCACCGATGCGTGGAAGTTACTGACCTGGTCGCTGGAAGGAAAAGAGGTTGTGGTGCGCAATACCTCCCCTTACGTCGTGCGCTTCTCAACCGCCATTACCCTACTTCCATCGCGAGCAACCGGGCTGGTCAACAAGACCTTTATCCTGCCGGGTGAAACCATGAAAGTGCAGATGGACAAGCCGATGGGTAGCACCGATAACGCAGTAGAGTTCAGCCCCGCGAGCCGCTACGGGATTGAAGTGGATAACTACACAGCCCCCCTTAAACGCTAAAACGACAGGGATGCTTTGGTGACTGAGCTATCATTGCGCAACAGGATGCGCCGAGCGGCAGTAGTGGCAGTATTACTGCCGTCTTCCGCGCTGCATGCGTCCGATGTGGACTTTAATACGGATATTCTGGCGACACGTGGCATCAGTACCAACCTCGCCCACTATTTCTCTGAAGCTCAACGCTATCTGCCTGGCAAGCATGCCGTGCAGGTAAAAATAAACGGCATTGAAAAGGGCAGTCTCGCCGTCAAGATAGGGGACGAAGGGCAGCTCTGTGTTGATGATGATTTCATCAGCGCCGTGGGGCTTTTACCGCTAAATATCAGCGAAAAAGAGACGTGTCATGACCTGCTCAAAGACTACCCTTCAGCCACGATCAAGCTCATGCCCAACACCGAATCACTGGAGATATTCGTTCCGGCAGAAGCCATGGATAACGGGTTCTATGCCGCCAGGTTTTACTCTCACGGCGGCGTTGCGGGCCTCATTAACTACAACGCTTTCACCAACTACAACGAATATGGCAGCGGTGGCAACAGCACGTTTTCACAGGGAAATATCGGTACCGGTATTAACATTGCAAACTGGACGCTGCGCAGTAACTACATCCTGACGGACGATAACGGCACCCGCAGCGCCGAGAATCTTTACACCTACGCTGAGCACGTTTTTGAAGAGAAAAAAATGCGTGCGCAGGTCGGTCAAATCAATATCAACTCCGCCCTGTTTAGCGGCGCGCAAATTACCGGGGTCCAGCTCATGCCTGAAACCGGTCTTCAGCCCAATATTCAGGTCACGGAAGTCTCCGGTATTGCCCGTACAAACCAGGCTCGCGTAGAAGTTCGTCAGTCCGGTCAGGTTATCTATTCTTCGCTGATCAATGCCGGTCCCTTCACGCTGCCGGACGTACCGGTTTTGCGCAGCAATGTCGACCTGGATGTCAGCGTCATCGAAACCGATGGCTCAACAACCCATTTCACCGTGCCCTCATCAGCCCTCAACGTCATCGGGAGCAACCGTGCCGAGGGGTTAAATCTGGCACTTGGTCAGGTTCGCGACAGTGGCGATGAAAAGAATTCCCCCTGGGTGTTCACCGTGTCTGACGGTACGAGCCTGACTACACGCCTGACTGCCGTTGCGGCAAGCGTGCTGGCCGAGAAATACCAGTCTACCGGTGCAAAGCTCGACTGGTCCGTCAATGAAAACTGGCTCATTTCACCCAGCGTATTGCTGAGTCAGTCCCGCTTTTATGATACGCAGCGGGGCAGCAAGTTTGAGCTCAGCAGCAATATTTTACTCCCCGCGCAGCTGACGCTCGGGCTCAGTGCTTCCCAGTATAACGGCGACTTTCGTGAGCTCACCGAAGCCATGGACGAAGAATCGCAAAGCTATGAAAACGCATGGAATACCAGCCTCAGCTGGAACAACGAATACATCGGCTCCCTCTCTTTACAATACAGCGCGAACTCTGGCGATGAGAGCAGCGGTGACTCACGCTATCTGATGGCCTCGTGGAGCAAAAGCCTGGGGCGTACTTCGCTGTCCATAAACTGGCAACACGCCATGAGCAATAGCGAAACAGAAAACAGCACCAGCAACAATGACGATCTCTTCTATGTCAGCCTGATCGTCCCTCTGGGCGACGATCGCGTCAGTACCTACATGCGTACTCAGGGTGAAAAGCAAAACTATGGCGTCCAGGACAGCGGTTCTGTCGGCCGAAACCTTAACTACAACATTTCTGCCGATCGCGATAATCAGGACAAAAGTGATTCCTTTAACGGCAATATCACGACCAACCTGCACTATACCCAACTTGGGCTGTCTGCTGGTCTGAATGACGGAAACCAGCATAACTACAGCGCATCGTTAGGGGGTGGCATTGTCATGCACCGCCATGGCCTCACCTTTGCCCCCTTCCCGGTGAAAGAGACCTTTGGCATCGCAAGGCTAAGTGAGCCGGAAAGCGGAATAGAAATCACCACACCCGATGGCACCGTCTGGACAGATTACTGGGGGCAAGCCGTCGTTCCCGGGCTCAGAGAGTGGCAGAAATCACAAATTGTGATCAATACCAGCTCGCTGCCGCAGGGGATGGATTTATCAAATGGTATCCAGACCGTGTCCGCGGCCTACGGCTCATTTGCCCAGGTCGATTTCCAGGTGCTGAATACCCGTCGCGTGATGCTGAAGGTAAAACATGTCAATGGCGGCTGGCTCGAAAAAGGGCTAAGTATCGTGGACAAAGACAGCAACTATATTGTCAGCGTGATGGATAACGGCAGCGTGTTTATTTCTGATGCCTCGACGACGCCGGAGCTGTATGTCGTGGACGACAATATGACGCGTTTATGCCAGATCCACTACACGCTGAATGAAGAGAAAGATAAAGACGCCTATTACGAAAAAGCAGAAGGAACATGCCAGTGAAAATAGTTAACGTGATGCTGAGCGGTCTGACATTATTTTTCGCCTCTCAGGTATTCAGCGAGGAGTGCCAGATGACCCTTTCTCAGCCGACCGTCTCGTTTGGCCGATTCAAACAGGACGATATTGCTGCCTCTCTGAAAAACTGGAATCGCATGCCCGCAAAAGAGGTGATGATCAACGTGTTTTGCCCTCAGCCTCAGGTCATGGCCCTGTTCATGCAGTCCGCGTCTGGCGCCAACGGCGGCGTGCTGTTTGGGCAGGAGGGACGGCTGGCGCTGGTCGCGAACAACATGACGGTAGACGGACGCCGCTACGATCTCGTCAAAACCACCGACCGGGTAAAATTTACCTCATCAGACAGCCCCAAAGAACATGTTTTCCTGAAAAACAACGACGGCATCATTGCTCGCCAAAACGCGACACCGGTTCAGGGCAAGCAAATGAGCGTAACCATAAAACTTATACCCATCATTAATAATAACCAGCTGCGCAGAATTTCCGATAATACCGACCTGGAAAGCACCCTCGCCTGGGAATTATTAACAAGCGAGTAAAAGAATTCACCTTCGTATTCATTTTTTGGGTGAAGAGTAAGAAGAAAAATAAACCTTTTAAATTATGGATCCGTCCATTCAATTTAATATTCATTACATCTATGTTAAGGATTAACCATGAAAAAGAGTCTCCTTGCCGCCGCACTGGCACTGGCAGCGACCTGTGCTCATGCGGGTGACACAGCGGTACTGAAAGTCAAAGCGTCGCTGACAGGCAATTCCTGTACGCCTGAACTCAGCAACAATGGCGTGATCGATTTCGGTACCGTCCAGGTCGGCGATCTCTCTCAGACCCAGGCAACCCAGCTGGGTGAAAAGGGTCTGACACTCACGATCAACTGCCCAACGCCGACTAAAGTGGGCTGGAGCATCGCGGATAACCGCGCAGACACCAACGCCAGCACCGGCAGCAGTTCCAATCTGAAGGTGATGAATGCGACGTCTAACGGTGGCGAGCTGCGCGGCAGCATCTCGACCTTTGGTCTGGGTAAAACGCATGACGGTAAGAACATCGGCGCATACTCAGTGTATACCAGCACCGGTGACGTCACGGCGAACGGCGCAACGGTTGAGCCTATCCGTACTGCGCTGTCTGCAGGTACAAGTATGGGCCGCTGGCAGAAAGCCAATGGTGGCACCATTGCGAACAAAGACCTGGGTCTGATGAGCGTGGCATCTGCCGGTAAAACCGACCCGATGGCGGTGACCAGCGTCTCTTTCCCGCTGAACGTCTCGCTGGCAGTGGAAAACCTGAAGAAGCTGTCTCTGACGGAAGACACCGAGTTTGATGGTCAGGCGACGATCAGCGTCGTGTATCTGTAAGAAGTGAAAATGCCGGGCAGCGAATGCCGCCCGGCAGACAACATTACGCTTTGTCGCCCAGCAGAACGGATTCCAGCGCGATTTTGATCATGTCGTTGAAGGTGGTCTGACGCTCAGCGGCAGTGGTCTGCTCATGAGTACGGATATGGTCGGACACGGTGCAGATGGTCAGCGCTTTCGCACCAAACTCAGCCGCAACGCCGTAGATGCCCGCCGCTTCCATTTCCACGCCCAGAATGCCGTATTTTTCCATCACGTCGAACATCTCGCCGCCGTCTGGTGCATAGAACAGATCGGCAGAGAAGAGGTTACCCACGCGCGCGTCAACGCCCAGCGCTTTTGCCGCGTCAACCGCGTCACGCACCATGCCGAAGTCAGCGATTGCCGCGAAGTCATGGTCTTTGAAACGCATGCGGTTTACTTTGGAATCGGTGCAGGCACCCATGCCGATAACCACGTCGCGCAGCTTAACGTCCATACGCACCGCGCCACAGGAGCCCACGCGGATGATTTTCTTCACGCCGAAGTCGGTGATCAGCTCTTTGGTGTAGATAGAGCAGGATGGGATACCCATACCGTGACCCATGACGGAGATTTTGCGGCCTTTATAGGTACCGGTGAAGCCCAGCATGCCGCGTACGTTATTCACTTCACGCACGTCTTCGAGGAAGGTTTCTGCAATGTGCTTCGCGCGCAGCGGGTCGCCCGGCATCAACACGACGTCAGCGAAATCACCCATTTCTGCATTAATGTGAGGAGTTGCCATCTTCAGTTCCTTTTACATTGTTGTTTTTGCCGGGTGGCGGCTATGCCTTACCCGGCCTACAAAACCGTAGGCCCGGTAAGCGAAGCGCCACCGGGCAATGACATCAGAACATGGCCTTGCCATATTCCATGTCAGACGTACCAAAATATTTCGCCAGGGTCTGGCCGATGTCCGCGAAGGTTTCACGGTGACCCAGCGAGCCCGGCTTCACTTTCGGGCCGTACACCAGCACCGGAATGTGCTCGCGGGTGTGGTCGGTACCGGTCCAGGTTGGGTCACAGCCGTGGTCCGCGGTCAGGATCAGAATGTCATCTTCACCCACCAGCTCCATCAGCTCCGGCAGACGGCGGTCGAACAGCTCAAGACCCGCAGCATAACCCGCGACGTCGCGACGGTGACCCCAGGAGGAGTCGAAGTCCACGAAGTTGGTGAAGACAATGGTCTTGTCGCCCGCTTCTTTCATCTCTTTGATGGTGGCATCGAACAGCGCATCGAGACCGGTCGCTTTGACCTTTTTGGTGATGCCGCAGTTAGCGTAGATATCCGCAATTTTACCCACGGACACCACGTGACCGTCTTTCTCATCGACCAGCTTCTGCAGCACGGTTGGCGCCGGCGGCTCAACGGCCAGATCGTGACGGTTACCGGTACGCTGGAAGTTACCCGCTTTGTCACCAATAAACGGACGCGCGATCACGCGGCCGATGTTGTAGCCGCCTTCGGTCAGCTCTTCGCGGGCGATTTCGCACAGCTCGTAGAGTTTATCCAGGCCAAACGTCTCTTCGTGGCAGGCAATCTGGAACACGGAGTCAGCAGAAGTGTAGAAAATCGGCTTGCCGGTTTTCATGTGCTCTTCGCCGAGCTGGTCCAGAATCACGGTACCGGAAGAGTGGCAGTTGCCGAGGTAACCCGGCAGGTTGGCACGCTTCACCAGCTTATCGAGCAGCTCCTGCGGGAAGCTGTTCTCGTGATCGGAGAAGTAACCCCAGTCGAACAGCACCGGCACACCGGCGATTTCCCAGTGACCAGACGGGGTGTCTTTACCGGATGAGAGCTCGTGCGCCCAGGCATAGGCGCCCACGACTTCCGCGTTGCCGTCCATACCGGCTGCGATTTTACCGGTAGAGCCTTCATGCGCTTTCACCAGCCCAAGGCGGGTCAGGTTTGGTAGAGTCAGAGGGCCTTTACGACCGTTATCCGCTTCGCCTTTCGCACAGGCTTCCGCGATGTGACCCATGGTATCGGAACCCACGTCACCAAAACGTTCTGCATCTTCGGTTGCGCCGATGCCGAATGAGTCCAGCACCATAATAAATGCACGTTTCATAATTGTTCTCCGTACGTAGTGCTTCAAAAATTATCGATCAGATCAGTATACCGCTATTCGGTGATACGGCGATAGACAGTCGGTGTGGTTTCCGGTGCTTTATCGTCAAGCGTGATGGCCGCTTTCACCGCTTTCGCCGCTTCCTGCCAGCTGGCTTCGTCTTTGGCGTGGATCACCGCCAGCGGACGTTGGCCGTCAACGCTGTCGCCCAGACGGGCCATATCGGTAAAGCCGACGCTGTAATCAATGGTGTCTGAGGCCTGACGACGACCGCCGCCCATTGAGACCACCGCCATGCCGAGGGCACGGGTGTCCATGGCGGAGACAAACCCTTCGCTATCGGCATACACCGCTTTGCTGAGCGTCGCGGTGGGCAGGTACTTCGCGTAATTTTCGACGAAGTCGGTCGGGCCTTTTTGCGCCGCGACCATGCGGCCGAAGATCTCCGCCGCTTTGCCGTTGTCCAGCACCGCCTGCAGCTTCGCGCGGGCGTCGGCGTCGTCTTTGGCGAGCTTGCCGGAGATTAACATCTCAACGCACAGCGCCATGGTGACGTCGAACAGGCGCGGGTTACGGTATTCCCCCGTCAGGAACTGGACGGCTTCACGCACTTCGACGGCGTTACCGGCGCTGGAAGCCAGCACCTGGTTCATATCGGTGAGCAGTGCGGTAGTGCGCACGCCTGCGCCGTTGGAGACGCCAACGATCGCTTCGGCCAGCGCCTCAGAGAGTTCATAGGTTGGCATAAACGCGCCGCTGCCTACCTTCACGTCCATCACCAGCGCGTCCAGCCCTTCTGCCAGCTTCTTCGCCAGGATAGAGGCGGTGATCAGCGGGATGGAGTCAACGGTCGCGGTGATGTCGCGGGTCGCGTAGAAACGCTTGTCTGCCGGAGCAAGAGAGCTGGTCTGGCCGATAATCGCCACACCAACGTCTTTAATAATGTCGCGGAAGCGGTTGTCATCCGGGAAGATATCGAAGCCCGGAATGGCTTCCAGTTTGTCGAGCGTACCGCCGGTGTGGCCCAGGCCGCGCCCGGAGATCATCGGGATGTAACCGCCACAGGCTGCCACCATGGGGCCGAGCATCAGGGAGGTTACGTCGCCCACGCCGCCGGTGGAGTGTTTATCGACAATCGGGCCGTTAAGGTTGAGGCTCTTCCAGTCCAGAACGGTTCCTGAATCTCGCATCGCCATGGTCAGCGACACGCGCTCAGGCATCGACATATCGTGGAAGAAAATGGTCATCGCCAGAGCCGCAATCTGCCCTTCTGAGACGGTGTTATCACGAATGCCGTTGATGAAGAAGCGGATCTCTTCGTCGCTTAATGCATGACCATCACGTTTTTTACGAATAATTTCTTGTGCGAGAAACACGGTAACCTCCATGCGGAATCGGGGGAATTGTGGCGGGTGGTGCTACGCTTACCCGCCCTACGATCCTGTAGGCCGGATAAGCGAAGCGTCATCCGGCATTGTTGGCAATCAGTAGCTGCTTGCGCTCTTACCGTCGCCGTGACCCAGCGCCTTCAGCAGGCTGGCCAGCAGGCTGGACGCACCGAAGCGGTAGTGACGGGAATCGGCCCAGTCGGCGCCGAACAGTTCGTCGGCAATCGCCAGGAACTGCTGCGCGTCTTCGGCGGTACGCACGCCGCCCGCAGGTTTGAAGCCTACGGTTTTGGACACGCCCATGTCGCGGATCACTTCCATCATGATGCGCGCGCTTTCCGGGGTCGCATTTACCGGCACTTTACCGGTAGAGGTTTTAATGAAATCCGCACCGGCTTTGATGGAGATTTCAGAGGCTTTACGAATCAGCGCCTCTTCTTTCAGCTCGCCGGTTTCGATGATCACTTTCAGCAGCACGTTGGCCGCCGCACACGCGTCTTTACAGGCTTTCACCAGGTCAAAACCGACCTGCTCGTTACCGGCGATCAGCGCGCGGTAAGGGAACACCACGTCAACTTCGTCTGCACCGTAGGCAATCGCCGCGCGGGTTTCTGCCAGCGCAATCTCGATATCGTCGTTGCCGTGCGGGAAGTTAGTCACGGTTGCAATGCGCACGTCCGGGGTGCCCTGCTCTTTCAGCGTTTTACGGGCAATCGGGATAAAGCGCGGGTAGATACAAACGGCTGCGGTGTTACCCACTGGCGTTTTCGCCTGATGGCACAGGGCGATGACTTTCTCATTGGTGTCGTCATCGTTCAGGGTAGTCAGGTCCATCAGTTTCAACGCGCGCAGGCTGCTTGCAGTTAAATCGGTCATAACAATCTCCAACGGCAGTGCCGTATAAATTTTACCTTGCGGGTCTGTGAGTATTCTAACATCCACCCGCATCCACACTTCGACATTCATCACAGTTAATGAAAACTGCGTACAAATTTGCATTACTGTAATGAGATCTTCTTCAAACTTTAGTGCGCAAATTGCCGACTAAAGCAGCAATACCCCCTGTGGGATCAAAAGCGCCAACAGGCAGGCTTTCTACAATCCGTTCATCATCCGCAGAACATTCAAGGAAGCGAATATGCCCCACTCCAGCCCCGACGCCCTGCAGCAACGTTGCCAGCAGATTGTGACAAGCCCGGTGTTAACCCCGGAACAAAAACGTCATTTTCTGGCGCTGGAAGCGGAAAACAACCTGCCGTATCCGGCACTTCCTGAAGTTGCGCGCGCCGCGCTGGACGAGGGGTTTATCTGTGACATGTTCGAAGGCCATGCGCCTTACAAACCCCGTTACGTTCTGCCGGATTACGCAAAATTTCTGGCTAACGGTTCAGAATGGCTGGAGCTGGAAGGGGCAAAAGATCTCGACGATGCCCTCTCGCTGTTAACCATCCTCTACCATCATGTCCCGTCCGTTACATCGATGCCGGTCTATCTCGGCCAGCTTGATGCGCTGCTGCAACCATATGTTAGAATTCTAACACAAGAAGAAATCAATAGCCGAATAAAACGTTTCTGGCGCTATCTTGACCGTACGCTGCCGGATGCCTTTATGCATGCCAATATCGGGCCGGAAGATACGCCCATCACCCGTGCCATTCTGCGTGCCGATGCAGATCTGAAGCAGGTCGCGCCGAACCTGACCTTTATTTATGATCCAGAGATCACCCCGGATGATTTACTGCTTGAGGTGGCGAAAAACATATGTGAATGCAGCAAACCGCATATTTCTAATGGCCCGGTGAATGATAAAATTTTCACAAAAGGCCGTTATGGCGTGGTGAGCTGTTACAACTCCCTGCCTCTGGCTGGCGGTGGCAGCACCCTGGTGCGTCTCAATCTCAAGGCCATCGCCGAACACAGCACGTCAAGTGAAGACTTCTTCAGCCGCGCCCTTCCGCACTACTGCCAGCAGCAAATGGCCATCATTGATGCCCGCTGCGATTTCCTGTATCAACAATCCGGCTTCTTTGAGAATAGCTTCCTGGTGAAAGAGGGGCTGATTGATGCCGA
Source organism: Enterobacter sp. NFIX58 (assembly GCF_900110475.1). NCBI lineage: Bacteria > Pseudomonadati > Pseudomonadota > Gammaproteobacteria > Enterobacterales > Enterobacteriaceae > Enterobacter > Enterobacter sp. NFIX58. The sequence goes on along the minus strand of NZ_FODW01000004.1, from coordinate 281,178 downwards.
TCGGTTTGTGCCGATGTTTGGCATGTACGGTCTGGCAGAAGCGGTAAACGTGCTCTGTGAGAAAGCAGGCATCGCGGGACGTTACGGCAAAGATGAGCAGGCCAACGCGCTGGGCTATCGCATCAGCGAACAGCTTGCGGCGTTTGTCGAAAACACGCCGGTGAAACACGGCTGGAAGCAGCGCGCGATGCTTCATGCGCAGTCGGGGATCAGCTCCGATTCGGGCACCACGCCGGGCGCGCGCCTGCCCTACGGTGACGAGCCGGATCCCATCAGCCATCTGCTGGCGGTGGCTCCCCATCACAAGCACTACTCTTCCGGGATAAGCGATATCCTGACGCTGGATGAAACGGTAAAACGCAACCCGCAGGCGGTGGTTCAGCTGTGCCTGGGCGCGTTCAGGGCGGGTATGCGCGAGTTTACCGCCAACGTAGCGGGTAACGATCTGGTGCGCGTCACCGGGTATATGGTGCGGCTATCGGATCTGGAGAAATACCGGGAAGCAGGATCGAGAACGAACACCACGTGGCTGGGGGAAGAAGCCGCGCGCAATACCCGCATTCTGGAACGTCAGCCGCGCGTGATTAGCCATGAACAGCAGATGCGCTTTAGTTAGTCAGGTCATCCCTTTTTCCTGCGTGGACGGGCCGGGCAGCCGCCTGGCCCTGTTCCTGCAGGGCTGCAACCTGCGCTGTAAAACCTGCCACAACCCGTGGACGATCGGCCGCTGCAACGACTGCGGGGACTGCGTGCCCCACTGCCCGCACGACGCGCTGACCATTCAGGCCGGGCGCGTCTGGTGGCAGGAGAGCGACTGCCAGCAGTGCGACACCTGCCTGCACCTGTGCCAGCAGCAGGCGACGCCCATGGCGCACCGACTGAGCGTGGAGGAGATCCTCACCCAGGTCCGCAAATCCGCACCGTTTATCGAAGGGATCACCGTAAGCGGCGGGGAAGCCACAACGCAATTGCCGTTTTTAGTGACGCTGTTCACCGCGATCAAAGCCGATCCCGCCCTGCGTCATCTGACCTGTCTGGTCGACAGCAACGGTTTGTTAAGCGAAACCGGCTGGCAAAAGCTGCTGCCGGTACTGGATGGCGCGATGCTGGACCTGAAAGCATGGGGGAACGAACACCACCGCTTCCTGACCGGACGCGACAATCAGCAGATCAAGCAGAGTATCCGCTGGCTGGCAGAACGCCACCGTTTGACGGAGCTCCGCCTGCTGGTGATTCCGGGGCAGTGTGATTACCTGGAAAATCTGAAGCCGCTGACGGCGTTTATCCACGGGCTGGGAAACGTGCCGGTACGCCTTAACGCGTTTCATGCGCATGGCGTGTACGGTGAGGCGGCGTCGTGGCGCAGCGCCACGCCGGAAGACGTTGAACCGCTTGCGCGGGCGCTGGAAAAACAGAGGATAACGGTGATCCGCCCGGCGCTTTATCTATAGCGTGATGCCAAATACCGAACGCGTATTTTCCAGCAGCGCATCGGCAATCACCTCTTCCGGCTCCTGTCGCAGTTCACACAGGGTGGTGAACACGCGCGCCGCCTGTTCCGGGCGATTCGGCTGTCCCTGAAAACCGTTCAGCGGCATATCCGGCGCATCGGTTTCCAGCAGAAGCGCCGACAGCGGCAGCTGTACCATCACGTCACGGGTTTTACTGGCACGCGGATAGGTGATGGTGCCACCCACTCCAATTTTATAGCCCAGTTCAATGAAACGCTGCGCCTGCTGCAGGCTGCCGGAGAAACCGTGCACGACGCCCCTGCGCGGCAGATCGATGCGTTTCAGGTGCATCGCCAGCTTATCGTGCGTGCGTCTGGAGTGGAGGATCACCGGCAGATCGTGACGCTTCGCCAGCCTGAGCTGCGCGTCGAGGATCGTCTGCTGGCGCTCAAAATGCGGATCTTCGCGATAAAGATCGAGGCCGATCTCCCCGATGGCGACAAGCTTGTCCCCTGCGGTCCGCAGGATCTCATCAAGTCTCTCAATGTGCTCATCACGATGCCGCTCAATCACGATCGGATGCAGGCCGAGCGCCGCATAGAGCGCGGGGTGCCGTGCAGCAAGATCCAGCACCCGGGAAAAGTACGCCGCCTCCACTGACGGCACAATAATGGCCTGAACGCCTGCGTCAGCCGCTTTCGCAATACTGTGTTCTTCATCTCCCGTAAACGGTGGGAAATCAAAGTGGCAATGGGTATCGACAAAGCGGTGCGTCACGCCAGATCCTCGTTATCCAGTAAAGCGTCATTCGCCTGCGGAATGTCCACCAGAGGCACCGTCAGAGCGTCGTTGGCGACAATCGCAGGCGGCGTAATAATGCGTTTATGGCGATGAAGCGGTGGTTGCTCCGCCAGCATTTTCCCCACCGTCGCCAGGAAGTAGCGTCCACACAGCCGCCCCGTTTTGTAATCCATGCGCAGCGCAGGGACACGGCTGCCCAGCGCCATGCTCAGCAGCGGCTTAGGCGGATAAATTTCAAAAATACGCAGCTTACCCGGTGGCTTTTCAATGAAACGCTGCATCGCGCCGTAGGTAGTTTCATGCTGCTTCGCGATGTTCACCAGCGGCTGCAGGCTGCTGTCGCCCAGCCAGCGCTCCATCCGCTTAAACCACTGCGGGGTGTAATACATTTGCGACGGTACGGTACGGATCACCACAATGGTTTTCGCCCCGCGACGGGCGGCTTCCTGCACCGGCACCGCGTCACTGATCCCGCCGTCCAGATAGCTAATGCCGTCCAGCAGCGCACCGGTACGATAAAAACCGGGAATGGCGCTGGAGGCGCGGATGATGTCCAGCCAGTTATCTTTTTGAGGCGAAAAATAGCCCGGCGAATAGTCATCCCCCCGGCTGGCGCACATCCAGAATTCTTTACCGCTATCAAACAGGCGGGCCGCGGTGTCCATGGCCAACGGCATCTGGCTGGAGGTTGATTCCAGCAGCCAGTCGAGGTCGATCAGATTACCGCCGCGCACAAAGCGCACCGGATTAAAAAATTCTTTCGCCGTGGTGTAGCGCATGATGACCTTTCGCGCGTAGCCGGGCTGGTTACAGACATAGGCAGAGAGGTTCTGCGCCCCGGCAGACGTGCCGAAGTACAGGTCAAACGGGTTGAACTGCGCGCGCATAAATTCGTCCAGCACGCCAGCGGTGAAAATGCCGCGCTGTCCGCCACCCTCGCAGACCAGCGCGAGTTGACCTGCGCGAAACGGTTTTAACGTCAGCGGCGCAATGTTGCCGAGCGTAACGGGAATTCGTTGCCCCACCTCTGCTTTCCTGTTTTGATTATTTTATAACACCACAGTAACGCACCCGACCTGTTACGCAAATAAGAAAAAGCCAGTCGCAGTGACTGGCTTTATTTTGTTGACGGAATATTGCGTTTGCTACGGACGTCGACGCCCCGTAAACAGGCTGACCAGGAACAGAATAATACCGACAACGAAGACAATTTTAGCTGCCCATGCCGCTGTACCTGCCAGTCCACCAAAGCCCAATGCGGCGGCAATTAACGCGATAACCAGAAATATAATGCCCCAACGAAACATAAGCTTCTCCTTTACCATAGTTAATGTCGGCCGCTAAACGTGAGCGCTCAGGTCACTCACCGGCGTTTTTCCAGAGTCGTTCTTATATCGCCCGCAGGTTTTAGCCAGACGGGCGAATGGTCCAGATTTACTTCGTTTTCAGATCGTTTTTAACGCTTTTCACACCATCAATCGCTTTCGCAATGGACTCGGCACGTTCACTCTGCGCCTGCGAATCGACCGTACCGGAAAGCTGAACCACACCATCGGTGGTTTCCACTTTCACCTTACGGGACGGCACGATGTCATCTGCTAAAAGTTTAGCTTTGATTTCGCTGGTGGTGGCTGCATCACCGGCATAACCTTTCACCGACGCATTTTTGCCGTCACGGACATGCAGCTTATCGCTGACGGAGGCAACGCCTTCGACGCCTTTCGCCACTTTCACCGCCTGTTCTGCCTGAGCCTGGCTTTCAACAAAGCCGCTCAGCGTGACCACTTTTTTGTCGGTCTTAACGGAAATATCGGTGCTCTTGATGGCTTCATCATCCACCAGTGCGGCTTTCACTTTTGCTGTGATAGAGCTGTCATCCATGAAATTGCCGACTTTATTCATAGAGCTATCGATTTTTTGCCCTGCGCTGTCAGCCGTGGATTGTGCTTTATCCATGGTGCTGCTTTCCGCCAGGGCGGAGCCGCTCACCAGAACGCTACCCAGTGTTACAGCCAGCAGAGTTTTAGAAATCTTCAGTCTTGTCATATTCATCGATCTATTCCTGTGTTGACCCGTTATTCGGGCTACGTACTTCCTTAGTAGTGATATATATTGCGAATAAACACGAGGGCAAAATGGATAACCTAAAGTCATGCATTGAACAGTTAATTTATCCACGCCCGGTGTTAAACACTGAGTTAAATATAGATCACTCTCACAGAGCCGCTTTCAGAATTGGGTAAAAAATGGGCGAATAGCGTGAAATTGCGTTGAATTAAGAACATTCCGCAAGGGATTAATAAGACAGGAATAAAAGAAGAGCACGGCTGCTGCCGTGCTCTGAGAGGGGATTAGTGCTCGCGGGTTTTACGGAACTGAACGTCCGGATAACGTTCCTGCGTCAGGTTCAGGTTGACCATCGTTGGCGCGATATAGGTCAGGTTATCGCCACCATCCAGCGCCAGCTGAACTTCATTCTTACGCTTAAATTCTTCGAATTTCTTCACGTCAGAACACTCAACCCAGCGCGCGGTCGCGACGTTCACCGATTCGTAAATCGCTTCTACGTTGTATTCGCTCTTCAGGCGCGCAACGACCACGTCAAACTGCAGCACGCCGACCGCACCAACGATCAGATCGTTGTTCGCAATCGGGCGGAAGACCTGCACGGCACCCTCTTCGGAGAGCTGAACCAGGCCTTTCAGCAGCTGTTTCTGCTTAAGCGGATCGCGCAGACGAATGCGACGGAACAGTTCCGGTGCGAAGTTCGGAATACCGGTGAACTTCATCATTTCACCCTGCGTGAAAGTGTCGCCGATCTGGATGGTGCCGTGGTTGTGCAGACCGATGATGTCGCCCGGATAGGCTTCTTCAACGTGCGAACGGTCACCCGCCATAAAGGTCAGCGCGTCGGAGATGACAACGTCTTTACCGATACGCACCTGGCGCAGCTTCATGCCCTTTTCATATTTACCGGACACCACGCGCATAAAGGCCACGCGGTCACGGTGTTTCGGATCCATGTTGGCCTGAATCTTAAACACGAAGCCGGTGAACTTCTCTTCTTTCGCTTCCACTTCACGGGTGTCGGTTTTGCGCGGCATCGGCTGCGGCGCCCACTCCACCAGACCGTCGAGCATGTGGTCAACGCCGAAGTTACCCAGTGCGGTACCGAAGAAGACTGGGGTAATTTCGCCGCTCAGGAACAGCTCTTTGTCGAATTCGTGAGACGCGCCCTTGACCAGCTCCAGCTCGTCGCGCAGCTGCGCGGCCAGCTCTTCCCCGACCGCCGCGTCCAGATCCGGGTTGTCCAGACCTTTAACAATGCGCACTTCCTGAATGGTGTGGCCTTTACCGGTCTGATACAGGTAGGTTTCGTCTTTATAGAGGTGATAGACGCCTTTGAACAGCTTACCGCAGCCAATCGGCCAGGTGATTGGCGCACAGGCGATCTTCAGCTCGTTTTCCACTTCATCCATCAGCTCCATCGGATCGCGGATGTCACGGTCGAGTTTGTTCATAAAGGTGAGGATCGGCGTATCGCGCAGACGGGTCACTTCCATCAGCTTACGAGTACGATCTTCTACACCTTTCGCGGCGTCGATCACCATCAGACAGCAGTCCACCGCCGTCAGGGTACGGTAGGTATCTTCGGAGAAGTCTTCGTGGCCCGGGGTGTCCAGCAGGTTCACCAGGCAGTCGTGATACGGGAACTGCATCACGGAGGTGGTAATCGAAATACCACGCTGCTTTTCCATCTCCATCCAGTCGGATTTTGCATGCTGGCTGGAGCCACGGCCTTTAACGGTACCCGCAGTCTGGATCGCCTGTCCGAACAGCAACACCTTCTCAGTGATGGTCGTTTTACCGGCATCGGGGTGCGAGATAATGGCAAAAGTGCGGCGCTTGGCCACCTCTTGCAGATAAGGAGACAACGTCATAATTAAATCTTCTTTTATAAGCGCGGCAGCACGCCACGCATCATGGAATACAAAATTGCGGCTATTTTACCCATCAACGGGGGGCAGGCAATCATTGTTTACACAGGAGTTGCTCCAGTTCGTTCAACGACGTCACGGTCCAGGTCGGCTCGATGCCGTCAGGCTTCTCACGGCCATGCGCATTGAGCCAGACGGTCGACAGACCGGCCTTCATGCCGCCCAGAATATCTGACTCTGCCGTATCCCCCACCATCAGGACACGATCGCGGTCGGGATTGCCGGCCTGCGCCAGCGCGTAGTCGAAAATTCGCGGATCCGGCTTCGGCACGCCAACCTCTTCCGAGATCACCAGCGCGTCAAAATGATCGCGCAGGCCGGTACGCTCAAGGCGGATCTGCTGCAGGGCGGTAAAACCGTTGGTGATGATCCCCAGCTTCACCTTACCTTTCAACGCATTCAGCAGGGAAACCGCGCCCGGCAGCGGCGCACAGATATCGGCCATGGCGTTAAGGAAAGCCTCGTTCAGCGTTCCCGGACTGACCTTTAAGCGTTCCGCCCAGACGTCAAAGCGCTGGTGCTGAAGCTGTAACGCGGTGATGGCACCGTTCTGGTAATCCACCCACAGCGGTTTGTTGACCGCCTGATAGTCCTGAAAATCTTCAGCGGTGAAGGTTACGCTATAGTCGAGAAACATCCGCTGCAGGCCGCCGAACGAGTCGAACGTAAACAGCGTTTCGTCGGCATCAAAGAAAATCCAGTCCCATTTCATCGTTACAACCTTATTTTTTATTATCCAATCGGCAGAGCCATTATGATGGCGTCTTCACGTCCCTCTGCGGTGGGGTAGTAGTTACGGCGGATTGTCGCCTCGTTAAAGCCTAAGCTTTCATAGAGCGCGATGGCGGCGACATTCGACGCGCGCACCTCCAGCCACAGGGTGAAAACGTCACGGGTTTCGAGCTCACGGATGAGGTGCTCAAGCAGTTCTCTTCCCAGCCCACGGCGCTGAAACGCGGGATCAACCGCGATATTAAACAGCGTCGCCTCATCAAGAACAACCTGCGTGATCGCGAAAGCGGCCATGGTGCCGTCAACGTCCAGGCGGTAGTTCAGATACCGTTCGCCCTGATTGCTGGCGAAGGTTTTTTCGCTCCACGGAAACGCGTGGGCGCGTGTTTCAATCGCGAACGCTGTGGACAGGTCAGGCGTCGTGAGGGAAGAAATCGTGTTCATATTCGCAGATTTGTTGCCATAGCGCGCTGCGCGCTTTTGGGTTGGCTTTCAGTTCGTCCAGCGCTGGCGAGCAGATCTGGCTCCCCTGAAGAGAGATCTCATTCGCCTCACCGATACGCCAGCTGTTACAGCGACTATCAGGAGGCAGCATCGCGACACGCTCTGGCGTCAGCGGTAAAACCTGGTCGGCCGTCAGCTTCAGGCTGCGAAGGACATCATCGATCAGGGGGTCATTCAGGGCAGGCAGTTCTTCCGCCACCATCACCAGACGAACGTGCGCCGGGATGGAGATGGCGATTTCGCCCTGCAACGCCGTCGGGCGACGCAAAGCCCACTGGGTGATGCCCAGTTGCTGCAACTGCCAGTCTCGTCGGGATGTCATAGGGAAAACTCCTGTCTCTCAGGCGCGCAAATATAGCAAATGTGTCGAAAGTGCGCCATCTACCTACTATAATCCCCGCCTGAGTTTATTGAGGAACAATTCATGTCTGCATTTACCCCGGCAAGTGAAGTCTTGCTGCGTCACAGTGATGATTTCGAAGAAAGCCGTATTCTGTTTGCCGGAGATATGCAGGATGACCTGCCCGCGCGTTTCGACTGTGCTGAAAGCCGTGCCCACACCCAATACTACCACCACTGGCAGGTGCTGAGCCGCCAGATGGGCCAGCGCGCGCGCTTTAGCCTGGTGGCAGAGCAGAGCGATATCGCCGACTGCGATACGCTGATCTACTACTGGCCGAAGAATAAACCGGAAGCCCAGTTCCAGCTGATGAACCTGCTCTCCCTGCTGCCGGTCGGCTGCGATATTTTCGTGGTCGGTGAAAACCGCAGCGGCGTGCGTAGCGCGGAACAGCTGCTGGAAGGCTATGCGCCGCTGAACAAAGTCGACAGCGCTCGCCGCTGTGGTCTGTACCATGGCCGTCTGGAAAAACAGACAACATTTGATGCGCAGGCATACTGGGATGAGTACCAGCTTGACGGCCTGACCATCAAAACGCTGCCGGGCGTGTTCAGCCGCGATGCGCTGGATACGGGCAGCAAGCTGCTGCTTTCCACTCTGACGCCGCACACCAAAGGCAAAGTGCTGGATGTGGGCTGCGGCGCGGGCGTGCTCTCTACCGTGCTTGCCAGCCATTCGCCAAAAGTGCGCTTAACCCTGTGTGACGTGAGCGCCCCGGCGGTTGAAGCCAGCCGCGCAACACTTGCTGCAAACGGCATTGAAGGCGAGGTGATTGCCAGCAACGTCTTCTCCGACATCACCGGTCGCTTCGACATGATCATCTCTAACCCGCCGTTCCACGACGGTATGGAGACCAGCCTGGAAGCAGCACAAACGCTGATCCGTGGCGCAGTCCGTCACCTCAACAGCGGCGGTGAGCTGCGTATCGTCGCGAACGCCTTCCTGGCGTACCCGAAAGTGCTGGATGAAACCTTTGGCTTCCACGAAGTTATCGCCCAGACGGGTCGCTTTAAGGTCTACCGCACCGTGATGACGCGTCAGGCCAAAAAGTAATCGCCTCCCCTGCAGGCCGGATACGCGAAAGCGCCATCCGGCTATACAGGGCGCGTCCATCGGCCATTTTTCCATCAATCAAGGCATCACGCGCACTTTTCTGTTGACGTAAAGCTGAAAACATCTAGAATGCGCCTCCGTGGTTACGATACTTTTACAGTATCGATGGTATGCGAAGGTGGCGGAATTGGTAGACGCGCTAGCTTCAGGTGTTAGTGTCCTTACGGATGTGGGGGTTCGAGTCCCCCCCCTCGCACCAACGAGGCGATATCAACATAGCAATAAAAAGTAAGATGACTGTGCGAAGGTGGCGGAATTGGTAGACGCGCTAGCTTCAGGTGTTAGTGTCCTTAGGATGTGGGGGTTCGAGTCCCCCCCCTCGCACCAATTATCTTACAACCCGTCTGAATGTCTTCTTTTCCCTGTTATTTCAAACTCATCAGTATCGCCAGAATTCCGCTGACCAGCGCAACACACGATGGCAGTAAAACAAAGTGACGCAGTTGCTTATGCCAGATCATGCCTGACGTGACTAACAGTCCTGACACAATGATGGCTTTCCAGGTATCAAGAGAGAGATCGGCAAACGTCAAACCGCCGAGAATGGCTCCCGGTAGCAATACCCCCCAACCGCTGCCCAGCGCCCTGTTCAACATGATCTGCCCTCTTTCAACGATAATGATAACCAATATCATATGACAGAGATTATCATTTGTCAGCTGAATGAATCAAAATCCATCGACCTTTACCTTTCCCGTAATGACAGGAATTGCCTAAGGTGATAAATTGCGCACCTGTTAACAACGTCTAAAGATTTTCTGATAATTACTCTTTGCGCTTTTTGCATATTTTATTGCGAAACGACATCTATTTATTTGTTTTAATTAAATTTTAATAAAAACACACGACTATGACATCACAATCCTGGCGGTCTTTGGTTCACAGAAAATATCAATTATCGTTACGTTTATTTTTATTTCTGAACGCAACCTCGGCAGTGTTCTCGGTAACAAACCCGCTCAATTCTGTACGCCTGTTTTCCGCCCCTCTGATTGCTATTTTCTCCATCAGTACCGGCCTGTTCATCTGGCACTGGAGAAAGCGCGCGCGGAAGATAAATATTCCTGTCGTTTCAGGGATCTTCGGTATTTTGTGGGCATGGCAAATTGTCTCCAAATTCGCCTTAATTACCCATGATCATGCGACGTATTTGTTAATCGCGCTTTTAACGGTGCTTTTTATCGGCACGCTGGCGTTCGCCAGTAATATCAAAGCCTTTACGCTGCATTCACTGCCCACCTTTATTGTCTGCCTGTGGTTAAGCGATCACGATATATGGCTGAGAATGACCTATTCTTTCGCACTTCCTGTGGTGGCAATTGCTATTCATAACATTTTGCAAAGACGCAACGACCGTTTCGCTCAGGAGCTGCTCTCTCGCCTTCTGGAAGAACGAGAAACCCTTACCGATCTCAGCATGATGGACCCGCTTACCGGCCTCTATAATCGTCGCGGTCTGCAAAGCCGTCTGGAGAATTTGCCCACGGTAGAAAATGGCGAGCATTTTGTTCTGCTGATGGATATCGACCACTTCAAAGCCTATAACGACCATTACGGCCATATGATGGGCGACCAGGCGCTGAAGCGCGTCTCTGCAGCAATCCGCGATGCCGTGCGTTCTCGCGATATTGTGGCGCGTTTTGGTGGGGAAGAGTTTATGGTGCTGCTGACCAACATTTCACTCGAACACGCCCGCCAGACGGCCGAGCGGATCCGTCAGAAAGTCTATGATTTGAAAATCCCGCATCTGTTTAACGAAAGCGTCGCGACAAACGTCACCATCAGCATTGGTATCGCCATTTTCGAGGATGAAGACGTGGAAGGCGCGCTGGAAAAAGCGGACAAAGCCCTCTATGAAGCAAAGCATATGGGACGCAATAACATTCTGTTAAGTGAAGAGATTCAGACGGCGTAGACATAACGACGATGTCACCCGGACAAAAGTCTTGCCATTGGTATGAGCAATAGTTAGGATTGGCAATCATTATCATTTAGATTTCTATCTATACTATGGCCACGCATACTGCACACATCGTCGAACCTCTCCTCTGGCGAGCGCCGCTCACCAGCGGGAATGCTTCGCTTGCAGATGCGATACGGGACAAAATTGCGGAAACACGCGCCCACCTGCTGGATTTTATCCGGCTTGATGAAGCGCCCCCGCCCCACGCGATGACGCTCTCAGAGTGGCGACAGCCGTCAAAGCTGCAATCGCTGCTGGCCACCTATTCCGACCATATCTATCGCAATCAACCCACCCTTACGCGGGAAAATAAACCCCTACTCTCTCTCTGGGCGCAGTGGTATATCGGGTTGATGGTGCCGCCGCTCATGCTGGCGCTGTTAACACAGAAGAGCATGCTGGAACTCTCGCCGGATAATTTCCATGTTGAGTTTCACGAAACCGGACGTGCTGCCTGCTTCTGGATTGATCTCCACGAAGACCATAGCGCTGAACGCCTGACGGCTCAGGAACGTATGGAGCAGCTCATCACCCAGACTCTGATCCCGGTGGTGGAAGCGCTGGAAGCGACGGGAGAGATTAACGGGAAGCTTATCTGGAGCAATACGGGCTATTTAATCCACTGGTATTTAACAGAAATGAAGCCGCTGCTTGGTGATGAGAACGTTGAGGCCCTGCGTCAGTCCTGTTTCTTTGCCAGGCAGCTTTCCGATGGCCGTGACAACCCGCTATTCCGCACCGTTGTACTCCGTGACGGGCTTCTGGTTCGCCGCACCTGCTGCCAGCGTTATCGCCTGCCGGACGTTAAGCAGTGTGGGGATTGCACGCTGAAGTAGAGCAGTAAATTGCCCGGTGGCGCTTCGCTTACCGGGCCTACAAAAACAAAAAACGGCAACCTGCGTTGCCGTTTTGTTTTCACCTATGCCACCTGCTGATTGTCCTCTTCCGCGCTACGCTGCGCTTCTTCCGCTTCCTGCTCCAGCAGTTGCTTCTCATACACTTTGAAGAACGGGAAGTAGATGATCGCCGATACGCAGGCCAGAACCACAACCAGAATCGCGGCGCGGAAGTCCCAGCCCAGGGCCCACGCTGCGCCTATCGGCGCCGGTGCCGTCCAGGGAACGACCGAGATGACGCGCCCAATCAAATCAAACGTCATCGCCGCCCACGCCAGCACGGCGTTGACCATCGGTGCCAGCAGGAACGGAATAAAGAACACCGGATTCATTACAATCGGTGTACCGAAAATGACCGGCTCGTTGATGTTAAAGAAGCTGGGAACCACGCTCAAACGGCCAATAGAGCGTAAATGCGCTGAACGACTACGCAGATAGCAAATCACCAGCCCCATCGTGGCGCCCGACCCGCCAATCACGATAAAGAACGTCCAGAACGCCTCCATGAAGATGTGCGGCAGAGGCTGGCTGGCGGCCAGTGCCGTCTGGTTAGCGCCCAGGTTAGTCAGCCAGAACATCTGCAACATTCCGGAGACGATGGCAGCGCCGTGGATCCCGGCGAACCACAGCAGATGACCAATCAACACGGCCAGCAGGATCGCAGGCAGGGAATCCGCCGCGGAAACCAGAGGTTTAAAGACCGACATAATGGCCTGCGGGATCAGCATGCCAAACTGAGACTGAATCACCAGGCTCAGAGGATAGAGGGTCACCACCACCACCAGCACCGGGATCAGCAGATCAAAAGAGTTTTTGATCATCGGCGGGACCTGGTCCGGCAGTCGAATGCCGATGTTATGCGCTTTGAGGAAACGCATCATCTCAACGCAGTAAATCGCCACCAGAATCGCGGTAAAAATGCCCGTACCCCCCAGACTATCGACAGGGAGCGTGCCTTTGGTTTTGGGTGCCGCGACCAGCAGAAACGCCATCAGCGACAGCATGGCGCACATAAACGGGTCCAGCTGATGAGATTTGACGTAGTGTTTGCCAAGGTTATAGGCAATCGCCGCACAGATATAAATAGACATAATGCCCATTGTCATATCAAACGGCGTCAGGATTTGGCCCTCAAACTGCTTCGCCATATCCAGCCAGGCGCGGGCGAAACCCCAGGTGGTATCAGGCGAAAAAGGTGGGTAAGCGAACACTAACAAAAACGAACCTACAATCATAAATGGCATCGCGGAGATGAACCCGTCACGAATAGCCATAACATGACGCTGGGACGAGATCCGCCCGGCTATCGGGCTGACGTAATTTTCGACGAAACGGAATATCAGGTTAAACGCAGCATGGTTGGCAGACATGGCAGATCTCCTGTCAGACGTTTGTTACGGGCACATACGCGCCGCACGTTGTTCCATACATCAGCTTCACAACCTTGCTGGCTTGCCAACCAGCGGTACTGCTCAGACGAAATGGTTTCATATTTGGCTCTTATTATTGGATACAGGGGACGTTACGTACTCAGTATTAATCTACGCTTCCCGCTCTGCAACCGGTTACTGTAACCGGTTTCTGTGATTGTGAAGAGGATCCAGAAATCAGCCGTTTGGGATATTTGTTACTTAAGAGATATTTACAGAGCATAATTTCTTATGACAGATTACGCAGGATATTTGTCAGGAGGAAACAATGAGTTTGCAGTCTGTACAGCAGTTTTTTGCCGACAACGCGCCGGATATAGACGTTATTGAGCTTAGTCAAAGTACTGCTACCGTTGCGTTGGCTGCTGCCGCCCATCGTGTCGAGCCGGGACAAATCGCCAAGACCCTGTCACTCAAGGTTAAAAATGAGGTGATTCTGGTCGTGGCGAAAGGCGATGCGCGTCTGGATAACAAAAAGCTGAAAGACACGTTTGGTGCGAAAGCGCGCATGCTTAGCAGTGATGAAGTAGTGACCATCACCGGTCATCCCGTTGGCGGCGTGTGCCCGTTCGGGCTGGAAAACCCGCTCGCGGTATATTGCGATATCTCTTTAAAGCAGTACGCCGAAGTGCTGCCTGCCGCAGGCGCAATTCACAGCGCTGTGCGCATTTCACCTGACAGAATGGCAGAGCTGACTTCCGCAAAATGGGTGGATGTCTGTATCTGATTGACGCGCCAGAGCGTATCTGGCGCGCAAAAAACGGTTTATAAAAAGGTGGGCGTGAGGAGAGTCAAACATTGCGGCTCTCTTGCAGGAAGATGCGTAATAATATCTGCCGCATCAAGTAACCCTACGTCTGAATTCACGCCCAGTTTCACCATCGCATTAAACTTATGTGCCCGGATGGTCTTAATATTCCGTTCAAGATGTGCCGCGATTTCAGGGATGGAATACCCGCAGGACATATAACGCAATATTGCCCGTTCTGTGGGGCTCAGCATCCTGTGTTGGCTCCGGTACCAGTGATTCAGCATATTGTCATTGATACGCAGCGTTTCGCTCAGCAACTCCACGAGTTCCTTCTGCAGATGCTCAAGCGTCACCGATTTACTGACGACACCGTGCAGGCGTGATGGAGAAAGATGGCTAATTAGCCGTGCTTCCATCTCGTCAGAAACCAAAATGATGCGCTGGATATGGCCGTGCGTAAACGCAAGGTCCCGCAGGTGCGCCAGGCAGTTACGGCGCTCCTCTCGCGCATCGGAAAGGGAATAGATCAGCGAGAAAAAATTAACGTGACGAAGTGCATTCTTAAAGCTGTCAAATTCACTAAACAGGTGTAGCTGATAATGGCTCAGGCCGGGCATCGCAAAAAGATGCTGTAGCCCGACAGCCGTCATCGTGCAACTTTCGATGATGGCGATATGTCTTGTTGAATCGGTTTTTTCCATTCCTCGAACTCTCCATAGGCTGACAACAAACTCAGCTCTCTCATTCCCTGTGTACTGTTGATCCAGGCGTACATATCCGCATTGCTGCGTAATGAAAGCCGTCGCATCGCACTGTTTTTCTGCGCACTGATGGTTTTATTGCTCTTCTTAAGCAATGTGGCGATTTGGTTAATCCCCCATCCTTTCCCTAACAGACGCAGGACCTTACGTTCGGAGTGCGTAAGCGCGATAACGTGTTCGCTTTCATCCTCCGTGCCCTGAGGCTCCGGGGTTAATAACGTCTGGCTTATCCGCTCTGCCCGCTCACTCCCTGCCCGAATCGCGTTAACCACGCCTTCAATGGGTTCCATATCAGAAAGCAACGTACTTTCCGGGCGCATAAGTAACTCAACCGCAATAGGGTAAAGCGGACGCGAGACTAAAAAGATCCAGTGAATGTCCCGGTATTGATTCAATAAACTGTAGTATTCTTCAAGCGCACCCCGAGGATTCCTGTATTCGCCTGAAATATCGGCAATAATGACGTCCGCGCGGCGTAACTGGAGCAGCGTTAATTCCTGCAATGAGCGGCAATAGCTCAATTCAAAATCGGGGAAATGACGTGCCATCACGCCCCCTAACCCGTTTTGCATCACGGGCATCCGGCTAATGACAACGCCATGCTTACCATGCAATGACAACATAGACCCTCCGTGTCCATTTTTCATTTGATGAGTAACGTTAAAACACATCAACGTATGACTATTTCGTCCCTGAGTGTAAGACTGGTTAATACAAGCAGAAGATGAGATGTATGCTTAGTTTAAGAAATGCCTAAACAGCAGTAATATCTCACAAAGCGAAATAAAATTTAATTGTGGAATCATTAAAATAACGACAATTTAAAATTAGAATAACTAAATACAAATATTTTATATTTTGATATTAATAATTCACGGCATTAATAAATTAATCCCGCCCCCTTTCACGATACCGCCTGCCACTGTTTGCACAAACCTTGATCTGGCCCACAGCAAGAGGGACTGCACTTTGTGCTAAAAGTACTCATTATGGGCTAACCGGCAACCTCTCCATCTTTTTCAGGACACGACATGCAGGCAGAGCGGTCAACGCAGCGTGCTATCACGCGGCTATGTATTCAGTGCGGTCTTTTTCTGCTCCAGCACGGCGCGGAAAGCGCGCTGGTTGAGGAGCTTTCCACCCGGCTGGGGCTGGCGCTAGGGATGGACAGCGTCGAAAGTGCCATCTCATCCAATGCCATTGTGCTGACCACGATTAAAGACGGTCAGTGCCTGACCTCCACGCGCAAAAACCATGACCGCGGCATAAACATGCACGTCGTGACCGAAGTGCAGCACATTGTCATCCTCGCTGAACATAAGCTTCTCGATCTCAGGGAGATTGAAAAACGGTTCAACCAGATCAAGCCATTACGTTATCCGCGCTGGCTCGTCGTGTTGATGGTAGGGCTCTCGTGCGCCTGCTTTTGTAAGCTCAACAAAGGCGGATGGGACGGAGCAATCATCACCTTTTTCGCCAGCAGTATCGCCATGTATGTTCGCCAGCTGCTGACGCATCGGCAGCTGCACCCGCAAATTAACTTCTGCATTACCGCATTTGTCGCCACCACGGTTTCTGGCCTGCTGCTGCGTCTGCCGCAGTTTGCCAACACCCCGACCATTGCCATGGCCGCCAGCGTGCTTCTGCTGGTTCCGGGCTTTCCGTTGATCAACGCCGTCGCCGACATGTTTAAAGGGCACATCAATACCGGTCTGGCACGCTGGGCTATCGCCAGCCTGCTGACGCTGGCGACCTGCATCGGCGTGGTCATGGCCATGACACTCTGGGGGCTACGCGGATGGGCGTGATCGATTTTCTGCTGGCACTGGCGCAGGACATGCTTCTGGCCGCGATTCCGGCCATCGGCTTCGCGATGGTATTTAACGTCCCGCAACGCGCTCTGCCGTGGTGTGCCCTGCTGGGCGCGATTGGCCATGGCTCACGCATGGTGATGATGACGGCGGGTTTTAACATCGAATGGTCGACATTTATGGCCTCCATGCTGGTCGGCAGTATCGGCATTCAGTGGTCGCGCTGGTACCTGGCACATCCCAAAGTGTTCACCGTTGCCGCAGTGATCCCGATGTTCCCGGGCATATCGGCCTATACCGCAATGATTTCCGCGGTGAAAATCAGCCATTTCGGCTATACCGAGCCTCAGATGATCCTCCTCCTGAGCAACTTTCTTAAGGCATCCTCCATCGTCGGTGCGCTCTCCATCGGGCTGTCGATCCCCGGCCTGTGGCTGTACCGCAAACGCCCACGCGTTTGATATTTGTGTTATTTCGCTGCCGTGGAGATAATCCGTCTGGTCCGTTTGGTGAAAATAAGGAAAGGATGTGGCTAACCCTGGCAGCGAACACCCCGAGCACAGTGAAGAATCCAGCCTGAAAGAAAAAATCTTTCAGAGCGCCATCGCGCTTTTTGCCGAGTACGGATTGAACGGTGCACGGATGGAGCAGATCGCAGAGAAAGCAGGCACCACCAAACGCATGGTGGTTTACCATTTCAAGAATAAAGAGAACCTCTATCTCCTGGTACTGGAACATGTTTACACCCAGATTCGCGCCAGTGAAAAAGCGCTAAGCCTGACGGGAATGCCCCCGGTCGAAGCGCTGGTCAATCTGGTTGAAGCCACCTTTGACTATCATGCCGGCCACCCTGACTACATCCGGATTATCTGCATGGAAAACATGCAGCGCGGCCGCTTTATGCAGCAGTCGAGCTATCTCCGCCAGGTCAATCGCAGCGCGCTCGACCTGCTGGAGGAAATCCTGCGCCGGGGGAAAGAAAAACAGCTCTTCAGTGAGACGGTTGACGCCCGCGATCTTCATCGTCTGATAAGCAGCTTCAGCTTTCACTACGTTGCCAACAGCTACACCTTTACGCTGCTGTTTGAAGAAGGCGCAGACGAACAGGCGCAGCGCCAGCACTACCGCAAAATGGCCGTTCAGGTGGCGCTCCGTTACACCTGCCCATAAAATTGCTTGCAATTAAATCGTACACTATCTATATTCATCTCATGAACGCGAAAACGAACGATGCAACCGCTGCGCTCAAGCTGGATAACCAGCTCTGCTTTGCCCTCTATTCGGCAAATCTGGCGCTTAACAAGCTGTACCGGCAGTTGCTGGCACCGCTGAACCTGACCTATCCACAATATCTGGTGATGCTGGTGCTGTGGGAGCAGGATGATATGACGGTGTCGGACATCGGTGAACGGCTGTTCCTTGACTCTGCGACCCTGACGCCGCTGTTGAAGCGTCTGGAAAGCGCCGGGCTCATCAACCGCCACCGTTCACGCAAAGACGAACGTCAGGTCGCCGTCACCCTGAGTGAAGCGGGACGTGAGCTCCAGCAGCAGGCTTTGGGTATCCCCCATGCGGTGGGGTGCGCAGCGCAGTGTGATACTGACACCCTGCTGGCGCTCAAACAGCAGCTCGAACTTTTGCGACAACAGCTACACCGCGCGTAACGCTATACTTTACGCGTGATTATTTACCCATATATATCGCACGCTATTTAATAGCACACGTTAAAACAAGATGAGGAACCTGCCATGTCTTTAGAAAAAGTTGTTTATACCGCCAAAGCAAAAGCCACCGGTGGCCGTGACGGTCGTGCCACCTCCTCCGATGGCGTACTGGACGTCAAACTGGGCGTGCCAAAAGAGATGGGCGGCATGGGGGGAGACGTGACCAACCCTGAGCAGCTGTTTGCCGCGGGCTACTCTGCCTGCTTCCTGGGCGCGATGAAGTTCGTGGCCGCACGCGACAAATTTACCCTGCCAAAAGATGCCTTTATTGAAGGCGAAGTGGGTATTGGCCCGCTGCCTACCGGTTTTGGTATTGAAGCAAAACTGAACATCCATGTTGAAGGTATGGATCCTGCGGAAGCTAAAAAGCTGGTCGATGCGGCGCACATTGTTTGCCCGTACTCTAATGCAACCCGCGGCAACATCGACGTCACGCTGAACATCATCGCGTGATAACTGCCTGACGGCGCTGCGCTTATCAGGCCTACAACTGTAGCCCCGGTCAGCGCAGCGCCGCCGGGGAAATCCCCTCCTTCCCTTTCCCCTCTCTGTGCTACCATAAGCCCATATCACGCCCGTAGTCATCAGTAGAGTAAGCGTTATGTCCTCCAGAATTCTGACTACCAGCATTGCTGGTATTGATGCCTTTATGCGCGACCCTCGCAGTGTGTTGACCCACGCCGAAGGGGGTACGGTTGCGGTTTTTGCCGACAACGCGCCAGCGTTTTACGCAATCACACCGGAACGTCTGGCACAGCTTCTGGAGATCGAAGCGCAATTGTCACGCCCGGCAAGCGATGTCACGCTGGATAACCAGTTCTTTGATGAACCGGTTAACGTTCCCGTGACCGTTCCGATGGGTAAATTTGCCCTCTATGCGGGCTGGCAGCCGGATGCGGATTTTCAGCGGCAGGCCGCGCTGTGGGGCATTGCGTTAACCCAACCCGCCACCGCGGAAGAGCTTGCCGCGTTTACCGCCTGGTGGCAGGCGGAAGGGAAAGTGTTCACCCATATTCAGTGGCAGCAAAAGCTCGCGCGTCATCTCCAGATTACCCGCGCCGGCAACAACGGCCAGCCAAAACGTGATATCAATGCGTTTTCAGAACCGGATAAACAGATCCCCAGCGGATTCCGAGGTGCGAAATGAAGAACGTCGGCGACCTGATGAAACGTCTGCAAAAAATGATGCCTGCCAACGTGAAGCCTGCTTTCACCACCGGTGAAGAGCTGCTGGCGTGGCAAAAAGAGCAAGGTAAGATCCGCGCCGCCGCGCTCGCACGCGAAAACCGGGCGATGAAAATGCAGCGCACCTTTAACCGTTCCGGTATTCGTCCCCTGCACCAGAACTGCTCGTTCGATAACTATAAAATTGAGACCACCGGGCAGATGAACGCGCTGGCCGCCGCGCGGCAGTACGTGGATGAATTCGACGGCAATATCGCCAGCTTCATCTTTAGCGGCAAGCCGGGCACCGGCAAAAACCACCTGGCTGCCGCCATCTGCAACGAGCTGCTTCTGCGCGGTAAATCGGTCCTGATCATCACCGTGGCCGATATCATGTCCGCGATGAAAGACACCTTCAGCAACCGCGAAACCAGTGAAGAACAGCTGCTTAACGATCTGAGTAATGTCGACCTGCTGGTCATCGACGAGATTGGCGTTCAGACGGAATCCCGCTATGAAAAAGTCATCATCAACCAGATTGTCGATCGCCGTTCCTCGTCCAAACGCCCGACCGGCATGCTGACAAACCACAACATCGACGAGATGACCCGCTTGCTGGGGGAACGCGTCATGGACCGCATGAAGCTGGGTAACAGCCTGTATGTCATCTTCGACTGGGACAGTTACCGCAGCCGCGTCACCGGGAAAGAGTATTAAGACAGTTCCAGGAATCGCCGACAGGTCGCAGGTATATACTGGAACCCCTTCGGCCCAAAACGGACCTTTTTGAGAGAGCCATGATGAAAAAACAGATTCTAATCAGCACCTTTTTAGGCGCGCTGCTGGTAACCGGTGCAGCGCAGGCGGCGTCCTGGCAGGAGTCTCTGTCAAGCGCAGCAAACGAGCTGACCAAAGAGAGCAGCAGCACGCAGGGCGGACTCTCCGCCTCTTCCCTCACCAGCCTGCTGGGCAACAGCGGTCAGAACCTGAGCGCGGGCACGATGAACAACGCGGCGGGGATTCTGGAATATTGCGCGAAGCAAAAACTGGCCTCCGTGACTGACGCGCAAAACGTGAAAAACCAGGTGCTGGGTAAACTGGGTCTGGATACCCAGGAGCAAAAAGCGGACACCAACTATATGGACGGCATTCAGGGCCTGCTTAACGCGCAGAACGGTCAGCAGCTTAACCTGAGCACCCTCGGCAACTCTTCTCTGGCCAAACAGGTGAAAACCAAAGCCTGCGATCTGGTGCTGAAACAAGGCGTTAATTTCATCTCCTGATCCACCCCATTTTCTGCCACAACACGCCGCGTTTAATGCGATAGTCTTGCAACGCGGCGCTAAATGAGCGTTTTTCCTGCCTGCCACCGTCTCAGCGTCCGTTTGTCAGGATGTGCACGTCTTCATAAAAACGATTTTCTAAACCAAATCCTAACAACAGCACACTTTCGTGACACTAAAATTGCAGCTTAACGACATCGCAATTACATTGTATGACCCAAAAAATAAACAGTTAGCCAGCGAAGCATCTGGCGTCACGAGGATATGCTGTTGTCTGAATTCCTGTCTCTTATCCTTTTTCTGGCTTCTGTCGGCGTTTACGCCTGGAAAGCCGGCCGTCACACCTGGTGGTTTATCGCCACGCTGGTGGTGCTCGGCATTTTTATTATTTTAAACATTACCTTATACGCCAGCGATTACTTTACCGGTGACGGCATTAACGATGCGGTGCTCTACACGCTGACAAACAGCCTGACGGGCGCGGGTGTAAGCAAGTACATTCTGCCGGGGCTCGGCCTTGTCGTTGCGCTGGTCACCATTTTTGGCGCACTGGCCTGGGTGCTGCGTCGACGTCGCCATCATCCGCACCATCATGGTTACAGCCTGCTGGCGTTATTCCTGGCGCTGGCCTCCGTCGACGCCAGCCCGGCGTTCCATCAGATCACCGAACTGGTGAAATCCCAGTCGCGCGATGGCGATCCGGATTTCGCGGCTTACTACAAAGAGCCGTCGAAAACGATCGCTAACCCGACGCTCAACCTGGTCTATATCTACGGTGAAAGCCTGGAGCGCACCTACTTTGATAACGATGCCTTCCCGGACCTGACGCCAGATCTGGGTGCGCTGAAAAATGAAGGTCTCGATTTCAGCCACACCATGCAGCTGCCCGGTACGGATTACACGATTGCCGGTATGGTTGCCTCCCAGTGTGGTATCCCGCTGTTCGCGCCTTTTGAAGGTAACGCCTCAGCCTCCATGTCGACCTTCTTCCCGCAGAATATTTGCCTCGGCGATATCCTGAAAAACTCCGGCTACGAAAACTATTTTGTGCAGGGAGCAAACCTGCGCTTCGCCGGAAAAGATGTGTTCCTGAAATCCCACGGTTTTGACCACCTGTACGGCTCAGAAGAGTTAAAAACGACGGTTGCCGATCCGAGCTACCGCAACGACTGGGGCTTCTATGACGATACGGTACTCGACGAAACCTGGAAGAAATTCGAGGAGCTGTCCCGCGCGGGCAAGCGTTTCTCTCTCTTTGCGCTGACGGTGGACACTCACCATCCTGACGGGTTCGTCTCGCGCACCTGCAAGCGCAAAAGCTATGACATTGATGGTAAAAACAATAAATCATTTAGCGCCGTCACCTGCAGTCAGGAGCACATTGCCGCGCTGGTCGAGAAAATCAAAGCCTCGCCCTGGTTTAAAAACACCGTCATCGTCGTCTCGTCTGACCATCTGGCGATGAAAAACAGCGCGTGGGACCAGCTCAACAAGCAGGATCGCAGCAATCTGTTCTTCGTCCTGCGCGGCGACCAGCCGCAGCAGGAGGAGATCGCCACCAAACGCAACTCCATGGATAACGGCGCCACCGTGCTAGACATCCTGGGCGGCGACAACTTTATTGGCCTGGGCCGCAGCACGCTGTCGGGGCAATCCCTGTCGGAAGTGTTCCTCAACATGAAGGAAAAAATCCTCGCCTGGAAGCCCGACATCATCCGTCTGTGGAACTTCCCGAAAGAGATGAAGGACTTCACCGTCGATCGGGATAAAAACACCATTGCCTTCTCGGGCAGCAACTTCCGCCTGCCGCTGCTGGTACGCGTGTCGGAGGGTCGCGTTGAGCCGCTGCCAGAAAGCGAGTATTCCGCGCCGCTGCGCTATCAGCTGGCCGATTTTGCGCCACGCGATAACTTCGTCTGGGTCGACCGGTGCTACAAAATGGGCCAGCTCTGGTCGCAGCCGCTGGCGCTCTCTACCGACTGGTGTGTTTCTCAGGGCCAGCTCGGCGGCGAGCAAACCGTGCAGCACGTGGATAAGGCAAACTGGAAAGGCAAAACCGCCTTCAACGATACGGTGATTGATACCGCGCGCTATCAGCGTAACGTCGACATGCTGAAAATCGTCGACAACGATATTCGCTACAAAGCGGACAGCTTTATCTTTAACGTGGCCGGCGCGCCGGAAGAAGTGAAACAGTTTAGCGGCATCTCGCGGCCGGAGTCCTGGGGACGCTGGTCCAACGCGCAGCTGGGCAATGAGGTGAAAATTGAGTACACCCATCCCCTGCCGGAACAGTTCGACCTGGTGATCACCGCCAGGGCCTATGGGCCGAATGCTAACAAGCCCGTCCCCGTGCGCGTGGGCGATCGGGAGCAGACGTTAACGCTTGGAAACGACGTGAGCACGCACACGCTGCATTTTGAGAATCCTTCACGCAGCAATACCCTGGTCATCGTGCCGCCGGACCCGCAGTCCACGAACGAGGGGAATATCCTTGGTCACTCACCGCGTGAGCTCGGGATCGGCATGGTCGAAATCAAAATCATCAGCAAAGCGGGTTAATGCGCGTCGCGCCCGGCGTTCTGCCGGGCGCTTATGAAAACAAATAATCCTATATAATTCTTATAAATTAGATAAAAACACTTTATATAAGCCATTTTTATCTATAAATATCCTGCCAAAAACCAAATCCATAAAATGTGCAGCTCCTGAAATCACCACGGAGCGTTACGCACGTTTATCATGCTAACCGGCTATAAGTTCGAATCCATCCGGGCACTGCGCAGTGAAAATGTGATTGCCTGGGAGGTATTGTCCACGGCAAAGCCCAACGTCAATCTTGAAGATTACTTTGGCTCGATGTCGGCGACGCAGCGTAAAGCGCACTTCTTTGCGCAGCTTCGTCACGCCATGTTTTGCAAGGATGGCGACAAGTATTATCTCAATGCGACATCGGATTTACTGCTGGAAACGGACTTCCTCGACAGGCTAAAAGAAGAAACCCCGTGCCCGGAGAGACTTGCTATCGAGATCACCGATCTCCATACGATGGTCCAACTCGACGATACGCAAAGCCGGGTGCTGCAAAAATGCATCGCGACGCTCCATCAGTGGGGGGTAGAAGTGTGGGCAGACGATGTCTGCGAAGACCTTCTTCCCGACCTGCTGACCAGCCAGATCCGCTTCTGCGGCATCAAAATTGACAAACATACCTTCTGGAACGGACGGACCGAGCAGGCGAAGTTTCTGCATCTCACCCGCGAGTGCAAGCGCGTCGCCAGCAAGGTGCTGATCGAAGGCATCGAAACCGCGGGTGATTTCGCGCTGGCCCGCGCCAGCGAGGCCGATTACGGCCAGGGCTATCTGTGGGGGAGAAAATGACCCCTTTCATTCCGAATGCTGGCGATCGGGTCATCGTTCTGCGCGGCAACGCCTGTTTATGGCCCTGCCCCACTTTTTGCTGCCACAACCTGGCGAAATGCCATCAAAAACGCTGCCTGCTGGACGCTCAGTCATTCGCTTTGTAATTGCACTGTTACTCACGTCAGGAAATAAGATCATGAAAATTATTCCCACCGTTGTATGTTGTTCCGCTCTCCTGCTTCCTGCTGCTGCGATCGCCGCAGACAGTACCGCAAGCGCGACGATGCACGTCTCACTTGAAGTCGTGAAGTCGTGCACCCTCAAAGCCAACGATCTTAACTTCTCGCGTCACGGCTCCGATGAGTCGAGCGAAATCCAGGCCAAAACGCAGGTCGATATCGTTTGTACCAACGGCACGCCGTTCACCCTCACCGCCACCAGCAACGACGGCGAAAACGGTACCTTCTGGCTGAAGCCGGAAAATGGCGAAACGGGCGCGCAGAAGATTGCGTGGAAGCTCTTTGCTGACGAAGGCAAACAGACGCAAATCACCGGTACGAATGGCCTGGACGATACCGGCAACGGAGCGGAACAGGAGGAAACGCTGTATGGCGTCATTGACGCCGGGGCGCTGACAACCGCCCAGGCAGGGAACTACAGCGACGATATCACGTTAAAACTGGAGTATTGATCGTGCGTCGTTACCTTCCCTGCTTCATTTTGTGGCTCATGATGCTGGCGCTGCTGTCACGCTACGCGCTGGCCGCCACGCTTCAGGTGGCCCCGGTAACGCTCGATCTGCAGAGCGACCAGCGGGCAGCGGCGGTCTATCTCACTAACAGTGGGAAAGCGGCTATCCATGCGCAGATTCGGGTGTACGAATGGACGCAAAAAAACGGTAAAGATGTGCTGGTGGCCACCGGGGAGGTGGTCACCAGCCCGGCGATGACATCACTGGCGCCGGGCCAGCAGCAGCTGGTGCGCATTATCGTCATGCAGCCCGGCAACCGTGCGCAGGAACAAAGTTACCGGCTGGTCATCGACGAACTGCCGGACGCCGCGTCCCGTGCCGCCAACCCCTCCGCGGTACACTTCCTGCTGCGCTACTCGATTCCGGTGTTTATTGCCCGGAACCAGAGCGCGCCCGTCAGCCACGATGCCCTGAGCTGTGAGCAGGCAGACATACCGGCCACTCTCCGCTGCTTTAACGCCGGAAACCGCCACATCCGCCTGAGCCACCTTGAGGCCCTGACGGCCGATAGGAAAGTTGTAGGGTCGATTAAAGGCCTGGCGGGCTATGTGCTCCCGGGACAAACCGCCCTTTTATCGCTCAAGCAGCCCACACGTCACGCGCTCAGCACGCTGCGCGTCTATCTCAATGATGACCATCATGCCAGCCAGATACCTCTGCGCCCGCTCGCTTCTCGCGCTCCTGTTTTGGCTACCGCTCATGCTGTCAGCCCGGACTGACCCCGCCGACACCGTGCAATGGCTGGCCATTACCGTGAACCACGCCCCGCGAGGCGAACTTTGGGCCTGCCGGGTGGTGGATAATGCGCTATGGATAAGCCGCAGCGACATGAAAAAGCTGGGGCTTCACGCCCCGGAGGATCGCGCCGGGTGGGTTGAGCTGACCTCCCTGCCGGGCCTGAAGGTCAATCTCGACGTGCTGTCCCAGCAGGTGTCAATTACCGCAGAGGCCGACGCGCTCGAAGGCCAGCAGCATCTGACCGTCTCAAAGCCCGCGCCGATGTACCGCTATCCCGATGCGCAGCCCGTCAGCGCCTATACGCTCGGATACGCGCTCTACGCCAGCGACGTACAGGGGAAGCGCCAGCTTAACGCCCAGACCATGCTGACCGCGTCCGGCGGGCTGCCCGGAACGTTCAGCAGCAGTTTTTCAAGCCATGCCGGGGAGGAAAACAGCGCCGGTCGACCGACCCACACGCGTCTCGAAACCCGCTGGCAGTGGGACAACACCGACTCGCTGACCACGCTGGCGCTGGGCGACAGCGTCACCACCGGTACCCGCTGGAGCCGACAGGTGCGCTTTGGCGGGCTGCACTGGGCACGTAACTTTGAGCTCAATCCCCAGCTCAATACCGAACCGCGCAGTCGCTACAGCGACACCGCCGTGCTGCCTTCCACGGTCGATTTGTATATCGACGGCCTTAAGCAGAGCAGCCAGCGCGTCACGCCGGGAGACTTTCTGCTGGATACCCTGCCCTCCTTCACCGGAAGCGGGCAGGCGGAGGTGGTCATTACCGATATCAACGGCCAGCGTCGCGCCGTACAGCTCGATCTCTACGGCGCGCCGGGCATGCTGGCGGAAGGGCTCAGCAGCGGTTCGCTGGACATCGGCTGGATGCGCGAAAACTACGCCCTGCATTCCGACGACTATGCCGCCTCGCCGCTGCTGGACGCGGGCTGGCGCTATGGGGTGAATAATCACCTGACGCTGGCACTGCATACGGAGCAGCAGCGCAGGCTGCACAACGTGGGCACGGGCGCTGACTGGCTGGTCTCCCCCGCCGTAGGGGTGCTCAGCCAGCACGTTGCCGTGAGCGACAGCCCTTACGGTCAGGGCGTTCAGTGGGGCCTCGGCTGGCAGTGGAACGGCAGAGGAACGGGCATTTCTGCCAGCACCGTCCGTACCGAAGCGGATTTCGCCGACAACGCTCGCATGAGCGGTGCCGCGCCCGTCAGGCGCAGCGACAGCGTGTGGGTAAGCCAGTCCATCCCCCATTTCGGTACCGTGGGCGCGGGCTGGGTACAGCAGAACATTCAGGGCAGCACAGAGCGTTACCTCAACGCCTCCTGGTCGGTATCGCTGCCGGCACACATCTCCACCACGCTGAGCTACACCCGCTCGTTTACGGATGCGTCGAGTCACGTTCAGCTGCTGTTTTCCGTCCCATTGGGTCGCGAGGACACGCTCTCCGCTCAGGCCAGCCGGGATACGCCGCGCATGGATTACCGCCACCAGCCGGACGATGAGGCCGGCGGCTGGTCATGGGAGCTGGGCCAGGGCTTTGGCGAACGACGTGAAAAATATGCGGACGTAGGCTATCTGGGCCGAGCGGGCGAATGGCACGTTGGGTTGCAGCAAGGTGCCAGCCAGGGCAACCAGTACGCCTCCGCCGAAGGTAGCCTGACGCTGCTGGACGGCAGCCTGCACGCGCTGCGCTACATCCAGCAGGGCATGGCGCTGGTCTCCACGCACGGTGTTGGGCACGTACCGGTGATGCTGGAAAACCGCCCGGCCGGTGAAACGGATGAGGACGGTTATCTCCTGCTGACCGACCTGCCGCGCTACCACAACAGCAAAGTCAGCATTAACCCGCTCGATCTGCCCGCCGATGTGATCGCCCCCGTCACCGACATGCATGCCAGACCGGGCAACAGCAGCGCGGTCAAAGTCGATTTTAACGTCCATCACGCCGTCACGGTTCAGGCTCGGCTGGTCGACGGCCGCCGCAGGCCGCTCCCGCTGGGCAGCGTCGTGTCAACGCCGCTGGGTGCCACCATCGTGGGACGCGACGGCTTTATCTGGCTTGAAAATCCGCCGCTGCCGGGTGAGCTGGTGGTGAAGACCGGTGAGGGGGAGTGCCGGGTCACGCTTCCGGCGCCGCGCACCGGGTCATCTATACAGAATATCGGAGAACAACTGTGTCACTAAGAGCGCCGTTATTATTGCTGCTCGCCCTGTCCGTGAAGGCGATGGCGGCAGCCTGCTGGATAACCTCCATGCCCGCCATTAACTTTGGCAACGTCGTGGCGGGCAATACCACCTCCGTCAACACCGAGGTCAAGTTTAGCTGCCAGGCCGACAACGAGGGCAGGACGGAATATATCAACGTCTGCCTGAGCAGCGTAGACGCCCCGCCCTTTGAGATGATCTCGCCGGGGGATCAGGAGGGGAAACAGTACACCCTCCTCTTCCGCCTGCTGAACGGTGCAGCGCGATCTCAGGAGCTGGGGCCTGCCAGCAGCGGGAACCTGATTCAGCAGACTCTGGCTGCGGAAAGCAATGCCAACGTCAGCGGTACCTTTCCGCTTATCGCCACCATTCCGGCAGGGCAAAGCCAGCTTCCGGCCTACCACTATTACAACTACAACATGAATCTGCGTATCGCCTGGCACAGCGCCCTGCGTCAGGATGCCCTGCAAAACTGCTCGGACGGTTCCGCAGAGGGGGAGCAGGTGCAGGGCGGCACCAGCGCGCAGGCCGAAATCAGCCAGGGATGCTACATCGAGCGCGTAACGCCCCTTAACTTCGGCACCCTGACCAGCACCGCGACCCTGCGTCCGACGCGTTCCACCGCCACCCTGACCACGCGCTGTCCGGCCGGAACCGCGTTCACCCTTGCCATGGGCAAAGGCAACCATGCCAGCGGTAACCAGCGGCAGCTCTGCAACAGCGAGGGCCAGTGCCTGCGCTACGGGCTCTGGCAGGATGAGGCGGCCACGCAACGCTGGGGAGATCAAAGCAGCGGCGATGCGCTGCAGGTCACCAATCCCGCTGGCGGCACCCAGAACTACACCGTTTACGGCGAGGTCCCGGCGCAGCCGCTAACCGGCACCGGGGAATTTATTGATGACGTGATTATCACCCTGACTTATTAAATCACCCAAAATCCTGTCTGGATCAATGTTATCGGTAACAGTGGCGTTAAAATAGCCAGCAGTGCTGCCCGGAAGGCGTAAGCCTTCTCTTTTTATTCGTTATCTCTGTTTTTATTACAAGAACTTATGAAATACCTGCTTGCTGACGCCATCGTCTACAACGACGAGGACGGTTCTGTTTCTCTTATCAATGCGCCGGATGAGGATGCGCAACTCCTCACCTGTACGGCCAATACCATCATGAAGCTGCTGGTTCAGCATCATGGGAACGTGGTTGAACGGGAAACCTTTCTCCAGGAAGTCTGGGATCGGCGAGGGCTCCAGGGGTCTAACAACTCCTTAAACCAGTACATCAGCATTCTGCGCAAGATGCTGGCGACACTGCTTCCCGACGCGCTGTTTATCGTTACCGTACCGAAAACGGGCTTTATGCTCAGCGCCGATGTCACGGTCACTCCGCTGGAGGAGGCTCCGCCGACCGCCGAAACGGCGAAACCTGCATGGCGCGTTCGCCCGGAATGGCTGTTCTGCGGCGCGCTCACGCTGGTCGTCGTTGCGCTATGCCTCTGGATCGCGCTCATCAAGCCGGAAAATTCACAGCGGGAGATCCATCTGCTGACGCACATTGGCACCTGTCCGGTCTACACCTTTACGCCGCTGGCGGACGTGTTTCACGGGAAGGCGATTACGCTGGCGCAAACGCTTCAGAAGGACGGCCATCTTCCGTGCCTGAAAAATTCAATTTTCTACATGCACATTCAGAGAACGCTTTTCTACGGCCACGAAGGGCGGCTGGTGCTCTCCCAATGTTCCCTCACGCAGGGTAAAGCCAGCGCCTGTCGTACGCTTTACTATTACGAGTGGTGATATGAGACACAAAAAAGTTTGGCTAATCCTGATCCTCAACCTGCTGCTGCTGGGCACCGTGCTGGCGTGGTACTTTCACACGCCCCCGCTGTCGGTGGCCTGTGACGGAAACCTGACCTTCTCCGACCGGCGCGACAGTCACGATTTCACCTTTGACGGTGAGATCATTATGCGTTTTCATCCCGACAAAACGGGGTACATCACGGTTAACGGCAGCGTGGTGAATGCCCCACGCAGCTGGGAGGTTTCCCGCCAGGAGATGTTTAAATGGCGTCACGTGGAGGGCGAACTGTATGAGATCGCTATTCAAAAAGTGGAGCGTTTTAGCCATGACGCCATGCCGCCCGGGGTCTTTGAAAAATACGTTGCCGGCCTGACGCTGGGCAATAAAAGGCTTCTGACGATCGAGCGCACGCCGGAAGACGCGCTGGTGATCAGCAATTTCTATTCGCCGGTGCTTATCTGCTCGGAATAATGTCGACGGGTCAGGTTATACTTGCCGCCATGACTATTCGCATTCGCCCCACCACCCGCAACGACGTTGCTGCCCTGTCCGCCATTGAACGCGCGGCGGCCGGGCGCTTCCGTGACTTCCCGGCACTCGCCTGGCTTGCCGACGGCGAGGTCATTTCCGCTGAGCAACACCTCGGCTATGTCGAACGTGGGCTAAGCTGGCTGGCGCTGGCAAACGACCACCCCGTCGGGTTTATCCTTGCCGAAGCCCATCCGTCATCACTGTTTATTGTCGAACTCTCGGTTGATCTGGACTGGCAGGGAAAAGGGATCGGCAGGCAGCTCATCGCCTGCGTGGCAGACCATGCCCGTAACAGAGGGCTGACAGCGCTGACGCTGACGACGTTCAGGGACGTCCCGTGGAATGCGCCGTTCTATGCACGGCTGGGGTTTGAAAAAATGACGACGCTGACGCCTGAACTGCGTCAGAAAAGGGAAGAAGAGACAGCGCACGGTTTCGTGTATGAAACGCGCTGCGCCATGCGCCTGCCTCTGTAATATCGCCCGGTGGCGCTGCGCTTACCGGGCCTACAAAACCCTGAACCGTAGGCCGGGTAAGGCATAGCCGCCACCCGGCAAAACCACGAACCGTAGGCCGGGTAAGGCGCAGCCGCCACCCGGCAAAACCACGAACCGTAGGCCGGGTAAGGCGCAGCCGCCACCCGGCAAAAGCCACGAACCGTAGGCCGGGTAAGGCGCAGCCGCCACCCGGCACAACTTACGGCGTTAGAACGTTTCCCAGTTATCACCTGCATCAGCGGTAACCGTTTTACGCGCCATCGCCGGTGCTGCAACGGTTTTCGCAGAAGCGAACTCGCGCGCTTTCATCTGCTCCTGCTGAATGCGGAACACCGCCACGGCCTGCGTCAGACGGCTTGCCTGCTCTTCCAGTGCGGCTGCCGCTGCGGCAGACTCTTCCACCAGCGAGGCGTTCTGCTGGGTCACGCGATCCATCTCTGCCACCGCCAGACCGACCTGGTCGATACCGCGGCTCTGCTCGTCAGACGCAGAGGCGATTTCACCCATGATGTCCGTGACGCGGGTGACTGCATTCACGATCTCACCCATGGTTTCACCGGCACTTTCGACCAGCGTTGAACCCACTTCCACGCGACCCACGGAGTCTTCGATCAGGCTCTTGATCTCGCGTGCCGCCTGGGCGCTGCGCTGGGCCAGGTTACGCACTTCACCTGCTACCACCGCAAAACCGCGGCCCTGCTCGCCCGCACGCGCCGCTTCTACCGCCGCGTTCAGTGCCAGGATGTTGGTCTGGAAAGCAATGCCGTCGATCACGCTGATAATGTCGGCAATTTTCTGCGAACTGCCCGCGATATCGCGCATGGTCTGCACCACGTTATCCACCACTTTGCCGCCTTTCTGCGCGGTTTCGGAGGCGCTCAGGGCAAGATGGCTCGCCTGACGGGCGTTTTCGGCGTTCTGCTTAACGGTCGCCGTCAGCTGCTCCATGCTGGCAGCGGTCTCTTCCAGGGAAGCGGCCTGCTGTTCAGTACGGGAGGAGAGGTCATTGTTGCCCATCGCGATTTCACTCGCGCCGCTGTAGATCGCATTCGCGCCGTTACGCACGTCGCCAACGGTACGCACCAGCTCGCCCTGCATATGGCGCAGTGAGTCGGCCAGTTCACCCATCTCGTTGGTGCCCTGAACTTCAATACGCTTCACCAGGTCGCCGCTGGCGATATGGCGAATGTTGTCGATCAGACGATTCAGCGGGGAGATCAGCGTCTGCTTGATGTTCAGCCAGACGGCCACGATCACCACCAGCACGGCAATCAGGACGCTGATCAGCACCCAGATAGCCTGGCTGTAGGAGCTGTTGCTGTCTTCGACCGCCATCTGGTACAGCTTGTCGTTCTGCTGCAGGTAGCTCACGTACTGCTTCTCAAAACCGTCCTGGTAACTCTGGGTCGGCTGGTCGAAGAAGGCGTTGATTTTGCCCGCGCCCAGCAGCTGGATCAGCTCCGCCAGCGCGCCGTGGTAAATATCATAGTTACGCTTGATCTCCATGGCATCCGCATCGCTTTGACGCGGATCGCGCGGCAGGGCTTCGTAGGCAGCCCAGTTTTTTTCCGCCTGTTTCAGAGACGCAGACGCGATTTGCATCAAATCGTTCACGGTCGCGCCGCTGCCGATATTGCTCTGATCCATCATGTAACGGATACCCGCGCGGTTCAGGGTATTACGGGTTTGCAGCAACGCTACCCAGCTGGCGTTCAGCGTGGACTGTTGCTGGCGAATGGTTTGCAGGACGGTGAAATTCTCTTTGTCATTCTTCAGAGCATTAAAGAAAAGACCACCGGATGTGAGTTGTAAAAGGCCAAATATCGCTAAAACCAGCATTAAGCTGGTGACAATCTTGATACGGTTTAACATGTTTTCTCTTTCCTCAGACAGATACAGAATTTTCGGCCTGGAAAGGGAAAACTTTACGAAATTCATCCTGGAATTTGTGGTTTTTACTCTTCATCCCGCGCTGCGTTATGACGGTTTCCGAGTTCAATAAACTCTTCCAGCAGCGCCGTCAGCTGTTTCATCTTCTCCGGCGTATATTCCGCCTCAATCTGCTGATACGCCTCTTCCACCTGCGCCTGGGCGTGCTCATACAGCGCATTGCCCTCTTTGGTCAGCGAGACGTACAGCTTGCGCTGGTCGTTCACCGGCTTTAAGCGCAGCACCAGACCGTCGCGCTCCATGCGCGTCAGGATGCCGGTCAGGCTCGGGCGCAGGATGCAGGTGCGAAACGCCAGATCGTGAAAATCCATCGACGGATGTTCAGCCAGCACGCGCACAATACGCCACTGCTGCTCGGTAAGATTATGGCGCTTCACAATCGGGCGGAAGTAGGACATCGCCGCTTCCCGCGCCTGCAGCAGCGCGATGGTTAATGAATCATGCATAGCCTGTTCCCTTCACATCATTAACAAGTAAACAAACACGAAAAGATGTTTTTATAAACAACACGTTTTCTGCCAAAAAGTCTAACAGAAACCCATTAATTTTATTAACCAACTGATTTTACTATGCATAAAAAAGAATATGTAAATTTATTGTTATTCATATCACAAATTTTTCACTTCTGATTGCGAAACAAACAGCAAAAGCATAAAACCAGATCATTAACATATTAATGAAATCCAAACCGGACCTCCGGCCTGAGGAGTATGTGAATGAAAGGTACCGTTTTTGCCGTCGCCCTCAACCATCAAAGCCAGCGCGAAGCCTGGCGTGAGGCGTTTGAAAAAGCCCCCTACAACACGCCGCCGAAAACGGCGGTGTGGTTTATCAAACCGCATAACACCGTGATTCGCGCAGGCGAGCCCATTCCGTTCCCGCAGGGGGAAACGGTGCTGAGCGGCGCCACGGTCGCGCTGGTGGTGGGCAAAACCGTCAGCAAGGTGCGCATGGAGGACGCAGCGGAATATATTGCGGGATACGCGCTCGCCAACGAGGTGAGCCTGCCGGAAGAGAGCTTCTACCGCCCGGCCATCAAGGCCAAATGCCGGGACGGATTCTGCCCGCTTGGCGAACCGGTCGCCGTTGATCACGTGGACAACCTGA
Source organism: Enterobacter sp. NFIX58 (assembly GCF_900110475.1). Classification (NCBI taxonomy): domain Bacteria; kingdom Pseudomonadati; phylum Pseudomonadota; class Gammaproteobacteria; order Enterobacterales; family Enterobacteriaceae; genus Enterobacter; species Enterobacter sp. NFIX58. The sequence continues at coordinate 247,451 of NZ_FODW01000004.1, read as the reverse complement.
CCATCATCACCGAGATCAACGGCCGCGAAGCGGACCACTGGAACACCGCCGATCTGCAGCGTAACGCTGCCGAACTGCTGAGCGCCCTGAGCGAGTTCGCCACCCTTAATCCCGGCGATGCGATCCTGCTCGGTACCCCGCACAGCCGCGTTGAGATCCGCCCGGGCGATCGCGTGCGTATTCTGGCGGAGGGGTTTCCGCCGCTGGAAAACCCGGTGGTGGATGAGCGCGACGTCGCTAACACACACCGCACGCCGCCGCATGCCACGCTGTTTGCCCTCGGTCTGAACTATGCCGATCACGCCAGCGAGCTGGACTTCAAGCCGCCCACCGAGCCGCTGGTCTTTATCAAAGCGCCGAACACCTTCAACGGCGACAACCAGACGTCGGTGCGCCCGAACAACGTCGAGTACATGCACTATGAAGCGGAGCTGGTGGTGGTCATCGGCAAAACGGCGCGTAAGGTGAGCGAAGCCGAGGCGATGGACTATGTTGCGGGCTATACGGTCTGCAACGACTACGCCATCCGCGACTACCTGGAAAACTACTACCGCCCGAACCTGCGGGTGAAAAGCCGCGACGGGTTGACCCCCATTTCCCCCAACATCGTGCCAAAAGAAGCCATTCCCGACCCGCACAACCTCGCCCTGCGCACCTTCGTCAACGGCGAGCTGCGCCAGGAAGGCACCACGGCGGATCTGATCTTCAGCATCCCGTACCTGATCGCGTACCTGAGCGACTTTATGACCCTGCAGCCGGGCGACATGATTGCCACCGGCACGCCGAAGGGGCTCTCCGACGTGGTGCCGGGCGATGAGGTGGTGGTGGAAGTGGAAGGCGTGGGACGCCTGGTGAACCGAATTGTGAGTGAGGAGACGGCAAAATGAAAAAGATAAACCATTGGATCAACGGTAAAAACGTCGCGGGCAGCGACTACTTCCACACCACTAACCCGGCCTCCGGCGAGGTCCTGGCTGAAGTGGCCTCCGGCGGTGAAGCCGAAATCCATCAGGCCGTTGCCGCCGCCAAAGAGGCGTTCCCGAAGTGGGCCAACCTGCCGATGAAGGAGCGCGCGCGCCTGATGCGTCGTCTGGGCGATCTGATCGACCAGAACGTGCCGGAGATCGCCGCCATGGAAACCGCCGATACCGGGCTGCCGATCCACCAGACCAAAAACGTGCTGATCCCGCGCGCCTCGCACAACTTCGAATTTTTCGCCGAGGTGTGCCAGCAAATGAACGGCAAGACCTATCCGGTTGACGACAAGATGCTCAACTACACCCTGGTGCAGCCGGTGGGCGTCTGCGCGCTGGTGTCGCCGTGGAACGTGCCGTTTATGACCGCCACCTGGAAGGTCGCGCCCTGTCTGGCCTTAGGTAATACCGCGGTGTTGAAGATGTCCGAGCTCTCCCCGCTGACCGCCGACCGTCTGGGCGAACTGGCCCTCGAAGCGGGTATTCCGGCGGGCGTGCTGAACGTCGTTCAGGGCTACGGCGCGACGGCAGGCGATGCGCTGGTGCGGCATCACGACGTGCGCGCGGTCTCCTTCACCGGCGGCACCGCCACCGGACGCAACATCATGAAAAACGCCGGGCTGAAGAAGTACTCCATGGAGCTGGGCGGCAAATCCCCGGTACTGATTTTTGAAGACGCGGATATCGAGCGCGCGCTGGACGCCGCCCTGTTCACCATCTTCTCCATCAACGGTGAGCGCTGCACCGCCGGCTCGCGCATCTTTATCCAGCAGAGCATCTACCCGGAATTCGTCAAGCGCTTTGCCGAGCGCGCCAACCGCCTGCGCGTGGGCGATCCGACCGATCCGAACACCCAGATTGGCGCGCTCATCAGCCAACAGCACTGGGAGAAAGTCTCCGGCTATATCCGCCTCGGTATCGAGGAAGGCGCAACCCTGCTGGCGGGCGGCCCGGACAAACCGGTCGATCTGCCTGCACACCTGAAATGCGGCAACTTCCTGCGCCCGACCGTGCTGGCGGATGTTGATAACCGCATGCGCGTGGCGCAGGAGGAGATCTTCGGGCCGGTGGCCTGCCTGCTGCCGTTCAAGGACGAAGCAGAAGGGCTGCGCCTGGCCAACGACGTGGAGTACGGCCTGGCGTCGTACATCTGGACCCAGGACGTCAGCAAAGTGCTCCGTCTGGCGCGCAATATCGAAGCGGGCATGGTGTTCGTGAACACCCAGAACGTGCGCGATCTGCGCCAGCCGTTTGGCGGCGTGAAGGCCTCCGGCACCGGCCGCGAGGGCGGCGAGTACAGCTTCGAGGTGTTCGCGGAGATGAAGAACGTCTGCATCTCCATGGGCGACCATCCGATTCCAAAGTGGGGGATCTGAAAATGGGTAAATTAGCGTTAGCGGCAAAAATCACCCACGTGCCGTCGATGTATCTCTCCGAGCTGCCGGGTAAAAACCACGGCTGCCGCCAGGGCGCCATCGACGGACACAAAGAGATCAGCAAGCGCTGCCGGGAGCTGGGCGTCGATACCATTATCGTCTTCGACACCCACTGGCTGGTGAACAGCGCCTACCACATCAACTGTGCGGACCATTTTTCGGGCGTCTACACCAGCAACGAGCTGCCGCACTTTATTCGCGACATGACTTACGACTACGACGGCAACCCGGAACTCGGCCAGCTGATTGCCGACGAGGCGGTGAAGCTTGGCGTGCGCGCCAAAGCGCACAACATTCCGAGCCTCAAGCTTGAGTACGGCACGCTGGTGCCAATGCGCTACATGAACGCGGATAAGCACTTCAAGGTGGTCTCCATCTCGGCGTTCTGCACGGTTCACGACTTCGCCGACAGCCGCAGGCTGGGCGAGGCCATCGTCAGCGCCATTGAAAAATACGACGGCACCGTGGCGGTGCTCGCCAGCGGCTCGCTGTCGCACCGCTTTATCGACGACCAGCGCGCCGAGGAAGGGATGAACAGCTACACCCGGGAGTTCGACCGCCAGATGGACGAGCGCGTGGTGAAGCTGTGGCGCGAGGGTCAGTTCAAAGAATTCTGCAGCATGCTGCCGGAGTACGCCGACTACTGCTACGGCGAGGGCAATATGCACGACACGGTGATGCTGCTGGGCATGCTCGGCTGGGACAAATACGACGGCAAGGTGGAGTTTCTCACCGAGCTGTTCGCCAGCTCCGGCACCGGCCAGGTCAACGCCGTTTTCCCCCTGCCCGCCTAAGGAGCCACCATGCCGCACTTTATTGCTGAATGTACCGACAACATCCGCGAGCAGGCAGACCTGCCGGGGCTGTTCGCCAAAGTGAACGAGGCGCTCGCCGCCACGGGCATCTTCCCTATCGGCGGTATCCGCAGCCGCGCCCACTGGCTGGACACCTGGCAGATGGCCGACGGCAAGCACGATTACGCCTTTGTCCATATGACGCTGAAGATTGGTGCCGGGCGCAGTCTGGAGAGCCGGGAGGCCGTGGGGGAGATGCTGTTTGGGCTTATCAAAGCGCACTTCGCGGCGCTGATGGCGAGCCGCTACCTGGCGCTGTCGTTTGAGCTCGACGAACTGCACCCGACGCTCAATTACAAACAGAACAACGTGCACGCGTTGTTTAAGTAGACATCTTTTCCGCCCGGTGACGCTTCGCTTACCGGGCCTACAACGGCTCGAACGTAGGCCGGGTAAGCGCAGCGCCACCCGGCAACAGCCGCATGAAGGATATCGCCATGCTCGACAAACATACCCATACCCTGATCGCCCATCGTCTGCATCAGGCGGAACAGTCCCGGGAGCAGATCCGCGCGATCTCGCTGGACTATCCGGAGATTACGATTGAAGACGCCTACGCCGTCCAGCGCGAATGGGTGAGCCTGAAGATCGCCGAAGGCCGCGTGCTGAAGGGCCACAAGATCGGCCTCACCTCTAAAGCGATGCAGGCCAGCTCGCAGATCAGCGAGCCGGACTACGGCGCGCTGCTGGACGACATGTTCTTCCATGACGGCAGCGACATTCCCGTCGATCGCTTTATCGTCCCGCGCATTGAAGTGGAGCTGGCGTTCGTGCTGGCAAAACCGCTGCGCGGCCCGAACTGCACGATCTTCGACGTCTATAACGCCACGGATTACGTCATCCCCGCGCTGGAGCTGATCGACGCCCGCTGCCACAACGTCGACCCGGAGACCCAGCGTCCGCGCAAGGTCTTCGACACCATCTCCGATAACGCCGCCAACGCGGGCGTGATCCTCGGCGGCCGTCCGATTAAGCCCGACGAGCTGGACCTGCGCTGGATCTCCGCCCTGCTCTACCGCAACGGCGTGATCGAAGAGACCGGCGTGGCCGCAGGTGTCCTGAACCACCCGGCCAACGGCGTGGCGTGGCTGGCCAACAAGCTTGCGCCGTACGACGTGCAGCTTGAGCCTGGCCAAATCATTCTCGGCGGCTCGTTTACCCGCCCGGTGCCCGCCAGCAGAGGCGACACCTTCCACGTCGATTACGGCAACATGGGCTCCATCAGCTGCCGTTTTGTCTAGGAGAGCACGATGCAAAACGCATTTAAAGCGGCGCTGAAAGCAGGCCGTCCGCAAATTGGGTTATGGCTGGGGCTGACCAGCAGCTACAGCGCCGAGCTGCTGGCCGGAGCAGGATTCGACTGGCTGCTGATCGACGGCGAGCACGCGCCGAACAGCGTGCAGACCGTCTTAACCCAGCTGCAGGCTATCGCCCCTTATCCCAGCCAGCCGGTGGTCCGCCCGTCGTGGAACGACCCGGTGCAGATCAAACAGCTGCTGGACGTGGGTGCACAAACCCTGCTGGTGCCGATGGTGCAAAACGCCGACGAAGCGCGTCTGGCGGTACGTGCCACCCGCTACCCGCCTGCGGGCATTCGCGGGGTGGGCAGCGCCCTGGCACGCGCGTCGCGCTGGAACCGCATTCCCGATTACCTGCAGCAGGCCAACGACGCCATGTGCGTGCTGGTGCAGATTGAAACCCGCGAGGCGCTGAAAAATCTGCCGCAGATCCTGGACGTAGAAGGCGTCGACGGCGTGTTTATCGGCCCGGCGGATCTGAGCGCCGACATGGGCTTTGCCGGCAATCCGCAGCACCCGGAAGTGCAGGCCGCCATTGAGCAGGCGATCGCGCAGATACGCGCTGCCGGTAAAGCTCCCGGCATCCTGATGGCGAATGAACCGCTGGCAAAACGCTATCTTGAGCTCGGCGCGCTGTTTGTTGCCGTCGGGGTCGACACTACCCTGCTTGCCCGCGGCGCGGAAGCGCTGGCGGCACGCTTTATCGAAACACCGGTTACGTCAGTTCATAACAATAAATCCGTCTACTAAACGTAAGATCTGGAGCGCACCATGACGACCTCTACCCTGCAAACCCATGATAATAAAGCTGTTGAACACCGCGTCATTCACAAGCTGTTCCGACGCCTGATCGTCTTTCTCTTTATCCTGTTTGTCTTCTCGTTCCTCGATCGCATCAACATCGGCTTCGCCGGGCTGACAATGGGTAAAGATCTGGGCCTCACGTCAACCATGTTTGGCCTGGCCGCGACGCTGTTTTACGTCACCTACGTGCTGTGCGGCATCCCGAGCAACATCATGCTGTCGAAGATCGGCGCACGCCGCTGGATCGCCGGGATCATGGTGGTGTGGGGTGTAGCCTCCACCTGCACCATGTTCGCCACCAGCCCCGAAACCCTCTACGTCCTTCGCATGCTGGTGGGCATTGCCGAAGCCGGTTTTCTGCCGGGTATTCTGGTCTATCTCACCTGGTGGTTCCCGGCCTATCACCGCGCCCGCGCCAACGCGCTGTTTATGATTGCTATGCCGGTCACCATGATGCTCGGCTCGATCCTCTCCGGCTACATTCTGGCGATGGACGGACTGTGGAACCTCAAGGGCTGGCAGTGGCTGTTCCTGCTGGAAGGGCTGCCGTCGGTGGTGCTCGGCGTGGTGACCTGGTTTTACCTCAACGACACGCCGGACCAGGCCACCTGGCTGGATGAGGACGAAAAGCAGGCGCTCAAAACGATGATCGCCCGCGAGCAGGAGGTCGCGATTGCCCAATCCGTCACGCCGCGTTCGACGCTGCGCGAGGTGCTGACCCCGGCGGTGCTGCTCTACACGCTGGCCTACTTCTGCCTGACCAATACGCTGAGTGCGATCAACATCTGGACGCCGCAGATCCTGCAAAGCTTCAATACAGGCAGCAGCAACATCGTCATCGGCCTGCTGGCGGCGATCCCGCAGTTCTGCACCATCCTCGGGATGATCTGGTGGAGCCGCCGTTCCGACAGGCTGAAAGAGCGAAAAAAGCACACCATCCTGCCGTACCTGTTCGCCGCGGCGGGATGGATGCTGGCCTCCGCGACGGATCACAGCCTGATCCAGCTGCTTGGCATCATCATGGCCTCAACCGGATCGTTTACCGCCATGGCGATATTCTGGACCACGCCGGATCGGGTTATTAGCCTGCAGTCCCGCGCGGTGGCGCTGGCGGTGATCAACGCCATCGGCAACGTCGGCTCCGCCGTCAGCCCGCTGCTGATTGGGATCCTGCGCGACGCGACCGGCAGCTTCAGCTCGGGGCTGTGGTTTGTGGCCGGGCTGCTGGTGGTCGGCGCGCTGGTGCTGACGCGCATTCCGATGACGCAGCGGGATCAACAGAGGAACGATCATGTGCCAGAACCCTATCGCCAACATTGATATCAGCAAGGAGTACGACGAAAGTCTGGGCACCGACGATGTGCACTACCAGTCGTTCGCCCGCATGGCGGCCTTTTTTGGCCGCGACATGCAGGCGCATCGTCACGACCAGTACTTTCAGATGCACTTTCTCGATACCGGGCAAATCGAGCTCCAGCTCGACGATCACCGCTATTCGGTGCAGGCGCCGCTGTTTGTCCTCACGCCGCCGTCGGTGCCGCACGCGTTTATCACCGAATCCGACAGCGACGGTCACGTGCTGACGGTGCGCGAGGATCTGATCTGGCCGCTGCTGGAGGTGCTCTACCCCGGCACGCGGGAGGCGTTTGGCCTGCCGGGGATTTGCCTCTCGCTTGCCGACAGGCCGGACGAGCTGGCGGCGCTGAAGCACTACTGGCAGCTGATTGCCCGGGAATCCACGGAGCAGTTGCCCGGGCGCGAGCATACCCTGGTCCTGCTGGCGCAGGCGGTGTTTACGCTGCTGCTGCGCAACGCGAAGCTCGACGACCACGCCTCAGGCGGCATGCGCGGCGAGCTGAAGCTGTTCCAGCGCTTTACCCAGTTGATCGACACCCACTACCACCAGCACTGGACGGTGCCGGAATACGCCAGCGAGCTGCACCTGACCGAATCCCGACTGACCGATATCTGCCGCCGCTTCGCCAACCGTCCACCAAAACGCCTGATCTTCGACCGCCAGCTGCGGGAGGCCCGACGCCTGCTGCTCTTCTCCGACAGCACCGTCAGCGAGATTGCCTGGCAGCTGGGGTTCAAAGATCCGGCCTATTTCGCCCGCTTTTTTAACCGCTTAGTGGGGTGCTCGCCCAGCGCATACCGGGCGCAGAAAGTACCGGTTTCCTGAACGCATCACGGTTCGTAGGGCGGGTAAGCGCAGCGCCACCCGCCGAAAAGCCGCACAGATCACAAAACCACATCCCACCCGAAAAGTACCCGTCGTTGTCCCAAACGTCCCTTCACGTTACGTCCCTCTCAGGCTTCAATTAAACAACAAAAACAAAACATAAATTTAACAACACTATTCCGATACGAGGTCCCTATGAAGCCTGAAGAGTTCCGCGCTGATGCCAAACGTCCGTTAACCGGTGAAGAGTATTTAAAAAGCCTGCAGGACGGGCGTGAGATTTATATCTACGGCGAGCGCGTCAAAGACGTCACCACCCATCCGGCATTTCGCAATGCGGCAGCCTCCATCGCGCAGATGTACGACGCGCTGCACAAGCCGGACATGCAGGACACGCTGTGCTGGGGCACCGACACCGGCAGCGGCGGCTATACCCACAAGTTCTTCCGCGTGGCGAAAAGCGCCGACGACCTGCGCCAGCAGCGCGATGCCATCGCCGAGTGGTCGCGACTGAGCTACGGCTGGATGGGCCGCACGCCGGACTACAAAGCCGCGTTCGGTTGTGCGCTGGGCGCCAACCCGGCCTTCTACGGCCAGTTCGAGCAGAACGCCCGGAACTGGTACACCCGCATTCAGGAAACCGGCCTGTACTTCAACCACGCCATCGTTAACCCGCCGATCGACCGCCACAAGCCAGCGGACGAGGTAAAAGACGTCTACATCAAGCTGGAGAAAGAGACCGACGCCGGGATTATCGTCAGCGGCGCGAAAGTGGTGGCCACCAACTCTGCCCTGACCCACTACAACATGATCGGGTTCGGTTCCGCGCAGGTGATGGGCGAAAACCCGGACTTCGCGCTGATGTTCGTCGCGCCGATGGATGCCGAGGGCGTGAAGCTGATCTCCCGCGCCTCCTACGAGATGGTGGCAGGCGCAACCGGATCCCCGTACGACTATCCGCTCTCCAGCCGCTTTGACGAGAACGATGCCATCCTGGTGATGGATCACGTGCTGATCCCGTGGGAAAACGTGCTGATCTACCGCGATTTCGACCGCTGCCGTCGCTGGACGATGGAAGGCGGTTTCGCCCGCATGTACCCGCTACAGGCCTGCGTGCGCCTGGCGGTGAAGCTCGACTTCATCACCGCCCTGCTGAAGAAATCCCTGGAGTGCACCGGCACCCTGGAGTTCCGCGGCGTGCAGGCGGATCTCGGCGAAGTGGTGGCCTGGCGCAACATGTTCTGGGCACTGAGCGACTCCATGTGTTCCGAAGCCACGCCGTGGGTCAACGGCGCGTATCTGCCGGATCACGCCGCGCTGCAGACCTACCGCGTGATGGCCCCGATGGCCTACGCCAAGATCAAGAACATCATCGAGCGTAACGTCACCTCCGGGCTGATCTACCTGCCGTCCAGCGCCCGGGATCTGAACAACCCGCAGATCGACCAGTATCTGGCGAAATACGTGCGCGGCTCCAACGGCATGGATCACGTCGAACGCATCAAGATTTTGAAACTGATGTGGGATGCCATCGGCAGCGAGTTTGGCGGCCGTCACGAGCTGTACGAAATTAACTACTCCGGCAGCCAGGATGAGATCCGCCTGCAGTGTCTGCGCCAGGCGCAGAGCTCCGGCAATATGGACAAGATGATGGCGATGGTCGACCGCTGCATGTCCGAATACGACCAACACGGCTGGACGGTGCCGCACCTGCACAATAACAGCGATATCAACATGCTGGATAAGCTGCTGAAATAGCGCAGCGGGAGGTTTTCATGCAATCAGAACAACGCCTGCGTTTTCGCGACGCGATGGCCAGCCTGTCGGCCGCGGTCAATGTTGTCACCACCGAGGGTGAGGCCGGACGCTGCGGCATCACCGCCACCGCCGTCTGCTCGGTCACAGACACCCCGCCGTCGGTGATGGTATGCATCAACGCCAACAGCGCCATGAACCCGGTATTCCAGGGCAACGGCAGGCTGTGCGTTAACGTGCTGAACCACGAGCAGGAGATCATGGCTCGCCATTTCGCCGGGATGACCGGTATGACGATGGAGGATCGCTTTGCCCTCTCCTGCTGGCAGAAAGGCCCGCTGGCGCAGCCGGTGCTCAAGGGCGCGCTGGCCAGCCTTGAAGGCGAAATAAGCCAGGTGCAAACCATCGGCACGCATCTGGTTTATCTTGTTGAAATTAAAAACATCATCCTGAGTGATGCGGGCCATGGCCTGATCTACTTCAGGCGACGTTTCCACCCGGTCATGCTGGAGACGGAAGCCGCCGTGTGATCTCCCTCGCGCTGGCCCTTTTTTCCGGCCAGCGCCGCTTTCTACAAAAACTCCTAAGGTTTCCGCTAAATCACGCCGTTATATACCCATAAGAGAAATTTTCTGTGCCTGAATACTGACAGGTTGTGTCAGTGCACCCGCATCATTCAGCGCATGCCTATATATACAGGATGACCTTATGGCTAAAACGACGCGGAGCCGCTCGGCTGAACGTCTGGTCGATATTCTCCTTGAGCTACATTTAAACGGTGTGGTAAACCGCAGTGCGCTAATGGAGAAATTTAAAATTACCGAGCGCACCGTCTATCGGGATTTAAATGCACTCTCCCCCATTGTTGAACATACCGGTAACGGGCTATATCGTCTGATTCATTCTGCACAATCGCCCGGCGGACAAGGATTGCACCACACTCTGGCTAACTTTCTGAATGCCGACAGCTTTTTCCCTGAAAGAAATACGGAATTCTGGCAAAAGCTTGAAACGCGCGTAGACGAAAACCATATTCTTATTCTTGGTAATGAAGCGGAACACACGTTAGAACGCGATATTCGCCGTCATTTAACGAAAGTCGAGAAATCGATTAAAAACCATAATGTTTGCCAGATCGTTTATAAGGGCAAAACCCGCCTGATTAATCCCTATAAACTCATTAACAAAAAAAATATATGGTATTTACAAGCCACCGAAAATAGCCGACTGAAATCCTTCTCATTGAGCCAGATTAGCTGGTTTGATATTCAGAAAACGACCTTCACTCCCGAAGAAAATGTCCTTGAGCTGCTGGAAAAAAGCCTTGACCCTTGGGTGTCCGAAGATACTTTCGCGGTGAAAATATTCATTAAAGATAATATTTCACATTACTTCCTGCGCCGCGATCTTCTGCCGGAACAGGAGCTGCTGGAGGAGCAACAGGGCGGCGTCACGCTGCGCTGCCAGGCGGCCCACGAGAATCAGATCCTGCCGCTGCTGTTCTACTGGCTCCCCCATATTCAGATACTGGAACCAAGCTGGCTGAAGGAGAAGCTCATCAGGACGCTGGAAAGCTATCTGGCCGTGGAGCGTACCCCGAATAATCAAGTGATCTCAATCACATAATTTAGCCCACTGGCGGCGAGCCGAAACCGCTCGTCGCCGCCTTTGACCGCTCACCCGGCACTTTCAACCACTCATTCATTTACCGTCCTTTACACGCGCGAGGATCTGGCACGATCGCTCCAGCATTAATCAATACCTCCTCACAACGAACCCTGACCCTTTTTTCTTTACATAAAAAACCAGGTCTTACTATGGATACTAAAAAACTACTGAAGCACGTGCCCTGGGCCTTACTCGGGATCCTCGGCGCTTTTTGTCTGGCGGTTGTCGCATTACGCCGGGGCGAACACGTAAGCGCCCTGTGGATCGTGGTCGCGTCGGTTTCCGTCTATCTTGTGGCTTATCGCTACTACAGCTTATACATCGCGCAGAAGGTCATGAAGCTCGACCCGACGCGTGCCACCCCGGCGGTCATTAACAATGACGGCCTGAACTACGTGCCAACCAACCGCTACGTGCTGTTTGGTCACCACTTTGCCGCGATCGCTGGTGCGGGCCCGCTGGTCGGCCCGGTACTGGCCGCGCAGATGGGCTACCTGCCGGGTACGCTCTGGCTGCTGGCGGGCGTGGTGCTGGCGGGTGCGGTGCAGGACTTTATGGTGCTGTTTATCTCTTCTCGCCGTAACGGCGCCTCTCTGGGTGAGATGGTCAAAGAGGAGATGGGCCGCGTGCCGGGAACTATCGCCCTGTTCGGTTGCTTCCTGATCATGATCATCATCCTTGCGGTGCTGGCCCTGATCGTGGTGAAAGCGCTGGCCGAAAGCCCGTGGGGTGTCTTCACCGTCTGCTCTACCGTACCGATTGCGCTGTTCATGGGGATCTACATGCGATTCCTGCGTCCGGGACGCGTGGGTGAAGTGTCGGTGATTGGTATCGTGCTGCTGGTCGCCTCCATCTACTTCGGCGGCGTGATTGCGCACGACCCGTACTGGGGCCCGGCGCTGACCTTCAAGGACACCACTATCACCTTCGCGCTGATTGGCTATGCGTTTATCTCCGCGCTGCTGCCGGTCTGGCTGATTCTGGCCCCGCGTGACTACCTGGCCACCTTCCTTAAAATCGGCGTTATCGTCGGTCTGGCGATCGGCATCCTGCTGATCAACCCGGATCTGAAAATGCCTGCGGTAACGCAGTACATCGACGGTACCGGCCCGCTGTGGAAAGGCGCCCTGTTCCCGTTCCTGTTCATCACCATTGCCTGCGGTGCGGTCTCCGGCTTCCACGCCCTGATCTCCTCCGGTACCACGCCTAAGCTGCTGGCGAACGAGAAAGACGCACGTCTGATCGGCTACGGCGCGATGCTGATGGAGTCCTTCGTAGCGATCATGGCGCTGGTTGCCGCGTCCATCATCGAACCGGGTCTGTACTTTGCGATGAACACCCCACCGGCGGGTCTCGGCATCACTATGCCTAACCTGCATGAGATGGGCGGCGACAACGCGGCGCTGATTATGGCGCAGCTGAAAGACGCCAGCGCACACGCGGCGGCGACCGTCAGCTCCTGGGGCTTCGTGATTTCGCCTGAGCAGATCATGCAAACCGCGAAGGACATCGGCGAACCGTCCGTGCTGAACCGCGCCGGTGGCGCACCGACGCTGGCTGTCGGTATCGCACACGTGTTCCACAAAGTGCTGCCGTGGGCGGACATGGGCTTCTGGTACCACTTCGGTATTCTGTTCGAAGCGCTGTTCATCCTCACCGCGCTGGACGCCGGTACCCGTGCGGGCCGCTTCATGCTGCAGGACCTGCTCGGTAACTTCGTGCCGTTCCTGAAGAAAACCGACTCTCTGGTGGCGGGCATTCTGGGTACGGCGGGCTGCGTCGGCCTGTGGGGCTACCTCCTGTATCAGGGCGTTGTCGACCCGCTCGGCGGCGTGAAGAGCCTGTGGCCGCTGTTCGGTATCTCTAACCAGATGCTGGCTGCCGTGGCGCTGGTGCTCGGCACCGTGGTACTGGTGAAGATGAAGCGCACCAAATACATCTGGGTCACCGTGGTTCCTGCGCTGTGGCTGCTGCTCTGCACCACCTGGGCGCTTGGCCTGAAGCTGTTCAGCGCCAACCCGCAGCTGGAAGGCTTCTTCTTCATGGCTAACCAGTACAAAGAGAAGATTGCCGCAGGCGGCGCAGACCTGACTGCCCAGCAGATTGCCAATATGAACCATATCGTGGTGAACAACTACACCAACGCGGGTCTGAGCATTCTGTTCCTGGTGGTGGTGTACAGCATTATCTTCTACGGCATCAAAACCTGGTTGAAAGTGCGTAACGCTGAAGGCCGTACGGACAAAGAAACCCCGTACGTACCGGTGCCAGAAGGCGGCGTGAAGACCTCTTCACACCACTAACACAATGGCGGGTGGCGCTGCGCTGACCCGCCCTACAACGGTACTGTAGGCCCGGATCGCTGCGCGCCACCGGGCTTTTTCTTATCAGGACACGTTATGTTTGGTAACTTAGGCGAAGCAAAAAAATACCTCGGTCAGGCGGCGAAAATGCTGATTGGCATTCCGGACTATGACAACTACGTTGAGCATATGAAGACCAACCATCCGGATAAGCCATACATGACCTACACCGAATTCTTCCGCGAGCGTCAGGAAGCGCGCTACGGCGGAAGTGGAGAAGGCGGCGTCCGCTGCTGCTAAAGGAGAGACCATGACCCCGATTGCCGTTACCCTGCTGACCGGTTTCCTCGGCGCCGGTAAAACTACCCTGCTGCGCCACATTCTCAACGAGCAGCACGGCTTCAAAATCGCCGTCATCGAAAACGAATTTGGCGAAATCTCCGTAGACGACCAGCTGATTGGCGATCGCGCCACGCAGATCAAAACCCTGACCAACGGCTGCATCTGCTGCACCCGCTCTAACGAGCTGGAAGACGCCCTGCTGGACCTGCTCGACAGCCGCGATCGCGGTGAAATCGACTTTGACCGTCTGGTGATCGAGTGCACCGGCATGGCCGACCCTGGCCCGATTATTCAGACCTTTTTCTCTCACGAAATCCTTTGCCAGCGCTACCTGCTGGACGGCGTCATCTCCCTGGTCGATGCGGTCCACGCGGACGAGCAGATGAACCAGTTCACCATCGCCCAGTCTCAGGTGGGCTACGCCGACCGCATCCTGCTGACCAAAACCGACGTGGCGGGCGAAAGCGTTAAGCTTCGCGAGCGCCTGACGCGCATCAACTCCCGCGCGCCAATTTACACGGTGACGCACGGCGATATCGACCTGTCTCAGCTGTTCAACACCAACGGCTTTATGCTGGAGGAGAATGTCACTGCGAAACCGCGCTTCCACTTTATGGGAGACAAGCAAAACGACGTGGCGTCAATTGTGGTGGAGCTGGATTATCCGGTGGATATCAGCGAGGTTTCGCGCGTGATGGAGAACCTGCTGCTGTCGTTTGCCGACAAGCTGCTGCGCTACAAGGGGATGCTGTGGATTGACGGCGAGCCCAACCGCCTGCTGTTCCAGGGCGTGCAGCGCCTGTACAGCGCCGACTGGGACCGACCGTGGGGCGATGAACCGCCGCACAGCGTGATGGTGTTTATTGGTATACAGCTGCCGGAAGAGGAGATTCGGGCGGCGTTTGCGGGTCTGAAGAAATAGCCTCCCCGCTTAACTATGCGCTCCGAACAATCCCCTCTCCCCTATGGGGAGAGGGGTGAGCGGTAAACTTATTTCACCGCCTCCGGCAGCGTCACAATCCACAGCTCGCTGTCGGACTCCGGCTTCTTCAGCGGCTTCACGCTGAGCGTGGTTTCCACCGGTTTATCATCCAGCGTCAGCTTGCCTTCCGCGTTTACCCGGTAATCCTTGAGCTTCTTGCCCTCGACCGGGTTTTGCATCGCGACCTTCACGCCAAAATCGTTATCGTTCGCCACCGCAAGCGTTTTGCTGTCGATCAGCGCCAGCCCTTCAGCCTTCTCCTGCTGCCAGCCCAGCGCGCGGAGATCGACCACCTGCGTTTTTGACGCAAGGGTAATGCCGCGCTGCGCCAGGGTTTTCTCATCATCAAATTCCGGGTACTCGCCCGGCTTGTCGAAGGCGGAAAGATCGCTCGCCTTGCTGAGATCCACCTTGTAAATCAGGTTACGCATCCCGTCGTTTTTATCGCTTCCCTGCTCAATCAGCAGGATGTGCTGATTATCGAGCGCCACGATGTCGCCGATTTTGGCATCGCTGTTTTTGTCGTAGGCCGCGCTGTCGATAGAGTAACCGTACATCGCGGTTTTGCCGGTCGCTGGGTCAAAGCTCACCAGACGGGTGAAGAGCGCCTGCTTTTTGCTCTTACCGTCGATGTCCAGCGTGCTTTGCACGGCGGCGATAATGCGTCCGTCCGGCATCCGGGTCAGGCCTTCAAAGCCCCGGTTGGGCTGGCGCCATTTGATGATGTTTGGCAGACCGCCCGCGATGGATTTTTCCCCTTCCGCGGCCTGCGGCCCGTGGATCGCGAGGATCTTGCCTTTGCTGTCGACGTTAATCAGGAACGGGCCGTACTCGTCGCACAGCCAGTAGCCGCCTTTGCCGTCCGGCGTGATGCCTTCCGTATCCAGTCCGCGGTTGTCACCCTTGAGCGTCTTTAAGGTATCGCTGAACGCCACTTCATTGGTGGAACCAATCACGCCGCTTTGCAGCGGCAGACCGTTAATCTCGCCTTTATCGTCATGCAGCGGGCGGGCATCAACCGCCTCCGCTTTGCCGTTCTGGACGCGGATGGTCATCAACAGCGGCGCGAAATCTGGCGTGACAAATATTTTGGCTTCGTTTTTACCCATTTTTGGCGCATCGGCGTTGGGACCGCGATCGGTCACGGTCGCAAACGTCAGGGCATCGCCCTGCTTGCCCGTAAATAGCAGGCCAGAACCAATCCCCACCGGGAGCCCGTTCGGAAACGCATCGGCAAACGCGCCGCTGTATTTCACATGGGAGCCCTCAGGGAAGCTGACGACATAGCGCTCAGCGGTAGGCTGTGCCGCCAGGCCAGAGAAAGAGAGCGCACAACCGATAAGCACAGGAATAATTTTTCTTTTCATATTGTTAGCATCCAGTAAGTGAAGCCAACAACGTAAAGAATAAACGTGTCAGAAAAATGACATGGAAAGGCAATCGGCATGGGCGAGTGAACGTATATTCATTGCCCGGAAATGTAAGGTTATGTTGTATTGTGTGTCATCTGAAATACTTTTGGAAATTATTAGAAACTCAATTAATTCGCCTCTAATCACTATCCCTTCCTCGTTCAGTTTATGTTTAGTCAAAAAATTAAACGGTGCCTAAACGTCCGAACATCACGCGTTGACACCTCGACAATCAAACATCGATGCAACATTTCAAATAAAAAAGTTAACAATACCAGTATAAAACAGCGATCTTCATCACATTTGCAGTCATAAACATCGCTTGTTAAGGTGCCTCCAGATGAATTTAATGACGAGGCATAAAACATGAAAAAACTGAATATCCTTCTTCTTTCTGCTCTGACCGCCCTCTCGGGTTCCGCTCTGGCAATGGGCGGCAGCATTGAGCAGGGTAAAAACTTTACCAACCTCAACCTCGAAATGGGGAAATCCTCATCCGGCCTGTATGCCGAAAGCAACTGGCTTAAAAACACCGATGACGGTACCCAGACCGGCGGCGTGGGCGCAGGCTACAACCTGGAAGTGGGCCCGGTAATGCTGAATGCGGGTGCCAAAGCCATCTACATCGGCCCGAAAAAAGGCGATAACGGCGTGGCGTTCCCGATCGGCGGCGGCGTAAACGTTGCCCTGACCGACAGCATCCACGTGTACGGTGAAGGCTACGTGGCGCCAGAAGGGCTGAACAACAGCGTGAAAAACTACGTGGAAGCCAACGGTGGCGTAAGCTGGACGCCGATCGCGCCGGTGACCCTGAAAGTGGGCTACCGCCACGTGAGCGTTGATGGTAAAGACGGTCGTCCGAACCACACGCTGATTGACGGCGCATATGTAGGCGGTGGAGTGTCCTTCTAAGACTGTGTGTGCGTTTCGCCCGGCGGCGCTACGCTTGCGCGGGCCTACAATCAAAGGGGCAATATATTAAAATTGTTGCACATTGTAGGCCGGGTAAGCGCAGCGCCACCCGGCAAGAAAGGCGATGACATTGTTCTTAGTAAACCTGCCGGCTGGCAGGTTTTTTTATGACCTCTTACTGACGCACCACCACCAGCTTCTGGTTCACAAACTCTTTGATCCCCAGATCCGACAGCTCGCGTCCGTAACCGGAGCGCTTCACGCCGCCGAACGGCAGCTCTGGCGCGGTATCGGTAAGCCAGTTGATGTACACCATCCCGGTCTCGATCCGCGACGCCATTTTCTTCGCACGCTCGATATCCTGACTGAATACCGCCCCGCCCAGGCCGTAGTGGGAGTCGTTCGCCAGCGCGACCGCCTCGTCGTCGTTTTTCACCACGTACATCTGCGCTACCGGGCCGAAGAACTCTTCGAAGTACGCCGGGTTGTCGCGCGAGATGTTCGTCAGGATCGTCGGTTCAAAAAAGCTCCCATCGCGCTGCACCGGCTTGCCGCCATAGTGCAGCGTCGCGCCGTTTTTCACCGCCTCGTTAACCTGTTTGGTCAACGTTTCTAGCGCATCTTTCGACGACAGCGGCCCCAGCGTAGTACTTTCGTCCAGCGGATCGCCAATCTTCACCTGCTTAAACGCCTCGGTGAATTTGCTCAGGAAGGCATCCGCGATCTTTTCATGCAGGATAAAGCGCTTCGCCGCGGTACAGACCTGCCCGGCGTTGTTGAGACGCGCATTCACGCCAGTCTTGACGGCTTTGTCCAGGTCCGCGTCGTCCAGCACCACGAAGACGTCGTTACCGCCCAGCTCCAGCGTGGATTTCTTAATGTGCTTCGCCGCCTGTGCGGCCACCACACTACCGGCTTTTTCGGAGCCGGTTAATGCGGCACCCTGCACGCGATCGTCGGCAATGATGTTTGCCACCTGCTCGGACGAAATAAACAGGTTAGTCCATGCCCCTTCCGGCGCGCCCGCCTCGCGGACCAGGTGGGCAAAGGTCTCGGCGCAGTGCGGCACGATGCTGGCATGCTTGGCGATCACCGGGTTGCCCGCCGCCAGGTTTGGTGCCAGGACACGCATCAGCTGGTAATACGGGAAGTTCCACGGCTCAACGGCCATCAGCACGCCGATGGGATGATGCTCCACCCACGCTTCCCCGAGTTCGGATTGATACTTCACCGGGGCCAGGAACTGCTTCGCGTTGTCAGCATAATAGCGGGCGATCTGCGCGCACAGCTTCACTTCGCCGCGGCTCTGTTCGATGAGCTTACCCATCTCCTGGCTGGCGATTTTCGCCAGATCCTCGGTGCGCTCGTCGATCAGATCGGCAAGCTTATGCAGCACCGGCAGGCGCTGGCTGATGTCGCCTTTCGCCCAGTCCGAATGGTAAAGCGCATCGGCCGCTTTCAGCGCCGCGTCGATATCCGCGTCGGTATGTGAGGGGTATTCTTTGATGAGCTGGTTAGTGGCAGGATTTACTGTCTGATAAGCCATGTCGAATCTCCTTGTTTTACCGCTTAGGGTATTAAGGGTAGTCAACATGACTGGCCGTGGACGTAAAGTTGGGTATATCCGGAAGGTTCTTAATGAAGCGCTGCCAGACGGTTCGCTGACGTGGTATAAAAAACGTCCAGAAGGAGGGCATATGACCGTTACCCGACACATCCGGCAGACTTTTCACCGCGCCTCAGGCCTTGAGCTGCGCAGCACGTGGCAGAGCACGCAGGCGTACAAACGCCACAGTCACCCTCAGCTCTCTATCGGCGCGATTATGGAAGGCCAGACCTGCTGCATTTGTCATGACAAAGAATACATCCTTAACCCCGGGGACCTCATCGTGATCCCGGCCTCTGCGCCGCACAGCTGCAACCCCGTCGCCGGGCAACCGCGCAGCTACCATATGCTCTATATCGATACCGATATTCCTCTGGCGCTCCAGGTGATTCGCGACCCTACGCTGTTTAAGCGCTACCTTGATATTGTTGAGATGATGTCGCCTGTATCCGTGGACAGGCTGCTTTCAGCCCTGCCCCGCTGCGTGGAAAACGCAGATGCGCTTCGCTCAACCAGTCAGCACGTGCGGCAGGCGTTTCTTGCCGACCTGACCGCACCGCCTTCCCTCGACGAACTTGCCCAACGATTCTCGCTGCGCAAGGAGACGCTGATCCGCACCTTCCGGCAGGATACCGGCCTGACGCCGGGCAGCTTCCTCAACATCTCCCGCGTGGAGTTCGCCAAAGCGCGGCTACGTGCCGGGGACGACATCGCCGACGTTGGCTACCAGAGCGGCTTTGCCGACCAGAGCCATTTTCATAAGACTTTCGTCAGCTATACCGCCGCCACGCCGCGCCAGTACGCGACGGGCCGATCAATATCAGACAATAAATAACGTTGGCATCACCGTAGCCTGACCTCAGATTGTTAACCGAGGTTGCTATGGAACTGTTCTTCCCTTCTGCTTTTCTCGCCCTGGCGCTAGCGCATTTTGTCGCCCTGTTAAGCCCGGGTCCGGACTTTTTCCTGCTGCTGGGCTACGCGGCGCGCTACCGACTGCGCGGCAGCGCTGGATTGTGCGTCGGCATCGTTGCGGGCAACGGGCTGTATATCTTACTGGTGATTATCGGCTGGAGTGCGCTGCGCCAGTTTGCGTGGCTGTTTACGCTCATCGAGTTATCCGGCGCACTGTACCTGCTGTGGATCGGCTCGCATCTGGTGCGCAGCCAACCGCAGGCGATGAGGCTGAATGAAACCCATCAGCGCTGCCCTTCTCTGCGCAAGCAGATCCTGCTGGGGCTCGGCTCGGCGCTGCTTAATCCGAAGAACGCGTTGTTCTATCTGGCGCTGATGACGTCGCTACTGGGGCCGAACGTGACGCTGCTTCAGCAGGCAACGTGCGGCGTCTGGATGGTGATGGTGGTGCTGGCGTGGGATCTGGCGCTGGTGTCGCTGATGGGGTTATCGTCGGTGCAACAGAAGCTCAGCCGTGCGCTGTGGCTGATAGAGCGCACGGCGGGGGTGGTGCTGATGGGGTTTGGCGGGTGGGTGCTGTGGCGGCTGCTGGAAAATAGTGTATTGCCCCTATAGAAAGCAACGCCTTTATTACCTTACAAAATAAGTGACTTAGCTATTAGTATTTATTCCCTGACGTGGCAAGCTAACGCCACAGCAATCGTTAAGGGAACAACGTGAAAAATTACAAAGTCATTACGCCACTTTTTCCAACCTATGCGCAGGTTCAGGCAATGATGAAAGCCGTCTCCGGCTATTCAGTGAATTCTGTACGTAACATGATCAGCGCGATTCAGGAACAAACCGGCACGCCGCAAAACCCGGTCGACTGGTCCGAACCTGATATGTGGATCAACGAACGCCTGAAAGGCGAAGACGCTGAGATCGCGCTGCGAATATGGAATCAGGATAGCCACATCCTCAATCCGCGCCATAGCTACGGTAGCTATTTGTTTCTAAACTCTTCTGTCTTTGAACTGATGGAAACGACGCCGAAAGATACCTGGGTCCCCACCCAGCACGGTCAGCAATTTCTGAATAATGATGATGCCACGTTACGCACGCTGGACGATAAAGAAGGGTTACTGCAACTTCTTGAACTCCTGGCGGGACGTGAAATGTCCCGTCGTGCTGACTTACTCCCGGAATGGCAGGCTTTCTTACACCAGCATTCAAAGTTCGCGTCTACCAGCTCCATCAAAAGCACCCTCTACTCGCGCCTCTATAACCTGATCGATCGCGATATGGTCGCCCGGGAAGGGATGAGTTACTACATCACCGATAAAGGCCGGGCATGGTTAGCGAATGCCTTACCGGCCCGCAAAGCCGACCCACGAAAAGAACTTCTGGACGCGGTGAAGCGCTACAACCAACAGCAAAAAGAGCAGCTTCGCGAACAAATCAGCACCATGAATCCCTACAAGTTTGAGCATTTGATTGCTCAACTTCTGGAGGCAATGGGTTATGAACAGGTGGAAGTGACAAAAGCATCGGGCGATAAAGGCGTCGATGTCGTCGGTAGAGTACAGGTGGGCATTACCACTATTACGGAAGTGGTGCAGGTTAAGCGTATGCAGAGCAATATCACCCGTCCTGTAATCGACCAGTTACGCGGTGCGTTGCCTTATCACAGTGCAATCCGGGGCACACTGATCACCACGGGGCGTTTTGCCGGCAACTGTGAAAAAGCGGCTCTGCATCCCGGTGCCGCACCGATTACCTTGATTGATGGTGACCGTCTCCTTGAACTGCTGATTGAGAATAATGTCGGCATTCGACGCAGCAACGCGGTCGAGCTGCTGGATGTGGATTTACAGCTTTTTGATGAGCTGGAAGAGGGATTAAAAGGCGAAATTTAACGTCTTAATCGCTACAATAGACGCCAAATTTTTCCTGATTGAGTTCATCATGGCCAAAGCACCAACGAAAAAAGCCAAAGCAAAGAAAGGCTTTGAAGATACTTTATGGGATACCGCGAACCAGCTTCGCGGTAGCGTGGAATCCTCCGAGTACAAGCACGTGGTGCTGAGCCTCGTGTTCCTGAAATTTATCAGCGATAAGTTCGAGGCCCGTCGTCAAAAAATGAAGGACGAAGGCCAGGGAGACTTCCTGGAAATGGAAGTCTTTTATCAGCAGGACAACATCTTCTACCTGCCGGAAAAGGCGCGATGGTCGTTTATCAAACAGAATGCCAAGCAGGATAACCTCGCCGTTTTGATTGATGACGCCCTTTCTACTATTGAGAAGCGCAACCCGACGCTGAAAGGCGCGCTGCCGGATAACTACTTCAGCCGTCAGGATCTGGAAACCAAGAAGCTGGCGTCGCTGATCGACACTATCGACAATATCGAAACGCTAGCACATGAAACCGATGTTGAAGCGCTGTCGAAAGAAGATCTGGTCGGCCGCGTGTACGAATACTTCCTCGGCAAGTTTGCCGCCACCGAAGGCAAAGGCGGTGGTGAGTTCTATACGCCAAAATGCGTGGTGACGCTGCTGACCGAGATGCTCGAACCGTTCCAGGGTAAAATTTATGACCCCTGCTGCGGCTCGGCGGGGATGTTTGTCCAGTCGGTGAAGTTCGTCGAAAGCCACCAGGGGAAAAGCCGCGATATCGCCCTGTACGGTCAGGAGCTGACGGCCACCACCTATAAGCTGGCGAAGATGAACCTCGCGATTCGCGGCCTGTCAGCCAATCTTGGCGAACGCCCTGCGGACACCTTCTTCAGCGATCAGCACCCGGATTTAAAAGCTGACTATATTCTGGCGAACCCACCATTTAACCTGAAAGACTGGCGTAACGACGCCGAGCTGACCAACGATCCGCGCTTTGCAGGTTACCGCACACCGCCAACCGGTAACGCCAACTACGGCTGGATTTTGCATATGCTCTCCAAGCTGTCGGCCAACGGCACCGCCGGTTTTGTGCTGGCAAACGGCTCCATGAGCTCCAACACCAGCGGCGAAGGCGAGATCCGCGCGCAGATGATCGAAAACGATCTGATCGACTGCATGATCGCCCTGCCCGGCCAGCTGTTCTACACCACCCAGATCCCGGTCTGCCTGTGGTTTATGACCAAATCGAAGGCGGCCGATCCTGCCAAAGGCTACCGCAACCGTCAGGGTGAAACGCTGTTTATTGATGCGCGTAATCTCGGCACCATGATGAACCGCACCACCAAAGAGCTGACGGCGGACGATATCGCCACCATCGCCGACACCTACCATGCGTGGCGCAGCACGCCGGAAGAGCTGGCCGAGCGTGTTAAGCGCGGCGACAGCAGGCTGGCGCAGTACGAAGACCAGGCCGGGTTCTGCAAGGTCGCGACTATTGAAGAGATCAAGGCTAACGACTATGTGCTGACCCCGGGCCGCTATGTCGGTGCTGCTGAGCAGGAAGATGACGGCGTGGCGTTTGAAACAAAAATGCGTGAATTGTCGCAGACGTTGCTTGCGCAGATGAAGCAGGCGGAAGAACTGGATAAAGCAATTCGCCAGAACCTGGAGGTGTTGGGTTATGGAGAGTAAGTGGATAGAAGTATCACTGGGAGAGATTTCTGAAAAAATCGGTGATGGAATTCATGGAACACCGGTTTATAACGATTCGGGTAACTATTATTTTATAAATGGGAGTAATTTATCTGATAACTCAATAAAAATAACCGATACAACTAAGCGAGTTGATCATGATGAATTTTTGAGACATCATAAAGAATTGGGTGATAACACTGTGTTAGTCTCCATAAATGGTACCATAGGAAACACAGCTTTATATAATAATGAAGATATAATCTTAGGTAAAAGTGCTTGTTATATAAACTTAAAAGATAGCATTAGCAAACATTTCATACTCTATATACTTTCTGGTTACTTATTTCAAGAATATATTCAAAGATGCTCAACCGGAAGTACAATCAAAAACGTATCGTTAAAAATGATGCGTGATTTCAGATTTCTAATGCCTGAATCGAAAGAAGATCAGGAGAAAGCTGTACATATAATACAAAAAATTGATGAGAGAAAAAGATTAAGTAACGCTCAAAACCAAACCCTTGAACAAATGTCCCAAACCCTGTTCAAATCTTGGTTTGTGGATTTCGACCCCGTGATTGATAACGCGCTGGATGCGAGAAACCCAATCCCGGAAGCGCTGCAATCTCGCGCCGAACTGCGTCAAAAAGTACGCAAAAGTGCAAATTTCAAACAACTTCCAGCGGAAGTTCGTGCACTGTTCCCGGCTGAATTTGAAGAAATGGAGTTGGGTTTAATCCCGAAAGGCTGGAAATTTTCAAATGTTGATAGCTTACTAAAAAATACAATTGGTGGTGACTGGGGAAGTGATTCAGAGGATGAAAAACATACAACCCAAGCTGTGATTGTACGTGGAACAGACATTCCGGAGTTAATTTCCGGAAAACTAAGCTCTGCGCCATATCGATGGGTTGAACCGAAAAAGCTTGAAAAAAGAAGAATTAATGTCGGTGACATTATCATTGAAGTTTCAGGTGGGAGTCCAACACAGTCGACTGGCCGCTCAATTTTCATGACTGAACAGATCATTGATCGATTAGGCGGTGTTATCGAACCTGCAAGCTTTTGTCGCAAATTCGAGCCGTTATCTGTAGAACTTGGGCTAATCATTAGTTTGCATCTGAGCAAAATATATAATGATGGGAAAATGTGGGAATACCAAAATCAAAGTACAGGTATCGCTAATTTTCAGACAAAATATTTTCTTGAGGCTGAACAGATAGTCATTCCAAGTGTTCAAGTCATTAATGCTTTTTATCGTATCGTTATGCCATGGATTGAAAAATCGCATAATAATGAGCAAATCATCTTGGGTAACCTCCGCGACACCCTGCTCCCCAAACTCATCTCCGGCGAGCTGTCCCTGGAGGATCTCCCCGACCTCATCAAACAAACCGAAGCCGCATAACGCATTTTTGCCCCTGTAAAATAAGGGGCTTTCTGGTAAGGTTTTCTCTTATTACAGGAACCCTTACCAGAAAACCAGCCAGGGCCGGAGCGGGATATGCATCTCTCATTCAGTGAAGCGAAGTTAGAACAGGCAATAATTGAACTGCTACAGGAGCAGGGTTACCAGCACCTGACAGGCGACAATGTGCCGCGTTCCAGCCTCGATCAGGTGATTATTGAAGACGATCTTCGCCACTATCTCGCTGCTCGTTATCAGGCTGACGGTATTACGGAAGACGAAATCCAGCGGCTGATTAAACAGTTCACCACCCTGCCCGCTTCCGATCTCTACGAAAGCAATAAGATCTTTTGCACCTGGCTGGCCAATGGCCTCCTGTTTAAACGCGACGATCGTCAGCAGAAAGATCTCTATATCGAACTGCTCGATACCCGGCTCCTGCCTGCCGCATTGCGTGAGTTATTCGATAGCGAAGAGGTACCACTGCAACAGGCTGCTGAAACGCCAGCAAGCTATCTTATCCAGCCGCTGAACCGCATTAAGATCGTTAATCAGCTGACCATCACCGGCAAAGAAAACCAGCCGCGCATTCCGGATGCCATCCTGTATATCAACGGCCTACCGTTAGTGGTGTTTGAATTTAAAAGCGCGGTGCGAGAGCAGGAAGCCAATATTGGTGATGCGTATAAGCAGCTATGCACCCGCTATCGTCGCGATATTCCGCAGCTGTTTGTCTATAACGCGCTGTGCATTATCAGCGACGGCGTCAATAACCGCATGGGCAACCTGTTCGCGCCGTATGAGTATTTCTACTCCTGGCGTAAAGTCACCGGTAATGAAAACCGCGAGCAGGACGGCATCCCTTCCCTGCACTCTATGATTCAGGGGCTTTTTCACCCGGTACGCCTGCTGGATGTGATTAAAAACTTTATCTGCTTCCCGGATAAAGCCAAACACGAAGTTAAAATCTGCTGCCGCTATCCGCAGTACTATGCCGCGCGCAAGCTCTACTACAGCATTGAGCGAGCGCGTAAACCTTACGGCAACGGTAAAGGTGGCACCTACTTTGGCGCCACGGGCTGCGGTAAGAGCTACACCATGCAGTTCTTAACCCGCCTGCTGATGAAAAGCGTCGAGTTTGCCAGCCCGACCATCGTGCTGATCACTGACCGTACCGATCTGGACGATCAGCTCTCCACGCAGATGTGCAATGCCAAAAATTATATCGGTGACGATACCGTAGAACCCGTCACCAGCCGCGACGATCTGCGGGAAAAGCTGGCCGGTCGTAACAGCGGCGGCGTCTTCCTGACCACCATCCATAAATTTACTGAAGACACCGAATTGCTCTCCGAGCGAAACAACGTCATTTGTATCTCTGACGAAGCGCACCGCAGCCAGGTCAACCTGGATCAGAAAGTGATCGTTGATAAAGAGAGCGGCAAAGTACGCAAGACCTGGGGGTTTGCCAAATATCTGCACGACTCGCTGCCAGCGGCCACCTATGTCGGTTTCACCGGGACGCCTGTAGACGCTACGCTGGATGTCTTCGGCGCGGTAGTGGACAGTTACACCATGACCGAATCCGTTCAGGATGAGATCACGGTACGCATCGTCTATGAAGGCCGGGCTGCAAAAGTGATCCTGGATGCCAGCAAGCTGGAAGAGGTAGAGAAATATTACGAAGAGTGCGCTAACGCGGGAACCAATGAGTGGCAAATCGACGAAAGTAAAAAAGCCAGCGCTACCATGAACGCGATCCTCGGTGATGAGGATCGCCTGAAGGCGCTGGCGGAAGACTTTGCTAAACACTATGAAAAGCGCGTCGCTGAAGGCTCAACGGTGAAAGGTAAGGCCATGTTTGTCTGCGCCAGCCGGGAAATTGCCTGGGATTTGTATCGTCAGTTAAAAGACTGTCGTCCGGCGTGGTTTGAGGTCAAACAGGCCCCTGAAGGGGTTGTGCTTACCGAGCAGGAGCAGAAAGAGCTGCCACCGTCCGAAATGGTCAAGATGGTGATGACGCGAGGTAAAGACGATGATGCCAAACTGTACGACCTGCTGGGCAGCAAAGAGTATCGTAAAGAACTGGATAAACAGTTCAAAAATGCAAAGTCGAATTTCAAAATCGCTATTGTGGTCGATATGTGGCTCACCGGTTTCGACGTCCCGGAACTGGACACTATCTATATCGATAAGCCGCTGCAAAAACATAACCTTATCCAGACCATATCCCGTGTTAACCGCAAGCTGGAAGGAAAAAGCAAAGGCCTGGTGGTGGACTATATCGGCATCAAGCGCCAGATGAACCAGGCACTGGCGATGTATTCCCGCATTGATGCCACCAACTTTGAGGACATTCAGCAGTCGGTCATTGAGGTGAAGAACCATCTCGACCTTCTATCGCAGGTGTTCCACGATTTCGACAGCCGCGCTTACTTTACGGGAGAGCCTCAGGCTCAGCTGGCATGCCTGAATCAGGCGGCAGAATTTGTCTTGCGTAAACAGAAAATAGAACGTCGCTTTATGGGACTGGTGAAGCGCCTAAAGGCGGCCTACGATGTCTGCTGCGGCAGCGAGGCGCTATCGCAGACAGAGCGAGACCGTATCCATTTCTATCTTGCCGTGCGCTCTATCGTCTTTAAGCTGACCAAGGGGGATGCTCCTGACGTTACCCAGATGAACGCCCGAGTGCGAGAGATGATTTCTGACGCATTAAAAGCAGATGGCGTGGAAGAGCTGTTTTTCCTGGGCGATAAGAAAGCAGAATCGATCGATATTTTCGACGAGGATTATCTGGCGCGTATTAATAAGATCAAGCTGCCCGCAACAAAGATCCAGCTTCTGCAGAAACTGCTGGAGAAAGCCATCAGCGACTTTAAAAAGATTAACCAGCTTCAGGGGATCAACTTCACTCGCCGTTTCCAGTCCATTATGGACAAATATAACGAGCGCCGGGAAGACGACGTGCTGAACGGTGAAGAGTTTGAACGTTTCAGTCAGGAAATGACCGACATTATCTATGATATTAAAACCGAAATGGGCACTTATGCAGATTTAGGGATTGATATTGAAGAGAAAGCGTTTTACGACATCCTGGCGCATATGCGAGACAAGTATCAGTTTACCTATGAAGACGACAAGATGCTGGCGCTTGCAAAAGAGATGAAAGCAGTGGTTGATAACACGTCGAAGTACCCAGACTGGAGTAAACGCGATGACATCAAAGCCAAACTTAAAGTTGAGTTAATTCTTTTACTGCATAAACATAAGTTCCCTCCTGTAGCAAACGACGAGGTCTATCTGGGCGTATTGATGCAGGCAGAGAATTTTAAAGAAAATATGGGCTCGATAAAAATGTAATATATCAAATGATTTTGGAAAAACTGTTCTTCCGGTGCAACAAGGATTATAAGGAGCAGATTATGGCCGAAGGTTTAAAAATGTTTTACGCGCGTGATGAGCGCAATATACACTCCCGTATCCCTGTAAAAGATATTAAAGAAATTGATAGAGAGGGGCTGATATGTGAGTTCTGCCCCGCTAAAATCAGCTGGGTCAAGGCGCACAAACGTAACGGCAAGAACATTTCAGCGTTTTTACGTTTACAGAAAAATGAGGAACATAGTTTCAATTGTAAAAACAGCGTCAAATCAGCAATCACTTCTCTTGTCGCTCATTCACAAAATGTTGAAGACGGAAAACTTCTTCTCGAAGCGCAGGATTCAGCGTTTATCTTCCGAATGAACGTTCTTATTGAAGCCAGTTCCGCTCTAAGAAAAGCCAGTTTTACACCAGAGGAAGAAGCCGATCCGGAAGAGAAAGCACGCAAGCGAATTCGATATAAGAAAACAGAAAAGCGTCTCGCAGATTACTTCAATACGGCTGCAGGTATTGCTAAAATCAGAGCAAAAATAGAGGAAAGCAGCGATAAGAAAACACTATCTGACCTGGTGAAGATAGATTATAACGGCAAGAAAATTAGCTGGAATGACTTTTTCTATGATGAAGACCGTTATCCCATTCTTTTTAAAAAGGCCGCAAAAACCGCTCATCCTGTCGCAATTCTTATAACGGTAAAAAAAGCACGAGAACACATTAATAATGAAAAAAATAATTTCTTCGCCCTTAAAGGAGAGGTATGCACACTGGAGCATGAGGATAAAAGCAAAGAGTTTTTCGCACCAGGTTTAACTTGTAACGATGCTACCTTTTTTGAAAACCTCGAACCAAAAGACGAGATTATTGTTGTCGGTAAAGTACGCCCAACAACAAACCACTGGGGTGAAGGGAAAATCTATAAGAATTTAAACTTTATTATTTTTAACAAAAAACAAATTACACGGTTAAAAGATTGAAATACAGTAGATATTGCATTCTGGCAACAGGAAATAATCAATCTCCCGTTGCCAGTTAATCAAGCCCCTAACCGATAATCCCAGTCATCCGAATGAATAACGTTACCGTCACGGTAATGCCAGGTAATCTTTTCATAACGAAGCAAAACAAGCTCAAGATGACCCTGTTTTTCATGGTAAGTCTCTTTCACGTCATGCATTAATGAAAACACCGTGACGACCTTCACCGCTTCCAGCGTTATCGTGAAATAGATTTCTTCCTGACCGGCATCATTGATTCTGTACAGGTCGATAGTCGCTTTCCTGAGCGTACCGCCCGTACTGAGTGCTTTATAGAGAAAAACGCTGGAGGCATCAATTTCCTTCTCAATCAGAAAGGGACGATGCTGGCGTTTGCTCAATGCTCTGCCATTATGCAGGTCAGAATTATAGCTTACGTTATGATAGAGCCCTAAAACCTCAATCTGGTTTTCACGGTCTTTAACTTTCACGCTGCCTTTTATGCTATTACCCGCATCGTCAGTTAATGACATATATCCCGGAATGGCCATTTACATATCCTTATCGAATGGAAAAGAGTGTTCAACAGTTGAGATCATAACGGCGAGACATCTTTTACCCTCCGGACTTTTTATTTTGAACATCTCCCTGATTGAATCCACAACAAGTTTATTACTCTCTGCCTCGGTTTCGGGGAAATTCGCAAACGCGCATATTTGTTCAACAGTGAGTAACGGTTTATCGTCTTTTAAGATTGCTAAGACACCTTCAGGGTTATGTGGGATAGCTTCAGAAAGCGCCGCCTTTAAATCTTCAGCCGTACTGGCGTCCACTCCGGGTTCAAGGGCACTCGCCACGGCTAACCATGCCTGAGTTCCTTTACTTATCTCTGGTATGACATGATTCCACCATTCCGACTCACCCGTATCATTTGAATCCAGCTCCGCTACAACAGACATGGCGCCTTTGTCGTTTATCATCTGCACTATCTGTTCAGGAGTGTGGTTTTTGGCAAATAACCCCATCGGTAAGCACAAGAAGAATAGCGCAATAATATACTTCATTATCGCACCACCAGTATTGTATCACCCGAATCATAAATCATATGACGCTTGTCCTGACCGTTCATAATGATGCAACCTGCTGATGCAGAACCTGGCGGCTGGCCTTTTTTATCACCGTGAATTTGAAAATGATCTCTACCAAAGGTATTGGTCCCCGCTATAGGCTCAAGAATAATGGCCTCAGCACTTTTATGATTATTCCACCCGGCAATAAAATAAATACCTCTGGGAATGGGGCCTCTGTTTCGTTGACTTTCACACTCTGGCTTATCTTTCGATTCACCCGCACCGCTGTAGCAGTTAGCGACAAACACACCATTATGGCTCAATACCCCCGTCGAAACTTTATACTCCCATGTCATCGATACCGTCTCCTTTCATAAATAGTCCTTTATCTTATGGCTAGCAGGAACGTTAAAATGACTACGACGGTCACAAAACATTACGTCCGAAAATAAATAAGCACAAAAAATATAGAAAAATTAATAATAGAAAATTTAGATGTATATATTTTTTATATAGACGCCATTGGTTCACACTGAGTATGCGTCTCCCCCTTACACCAGTTTTGCACTTTTGGTTCACTTGCCTCTATCCTTAACCCATGGAAAAAATAGCTGAACTCAAACGCGCCAAGCTGCTGGCGCTGTCGCTGCTGCTGGTTGCCGCCGCGGCCTTTATCACCACCCTGTTCCTGCCGCAGACCTTCTGGGTGCGCGGCGTCAAGGCCATTGCCGAGGCGGCAATGGTCGGCGCGCTGGCGGACTGGTTTGCGGTGGTCGCGCTGTTCCGCCGGGTGCCGATTCCCTTTATCTCCCGCCATACGGCGATCATCCCGCGCAATAAAGACCGGATCGGCGACAATCTCGGCCAGTTCGTGCAGGAGAAGTTTCTGGATACCCAGTCGCTGGTGGCGTTGATTCGCCGCTATGAACCTGCCCAGATGATTGGTGCCTGGTTCAGCAAGGCTGACAACGCCCAGCGCGTCGGGCTGCATCTGATGCAGGTGATGAGCGGTTTTCTCGAGCTGACCGACGACGGGCGCATTCAGCGCCTGCTCAAACGCGCGGTGCATAAGGCCATCGACAAGGTCGATTTCACCGAAACCAGCGCCGTGATGCTGGAGAGCATGACCAAAAACAACCGTCATCAGGTGCTGCTGGACACCATCATCAACCGACTGATTACCCTGATTCAGCGGGAAAGCACGCGGGACTTTATCGCCGACCAGATCGTCCACTGGCTCAAAACCGAGCATCCCCGCAAAGCGATGGTGCTGCCCACCGAGTGGCTGGGCGATCAGAGTGCGGAGATGGTATCGAACGCGGTCAACACGCTGCTGGACGATATCAGCCACGACCGCACGCACCAGATCCGCCAGGCGTTTGACCGCGCCACGCTGAAGCTTATCGACAACCTGAAAAACGATCCGGACATGGCGGCCAAAGCCGACAACATCAAGCATTACCTGAAAAACGATGAGGCGTTTAACCGCTATCTGGGCGAGATGTGGGCCGATCTGCGCCAGTGGCTGAAGGCGGATATGCAGAGTGAGGACTCGCGCGTGAAGCAGCGCATCGCCAACGCCGGGCTGTGGTTCGGTGAAACGCTGACGAACGATGCGAACCTGCAGGCCTCGCTGAACGAGCATCTGGAGCAGGCCGCGCACCGCCTCGCGCCGGATTTTGCTACGTTCCTGACACGCCATATCAGCGACACGGTGAAAAGCTGGGATGCCAAAGACATGTCCCGCCAGATTGAGCTGAACATTGGCAAGGATCTGCAGTTTATCCGCGTCAACGGCACCCTGGTGGGCGGGACGATTGGCCTGATCCTGTTTTTACTCTCGCAGTTGCCTGCCGTGCTGGGACATTAATCCGCTTTGGGCGGCGCGATGACGTAGCGCGTCGCCTCGAAGCGGTTCAGGACCAGGTGCACCAGAAAGACCATCGTCAGCGTCGCCGCCAGCGAAAAGGTGACGGAGGTGATGCGGTACAGATCGCTGAACACCAGGTCAGTGTCCGGGTGCATGTTCTGCCCGAACATTATCCCGATGGTGGTGATGCTGGAGAAGCCCACGCCCGCCCCCACCTTCTCCATCACGTGGAGTCGCGCACCAAACGCCAGCCCAAGGCCGATCAGCGGCATCATCAGCAGCATATGGCTGCTGTGATCGTAGAGGATCAGCTGCACCACCAGAATATAGAGACAGCCCAGCACCACGCCGACCACGCGCCAGATGGAGCTCATCACCGCGCCGCGATAGTGCATCGGGAACAGGATCAAAATCCCTGCCATCAGCGCCGAAAGCGAATCGCTTAAGTCGCTGATCTGAAAAACGACGAATATCAGCGTCGCGACGGTACCGGAGAGCAGCGACTCGTGGCGCACGCGGGCGTCGTCTTTCTCAATCAGCGGCGGCGGCTTGCGGGGTTCCACATCCGGCAGAAGATAGTTCATCAGCGCGCTCAGGCACACCGCCATTACGCTCGCTTCGATGTTGGAAAACAGCAGCGTGTGCCATTTGGTGGTGGGGTAGCTCATAAAGTTGAGCATCACGCTCTGGCACACCACGCCCATCGAACCGAACAGAAACAGCGGGCCTTTACTCATAAAGCGAAAGCGCATCACGTACAGGGCAAAGACCACCAGCGTCATGATGATCGGCCATTGCGACAAATAGCCGATGATAATCACCATTTCGACGCAGTTGAGCGATGCGCTGAAGATAAACTGCTTCGCCACGTGGCGGTTAAACACCGGCACCAGCGAAAGCAGCATGATCGGATAGACCACGAAAAAGACGCCGTAGCTGGTGTTATAGAAACTGGAGATGCTGAGCGCAATCATCCCGGCAAAGACGATGCGCAGGGTCTGGCGAAAGTCGTTTGCCGTATAGACGATGTTGCCGTGCGGGGTAAAGACCCGCGCCAGGGTACTAATAGACATAGTGAAGCAGGCTTACCAGGTGGATCTGCATCCCGGAGAAGAAGCGCGCAAACGGCCCTTCGCTGTTGTAGAGCTGCACGGTCGCGCGGGCGCCGGTCGGCAGATGCTTCGGCAGCGCCTCGTCCAGCGTCACGTGAATGCGCATGCGCTGGGCGTCGCGCACCCAGCGGTTGGAGGTTTCCGGCTCGGAGAGTTGGCCGTTAACGGCCTCCTGACCTGCCAGGATCCCCGCGTCGCTGCTGGTGACGTGGGCGCGGAAAACGTGTCCCGGGAAGGCGTCAAACACCACGGCCGCATCGGTGCCCTGATGGGTATGGCGCAGGCTCTTCTCACGGAAATCGGCCACGATATCGGTCTGGTTGTTCACCAGCGCCAGCGCGGCGGAACCGGATGAAGCGTAGAAGCCGGGGCTCAACTGCAGGTTACTGACCGTGCCGTCCGCCTGGGCGTAGACCTTCGTCCAGCCGAGGTTCAGCTCTGCTTCATCCAGCGCGTTACGGTATTTTTGCAGCGTCACGTTGCGGTGCTCGTCCCGCTCGCCGCGTTGGATACGCAGGTTCTGAATGTTGGCCTGAATTGAGCTGACGGACTGTTCGCTGCTCTGCCAGGTCGTGCGGACTTTATCCAGATCCGCCTGCGAGACGTTCTGCAGCGTGCTCAGCTTCTGATAGCGATCAAAAGTCACTTTGTCGTTACGCGCGGTCAGCACGGCGGTTTTCAGGCTGGCCTGCGCGGCGGCGATCTGCGCATCCAGCTGTTCGTTGGACAAGCGTGCCTGCTCAAGCGCAATTTGCGCCGCTTCCACCTTATTGCGAAACGGCGTGTCATCGAGCTCAAACAGCAGATCGCCTCTCTTCACCTGGCTGTTGTTGTGGACATGTACCGCCGCCACGTAACCGGAGACGCGCGGAGACACCGGCGTCACCACGCGCATCACGGTTGAGTCCGGCGTCAGCGGGATCCAGATATCCGCGACGATAAAGTAGACAAACATCAGCAGGAAAGAGGCAATACTCACCCTTACCCAGCGGGCAAACTTTTGTTCAGGGGTCATTATTTTTCGGTCTTGTTATCTTCTTCGCGGATTGTCCGCAAATTGCAGGCGATTTGATTCAACGTGGCGCTGAAAATGTCGAGATGTTCCGGCGCGATGTTTTGCGATACGCGCGCCTGATACGTCTCAATGACCTGAGTGAGCCTTTGTAACAGGGCTTTTCCCTCAGGCGTCAGCGTCAGAAGCCGGATGCGCTTGTCATAAGGCGATACAGCGCGCAGCAGGTACCCCTGCTTTTCCAGCTGTGTCAGGGTGCGCATCAGCGGCGGCAGTTCAATGCCCTGCACCTCCGCCAGCTCACTCATTGAGACGTTATCCCCGAGCTGATGAAGCTGCATCATCACCGTCCAGCTCGACTGGGTTAACCCGGTATCGAGAATGGCCTCGTCGATGACGGCACGCCACTGGCGCACGATCATCGCCATCCGCATGCCCATCGGCCTGCGGCAGAACAGTTCTTCTTCACTCATGGGGAAACCTCTCGTCACACACGGTCAAGATAATAGTTATCAGGGTAACTATCAAGAAACGAGAGGCGAAAGCGCAGGAATTGCGAAAGGTGTTACTGGAGGCGATGTACGCGTAGGCCCGGTAAGCGCAGCGCCACCGGGCGTTTTTAGCGGCTAAAAAGCCTCTTTACAGCGGCCTTCCCCGATGCCGTCACCACCACCTCCCGATACCCCGCCACCCGCTGGATCCAGCCTTTATTTTCCAGATGATCGAGCAGCAATGCGCCGGCTTCTCCGCCCAGGTGAAACCGCCGCTCGCTCCAGTCCAGGCAGGCGCAGCAGGCCTTCCGGCGCGGATGCGCGCTTAACGAAATGCCGAGCGTCAGGAACTGCTCCCGGCCATAGAGTGTCAACGCTGAACCGTCAGCCTCCAGCCAGCCTTCCGCCTGCATGAAATCATAGATCTGCACCGCCACCGCGCCTGCGAGATGGTCATAGCAGGTCCGGGCTTCACGCATGGCTTTCGGCGCCGTGGTTTCCGGCGGGGTAATGCGGCTCCACGAAAGCCCCATCATCTGCTCCACCAGCGCCGCCACGTCGTGCCCGGCAAGACGATAATAGCGATGCCGCCCTTGCGACAGGCAGGTTATCAGTTGCCCTTCAAGCAGTCGGGCGAGATGCCCGCTGGCGGTCGACGGTGCGACATCTGCCGCCGCGCTCAGTTCAGTGGCCGTCCACGCCCGCCCGTCCATTAGCGCACAGAGCATCTTCACGCGCGACGGATCGGCCATTGCAGCCGCCACCGCGGCAATCGCCTTTTCCAGCATCGCGCTGTTATCAGTGGGTAAACTCGTCTTAAGCATGGGCCGCCCAGGGTTCGGTGATCTCTGCGGCCAGCTTATCATCATCCGTCAGCAGAATAAGGTGATTCGCATGGTCGCTGTACTGGGTCAGGATAGACACACCGCGTGCCGCCAGCGCCGCTGCGATCTCCCCCAGCTCGCCAGGGCGTTCCTGCTTAAGCTTTCTGATCACCGGCTTTCGCACCGCCTGCACGGTAAACCCGGCGTCGAGCAGCACGCGTCGCGCTTTTTCCCCGTCTTCCACCAGGAAATGGGCATGTGTACCAAATACGCCACCGCCCTCCAGCCCCACGCCGTTGCGGCCCAGCAGCTGTCCAAAGCACGCCAGTTCACCCGGGATATCGCGAAAAATGACATGAACGTCATACATCGGCATGCCCTCCGGTTTCAGAGGTATATTCCCGCACGACCTGCGCCACCCGAATGCGGTAGTACGCAAAAATTGACTCCCGTCCTTCGGCCTGCGCCGCCTGATGGAAGACGTTCTGCTTCCAGCGGCGGACGGCCTCTTCATCCCGCCACCAGGAAAGGGAGAGGATTTTGCCGTCGGTCATCAGGCTCTGGAACCGTTCGATATCAATAAAGCCGTCGATGTCCGCCAGCAGCGGCTTAAGCTCTGCGGCAAGCTGAAGATAGCGCGCCTGATGGGCAGGCGCGGCTTTGGCTTCGAAAAGGACTGCGATCATGGTTTTCTCTCCGTTGTGATGTTGGGGAGAGAATGCAGGAGGGAAAAGCACAATGCTTCGGCAAGGAGCGAAGTGTTGCGCCGGATGGCGCTGCGCTTATCCGGCCTACGGGCTCATGTAGGCCCGGTTAGCGTAGCGCCACCGGGCGGGTTTTAGCCCACCATCGACCTCGGCTCCATAAACGCCCGAATTCCCCACTCGCCCATCTCGCGCCCCAAACCGGAGTGCTTAAACCCGCCGAACGGCGCTTTCGGTTCATGGGCCAGGGTGTTCACCAGCACGCGACCGGCAACAATCTGCTGCGCCACGCGTCGTGCGCGGTCCACATCGCCGCCCAGCACCATTGCGCTCAGGCCGTAGTCGGTGTCGTTGGCAATGGCGATCGCCTCCGCCTCGTCACGATAGGGGATCACGCACAGCACCGGGCCGAAAATTTCGTCGCGGGCAATGGTCATCCGGTTGTTCACGTCGGTAAACAGCGTCGGACGCACGAACCAGCCGTCCTGCGTGCCGTCCGGTCGTCCTTCACCGCCCGCCAGCAGGCGTGCCCCCTCTTCGAGACCTTTACGGATATAGCCCTGCACCCGAAGCCACTGCTTCTCGCTGACCATCGGGCCGACGTCTGTCGTGCTGTTGCGCGGGTCGCCGGATTTCACCGCCGCCACGGCCTGCGCCAGCGCGGTTTCGATCTCCGTCTTGAGCGAGTAAGGCACCAGAATGCGCGTCCCGGCCACGCACGCCTGCCCGCTGTTCATAAACCCGGCCTGGATCACCAGCGGGATCGCCTGCGCCAGATCCACATCATCCAGCAGGATCGTCGGTGATTTACCGCCCAACTCCAGCGTCACGCGCTTAAAGCTTTCCGCCGCGTTGCGCAGGATCGCCTTGCCGGTATTCGTGGAACCGGTGAACGAGATTTTTGCCACGTCCGGATGACGGCTAATCGTTTCGCCGACCGTCTCGCCGCGTCCGGTGACGATATTAAATACCCCTGGCGGTAATTCAGCATCGCGCAACGCTTCAGTGACAATCTGCGTTTGCAGGGCGCTCATTTCGCTCGGCTTGATCACCGCCGTGCAGCCCGCGGCGAGCGCGGCCGCCAGTTTGCCGCAGATAAACCCGGCATCGCTGTTCCACGGCGTAATCAGCCCGGCCACGCCAAGTGGCGTCATCTGCACCGTTGCGGCACCTGCGGAGGTGACAAACTCAAACGCCTCCAGCGCCTCGATGGCCTGCGCAATCACCTCTGCCGGATAGCTTGCCATCCACGCGGAGCGCGAGGCGGGCGCACCGTACTCCTCGACAATGGCGTCCAGCATCGCATCGTGACGGGCGGCCACGGCGGCGTGCATGCGCTTCAGCGCGGCGATGCGTTCCTGCTTTGTGGTCTGCGACCATGCCGGAAACGCCGCTTTTGCCGCCGCGATAGCGCGTTCAGCGTCAACCTCATCCGCCAGACGAACCTGGCCGATGACCTGCGCCGTCGCCGGATTGTACAAATCAAACCGCTCGGTACCGTGCGGGGTAACAAACTCGCCGTTAATAAAGATCTGTTCGATAATGTGCATATAACCCTCCTCAGGCTGTGTAAGACCAGTCTGTCACGGCTTCTCCGTTGCGATAATCCACGCTATGCTGCAAGGGTTGTTTCGATTTTCAGGATAATCTATGCATCGTTCAGGTCTGACAGAGCTGGAGGTGGTGATGGCGGTGGTGCGACGCGGCAGCTTTCGCGGCGCAGCGCAGGAGCTGGGGATGTCCGCCACGGCGGTCAGCAACGCCATCGCCGGGCTGGAGAGCCGCCTTGAGACGCGACTTTTCAACCGCACCACCCGCAGCGTAGCGCTTACCGACGCCGGACAGCGCTACGTGGCGCGTATCGGCCCCGCCCTGCAGGAGATCCGTCTCGCCGGGGAGGCGATCCACAGCAAAACCGGGGAACCTGCCGGCACGCTACGACTGAACGTGCCGAACCATATCGGCACCCTGTTTCTGGACCAGCTGCTGATCGACTACATGATCCGCTACCCGAAAATGCGCGTGGAAACGGTGAGTGAAGCGAGGATGATCGACATCGTCGCCGAAGGTTATGACGCAGGGATCCGTCTCGAAGAGTCCGTTCCGCAGGACATGATCGCCGTGCCGCTGACCGGTGAGATCCGCCAGCTCGTCACCGCCACGCCGGACTATTTCGCCCGTCACGGCATACCCGAGACGCCGGACGATCTGCTTTCACATCAGGGGATCGGTATGCGTATGGCTCACGGTGGGATCTACCGCTGGGAGCTGGCCCGTCGGGGGGAAATGTACGCGCTTGCCGTGCCGCCGCGCTTTGCGACGTCCGATCTTTTTGCCTCGATCCGCGCCGTGAAAGCGGGATTAGGGGTGGGATTTTTACCGGAACTCTATATTCGGGACGAGCTGAAAAGCGGGGAGCTGGTGAGCGTCTTAAACGACTGGACGCAGCCGTTTGCCGGGCTGCGCCTGTACTATCCCGGTCATCGCCACGTCCCGCCAGGGCTGCGGGCGCTGGTGGCGATGATCCGCGAGCGCGGAATTATTCCAGGTTAGCTTTATTCAGCCCGTACGCCGCATCCAGCGAGCCCGGCGCCATGCGGGAGGTGATCCCCAGACGGTTCCAGGCGTTGATCGCCACGATAGCGAAGTTCAGCTCTGAAATCTCCACGTCCGAGAAGTGCTCCGCCACGCTGCGGTACAGCGCGTCACTCACCCCGTGAACGCCAATCTGGGTCAGCGCTTCGGTGAACGCCAGCGCGGCTTTTTCACGGGCGCTGAACAGCGGGGACTCGCGCCAGGCTGCCAGATGGTACAGGCGCAGTTCGCGCTCGCCGGCGATTTTCGCCTCTTTTGAGTGCATATCCAGACAGAACGTACAGCCGTTCAGCTGCGACACGCGAATGTCGATCAGGTGCTTCAGCGCCGGGTCGATGGAGGTTTTTGCTACCTCCATGCTCAGGGCAGACAGCGCGTTGGCGAGGGCAGGTGTAACTTTATGGTGGTTAACACGAGTGCTCATGGTCTTTCCTCTTTTTGTGCGGCATGTGCCGTGCGATGAGGCAAATCTACGCCGTTCATGACATAGTAAAAAGATACAAAAAGCGTGAAACGAGGTAGGACATGAAGCCGGGCTATCACGAGATTTATTCCCGCTACCGCGACAACATCATGCGCGGCGTGCTGAAGCCGGGCGACAGGGTGCCTGCCATCCGCGTGCTGGCGGAAGAGCTGAAGGTGGCGCGTAAAACCGTCGAAACGGCGTACGCCATTCTGACGGGTGAAGGGTATCTGGTGAGCCAGGGCGCGCGCGGCACGCAGGTTAACCCGGACTTACTGCTGCCGGATAAGACTGCCCCTGCGGAGCAGCCCACCGGAGCGCTTCCGGCCTCGCTCATCAGCCAGCGCGAGCGGGCTGGGTTTCTGCGCCCCGGTATCCCCGCCCTCGACAGCTTCCCGTATAAAAAATGGCTGCTGCTGGCGGGCCAGGCGACGCGGGCTTTGCGACAGGAGGAGATGCTCAACCCGCCCGTTATGGGCTGGTATCCGCTGCGCCAGGCCATCGCCAGCTACCTCAACATCTCACGCGGGCTCTCCTGCACCGCTGAACAGGTGCTGATCACCAGTGGCTACAGCGGCAGCCTGCGGCTGATCCTCGACACCCTCGCCAGCCGCAGCGACAAGGTGGTGTTTGAAGATCCGGGCTATTTTATGGGCCAGCAGTTGCTCAAGCGGATCGTGCCGCGCCTGCACACCGTGCCGGTCGATCGCTGCGGCATCGACACGGACTACCTGCTACGTCACCATCGCGACGCCCGATTTGCCATCGTCACCCCGTCGCACCAGAGCCCACTGGCGGTCACGCTCTCCCTGCCGCGTAAACAGCAGTTGCTCGACTGGGCCAGCCAGAACGAGGCGTGGATTATCGAAGACGATTACGACGGGGAGTTTCACTACACCCGCAAGGTGCTGCCGTCGCTGAAAAGCCTCGACAATCACGACCGGGTGATTTTTATGGGCACCTTCAGTAAAACCATCATGCCGTCGCTGCGCATGGGCTACGTGGTGATGCCCGCCAGCACCGTCGGAGCCTTTACCGACTGCGCGGACATCACCACCAGCGGCCAACCGGTGCTGACGCAAAAGATCCTCACCGCGTTTCTCAACGAAGGGCATTTTTTCCGTCATCTGAAAAAGATGCGCGCGCTGTATCAGACCCGCCGCGACTGGATGATTGCCGCCCTGCAGGAGGTGTATGGCGATCTGTTTTTCACCGAGCAAAACGACGGTGGGATGCATATCGTGGCGTTCCTGACCAAAGGAAGCCGTGACCGGGAAGTGGCGCGCTGCTGGCAGGAACAGCAGTTGCAGGTCAATGCGCTCTCGGAGTGGTATCGCGGGTCGGGCAAACGTTACGGGCTGGTGATGGGCTATAACAACGTGCGCTCGTATCAGGAGGCGCTGGATTTACTGGAAAGGCCGAAGCGGCAGACGTTTGCGCTGTTGCGCTAAACATCGCCGGGTGGCGGCTTCGCCTTACCCGGCCTACTCGATCCCGTAGGCCCGGTAAGCGTAGCGCCACCGGGCGATGATACGGCTCACACATCATATCGCGATAACCCAACGTCCTTGAGTTGCTCGTCGCTCATCTGGCTCAGGATGCGGCGGGTGCGGTTGATGCGATACCAGTTACGCAGCGTTTTTGCGATCCAGACAAACACAATAAACGGACGTTTTGAACGATTCTCGTAGAATTCCATGATGCTCTCCTCACTGTGTCAGTGGGGTTATCATCCCGGAAATCCACCCGTGCAATACAGATGCAAAAACAACTTTTGTTTAACATACAGATCCGCTAAAACAGTATCTGCATTGCAATTTTCGCAGCAATCTGTACTGGTTTTATAATCTGTATGGTGAAAACAAAGGATACAGCATGACACGCTACCAACATCTGGCCAATCTTCTGGCAGAACGCATTGAACAAGGGCTGTATCGCAGCGGCGAACGTCTGCCGTCGGTGCGCACGCTGAGTCAGGAGCACGGCGTGAGCATCAGCACCATACAGCAGGCCTACCAGATCCTCGAAAACCTCCAGCTGATCACGCCTCAACCGCGCTCCGGCTATTTTGTCTCACCGCGCAAAGCCCAGCCGCCCGTTCCGGCGATGACGCGCCCGGTGCAGCGCCCGGTGGACGTTACCCAGTGGGATGAGGTGATGATGCTGCTGGACGCCCGCGCCGACAAAGAGATGATCTCCTTCGGCGGCGGTTCGCCGGACATTAACCAGCCGAGCCTGAAGCCTCTGTGGCGCGAGATGAGCCGCATCGCGCAGCATAACCCTGGCGAGATGCTGAGCTATGACGTGCTTGACGGGCGCCTGGAGCTGCGCGAGCAGATCGCCCGTCTGATGCTGGACGGCGGCTCCACCGTTTCGGCAAGCGACATTGTGATCACCAACGGCTGCCACGGCGCGCTGTCGATCGCCCTGCTGTCGGTATGCAAACCGGGGGATATCGTGGCGGTGGAATCGCCGTCGTTTCACGGCACCATGCAGATGCTGCGCGGGTTTGACATCAAGGCGATTGAAATTCCCACCGACTCTGAAACCGGGATCAGCATCGAGGCGCTAGAGCTGGCAATGGAGCAGTGGCCAATCAAGGCGGTGATCCTGGTGCCCAACTGCAATAATCCGCTCGGGTTTATCATGCCGGAGGCGCGGAAAAAGCAGGTGCTGGCCCTCGCCCAGCGGCACGATATCGTGATTGTCGAGGATGATATTTACGGCGAGCTGGCGGCGGAGTACCCGCGCCCGCGCACCATTCATTCGATGGATATCGACGGCCGCGTGATCCTCTGCAGCTCGTTTACCAAAACCGTGGCGCCGGGCCTGCGCGTCGGCTGGATTGTGCCGGGACGCTACTACGACCGGGTAATGCACATGAAATACGCCGCCGGCGGATTTAACGTGCCGGGCACGCAGATGGCGGTGGCGGCGTTTATTCGCGACGGTCATTACCATCGTCACGTGCGCCGTATGCGCCAGATTTATCAGCAGAATATGGAAACCTACACCTGCTGGGTGCGGCAGTATTTTCCGGCAGAGATTTGCGTCACGCGCCCGCAGGGCAGCTTCCTGCTGTGGATTGAGCTGCCGGAGAAGGTCGATATGGTGTGCGTCAGCAAGCAGCTGTGCCGGCTGAAGATCCAGGCCGCGGCCGGGTCGCTGTTTTCCGCCTCCGGGAAGTACCGTAACTGCCTGCGGATCAACGTGGCGCTGCCGCCTACGGAGAAACATCGCGAGGCGCTGAAAAAGCTGGGTGAAGCGATTGTGATTGCGATGGAGGAGGACTAGTGCGGCCTGATGCCCTCACCCCAGTCCTCTCCAACGGTTCAGTAAGCCCCTATAGCGGGCTGGTTTAAATGCCATTACTCAACCAGCCGCTGAGTTACAGAGCGCTGCCCTGCTCCTGACGTGACGGCGCGTGCGTCAGGAACTGCACCTCAACGCGGCGATTACGCTCATCGCTGGGTGAAATCCCTTTTAGCGGCTGAGAGTCGCCAAAACCGGCCACAATCACACGATGCGATTGCTGATCGTTGAGGTTCGCAATTAACAATTTACGTGCTTCACGGGCTCTGGCAGCCGAGAGCGTGTAGTTATCGTCATACACGGTACAGAACCTGGTGTAATCGACCACAGGGTTATTCACGCTGATGTTATCCGTGTGCCCCTCAACAAAAACCTGAGTGTTCGTCGAACCGCTCACGAACGCCTGAATCCGTGGTGCCAGACGAGCAAGTGCATCTCTTGCCTGAACGGTGATACAGGCACTACCGCGGGCGAAGATTTTATCGCGCAGCGTAATTTTTCCGCTGGCTATATCAAACCCCACCAGCGCAGCATCCCCCTGATCCACCATCTCCTGCTGCATGCTGTGCATCATGGCATTCAGTTTCTGTTGCGCGGCTGCCTGGCCGCTGTTTTTCTCCTGCTCGCGTTTTACGTCAGCCACTTTGTTTTGCAGTACCGATAACACCAGCATCAGCATCACCACGGCCATGACCCCTGCCATTAGATCGGAAATAGAAATCCACTCATTCGGTTTATCTTTCATCGGCAATATCAGACCTCAACACGTTCGGCGACAAGCTGTTGAGCCGGGAGCAACTTATCGATGCGGGTGCACAATACAGACACCTGAGTGGTGATCTGTTTAACGGTTTCCGGCAATGTACCCAGCAGATCGAAGGCCTCGTTAAAGCGCGTGATGTAGTGCTCCATCTTA
Organism: Enterobacter sp. NFIX58; assembly: GCF_900110475.1. Classification (NCBI taxonomy): domain Bacteria; kingdom Pseudomonadati; phylum Pseudomonadota; class Gammaproteobacteria; order Enterobacterales; family Enterobacteriaceae; genus Enterobacter; species Enterobacter sp. NFIX58. The sequence goes on along the minus strand of NZ_FODW01000004.1, from coordinate 204,306 downwards.
CGGTTGCCTTCGGAAACGGCGGCCAGACCGAGAGCGATCTCCTTCGTGACGCGCTGAATATAGTTTGTCATAGAGGTGACTTGTTCATTCAGCGTCATGCTGGTTTCGGAGAATTCATCCATCGCCTGACGTTGAATTTTCGCCGCGGCTTCGGTTCTCTCTTTCACCGTGGTCATGGTTGAATCGATCTTCGAAGACATGTTGTTAACCGACTCGCTGATCTGCGAAGTGGCGGATTCCAGCTGGTTGGCCATCTGCGTCATGTTGCCGCGGAAAGACGCATCCATGCTGGCGATAGCACCGTTAAGGGAGGTTTCTATCTGGCCCATTGTCGTACTGAGCTGATGAGTAGACTCCGCCAGCTTATCGCTCATCTGCTGCACGTTGCGAGTGAAGTCGGCATTCATCTCATTCACTACCTGCGACAGCTCTTGCTTAATGCCGGTCATGAGCTCACTAAGTTCGGCACCCAGCGCGGTAACCACTTTTTCCAGGCTCATCGCCGAGCCAGAGACTTGCTGCGAAGCATCACTCATAGTAGTCGCCGCCTGCTGCAGTGCCACCAGGTTCTCTTCACTTTTACGGGTGTAAGTTTCCAGCAGATTGCGCGACTGATTATTAATATCTGCGATCTCTTTTAACGCCGCCAGATGGTATTGATGACGCTGCGCTTCCTGCTCTTCACTGCGTTTTGCCTGCTGACTGAACTCCTCGCGCAACGCGACAGTTTGCAGCGCCATCGCCTCCACCAGACGCTCGGTAGCCGCGTTACGTCCAGCTTCACGCTGCTGCTGCCGGGAAGCGTTTTCCTCCGCCTGCAGAGTATATTCTTCGGTCAGGGAGTGCTGCAGTTTGGCCATACACCAGTTGAGACGGCGCTCTTCATAGCCATTTTTCGACTCCCAGATTTTGAGGGCGATAAAGGCAATAATCCCCCAGGTTGAGGTTTTGAATTTCGTGCCCAGCCCCTGCATCATCTCCATCAGGTCGCGCATGGAGGAGTCCATTGCACCAATGCTGTTTCCCGCGTTATGCAAAATGCCGGAAGCTTTATCGAGCGCCAGCCCCAGCCCAAGAAAGGTTCCCAACAGACCAAGGATCAACAGCATACCCGGCATAATGGCGGCTATTTTCTCAGCTTTGGTCGCCAGTGATTGGCTCAGCTCAGCGGCCGATCCCATTTCTGCACTCACCCCCGGCTGAGCAGCCTGTAATCCACTTTGCTCCCAGGCCTGCTGCCAGCGCGCTTCCTGTGCATTGCGCCTGACGGAGAGCCAGGTGTAGATTACTGCCAGCAGCATTACGCCGAAAAAGCCCATCTGCAGCGCATCAAAGCCTGGGATCAAAAAGTGGCCAATTTCAGTTAGCAGATTCATGCTACCACCTCGACGAGCAGACCCGCTTCAGTACGTTTCTGGCAATCGGCAGCAAATATGTTGGCGAAATCGGTAATTAAGCTCTGTTCCTGCCTGGAAAGAGAAGACCAGGCGCGATCGTTTTGCGAGCAGTCGATCAGCAGTGCACCCACAATCGCCCCCTGATCGAGCAGATATGCTTTGCCTTCCGCAATCAGCTGCTGTTCTTCTTTTTCGAGCATCTGTAGAAAGCCTTCCGCCGCGTTGACGTAGCTATGGCGCGCCAGTAGATCGTCGCCTAATTGTTCCAGATCGGCCGTATCACGCGGCAGGGTGATTTTAAGATCGTTCAGCACGCCCACTTCAGCCGGTTCAAGTTCTTCGTATTTTAGCGCGCGCACCAGACGGTTATGCAGCAAACGATCTTTCGAAAGCGCGCTGTTTTTCTTCTCCCACTCTTCTTCCAGAAGCTGACGGCTTTTCTCCCATGCAATAATCATCTCTTCGAAGACAAACGGGATAATCGGCTTGCCGAATAGTCTCTGAGTGAGGTTATCCAGACGCAGAGTATCGGCATCACTAAACTCTGCCTCCTGCTGGATCAGCGCGTTCGCGGCATAAACCATAAAGTGCATATCCGCATCGACATCGCTGATGGACTTCACGGCCTGCATACGGGTTTCATAGAAGGCGAGCAGCTTTTGCACTGCACGCAGGCGCAGGAAATACTCGAAGTCCTGCAGCGTATCTCGCTTCACGGCGAAATCCACTTCTGCTTTTGCGATAAGATAGCTGTTCACCAGTGCGAAAGCCGACACAGCCTCTTTCTCCTCACCACTCAACTCACCTTCCGCTTCAGCCATAGCCTGAGCATGATGGCGAGCCTCTTCAAGCTCCTGCTCCTCCATTTGTTTCTGGTGGGCGTTTTTACACCAGTTAATGACCCACTCCAGGGCTTTCTGCAGCTTTTTTACCAGCGGTTGTTTATCAAGTTTTTCCAGCCATGCCAGCGCGCGATCCAGCCCTGCCAGCGCGCTCTTTACCCATGGCAATGTGATAAAACCGCCTAGCATCTGAAGAATTTTACGTCCCGTGCCGATATGCGGCTTAATGCGTTGCCACATCTGGCTGACTTTGCCAACAAAACCTTCCGCTTTTTCTGCCATGAAACCGATCGCTTTTCCGGCCATTTCTTTTGCTTTGCTGACGACGGATGAAGCGACATCACGTACGTACGAGACTGCAGAGCAAATACGACTCCATAAACCCATGATTCAACCCTTAGCTCAAACCGAGCATTTTTTTTGCTGTGTTAATGTGTGGTGGAACGAAAGATGCCGCGTTCGATATCGCGCCGTAAGCATCACGAATTTGCGCAAGTGCACTTTCAAGATGCTTAAGCGTAAGTTTTTGTTCTGATTCCAATACGGCTTTAGGTAGAGCCAGGCGCATGGCATTCCGGATATCTCGGCCAGAGAGCCCTTCGGAGAGAGACACGGCGCTTTCCAGCATCGTTTCCCGTGCATCGGCAAGCGGAATAGCGCGCACGAGCAATTTTTCCCAGATGCGAAAACGCTCTTGGCTGCCGGGTAACGTAAAACCAACATGGTGAGAGATACGGCTGAGGAATGCGCTGTCGTAGTTTTTGACGAAGTTGGTAGCAAAGATGACGATACCGGTATGCTTTTCCAGCTCAATCAATAAGGTGGAACGCATCGCGTTTACTTCATTATCAATGCCCTGAGTAACAGATGAGAGACGTTTACCCAAAAGGGTGTCTGCTTCATCAAAGAACAACACGGCCTCTTCCTCCGTGGCCTGACGGAAAAGAGCAGCGATATTTTTCGCGGTTTCCCCCATAAATTTGCTTTCGAGATCGGCAATACTGACAACCATAATCTTGCGCTTAAGCGAACCCGCCAGCGCCTCTGCCGTCAGGGTTTTGCCGGTTCCTGGTGGGCCAAAAAAATTCAGCACGATCCCGTTCCCCGTAGGGTCGACCGCTGCGAATTCCCATTCCACGTAAATTTTATGGAAGTGGTCAATTTTGGCTCTGGCTTCATCAAGCTGGGCAATGACCTGCGTCGTCAGCGCCACATCGTTTTCTAGCGTAAAACGGGGAATAACCGCTGATGCAAACGCCTTATTTTCTTCACCGGCTGCTTTCTCCAGGCCCTGCGTAAATTGCGGTCGAATTCGTCCCAGAGACATGTATTACCTCATTATGGGCTGTGGGAAATTTGAATTAAGTTGCTGGTGCAATATTGGTTAACGGCAAGAGCGTCGAAAACTCCAATGATATTTCCTACCGTTTCGAGCAGACCTACCAATATTGGTCAGTGAAAAGAAAATAGAGGATGGGACTGACAAAATGTGTCAGAAAAAAATATGGTTCAAGAAATATGAAGAATACCTGGAAAAGGTTCCAGGCATCACCATGATTACGCTTTAAGAGGAAGGGGGGCGATGGAAACCAGCTCCTGGAGCAGTAGCGCGTTATCTTCCGATTTAAATAACAGACGCAAATCTTCCTGCTTACGGGTAAAGGCAAGTGACTGTGGCTCAACGCGACCGCTGATGCTCTCCTTAACTTTGCTATTACACCACTGGCGGTAATGTTCCAGCGTGGCAGCATAGCGGCGTGAGTTTTCGCGCATCAGGTGCTCTGCCAGCCTGAATTTCCCGTAGCGATCGCAAAGTTGACTCTCGATGTAGATCGCTTTTGGCACCAGATCGAGCATGAGAGTAATGAAATCCAGAACCTGTTCTAAATGCCTGTCGCTGAGTTTATCGGCAAAGGAGAGCAAGTTATCAATAAACGAGAGAACCTCGTTGCGTTCATTGCCCATTCGGACAATGAGGTGTGCCGCAACGTCATGCGTCTCATCCACCAGCGTGCGATCCAGCAACATAACGCGAGCAGACTCCACGACGCCAAAGTAGCGAGACAGTTTATCCATGTAGAAAATAACATTCTGCGCGTGCACATCTTCGGAGATCAGATCCATGCTCTGCTGCAGTTGATCAATTTTTTTCGACAAATACATGGTTTGTACCACCATTGCCCCCACGATGATCCCCGTGGAGACGCCGACTGCAGCCAGCTGAACGGTCTGTGCCATTTGTGTAAGTTGTTTGATGTCGCCAATGGAGGCCGTTTCCAGCACCACCTCTTTTAGCGGAAGGTGTTGAGCGATCCCGCTTTTACCGGACATGGCGTGCCAGTACGCTACGCCATCACGAATAATGACGTGCCCGGTTTCCAGCGCGCTTTTAACCTCTTTGTACACATTCACCCAGTCGATAGTAAGCAACGTTTCCTTCATCAAAAGAAATCTCCAACTTTGTTTAGCATTTGCTGGCGCATGGCAGCAATTTGCACCACGGCAGGCAGCGTAACGCGAAACGCCGGGCCGCTGATGGCCGGGATAGTTAGTAACGCGGTAATGGCCATGCCGATCGGACCGGCAAAAATCCCAATCGCGCGTACCAGTCCCGCATTGGCGGCCAGCGCCAGTCCCCTGCCCAGCACCGCTTTCGCAACGGCATTCGCTACGATCATCGCCACCTGGTAGGACATAAATCCGCCCATACGGATTGCGGTGATGATTGCCGTCAGTGCCGCACCACTAGCAAGATTCCCGTCAATTTTGAGTTCGCGGCGGATGTTGCGGCGCTCTTCCTCATTCATTTTATCCCAGGAGTCAGTGAATAATTTTGCGAGAAGGGCCTGCTCAATATCGACAGTATCCGCAGAGAAATCGGCTTTAACGGAGAGTTTCTTGCATACGTCCGTCAGGATTTCTTTATAAAGCACGCCGTTACCACGGAAGAGGTTAACAAAGGTATCGCCACCGAAATGTTGTAGCTCCGCCCCGATGAGTTGCCAGACCTGCTTATAGTTTTTACCTGCATCCTGAAATGCTTTCTCACCCGTTAAGGACTCAGTGTAACGCGTCGACCCGTCTTTATCCGTGGTGAGATAGTTAACCAATACTTCCAGCATCTCGTTGTCTGAGTAGCGAAGTAGCTCCAGGTCTTGATCTGTTCTGTATTTTCCCATTATCTCTTACCAGCCGAAGGCTATTTTCAGTTTAAATTACGTAATTTTTAAGGGTGCCTGATAGGTGTTAACGGCATTTGCAGAAAAAACTGCAATGAAAACCCTTCTCTTTTTAGGTAGTACAAGAATAACCGCAGGTAATGACAGAACATGTCAGCGGAAAGCAGAAAAAAACGGCCTTAACCCGAAAGCTAAGGCCGTATTGACGGTAAACGTCACTACTCGTCGAAGTACCAGTATCCCTGGTTAATCAGCCCGGTGAGTTCCTCGACAAACGCCGGGTTTTTCAGCGCATCGCCCAGCTCGGCCTGACCGAGTTCGGTGTAGCGGCACAGCGCATCCGCCGCCTTCGCGTCTACCGTCTCCAGCTGTTCGCTGTTGATGAAGAAGCTGCCGTTGATGTTCAGCACGCGCAGGCCGCTCAGGCGAGACAGCGTTTCGCCGCCCTGCAGCGCGTCCAGCACCTCTTCCGGCGCGTACGGCGGCTCGGCGGCGGCAATATCCAGCTCGTGGCGCGGCGTGGAGACAAAGCTGCCGAACCATTTTGTGAAATCATCGGGCTTGCCGATCATGTCGATCATCATCTGACGAATGCGATCGAGCTCGTACTGCTCCACGCGGCCCGGGTGTTCGCGGCAGGTCAGATCCGGATCGCTGTAGTGCTCGCCGCCCAGATCGTTTTCCAGCGCATAATCGGCGAAGCTGCTGATCAGATCGCGGCCGTTTGGCCCACGGAAGCCGACGGAGTAGTTAAGCGCCGTTTCATGGGTAAAACCGTCGTGAGGGAATCCAGGCGGAATGTAGAGAATATCGCCCGGGGCCAGATCTTCGTCGATGATCGGCTCGAACGGATCCACATGCAGCAGCGCCGGATGCGGGCAGAACTGACGCATCGGCAGCTTGTCACCCACACGCCAGCGGCGGCTGCCCATCCCCTGAATGATAAACACGTCGTACTGATCGATATGCGGACCCACGCCGCCGCCCGGCACGGAGAAGGAGATCATCAGATCGTCCAGACGCCAGTCCGGCAGAACGCGGAACGGACGCACCAACTCCGCCGCGGGCATATGCCAGTGGTTCACCGCCTGCGCCAGCAGCGACCAGTCGGTTTCGCCCAGATCGTCAAAGTGCTCGAACGGCCCATTGCTGGCCTGCCATTTACCGTTGAAATGGCTCACCAGACGGCTATCGACCTCCGGCTCCATCGCCAGACCCGCCAGCTCGTCCGGGGTAATCGGGTCGACAAAATTCGGGAAGGCATTTTTCAGCACAACGGGTTGCTTTTGCCAGTATTTCTCAAGAAATTCCGGCCAGTTCAGGTTCAGTTGATACGCCATGGGTAGCACCAGTGAGAAGGGAAACAGGCGCGATTATGGAAGACTGTGCATCAAACCGCCTTGTCGTGGGTCAAATGTCGAAGTTTCTTCAACCAGACGTAAAAATTCATCCCGCTGCGGATGGGCTATTTTTGGATTCCAGGCGATACCAATATCCCAGCCGACAGGATCTGTCTCCAGCGTGATAAGCCTCACGCCTGGCGGTAAAAAATGTCTGACACTCCCGGGCACTAAGGCAGTCCCATTGCCGCCCGCCACTAATGCCAGCAAGGTAGGAATATCGTCAGCCATGGGTCCAGGAAGCGCGGTTGTTTTCGTATTTTTTTGCCAGAGTGCAGTTTGTTCAGCCAGACAGGGCATAACATCCGGGGATAATTGTAATAATGGCAAGGACGATAAGACGTCAGTCATATTCATGGTGTCTATTCTTTTATCCCCCGGAACAGCCAGAACAAGTTTCTCCTCAAACAACGCTCTTCCCGTCAGCGCCCCTGCCACCGGCATCCTGATGAAGCCTATATCCAGCTCTCCCTCCGTCAGCATGTGGCACTGAAGACTCGAGGCCATTTCTTTTATTACCACCTCACAATCGGTAACTGTTCGTCGAAAATGGTTTATCCATATCGGTACATGATGAAAAGAAGAAATACCCAATCCCACCCTGAGCGTTTTGTAACATGTTTTTTGAAATATTTTAGCCTGCTTCAACAGTTCGTCATGGGCAGACAAAATGGCGTTTGCATTCGACAACAGATGATGACCAAACGCTGTGAGCGTCGCGCCCTTTCTGCCGCGGATAAAGAGGGTCCCCTTCATCACCTCTTCCAGCATTTTTATCTGCTTCGATAACGCAGGCTGAGTGATAAACAGTGCCTGAGCAGCGTGCTGGTAATTGCCCTTGTCCGCCAGAGTAATAAACGCCCGTATTAATTTAATATCAATTCCTTTCATTTATAGAACCCAGGAAAAATGGAATTATAAAAACACCAGGCATTAGTCCATGATATTGCCCCATAAAGTCGGACCTGACAGTCATTCACAACAGAAACATATATTACGAATTCATTTTCAATATGAATAATTACAACCAGGGAGTCACGAATGTGTAACGAACATATCCCTCTTTCAGCCGTTCTTTTTGATATGGACGGCGTGTTAATTGATTCAAACCCCGTCATAGAACGAGCATGGACAGAAGCTGCAGCCATGTATGGAATAGATATTTCCAATGAAGATATTGTGCAGCATATTCATGGCCAGCCAGGTCATCATACTATCCGCGCGCTATTTGGTCATCTTCCCCTCCATGAACAAAATAACGTTCAGAACCATGTTATCTACGTTGAAAATACGGCTGAGTATGCGCCCATTCCTGGCGTGGCGAAACTGATTGCTTCCCTGCATAGCGCAGGAGTGACGGTGGGGATTGTGACGAGTGGGTGGAAGGAGAAAATAGAGCGTGTCGCGGCCATGCTTGATATTTCACAGTCTGTGTCGGTTATTGTTGAACGAGATGATGTTGAACGAGGTAAACCCTTCCCGGATCCCTACTTAGTCGCAGCCCGGCGTCTGAATATACCCGCCAGGAATGCCCTGGTATTCGAAGACTCCGTTAGCGGAGTGACATCAGCCGTCGCCGCCGGGGCGTATTGTGTCGGTCTCGGTGCAGCAGAACTGCTTAAGCACGGCGCCAGACTGACACTTCAGGACTTTACCGGGGTTGCTATTGCAGCGACAGAAGCGGGGAAAGTGGTGATGACTATTGACTCGCAAACGCAGCTGGAGCTGAAATCCTGCCGATAAACGGACCGATGAGGTCTGGGTTAGCGCCCGTTTCCGGGCGCAATAACACATTAATCCAGCTTCAGCTCGTCATAATGGGTAATCAGTTTACCCACGATACCGTAGTCCAGCGCTTCCGCCGGGGACATCCAGAAGTTGCGGTCGGTGTCTTTTTTCACTTTTTCCAGCGGCTGGCCGGTAGCGTCGGCGATCAGCTTGTTCACGCGATCCAGCATGCGGATGATCTCGCGCGCTTCGATCTCAATATCCGTCGCCTGACCGCGCACGCCGCCCAGCGGCTGGTGGATCATGAAGCGGGTATTTGGCAGCGAGTAGCGGTGCTCTTTTTTCGCAGCCAGGAAGATGGTGATCCCGGCGCTCGCGACCCAGCCGGTGCCGATCACGTGCACTTCCGGGCGAATGAATTTGATGAAGTCGTGGATGGTGTCGCCCGCTTCCACGTGGCCGCCCTGGCTGTTGATGTACAGCTTGATCGGATCGTTGCTGACGCTTTGCAGCAGGATCATCTGGGTGATCACTTTCTGCGCCAGCTCCTGGTTGATCTCACCGGAGATCACAATCGAACGAGACTCCAGCAGTTTTTGCTGCAGAGCGCCCGCGCCGTTTGACCCTTCCGCTTTTTCCTTGTCGCTTTCTTTCAGTGTGTAGTGCATTGTTATTTCCTCAGCTTGTCGCGCTCAAAACCAGAGTGTAGCCTGTTTTACCGATCAAAGTCCTCACCGACAAATCACGAGGGAGCTTATGCATATTGCCCATGTTGCACTGTGGACCCGAAACCTGAACGCCCAGGTTCAGTTCTGGGAAACGGTTTTTAATGGCCGCAGCAACGAACGCTACGTCAGTAAAAATCGTCCCGGGTTTGAATCACACTTTATTACGCTGAATGACGGACCGACCATCGAGCTGATGACGCTGCCGGACCTGCCCGCAGCCCCGTCACATCCAGAGTTTATCGGCTGGGCGCATATTGCCATCAACGTCGGCAGCAAGGCGCAGGTGGACGACATGGCCGAACGGGCGCAGGCCAGCGGCACGCTGCTCAGCGCCCCGCGCATGACCGGAGACGGCTTCTATGAAGCGGTGATCGCGGACCCGGACGGCAACCGGATTGAGCTTGTCGGTGCATAACATCAGCGTTTCGTTCCTGAACTCGCCCGGTCACGGATCGCTATACTTCATATGATTATCATATTGTTAAATGATAATTATATTTAATGTGTTAAGATGAAAGTCAGCATAAACAGTCCCTTACGTCACTCCTGGGGGCTGTTTGCATCCTCGACATGTAAAACAGCACCGGGGCGGTGAATGGAACACATTGTGTATGTGGTTGATGACGATGACGCAGTCAGACAGTCCGTAATCGGGCTGCTGGAATCCGCAGACTTAAACGCCATCGGCTTTTCATCGGCAGAAGCGTTTCTTCAGCACCGCTTTGAAGAGCTCCCCTCGTGCGTGGTCCTCGATATGCAGATGCCCACCATCTCGGGTTTTGAGGTGGCAGATGCCCTCAAGGACAGCGGGCGTGAAATCCCGATTATCTTTCTCACCGGCCATGGCACCATTCCGATGTCGGTGCGCGCCATTAAAGGCGGCGCTTACGAATTTCTCACCAAGCCCGTCGAATCCACCGCGCTTATCGACGCCATTGAGTCCGCGCTGCAGCTGGCGGAAAACAACGCCGAGCGCAATAAAGAGCACTACGCCCTGAAGCAGCGCCACATGTCCCTCACGCCGCGCGAGCACGAGGTGCTGACGCTGGCGATAAGCGGCATGCTGAACAAGCAAATTGCCGCCGAGCTGGGCGTCAGCGAGATCACGGTGAAGGTGCACCGCCGCCGCGTGATGGAGAAAATGCAGGTGCGCTCCGTGGCCGAGCTGGTCAGGGCCGTTGAGCGCCTGACCAAAAGCCAGCCCGCGGAGTAACGTTTACGCTTCCTGCGCGGCCAGCGGCAGCGCGAAGGCAAATATCGTGCCGTGCGGCTCCCGGCGGCGCGCGTTCAGCTTCCCGCAGTGGCGCTCGATAATGCTGGCGCTGATGGTCAGCCCCATCCCCATTCCCTGCGGCTTGGTGGAATAGAACGAGTCAAAAATCTGCTCCAGCCGCTCGGGCTCAATGCCGCTGCCGGTGTCGGCGATCTCAACGATCACCTTCCCGTCCGCGTTGCTGGTGCTGAGGGTGATGGTGCTGGCACGCTCCTTCACCTCGGCCATCGCCTCTACCGCGTTCATCACCAGATTCAACAGCACCTGCTGGATCTGCACGCTATCGCCGGTGATAAAGCTGTCGCTGGCGTTCAACAGATAATCAACGCTTATGTGTCGCTGCTCCAGCTCGCTGCGCGAAAGCGTGATGATATGGTGGATCAGGGAGTGCATGTCGATGCGCGAGAAGGTGGGATCCTGCTTGCGCGTCAGGGACTGAATGCTGCGAATGATCTCCCCCGCCCGCGCGCCTTCGGCGGCGATCTCTTCCAGCCCTTCCCGCACTTTATCCAGCCGGGCCGGCTCCCGGCTGAGCCAGCGCAGGCTCGCTCCGGCGTTAGAGACGATCGACATCAGCGGCTGGTTGATCTCATGGGCGATGGAGGAGGTCAGCTGTCCGACGGTGGTGGCGCGGGACACCCTCGCCAGATCCGCCTGCGCCACCCGCATGGCATCCTCCGCGGCGCGCTGGCTGGTGATATCGGTGATGATGCCGTAATACTCGTTCACCTCGCTGCCCACGCCCACCGGATCGCCAATCCCGAGGATATAGCGCGTTGAACCGTCGGTACGCTTCACCCGAAACTCCGCGCGCATGGAGAGCCCTTCGCGCACGCTCTGCGTGACGATGGTGCTGATGCGGGCGTAATCGTCTTCATGAACGAAGGTCAAAAATTCCGCCATGGAGATCATCTTTTGCTGCTCGGGCAGGCCGAGGATGCGGGCGTACTCCTCCGAGACAAACATCAGATCCTGCTCCAGCTCCCAGCGCCAGCTGCCGGTGTGGCTGATCTGCTCGCCCAGCATCAGCGAGGTCTGGCTGGCGCGCAGCTCTTTTTCCACCCGACGGCGCTGGATGTTCTCCCCCAGCAGCTCGGCGTACAGCCGCGCCGTCTCCAGGGAGACCGCGGCCTGCGCCCCCAGCAGGCTCACCACGCGAGAATGCTCGGCGGTGAAGACCTCCGGCATCAGGCGGTTTTCCAGGTAGAGCACGCCTACTAGCCGCGCCTGTTTGAACATCGGGACGCACATGACGGCCGCCCCCGAGGTCACCAGATAGGGATCCTGACTGAAGGGGTGAAACTCCTCCGGCTTACCGGTGCGGATCTCCTGCCCGGTGCGGATCACCGCCGCCAGCACCGACAGGGGCATGTCGGTCGCCGTCGGCACGTCTTTCAGGATCCGCACCCGCACGCCTTCGGTGCTGGTCCAGGCGCTGGCCTCGATCTCCGGGATCAGGTTATCGCTCACGCGAAGCAGCAGGCCGCGCTGCGCCCCGGCGCGTTCGAGGAGGATCGTCATCAGGTTTTCGATTAAGCGCTCAAGATTGATCTCTTCCGACAGCGCGCGGGAGGCTTTGATGACGCTCTGCAGATCGCGGATCGTCTCGTTCTGGGCGAACGCCACCGTGTCATAGGCGCTCGCCTGCCCGGAGGCCAGCAGATGCGGGAAATCCTGCTCCAGCTGGCGCACCTTGGCCTGCGCGCCCGCCCGGCCCCAGGCGGCAATTGCGCCACGGAAGTGTGCGTCCGAGGCGGTTGGATAGCCGCAGGCCAGCGCAAAGCGGCCCGCCAGCTCGTGGGCCAGGGCATTAATCGGATTAAATCCGCCCTCGCGGGAGAGCCGGACCGCCTTCTCATACTGCTCAAGCGCGATGCTGTTCATCCCGTCCAGACGCACGATTTCGGCGTAGATCAGCGCCTCTTTATCCGCGAACGTGCCGGGATTAATGCGCGCCCAGAGGGCGATTTTGTCATAGTGGGCGTGAATGCTGCGGCGGTGGTTCGCCGAGAAGGTCTCCGGCGTTAACTGACGCGAAAGCGCCAGCGCGCTGTAAAGATGGTAATCCAGCAGATGGATGTGCCCCGGCGCAGACCACGCGTACCACCCCGCCATCTCCAGATCCGCCTGCGCGTCGGCATACTCCCCACAGGTAAAATGCGCCATGCCGCGGTAGAGCCAGTACCAGAACAGCATGGTGGAGGTCTGCTCCGGTGCCTGCTCCGGCGACGCGGGCAGCAACGCCTCCGGCAGCACCTGCGATGCGGTCCAGGTGCCGATAACCGGCGTGCGCAGGAACTCTACGTAGCCGCGCTGGACCATCAAAATGGTCTCCACGTCCTGGAAATGGGTTTTACGCACGAACGCCAGGCCACGATCGATGCTGGTCAGCACCCCGTCCAGGTGATCGCCCCGGGAGAGGAAATTAATGACCTGGTGACAGGCCGCAAAGCAGGCCATCGTCATATCCCCGTGGGTCACCGCCGAGGTAAAGCAGGCTTTCGCGCACTCGATGGTAAACGATAAAGGCTGAGTCCAGACGCTGAGCTGGTCGAGCGGCAGCAGGGTTTTAGCTTCGAATGCGTCGTAGCCGTGGCGATTGACCAGCTCGCGGGCCAGCGTGCCGTACTGGAAGCCGAGGCGATACTCGGCGTAGCGGTGGCCCATCAGCACGCCAAACCAGGCCATCGCCGTGGTGGAGGCGCCGGTAATACCGTGGTCGAGCGTCAGGTGCATCATGCGGCAAAGCAGTAAAAAGTGCAGGCGCGGACAGATGAAGCTGGCGCAAATGCTGGCGCTGTAAAGCAGGTTCATCACCGCTTCGGTTTCCGGGTTATCCATCCGCGAGAGCGGGGCAAACAAAGTTTGCGGCGCGTCGCCCGCGCGGTTACAGAAGTGTTCCCAGGCCTCGTCGCAGTCGGCATCTTCCGGATAGCGGCCGATCTGAATACCAAAGACCCCCAGCCAGCAGAGCGCCGCCTCCAGCGCCAGACGGCTGTCCGACTGGCGAATGTACACTTCCACCAGCAGATTAGCCGCCAGCGCCTTTTCGGTCAGCCCGCCGGGGCAGCCTAGAATGGCGTCACACAGCTCGCGGGTACGCTCCAGGTGCCCCAGCGCAAACTCGCAGCCCGCCTCTTCGATATCGAGCATAAAGTCTGACACCGTCCCGGCGTTGCCCAGCGCTCGGGCAGTCTGGATATAGCTCAGCGCCGAGAGATAATCCCCCGAGCGTTTCGCGCGTCGCGCGGCCAGCAGGCTCAGCTCGCGGAACATCTGGCGCTGCGGGGCGGGCTGGATGCTGTCCAGCGCGGCCGTGACGTGATGTACGGCGCGAAACAGCAGCTCGTTCCCCGCTGCCTGCCGCGCGGCGTCGGCCAGCAGGCTGGCTGTGGTCAGATGAAGATGGCTTTTCTCATGCCGATCCAGCAGCGCAAAGGCGGCCTCCTGCACCCGGTCATGGGTGAAGGAGTACGCTTTCTCCGTCAGCACGATCAGCTGCGCCATGACCGCCGGATGCAGCGCGTAGCGCATTTCCGCCATCGATATACCAACCACGCGGCAGATCATCTCCATTTCGCCCGTGCCGCCGAGGCAGGCAAGGCTGCCCAGCAGGCGACGCGTCTCGTCGGGCAACTCTTCCAGCTTCTCCAGCACCAGGGTGACGACGTTTTCGGTGTAATGCCGGGCGCGAATCGCCTGCAGATCGTAGTGCCACTTGTCCTGATATTTGTTGTGCACCACCAGCCCGTCATCGACGATGCGGCGGAAAAATTCGTGTACAAAGAGCGGGTTGCCCCCGGTCTTTTCATGGATCAGCGTGGCGAGGTCGGTCGTCGCCGTGCTGCGGGTGCGAAATACCGTCCCCAGCCAGCGGGACACGGCTTTGACAGAGAGCGCCTGCGGGACAATTTCGCTCGCGTGCTGCGCCGCCTCCGGCAGGCTCGCCAGCTGCTGTTGCAGTGCGGGGTCGGACAACGAACCGATGTCGCGGTGAGCCACAACCACCAGCAGCGGGATCGCGCCGCAGTTCACCAGCAGATAGTTGAGCGTATGCAGGCTGGCGGCGTCGCTCCACTGGAGATCGTCGAGCACCAGCACCAGCGGGCAGCCCTGCGAGGCAAAGGTTTTCACCAGCGCCAGCACCATATGGCTGAAGCGCGCCCGGGCATCAATGGAAAACGTATCCGCCGGGAAGCGCGGCATGCGCTCAAGCAGCAGGCCCAGCTCGGGCACGAGGCTCACGGCCAGCGCCTCGTGTCCTTCCAGGGCGCGAGAAAGACGGATTTTCCACTTCGCCACCTCATCAGCTGGCAGGCCCAGCAGGTGCAGGGTCAGGGGGCGGAATGCGGAGCTTAATACGCCGTAGGGCAATGACGGTGAAAACTGATCCACTTTGCCCACCGCCAGCAGCACCGTACGCTGCTGGAGCGTTTTTAACGCCGTCGCAATGATGGAGGATTTACCGATCCCCGACGGCCCGCCGATGGTCACCAGCTCCGGCACGCGGTTCTGCCCCACCCGCTCAAACGCGGCAATGACGTCATTCGCCTGCGGATGCGTCGCGAACAGCGAGTCCGCCAGAAGAATAGCCGGGGTGCGGTCCTGCTGGCCGGGGGTAAAGGCAACGATCTCGCCCTCACCGGTCAACGTCGCCTGGCAGCGGCGGAGGTCGGCAATCAGCCCGTCAACCGTCTGGTAGCGGTTATCCGGGTGCTTCTCCAGCAGCTTCAGGATGATGGTCGACAGCATTCCCGGCACGTCCGGGCGTATCGCATCCGGGGCCAGCGGCGCCGAGGCAATATGGTAGTGCGCCCAGTTGGTCCGATCGTCCTCCCCCCGTTCAAACGGCAGGCGTCCGGTCAGGAGTTCATACAGCACCACGCCGAGGCTGTAGAGATCGCTGCGGCCATCGACGGGGCGCTGGGTGCGGGAGGTGTGCTCCGGGGACATATACGCTGGCGTGCCGCCTGAAACGGCAAGCCGGGTCTGCGCGAAGGCGCCGGAGAGGCTGCATGAAAGGCCAAAGCTGCCCAGACGGCAGGTGGCATCGTGATGAACAAAAATATTGCCGGGCTTGATATCGCCGTGGATCAGGTTTTGCAGGTGCATCTGGCGCAGAGGAACGCAGATCTGGATCGCCAGCTCGATAAAGCGCGCGATCCCCGAGATCGCCCTGCCCGCGCGCCGCGCCAGCAGCTCAAACGAAAACGGAGCGTACACCAGCGCGAAGCGTCCCCGGTACTGGGTGGACGCGACGGCGCGAATGGCCCAGCTGTCCTGCAGCGCGTCACGCAGCGCAAACTCGTTTTTCAGCAGCCGGGTGGCACGCTCTTCCTCTTCGTCGCTGACCGCGGTGGCGATAATGAACGAGCCGCCGGAATGAGGATGTCGCGCGTGCATCCAGGCGATTCCGCCCTCCTGCGCCAGCACGGTAAAAATCACATCCTCTTTAAGGACAAAAACCCGCCCCTGGTGAAGATTTCCCTGGGCGGGCCAGAATGCAGGCTGCTCGTGTTCGTTCATCCGCGATCCTTATTGTCGGCGGGCCAGCTCCCGCTGAATATGATCCAGCAGAATATCGATGTTAATCGGCTTACGCAAAAAAGCAGCGGCGCCCAGACCGAGAGCGTACCGCTGCATATTTTCATCAGCATGACCGGAGATAAAAAGCACGGGCGGAGGCGGTACGGCCAGCAGCCGCAGCTTGTCAAACAGCTCAAGGCCGCTCATGCCCCGGAGCTTGATATCGGTGATCACCAGCGCCGCGCCGGACAGGGCAAGCGGATGGCTCAGAAATACCTCTGCCGAATCAAACGTGTCGGTTGAATAGCCTTCCGACTCCAGGAGATTACTCAACCCGCTGCGGACGGAACGTTCGTCATCAATGATGGCAATGCGCCACGGCAGCGTCATGCTGTTATTCCTCTAACCAGTCATTTAACGTCGCGAGGGTCCTTCGCGGGCGCAGGGGGCGCCGTGCCGCTGATTTTCGGTACGCATTCGTGACGAAACCAGGCGAGGGTGAGCGGTTCGCGACTCAGTAAACGTCGTCCCACCGGGATAAGCTGTTCGCCCACCAGCATGCCAAACAGGCCAAGCAGGGCGACAACCGGTGGTGCCGGGGAATGGACGTCGAGCAGAGCGTAAATTACCCCAGCAACCACGCCGCACACCAGCGAAATTATCCATGCTTTCATGATGACGCTCCCGTCTGCGATGCCGCCTGCGGAACGGTCACCTGAGGTGCAGGCGCGCCGTCGCGGGATAAAAGATGGCGCGTTGCCTGTTCACCCGCCAGCATCCCCAGCAGACCAATCAGCGCCAGCGCGGGCGGCGCGGGGGAGCGCACCTTCAGCAAGGCATACATCAGGCCAATCAACACGCCTGCCGCAAGGGATATCAGCCCAGTACTCATCGTGAACTCCAGAGAAAGAGGCAGCGGCGAGCCGGATGAGGGACCAGCCCGCCGACGGGACTTAGCGAGCCGGGACCGGCGCTAAGGTGCGGTGCTCGCTCTTCTGGCGAGACGGCGCTTTGTGCACCATGGTGTAGGCGTAATCCACGCCCATGCCGTACGCGCCGGAATGCTCGCGCACGATGTCCATCACCGCGGTGTAGGTCTCTTTACGCGCCCAGTCGCGCTGCCACTCCAGCATTACCTGCTGCCAGGTCACCGGGATCACGCCCGCCTGGATCATGCGCTGCATCGCGTAGTCGTGGGCTTCTTTGGAGGTGCCGCCGGACGCGTCTGCCACCATATAAATTTCGTAGTCGCCTTCCAGCATCGCGCACAGGGCAAAGCTGTTGTTGCACACTTCGGTCCACAGACCGGCCACCACGACCTTCTTCTTGCCGTTGGCCTTCAGCGCGTCGCGCACTTTCTGGTCGTCCCAGGAGTTCATGGAGGTACGCTCCAGAATGTCCTGGCCCGGGAACACGTCCAGCAGCTCAGGATAGGTGTTACCGGAGAAGCTTTCGGTCTCAACGGTGGTGATGATGGTCGGGATGTTGAACACCTTAGCCGCTTTCGCCAGCGCCACGGTGTTGTTTTTCAGCACCTGGCGGTCAATCGACTGCACGCCAAACGCCATCTGAGGCTGGTGATCGATAAAGATGATCTGACAGTTCGCAGGGGTTAACACTTCGAGCTTTGAAGAGGTCATAGCATTTTCCAGTGGTTAAGGGTAGAAATCGCCGCGAGCGCCGCGACGATAAAGTCACCCTCATCCTGCGGTTTTCCCTCTCCGCGCGTAATTATCTCTTCGTATAGTTAACCTTAGGTATAGTTATACTTTGGTATACCTATCCTATTGTATAACTGGATCTTTGCCGAAACCGGTTCCCATAATCCTGACCATTCCCCTCTCAGTCAGGAGCAGTTATGGTTACCCTCGGTAAAGCCGATCTCATTCTGGTTAACGGCCAGTTTCATACCGTCGATCGCGAGAATCCTGTCGCGGAAGCCGTTGCCGTGCGCGACGGAAAATTTCTGGAAGTGGGTACCGTCGCCGAGGTGATGCAACACCACGGCGACGCCACCAAAGTAGTGGATTTGAAAGGCCACACCGCCATCCCTGGCCTCAACGACTCGCACCTGCACCTGATCCGCGGCGGGCTGAACTACAACCTCGAGCTGCGCTGGGAAGGCGTGCCGTCCCTGGCCGACGCCCTGCGGATGCTGAAAGAGCAGGCGCTGCGCACCCCGTCGCCGCAGTGGGTGCGCGTAGTCGGCGGCTGGACCGAGTTCCAGTTTGCCGAGCGCCGCATGCCGACCCTCGACGAAATTAACGACGCCGCGCCGGATACCCCGGTCTTCATCCTGCACCTGTACGACCGCGCCCTGCTTAACCGCGCCGCGCTGAAGGTGGTCGGCTACACCAAAGACACGCCAAACCCGCCGGGCGGGGAGATCCAGCGCGACGCCAACGGCAACCCGACCGGGATGCTGATCGCCCGTCCGAACGCCATGATCCTCTACGCCACGCTGGCCAAAGGGCCGAAGCTGCCGCTGGAGCAGCAGGTCAACTCCACCCGCCAGTTTATGCGCGAGCTGAACCGTCTGGGGCTGACCAGCGCCATCGACGCGGGCGGCGGCTTCCAGAACTACCCGGAAGATTACGAGGTGATTGCCGAGCTGCACGCGAAAAAGCAGATGACCATCCGCATCGCCTACAACCTCTTTACCCAGCGTCCGGGCCACGAGCTGGAAGACTTTGAAAAATGGACCGACATGCTCACGCCGGGCCAGGGCAGCGACTTCTTCCGCCACAACGGCGCGGGCGAGATGCTGGTCTTCTCCGCCGCCGATTTTGAAGATTTCCTCGAGCCGCGCCCGGATCTCGCGCCGGGCATGGAGGACGAGCTGGAGCGCGTGGTACGCCATCTGGTGGAGCACCGCTGGCCGTTCCGCCTGCACGCCACCTATAACGAATCCATCAGCCGCATGCTGGACGTGTTCGAGAAGGTGAACCGCGACATTCCGTTCAACGGCCTGCACTGGTTCTTCGACCACGCGGAAACCGTGTCACAGGCCAACATCGACCGCATCAAAGCGCTAGGCGGCGGCATTGCCGTCCAGCACCGCATGGCCTTCCAGGGCGAGTACTTTGCCGAGCGTTACGGCATCGAAGCCACCCGCCATACGCCGCCGGTGGCGAAAATGCTCGAGACCGGCGTACCGGTGGGCTTAGGGACGGACGCCACCCGCGTGGCGAGCTACAACCCGTGGACCGCGCTCTACTGGCTGGTCTCCGGCCGCACCGTCGGCGGGATGCAGATGTACGATCACAGCGCCCGTCTGGACCGCGATACGGCCCTGATGCTCTGGACCCAGGGCAGCGCGTGGTTCTCCAGCGAGCAGAACCAGAAGGGGCAGATTAAAGTCGGCCAGCTTGCCGACCTGGCGGTGCTGAGCAAAGACTACTTCCGCGTGCCGGAAGAGGAGATCAAGGGCATCGAGTCCGTTCTCACGGTGGTCAACGGCGACATCGTCTACGCCGCGGGCAGCTTTGGCACGCTCGCGCCGCCGGCCATCCCGGTCCTGCCCGAGTGGTCACCGGTGGTCAAGGTGCCGGGCCACTACCGCAGCGCGCCGCCGCAGGCTGCCCGCGTGGGTATGAGCGCCGTCCACCACTGCAGCGGGCCGTGCGGAGTTCACAGCCACCAGCACGATTTCGCCCGCACGTCAGCGATGCCGGTGTCCGACGATAACGCTTTCTGGGGGGCGCTGGGCTGCAGCTGCTTTGCATTCTGATGAAAAACACCACTATGCCGCCCCGGATCGACCTGGGGCTGTTCTTCCTGCGCCTGACCGGCAGCCTGCTGCTGCTCTACGTGCACGGCCTGCCGAAGGTGCTGCACTTCAGCGAAGAGCTGACGCGCATTGAAGATCCGTTCGGCCTCGGGCCTTACGCGAGCCTGATCCCGGCGATTGTCGCCGAGGTGATCTGCCCGCTGTTGATCGTTGCGGGCGTCTACACCCGCCTGGCGTGCCTGCCGATTATCGCCGTGCTGCTGGTGGCGATGCTGGCGGTCCACCCGACCTGGTCGATTGCCGAAGGGCAATTTGGCTGGCTGCTGCTGATTATCTTCACCACTCTCGCCCTCACCGGGCCGGGCCAGTGGCGGCTGCAGCGTAAGGCAACGGAGAGGTTCGCATGACCCAGGTTAACGACGTTCGCGACGCACACGTCGAGACGACGCCCGCACCGACGGTTTCACCCTGGCAGCCGCTGAGCCAGCCGGTGTTCCGCATGCTGTGGATCGCCACGGTGGTCTCTAACGTCGGCTCATGGATGAGCGACGTCGGCATCAACTGGAGCATGCTGACCCTGAGCGCCGACCCGCTGGATATCGCGCTGGTGCAGGCGGCCAGCAGCCTGCCGATGTTCCTCTTCGCCCTGCCGTCCGGGGTGATGGCGGACATCGTTGACCGGCGTAAATACCTGCTCTTCTCCCAGCTGTGGGTATTCATCGCCGCCGCCGTACTGACGGTGCTCTCCTTCACCGGACACGTCACCCCGACCGTGCTGTTGGTGGCGACGTTTCTGCTGAGCGTAGGGGCGGCGATGAGCTCGCCGCCGTTCCAGGCCGTGGTGCCCGATCTGGTGAGCAAGCCGGAGCTGGGCGCCGCCGTGGCGCTGAACTCGCTCGGGGTGAACATCAGCCGGGCGATTGGCCCCGCGCTGGGCGGTTTCCTGCTGTCGCTCGCCGGGCCGTGGATGGTGTTTGCCCTGAACGCGCTGTCCGTGGTGGGCGTGGCATGGGTACTGTGGCGCTGGCGTCCGGCCCCGTCCATTCAGCGTCTGCCGCCGGAGCACTTCTTCTCCGCGGTGCGCACCGGCATCCGCTACGTGCACGCCGCCCCGGTGCTGCGCAACGTGCTGGTGCGTACCGTGGCGTTCTTTGTCTTTGGCAGCGCGGGCTGGGCACTGCTGCCGCTGGTGGCGCGCCGCGAGCTGGGCCTGGGCCCGGCAGGCTATGGCGTGATGCTGGCGTGCATTGGCCTGGGGGCGATTGCCGGGGCCATCCTGCTGCCGCGCCTGCGCCAGCGGCTGAACGCCGACCGCCTGATGGTGGTCGCGAGCCTGGTCTTTGCCCTCACCATGCTGGCGCTGGCGTTTGTGCGCCACGTCTGGCTGCTCAACCTGTTTGAGTTCTTCACCGGCTTCGCGTGGATTGCGGTGCTCTCGACGCTGAACCTGGGCGCCCAGCGCAGCGCTGCCCGCTGGGTGAAGGCCCGGACGCTGGCGGTCTACCTGACGGTGTTCTTCGGCTCGATGACCACCGGCAGCGCCATCTGGGGGCAGATAGCCTCCCGGTTCGGCACCCCGACCGCGCTGGTTGTCGCCACGCTGGGGATGGTGCTGGCAAGCGCCACCGTGTTCCGCTGGAAGCTGGAGAAAGACCCGGAATTAAACCTCGACCTGAGCGGCCAGCCGCTGGACGGCGTGGAGATCGACCTGCCGAACGAGCGCGGCCCGGTGCTGGTCTCGCACGAGTACATCATCGACCCGCACAACGCAAAAGCCTTCCTGGAGGCGGTCCACGAGCTGCGCCGGGTGCGACGCCGCGCCGGGGCGATGAGCTGGGCGGTGTACGAGGATATTGAGCGCCCCGGCCTGTTTATCGAGACCTTCCTGATGGGCTCGTGGATTGAGCATCTGCGCCAGCAGGAGCGCCACACCATGAATGACCTCCTGCTGCAGAGCCGCGTTCTGGCTTTTCATCAGGGCACAACATCACCGGCAATTCGTTATCTGGTCGCGCCGGTATAACCATAACCATCACCTGCACAGGAACACACTATGGCAACGTTTAAGGCAAAAGACGGCACGCAGATTTACTACAAAGAAGGCGGCGCGGGCAAACCGGTTCTCTTCAGCCACGGCTGGCCGCTGGACGGCGACATGTGGGACAGCCAGCTGAACTACCTGGCCGAGCGCGGCTTCCGCGCCATCGCCTTTGACCGTCGCGGCTTTGGCCGTTCGGATCAGCCGTGGAACGGTTACGACTACGACACCTTTGCGTCCGACATCAACGACCTGATCACCACCCTGGACCTCCAGGACGTGACGCTGGTGGGCTTCTCCATGGGCGGCGGCGACGTGACTCGCTACATCAACAACTACGGCAGCGCGCGCGTGGCCGGTCTGGCGCTGCTGGGCGCGGTGACGCCAATCTTCGGCAAATCCGACTCCTTCCCGCAGGGTGTGGATCAGAGCGTGTTCGACGGCATTCGCGACGGACTGCGTAAAGATCGCGCCCAGTTCATCAGCGACTTCGCCACCCCGTTCTACGGCACCAACGCCGGACAGACCGTTTCCGCCGGTGCCCTGACGCAGACGCTGAACATCGCCCTGCTGGCATCCCTGAAGGGTACCATCGACTGCGTGACCGCCTTCGGCGAAACCGACTTCCGCCCGGATATGGCGAAAATCGATGTGCCGACGCTGGTGATCCACGGCAGCAACGACCAGATCGTGCCGTTTGAAAGCACCGGCAAGCTGGCGGCAGAGATGATCAAAAACGCCACGCTGAAGGTGTACGACAACGCGCCGCACGGCTTCGCGCTGACCCACCAGGACCAGCTTAACGAAGATCTGCTGGCGTTTGTGAAGTCGCTGTAAGTCTTAAAAAGCGAAGCCTGATGGCGCTTCGCTTATCAGGCCTACAAGGGCTGGTCCTGTAGGCCGGGTAAGGCGCAGCCGCCACCCGGCGCTTTCGCAGACGCGTTGCGCTCCGCCAGCAGCCGACAAATTTCCGCGTGCTTCTCCTCGGTAAAGGTAAAGCGCGACATAAAGCCCATGCGGATCAGCGAGCCTATCGCCGGCAGCAGGCAAATCCCGAAGAACAGCCCCGACAGTACGCTCTCGCTCTGGATTTGCGCCTGCGGCACGTAGCCGATCATCGTCAGGAACACCCCGATTAACCCGCCGCCCACCGCCACCGACATCTTGCCGGTAAAGGTCTGCCCGGAGAAGGTGATCGCCGCGCAGCGCTTGTGAGTGTGGTACTCCGCGTACTCGATGGTGTCGGCAATCATCGACGAGGTGAGGATGTTGGTCATCATCACGAACAGCGTGCTCAGGCCGAGGAGAATAAACAGCATCGTCACCTGCTGATACCCGACAAACCACATCACCACGCGCACCGCCACGTCCAGCCCGCAGAGGATCATAAACAGCTTCCGCTTCTGCATCCGGCGCGTCAGCATCGGGGCGACCAGGCACAACACCGCCGCGACTATTCCCATCACGCCAATCGCCATCTGCAGGCTGCCGTCGCCCAGGTTGTTGATAAAGAAGTAGATATAGAGACCGCCCGCCACGTTATGGAACACGCAGAAAAAGAACGACAGCAGGACGATAAACAGCGGCTTGTTCTGGCGCAGGTTGTGGAAGGTGTCGCGGATGGTCACCTTTTCCGGGCTCGGCGGCACGCGCTCTTTGATCTGCATGAAGCCGTTAAGCATCAGCGGCAGGCCCACCAGCATCATCACCAGCGCCGCCATAAAGTAGCCTTTGTCATTGCTGTACTGGGCGAAATAGGCCGCCAGCTTCGGGAAGAAGATGTTGGCGCAGGCGATCCCGGCGTTCACCCCAAGCATCGCCGCCGTTACCGCGCGGGTGCGCTGCCCGGAGTCGTTGGTCATCACCGACGACATCGACCAGAATGGGATATCGGAGATGGCGTACAGCGTCCCCCACAGGATATACGTCACCCCGGCGTAGAGGATTTTGGTAGTCATGTCCGCTTCGATTTTATAGAACGACAGCAGCGTGACGCCGGTGATCAGCAGCGGGGCGATCAGCAAAAAGTGGCGAAACTTGCCGAACCGGCTGTTAATGGTATCCATAATGCTGGCAAACAGCGGATCGTGAACCGCGTCCCACGCGCGGGCAATCAGGAAGATGGTGCTCGCCGCCAGCGCCGAGATCCCCAGCACGTCGGTGTAAAAATAGTTAATAAACGAACCCACTAAACCAAAGCTAAAACACTGACCTAAACCATAACCAAAATAAGACCACAACTCGCGAGACGGTATTTTCATTGTCGTTGCCATTGTTATATGCCTGCCTGGTTGCCCGGCGGTGGACCGCCGGGTCGATATTATTAGTTCGGCGCCTGCGGGGCGATCTTGCGCAACTGCTGCATCAGGGCGATTTCACGGCGTGAGAACGGAATGCCGTTCTCCTCAAACACGTCGTGGAACCAGAGGCGGCAGTAGTCCGTGGACTCCTTCATCACCACCGGCCACGGCAGCCACGTCTGGGTTTTGCCGCGCACCAGACCCCACTGGTACGGCGCGACCTTCGCCGCGTACATCAGCGGAAGCTGCTCTTCGATGGTGCTGCCCACGTGGCGCGCCAGCCATTCGGTACAGAACAGCGGTCGTCCGAGCTTTTGCAGCTGCTGAATAATCGCCGTCATGCGGCCAGTGTGGGTGTAGGCGTGGAAGCTCACCACGTCCGAGAGCGCCAGCGCGGTCTGGTCCAGCGGATGCTGGAAGAACGTCTCGCCCTCCTCTTCCGGCGGCAGGCGCCACGCGCAGACGGTAAGCGGCTGGGTAGGGTCTTCTTCACGCACCCACTGGAACGCCAGCTTCATCAACTCGTGAGCGCAGGTCTCCAGCTTCGCGTCGTACTGCACCTCCTGCGTGCCCGTCGCGAAAATGCCGCGGTTGCCCGGCTCGTTGTAGAGATCCCACAACAGCACGCGCTTATCGTCGCGGAACTGGCGGACAACGTCGCGGATATAGCGCTCAATGTCTGCCCAGCAGTCGGGATCGCACACCTTGTCGCGCCCCGGGCTCGCCGCCGCCTGGCTGTTGTGCTTGCCCGGCACCGGCGGCTTTTGCGGGCCGAGGTACGGCTCGTCGCCGGAGAAGCCGCAGTCGTCCATCAGGGTCAGCATGGTGCTGAACCCGCGGCCGTCGGCAATCGTTAAAAAGCGGTCGATGCGCGCCATCAGCCCGTCGCGGTCGTGCTCCCAGACGATAAACGGCAGGTTGATGCGCAGGGTGTTGTAGCCCGCCTCCGCCGCCCAGCCCAGCTCGCGCTCGATGGTGGCGGCATCGAAGGTCTCCGCCTGCCAGATATCGGTCCAGTTCACCGCCGTCGACGGCAGATAGTTAAACCCGCACAGCCAGCCCTTTTGCTGATACCACGCCTGTGCCTGCTCCCTGCTCCACTGCTCTTTCATTACGCGTCCTCTTACTGATAATATTTAGCTAATAAATATTAGCTGCGGGATAAATGCGCAATTTCCCGCACGAAGAAAAGCGATGCTCCTCACAAAGTTCGCGCTTCGATGAATGAGAAACGTGATCGACGGCGCGGAAGCGTGCGGTTAGGGTATGATGCGAAGTCGCGAAAGGGAGAGGACTGATGAAGCGAAAAACGAAAGTGACGATGAACGATATTGCGCGGGCGGCAGGGGTGTCGCAGGCGACGGTATCGCTGGTGCTTAACCAGTCCCGCAACATCAAGCTCAGCGACGACACCCGCCAGCGGGTGATTAACGTCGCTACCGAGCTCGGCTACGACCGCCTCCCCGCCGTTCACGCTCCGCGCAACCAGGAAGAGATCGCCCTGCTGGTCAGCTCGCTGCAGAGCTTCGACCCGTTTATCGACGCCATCAGCCAGGCGCGGGAAGCGGCGTGGCGCAACGAGACCCTGCTCACCGTCTACGACTACGGCGACGACATCGAGCTGGCGCTGAACATCATCCGCCAGCTGGAGAAGCGCAACTGCATCGGGATTATTCTCGCCTCTCCGGTCACCACGCTGGTGGACATGACCGCCTTCCAGGACTGCACCCGCATCCCGCTGGTGCTGCTCAACCAGCGCGACCCCGGCTCGCCGCTGCTGCCGTCGTTTATCCCGGACGACTACGCCAACGCCTTCCAGGTGACTAAACACCTCATCGCCTGCGGGGCCACGCGCATCGCCCACATCACCGGCGAGAGCTGGATGGAGGCCTCGCGCCAGCGTCTGGCGGGCTACCAGGCCGCGCTGCAGCAGGCCGGATTAACCTGCGACGATAGCCTGGTGCGCCAGACCAACTGGCAGTTCAGCGAGTCCTTTACCGCCACTACTTCTCTGCTGGAGCTGGCCGAGCGCCCGGACGCCATCTTCTGCGCCAGCGACTGGCTGGCGATTGGCTGCTATCAGGCGCTGGCGGTGAACGGCGTGCGCATCCCGCAGGATATGCTGCTGGCGGGCTACGACGACCAGAAGATCTCCGAGCAGCTCACCCCGCCGCTGACCAGTATCCAGCTGCCCTACAGCGAGCTGGGACGGCTGGCGGTGGAGTACCTGTGCAATCAGGAAGATGCCGCCACGCACGTGACGCTGGCGGGCAGGCTGAAGGTACGCGCCTCAAGCCTCGTCTGAGGTAAACACCATGCCTGCGTAGGGCTTCTCGCGACACGCCGCCAGCCGCGCGGCGAGGCTGCCCACGTGCAGCTCCAGCTTGTGGCCGTCCGGGTCGAGAAAATAGAACGACGCCCCCTCGCTTTTGTTCTGCTTCCATACGGTGACGCCCGCCTGCTCAAGCTTTTGCGAGAACGGTTCAAAATCCGCTTCCGCGACGGTAAACGCGTAGTGGGTGTAGTCGCTCTCCTGCGGCGGCACATACTGGCGCGCCTCGTCGTACGACAGGCAGACCCACAGATCGCCGCAGGTGAGATAGGCCCCGGTATTCCAGCGGGCGTGCAGGGTCAGCCCCAGCAGCTCGTGCCAGAAGGTGACGCTTTTTTGCAGGTCGCTGACCGCGAGGGTCAGGTGGTTGAGTGATTGCAGCATGACGTGCCCTTTTGTTTTTCGCGCCGGACGTGGTACGGTAAAAGCATGAACATAAACCACGCCGTGCTCACCGTAAACCGCTGGTGGCTGCCTTCTTAAAGGCGGCACGGAGTAGTTTTCCCCATTTTCAGATAGCCGCCGAAAGGCGGCTTTCTCACATCTAAGACCCCTTTCGGCAACTGCACATTAAGGAGTCTTTATGAACACATCCACCATCCTCACCGGCGATCGCCCAACTGGCCCGCTGCACCTCGGCCATTTCGTCGGTTCGCTGC
The DNA here is from genome assembly GCF_900110475.1 of Enterobacter sp. NFIX58. Lineage (NCBI taxonomy): Bacteria > Pseudomonadati > Pseudomonadota > Gammaproteobacteria > Enterobacterales > Enterobacteriaceae > Enterobacter > Enterobacter sp. NFIX58. The sequence goes on along the minus strand of NZ_FODW01000004.1, from coordinate 177,174 downwards.
GCCAGCGCGTGGCGCTCCAGCACACGCACAACCAGTTTGTGCTGATTGCCGACCTGCAGGGGCTGACCGACAACGGCAGCAACCCGCAAAAAATTCGCGACAACATCCCCGAAGTGCTGGCCGACTATCTCGCCGCCGGCATCGACCCGAACCTGACCACGATCTGCCTGCAGTCCGCCCTGCCCGCCCTCGCCGAGCTGACGATGCTGTATATGAACATCGTTACCGTCGCCCGCGTGGAGCGTAACCCGACCGTGAAAAACGAGATTGCGCAGAAGGGCTTCGCCCGCTCGCTGCCGGTCGGGTTTATGGCCTACCCCATCAGCCAGGCGGCGGACATCACCGCGTTTAAGGCCGAGTGCGTGCCCGTCGGCGACGACCAGCTGCCGATGATTGAGCAGACCAACGAGATTGTGCACAAGATGAACAGCCTGCTGCCCGCCCCGGTGCTGCGCCACTGCAAGGCGATGCTGAGCGACACCAGCCGCCTGCCCGGCATCGACGGTAGCGCCAAGATGTCGAAATCGCTGGGCAACACGCTGCACCTTTCGGCCAGCGAAGAGACCATTCACCGTGCGGTGAGCGCCATGTACACCGACCCGAACCACCTGAAGGTGAGCGACCCGGGGCAGATTGAGGGGAACGTGGTGTTTACGTACCTCGACGCGTTTCACCCGGACAAAGACAAAGTGGCGGCGATGAAGGCGCACTATCAGGCAGGCGGGCTGGGCGACCGGGCGTGCAAGAACGAGCTGGAGGGGTGTTTGCAGGAGCTGATTGCGCCGATGCGGGAGCGAAGGGCGATGTATATGCGTGACAGGGGCGAGCTGATGGCGATGCTGAAGCGCGGGACTGAACGGGCGCAGGGGGTGACGCAGGGGACGTTGAGGGAGGTGAAGGTGGGGCTGGGGGTGCCGGTGTTTAGTTAAGGTAGATTTAGCGGTGGAGTGCGGGGTATTGGCATGAAGCCGCTAACTTGATTATTGCGGAAATAAGCGAGGCGCAAAAATTCTTAAATGCATTATTAGTCAATGTCGTTTGTCATTCTGTTAAGAGCGCTATATTCATAGACTCTTAATATTTTAAACGCCACAGCAACTGCTATGAGTAAGTTTATTATTTCCATGCTGAATAAGTTACTTTGTGTATTTGTGATTGTGTTATGCCTCATATGCGTGGGCGTCACTGATAACTGGAAAGAATGCACAATAGCTATAACCATCACTTTAGGATGCGCACATTTCATGGCCGTTTTACTAAATCGTGTATTGCCTCATAAGTTATCTATCTTAGAAGGAATACTGGAATTATTGGGAGGACCACTATTAGTTATAGGCGCAATTGTGTGCTTTGATGTATTCGAACCCTGGCCGTTAAAAATCATTGGTATGTTTGCGTGGATTTTTTTGATTTTCTTTTTACCTTCAATAATAAGTCCCAGGCGTTAACTCGATCTACTGATGAATGTCTACGTCATTTCTGTACCAAAGGAATTCAATATAATGCAACCCACTCTTTCGCAGGTCATTGAGGTTGTGCGTCAGTCCTCTGGACAACATCGCAAACGCATTGATGTGAACACCCTAATCGAAGCCGACCTTGATATCTGCGGCATGGATGGCGATGCCCTGATAGAAGACTGCGAGGAAGCGTTTGGCGTTACGCTCGTCACTGAAGAAGATGGCTATGAGAAAACTTTTTCCCTCGCTGAAATCGAGTTTCTTTTTAGCACCGAGGGCATAGATTACTTTGGTATCTGCCGCTTGATTCGCAGGTTGCGAGGCATTCAGGAACCGGTGATACGCGATTTAACCGTTGGCGAGCTTCATGCTGTGCTGGTTAAGGCTGTTAGAGAACAAATACATCATGATTGAGTGACATTTTGCGTAGTGCGGCATGTGCTCACATGCCCGCACTCGTTAGTCTTGAGTTTAAACAGCCTTCCCACTCCCACGCTTAATCACCGGAACATCACCTGTATCATTCAACGCCCCCGGAAAGGTCTTCAGCCACTGCGCGACTTTCTGCTTATTGATATTCACCACACTCATACCTTCCAGGCATCCCCATAATTCTCTTGTATGCTGGGGCGTAATCACAATGCAGTCTTTCATGGCGCGGATTTTCACGGGCATGCCGTTGATAAAGCCTGCACGGGTTAACCACTCTCCGCCCAGCAGAAGGTATTTCATATCTATGCGGGAATAAAGTTCGCAGCAAGCGGCACTGTCCTGCGACGTCTCCGCGCGGGGATGGACGGGGGCCGCGTTGAGCTGGTTGCCGTGAAGTCGGCGGGCGCTGTTTTTGCGTACCAGCTCGCGGTTTTCAATCACGCCGGTGAAAGCGTCTGATTCTGTTTTGCAAACAGTAAACTCTGGCTTAAAATTCGTCGCAGCCATTTTCAACTCCTCGATAGTTGGTTGTGGTTAGCGGTATGGGGGTGTTGCAGCACCTTCATATCGCGAATTCTCTCTTTAAATATTCCTTGATACTTCCTTTGCCGTTCGGCGTAATTTCTGGTGCTCATTATACAGGGCTGAATATAAATACAGCGGTTTGGTGTGGGGTAAATTTGGAATTTGCGAGGGGGATTCAGGAATTAGTGTTGTGTGCGGTAAGGTCATGTTTTTGTTGTTTGCGGGTTGATTGGTCTAGGTTTTGCGAGCATCATCGCAATTATTTACTTTCTTCCGTAACGCGATGGCTTCCAGCAAAACTCTCGAACAGGCAATTGCCGACATCACCATCTGGCGCAAAGGCGAACAGCGTGCGCCGCATAAACCTTTATTGCTTCTGTACGTGCTTGCGAACTATCAGCATGGGCATGCGCGATTGTTTAACTATGGAACCGAAGTCCACGAACAGTTGCTTAGCCTGCTAGAACGCTTTGGCCCACAGAGGAAGACGCATTACCCGAATATGCCTTTCTGGCGGCTCAAAGGGGATGGATTTTGGGATCTGAAGAATACTGAGTTCTGTTCGACCACTGGCAGTAAGCAACCGCCTGTTAAAGAACTTGTGGAACATAACGTTGCAGGCGGGTTTGATGAAGAACACTTTGCGTTGCTGAGTAAGAACAAAAACCTGATCAGCTCGCTGGCGCAGCAGATCCTTGAAGCGCATTTTCCTGAAAGTATTCAGGAAGAGCTCGCGGATGAGATGGGTTTTGATATCCAGCAAATCCGTAAGGTTCGCGATCCGCTGTTCCGTCAGCAGGTGCTGCGTGCTTATAACTACGAGTGTGCTATTTGCGGATTTAACATGCGGCATGATAACGCCTCTGTAGGACTTGAAGCCGCGCATATTAAATGGAAGCAGTTTGGCGGGCCGTGTGAGATCCCCAACGGGCTGGCGCTGTGTGCAATTCATCATAAGGCGTTTGATAAAGGATCGATTGGGCTGGATGAGAATATGCGTTTGCTCGTGTCCGAGGCGGTGAATGGGAGTGGGATAGTTGGAAGACTGTTCTGGGATTTTGCTGGGAAGCAGATTGCCCTGCCAATCATAAAAGGCAACTATCCTGGAGAGGGTTTTGTAGAATGGCATCGTAGGGAGGTGTATAAAATGGACTCCTACTGATACTCGATCATTTTTTATTTATCATTACTGCAACAGTATAACCCGTTATCTAATACTACAATTAATAACCATATGGAATATTTATTATATGATTCAAGAACACAATAAATGGTGGGAAAAAAGAGTGCTACGTTCCGTGGATAACCTTAAGTTATGGTCTAATAATCCACGTTTAGATCCCTCAAGTAAGCTCGTTACAGTTCGCGATTTTGTTGAGGAGTTAATATCTGATGACAATGATGAACAAAACTTTTTAACTTTAATGAGATCTATTGCGACACGAGGTTTTCAATCATTCGACCCTGTTGTAGTTTGGCAAAATAAAGATAAAGATTTCGTTGTTGCAGAAGGCAATCGAAGGGTAATGGCTCTGAAACTGTTACGTTCGCCTGATAAAGCCCCATTGTCTATTCGTAAACTTGTTGTCAACCTATCAAGGATGATTGACAGAGACGAGCTGGAGAAAATTAGAGTATGTGTAGCGCCTTCTTACGATGATGCTAGGTGGTATATTTTACAACGTCATTCTTCAGCAAGTAACCTTGTCAGATGGCAACGATTACAACAGCAACGATTTATAATCGATGTCTATGACGCAGAAGGGCAAGATATTGACAAAACCATCGAATACACTGGTTTTAAACGTGCAGCAATAATCGAGGCTTTACGGTATGTAAAAATACGTGATATCGCGACAAGACAAGAAGTGACACAATATCTTACGCATGAAGAAAAAGAGCAAGTCTATAGCCATAAAATTAATATGACTGTATTAGAACGATGGTTCGGGAATAGTCAAGTTCGCGATGCTTGGCATATCGACTTTAATGAAGAGGGTGTTGTAATTAAGGCTGAAATGTCAACTTTTTGTTTTGCTTATGCTAAATTCCTTAAGTTAATGCTAAATAAAAACAATGAGTTAGGGTTCTTGGTCAATACTCGTACTATTGATTCTAGCTTCCAAAAAATATTTGATTTCCTACCTAAAGTAAAAAGTCTAGAAGATGCAAATAAAGATGATATTCCCCATGCCGGTATTGAGGTTAATCCTACCCCAGCCCCTTCAGACACCCCTGACCCAATCCCTGCAGACCCAACAAAAGTTCAGGATCCTAAACCAGAAGATAAGCCAAAGTTAAAAGGTGATCCTAGGCGGCGTCAGTTAACTGATTGCTATCATGAAATATCAACAACTAGTTACAAACTAAAATCACTTTTTAAAGAGTTTCAAAAACTACCAGTATTTATCTATCCTAATGTGACAGCAGCGTCATTACGTATTTTTCTTGAGCTTGCTGTGGATGAATACATTCATTCAAATGATCTGAAGGATAGGCTGTCCAAGTATGAAAAGAAAGGCTACAATGACCTTACACTGCAGCAAAAGCTAAGTACTCTGCGCGGCGAATATATAGACGTAAAAGAGGCTAACAAAGTTATTGATCAGTTACTACATGTAAGCAATGATTACAGTTTGAACACATTGAACGAATACATACATGGAAGCAAAGTTCACAAAGTTGAACCTCAGTTTTTGAATCGCTTCTGGGATATGTTGACACCGCTTTTGGCAGTACTGATAAGTTTGAAGGAAATTTAATGTTTTACTCTCCCTTAAGATACCCAGGTGGAAAGTCCAAGTTAGCAGCATATGTACTGGAAACAATCAAGTTAAACAATCTTGAGGGGGAGTCATATGTCGAACCGTTTGCTGGCGGATGTGCGATTGCTTGGCATTTATTGCTAAATAACCATGTACAGAAAGTATATATAAATGATCTAGATCCGGCTATACATGCGTTTTGGCATTGCGTGTTATATCGCACAGATGAGCTATGTTCATTGATTAAGAGCACTCCAGTGACCATAGATGAATGGCATAAGCAACGTGCAATATATAAAGAAAAAAATAGTGATTTTTTAAAATTAGGATTCGCTACGTTCTTTCTTAACCGAACGAACCGTTCTGGCATTATTAAAGGAGGGGTTATAGGTGGATTAAAGCAAGATGGAAACTATAAATTACATTGTAGATATAATAAAGACAGACTTGTTGAACAAATATTAGCTATAGCTGCCAAAAGAGATTCCATACGTCTAAGCAATATGGATGCTGTTGATTACATTGAAAAATTCATACCCGACATTGATGGTCCAGCATTTATTAATATTGATCCTCCTTATTATATAAAGGGGAAAGGCCTTTATCAGAATTTCTTTGAACATGATGACCATTATAAATTATTTGAAAGTGTAGTAAAAATTAAACAACACTGGATTGTCACTTATGATGACACCCCTGAAATCTGTGAGATCTACTCTGATTTTATTCCTGAATCATTCGGATTAACCTACACAGCTCAAAACAAATATAAGGGTTCCGAGCTAATAATTCATTCAAAAAATTTATTAAAGACTGGCTTGAAGCCTGATATTACTTTTAGTGAAATTAATAAATTAAAGAGAAATGGTTTGCTCTGAACATATTTGTATAATTAATTATGAGCATATCTATTTTTTATTACGAATATAATTATATAAAGATATACATGAAAATATATATTCAAGCAATCTACAAATACTTAAAATTATTTCAATAAAAGAGATGAATTTTTTTGAACGGATTTGCTATCTTTTGGTGCCGAAGGCCGGACTCGAACCGGCACGTATTTCTACGGTTGATTTTGAATCAACTGCGTCTACCGATTTCGCCACTTCGGCACTGAAGGGGATGCGGAAACGTTGTGGATTATACCTGTCGCACGCCGCCATGCAAGCGACGACGCGCGAAACCCGCGCTAAGTGCCCAAAAAACCAGCGTCCTTCGTCACTCCAGCTCAGACACCGCCAGCCGAATCACCCTCGCCGCCTTCTGTTCCGGCAGCGCCAGCACCTTCGCCCACATCTCCTGCACCATATCGCAGGAGAGCTTCTCTTTGCCCGCCGCCTTCTCCGGCATCTGCAGCAGCTGGATGTCCTCGCCGTACTTATCGGCAAGTTGCTTCATAATCGGCCGCACATCCTCGACGGCCGCCTCGCGTTCGGCAGGGGTCACGGTGTGGCGGTTTTTGCCGTAGGCCGCGCGCATCATGTCGGCATCGGCCTGCATGCGTCGCGTCATCAGATCTTTATCCAGCATGCGCATCGGGTTCACGCCGCCCTTCACCATCGGGTAGAGGAAGCGGAAGCAGGCGTCGTCGCTCACCTTCTGGATGGCAGCGGTCTGCTCCATGTTGATGGTCATGTAGTTCACCACGTTGGCGTCCGGGGCGTTCTGCAGGCGCGACATCTGCAGATGCAGGATCTGCGGCTGGATGGTGTCGATAATCTGCTGCTCCGGCTCGCCCGCTTTTTGCAGGGCGGCCATCTGGTCGAGGATGCGCTGATGCAGCGCGGGCTCCTGCTCCTTAATCACCTGCCAGGCGGGCATCGCGTTGAGGGCGTTATCCATCTGCCGTTCCGGGGCGCGCTGCCTGTCGAAAAACACCCAGAACGCCACGGCGGCAGCCGCAATGACGACAATCACAATACGGGTCCACGTTTTATTCATCTCGCATCCTTATCCTTTCGCTATGCCGGTTTACACCGGCACGCCGCTGTGGAAGCGAAACTCGTTGTCCGGTGTCGAGATAAGTGTGGCTTCAATTTCGCCAAAAAGCTGTATGCGCGGTGAGATATCGTCGTCGCTCACCTGCTGGGCCAGCGTCAGGTAGTCCTGATAGTGGCGCGCTTCCGAGCGCAGCAGCGAGAGATAGAACTTCTGCAGGTCGTCGTCGAGGAACGGGGCCAGCGCGGCGAAGCGTTCGCAGGAGCGGGCTTCGATGTAGGCGCCGCAGATGAGCTTGTCGATCAGCGTCAGCGGTTCGTGGGTACGCACTTCCTTCAGCATCCCTTTGGCGTAGCGGCTGGCGGTGATTTTGACGTACGGAATGTCGCGGGCCAGCATCGCCTCACGCACCTGCCAGAAGTGGTGCAGCTCCTCTTTGATCAGCAGCACCATACTGTCGATGAGCGCCTGGCCCCACGGGTCGTCGGTTTTGGGCATCACGCTTTTGCCAATCTGCTTGTGCAGGGCGATGAAGTCCGGCTCCGGACCGTCGCGGAAGGTGAACTGTTCGTAGGGTTTGAGCCAGTCGAGCAGCGCGTCGGCACCGCTTTCGTCGGCGACGTATTTACGCACCAGCAGCAGCGCGGTCTGGGCGGCCTTGAGCTCGCACACCATGTGGTCGGTGAGCAGCAGCGGCAGGTTCGCCGGGTCGCGGGCTTTATCAATCCATGCTTGCGGGGTCGGGCACTGGAGGAAGTTGAGTACGGGGGCGAGTATCTGCGGGTAATCCATGGTTCTGCCTTGAAAAAGCGGTGGCGCGCGCCACCGCCTGAATCACTTAGTGACGCACACCGTCGTCGTCTTCGTCGATGTAATCTTCGTCGTCACCTTCTTCGCCGTCTTCACCGTTCGGATCTTCGAAGTAGGTTCCCCAGCCGTCGTATTCCACGTCAAACTTCTCGGCCAGGTTCATCAGCTGTTCGACCTGCGCGTCGATCAGCTCCGCCTTCAGCGCGCCTTCGCTCAGGATGTCGCAGCAGATGACGGTGTCGCCCTCTTCCACTTCCAGCTCTTCCGGCTCGGTCACTTCGTAACCCAGCTTGAAGGCTTCCACGGCCATTTTTTCCAGCGCGTCGAAATCATCCGCAGAGAAATGGTGCTCGATGGTGTACAGCGCGTCCGGATCGCTACCATCTTCCAGCAGCTCTTCAATAATCAGACGCGTCTCTTCGCGTTGCTCTTCCAGTAATTCCGGGTTTGCCATGGCTCAATCCTCTTTAAAGTGCGGCAGATACTTCTATTTTCACACACGGACGGGTTTGCCTCCACCTTTGTTGGAAAGATTTGTGAAACGGGGTTGCAAATGAATAATTACACATATAAAGTGAATTTTAATTCAATAAGTGGCGTTCGCCATGTGAGGATAAAATGTCTGATCTGTACAAGAAACACTTTCTGAAATTGCTCGACTTTACCCCTGCACAGTTCACTTCTCTGCTGACCCTTGCCGCACAGCTCAAAGCCGATAAGAAAAAGGGCAAGGAAGTACAAAAGCTTACCGGTAAAAACATCGCGCTCATCTTCGAAAAAGACTCGACCCGTACCCGTTGCTCTTTCGAAGTTGCCGCATTTGACCAGGGCGCGCGCGTTACCTATTTAGGGCCGAGCGGCAGCCAGATTGGGCATAAAGAGTCAATTAAGGACACCGCGCGCGTGCTCGGGCGGATGTACGACGGCATTCAGTATCGCGGCCACGGCCAGGAAGTGGTCGAAACGCTAGCGCAGTATGCGGGCGTGCCGGTGTGGAACGGGCTGACCAACGAGTTCCACCCGACGCAGCTGCTGGCGGACCTGCTGACCATGCAGGAGCACCTGCCGGGCAAGGCGTTTAACGAGATGACGCTGGTCTACGCGGGCGACGCGCGCAACAATATGGGCAACTCGATGCTGGAAGCGGCGGCGCTGACCGGGCTGGATCTGCGCCTGGTGGCCCCGAAGGCCTGCTGGCCGGAAGAGAGCCTGGTGGCGGAGTGCAGCGCGCTGGCGGAGAAGCACGGCGGGAAAATCACCCTGACGGAAGACGTGGCGGCGGGCGTGAAGGGCGCGGACTTTATCTATACCGACGTGTGGGTGTCGATGGGCGAAGCCAAAGAGAAGTGGGCGGAGCGTATCGCGCTGCTGCGCGGGTATCAGGTGAACGCCCAGATGATGGCGCTGACCGGCAACCCGGACGTGAAGTTCCTGCACTGTCTGCCCGCGTTCCATGACGACCAGACTACGCTCGGCAAGCAGATGGCGAAGGAGTTCGATCTGCACGGCGGGATGGAAGTAACGGACGAGGTGTTTGAGTCGGCGGCGAGCATCGTGTTCGACCAGGCGGAAAACCGGATGCATACGATTAAGGCGGTGATGGTGGCGACGCTTGGGGAGTGATTGACTCCTCTGCGGCCTGGTGCCCTCACCCCGGCCCTCTCCCACAGGGAGAGGGAGAACACCCAGCCCGTAGGCCCGTGCAAGCGCAGCGCCGCCGGGCGAATCAGGCGACGATGCGGCCTGATGTCCTTTCTCCCACAACCCGCTCTACTTAATTGATTTTTCACCCCGAAAAAGGTACGTTTTCGCCTTAATTCCAGCGTGGACATACCAGCATTATGCCGATTATTCAGTCTGTTGAACGTGCGTTGCAGATCCTCGACCTGTTCAACGAGCAGGCCACCGAGCTTAAGATCACCGACATCAGCAAACTGATGGGGCTGAGCAAGAGTACCCTCCACTCGCTGCTGAAAACCCTGCAGCTTCACGGCTATATCGATCAGAACCCGGAGAACGGCAAATATCGCCTCGGCATGAAGCTGGTCGAGCGCGGCCATTTTGTCGTGGGCTCCATCGATATTCGTCAGAAGGCGAAAGGCTGGCTGACGGAGCTGTCCCAGCGGACCGGGCAGACCACCCATCTGGGGATCCTGGACGGGCGTGAAGGGGTCTATATCGAGAAGATTGAAGGCAAGCTGGCCGCCATCGCCTATTCGCGCATTGGCCGCCGCCTGCCGGTTCACGCCACCGCCATCGGCAAGGTGTTGATTGCCTGGCTGGGCGAGGCCGAGCTGAACGCTCTGCTTGAGGGCTATCAGTACACCACCTATACCCCTTCTACCCTTGCCTCTCGCGAAGCCTTAATGAGCGCCCTGGCGCAGACCCGCGAGCAGGGTTACGCCCTGGATAGCGAAGAGAACGAGCAGGGCGTGCGCTGCGTGGCGGTGCCGGTGTGGAACCATGAATCCCGCGTGATTGCCGCCCTGAGCCTGTCGACGTTGACCTCGCGCGTGGACGACGCAGAGCTGGCTGATTTCCGCGAGCAGCTTCAGCAGGCCGGGCTCCAGCTCTCACGCGCGCTGGGCTACCCGGCCTGAGCCGTTAGGCCGGCTCGTAGGTGAAGTAGTCGAAGTCCGCGTGGCAGCCGTCGCCGCTGATGTCCTCGCAGTGCAGCCCCACAAACGCGCCAGTAAAGAAACCGCGTCCGCCGATGTAGTCATCCGACAGCTTCCACGCCTCATACGTCACCGGCACGGTGTGCCACGTCTCGCCGTCGAACGAGTAGCTGTAGCGGTAGACCAGCGTATCCACGTCCACGCGCAGCCAGACGCTCTCCGCATGTTCCGGCACCGGAATCGGCTGCTCATGCAGCGGCCACGACGGCACGTTGTGGTCGAGCTGGATCACCTTAATCGTTCTGCCCTGCCCCTCCTCGTAGTCCACAAAGCAGTAGCTCCAGTTTTTGCTGTTGTAGTAGCAGGTCAGCCCCGCGCTCTGCTGGAAGTGGACCGGCGAGAACTGCATCCGCGTTTCCGCCCGGAAGGCGAAGTGCTGCCAGCGGCGCGCCACGGTCGACTGGGTGAAGGTCGAGTTGAGCGAGTCGTTGCCGTAGAGCCGTAAGTAGCCCGGGCGCGCGGTGAGCGAGCCGAGGGTGTCGTCGAACGGAATGCGCAGGGTCTGCAACTCCGGGTCGAGCGAACTGGCGTCGAAATCGTCCCGCCAGCTGCTCTGAACGGCTGCAGGCTGCTCCGCCACCTGTGGGCCTTTCACGGTCAGCTGCGCGTGCTTGCCGCCTTCCACGTACGGCCAGCCGTCGCGCCACTCAATGCAGGCGATGCCGGTCTCGCGCCCCAGCGGGCAGTAGCCGCGCCCGCCGGAGGCCAGCAGCGGCACGCCGGGCAGGCGCAGCGGGCGGCTGGTAAGGTAGGCCATGAACCACTCCCCCGTGTGGGTCTGCAGCAGCGAGCCGTGGCCGCTCTTCTGCAGCGGGTTCTCCGGCAGGTGCCAGCTGGTCATCATCGTCACGTCCGGATGCAACTCGTACGGCCCGTCGATGTTTTTGGAACGCAGCACCACGACGGCGTGCTCGTAGCTGGTGCCGCCTTCGGCCACCATCAGGTAGTACCATCCCGCGTGGCGATAGAGGTGCGCGCCCTCGGTGTAGCAGAGCGGCGTGCCGGTAAACAGGGTTTTACGCTCGGGCGAGAGCGTCCCGGTCTGCGGATCAAACTCCTGCATCACGATGGTGTTGTGCGGGTTGCTGTGGTGGCGCGGCCCCCACGGGCGGTAGATATAGTATTTGCGGCCATCGTCGTCGTGGAACAGGGACGGATCGAACCCGCCGTTGCCCATCGGGATCGGCTCGCTCCACGGTCCCTCAATGGACGGCGCGGTGACGAGGAAGTTGCGGCCGTTTTTCCACGGCGAGTCAACAATCTTCACGTCGGTGTAGAGCAGCCAGAACCTGCCGTCGGCGTAGCTCAGGCACGGCGCCCAGATGCCGCCGGAGTCCGGGTTGCCCTTCATGTCCAGCATCGACACGCGGTCCAGCGGGGTGCTGACCAGCGACCAGTTTTTCAGGTCGCGGGAGTGGTAGATGCGCACGCCCGGGAACCACTCGAAGGTCGAGGTGGCGATGTAGTAGTCTTCGCCCTGACGGCACAGAGACGGGTCCGGGTTGAAGCCGGTCAAAATGGGGTTAGTGATTTGCATAGTGCCTCCGGTTAATGGGATGCGGCTGTCGCGGCGTCGGGAACGGCCTCGCCCTGCGCCGCGCGGTGCTTGATCAGCTGCTGGCTGATGGCCTCCACGCGGGCGTCGGTGAGCTTGTAGAACGACAGCATGATGAACATGCCCGCGTAGAGCACCACCGGCACCACGCAGAACAGGATTTTGATGGTGGTCAGCACTTCCACCGGCTGCACGCTGCTGCTGGCGGAGTAGTTCACGTACGCCAGGATCCAGCCCACCACCGCCCCGCCAATCGCCAGGCCAATCTTCAGGCTGAACAGGTAGGTGGAGAACACCAGGCCGTCGAGGCGGCGCCCGCTGCGGCTCTCCTCGTAATCCACCACGTCAGAGGCCATCAGCCACTGCAGCGGCGTGGTGGTGTTAAAGACGAACAGGAACAGGATGTTGAGGGCGAAAATCAGGGCGATATGTTCCGCCGGGGTGACGAAAATCAGCAGGCTGATCAGCGAGTAGGCGACGATGATCCACTTGAAGGCGGTGACGCGGTCGAAGCGCCCCAGCAGGCGGGAGGAGCAGAGCGAGCCAAACATGGTGGCGAGGCTGCCGTAGAGTAAGAACTGGGTCGCCATCTCCGGGTGATCCATCACGTATTTGACGAAGTAGAGCGTCGCCCCGCCGCGCACCACGTTGGAACAGGTCGCCATCATCTTGAACGCGCACATGATCCGCCACTGGCCGTTGCCGAGCAGAAGCTTGAGATCTTTCGCCACCGACGAGCCCGGCTGCACCTCAAAGGTGTAGCGCTCTTTGGTGGTGAAGAAGCAGACGTAGAGCAGCACCACGCCGGTCAGCCCCAGCACGCACATGGCGCCGAAATAGCCCACCCGCTCGTCCCCTTTGCCGATGATGCTCACCAGCGGCAGGGCAATGCCGCTGATGGCGAGCGATCCCGCCGCTGCCAGGAAGAAGCGCCAGGACTGCAGGGCGTGACGCTCTTTCGGGTCGGCGGTGATGACGCCGGGCATGGCGCAGTAGGGCACGTTAACGAAGGTGTAGACCAGGGTCAGAAGAATGTAGGTCACGCAGGCGTAGATGATTTTGCCCTGCGCGGAGAAGTCCGGCGTGTAGAAGGTCAGCACGCAGACGATGCCGAACGGGATGGCGCCCCACAGCAGGAACGGGCGGAACTGGCCGTGACGCGTGCGGGTGCGGTCTACCAGCAGCCCCATCAGCGGGTCGGTCACGGCGTCGAGCACGCGGGAGACCAAAAACAGCGTGCCCATAATGCCCGCCGACAGGCCGAAGACGTCGGTGTAGAAATAGGCCAGCAGGAACATCGTGGCCTGCCAGACGAAGCCGCAGGCGGTGTCACCCAGCCCGTAGCCAATTTTGTCTTTCATGGTTAATTGCGTCATCAGAATTACACCCTTATGTAGTGTGCTGAATTACAACATCGTGTTAATGGAGTGTAATGAGCTGTTCAATTAACCAGCAATGGTCATATCTTATTTCTGAATTACGTTATTTTGCTTTTGTGACGCCAACGATATATCTCAACTCGTTGTTTAAATTAGCAAATTACAGGCGCAATAAAACCGTCCGCGGAATATTTCCCGCAGACGGTTTTATCTCATAAAATAATTAAATGCCGAGCGCTTTTTTACCGGCGTTAATTACCTCGATAATTTTATCGGTGTCATAAATACAGCCTTTCCAGGTGCCGCCGCTGACCGACTGTAATGCTGCCCACAGGCGGGTGTCGTCCGGCAAAAAGTCGTGGGCGTGCAGGTCCGGGTGCGTCTGCCGCATTGCCAGCTCGCGCGCGCCCTCCTCCGGCGTCAGCGGGTTATCCGCGGTGCCGATAAAGTTCACGCTACCCGTTAATGTCAGCCGGTCGACGGCTATCTCGATAATATCGTTATCGCGCAGTTTGCCAATCGGCCCGCCCGCCAGCGCCTCCGGCGACACGTGGCCGAAGCAGGCGCCTGTCGACACGCCCGAGAAGCGCGCATCGGTGATTAACGACACCGTCTTGCCCCACGAGATATGCTTCAGCGCGGAGGTGAGCTGGTAGGTCTCTTCCATGCCGGTGCCGGACGGCCCGCCGCCGATCACCACCATGATATCACCCTGCGCAATTTCTTCCCGCTTGATGGCCTTGATCGCCTGCGCTTCCGAGACAAACACCCGCGCCCGGCCGGTGTGGCGGTAAACGCCATCTTCACCGACGACCGACGGGTCGATCGCCGTGGCCTTGATCACCGATCCTTCCGGCGCGATGTTGCCCGTCGGGAAGCAAACCGTCGAGGTCAGCCCTTTCGCTTTCGCCTTCTCCGGCGGGAGGATCACGTCATCCGGATCCACGCCATCCTGCTCGCGCAGGCACTGGCGGAAGCGCGCACGGCGCTCGGACGCCTGCCACCAGTCGAGGTTCTCGCCCGCCGTCTGGCCGGTCACGGTCATGGCGTCCAGATGCAGCAGGCCAAGATCGCGCAGGTGGAGCATCACCTCCGGCACGCCGCCCGCGAGGAAGGCGCGCACGGTCGGGTGATAGTCCGGGCCGTTGGGCAGCACGCTGACCAGGCGCGGCACCCTGCGGTTGACGCGCGTCCAGTGCTCTACGTCCGGAATTGTGCACCCCGCCGCGTGGGCGATGGCCGGAATGTGCAGCAGTAAATTGGTGGAGCCGCCGAATGCCGCGTGGATCACCATGGCGTTTTCGATGGCTTTGTCGGTGAGGATATCGCGCGTGGTGATGCCGCGGTTATCCAGCTCGCTGACCGCGCGCGCCGACTGGCGGGCGATCTCCAGCCACACCGCCTGCCCGGACGGGGCCAGCGCGGAGTGCGGCAGCGCCAGACCCAGCGCTTCCGCGACCACCTGCGAGGTGCCCGCCGTGCCGAGGAACTGACATCCGCCGCCCGGCGAGGCGCAGGCGCGACAGCCCAGCTCGGCGGCCTCCTGCAGGGAGAGTTCGTGGTTGGCAAAGCGCGCGCCAATGGTCTGCACCTTGCCTGCGTCTTCCCCCACGGTTGGCGGCAGCGTCGCCCCGCCCGGCACCAGAATGGTCGGCAGGTCGTGCATCGAGGCCAGGGCAATCATGGTGGCGGGCAGCCCTTTATCACAGGTGGCGACGCCAATCACCGCCCGACGCGTCGGGAGGGAGCGGATCAGGCGGCGAAACACGATCGCCGCGTCGTTACGGTACGGCAGGGAGTCGAACATGCCGTGAGTGCCCTGAGAGCGCCCGTCGCAGGGATCGCTGACGAAGGCCGCAAACGGGATCCCGCCGTTGCGGGTGATCTCCTTCGCCGCCGCCTGCATCTGCATGCCGATCTCCCAGTGCCCGGTGTGGTAGCCCAGCGCGACCGGGCGTCCGTCCCCGGCGCGGATGCCGCCCTGGGTGCCGATAATCAGCACCTCTTTGCCGGTCAGCTTGTTGGCGTCCCAGCCCATCCCGGCGTTCTGCGTCATGCCGAACAGGTTGCCGCTGGGGGATTCCATCAGCATCTGCGGGGTCAGCGGCAGCGCGCCCTGCGGCCCCGCCGCGTGGGTGATCACCGCATAAAACGCATCGTCCTGTGGGGTGAAAATCTTCTCGATGGTCATGGTTATCGTCCGGCTCAGCAGAGCTTGAGCTGTTGCAGCAGGGTTTTCAGCTGCGCCTTGCGCGGCGCGTCCAGTGGTGACGCGGGCGGCAGCACGTGCGTGGAGATCGGGCGGCCGCAGAGCACAATCGCCTCTTTAATCACGTTCACAAACGGCGTATCCAGCTGATACATCTGCGGGATTTGCAGCAGGGTCTGATGATACTCAGCCGCTTTCGCCACGTCTTTGTCTCGCCAGGCTTTCAGAAGATTCACCGACACCTGCGGAGCAAAGTTGACGCTCGCCGAAATCGCCCCGTCGCCGCCGAGCAGCAGGGTATTAAACAGATGATCGTCGTAGCCGCAGAGCACGGTGAAGTGCGGGTGAGCGGCTTTGACGGTATGGATCATGCTGCGCAGGTGAGCAACGGAGTCGATGGTGTCTTTGATGCCGACGATGTTACTGCGCGAATCGGCCAGGGTTTTCACCAGCGCCGGGGTCAGATCCTGCCCGGTCAGCGCCGGGAAGTTATAGAGCATCACCGGCAGCGTGACGCTGTCCGCCACCTGCTCGAAATAGCGGATCAGGTTCGCTTCCGACACTTTCCAGTAGTAGGGGTTGATCACCACGATGCCGTCCGCCCCCGCCTGCTGCGCGTGCTGGCTCAGCGCAATGGTTTCCCGGGCGTTGGTGCCGCCGGTGCCGATCAGGACCGGTACGCGACGATCGACATGATCGATAGCAAATTGGGCAATGCTTTTACGCTCTTCGGCGCTAAGCTGGGAAAACTCGCCGCCGCTGCCCAGGAAGAACAGGCCGTCAACGCCTGCCGCGATCAGATCGTCGATCAGCGCGGCGGTGCCCTGCTTATCGAGCTGGCCATCGGCGGTAAAAATGGTGGAGACAGGGGGAATGATTCCCGTGAACAACGCGGACTGCGGCATGAGATCTCCTTGCTGAATCATTTTGTTCTACATTATAGAACAGCGTTCGGTAAATTAACGATCATACTATGACGCAGGAAAAGCGCAGGTAAATGAGAGATGCAGAGGGAGTGCGGGAAATTTAAGCTGGATCACATATTGTCCCCCCTCACCCCGGCCCTCTCCCCAATGGGGCGAGGGGGAAAAGACGGCTCGGAGCAGTCCCCTCTCCCCTGTGGGGAGAGGGGTAAGGGTTACTCTACAAGCATCTTCACCACCACTTTCCTGACCTTAGCAGGCGCCCCCACCGCGCACAGCGGCTTGTGCACCTCACCCGGCCAGAACACCACAAAATCCCCTTCGCTCAGCACCACGGTTTTCTCCTGCTCGCCTTCCGGCAGGAACGCGATGTCTTTGTCCGCCAGCCAGTCGGTGTCCGGCGTGCCGGGCGGCAGGGTGCTGAATGTCATCCCTTCCTGACCCTTCATCACAATCTGAATATCCAGATAGCGCGCGTGGTACTCGGCGCGACGCTCGGCGAACGGCTGGGTTGTATCTTCAGAGACCAGATAAAACAGGCTGTTGCCGCTGATGTCGTGTTTCCCGAGCGGCGTGGCGTCGGTGACGTGGGCTTTGACGTGCTCAATGGCCTGACGCAGATCGTCAGGCAGCCAGGACTGCAGATGGTGGATGTTGCCGATAATCATCAGAATACCCTCGATATAAAACAACGTTTCATTTTTATCTTTTATACGAGAATCCTAGCTGCCATACCAGCGCTTTTTAGACGGGTTTTGCGCGAACGCATGTTTATCGGGAATGGTGTTAATTTGCTGTTAAGCCCTCGCAGGCATTTATGCAGTCATTATGCATATCTTCAGTTCTTCGTTATCACGGCCTTGTGCTAACTTACTGATCGTCATGCCTTAACAACAAAACTCGCTACAGCTTCACATTTTATCACTTTGATAATTTGCTATTAAATTCAATAAATATTTATTGATTTTCCTTAAGCCAAAAATAGTTAATTAGCAATATTGCATAGCCATTCCCCGCCACCTTTAAACACAATTAAAATCAATGGCTTAACAAAATATTTCAAAGCATGAAATTCTACAAAACACTAACAACTACAAATAATGACAACGGATATTGCTTAGCTATTCACCTCGCCAGAATAGCCAATTAATCATTATCTGATGCGAATCATGCAAATGAAAACAAACCGCTTAATATCCATTTTCGCGTGAGCAACATCACAATACGGATTATTTAACTGCCTAGTATGAATTACGAAATCAATTGAGCTTAGCCGCCATGAAATTAAATGCATCACATGGCGCATGCCCTTTTTATTCTGAAAAACAGTTAAAGGAATAATTATGGAAAAGCATTACGTCGGTTCTGAAATTGGTCAATTACGTAGCGTTATGCTGCACCGCCCAAATTTAAGTCTGAAACGCTTAACGCCATCGAATTGCCAGGAGCTGCTTTTCGATGACGTGCTCTCGGTTGAGCGGGCGGGTGAGGAGCATGACATCTTCGCAAACACGCTGCGCGAGCAGGGTGTGGAAGTCCTGCTGTTGACCGACCTTCTGACACAAACCCTTGATATTGCAGAGGCGAAAGCCTGGCTGCTGGAGACGCAAATCTCTGATTATCGCCTCGGCCCTACCTTTGCCGGCGACGTTCGCGGCTGGCTGGCGGATATGCCGCACCGCGAACTGGCGCGCAGGCTGAGCGGCGGATTAACCTACGGTGAAATTCCGGCGGCCATTAAAAATATGGTGGTGGATACCCACACGGCGAATGATTTTATTATGAAGCCGCTGCCAAACCATTTATTTACCCGCGATACCTCCTGCTGGATCTATAACGGCGTCTCTATTAACCCGATGGCCAAACCGGCGCGTCAGCGTGAAACCAATAACCTGCGGGCAATATATCGCTGGCACCCGGCGTTCGCCGACGGCGATTTTATTAAGTATTTCGGCGATGAGAATATTAATTACGACCACGCCACCTTAGAAGGCGGTGACGTATTAGTGATTGGCCGCGGCGCGGTATTAATCGGCATGTCCGAACGCACGACGCCGCAGGGCGTGGAGTTTCTCGCCAACAGCCTGTTCAAACACCGTCAGGCCGAGCGCGTGATCGCCGTTGAGCTGCCAAAACACCGCTCCTGTATGCACCTCGACACCGTCATGACCCACATCGACGTGGATACCTTCTCCGTCTACCCGGAAGTGGTGCGCAAAGACGCCCAGTGCTGGACGCTCACCCCGGACGGACGCGGCGGCCTGCTGCGCACCCAGGAAACCGACCTGCTGCACGCCATCGAGAAAGCGCTCGGCATTAACCAGGTACGTCTGATCACCACCGGCGGCGACGCCTTTGAGGCCGAACGCGAGCAGTGGAACGACGCCAACAACGTCCTGACCATCCGCCCCGGCGTGGTGATCGGCTACGAGCGCAACGTCTGGACCAACGAGAAGTACGACAAAGCGGGTATCACCGTGCTGCCCATCCCGGGCGACGAACTCGGACGCGGCCGCGGCGGCGCGCGCTGCATGAGCTGCCCGCTGGAACGCGACGGAATTTAAAGGAGCCATCATGGAACGAAAACCCACTCTGGTAGTGGCCCTGGGCGGCAACGCGCTGCTCAAGCGCGGCGAGCCGCTGGAAGCGGAGATCCAGCGCCAGAACATCGAGCATGCCGCCCGCACCATCGCCGGGCTGACGGCGCAGTGGCGCGTGGTGCTGGTACACGGCAACGGGCCGCAGGTCGGACTGCTGGCGCTGCAGAACAGCGCCTACGACAAAGTCACGCCCTACCCGCTGGACGTTCTCGGCGCGGAAAGCCAGGGAATGATCGGCTACATGCTCCAGCAGGCGCTGAAAAACAGCCTGCCGCAGCGCGAGGTGAGCGTTCTGCTCACGCAGGTGGAAGTGGACGCCGCCGACCCGGCCTTCAGCAACCCGACCAAATACATCGGCCCGGTCTACAGCGAAGCCCAGGCAAAAACGCTGGCGGCGGAGAAAGGCTGGGTGTTTAAGGCTGACGGCAGCTACGTCCGCCGCGTGGTGCCGTCACCGCAGCCGAAGCGCATCGTCGAGAGCGACGCCATCACGGCGCTGATCCAGCGCGACCACCTGGTGATCTGCAACGGCGGCGGCGGCGTACCGGTGGTGGAACACGCCAACGGCTATCGCGGCATTGAGGCGGTAATCGACAAAGACCTCTCCGCCGCCCTGCTGGCGAGGCAGATCGAGGCCGATGCCCTGCTGATCCTCACCGATGCCGACGCGGTATACCTCGACTGGGGCAAACCGACCCAGCGTCCGCTGGCGCAGGTGACGCCGGAACTGCTCAGGGGCATGCAGTTCGACGCCGGATCGATGGGGCCGAAAGTGGCCGCCTGCCGCGAATTCGTTGAAGCCTGCAACGGCATTGCCGGGATCGGCGCGCTGGCCGACGGCGCGGAGATCCTCGCGGGCGAGAAAGGCACGTTGATTCGTAACTGAACACTCATTTTAAAAAGGATTTAGCCATGACCATCAACCTGAAAAACCGCAACTTCCTGAAACTGCTCGACTACACCCCGGCGGAGATCCAGTACCTGATTGACCTCGCCATTGAGCTCAAGGCCGCCAAAAAAGCCGGGCGCGAGAAGCAAACCCTGGTCAGGAAAAACATCGCCCTGATCTTTGAAAAAACCTCCACCCGTACCCGCTGCGCCTTCGAAGTGGGCGCGTTCGACCAGGGCGCGCAAGTGACCTACCTCGGCCCAAGCGGATCGCAGATTGGCCATAAAGAGTCGATGAAAGACACCGCCCGCGTGCTGGGCCGCATGTACGACGGCATCGAATACCGCGGCTATGGTCAGGCCATCGTCGAAGAGCTGGGCGAGTACGCAGGCGTGCCGGTGTGGAACGGCCTGACCGACGAGTTCCACCCAACGCAAATCCTCGCCGACCTGATGACCATGCTGGAGCACTCGCCGGGCAAAACCCTGCCGGAGCTGAGCTTTGCCTATCTCGGCGACGCGCGCAACAACATGGGCAACTCCCTGATGGTCGGCGCGGCCAAGATGGGGATGGATATCCGCCTCGTCGCGCCGAAATCCTTCTGGCCGGAAGCGGGGCTGGTTGAGCAGTGCCGCGCCATCGCGAAAGAGACGGGCGCGCGCATCACCCTCACCGACGACGTGGAAGAAGGCGTGCAGGGGACCGATTTCCTCTACACCGACGTGTGGGTCTCCATGGGCGAGCCGAAGGAAGCCTGGGCCGAGCGCGTCAGCCTGATGAAGCCGTATCAGATTAACGCCCAGGTGATGAAGGCCACCGGCAACCCGAACGTCAAGTTCATGCACTGCCTGCCGGCGTTCCACAACGAGCACACCAAAGTGGGCCGCGAGATCGAGATGGCGTACGGGCTGAAGGGGCTGGAGGTAACGGAAGAGGTCTTCGAATCACCGAACTCCATCGTCTTCGACGAAGCAGAGAACCGCATGCACACCATTAAAGCGGTCATGGTGGCGACACTCGGCGACTAATCACCGCCCGGCGCGCCGCGGGTGCGCCGGGTTTCAGGAGAACATCATGGGCAAGTTTAAGTTTCCCTCCGCTTACACCATTCTCTTTTTTCTGATTGCCGTTGTGGCGGCGCTGAGCTGGGTCGTTCCCGCCGGTCAGTACCAGATGGCGATGAACGATACCCTCGGTAAAGAAGTCCCGATTGCCGGAACCTACGCGCACGTGGCGGCACATCCGCAGGGGCTGGTTTCCGTCCTGATGGCGCCCATCGCCGGGCTGTACGATCCGGTTTCCGGCCAGGCCGGGGCGATCGACGTGGCGCTGTTTATCCTGATCATCGGGGGATTTCTCGGGATCGTCACCAAAACCGGGGCGATTGACGCCGGGATCGAGCGCGTCACCACCCGGCTGCGCGGACGCGAGGAGTGGATGATCCCGATCCTGATGGCGCTGTTCGCCGCAGGCGGCACCATTTACGGCATGGCCGAAGAGTCGCTGCCGTTCTACACCCTGCTGGTGCCGGTGATGCTGGCCGCCCGGTTCGATCCGGTTGTCGCCGCCTCCACCGTGCTGCTCGGCGCGGGGATCGGCACGCTGGGTTCCACCATTAACCCGTTTGCCACGGTCATCGCCGCCAACGCCGCCGGGATCCCCTTTACTAACGGCATCGCCCTGCGCGTGGCGCTGCTGGTCATCGGCTGGATCATCTGCGTGGCGTGGGTGATGCGCTACGCCCGCAAGGTGCGCAAGGATCCCTCGCAGTCGATCGTTGCAGACAAGCAGGAAGAGAACCTCGCCCATTTCCTCGGCAACAAGGGTGAACAGTCGCTGGAATTCACCCCTGTGCGCAAAATCATCCTGGTGATTTTTGCCCTCGCCTTCGCGGTGATGATTTACGGCGTGGCGGTGCTGGGCTGGTGGATGGCGGAGATCTCCGCAGTATTTCTCGCCAGCGCGATTCTCGTCGGCCTGATCGCCCGCATGAGCGAAGAGGAGCTGACGTCGACGTTTATCAACGGCGCGCGAGATTTGCTGGGCGTCGCGCTGATTATCGGCATCGCGCGCGGTATCGTAGTCATCATGGATAAGGGCATGATTACCCACACCATTTTGCACAGCGCGGAAGGGCTGGTCAGCGGGTTGTCCACGGTGGCGTTCATCAACGTGATGTACTGGCTGGAGGTCGTGCTGTCGTTTCTTGTGCCTTCTTCATCCGGCCTGGCCGTTCTGACGATGCCGATCATGGCACCGCTTGCCGATTTCGCTAACGTCAACCGCGACCTGGTGGTCACGGCTTACCAGTCGGCCTCCGGCATCGTAAACCTCGTCACGCCGACCTCAGCGGTGGTCATGGGCGGGCTGGCTATCGCCCGGGTGCCCTACGTGCGCTATCTGAAATGGGTGGCGCCGCTGCTGGCGATCCTGACGGTGGTGATTATGGTGGCGTTAAGTCTGGGGGCGTTGTTGTAATTTGCCGGATGGCGCTGCGCTTATCCGGCCTACGGATCGGTGCGGTGTCACCGGTTATTTCGGGAACTGATATGGGAAACATGATGGATTACGAAGAGTACTCTCCCAAAGAACAACTGCAGCTCACGGTGTGCCAGCGTTTGATCGCCGAAAAGAGTTATCTTTCGCAGGAAGAGATTCGCCGCGACCTGCAGGAGAGAGGGTTTGACAGCATCAGCCAGTCGACCGTTTCGCGATTGCTGAAGTTGCTCGGAGTCATAAAAATTCGAAATGCCAAAGGGCTAAAGATTTATTCGTTGAATCCTCAACTGCGCCCTGCCCCTGATGCCGCGCGTACCGTTTCGGAAATGGTGGTGAGCGTCGAGCATAATAGCGAGTTTATCCTTGTCCATACCGTCGCCGGATATGGCCGCGCGGTGGCGCGTATTCTGGATTATCACCAGCTTCCGGAAATATTAGGCGTGGTGGCCGGCAGCAGTATTGTCTGGGTCGCCCCCCGGGTGGTGAAGCGCACCGCGCTGGTGCATAAGCAAATTAATTATTTACTAAGAACGAATTAATATTCATAAAGAACCGTTTGCATTGAGTAAAGCGTGCATTAAATCGCTTGATCCGAAAAGCGAGCTGCGTATAATGCCCGACAATTTGCCGGGAGGAAGCATGGTCAAGCGTGTACGACATAACGTCTTACCGCGTCTGAAATCAGACGCTGGCCTGCCGTTTTTCTTCCCGTTGCTAAACCTATTCCCAGAGCCCCTCATTTGAGGGGCTTTTTTTTGCCCGGCGTCAGGAGATAAACATGAATCCGCTTTATCAAAAACACATCATTTCCATAAACGACCTCAGCCGCGAAGAGCTGGAACTGGTTCTGGAAACCGCGGCAAAACTGAAGGCCAATCCGCAACCGGAGCTGCTGAAGCACAAGGTGATTGCGAGCTGCTTCTTTGAAGCCTCAACCCGCACCCGCCTCTCCTTTGAGACCTCCATGCACCGCCTGGGCGCGAGCGTGGTGGGCTTCTCGGACAGCAGCAACACGTCGCTGGGTAAAAAAGGCGAGACCCTGGCGGATACCATTTCAGTCATCAGCACCTACGTCGACGCGATTGTGATGCGGCACCCGCAGGAGGGCGCGGCGCGTCTGGCAACCGAGTTTTCCGGCGGCATTCCGGTACTGAACGCCGGTGACGGTGCCAACCAGCACCCGACGCAGACCCTGCTGGATCTGTTTACCATTCAGGAGACCCAGGGCAAGCTCGAGAACCTGAATATCGCCATGGTTGGCGACCTGAAATACGGCCGCACCGTACACTCCCTGACCCAGGCGCTGGCGAAATTTAACGGCAACCGCTTCTACTTCATCGCCCCGGACGCGCTGGCAATGCCGCAGTACATCCTCGACATGCTGGATGAGAAAGGCATTGCGTGGAGCCTGCATGCCAGCATCGAAGAGGTGATGAGCCACGTGGATATTCTGTACATGACCCGCGTGCAGAAAGAGCGTCTGGACCCGTCCGAATACGCCAACGTGAAGGCGCAGTTCGTGCTGCGCGCCAGCGACCTGGAAGGCGCGCGCGACAACATGAAGGTCCTGCACCCGCTGCCACGCATCGATGAGATCACCACAGACGTCGATAAAACGCCGCACGCCTGGTACTTCCAGCAGGCCGGAAACGGCATCTTCGCCCGCCAGGCGTTACTGGCACTGGTTCTGAATCGCGAATTAGCTCTGTAAGGGGAGACGACCATGACACACGATAACAAACTCCAGGTTGAAGCCATCAAGCGTGGCACCGTGATTGACCACATCCCTGCGCAGGTGGGCTTTAAGCTGCTGACGCTGTTCAAACTGACCGAAACCGACCAGCGCATCACCATCGGCCTGAACCTGCCGTCGGGCGAGATGGGCCGCAAGGACCTGATTAAAATCGAGAACACCTTCCTGACCGACGAGCAGGTTAACCAGCTGTCGCTGTACGCGCCGGACGCTACCGTCAACCGCATCGACGAGTATGAAGTGGTCGGCAAATCCCGCCCGAGCCTGCCGGATCGCATCGAAAACGTGCTGGTCTGCCCGAACAGCAACTGCATCAGTCATGCTGAGCCGGTTTCCTCCAGCTTTGCAGTGAAAAAACGCGCCGATGACATCGCGCTCAAATGCAAATACTGCGAAAAAGAGTTTTCTCATTATGTGGTGCTGGCCAACTAATTGAGGTTGGTAATGAAATCCCGGCTGTTATAATGGCCGGGAACATTCTTAACGCTGTTATTCTGGAGAAAACATGAGCAAAGTACTCGCGACGGAAAATGCACCAGCCGCTATCGGCCCTTACGTTCAGGGCGTTGATCTGGGCAGCATGATCATCACTTCAGGTCAGATCCCCGTAAACCCAAAAACCGGCGCGGTGCCGGAAGATGTCGCGGCGCAGGCGCGTCAGTCGCTGGAAAACGTGCAGGCTATCGTTGAATCTGCCGGCCTGAAAGTGGGTGATATCGTGAAAACCACCGTGTTCGTGAAAGATCTGAACGATTTCGCGACCGTTAACGCCACTTACGAAGCGTTCTTCACCGAGCATAACGCCACCTTCCCGGCGCGCTCCTGCGTGGAAGTGGCGCGTCTGCCAAAAGACGTGAAAATTGAAATCGAAGCGATTGCCGTTCGTCGTTAATTCGCTTTGTCGATAAAAAAAGGCAGCCCAGGCTGCCTTTTTGTTGCTTGCTACTGATTCCGCGTTGCTCTCAGTAGCGTCTCCAGCGGATAGACCGCCGCAATCACCACTTCGTCCTGCACCTTCGCCGCGTTATCCAGCTCGCTCTGAATCGAGGCGATCTCTTTGTCATCCAGCGTGCCCTGACGCGCCACCAGATCCGTCAGCCGCAGGCCAATGGAGGCCAGCTTATCCACCTCCTGGATCACCGGCTTCATTGCCTTCAGCTGATAGCTGTTTTCGCTTAAGGCCAGCGCGTCGCTGGTGTTGCTCTGCCAGCGGTTAAAGACGTGACGCAGGGCGTCGGCGCTTTCCGTGTCTTCCGCATCGCTCACCAGACGGTCCGCCCATTTGTGCATCTGGCGCACGGTGGCGCTTTCCGCGTTCAGCGCATCCGCAAAGCGGTTGAGCGGCTCGAACTGATGATAGTTTCCGGCCTGGAACTTCAGGTGCTGGCGGGTGTAATACTGAGCCGGTTCTATCGCCTGAGCGAGGATCTGCAACGGCAGGGTGTCGGCATTACCGGCGAGGCGCGTGAACTGCACCTGCTGCTGGGTATGCTGCTGCAGCCCGACCGACACCGTCGACCAGCTGTCCATCGCCTGCAGGCGGGTGTACATGTTGTCGACATCGTTGACGTCCTGCGCGGACCAGAGCCGCTCCGCCACCGCAAACGTACGTGGCCACAGGCGAATATCCAGCACCGGCGCCACCACGTTTTCCGCCCACAGCGCCGCTTCGCCGCCGAGCAGGTTGGCCTGGTTCGCCACGTCCGGCACGACGGGCGGAACGCCTTTCGGCACATCGTCCAGACGCGTGCCGCTAATCGGGTAGCGCGTATTCCCGACAAGGAAATAACCGGAAAGTTTGTCGTTATCGACGGTGACGACCGGGCGCGTTTCCCCCATCCACGTATCGACGGTAAACGTGACCTGGCTGTCATCGCGCCATTCAATGTTCTGCACCGCACGGCGCGATTTCCCGGCAAAATCAATAAACCCGCGCCAGCCGGCATCTCCTTTCACCAGGGTGAAGCTCCCTACCACCGGCTTGCCCTTCAGGCGCGGCATGGAGAAGGCCCAGCTCTGGGCGCTGTCGGTGTCGGCTATCACGTCCACGCCGTTTAAGCCCTGCGGGACGATCTCGTTGCGGTAGTGATAGGCGGTGGACTGGGGCTGGTCGAGATAAAAGCCGGTCGACAGAATGCCCTTGTAGCCATTCTGCGCCACCTGCCCCAGCGCGTCCTGCCCCTGCCAGGACTGGATCAGAATGCTTTTCGGCAGGTCAGGATGGTAGATCTCATCCCAGCCGACCATCTGGCGGTGATGCTTCTCAAGGATCGTTTCCAGCTTGCGGTTGAAGTACGCCTGCAGCGCGTGGCTGTCCGCCAGCCTGTTGTCGCGCATAAACTGCTGGATGGCCGGGTTCGCTTTCCACTGGCTATCGTCCACTTCGTCGCCGCCGATGTGCAGATACGGATCGGGGAAGATCGCCGCCAGTTCGCTTACCATCGCGTCAGCAAAGGCGTAAGTCGCCTCTTTGGTGGGATCGAGAACCGGCTTCAGCACGCCCCAGTGGCGTTCCATGGCGTACGGCCCCGGGGCGCTCATCAGCTCCGGGTAGGCCACGGCAATCGCCGAGGCGTGGCCCGGCATGTCGATCTCCGGCACCACGCGAATGCCGCGCTCGGCGGCGTAACGCACCACCTCACGCATCTGTTCAGGCGTGTAGAACAGCCCGTCGCTGGCAAGCTGCGTCAGCTTAGGGTAGCGCTTCGAGCTGAAGCGCCAGCCCTGGTCGTCGGTTAAGTGCCAGTGCAGCACGTTGAGCTTCGCCGCAGCCATGCCGTCGATCTGGCGTTTGATATCCGGCAGCGGGATAAAGTGACGTGCCGAATCGAGCAGCAGCCCGCGCCACGGGAAACGCGGCGAATCTTCAATGGTAACCCACGGCAGAGAGGTATTTTCCGCCCCGTTCTGCAACAGCTGGAGCAGGGTTTCCATGGCGCGCAAGGCACCGAAACGGGTGTTGGCAGAGATGTTCACGCCGTTGGCATCCACCGTGAGCTTATAGCTTTCATCGCTGTCCGGCAGCGGCTGCGGCTTCACCTTTTTGGCAATCGCGATGCGGATAGTCGGTTTGTCTGGCTTTTCAGCCTGCGGCTGCAGCGTCCAGCCGGTTTGCAGGGCGATGCGCTGGCGCAGGCGGTTGACGGCGTCACCGAGATCGTCCCCGTTGACGCTAATGGATACGTTGTTGCTGAGCACCAGCGCGCCCTGGGTCGTCGGGCGTTCGACCTTCGCAGGCCAGGGCATTAAAGGGAGATCCCCTGCCGGGGCGGCAAAGGCAGAGGCGCCGAGCATCAGCCCGGCGGTTAAGAGACTGTACCGTAACATGAATGTTCCTTATCTGACGGGCCAAATAAAGGCAAAACATTCTGTTAACATGCGCTCAATTTGTCGTCAAGCGAATGCGCCGACGGAGATCACAGGTTGTTGAATTTGGGAGGAAAGCTAGTGCCCGGTGGCGCTGCGCTTACCGGGCCTACGTTTCGGGAGTAGGCCGGGTAAGGCGAAGCCGCCACCCGGCAAACATAACTTACTGCCATCCATACCGACGCGCATAGAACCCTTTTACCATCTGCGTCAGCACCATGTAACCCACGAGGATCGCCACCAGCCACGGGAAGTAGCTCAGCGGCAGCGCCTGCAGCTGCAGGTAGCTCGCCAGCGGTGAGAACGGCAGCGCGATGCCGAGCGCCATCACAATCCCCGTCATCACAATCAGCGGCCATGCGGCACGGCTCTGGATGAATGGAATGCGGCGCGTGCGGATCATATGCACAATCAGCGTCTGCGACAGCAAACCGACCACGAACCAGCCGGACTGGAACAGCGTCTGGTGTTCCGGGGTGTTGGCGTGGAACACAAACCACATCAGGCAGAAGGTCAGAATGTCGAAGATGGAGCTGATCGGGCCAAAGAACAGCATAAAGCGCCCAAGATCTGCCGGGTTCCAGTGCTGCGGCTTCTGGATCTGCTCGTCGTCCACGTTATCAAACGGGATAGCCACCTGAGACACATCGTACATCAGGTTCTGGATCAGCAGGTGCAGCGGCAGCATCGGCAGGAACGGCAGAAACGCGCTCGCCACCAGCACGCTAAAAACGTTACCGAAGTTGGAGCTGGCGGTCATCTTGATGTACTTGAGCATATTGGCAAAGGTACGGCGCCCTTCGATGACGCCCTCCTCCAGCACCATCAGGCTTTTTTCCAGCAGAATGATATCCGCCGCTTCACGGGCAATATCCACCGCTCCGTCTACGGAGATACCGATATCCGCCGCACGCAGGGCGGGCGCATCGTTGATGCCGTCGCCCATAAAGCCCACCACATGCCCTTCGCGCTTAAGCAGGGTGACGATGCGCTCTTTGTGCATCGGCGTCAGACGGGCAAACAGCGTGGTACGCTGGGCAAGCTTCGCCAGCTCGTCATCGGAGAGATGTTCAATCTCGCTCCCGACCACCACGTCACCCGCGTCCAGCCCCACCTCGTGGCACACTTTCGCCGCCACCAGCTCGCTGTCGCCGGTGAGAATTTTCACGGTAATACCACTCGCCTTCAGCGCTTTGAGCGCCGGTGCGGTGGTCTCTTTCGGCGGATCGAGGAAGGCGATGTAACCCTCGAGGATCAGATCGGATTCGTCGATACGCTGATAGTCCCCCTCGCGCGCCGGCAGGAACTTGCTCGCCACCGCCACCACGCGCAGCCCCTGACGGTTCAGGTTGTCGGTGACGCGCTTGATGCGGCGCAGCATGGTATCGTCCAGCGGCACGATGTCGCCGTTATAGCGTACCTGTGTGGACACGTTGAGGATCTCCTGCAGCGCGCCTTTGCAGATCAGCTGATGCACATCCGTCTGCTCGCTCACCACCACCGACATCCGGCGGCGCTCGAAGTCGAACGGGATCTCATCCACCTTCTGCCAGCGGCCGGAGAGCGTGCGGGCGGACTCTTCATCTACCCCTTCCAGCACCGCGACGTCGAGCAGGTTTTTCAGCCCGGTCTGATAATGGCTGTTCAGCCACGCGCTGTGCAGCACGCGCTCGCTGGTTTTGCCGGAGATATCAGTGTGGTTCTCCAGCACGATTTTGTCCTGCGTCAGGGTGCCGGTTTTATCGGTGCAGAGAATGTCCATCGCGCCAAAGTTTTGAATGGCGTCGAGGTGTTTGACGATCACCTTCTGTTTAGAGAGCTTCACCGCCCCGCGCGCCAGCGTAGAGGTGACAATCATCGGCAGCATTTCCGGCGTTAAGCCGACGGCCACGGAGAGCGCAAACAGCGCCGCTTCCCACCAGTCGCCTTTGGTGTAGCCATTGATCAGCAGCACGATCGGCGTCATCACCATCATAAAGCGGATCAGCAGCATGCTGACGCGGCCAATTCCCTTCTGGAAGGCATTCGGCTCGCTCTCCTGCTCGCTGACGCGCCCGGCAAGCTGACCAAACCAGGTGTTGCCCCCGGTGGCGGTGACTATCGCCTGCGCGGTGCCGCTGACGACCGTGGTGCCCATAAAGCACAGGGTGTCGCACTCGAGCGGGTTCATCTGCTGCGGGTCGCGGCTACGCGCCACCTTTTCCACGGGCAGGGATTCGCCGGTCAGGGAGGCCTGCGCGACGAAGAGATCGCGTGCCTGGATGATGCGTAAATCCGCCGGGATCATGTCCCCCGCGGCCAGCTTCACCAGATCCCCCGGCACCAGCTGGTCGATAGGCAATTCCACCCAGGCGTTTTCGCCGAGATCGTTGATCACGCGCGAGACGGTCGCGGTGTTGCTGACCATCGCCTTCAGGGCGTCCGCCGCTTTGGTGGAGCGGGCCTCCTGAATAAAGTTCAGCAGCGTGGAGATGCCCACCATCAGGGCAATCACCCCTGCGGCAAACAGATCTTCCGTCGCATAGGAGATGAGGCCGAGCACGGTCAGCAGCAGGTTAAACGGGTTGCGGTAGCAGAGCCACAGATGCACCCACCACGGAGACGGCTTTTGCGCCGGAATGAGGTTATCGCCATGCACGGCGCGGATTTTTTCCACTTCTGCCGCGTTCAGCCCTTCCGGATGCCCACCAAAAGCGCGCCAGACTTCGTTTTCATCCATCGCCGCCACGTTCAGGCAGCGTTCGGTCAGGGACGCGGGGATCGCCGCCCCCGCCATGTTTTTGGCATTGGGCAGCGGGTCGCGCTGAACAAGACGGTGTGGCAGGTGGCGGCTCAGCAGGGCCTGCAGCTGCCGGGTGATATTTTTAAACATAGTCATTCCTCCGCATCCGCAAACGCGGACGCAGCTTTTCCTTCAGGCGTGGCAAAGCCGTACCTGAGAGGCACTCAATTTTTCAAGCAGGAACGTTTGGGACGTTGCTGCCTCACATCACCGGTGAGTCAGCAACAGGCTGGCTTACCGGAAAGAACGCATTCTCCCGTTCAGGAGAGGTGTGGGATCGGGATCCATGAAGCCTCCGGTAAGTAAAAAGTAGGGTGTCGCCGCGCAGTATAAGGATTTAAGCGTACCCTTTGTGACGATTCGGGCGGTATTATACCCCCCTGCAAATAAACCGAACGTAAACCAGACTTTGCCCATAGCGAAATCGCGCTATAGCATTAGGCTCAATTGACCATTTTGTCGTTGTTACAGGGAATACAGCATGCAGAACCGCCTTACGATTAAAGACATCGCGCGTTTAAGCGGCGTGGGGAAATCAACCGTCTCACGCGTGCTGAACAACGAAAGCGGCGTCAGCGAACGCACCCGCGAGCGCGTTGAGGCGGTCATGAATCAGCACGGCTTTTCCCCTTCCCGCTCCGCGCGCGCCATGCGCGGACAGAGTGACAAAGTGGTCGCCATCATTGTCTCGCGCCTGGATTCTCTGTCTGAAAATCTTGCCGTGCAGACCATGCTACCCGCCTTCTATGAGCAGGGATATGACCCGATCATGATGGAGAGCCAGTTCTCGCCACAACTGGTGGAAGAACATCTGGGTATGCTCCAGCGACGCAACATTGACGGCGTGGTGCTGTTCGGCTTTACCGGCATCAAAGATGAGATGCTAAAACCCTGGCAGCCGTCGCTGGTGCTGCTGGCGCGCGATGCCCACGGTTTTGCCTCCGTCTGCTATGACGACGAGGGCGCGATTATCACCCTGATGCAGCGCCTGTTTGACGAAGGCCATCGCCACATCAGCTTCCTCGGCGTACCGCACGCGGACGTCACCACCGGCAAGCGCCGCCATGAGGCCTATCTGGCCTTTTGCAAAAAGCACAACCTCTCCGCCGTGGCCTCCCTGCCGGGGCTGGGCATGAAGCAGGGCTACGAGCAGGTCGCCAGCGTCCTGACGCCGCAAACCACCGCGCTGGTGTGCGCCACGGATACGCTGGCGCTGGGCGCGAGTAAATATCTGCAGGAGCAGCGTATCGATAACCTGCAGGTGGCGAGCGTCGGCAGCACGCCGCTGATGAAGTTTTTGCATCCGGAAATTATTACCGTCGACCCGGGTTATGCCGAGTCCGGCAGACAGGCCGCCGCGCAGCTGATCGAGCAGATCAACGGGCGCGCTGAGCCGCGTCAGATCGTTATTCCAGCCCACCTTTCTTAACCCCCGCTCAACGGTTTATTGTGATCTTCGCCCGATTTCGGGAACGTTCCCATTTTCGCCGTCACGCTGAAGGAGTAGGCTTGCGCTCAGGTCATTACCCCCCTCAACATCTGTCATGAGGTTTCATGATGAGTAAAGTCAAACAAGCAGATATCGATCAGTTGATCGTCCTGGTCGGCGGCCGCGAAAACATCGCTACCGTCAGCCATTGCATTACCCGCCTGCGCTTCGTGCTGAACGATCCGGCCAAAGCCAATCCGAAGGCCATTGAAGAACTCTCTATGGTTAAAGGCTGCTTTACCAACGCCGGTCAGTTCCAGGTCGTGATTGGTACCGAAGTGGGCGATTACTATCAGGCTCTGCTGGCAACAACCGGGCACTCCTCCGCCGATAAAGAGCAGGCGAAGAAGGCCGCGCGCCAGAACATGAAGTGGCACGAGCAGCTGATTTCCCACTTTGCGGAGATCTTCTTCCCGCTGCTGCCAGCACTGATCAGCGGAGGCTTGATCTTAGGCTTCCGTAACGTCATCGGCGACGTGCCGATGAGCGACGGCAAAACCCTGGCGCAGATGTATCCGGCGCTGAAAACCGTGTACGACTTCCTGTGGCTGATTGGCGAGGCGATCTTCTTCTATCTGCCGGTCGGGATCTGCTGGTCCGCGGTGCGCAAGATGGGTGGTACCCCGATCCTCGGTATCGTACTCGGCGTCACGCTGGTCTCTCCGCAGTTAATGAACGCTTACTTACTTGGTCAGCAGGTGCCTGAGGTGTGGAACTTCGGCCTGTTTACCATCGCCAAAGTGGGCTATCAGGCACAGGTCATTCCGGCCCTGCTGGCGGGGCTGGCGCTGGGCTTTATTGAAACCCGCCTGAAGCGCATCGTGCCGGATTACCTCTATCTGGTAGTGGTGCCGGTGTGCTCGCTAATTCTGGCGGTCTTCCTGGCGCATGCCTTTATCGGTCCGTTTGGCCGCATGATTGGCGACGGCGTGGCCTTCGCGGTGCGTCACCTGATGACCGGCAGCTTCGCCCCGATTGGCGCCGCGCTGTTTGGCTTCCTGTACGCCCCGCTGGTGATCACCGGCGTGCACCAGACCACGCTGGCCATTGATATGCAGATGATCCAGAGCCTCGGCGGCACGCCGGTCTGGCCGATTATCGCCCTGTCTAACATTGCTCAGGCGTCCGCGGTGACCGGCATCATTATCGTCAGCCGCAAGCACAACGAACGCGAGATCTCCGTTCCGGCGGCCATCTCCGCCTACCTCGGCGTCACCGAACCGGCGATGTACGGTATCAACCTGAAATACCGCTTCCCGATGCTCTGCGCGATGATCGGTTCCGGTCTGGCGGGCCTGGTGTGCGGACTGAACGGCGTAATGGCAAACGGGATTGGCGTCGGCGGCCTGCCGGGCATCCTCTCCATCCAGCCCGCTTACTGGCAGGTATTCGCCCTGGCAATGGCCATCGCGATTATCGTCCCAATGGCGCTGACTACCGTGGTTTATCAGCGTAAGTTCCGTCAGGGCTCGCTGCAGATTGTTTAATCTCTCTCTTTCGGGGCGCAGTTGCGCCCCTTCGCATTTGCAGGAACACACTATGAATACCCTTCCTCACTGGTGGCAAAACGGCGTTATCTACCAGATTTACCCCAAGAGTTTCCAGGACACCACCGGCAGCGGCACCGGCGATTTACGCGGCGTGACGCAGCGTCTGGACTACCTGAAAACCCTCGGCATCGACGCCATCTGGCTGACGCCGTTTTATATCTCCCCGCAGGTGGATAATGGCTACGACGTGGCGAATTACACCGCCATCGACCCGGCGTACGGCACGCTGGATGATTTCGACCAACTGGTCGCCGAGGCGCACCAGCGCGGCATTCGCATCGTGCTGGATATGGTGTTCAACCACACCTCAACCCAGCACCCCTGGTTCAGGGAATCGCTGAACAAAGCGAGCCCGTACCGCCAGTTCTACATCTGGCGCGACGGCACGCCTGAGCAGTTGCCCAACAACTGGCGCTCCAAGTTTGGCGGCAACGCCTGGCGCTGGCACGCGGAGAGCGAGCAGTATTACCTGCACCTGTTCGCGCCGGAGCAGGCGGACCTCAACTGGGAAAATCCGGCGGTGCGCGCCGAGCTGAAAAAGGTGTGCGAGTTCTGGGCTGACCGCGGCGTCGACGGCTTGCGCCTCGATGTCATTAACCTGATTTCGAAAGATCAGGATTTCCCGAATGACGAGACGGGCGACGGTCGCCGCTTCTACACTGACGGACCGCGCATCCATGAATATCTGCAGGAGATGAGCCGCGACGTCTTCACCCCGCGCAACCTGATGACGGTAGGCGAGATGTCCTCGACCTCGCTGGAGAACTGCCAGCAGTATGCTTCTCTCGATGGCCGCGAGCTGTCGATGACCTTTAACTTCCACCACCTGAAGGTGGACTATCCCGGCGGCGAAAAGTGGACGAAGGCGAAGCCGGACTTCGTGGCGCTGAAAACCCTTTTCCGCCACTGGCAGCAGGGGATGCATAACAAAGCCTGGAACGCGCTGTTCTGGTGTAACCACGACCAGCCGCGCATCGTGTCGCGCTTCGGTGACGAAGGAGAATACCGGGTTCACGCCGCGAAAATGCTCGGCATGGTGCTGCACGGTATGCAGGGCACGCCGTATATCTATCAGGGCGAAGAGCTGGGGATGACGAACCCGCACTTCAGCCGCATCACCGATTACCGCGACGTGGAAAGCCTGAACATGTTCGCCGAACTGCGCGCCAACGGCCGCGATCCGGATGAATTACTGGCAATCCTGGCGAGTAAGTCCCGGGATAATGGCCGCACGCCAATGCAGTGGGACGCGTCGCACAATGCGGGCTTTAGCGAGGGTGAACCGTGGATTGGCGTCTGCGATAACTACGAAACCGTGAACGCCCGCGCGGCGCTCGACGATGCGGGTTCCGTCTTCTATACCTATCAGTCGCTGATTAGCCTGCGCAAAACCCTGCCGGTGCTGACGTGGGGGGATTATGAGGATCTCCTGCCGGAACACCCTTCTCTTTGGTGCTACCGTCGCCAGTGGCAGGGACAGACCCTGATCGTTGCGGCGAACCTGAGTAATACGCCACAGGAATGGCAGGCAGACCTTCTCAGCGGTAAGTTGCAGGTGTTGATGAGTAACTACCCGACACCGCAAACGACGTCGCTGCGTCCGTTTGAAGCCGTCTGGTGGTTGCAACAGTAACCGTCCCGCCGGGTGCAGTCCTGCACCCGGCTTACTTTACTGTTTTTGTTGAATAATTAATCAGATTTTTCTCTTCCACCTTTACAATCTCTGAAGCGCCCGTCGTTTGTACTCTCGTCTTTTTACTTTGTTCTGAATCAAATAAATCGCAAACATGTTTGATGCAAATCACTATATGTAGCATTTAAAATGCACTCCGACCCAATATCTTGTATTTATCGTCTACTATTCCAACAACAAGACGGCGCTTACGCTGGCCGGAATTGTGGATAACACGAGCTGGGAACGCGGGAAGTCTTTGGCCTGACGGGAAATGCGTCCGGTGAATACTTCTCCACCTCTGTGGATAACCTGTTTTCAAAAATGGAGTGATCATGACACCGCATGTGATGAAACGTGATGGCTGTAAAGTGCCGTTTAAATCAGAGCGCATCCAGGAAGCCATTCTGCGTGCAGCTAAAGCAGCGGGAGTCGATGACGCAGATTACTGCGCCACCGTCGCAGAAGTCGTTAGCAGCCAGATGAATGAGCGCAGCCAGGTCGATATCAACGAGATCCAGACCGCGGTTGAGAACCAGCTGATGGCAGGACCTTACAAGCAGCTGGCGCGCGCCTACATTGAGTACCGCCACGATCGCGACGTGCAGCGCGAGAAGCGCGGTCGTCTGAACCAGGAGATCCGTGGCCTGGTGGAGCAGACCAACTCCGCCCTGCTCAATGAAAACGCCAACAAAGACAGTAAAGTGATCCCCACCCAGCGCGATCTGCTGGCCGGTATCGTCGCCAAACACTATGCCCGCCAGCATCTGCTGCCGCGCGACGTGGTTTCGGCGCACGAGCGCGGCGAAATTCACTACCACGATCTCGACTATTCGCCGTTCTTCCCGATGTTCAACTGCATGCTGATCGACCTGAAAGGCATGCTGACCCACGGTTTTAAAATGGGCAACGCCGAGATTGAACCGCCTAAGTCAATCTCTACGGCCACCGCGGTCACGGCGCAGATTATCGCCCAGGTCGCCAGCCATATTTACGGCGGCACCACCATTAACCGTATTGATGAAGTGCTGGCTCCGTTCGTCACGGCAAGCTTCAATAAGCACCGTAAAACGGCTGACGAGTGGCACATTCCGGACCCTGACGGCTACGCGCACTCCCGCACCGAAAAAGAGTGCTACGACGCGTTCCAGTCGCTGGAATATGAAGTGAACACGCTGCACACCGCCAACGGCCAGACGCCGTTTGTGACCTTCGGCTTTGGCCTGGGCACCAGCTGGGAATCGCGTCTGATCCAGCAGTCCATTCTGCGCAACCGTATTTCCGGCCTTGGCAAAAACCGCAAAACTGCGGTGTTCCCAAAGCTGGTATTCGCGATTCGCGACGGCCTGAACCACAAGTTTGGCGATCCAAACTACGACATTAAACAGCTGGCGCTGGAGTGCGCGAGCAAGCGCATGTATCCGGACATCCTGAACTACGATCAGGTGGTGAAGGTCACCGGTTCGTTTAAAACGCCAATGGGCTGCCGCAGCTTCCTCGGCGTGTACGAGGATGAAAACGGCGAGCAGATCCACGACGGGCGCAACAACCTCGGCGTGATCAGCCTCAACCTGCCGCGCATCGCGCTGGAAGCGAAAGGCAATGAAGACGCCTTCTGGGCGCTGCTGGACGAGCGCCTGCAGCTGGCGCGTAAGGCGCTGATGACCCGTATTGCCCGTCTGGAAGGGGTCAAAGCCCGCGTCGCGCCGATCCTCTACATGGAAGGGGCCTGCGGCGTGCGCCTGAAGGCGGACGATGACGTGTCTGAGATCTTCAAAAATGGTCGTGCGTCGATTTCGCTGGGCTATATCGGCATTCACGAAACCATCAACGCGCTGTTTGGCGATACGCACATGTACGACAGCGAAGCCCTGCGTGAGAAAGGCATCGCCATCGTTCAGCGCCTGCGCGACGCAGTAGACCGGTGGAAAGAGGAAACCGGCTACGGGTTCAGCCTGTACAGCACCCCAAGCGAGAACCTGTGCGACCGCTTCTGCCGTCTGGACACCGCCGAGTTCGGGATTGTGGAAGGTGTGACCGACAAAGGGTACTACACCAACAGCTTCCACCTCGATGTCGAGAAGAAGGTCAACCCGTACGACAAGATCGACTTCGAAGCGGCGTATCCGCCGATCGCCAGCGGCGGCTTCATCTGCTACGGCGAGTACCCGAACATTCAGCACAACCTGAAGGCGCTGGAGGACGTGTGGGATTACAGCTACCAGCACGTGCCGTATTACGGGACCAACACGCCTATCGACGAGTGCTACGAATGCGGCTTTACCGGTGAGTTCGAGTGTACGAGCAAAGGCTTTACCTGCCCGAAATGCGGCAACCACGATGCGGCCCGCGTCTCCGTGACTCGTCGCGTATGCGGCTACCTCGGCAGCCCGGACGCACGTCCGTTTAACGCCGGCAAACAGGAAGAGGTGAAGCGCCGCGTGAAGCATCTGGGGAATGGACAGATCGGTTAATCCGCTGCCACGTTAATGCCCGGTGGCGCTGCGCTTACCGGGCCTACGGACCGCTCTCTTTTGTAGGCCGGGTAAGCGCAGCGCCACCCGGCGTGGTTATTCGCGATGAACTATCACCAGTACTACCCCGTCGACATCGTCAACGGCCCCGGCACCCGCTGCACCCTGTTCGTCTCAGGCTGCGTCCACGAATGCCCCGGCTGCTACAACAAAAGCACCTGGCGCCTGAATTCCGGCAAGCCGTTCACCGCGGAGATGGAAGATAAAATCATCAGCGACCTGAACGACACGCGCATTCACCGCCAGGGAATTTCGCTCTCCGGCGGCGATCCGCTGCATCCGCAAAACGTGCAGGATATTTTGAAGCTGGTGAAGCGCATTCGCCGCGAGTGCTCGGGAAAAGATATCTGGGTCTGGACAGGCTACAAGCTGGATGAGCTGAACGCGCAGCAAATGGAAGTCGTGGATCTGATTAACGTGCTGGTCGACGGTAAGTTCATGCAGGATTTAAAAGACCCGGCGCTCATCTGGCGCGGCAGCAGCAACCAGGTTGTACATCATTTGCGTTGATCAAAGGCGGATGTCATCCATCCGCCCTTATCTCAAAAACGACTCAAACTCTCCATCGCCACCGCCTTAAACCCGGCAAAATCCTCGCAGCTACAGAGACGTGACATCGCCCGCTCGCGCAGGAAAGTGACGAAGATATCGTAAATCGCCATCGCCTCTTCGTATTCGCTTTTGCTGATGGCAAGCAGGAAGATGACGTGCGCGGTTTCGTCGCCCCACTGAACGCCGTGCGGGGCCAGCACGGTGTAGACCACCGTTTTCTGCGCCAGCAGGCCGAGGGAGTGCGGCAGCGCGATGCCGTCGCCGAGCATGGTACTGACGATAGCTTCACGCTCAACAACCGAATCCAGAAACTCCGCGCCAACAAAGCCTTCGGCCTCAAGCTGTTCACACAGCTCGCGGAACAGCGTCTGCTGATCGATCGGCTTGTCGATAATGCGGAAGTGGGCCGCGTCGAAGTATTTATCCAGCATCCACGGGCGGGTGCGGTCCACCAGCACCAGTTTGCCAATCTGTTCTAACTGATAGTCGGTCGGGAACGGGGCGATCATCACCACCGGTTTTGACTTTTCGCTGACGCGGGCGGTGGCGATCACAAAGTCTTCGCCAATCGATTCCGCCAACTCGTACTCGCGCAGGGTGAGCGTGCGCGTCACCTCAATCTGCGGGTATTTACGCTGCAGCACCGCCTCAATCATGCGCACCATCGCGTTACCGGCGTCGCATACCAGCAGCACGCGCGGCTGACGCTGGTAGCCAATGTTGTAGTGGCGCTCCAGCCCGACGCCAATATGCAGCACCAGGAAACCAATCTCGTTTTCGCTGATCACATACGGCGTGTATTTGCCCCAGCTCGACACCGCGGCCAGCGTCATGTCCCACGCCATCGGGTAGTGCTGCTTGATGTTATCCAGCAGCGGATTGGGGATCATGATTTGATACCGCACGCGGGTGATCATGGTTTTAATATGCGTCAGCAGATCCGCGTGCAGCTGCGCGTCGCTAAGCAGGTTGTAGTTATAGTGGGTGTTGATGTAGCGCAGGATGTAGTTGACCAGCGCTTCATCGTCATCGGCATTAATCGCGCTGGGCGCGATCTCCTGGATCTGCCGCGCCGCAATGTGCACGCACAGCCAGCTCTCCTCCGACGGCGAAAGCGTTTTGCCCGCCAGCTGCTGGATGGTCACCGCGATATCCTTCGCCGCCTCGCGCACGTTCTCTTCCACGTCTTCGGCATGGAATTCCGGCAGCGGATAACCTTCGCTGATGCGACGTACCGACACTGCGCAGTACAGGCGCAGGAACAGCTCGCCTTCATCAGTCAGGCGAATGTGGTGACGCGTCAAGGCGTCGTGCAGCACCGGCACCATCTGCTCCGCCACGCCCGCATTCAGCGCCACGTCGGTCACCAGCGGGTTCAGGCTGTCCTGCTGCGCCAGCTCCCAGAGCAGATCGGTCAGGCACGCGCGGGTCGACATCTCGCTGCCAAACAGCTTCATCCCATGGCGCGGACGGGTTTCCAGCGTCAGGTTGTAACGATGAAACCACTCGCGTACCTCCGCCATGTCGCTTTGCAGCGTGGCGCGGCTGACGAACCACTCGTCCGCCAGATCCTCCAGCTTAAGCGAAAACGCCGAGGTGAGAAAACGCACCACCAGATAATGCACGCGCTCCGGCCCGGTCCGTGGGATACGCAGCGCGCGCGGGTGGGATGCCTGAAGCTGCTGATAGCGCTCGGCATCCTCAATTTTGAGCTGGTAGCCGTTGCCCCGGCTCAGGATAAACTGCGCGCCGTGGCTGGCCAGCAGCGCGTTCAGGGCGGTGATATCCGCACGGACGGTTCGCGTGGAGACCGACAGCCGCTGCGCCAGCTCGTCCTGCGGCAGCGTCTCGTTTTGCAACAGATCGAAAAGTTGCGCTAAACGTTGGTTCGGAAATCGCACGTCGTTGTCCTCTAACAGCTTAAGGTGAAATGACCATCTGGGATGGGCTGCCGACCGGGGTATAGTCCGGTTCGAAGCTCAATTTCCCGTCCTGCGCCACGCGGAAACGGGTAATGTTGTCGCTGCGCTGGTTCATGACGTACAGCCAGCGTCCCTGCTTATCGAGCGTCAGGGTGCGGGGATAATCACCACGCGTCCACACGTCATCCTGATGCGTCAACGTGCCCTCTGCTGTTACGGTAAAGTGCCCGATGCTGTTATGCAAACGGTTAGCCACATACAGCTGCCTGCCATCGGCGCTTAATGCGAGCCCGGCAGCAAAGCTGGTGCCTTTGTAACCTTCCGGCAGAGCAGAGACCGTTTTATCCTCTTTCAGGGTGCCGTTGGCGTTCACGGTATACCGGGTGAGCGTAGACGCCTCTTCGTTAATCAGCCACAGGGCATCGCCCCTCGGCGTAAAGACAAAGTGGCGCGGCCCGGCGCCTTTCGAGGAGGCGCTGATAAACGGCGGATCATTCGGCGTCAGCTTTCCTGTCTGCTCGTCAAAACGGTACTGATAGATGCGATCCAGCCCAAGATCGGTGGAAAACACGTACTTCCCGCTCGGATCGGCGGCGATCATGTGCGCATGGGGGCCGTTATGATCGCTGATCGCGAAACTGCCCTCCGCAGCAGCTTCGGGCTTCGCCGCGCCCGGTTCGCCTTGATCCTGATGTTTGTCCGTGGCTTCACCCAAGCTACCGTCTGCGTTGACGGGTAAAACGGCAATTGAGCCGCTGACATAGTTCGCCACCAGCAGATGCTTGCCGTTCGGCGTCAGGGAGAGATACACCGGCCCGGCACCGCCGGAGGCCACCTGATTGAGCTCGCTCAGCTCACCGTTATCGCCGACGCGCAGCGCCTGCACCACGCCCTGCTCCACTTCACTTGCCAGATACAGCGTTTTGCCGTCCTGTGAAAGGGTCAGCTGCGCCGCATTCGGCAGTTTGCTCACCAGCGTTTTATCGTTCAGCGCGCCGGTTTGCGGGTTAACAGTAAAACGGTACAACCCTTCACCGTTCGGATTATAGGTACCCACCCAGGCATATTGCGTCTGGGCGACAGCGGCGGTGGCGAACATTGAGAGTGAAGCGACAAGCAAGGTACGGGTGTGCATGGTGGCTCCTGTATAGATGTGAGTTCTACTTCACCAGCTTCTTCGTCATCGCCAGCAGGGTACGCACATCTTCCGGACGCGTATCACCGCTGGCTTTGTCGATAATCGAGCTGTAGATATGCGGGATGATTTTGCTCACGCCCGCGTCGAGGGCGATCTGCAGGATCTCCTCATAGTTTTCCAGATCGATACCTCCGGTCGGCTCCAGCCAGAAGTCGTGACGGGCGCAGGCTTCCGCCACCGCTTTGTACTCGTCACGGCACTTCAGGCCGCCCATCGGGAAGTATTTGATAGAGCTGCCGCCGAAATCTTTTAGCAGAGCAATCGCCGTTTCAACCGGCACGATGCCGTCCGGCGCTTTGCTGCTCAGCGGGCCGGTGGAGATTTTCACCATTCCGACGGTGCCGGTCGGGGAGACCAGACCGTTGACCACGGACTCGTTCTGCCCCAGCAGCGCGCGGCTGGTAGCCACGCCGGTAAAGACCTGGTTGACGTGCTGCGGCTGCACCTGACGGGAGATCTCGCTCACCATCGCCGACTGGTTCGGGTCGCCCGCGCCGAGGCCAACGGAGAGCGCGTTATCTATCAGCGCCGCGTACTCGCGCATATCCGCTACCGCGCTGGCCACGTCCGGGTAATTTTTGGAGAGCACGCCCACCAGCACATGACCTTCCGCCGCCTCGTAGATGGTGCTGGCGTTGGCTTTCGACCCTGCCAGCACGTTCAGACAGACGCGGTCACGGTAAAAGTTGGGGGTCAGTTTCATGCGTTTTTCTCCTGTCCTAACACTTCGCTAATGCGGCGGTACACGATGTTCAGCTGATCAGCATTCACGCTGCGCACATCCGCTTCGATAATCCCTTCGTTGGCCTTGTAGCCACGGAAGTAAATGGCGTATTCGCCCTGCTTCAGCTTCGCCACCAGGTCACCCGTGCCGACGCCGGTGGTGGCTTCGTCAAATTTAATCTCGGTGCGGGCGATGTCGCGTCCGGCGCTGTCCCACACCACGCGCGCGGTGACACCGTT
Organism: Enterobacter sp. NFIX58; assembly: GCF_900110475.1. Taxonomy (NCBI): domain Bacteria; kingdom Pseudomonadati; phylum Pseudomonadota; class Gammaproteobacteria; order Enterobacterales; family Enterobacteriaceae; genus Enterobacter; species Enterobacter sp. NFIX58. Next base: position 134,725 of record NZ_FODW01000004.1, on the reverse strand, counting down.
CAGGGTGTTGAGCGCCTCGATAAACGGCGTCATTTTCGCCACCATCTCGGCGCCGCTCTCTTTGGTGGCCGTCAGATAGTGTTCGATAGCGCAGGTCAGGCCAAGAATGCCCTCTTTACCCACCTTCATGGCGCGGCCAATGCCCGCCGTCTGGCGTTTGACCCACTCAACGTACTGGGTTTTGCCGATCACCAGTCCGCTGGTTGGGCCTTCAATCGCCTTCGCGCCGCTGTAGATCACCAGGTCCGCGCCGGAGCGGTAGTAAACATGCAGATCTTCTTCCGCCGCGGCATCAACGATGAGCGGCAAGTCGTGTTTACGCGCGACAACGGCCGCCTGCTCGACGCTGAGCATGCTTTTCTGCACGCAGTGGTGAGATTTGATATAGAGGATCGCGGCCGTGCGCGGGGTGATCGCCGCCGCCAGCTGATCGGCGGAACATTCGTTGGCGTAGCCCGCCTCCACCAGCCTACCGCCGCCCAGCGCGACCATGGTGCCCACCGGCGCGCCAAAGTTCACGTTGTGGCCTTTCGGCAGGACGATTTCGTTGTTCTCAATTGGGGTAACGTGCAGATTTTCCAGCAGCCAGTCGCTGTCTTTGACCAGCACCGCCGCAACGGACTGGGCAATGCCCGCCGACGCGCAGGAGACGACCGTCGCCCCTTCCACGTCCAGCAGCTTCGCGATGTACTCCCCGGTTTTATTGACCAGATCCTTCATCTCGAAATAGTGATTCATGCCGTCCATCGCCGCCTGCACCACCTCCGGGCGCGGCGTGGAGACGCCCAGCGCCGTCATGCGGCCAGAGGTGTTGATAACCTGCTTTAAATGGTACTTCTCATAAATCGAAGGCATTTTCCGTGCTCCCTTGTTCGGTCATGTAGCCCTTGCCCGCGCGGATCGCGGCAAGCGGCACCAGAATGTGTTCAGCCTGCAGGCTGTCGTTTTCGGCATCCGTCAGCACCGTCGGCTGACGTTTGAGGATGAATAGCGTCAGGTCGGCGTCGAGACCCGGCTGAATGCGGCCCTTGCGCGTCAGGCGCAGGCCGTCGGCGGCGTTCGCCGTGACGCAGTCAATCACCTGGGGCAATGACATGCCGATGGCGAGAAACTTCGACATCACGCTTGCCAGCGAGCCCACCGGGCCGTTGATGCGGTTGCGGCAGTAGATATCTGAGCTGATGGTGTGCGGCAGAATGCCCATCGCGATAGCGCGTTTTGCCACCTCAAAGCTAAAGCTCGCCGTGCCGTGCCCCACGTCCAGACGCACGCCGCGCTTCAGGGCAGAGGATATGGAGGCGCGCAGCTCGCCCGAGGGCGTCAGAATGCGGTTAGGCTTGCCGTTATAGCAGTGGGTGATGATGTCGCCCGAACTCAGGAGTTCGGCGATTTCGTCGAGATTTGGCGGGTTGTTGCCGATGTGCACCATCAGCGGCAGGTCGCCGTTCTCTTTCTGAATCGCTTTCGCGCGAGCCAGCGGCGTGATGCCGTTGTCACCGACCACGCTGCTGCTCATGCGCGCCTTCAGGCCGACGATAAAATCAGGGTGGCGCTTCACCGCCTGCTTCACCGCGTTGGCATCAACATTGGCCATATTGGCCAGCTCGTTCTGGGCAATCAGCCCCACGCGGGAAATGTTTAGCAAGGCAAAAACCTCGGTGGAGGCCTTGCGGGTGATCTCATAGAAATCGTCCACGTCGTCGGCGCCGGTGCTGCCCGCGTCCACTACGGTGGTGACGCCAGTGGCAACGCCCACGCTGTCGGGTTCGTCGTGGTAAATCGGGGAATTCGGGTAGCAGTGTACGTGGGAGTCAATCCAGCCTGCACTGACGAACACTTCACCGTTCAGCTCAACCGTTTTATGCGCGGGCGCGTTAATCTCGCCCAGCGCCGCGATTTTCCCGTCCTGAATGGCGATATCGGTCAGGGTATCGTCGGTGAGGCGCGCACGGCGCAGGAGTAAATCAAACATGAGGATCTCCTGATAAGGCGGGCGCCAGCGCGCCCGCGGGTATTAAAGGGCAACCGGGAACAGCCAGCCCAGAATCATCGCGCCGAGGATAGCGCCACCGGTAATCGGCTTCTGCCAGATGTAGAACAGCAGCGCACCCACCAGCGAGCCGACGCCGATTGGAATGGAGGCGGTCATGGCGCTGAGGATAATCAGCGGCCCGAGGAAGCGACCGGAGGCATTGCCCGCGCCCATCATCACGTCTGCGCCGTAGGTGGAGTTGCTCTGGTTGATGGTGAACTTACGCGCCAGGATGATGACGTAGCCAATCGCCAGACCAATCACCAGGCCGGTGATCAGCGAAGCAATGAAGTTGGTCACCGGGAACATGATCCCCGCGCCCAGCAGCAGCGCCGGTACGCCGAGGCCTACGCCGGTCTGGATGGCACCGCCGATGTCGAGAATACCGACCAGCGACCCTTCGATAATACGGGCGAACAGGAAGCTCGCGCCAAACGCTGCCACCGCGCCGTAAACGCCGGTATCAATACCCGCTTTCAGCATCGCCACGAAGGCCACTTCGTTAAACGCGCCGATGCCGTAGAGGTAGTACATGTGCGTCCCGGCAAACACGCCGGAGGAGAGCAGGCCAACGAAGATCGGGAACGACCAGTCGGCATACCAAAAACCTTTATTCTGTTCCATTTAGAGGCTCCTGTTATTTACCGCTGAGCGAGTTGTGGATCATGTCGAGCCAGTTCGGCACGGTCAGATGGAAGGATTCGATCATCTTCATGTCGAAACCGCGGAAGAAGCCGCTCAGCACGAAGAGCAGGACGATAGCCGCCATCATCACTTTGGTGACGTGGTTCCAGCCGCTCTCTTCCACGCCTTTCCCGATCAGGATCCCCAGCACCAGGCCCGGTACGGCGTTGCCCATAATCAGTTGCGCCGCGCCGCCGAAGATGGTGGCCCAGAAGCCCGATTTTTTACCCGCATCGATGGCCGCCAGCCAGAAGATCACCGGCATCACGGTGTTCACCAGCAGGTTTGCCGCCGGCACCAGCACCTTCACGGCGGTGACCTGAAGCGCAGCGGGAACGGAGGAGGCGGTCAGGTTAAGGAAGGTCACGACGATCATGCCGATCACGCCGCAGGCAATCGCCATTTTGCGGGGATCGTGCAGCGTTTCGCCGACGTTACGGTTTTTGATCATCAGTGCAGCCGCACCCCAGTTCGGGATGATGCGGTGGTCAACGTCCTGTGTGAAAGCCCCTGCGGCCACGGAAGAGGCCCAGGCGTTAAAGAAGAAACCTAACCCAAAGGAGAAGTGGGAAGCAGGATCCCCTTCACAGGAGTTCAGTTCCCCCAACGTACGAAACGCGCCCATACCCTGAGTGGTAGGCGCATGAAACATGCGTGCAGCCCCGGCACCCACACCGACGCCAACCAGGCCGCCAATGATGAGCGATTTTATTAATATAATTAAGAACATCAGTCTGCCCTTTTATGAATAATCAGCGTTGCGTGACGAAATCCACCTGGTCGAGATTGATGGCTGTCACGTTGACGGTCACATCCAGCTCCACGCTGTAGGTGCGTCTTTCCCGGCGCAGAAAGAAGAACAGAAACGCTTCTTTACGCACCGCTTCTTGCGCCTGAACGACCTGCACATCCTGTGGCTCAATACGCAGTAAGATATGCGGTGAGGCTTTCATCACCGCGGCCTGAACGTGGTTGAGCGCGTCGGCAAAGGCGCGCGCTTTGGCGTCGCCCTTCCCCTTCACTCTCACCGTGGTTGTGAACTGTTCTTTCATGCTTATGCGCCGTATTTCTTCTGCCACGCCTGTACCAGACGCTCGCCAAGCTCTTCTTTATCCATAAAGCCAAAGCCCAGCACGTTGCAGCCTTCGTTGATGGCGGTCACGCCCTCTTCCACGGAACGCATGCCGTATTTGGCTTTGTAGCCATACTTGGTCTGGGCGGTGATGGCACCCGCGCCGCCGCTGCCGCAGAAGGAGATGCCGAAGGTGGCGTTTTCCGCTTTCATTACGTCGCCCAGCTTCATGTCTGCCGCCATGCCCGGTACGACAACCGCGCGTCCACCTGCTTTTTCCACACCGGCAGCCACTTTCTGACCTTTACCCAGGCGATCGCCAATCACGATTGTAATCTGTTCCATGTGTTGCTCCTTAAAGGTTGTCTTTTGCGACTTCAAAGTGAACGGAGAGCAGCCAGGCTTCTTCATCAGGAAGGTTGCCAAACTGCGCGACCACTTCACGGGCAAGCCGCATTGAATCCGGTGAAATTTCGTCAAACAGCTCTGCTTCAACCTCCGGCAGCGGCTCGCCGGTCACGGACCGGTGCGCCATGGCGCGCACGTGGGAGGTGAGCATCTGCTCCTGTACTGCATTGGGGATGATGTTGTGCCGGGCCAGCAGGGCATAGACCTGCTGCAGCATGGTGTTTGCGAGTTGATCTGTTTGCACCGCCTGTTCCCCAACGTCGTTCATTACCGCTCCGTTAATCACTGGTCTTACCCCGTTAATGGCTCTGGATTAAAACTAACGGTGGGAGGGACGGGTTTGTAGCGAGTTGTTTTCCACTTCGAAGTGGAAAGGCGAGCCGCAGCAGTGATCTGTGCCACATAAATGCGCCGAATCTGGATAAATCAATGTATTCGCGTGATGAATATCACGCTATTACGCGGGAACGAACGGGTAAGCAGAGTGGAAAAGATTCCGAGCAGGCTCGTAGAAATGTGACGTGGATAAGGTTTTCTTATGGGGATTGGATAGAGTGGCGGCGGGTGCTTGAGACTGACCGTCTCAGGCATGGGACGGAAAGTGGAAAGCCCCTACCTGAATTTAAATCAGGGCGGGGCTGTAAACGACACGTCTAGCCACGTGATGTTTGCTACCTCGCCCGCTTTACAGCAAGGAGGCATCCATGAAACGCCAATCCCCAATTATCCGGGTTTTGATGATTGTTGCTTTGACAATAATCATCTTAACGCTGGTGACGAGGAAAACACTGTGCGAAATCCGTTTTCGAAACGGCTCGCTTGAAGTGACAGCGCGGATGGATTGTCGCTCCGGCCAGTAGGGAGCAAGGATGCGGGGGCGCGTCATGCGCCTCCGCATACGGGGAAGGACGTACAGCTCAGGCACCCAATTAACGATACTTTTTGTGGTACGTATTGCGCGTGGTCACAAACTGCTCGGCCGCCGCCTGGGCTTCCTTCACTTTGCCTTCGTTAGCGAGCTTCAGCGCGCCGTCGATCTGGCCGACCAGCACGTCAAAGCCGTGGCGATAGTCTTTCATCTCTGCACTGTCTGCCGCTTTGCTTTCCAGCTTCGGCGGCGTCGCTTTTTGGGCGTCCAGCGCCGCTTCACGCATTTTGGTCAGCGCGTCTTTCATTTCCGCCGCATTGTCAGTTTTCTGCACCACCTTCAGGTTTTGACCGAGGATGCCCATGTCGTCTTCAAGATCGGCAGCAAACGCAGAAGAGCCAAGAACCAGCGTTGAAGCTGCGACGATCGCTAACAGATGTTTACGCATTGCTCACTTCCTTTTTTATTATTAACAAAACGCTATCTCTATTGTCCGGCAATTTTCATTTCCGGAAGTAATACAGAACCACACTGTATATTGCTGCGTGTTTCAATATCGTTACCGACCGTAACGATATTGCGCCACATGTCCTTTAGGTTGCCGGCGATGGTAATCTCGCTTACCGGATACTGGATTTCGCCGTTTTCCACCCAGAAGCCCGCAGCGCCGCGAGAGTAGTCTCCGGTGATGCCGCTGACGCCCTGCCCCATCAGCTCGGTCACCACCAGGCCGGTGCCCATCTCTTTCAGCATCTGCTCAAAGTTGAGGCCCTGCCCGGCAATGCGCCAGTTGTGGATGCCGCCAGCGTGTCCGGTGCTTTTCAGCCCCAGCTTACGCGCAGAGTAGTTGGTCAGCAGCCACTGGGTCAGCACGCCGTCTTTGACGATGTCACGACGTTCGGTACGCACGCCTTCGCTGTCGAACGGCGTGGAGGCCAGCCCTTTCAGCAGGTGCGGATGCTCTTCGATAGTCAGCCATTCCGGCAGGATCTGCTTGCCCAGCGAGTCGAGCAGGAAGGTTGATTTACGGTAAACGGAGCCGCCCGCAATCGCGCCCACCAGATGGCCAAACAGACCGGTCGCCACTTCATTGGCAAAAATCACCGGCGCTTTCATGGTGGAGAGTTTACGCGGCGACAGGCGAGACAGCGTGCGTTCGGCGCACTCTTTGCCCACCCACTCAGGAGACTGCAAATCCCCCAGCGCGCGGCCAATGGTGTAGGCGTAGTCGCGCTCCATGTCACCGTTCTCTTCGGCGATGACGCAGCTGGAGAGCGAGTGGCGGGTAGAGCAGTAGCCCTGCAGCATGCCGTGACTGTTGCCGAAGACTTTGATGCCGTAGTGGCTGTTAAAGCTGCCGCCTTCGGTATTGGTGATGCGCTTGTCGGCCTGCAGGGAAGCCTGCTCGGCGCGGGCAGCCAGTTCAATGGCTTCGTCCGGGGTCACTTCCGCCGGGTGGAACAGATCGAGATCCGGCGCATCAAACGCCAGCAGGTCTTTATCTGCGACGCCGGCGTAAGGATCCGGCGAGGTGTAACGGGCGATATCCAGCGCGGCCTGCACCGTACGGGCGATGGCATCCGGACTGAGATCGGTGGATGACGCACTGCCTTTGCGATTCTGGTGGTATACCGTGATACCCAGCGCGCCGTCGCTGTTGAATTCGACATTCTCCACTTCGCCATAGCGGGTGCTCACGCTAATGCCGGTGGTTTTGCTGACCGCCACTTCGGCGCCATCTGATTTTTCTGAAGCAAGCATCAGCGCGGTGGAGACGGCTTCTTCCAGAATCTTACGCTGCGCTTCAACTTGTGAGGTTACTTTCATCGCAAATGCCATACTGTAAGAGAGAGTTAACTGAAGTCTAACAGAGAACCGTTTTTCAGTGCGCGTCTTAACTGGTAACATTAGCCTCTTTTTTTAAGGAGCCTGACATGACTAAGCAGCCCGAAGACTGGCTCGACGACGTTCCCGGTGATGACATCGAAGACGAAGATGATGAGATCATCTGGGTCAGTAAAAGTGAAATTAAACGTGACGCCGAAGAGTTAAAACAGCTTGGCGCGGAAATGGTAGAACTGGGTAAAAACGCGCTGGATAAGATCCCGCTCGACCAGGATCTGCGCGATGCCATTGAACTGGCACAGAAAATCAAAAAAGAAGGCCGTCGTCGCCAGCTTCAGCTTATCGGGAAAATGCTGCGTCAGCGCGATGTTGATCCGATCCGCCAGGCGCTGGACAAGCTGAAAAACCGCCACAACCAGCAGGTTGCGCTGTTCCACAAGCTGGAGCAGATCCGCGATCGTCTGATTGAACAGGGTGATGACGCCGTACCGGAAGTGCTGAACCTGTGGCCGGATGCCGACCGCCAGCAGCTGCGTTCCTTGATCCGCAACGCGAAGAAAGAGAAAGAAGGGAATAAGCCGCCGAAGTCTGCGCGCCTGATTTTCCAGTATCTGCGCGAGCTGTCTGAGAACGAAGAGTAATCCGTTCCCCTCACCCCGGTGGGGCGAGGGGGAAAAGAACGTAGGCCCGGTAAGCGTGAGCGCCACCGGGCTTTTTTTACGCGTCGGCGGCCGCTTCCGCTTTCTTCGCCAGCCCGTCCAGCAGCTTCTGATGGATCCCACCAAAACCGCCGTTGCTCATCACCAGAATATGGTCACCAGGCTGAGCGGCTTTCACCACCATATCCGCGAGCGCATCCACATCTGCACTCCAGTGTGCCGGCTGAATGCAGGCATCGGCCACTTCCGCGACCTGCCACGGAATATGCTGCGGCTGCAGCAGGAAGACTTCATCGGCACGTCCTAACGACGGCGCGAGATCGTCTTTGCAGATGCCCATCTTCATGGTGTTCGAGCGTGGTTCCAGCACCGCCAGAATGCGCGCGGTACCGCCAACTTTGCCACGCAGGGCGGCAAGCGTGGCCAGAATGGCCGTTGGGTGGTGCGCGAAATCGTCATACACGGTGACGCCGTGGGCTTCACCGCGCAGTTCCAGACGGCGGCGGGCATTGATAAACGAGCCCAGCGCATTCGCCGCATCCGCAGGCTGAACGCCCACGTGACGCGCTGCGGCAATCGCCATCAGGCCGTTGTGCATATTGTGTTCGCCCACCAGGCCCCACTTCACCTCACCCACTTTTTCACCGTCGAGCAGCACTTCCCACTCGGAGGCATCGGCATTGAGTTTCTTCGCCTGCCAGTGGCCCTGCTCACCCACCAGCTCCTGCTCGCTCCAGCAGCCCATTGCCAGGGTCTGCTTCAGGTTAATGTCGTTTTCCGGCAGGATGATGCGGCCCTGGCCTGGAACAATGCGCACCAGGTGGTGGAACTGTTTCTGAATGGCCTTCAGGTCGTCAAAAATATCCGCGTGGTCAAACTCAAGGTTATTGAGGATCAGTGTACGCGGGCAGTAATGCACGAACTTAGAGCGCTTGTCGAAGAACGCGCAGTCATACTCGTCGGCTTCGATCACAAAGAACGGGCTGTCCCCCAGGCGCGCAGAAACGTCAAAGTTGCCCGGTACGCCGCCGATGACGAAGCCCGGCTTATAGCCGCAGGCTTCGAGGATCCAGGTCGCCATGCCGGCGGTGGTCGTTTTGCCATGGGTACCGGCAACGGCAACCACCCAGCGGTCACGCAGGACGAAGTCATGCAGCCACTGTGGGCCGGACATGAACGGAATATTGCGTTCCAGTACCGCCTCAACGCACGGGTTGCCGCGGGTCATGGCGTTGCCAATGATCACCAGATCCGGCTCGGGATCCAGCTGGCTGGCATCGTAGCCCTGAATTAAAGCGATGCCCTGTTTCTCCAGAAGTGTGCTCATTGGCGGATACACATTGGCGTCCGAACCTGTCACCTCATGGCCCAGCGAGCGCGCCAGCATTGCCAGTCCGCCCATGAAAGTGCCACAAATCCCCAATATATGAATGCGCATACGTCACTATCCTTCTTCAATGTGGCGCACATTTTACTCACATGTCAGCGGGTGTGAAACGCATTTCAGGAAAATCCGTATCCTGCTGGCGCGATTCACCTCTGCGCTACTATTTGAATATTTGTTAAGATTGTTGGGCTTTAGTCGTTTTAGTGAACATACAATCGCTCTACTCACAAAGATGCAGGGAAAGTGTTATGAAAACGTTAGGTGAATTTATTGTCGAAAAGCAGCACGAGTTCTCTCATGCTACCGGTGAACTCACTGCTTTGCTGTCGGCAATAAAGCTGGGCGCTAAGATCATCCACCGTGATATCAACAAGGCCGGTCTGGTCGATATCCTGGGTGCCAGCGGTGCCGAGAACGTTCAGGGCGAGGTTCAGCAGAAACTCGATCTGTTCGCAAATGAAAAACTGAAAGCTGCACTGCGCGCGCGCGACATCGTTGCGGGTATCGCCTCCGAAGAAGAAGATGAAATTGTTGTTTTCGAAGGGTGTGAACACGCGAAATACGTTGTTCTGATGGATCCGCTCGACGGCTCCTCCAACATCGACGTTAACGTTTCTGTCGGTACCATTTTCTCCATCTACCGCCGCGTCACGCCTGTTGGCACGCCGGTGACCGAAGAAGATTTCCTGCAGCCGGGCATTAATCAGGTTGCTGCCGGTTACGTGGTTTATGGCTCCTCCACCATGCTGGTGTACACCACCGGGTGCGGCGTACACGCCTTTACGTACGATCCATCACTGGGCGTTTTCTGTCTGAGCCAGGAACGCATGCGCTTCCCGGAGAAGGGTAACACCTACTCCATCAACGAAGGCAACTACATCCGCTTCCCGAACGGCGTGAAGAAGTACATCAAATTCTGCCAGGAAGAAGATAAAGCGACGCAGCGCCCTTACACGTCCCGCTATATTGGCTCTCTGGTCGCGGATTTCCACCGTAACCTGCTGAAAGGCGGCATCTACCTCTACCCAAGCACCGCCAGCCACCCGGACGGGAAACTGCGTCTGCTGTACGAATGCAACCCGATGGCGTTCCTGGCCGAACAGGCGGGCGGCAAGGCGAGCGACGGTAAAGAGCGTATTCTGGAGATCGTGCCGGAAAGCCTTCACCAGCGCCGTTCATTCTTCGTCGGCAACAACCACATGGTTGAAGACGTCGAACGTTTCATCCGTGAGTACCCGGACGCATAATCCCTCTCTTCAGGGGAGCCGATCCGGCTCCCCTGGTCATTTATATATTTTACCGTATAAGTGTTTATAAAAAACATGCTTTAATCTTCGCCACTGCTCCTGCATTATTTCCATAACAGTTTGACAGATATTTCGTGGAGCAGAATCGCAATGAAAAATTATTCCCGTGCTAATACCGGTATTGATTTAAATCTTATCCCTGTATTTATTGAAATCGTCCGCTGCGGCAGCATGGCAAAGGCCTCTTTGCGTCTGGAGATGTCCCGTCCTGCGGTGAGTCTGGCATTAAAGCGTTTTAATCAACTCTTTGATGAGCCGTTATTTTTCCGTAAAGGTTTATATCTTGAACCGACTGAAAAAGCGTTAGCCTTAACCAGCTCGCTGGAAATATTAATGGGTGAAATTCACGATAATATCGGGGCGCTTAATTCCGGAAGGAATAAAACCCCGGCACAGAACGTACCGGGGCTGGGTAATATTATGCCGCGTTCTGAGTCGTCACTTTGAATGATGACATGGCTTCCATCAGCTGACGCGACTGCTCCTCAAGGGAGCGGGTCGCGGCGGAGGATTGCTGCACCAGCGCCGCATTCTGCTGCGCGGTTTCGTCCATCTGGTTCACCGCAATATTCACCTGCTCAATGCCGCGGCTCTGCTCATGAGACGCGGTCGCAATCTCACGCATCAGTTTGGTCATACGCAGCACTTCGGTTGCGATCTCGTCCATCGTTTCGCCAGCCTGCTGGGCCAGCTCGCTGCCCTCGTTAACGTGGGTCTGCGAGTCACCGATAAGCGTTCGAATCTCTTTCGCCGCGTCGGCGCTGCGGCTGGCAAGGTTGCGCACCTCGCCCGCGACGACGGCAAAACCGCGCCCCTGCTCGCCCGCACGCGCCGCTTCCACGGAGGCGTTAAGCGCCAGAATATTGGTCTGGAAGGCAATGCCGTCGATGACGCTCAGGATGTCAGCGATACGCGCCGAACTGCCGGAGATATCGCGCATTTTTTCAATCACGTAGCAGACCATTTCACTGCCGTGATCGGCCGTGTCGGACACCGATTTCGCCAGCTGGTGCGCCTGCTCGGCGTTATCGGCGTTGAGCTTCACCGTGGCGGTGATCTGTTCCATGCTGGCCGCGGTCTGCTCCAGCGAGGTGGCGGTGGATTCCGTACGCTCGGCGAGATCGCGGTTTCCCAGCGTCAGCTCGCGGCTGCCGGTGTCAATCTGCGCGCTGGCATCGCGTACCCGCAGAACCGAGTTCATCAGCGACTGACGCATCTCCTCTATCACCGCGTTAAGGCGGTTAAACTCCTGGCTCGCGGGTGCAGCCAGCGTATGGGTTAAATCGCCCGCTGCCACATTCTCCAGTTGAGCAATCGACGCCGAGAGCGGCTTGAGCAGCATATGGCGCAGCGCCAGCCAGGCCAGCACAATAATGCCCGCCGTCAGCAGCGCTGCGACGATAATCAGGATCAGGACGCGGGTTTTGCTCGCCTGCACGGCACTCACTTCCGCCAGACCTCGCGCTTCGCTCCATTTCTGAAACGCCTGCATGTCATTATCGAACGTTGACGCCAGCGGGATCAGCGTCTTCTCCAGCAGATCGTAATACCCGTCCGCGCTCTGGTCATTGAGGGTTTTCAGCATCGGGTTGATCCCCTGTTGGGTATACGTCCCCAGGCTGGCCGCCACCTTATTGAGCAGCTGTTGCCCCTGCTCGTCAGCCACGCCGCCGTCGATCACGCCCTTCAGCGTTTTCTGGGCCAGGGCGACTTCCTGGTTGATGTTTTTTACCGCGCTGGCCGCATCGTCCAGCATGCCGATTTCCATCATGCGGACGGCCTGCCCCGCTTCATTGCGCGCGCGCAGGATCAGCGTATAGCCTGAATTAAGCTGCACCATTTGCTCACCCTGAAGGTGATTAATACGCTGCAGCGAAGAAGAACTCTGTGTGAGGGCATAAATGCCAATGCCGCTGACAATCAGCAGCAGAAGGGTCATAACGGCCAGTAAAGAGAGCAAGCCGGTACGAATCGATAGCGTTTTCAGCATGATATTATTTCCGGTAGCGAGATATTTCTGGGCATAAAAAAAGAGTATCGGCCGCTACCGGAAAATGTTTAGACTTTAAGCAAATTCAGCGTGTTATCGCTCTGTTACCGATGTGTTTACGCGAGTAACAGGCGAGCTTTGACGGTTCTCCCAGAGCACCGTCAGACCACGCTGCAGGGCAATAAAAATAAACAGCAGAATGCCGATGGCGATCTTCGTCCACCACGAGCTGAGCGTGCCGTCAAAGTTGATATAGGTTTGTATCAGCCCCTGAATCGCCACGCCGAACAGCGTCCCCAGCACCGTCCCCACGCCGCCGCTGAGCAGCGTACCGCCGATGACCACAGAAGCAATCGCATCCAGCTCAACGCCCACGCCTGCGAGGGCATAGCCCGCCTGGGTGTATACCGAGAAGACGATACCCGCCAGCGTCGCCAGGCCGGTCGAGAGCATATAGATGCGGATGGTGGTGCTGCGGGTCGAGATCCCCATCAGGTTGGCCGACGTGGCGTTGCCGCCAATGGCGTAAACCTGATTGCCAAACCGGGTACGGTGAGCAAGGAAGATGCCAATGACGACCACGCCCAGCATCAGCAGCCCCATCGCGCTCAGGCGGCCGCCGCCGGGGATTTTCCACGCCAGGCTGGAGAGCGTGTCGTACACCGGATGGTTAATCGGGATCGACTCTTCCGACACCAGGTAGCTCACCCCACGGAGGAAGAACATTCCCGCGAGGGTAATGATAAACGCCGGAATTTTTAACGCGTCGATCAGCAGCCCCATAAAGGCGCCAAACGCGCAGCCCATCACCAGCACCAGCGGAAACGCCACCAGCGGTGAGATGCCCCAGAAGCCGATCGCCTTTGCGAGAAATACGCCCGTAAACGCGATCACCGAGCCGACGGAGAGGTCGATCCCGCCGGAGAGGATCACAAAGGTCATGCCGACGGCGATGATGCCTAAAAAGGCGTTATCGGTCAGGATATTGCAGATCACGCGCGTCGAGGCAAAACCGGGGAACTGCGTCAGACAGTAGAGGTAGCCCAGCACAAACACGCCCAGCGTGATCATTAGCGGTAAATTACGTTTTATCATGGCCACGGATCCCCTTAATGATGCTGACAAAGCGCGGCGACTGGACGATCAGCACGCAGAGCACGACCACCGCTTTCACCACCTGGTTGAGTTCCGGCTGGAAACCGGAGAGCAGGATCCCGGTGTTCATTCCCTGAATGATCAGCGCGCCGATCACCGAGAGCAGCAGGTTAAAACGTCCGCCCATCAGCGACCCGCCGCCGATGACCACCGCCAGGATCGCATCCAACTCCAGCCAGAGCCCGGCGTTGTTGGCATCGGCTCCGCGGATATCCGCCGCGACGATCACCCCGGCGATGGCGGCGCAGATACCGCTCAGCACGTAGGTCAGCATCACCATCAGCCGCGTGTTGACCCCGGCGTTGCGCGCGGCGCGGATGTTGATCCCGACGGCCTCAATGAACATGCCCAGTGCCGTTTTGCGGGTGAAAAGCCAGAACACCACTAACGTCACCAGGGCAATAATCACCGGCGTCGGGAAGAACAGAAGGTTGCCGCTGCCGAGCCACGCCAGGCTCGGTGAGTTGAAGGTAACAATCTGTCCGGAGGTAATCAGCTGCGCGACGCCGCGCCCGGCCACCATTAAAATCAGCGTGGCGACAAAGGGCTGGATTTTCAGCACCGCCACCAGAATGCCGTTCCATAACCCGGCCAGCACGCCGGTACCTAAGGCTGCCAGCAGGACCACCGGCAGGCTGTGCCCGGCCACGGTCATGGAGGCGGCCGTGGCCCCGGCGATAGCCATCACCGCGCCGACGGAGAGGTCAATCCCGCCGGTGGCAATCACCAGCGTCATCCCGATGGCCAGCAGCGCCACGGGCGCGGCACGGTTTAAAATGTCTATCGGGCTGCCAAACAGGCGGCCATCCTGCACGATGATCTGGAAGAAATGCGGGGCAACCAGGCTATCAACCAGCAGCACCACCAGCAGCGCCGCGATTTGCGGCGTGCCGGTCGGCCAGTTGAAGCGGCGCTTTGACTCACCGGTTTGCGAAAGCGAACGGGACATCACGATTCACTCCTTATGCCGCGATGGCATTCATGATCGCCGGAACGGACAGCTTATCCAGCGGGATCTCTGCCACCTGTTTACGATCGCGCATAATGATGACGCGATCGGCATAACCCACCAGCTCTTCCAGCTCGGACGAAATGACCAGCAGCGCCAGACCGTCAGCGCACAGGGTCTCGATAAGCCGGATAATTTCGGCGTGCGCCCCCACGTCAATGCCGCGGGTCGGTTCGTCGAGGATCAGGAACTGGGGTTTGGTCAGCAGCCAGCGCGACAGCAGCACTTTCTGCTGGTTACCGCCGGAGAGAAATTCAATGGGCTGTTCCGCGCTCGGGGTGCGGATGCCGAGCTGGCGTATAAAGCGTTCGGCAATGGCGTTCTGCTCTTTGCGAGGGATCGGCCGCAGCCAGCCGCGCTGGGCCTGTAGCGCCAGAATGATATTTTCCCGCACCGAGGCCGCGGCAATAATGCCGTCCGTTTTCCGGTCCTCCGGGCAGAAGCCGACGCCGAGACAGGAAGCCTGATGTGGCGATCGCAGGGTTTGCGGTTTGCCCTTGATCAGCGCGCTGCCGCTGTCGGCCGGCTTGATCCCGAAGATCACCTCGGCGGTCTCGGTTCGACCCGAGCCTAACAGGCCCGCCAGCCCGACAATTTCGCCTGGCCGCACCTCAAGGTTAAACGGCGAGATGACCCCTTTTTTACCGTAATCGCTGAACGCGGCGACCGGCTTTTCGCTCAGCAGCGTGCGGCCCGCGCGCTGAAGGGCGTTGGTTTCCAGCTCGCGGCCCAGCATCATTTTGACCAGCTCGATCTGCGGCAGCTCGCGGGTTTCGCGGCAGCCGACAAAGCTGCCGTTGCGCAGCACCGTAATGCGATCGCTCACCTCATACACCTGATCGAGGAAGTGGGTTACGAAGATCAGGCTGACGCCCTGATCGCGCAGCTGGCGCATCAGGGTAAAGAGCATCTCCACCTCCTGGGTATCGAGGCTGGCGGTGGGTTCGTCGAGGATCAGCACCTTTGCGGAGAGATCGATCGCGCGACAAATGGCGACGATCTGCTGCATCGCCACGGAAAAGCGGTTCAGCGGCTCGCGGACGTCGAGGGAGAAGCCGTAGGATTCCATCAGCGTTGTCGCCCGCGCCTCCATCTCTTTACGGCGCAGCAGGCCAAAGCGTCGTGGCTCACGGCCAATAAACAGGTTATCCGCCACCGACATATTCGGCAGCAGGTTCACTTCCTGATAGACCGTCCCGATCCCCAGCTGCTGGGCATGGGCGGTGTTTTTGGGCGAAATGGCGTTGCCTTCCAGCCAGATGGTGCCGCGGTCAGCGTGATAAACACCGGTCAGGGATTTAATCAGCGTCGATTTTCCCGCACCGTTCTCGCCCAGCAGCGCCATGATCTCCCCGCGCCGCAGGCTGAAATCAACGTTATCCAGCGCCTTTACGCCGGGAAAGAATTTACTCAAGCCCTCTGTGCGGAGGATTTCCTGGTGTTGTTCAGTGGTCATGGTTTCCCCCTCACCCTGACCCTCTCCCCGGAGGGGAGAGGGGATTGATCGTGCCAATTGTTAATATCCAGCTCCGCCCTGCCTTTCTCCCTCTCCCCTCCGGGGAGAGGGCTGGGGTGAGGGGCGCGGGTCTTAGTAGCCCATATTTTTCTTCTTCTCTAACTCTTCTTTCGCCGTATCAGGCAGGTAGAGCGTGGACTTGGTGACCGTCACTTTCTCCGGCATCGTGCCGTCTTTCTTGAATTTCTCCAGCGCGTCGAATGCCGGGCCCGCCATGTTTGGCGTCAGCTCCACGCTGGCGTTGGCTTCGCCGTCGATCATCGCTTTGTAGATGTCCGGCACGCCGTCGATAGAGCCGGTGAGGATATCTTTGCCCGGCTTCAGGCCCGCTTCTTTAATGGCCTGAATCGCACCGATCACCATGTCATCGTTGTGGGCGTAAACCATGCAGATGTTCTTGCCGTTGTTTTCAGCCTTAATGAAGCTCTCCATGACCTCTTTACCTTTGCTGCGGGTAAAGTCGCCGGACTGAGAGCGGATAATCTTGATGTTTGGCGCTTTCGCGATGGCTTCAGCAAAGCCTTTTTTACGGTCGATGGCCACGCTCGCCCCGACGGTACCCTGCAGCTCAACGACGTTACACGGCTTGCCGTCGACCTGTTTTACCAGCCAGTCACCAATTAACTGCCCTTCCAGCACGTTATTGGCCGTCACGGTGGTCATATAGAGAGATTTGTCTTTGACGTCGATGGAACGATCGAGCAGGAAGACCGGGATCTCAGCGTCTTTCGCTTCCTTCAGGACGGGTTCCCAGCCGGTCGCCACGACGGGGGCAATAAAGATGGCATCCACGCCCTGGGCGATAAAGGAGCGCACGGCTTTGATCTGATTCTCTTGTTTTTGCTGACCATCGGCGATTTTCAGGGTAATACCGCGTTTCTGAGCTTCGCTTTTCGCCACGTTGGTTTCTGCCGCTCGCCAGCCAGATTCAGAGCCGACTTGCGAAAAACCTACGGTTAAGGGAGCGGCCATCGCCATAGACGACATGGCTGCCGAAACGGCTGTGACCAGGAGTAAGCGCTTCCACATATGAACGTCCTCGTAGGGTGAGTTATTGTTGGTTAAAAGATGTTCTGCGGAATGACTATAGCCCATGAAATATGTAACGAATTGCGTTACATCACACTTCAGAAAAGTGAATAAAACGTTAATCACAAGTTTGTAATCGCTTTCATTTCTCCATGAAAAATGCGGCTGAGTTTATGGATTTTTCTGTCATGGAATCGGTCTGAAAAGTGGGAATAACGTGGAGAGAAGGCGAAAACAGGCGGAGACATTCAGCGCGAGTTGGCTATAATACCTGCCACTTGTTTACCATCCATTTTAAAGGACACCGACATGAGCTTACTCAACGTCCCAGCAGGTAAAGAACTGCCAGAAGACATCTACGTAGTTATCGAAATCCCGGCTAACGCAGATCCGATCAAATACGAAGTGGACAAAGAGAGCGGCGCCCTGTTCGTAGACCGTTTCATGTCTACCGCGATGTTCTATCCGTGCAACTACGGTTACATCAACCACACCCTGTCTCTGGACGGTGACCCGGTTGACGTGCTGGTCCCAACGCCATACCCACTGCAGCCAGGTGCAGTGATTCGCTGCCGTCCTGTTGGCGTGCTGAAAATGACCGACGAATCCGGTGAAGATGCGAAGCTGGTTGCGGTACCGCACACCAAGCTGAGCAAAGAATACGATCACATCAAAGATGTGAACGACCTGCCAGAGCTGCTGAAAGCGCAGATTACTCACTTCTTCGAGCACTACAAAGACCTCGAAAAAGGCAAGTGGGTTAAAGTTGACGGCTGGGACAACGCAGAAGCAGCGAAAGCGGAAATCATCGCCTCTTTCGAACGCGCTGCTAAGAAGTAATTCTTACTGCCGATTAAAAAAAGCCCCGCATGCCGGGGCTTTTTTGTGGCTGGAACATGTAGGCCGGGTAAGCGCAGCGCCACCCGGCAAGAGGCGTAAAAAAACAACGTCACCTCACGGTGGCGTTGGTTTTTTTCAGTACTGGTCTCTGTCTAACCAGTTACCGCTTACAATCCGCGTTAACCCTTCGACCGGACGCTGGTAGACATACATCCACGCACTTCCGTACGGCGTCTGGATCAACTGGCGCGCGTATTCACCGCCCCTGGTGCGCAAGGCATCAAGTTCGGCAAGTGTCGCGTTATCAATACGATAAACTTCACCCTGTACTGTTCCTTCGCCGGGAACCGCGCCTGGATAGTGGCCCAGGCTGTACAACTGGTAGTTCTCGATATTGTAATTCCCCAGCAGCAGGGCATTGGTCATCCAGTGACTGTTGCCTTGCTTGGTTCGTAAACTGCCGTAGACAAATATTCGCATTGCTAAAACTCAAACTGATAGAGCAGATCAAGTGCCTGGTCTACGCCGGACACTGCTTCCAGATATAGCTTAGGCATCAGGCGATAGCGTAACGTGAGTGTTGCCAGTGAGTCAAAGATCCCCACACCATATTTTACCTGCAGACCCGGCAGTACATAGCCGCTGACCACCACCTGCGAGGAGTCGCCCACGCCCTGGGTGTCCAGCGCCAGATTGCTTACGCCGAACGTCTCGCCGATTTTACCCACAACCTGCCCACTTTGTGCAACCCCCAGCCCCACTAACATCGAGGTCATCGCCGCACTGTCGCTCTGACCGCTGTCGAGACCTTGTCCACGCAGCAGGTAAGAGAGGGCTTCCTGCTGGGACATCGCCGGGTCAGAGAAGATCTCCGCCTTCGGTTCGTCAGCAGAACCGGTGACGCGTACCCCAGCAATGACGTCGTTTTCCGTCGCTTCCGGATTACGAATCGCTTCGATGTTCAGCAGGGGCTGATCCGGTGGACCGGAGAACAGCAGCTCGCCTTTACGGACAATCAGATCCTGACCATAAGCGTGGAAACGCCCTTCAGGAATATTGATTTGCCCGTTCAGGCCAAGCCCTTGTTTATCCTGCGCCACCTTCAGGTCTCCCGTAAGCCTCGCCTTCAGCCCAAACGCATCCAACCGCACGTTATTCCCCACGTGCACGATAAGGTTACTATTAATCGGTATGCCAGCGCTCTTCTGTTCGACAGGTTTCAGATTTTCATTGAGCATAACTTCATCACTTGAGACGCCGACCGCACTTTCCGGCACATCGTGAACCACGATGCGCGCCCACGGCACGTCGACGCGACCGTCAAGCGTGAAGAGGCTTGGCGTGGCTTCAAAGACCACATCAGGCGAGACGTCCAGACGCACCATCGGCGGTACGGTGATGCGCACCTTACTGCCTTTCGCGGCAATACGGGCGCGCCAGTTATCGAGCTGGCTCCAGTCCGCGTCGCCGCTCAGGTTGATTTGTCCTTGCTGCGTCAGTACCGAGCCGCTTAGCGTCGAGCTCATGCCGTTGAAGTTCATGGCGATCTGGCTGGGCTGCATGTCAAACGGCATAAAGTTGCCGTCAATATCCACGCCGCTGAGGCGCAGCTGGCCGAACAGCTGAGGGCTTTGTGCATTGCCCGCCAGACGCAGGTTGGCATTCACCATGCCCTCGGCTTTTTCCCCACGTGCGAAAATCGGGTTCACCATCGCCAGGTTGAAGTTGCGGATAGTGACGTTGCCGCCCAGATTTCGCCGTCCCTGTGGGTCGGTAATTTGAACCTTTCCGTCAAACTGACCGTTATTGGTGAGGCGAATCAGCCACCCCAGCTCCGCACGGTTGTTATGCAGGTCAGCGCTCAGGTTCAGGGTGTCGAAGGCCACCGGCAGCGGCGCGTCATTCACCTCCTGCGTCACCTTCACGTTACGCCCGGACAGCGTGACGCTGCCCTGCGGCAGCCCCTCTTTGGTGGTGTCCCAGGCGACATCGGCTTTCCCGCTGAAGACGCCGCTCGCCTGCGTGGTATCCGGCATAAACGGTTTTAGCATCGCCAGATCGAAGCGGTTGAGGTTGATCTGCGCGCGCCCTTCCGCGCCCGCATCGATGGTTTGCGGCACGCACAGTTCCGCATTCGGGTTGGTCCAGCAGTGCGGCCCAATGCTGATCTTCTGCTCGGCGTTGCGGTAGTCCAGAGCAATGGCGCGCGACAGCGCCAGCGGCCCGACCGGCGTATTGAAACGGGTGTTATCCAGCGTCCCTTTCCAGCGCTCCTGTTTGCGGTCGAAGCTACCGGTCAGGTGAAGCTGGCCGGAGACCGGCTCGCCCTGCACCCGTAGCTGCAGGTCGTGCTGCTTCTCGTTCCCTTTCGCGTCCAGGGTGACCAGGCTGATGTTCACGTCCGGCTGGGAAATGTGCTCCACGCGCAGGTTCAGGTTACCGCCGATCTGGTCGGTGGATTTCACATCCCCTTCTACGCGGAGGCGGGCAACGCTTAGCTCTTGCCAGCGCAGGTTATTGGCGGTGATATCCGCCAGCAGCTGCGGTGCGTCTACCGTGCCGCGCACCTTCACGAGCCCCTTCGCCGTACCGCCAAGCCCCGGCAGGGCGTTATCCAGATTCGGCGCGTCGATGGTGGCATCCAGATTAAGATCTTTCACCCCCAGCTCGCCTTTGATATCCGCCGTGTTGCGCCCCAGGGCCACGTGCAGGCCCGGGATAACCCACTGCAGATAGCTGTTGCCTTTCACCGAGCCTTCAACGTTTACCTTGTTCTGCTTCACGTTCCCGGTGAGCTTGATCTCCGGCACGTCCATCTGCCACGTGCCGCCGTACAGGCTGCCGCGCGTTTTAATCAGGCCATCGAGCTTCGACGGCCAGTCCGGCACCTCTTTGGCGGTGTTAATGCCCGTCAGCTTCAGCTCGCCGCGCCAGCTGATCGCCTGCTGCCAGTCGAGCAGCGCGGTCAGCTCGGTTTTACCTTCCAGCGCCGCGACGGTCAGCTTGTCGAGGTTGACCTGCTGTTGGTTGCCCTTCGCATCCAGGGTGATGTTCGCGGGCGGCACGCCCTGCCCCTTCACCGCGGTGCGGAACGAGAGCGTGTAGTCGGTCATCTTGCCGCTCAGCTTCAGCTTCAGGTCATCGGCCTGGAACTGCTTTTCGCCGGTGAACGGCCAGGAAAGCTGCTTGCTGACAACCTCAAGATTGAGCGGCAGCCCGGCTTCCGCCAGCTGGGTTTGCGCACGCAGGGCCATATCCACCGGGCCGGAGAGATTCACGCCAACATCGAGCTTATCGCGCAGCGCCCCGCCCACCTTGACCTTCACTTTCTCGCCTTTCAGCGGGTCGATGTTCAGGGTGCTATTCAGCGTGATATCCACCGGCCAGCTGTCGCGCAGCAGGGCATTACCTGACGCATTCACCGAGCCCTGGTTGGTGTCGATATCCAGCGCGTCGAGCTTCATGTTGCCGTCAATGCTGCTGACCTTCAGCAGCATGTTATAGACCGTCAGGTCGGTATCGCCCGTCAGACGCAGCTGTTCGCCTTTGAATTCCTCAATGTTAAGGTTCAGCGGCAGATGAACGTCGGTCATTTCCGGCAGCACTGGCTTCGAGAAGAGGTCTTTCAGCGTTTCGCCCAGCGGCTTTTCTTCCGGCTGCGGGTTCTGGATCTTCGGCTCGACGATCTCTTCCTGCGCCACGTCGGCCACTTTCGGCAGCGCGATCAATAAGCCCTGCAGGGACGTTGGCGTCAGGGTGAGGTTTTTCTCCTGCCAGCGCAGGCCGGAGGTGAAATCCATCACGGACACGGTGGTGTCGTCGATTTTGATATTGATGTTATTGAGCGCGACCCGATAAAGCGCGATCGGGTACGGCGTGGAGAGATTCAGCGGGCCGCTGTCCTCTTCTTCAACCGGCGCAGACTTCGGCATTTTCTTCGAGTCTATCGCCACGTTGACATCTTTTAGCGACAGATCGTTGACGCAGAGCTTGCTGTCCCGCAAACAGCCCAGCTTCACCGCCAGGTGAAACTCTCCGGCGTTAACCGCCACGCCCGGCTGCTCATAGCGGATGTTCTTCAGGCGCAGGTCGCGCCAGCCGCCCGTCACCTGGCCAATTTCCAGCCCCGGCACCCAGCGGTTCGCGGCGTTAAACAGCAGATGCAGCCCGGTCGTCGTTCCTACCAGAAACGCCACCGTCCCGAGCAGCAGCACGATAAAGATCAGCACTCCGAGGCTTATTTTCTTCCATAAACTCATAATTCAGGCCCCAGACCGATGTAAAACTGTAATCCGTGTTCATCTTTGTCACCCACCGGCACGGCGAAATCGAGCTTAATAGGCCCGACGGGTGACTGCCAGCGTACGCCGACGCCCGCGCCGGTTTTAAAGTCGCTGCGGCGGATATCGTTCACCGCTTCACCGCCGTCAACAAACATGGCGCCCCACCACTTTCCGCTGACGTTGTACTGGTACTCCAGCGAGCCCGTCGCCAGTTTTGACGCACCGGTCAACTGGCCCTTTTCGTTCTCAGGTGAGATCGATTTGTACTTATACCCGCGAATGCTGCGGTCGCCCCCGGCGAAGAAGCGCAGATCCGGCGGAACGCGCTCGAAATCGCCCGTTTCAATCCAGCCGAGATTGCCGCGCATCACAAAGCGATGTTTGTCGTACAGCGTACGGATCCAGACGTTTTGCGCCTGAAAGACGGAGAAGTCCACATCGGAGCCCCAGGCGGTGTTGGAATAATCGATGGAGTAGCGCTGTGAGTCGCCCCAGGTCGGCATCAGGCCCCCGCGCGAGCGGGTGCGGCTGATCATCACCCCCGGATAAAGCAGCATGGTGGTATTAGTGACGTTGGCCTGGGTAAAGTGATCGAGGCTCCAGCGCAGGTTAATGGCGCGCTGCCAGCCGCTGGAGAGATCCCAGAAGCGGGAGACCGCAAGCGTCGTCGAGTCCTGCTCGGTGTCGTTCAAATCGGTGCGCTTAAAACCGCCCTGCAGAAGGTAATACTGCTCAAGCGGATTTTTCAGCAGCGGCATTTTGTAGCTGAAATCCAGCTGCTGCTCAGGCGCAGAGAGGCTCAGGCTGGTGGTCAGGCTGTGGCCGTACGAGTTCACCCACGGTTTTTTCCACGAGGTTTTCACTCGTGGCCCCACGTCCGTCGAGTAGCCCACACCGGTCTCAATGGTGTTCTCGGTGCGCGGCGAAACAACGCCATGCAGCGGCAACACCTTGGTTTTGCGTGACTTATCAAATTCCGGTGCGACAACCACGGAGTTAAACCAGCCGGTAGCGGAGAGGCGTCGGTTCAGCTCTCCGAGGTCGCTCGACTGGTAGTAGTCCCCTTTTTTGAAGGGCACGAGGTTTTGCAGATACTCTTCACGAATTTGCGAACCTTCGAACGTCACGTCGCCAAAGCGGTAACGTTCTCCGCTGTCGTAATCGATATCCCAGAAGGCCTGACGTCGCGCCAGCGCAATGCCCAGCTGGCTTTTGTTGAACTGGCTGTCAAAGTAGCCCTTACGCAGGGAAACGCTGGTCAGCTCTTTTTTGAAATGGTCGTAGTCGCCGTGGTTAAGCACGGTACCGATTTTCGGCCGCGTGCTGAGCAGGTCCAGGTAATCCCGGTCGGTACGCGCTCCGCCGCGCAGGATAACGTTCGTGCCGCCAATCAACACCGGCTCGCCCGGCGAAACGCGGGCAATAAGCACCTGGCGCCCCTTCTTTGGAGGCGGACGGAGGTCAAAATCAATGGTGGGTTCGTAATAACCCAGCGCTTTCAGCCCCTCGCGGATCGCATCATCGACGCGCGCGCGAAAACGCCGGTCCGGCGTCACCTCATCACTCTGGATGGTCGATAACTGCGCACGTACGTTTTTTTGTAGCGCCCCGGATAACCCCTCAACCTGCAAACGGACATTCGCCGCGCTGGCAATCCCGCTTGTCAGCAACACACTGACTAAACATAACTGGCGGATTTTTGTCACGTTTTCTCCTGAATATCCCTGTTTCCACCCTGGAAGCAAATGAAGTGCCGCTCCGCGGCAAAATACGGCCTGTTGGCCAAAAACCCGAATCGCGGGTTGAAAATGGGTGTAACACCCAAATATTTCTTATGATTAAATCTAGTCTCATTCAGCGCATTTATTGTGTTCAATTAAACGCTTCGTGACAACCTTAACTGAAACATCGCACCCCGGGAGGCCCCATCGTGAGTTTATTCGACAAAAAGCATCTGGTTTCACAAACTGATGCATTACCGGGACGCAACACCCCTATGCCTGTAGCGACCTTACACGCCGTCAATGGCCATTCTATGACCAACGTGCCCGATGGCATGGAAATCGCCCTGTTCGCCATGGGCTGCTTCTGGGGCGTTGAGCGCCTCTTCTGGCAGCTGCCCGGCGTTTACAGCACGGCAGCCGGCTACACGGGCGGTTACACGCCGAATCCAACCTACCGCGAAGTCTGCTCCGGCGAAACCGGCCATGCGGAAGCAGTACGCGTGGTCTATGACCCTGCGGTAATCAGCTACGAACAGCTCCTGCAGGTCTTCTGGGAGAATCACGACCCGGCGCAGGGCATGCGTCAGGGCAATGACCACGGCACGCAGTACCGTTCGGCTATCTATCCGCTCACGCCTGAGCAGGATGCCGCCGCGCGCGCCAGCCTGGAGCGTTTCCAGCAGGCCATGCGTGAAGCGGGCGATACGCGCGAGGTGACCACGGAAATCGCGACGGCGAAACCGTTCTACTACGCCGAGGACGATCACCAGCAGTATCTGCATAAAAACCCGTACGGCTACTGCGGCATTGGGGGCATCGGCGTTTGCCTGCCGCCACAGCTGGCCTGATCACTGATCCAGCGCCACGCGAGCCGCGTGGCGCGTGGCATTGCTGACCGAGCCGTAATCCATCACTTTGCCCTGCAACAGCAGGTTAAAGACCGGTGCCTGCGGTCGGTTGAGCCGCGTTTGCAGCAGGTGAACGGCCTCAATTCCCAGCTCGCGGCAGGGCACAGTCACGCCCGTGACCGGTTTTTCCAGACGGTGCGCTAAATTCCATGCAAAATCGGTCGTGATGAGCGAAATGTCTTCCGGAATGCGCAGCCCGTGTCGCGTCAACGCCCTTACCACCCCTTCCGTCATGCTGGTACTGTTCGGGAAAATCACCTCCGGCCACTGCGAGCGGTCATGATTCACTAACCACGCATCCAGCGCCTGCTCGGCCTCTTCTGCGGTAAACCACTCCGTCACGAGCAAATCGCGCAGGGGATCGAAGGCGACGTGAAAATGACGGTACGCCTCTTTGATGCCGTCCAGTCGCGCGTACAGCGTATCCCGCCGCAGGCAGGTGAGCGTGAGCACGCGGCGATGCCCCTGCTCGAAAAGGTACTGCATGGTGGTGAAGCCGATCGCCCGGTGATCGGGTGACACGGAATCCAGCACCCGATCCCGGTCAACGGAATTAATCAACACGCAGGGCTTATTCAGGGTGCTTGCCAGTTTAAATATGGTGGAATCATCAGTGCCAATAATAATTATCGCGTTAATATTCTTATGGCTGGCCTTTTCCATAAAGACTTTCACATCGGCGTGCTGCTCTTCTAAACCACAGCACGTGACCCACACATTATGCCGCGCGCAGGCTTCAGCAATTCCTTTCGTCACTTCCAGATAAAAAATATCCCCGCGTCCCTGAAAGGTTCTTTCCGGTGCAAAAACAGCGATACCGTTAATGAGCAATCTTCCGCTCGCCATAGACTCCAGCACACCGAGCTCCCGCGCGGTGCGAACGATCGCCTCCCTGGCTTTATCGCTGGTGTAAGACTTGCCGCTTAATACCCGCGAAACCGTGCTGACGGAATAGCCCGTCAGGGCCGCAATTTCCTCCATTTTTAACTTGCCCGGCATAGTGTGACCTCGCTCTCATTCAGTTTTTGCAAATATTTGCAGAAACAGTCCTTTGATTTTAAAACCAAATTTCAAAACGCCTGGAGATTACTTAATCACCTTGCGAGTATTCTCACAAAAACACATTGTCGCTACCGCTCCCCTTTCCTATTTTCCGGTCATCACTCATTTCAACTGAAATTAAGGTGTGACATGGAGAAGGTACGTTTTGGCATTATTGGAATAGGTAATATCGGTACGGTCCACGCGCGTTATTTACTGGCGGGTACGGTCAGCGACGCCTGCCTTGCCGCAGTTTGTGATAATGCGCCGGAAAAGCATCCGGCCATTCGCCAGCTGGTCGGCACCCTCCCCGTGTTCAGCGACGCGCAGGAGATGCTCCAGAGCGGGCTTATCGACGCGGTGATTGTCGCTACGCCCCACTACGAGCATCCGCGCCTGTCGATGCTGGCGATGCGCAACGGCATCCACACCCTGTGTGAAAAACCGGCGGGCGTGTATACCGCCCAGGTACAGGAGATGAACGCCTGCGCCCAGGCGTGCGATGTGGTGTTCGGCATCATGTACAACCAGCGCCCGAACCCGCTCTACCAGAAGGTGAAAGATCTGATCGACAGCGGCGAGCTGGGTGAGATCCGCCGCTCCAACTGGATCATCACCAACTGGTATCGCTCGCAGAGCTATTACAACTCCGGCGGCTGGCGCGCCACCTGGAAAGGAGAAGGCGGCGGCGTGCTGCTCAACCAGGACCCGCACCAGCTCGATCTCTGGCAGTGGCTGGTCGGTATGCCGGTCCGCCTGCGCGCGTTCTGCCAGTTCGGCAAGCATCGCGATATCGAAGTGGAAGACGACGTCACCGCCTATGCCGAATATGCCAACGGCGCGACGGGCGTGTTCATCACCACCGTGGCGGAAACGCCGGGAACCAACCGGCTGGAAATCGTCGGCGATCGCGGCAAGGTGGTCGTCGAAGAGGGCAAGCTGCGCTACTGGCGGCTGCGGGAATCTGAAACCGCCTTCAACGCCCGCTGGCAGAACGGTTTTGGCGAGCCTGAATGCTGGGAGGTCACGCTTCCCGTGGCCCCGGAATGCAGCGAACACCACGTCATTACCGCCAACTTCTGTGCCGCCATCCTGCGCGACGAGCCGCTCATTGCGCCGGGTCTGGAAGGGATCCACGGGTTGACGCTCTCCAACGCCATGCACCTCTCCACCTGGACGGACGACTGGGTCGAGTTCCCGCTCAACGAAAAACAGTATCTGCGCCTGCTTCAACAACGCATCAGCACCTCAGTGGCTAAAGAGACAGCCAGCGTCACGCTGGACGCCTCAGGCACCTGGTAACTCCGGAGAAGAATCAATGTTAAATGTCGCTATTGTGGGAACAGGGAATATCTCGCACAACCATATTCAGGGCTATTTGCAGTTTGGCCAACGCTGCCGGATCGTCGCGCTGGTTGATATTTATCCGGAAAAAGCCCACGAGAAAAAAGCGCGCTACGGCCTGACGGACGCCCGCGTGTATGACAGCCACCAGCAGATGCTGGCGTCAGAACCGGATATCGATATCGTCGACGTCTGCACGCCGCCCTACGTCCACGCAGAGATCAGCATTGATGCCCTGAACGCGGGCTGCCACGTGCTGTGCGAAAAACCGATGGCCGCCTCGCTGGAGGAGTGCGACGCGATGATCGCCGCACAAAAGGCCAGCGGCAAAACGCTCTCCATCATTGCCCAAAACCGCTTTACCGATGCCTTCTGGCGCTTAAAAGCAGCGCTGGATTCGGAGCTTGCGGGCAAGGTTTGCCACGCGCAGGTGGACTCCTTCTGGTGGCGCGGACACTGCTATTACGACCTGTGGTGGCGCGGCACCTGGGAAAAAGAGGGCGGCGGCTGCACGCTTAACCACGCGGTTCACCACATCGACGCCATTCAGTGGATGCTGGGCTTTCCGTCCGAGGTGGTGGCGATGATGACCAACGTGGCGCACGACAACGCTGAAGTCGAAGACCTTAGCGCCGCGATCTTCAAATACCCCAGCGGTGCGCTCACCCAGCTTACCGCCTCGGTCGTGCACCACGGGGAAGATCAGAAAATCATTATTCAGGGTGAGAAGGCACGCATCTCCGCGCCGTGGCAGGCCTTTGCCAGCATCAGCGCCGACAATGGCTTCCCGCAGGAAACCCACGACCAGCAGCGCGAAGCGCAGCTCGACGCGGTGTTTCAGCAGACGCCGAAGCTCGAGTGGACGCTGCACGCCGGGCAGATTAATGACCTGCTTTCTGCCATCGAGCACGGTACGGCACCGTTAGTGGATGGGTTACAGGGCAAACGCTCGCTGGAGCTGATCGCTGCGATCTATAAATCCGCCATTACCCGCACCGTGGTCTCGCTGCCGATTCAGCGCGACGACCCGTTTTACCGTACCGGCGGGACGAGCGCCCTCGCTCCCCGTTTTTATGAAAAATCCGCAAGCGTCGCCAACTTCAGCGAAGTGGGTGCGATTCCCCTTGGCAAAGACCTGGATTAAGGAGTGACACCATGAACAAAAATGACGGAATGAACTACGCGCCGGTGGGTAAACCTCAGCCGGTTGTCCGCGAGGGGGAGTTTGTTTTTGCCGCTGCCGCGCTCGACCACGGCCATATCTACGGCATGAGTAACGGCCTGATTGAAGCCGGGGCCACGCTGAAGTGGGTGTACGACCCCGATCCGGCAAAAGTGGATAAATTTATCCAGCAATACCCGCAGGTCAACGTGGCGGAGTCGCTGGAGGTGATTCTCAACGACGACGAAGTGCGTCTGGTGGCCGGTGCGGCCATCCCGTCTGAGCGCTGCGCGCTGGGGCTAAAAGCGATGGCGGCCGGCAAGGACTACTTCACGGATAAAGCCCCGCTCACCACCCTTGAACAGCTGGCGGATGCCAAAGCGATGGTTGAGAAAACCGGCCGGAAATACGCCGTGTACTACAGCGAACGTCTCCACGTGGAGAGCGCGGTGTTTGCCGGACAGCTGGTGCAGCAGGGAGCCATTGGCCGCGTCGTCCAAACCCTGGGGACAGGCCCGCACCGGGAAGGGTCCGGCCGCCCGGACTGGTTCTACGATCGTCGCTACTTCGGCGGCATTCTGTGCGACATCGGCAGCCACCAGATTGAGCAATTTCTGTTTTATACGGGCAACCGTAACGCCACCGTGGTCGCCAGTCAGGCACGCAATTTCAACCATCCGCAGCATCCGGCATTCGAAGATTTCGGTGACGCAACAATCAGGGGCGAAAACGGCGCCAGCGGTTATTTCCGCTGCGACTGGTTCACCCCCGACGGACTCTCAACCTGGGGCGATGGACGTCTGACGCTGCTCGGCACCGACGGGTATATCGAGATCCGCAAATATGTCGATCTCACCCGCGGCGAGCAGGACGTGGTTTATCTCGTCAATAAAGAGGGGGAATTCCGCTATCCGGTCGCCGGACAGGTCGGGTTCCCGTTCTTTGGCGAACTGATCCTCGACTGTCTGCATCGTACCGAAAACGCCATGACGCAGGCCCACGCCTTCAAAGCGGCCGAGCTCTGCGTGAAGGCCCAGATGCTGGCCAACGCGACGGAATAACGGGAGGCGACAATGACGATCCTGAACACGGCAGTTATCGGTGCCGGAGCGATTCACGGCTGCCATGTGAATGCGTTGCGCCTGCTCCCCAACGTCGCGCTACGCGCGCTGGTCGACATCGACAGCGTCAAAGGGCTGGAGCTGGCAATGCGCTATCAGTGCCGCTTCTATCAGGATTACCGGGAAATGCTGCTGGATGATGCCATCGACGTGGTCCACATCTGCACGCCGCATTTCGAGCATAAAAGCATGATCCTGGCGGCGCTCGCCGCCGGGAAACATGTTTTCTGCGAAAAACCGGTGGGCATGAACAGCAGCGAACTCGTAGATATCACCCGCGCCGCCGAACAGGCGTCGGGTCTGCTCGGCGTGTGCTACCAGAACCGCCTCAACCCCACCAGCCTGCGCATTCGCCAGATGCTGGAGGACGGCGGGCTGGGAAAAATGCTCAGCATTAAGGCCGTGCTGACGTGGTCACGCTCGGGCGCGTACTACACCGAAAGCCCGTGGCGCGGGCGGCTGGCAACGGAAGGTGGCAGCCTGCTGATCAACCAGGCCATTCATACCCTCGACCTGATGCAGTGGTTTGCCGGTGGCGTAACGCGCGTGAAAGGCGTGGTGGACAGCGGCGAGCTGGCGGACGTGACCGAAGGGGAAGACAGCGCAATGGCCACGCTGCACTTTGCCAACGGCGCGCGCGGCCTGTTTTACGCCAGCAACTGCAATACCACCGATTCCCCACTTCTGATGGAGATCCACTGCGAACAGGGCTCGCTGCTGCTGAATAACAACGTGCTCTGGTGCATCACCCGCGGCGAGCGCCTCAGGCTGGCCAGCGATGACTCTCCCGACGGCTCGGTCAAAAGCTACTGGGGGCTGGGGCACGAACAGGCGATCCGCAGGTTTTATCACGCCATCACCCACCCGGGGCACACGGATTACACCAACATCCGTGAAGCCGGACATTCACTCACGCTTGTGGAGGCTATTTACCGCTCATCTCAATTAAGACAATGGATAGATATCAATAACTAGAACGTAATTTGTATTCCAGCACTCAATAAAAAAACGACCCGAAAAACGGGTTAATCATTACCCTACACTGGATATTATTATGGTCAAACCAACTGAACGTAGAGTGGGTTATGGCGTAGCGCTCGGCTACGGCGTAACCGATCTTTTTGGCGGAGGCGCTTTCGCCATTATCGGCACCTGGCTGTTATTTTTTTACACCACCTATTGCGGACTCTCAGTCATTGAAGCGGGATCAATATTCGCCATTGCCCGCGTGATTGATGCGCTATTAAGCCCGATAATGGGTTATATCACCGATAACTTCGGGGATACCTGGCTCGGGCGTAAATTTGGCCGTCGCCGCTTCTTTTTATTACTCAGTTCACCGCTCATGTTTTTGTATGCCCTGTTATGGCTGACGGACATGGGTTACTGGTACTACCTGGGCACCTACCTCTCTATTGAGCTGCTGTCGGCGATGGTGCTGGTTCCCTGGGAGACCCTGGCGGCTGAAATGACGAACCGGTATGAAGAGCGTAGCCGCCTGTCCGGCGTGCGGATGATCTGCTCCCAGCTGGGCGGTTTTCTTGCGGTATCCGTTCCCGGGGTGATTATGCAGTTCACGGGGAAAGATAATCCGTTTACCTATACCCTCACCGGGCTGATATTTTCCTGCGTGTTCTGCCTTGCGGTATTTATTACCTGGTACACCACCTGGGAAGCGAAGGATGTGCAGCAGGAATCCAGTTTTAAAGTGGATAATCAGCGCAGCGGCGGGCTACTGAATCACCTGAAATATCTGGTGCTGGATCTCTTTTCCTCCTTCCGTATCCGCGCGTTCCGCCTGCATATTATTATTTATATCTTTTCGTTCACGGCGATGGACGTGTTCGGTTCGGTGTTTACCTATTATGTCGTGTACTGTCTGAGCCAGGATGCGGCTGCGGTATCCGGGTGGCTGAGCATTGCGGCCTTCGCCTCGGTACCCGGCACGTATGGGTTTATGCTGTTGCTGAACCGACTGAACGTCACGCCGTCTGCCGCCCTGCGGCTCTCCTACGGCTGTATCTTCCTGGTGCTGGCCTTCCTGTTTACGGTCTACCTCACCAAAACGCAGGTACCGACGCTGCTGTTCTCCGCGGTCTTTATTCTGCTCGGTGCCGCCCGCTCTGGCCTCTACTATATTCCGTGGAATATCTACAGCTTCATTCCGGATATTGACGAGATGGTGACCCAGCAGCGCCGCGAAGGGATTTTTGCCGGGGTGATGGTCCTGACCCGCAAAAGCACCGTGGCGATTGCCATCATGATTATTGGCCTGGTGCTGCAGGAGTCCGGCTTTGTGAAGGGCAGCGGCGCGCAGCCTGAAAGCGCGCTGGGGGCGATTATCGGCCTGATGATCTTCGCAACGGCTGCTCTGCTGGCGGTAAGCTTCTTCACCACCTACAGGTTCAAGCTGACACGTGAGACGCACAAGCTGCTCCTCAAGGAGATTGCGCGCCGTAAGCTGGGTGGCGATTACCGCGACTGCGATGCCAGCACCCGCGTGGTGATCAAACAACTCACGGGCTATGAATACGATCAGGTATGGGGAGGCGATGCCACCCGTCGGGCGGTGGGCGATGTCCGCCTGTCTACCGTGAAATAACGCGATGTACCGGACAGCGCCCGCTGTCCGGTCTGTTTTATGCCAAAAATGTGACCTCTGGCAGATTTACATCTCTTTACGCTATACTACCCGCTGAAATAATCGGCTCAACGCTACGAGCTGATGTTCAATGTGTTTCCACACAAATGGTATCAACTCCCCTTCTGAGGATCTGGCGAGAAGCCGGATAAACTATGTTAAACAGTATTTTAGTAATACTTTGTCTGATTGCCGTCAGTGCATTTTTCTCGATATCCGAGATCTCGCTGGCCGCGTCCCGTAAAATCAAACTGAAGCTGCTTGCCGACGAAGGCAACATCAACGCCTCACGCATTCTCAAAATGCAGGAAAACCCCGGTACGTTCTTTACCGTGGTGCAAATTGGTCTGAACGCGGTCGCCATTCTCGGCGGTATCGTGGGCGATGCGGCGTTTTCCCCGGCGTTTTATAGCCTCTTTGCGCAGTACATGTCCGCCGAACTGGCCGAACAGCTGAGCTTTATCCTCTCCTTCTCGCTGGTGACCGGGCTGTTCATCCTCTTCGCCGACCTGACCCCGAAACGCATCGGTATGATTGCGCCAGAAGCTGTGGCTTTGCGTATCATCAACCCGATGCGCTTCTGCCTGTTCGTGTTCCGCCCGCTGGTGTGGTTCTTCAACGGCCTGGCAAACGTCATTTTCCGCATCTTTAAGCTACCGATGGTGCGTAAAGACGACATCACCTCTGACGATATTTATGCGGTCGTGGAAGCCGGCGCGCTGGCCGGGGTGCTGCGCAAGCAGGAACATGAGCTGATTGAGAACGTATTCGAACTGGAATCCCGTACCGTGCCCTCTTCCATGACGGGCCGTGAAAACATTATCTGGTTCGATTTACATGAAGATGAGCAGAGCCTGAAGAACAAAGTGGCGCAGCATCCGCACTCCAAGTTCCTGGTCTGTAATGAAGATATCGACCACATCATCGGTTACGTCGACTCCAAAGACCTGCTGAACCGCGTGCTGGCGAACCAGAGCCTGGCGCTGAACAGCGGCGTGCAGATCCGCAATACCCTGATTGTGCCGGACACCCTGACGCTCTCAGAAGCGCTGGAAAGTTTCAAAACCGCCGGGGAAGACTTCGCGGTGATCATGAACGAATACGCGCTGGTGGTGGGTATTATTACCCTCAACGACGTCATGACCACGCTGATGGGCGACCTGGTAGGCCAGGGGCTGGAAGAGCAGATTGTTCAGCGTGACGATAATTCATGGCTGATTGATGGCGGCACGCCGATTGAAGACGTGATGCGCGTGCTGGATATCGACGAGTTCCCGCAGTCCGGAAACTACGAGACCATCGGCGGCTTTATGATGTTTATGCTGCGTAAAATCCCGAAACGCACCGACTCGGTGAAGTTCTCCGGCTACAAGTTTGAGGTGGTGGATATTGATAACTACCGCATCGACCAGCTGCTGGTGACGCGTATCGACAACAAACCGACCGTACTGGTGCCGAAGCTGCCGGATGCGGAAGAGAAGGTGTCGGCGTAACGTTCCTGCCTCCCACAAACATCAACGGCTCCCATCGGGAGCCGTCTTTTTATCTACTACTACTGCATAGCACGTTGGTTAAGCCATCTCAGTTTGCAGACGCATAACCTGACGGTTGACTTCGGACATCACAGACAGGTGCTGTTTGTCCTTCACTTTTGGGACAAGGATTTTGCCCTTATCAAACTCAAAAGCGCCAACATCCTTGATGTACAACCGTCCACGGAACAGGATCTTCACGTACTTCGCCACCTGAAGCGGGTTGTAGCGTTGGAAAATTTTCATTCTTGTATCTCCTGCGAATCATACGCTCTTGCGGTGCCACAATCGGCCCGACTGTCCTGAGCGCAAATTTTAATGCCCAATGACTATAGACCAGAACTACGGTGTTACCCAGTGTGCATAAGTTTATTTACCGTTTGATTACAATTATTCAGAATAATCTTTGCAAAGCGTGACTGAGCGCAGTATAAGCCGTCGTTTTTTCATGGATATGTGCGTTCACCCGCAAACTGGCATCGGGATTGCGGGAAAACCACATTGATCGCACTTATCATTAAAAGCGTATGACCAAGTGGTCGGATCACCTGCAAACAATAAGGAAACGCCATGACCCTACGTAATATCCTTGCAGCAGCCTGCCTGCTGCTGCCCCTGTGGGCGAGTGCTCACAACATTGAAAAAGGACAACGTGTACCGCCAGTCGGCATTGCTGACCGGGGAGAATTGATTCTCGACAATGATAAGTTTAGCTACAAAGCCTGGAATAGCGCGCAGCTCGCGGGCAAAGTGAGAGTTGTACAACATATTGCCGGTCGTACATCTGCAAAAGAGAAAAATGCCAGCCTGGTGGAAGCGATCAAGGCCGCAAAATTCCCACACGACCGCTACCAGACCACCACGATCGTGAATACCGATGACGCCATTCCGGGTTCCGGGATGTTTGTGCGCTCAAGCCTTGAGAGCAATAAAAAGCTCTACCCGTGGTCGCAGTTTATCGTCGACAGCAACGGCGTCACCCGTAAGGCCTGGCAGCTGGAGGAAGAGAGCTCCGCGATTATCGTGCTGGATAAAGAAGGTCGCGTGCAGTGGGTGAAAGACGGGGCGCTGACCCAGGAAGAGGTGCAGCAGGTGGTCGACCTGCTGCATAAGCTGCTGGCTCAATAAATAGAGACGCGGAAGCCGGGGTTGAGGAAGGATTCGCGCGGGGTGTAGTCCAGCGGCTTGCCCTGCCAGTCATGAACATGCGCCCCGGCGGCCGCAGCAACCGCATGCCCCGCGGCGGTATCCCAGACGTTCGTCGGTCCAAAGCGGGGATAGAGCTGAGCCTGTCCTTCCGCCACCAGGCAGAATTTCAGCGATGAGCCAATCGAGGTGGTCTGGTGTTCACCCAGCTGCTGCAGGTACTCCTGCAGCTCGCTGTCGCTGTGCGAGCGGCTAATCACCACCAGCGGCGGACGCGCATCGCGCACCTGGATCTGCTTGCGCACGCCGCACTCTTCTTTCCACGCCTTCCCTTCTGCAGCACTGTACATCACCTTCATGACCGGCGCGTAGACCACACCCAGCACCGCTTTACCCTTCTCAATCAGGGCGATATTGACGGTGAATTCACCGTTGCGCTTGATGAACTCTTTTGTCCCGTCCAGGGGGTCCACCAGCCAGTATCGCTGCCAGTGCTGGCGTTCGTCCCAGCTTTGCGGCGCTTCTTCTGACAGGACGGGGATGTCCGGCGTTAAGGCCTGTAACCCTTTCAGGATCACCTTATGCGCCGCGATATCTGCCGCCGTGACCGGAGAGTCGTCCGCTTTGCTGACGACCTCCATAGGTTTAATACCGTCATACACCTGCATGATGGCATCTCCCGCATCCCGTGCGAGCTGACAAATTTTATCTAGCATTTTCCACCTCTTTGTTAACGCAGTGAGGTTAACTCTTTGTTTTAGTTATATCGTAATGTGAACAATTCCGCTATCTGTGAAGCAATTCCGGTTTCAGGTTACATTTTTCTGTCAGGATTCACATTTCTGTAAGCAACAAGCTATAGATACATACTCTTTTGTGGTCTGCATCGAAAAAAGGACTCCTCTGATGATTAAGTTTAGTGCAACGCTTCTGGCGACGCTGATTGCAGCGAGCGTTCAGGCGGCGACGGTAGATCTGCGTATTCTGGAAACGACCGATCTGCACAGCAACATGATGGACTTCGATTACTACAAAGATACCCCGACGGAAAAATTCGGACTGGTACGCACGGCAAGTTTGATCAATGCCGCACGTGGCGAAGTGAAAAATAGCGTGCTGGTCGATAACGGCGATCTCATTCAGGGCAGTCCGCTCGGGGATTACATGGCGACTAAGGGGCTGAAAAAAGGCGAGGTCCATCCTGTTTATAAAGCGATGAACACCCTGGACTATACCGTGGGTAACCTTGGCAACCATGAATTCAACTACGGTCTGACATACCTGCACGATGCCCTGGCAGGTGCAAAATTCCCGTACGTTAACGCCAATATCATCGACGTTAAGACCCAAAAACCGCTCTTTACCCCTTACCTGATTAAAGAGACCGAGGTTGTCGATCGGGACGGGAAAAAGCAGACGCTGAACATCGGCTATATTGGTTTTGTCCCGCCGCAGATCATGACGTGGGATAAGGCCAACCTCGACGGTAAGGTGACCGTTAACGACATCACCGAAACCGCGCGCAAATACGTGCCGGAAATGCGTGAGAAAGGCGCCGATCTGGTGGTCGTTGTCGCCCACTCGGGTCTCTCCGCCGACCCGTACCAGGCCATGGCAGAAAACTCCGTTTACTACCTGAGTGAGGTTCCGGGCGTCGATGCGATCCTGTTCGGCCACGCCCACGCGGTCTTCCCGGGCAAAGACTTCGCCAGCATCAAAGGGGCGGATATCGGGAAAGGCACGCTCAACGGCGTGCCGTCGGTGATGCCGGGCATGTGGGGTGACCATCTTGGCGTGGTGGATCTGGTGCTGAATAACGACGGCGACCGCTGGAAGGTGACGCAGTCAAAAGCCGAAGCGCGTCCGATCTACGACGCGGCAGCAAAAAAATCACTGGCGGCGGAAGATAAAAAACTGGTCGACGTGCTGAAGCACGATCACGACGCCACGCGCGAATTCGTCAGCAAGCCGATCGGTAAATCCGCCGACAACATGTACAGCTTCCTGGCGCTGGTGCAGGACGATCCGACCGTCCAGGTCGTCAACATGGCGCAGAAAGCCTATGCCGAACACTTTGTGCAGGGCGATCCGGATCTGGCGAAGCTGCCGGTCCTGTCCGCCGCTGCGCCATTCAAAGTGGGCGGACGTAAGAATGACCCGGCAAGCTATGTTGAGGTCGAAAAGGGCCAGCTCACCTTCCGTAATGCCGCCGATCTCTATCTCTATCCGAATACGCTGGTAGTGGTTAAAGCCACAGGGAAAGAGGTAAAGGAGTGGCTGGAGTGTTCTGCCGGACAGTTTAACCAGATTGACCCGCGCAGCAGCAAGCCGCAGTCGCTGATTAACTGGGACGGCTTCCGCACCTACAACTTCGACGTGATCGACGGCGTGAACTACCAGATTGACGTCACCCAACCGGCGAAATATGACGGTGAGTGTCAGGCGATCAACCCGCAGGCGGAGCGCATTAAAAACCTGACCTTCAACGGCAAGGCGATCGATCCGAATGCCACTTTCCTGGTGGTGACCAATAACTACCGTGCCTACGGCGGTAAGTTTGCCGGTACTGGAGATGGACACATCGCCTTTGCCTCGCCGGACGAGAACCGCTCTGTGCTGGCGGCGTGGATCAGCGCCGAGTCGAAAAAGGCCGGCGAAATTCATCCGGCGGTGGATAACAACTGGCGTCTGGCGCCGATCCACAGCGATACGCCGCTGGATATCCGTTTTGAAACGTCACCGTCCGACAAGGCAGCCGCGTTTATCAAGGAGAAGGCGCAATATCCGATGAAACAGGTCGCGACGGATGATATCGGGTTCGCGATTTATCAGGTGGATTTGAGCAAGTAGCGGCGATTGTGCCGGGTGGCGCTTGCTTACCCGGCCTACGGGATGAAAGAGTACGGGTAGGCCGGGTAAGGCGAAGCCGCCACCCGGCTTTTACGCCGCACGATCGTCCCTGTTCGCCATCACCTTCGGCGTATTCACCTCAATCCAGTCCGCCAGCGCGGCGACTTTTTCGCTGACCTCGATCCCCATCGGCGTCAGGCTATACTCTACGTGCGGCGGCACGACCGGATACGATACGCGATCGACAAACCCGTCCTGCTCCAGCGCCTGAAGCGACTGGGACAGCATCTTTTCGCTCACCCCGCCCATTTTACGGCGCAGATCGCTAAAGCGATGCGTCCCCTGGCGCAGCGCCAGCAGAATCAGTACCCCCCAGCGGCTGGTCACGTGTTTGAGCACCTCTCGTGAAGGGCACTGTTCCGCGAAAAGATTGCCATCGCGCATTTGTTCGCTGAGCGTCGGTATCGTTGTTTTCATACTTACCTTTTTGTACGTACTTACTAAAAGTTAGCTATGGTGCTAGTGTGCCACAACACAAGACAAACACGAAGGAGATGTGAAAAGACAATAAAGTTGTATATTAAGCGCCAAAGTTGTAAATCAACACGGCGGAAATGACACTAAAGTTGTATACTTAAATTTGAGTTAGGTACACTGCATGCATCTTACATAGTCTTTCGCGGTAATACTTATCATGAGTCGTCAACGAAGGCTTAGTTCCTACGAGGATTACGAAAAGGCACTGAGCAAAGGTGTAGGTTCAGGACAACTTCAGGATTACCAGCCCTGGCTTAGAGTTCAGGATGTAAAATCATATGGTAATCGTTCTGTGATTTTTGGTCTGAAAACCCAACGAAATCACCACTTCATGTCCTCTATTGAAAGCGATTTTTTCTATCAGGCTGAATTCAATGATTCCGTTATTGATATCCGCGAGCAATTCCCCCTACTGCCCCTTAATCTCACCGAACAGATAGCCGGGTACCTCGGAGTCAAGCATCCTCTCGTCAGGGGAATAAAAGGCCCTCCAGTTCTCTACGTGATGACGACCGACTTCCTTTTGACGATAAAAGACCCTGGCGGAGGCATTAAATACAAAGCCTTTGCGGTAAAACCTGACAGTCCCCCTACCCTTCGGATGGCAGAAAAATTAGAAATCGAACGGTTTTTCTGGGCTCTGCATGATATTGAATTTAAGGTTTACGTTGGGTCTGAACTTAACAGGATAAGAAGTAAAAATATTGCATGGACAACATCAGCCATAAGAATCGATGCGACACACTACGAACACCTGCCCTTCGATGACGTTATTCAGGCATTGCAGCCAGGTGACTATGCTTTAGAAGCCCTATGCTCGTCTCAGGCCCGGAGATTGAATCTCGAAGACAGCGACATCATGACCATCATTCAGATAGTTATCGCTAAAAAGTTCATTCAGGTTGATTTAACCACCCCCATTCCTGAACTCGGCGTTCTACGTGTGTTAAGTAACACATATCATCAGAAGGCGAATGAACGATGGGTATAACAAAAAACAGTGTCTGGGAAAGCAATAATTCTGTTGAGATGAAGCGTGGCTTATACCGGGTTTTGCACATTGATGTTGATCAGGATGCCATAATTCTGTTTGAGCTTCAGGAAAGACGGATAAGCAAACCCTTCATATTTTCATTCCAGCGGTTTTGCATCATGGCCAAAACGCGGACAGTCGTTTGCACCCGTTTCGTTCTTCCGGTGTACATGCTTGTTGATGAAGACGATATCGACCCACTAAGTAAAAGAAAACGGGATGAAAATTATCAGCTGATTTTGCCTCTCATCAACGATAACAAGTTCCTCTTTGAATACGCACTGTCAAAACGCTCACTGGCGCTGGTACGGTACGCATCTGACAAGGGGGTAAATTCACTTCGTATCCGAATGCTACTGGTTCTTTACTGGCGTTATGGTCAGAACATTTATAGTCTGCTCCCGGCCTACTCGAAAAGTGGTGCCCCCGGAAAAGAGCGTAAAACGACAGCCGTGCCTCTCGGCAGAAAGAAAAAAAATCGGGTTCTGTCAATGCAACGCGCCAGTACGTTTATAATGAGGGACACTGATAAAAAGAATATCCTTAAATCGCTCAGGAAGTACTATCTGAAAGTTAACGGATGCTCACTTGCTGAAACATATAAAAAATACACCAATGACTTTTTCAGGGACGAAACTGAAAGAGCCCGGCAGACAAACGAAGCCCCCCACATCCCGTCACCGCGGCAGTTTCAGTACTGGTCAAAAAAACTGATCACCACCGGAACGCGAATCCGCTCAAAATCTACCGAATCAAACTTCTTACAAAATCAGCGGGCCCGTACGGGTTCTGCAGCGAACACCAGCACGCTACCAGGAGACGTATTTGAAATCGACGCCACTGTCGCCGATGTGCATCTTGTCTCAGCTCTTAACAAAACAAGCGTGATTGGCCGACCTACCATTTATACGGTCGTGGACCGTGCAACAAGAATGATTACCGGCGTCCATGTCTCGCTGTACCATGCCTCATGGAGGGCAGCCAGACAGGCCCTGGCTAACTGCTTCATGCCCAAAAAGAATTTCTGCAAACTGTTCGGCATCAATATTTCTGAAAGGCAATGGCCATGCTCGCACATCCCGGTAAAGCTGATATGCGACAACGGAGAGATGATAGGTCTCCAGCCTCAGGATAAGGTCACCCCCATGACTACGCTTGAAATTGCGCCTGTCTACAGGGCTGACAGAAAAAGTGTGGTTGAGAGACGGTTCGGGATTTTGAATCAGAAGGCAATCCATCCCCTGCTGGGCTCCACCCGGGGCGGTAAAATTATCAAAGGAGAACCACTCCCGGCATCGCGAGCCTGTCTGACATTACAGGAGTTCACCAGGACAATAATTCTGGCTGTCCTTGAGCACAATCAGTCTATTTTTAAAGAACTGGCGTACATAAATCCTCTCCTGATCGAATATGACCTCGCGATGTCACCGCTGAACAGCTGGAAAATCAGTCTGAAAAAAAGCAGATTCAGTGCCCATACGATTAATGAAGATGAAGTCATTTCCCGGCTTTTGCCGCCGGAACAGGTCTGCATCACCCCCGGCGGATTACAGTACGGTAATCTATTTTATGAGTGTGACGATGACCTGGCATCAGCTGCGCGTGTGTTTGGTCAATCCCGTTGCGATGCCCGCATTGATGATAATTGCGTTGACCATATCTATGTGCGCCTTGATAAAAACAAACCGTTTTCAAAGCACCACCTACTTGAGAAACGCAACATATTTAAAGGGATGCCTCATCTTGAATCAGATGTGCTCGCCGACTGGATTGACCTGCAATATGAAAAATCACCCGTAACACCAGTTACCCACCTCGTGAATGATTATGCTGAGAAATTAAACGAGGCAGGCCTGCAGCGTCTCTATTCTCTCAGAGAACACAACAGAAGCCGGACGAAGAACATTTCCAAAAATAAAAAGGAGGAGCTCGGGAGAAACACTGATGCTCCGGAGCCTGAAACTCACAAACTTCCTCTGGCTACAGTTGATAACATCACTCTGCTTCCGGGTCCAAAAGAAAAAGAACGGTGGCTGGCAACGCAAAAAGGACGCAAGAACACTCAGGAAGATAAAAAATGAAAAAAGTCATTGCACAGTATCGTGAAGCAATTCTTCCTGAACACAGAGGTAACCCGTTAATCGAAGCATTACCCAGAGTGCTTGAGGAACAGGAAATTTTGCTGACTTTCAGCCATTTTCCTCCGCCTGATGAACATATCCGATGGAGTGGCTCAGCTTCTGTAAGGGGGCATTATGTTGACCGCATTAAAAATTTCCGTTGCCCCCAGACGTGCTACACAGAATGTTATAAATATCTGGAGAGGGTTATCCGGGACGGTTACGCCGCAAGAAATCCTCTAAGGAGCAGTACTCAGCAATACCTGCACTACTACGCGGATGAACGACCGGACATCGAGCCTGAGGACGGCTATTTTCATCCCAGTGCCGATACCGTAACCATCGTCGGGAACAGTGGTTCAGGCAAAACGACGATGCTGGAACAGGTGCTTGGTTATTTTCCTCAGGTTATCGAGCATACAGAGTACAAAGGCAATTTTCCCGGCGTCTCTCATCAAGTCATATGGATCAAGGTAAACTGTCCCTATAATGCCAGCGTCCGTGACCTCTGCGAATCCATCCTTGCGATGCTAGATAATGTTCTGGGTTTGGACACAACGAAACCTGCAACCCGAAACGGATCGCTGGCACGACAGATAGGTCAAAAGATTAAATCCTCTTTTCTGGGGGTTCTGGTTATTGATGAAATGCAACGGCTTAAATTCTCACGCACAGGAGGCGAAGCCACCCTGATTGACTTTCTGCACGAGATTGTTGATTCGCTGGGGGTATCACTTGTTTTTTGTGGCAATCACCCGTTTGAGGAAACACTTTCTAAAAAACTCAGGATAGCAAGAAGGGCTGAATCCGGCGGCTTTATGATAATCTCAGCGCCGGGCTACAATACCCCAGACTGGCAGTCTTTTATTACCTATCTCTGGCCGCTTCAGTGGACGAACGTCGAGACACCGTTAACAAGAGAACTGAACGAAGAGCTCTTTTTACTTTCCAGAGGCAATCTTTCCGTCGCACAGCTTATTTACAGAAGGGCGCAACTGCGCGTAATTGGCAGCGGTAATGAGGTCATCAATAAAGCCGTACTCCGGGCGGCCGTTCCGCCCCTGTCAGTCCGCGCAGAGGATTTCCCGGATTTTACAGCCATTTTTTCAGCCCCTGCTTCTGTTGCCGTTAAGCCTGACGCACACAATATAAATCCCATTTCAGAAGCGATAAATGACGACGGCAGCGAGCCAGCATACGTACTTGTTGCAGGAGATTTGAGCCGCCCCCAGCATACTGAGCTGTATGATAAGACGATGGATGTGCTCAAATCATTCGAGGATAAAATCGCCCGCATAGAATACCGTTCGGTATTCCGGAACCTTTCTGCAGAACAGGAAAATTTAGGACGCTTAGCTGCTTACGGCCTGCTGTGTACCGATCCTTCGCAGGAAGGACCGCTATAATGAAGATAGTCACAGGCATTTATGTGGTGCACCATGTATATTCTGCCCGCCCTGCCGGAGGAAACGCTTTTCAGCCGCTGCGTAAGAACGCGGAATGTTTATGGTCTGACGGCAGAGCATTTTTTTAGGGCTTTTCTCAACAACACCACGCGTTCTCTTCATCCGTCATTAACTACATCGCTGAACATCCTTTCTGAGC
Organism: Enterobacter sp. NFIX58; assembly: GCF_900110475.1. Taxonomy (NCBI): domain Bacteria; kingdom Pseudomonadati; phylum Pseudomonadota; class Gammaproteobacteria; order Enterobacterales; family Enterobacteriaceae; genus Enterobacter; species Enterobacter sp. NFIX58. Next base: position 91,877 of record NZ_FODW01000004.1, on the reverse strand, counting down.
ATACCGCAGAGACCGGGCCTGAGCTCTGGTTAAACCAGACGCTGATCCCGCTCTTTGCATGGGCTTTACCTGAGTACCGAACTGAGCTTAAGGACCTGACCGTTGCTGCCCCAAGGTTACATACGCTTTGTAAATTAAGCCGTTTTGCGGAGCATTACCCTGCAGTATTAAAGCACTGTCCGGTGTGCATACACTGTGATATCAGGAAATACGGTGTGGCATACTGGCACCGACAGCATCAGATAGCAGGCATAACATCCTGTCATCATCATCAGGTCAGACTAAATCATATTGCTGACTCCAGACTCTCTTCACTGCATCTGCACTTTCCTTACAACAGGGAAAAGACGATAACACTCGGTGGGCATTATGATTTTGAATTTGCGAGATTCACATCTTCTGCACTGAGTCTGATATGTCAGTCAGCGCCTGGCTTTGTCAGCCATAGTGAGTCACCGCTAATTTCAGGACTTTTTCACAGACTCTCAGTAGAAAATGCTCAGGCGCTCTTTGAGGAGATTAATCATCTGGCCTGCCGGTCAGAGAATACCTGTAACGCCCTCTTTCCTGTGCGGACAAATATGGTAAGCCAGTGGAAAGCGCTGCTTTACAGCCCTTCACCACAGCCACCTGCCAGAATCTTACTCCTGTTATATTGCCTTCATCAGTTAAATATCGGCTGATGCTATCCTGGAAACCGTCATCCGCAACTGCGTAGTGTGTCTGGCTTCAGTACTAACACCAACAGAAGACAGAATAAAATAAAAACAACATCAAATACAATGGGTTGCAAAAAACACAATCCATTAATCTCCTGCCTGAAAAAATCACACATCAATATATCCACAGAATTTAAAAAAAATAAAAAACCACCCGTTGCAAATGTTTCACCCCCAATAATTCGTAGACAGGCAACGGGTAATATGTAAATATTAAGATGCGTAAAAAATATTTTGATACAGTCAATAACATTCACCCGGAATAAAGAGGATGTCTAAATGTTATTAAGGACGGTCTATCAGCCAGATGAAACGCTGCACAGCTTCATCTTCAGAGTCTGTATGATCAACGGCGTCGAACAATTTGCCAATTTGACCGACAACAAGGGTAACTGGCGATTTAACTTAAAGCTCAGCACACAAATAAGAAACTTTTTTATGAGTTATAGCGACCGGGACATTCTTACGCTTGGTCGAAACTCCGGTTTAATCAAGAAAAATACGCATATCTTCGGTAATCCACTGGAATATATGTCAGTTATAAAAAATCTCTATTCGATTAAAGGAAGCTATAATATTTCCGGTAGTCATCCCGTTGGGTTCTGTATCGACTGCATCAGGGATTCGTTAAAGGTCAACGGATATGGCTATTTCAGGGCATCCTGGATGCTAAAATGGCTCAACATCTGCGATATTCATAAAAAATCCTTAACATTCTGCCCGGCACTACCGGTCAGACGCTCGCATGAACTAATTAAACAAATTTTGAGAGGAGAATATCCCATGGGAAGTTACAATTCCTATTACCATACCGGACTTATAGGAGAAACCCCACCTTTAAACTACGTATCGATAAATGATATTAGTTCCGGTGAATATAATAAACCAGATTACATACACATTGCTACCTGCCTGAAGAATGCAATCAGAGAATCGATAAAAAATACACCCGAATGTCATTTTTATATGTCATCTGTACTTGATTACTACCGAGACAGAAAGAGATGGAGGCCTTACCGACACTTTTATAATATGGAAGACTATGAGATTGCGGTTATGATAAAGGCTTCTTTTCGGGATAGATACTTTATATTCCTTGATTTCTGGCATAAAAATGCAAAAGCAATCACTCTTTATGGTGGTATATTTCAATACACGGAAGTGTCAGAAACGTTTTATATCTATAAGGGGATGAATCAATGCGGTTCATGTGACGACCTGGACTGTCCGGCAAAAGTCCAGCAAAACATCTTAAGCCCCGGGACGGATATTTCAGTTTAACTACTATAGACATAGCTCTCTCACAACATAAGTTAAATATCAAAATCTTACATAATTCTGTCAGATCAGGAGAGTATTTGGCGCAAGAAAACTCGCTTACATTATTTTACAAACTCCCGGACACCTGGCGGTATCCGATCATACAACTTCCCCATAGTCAGTTCTGCCAGCCGGTAATTGACAGCTGCATTAAAGGGCTCCAGCTCGTCGTCGGTCAGATCGTATTTGTTCTTGTCTGTCACTTTTCAAGCGTGTCTCTGGAAGTACGGCGTCTGAGGCGTAACAGCCATTCCTGTCTCGTCATGAAGTTTCTGCAATAGCATCGGGAAGAAGTCGTTTCACTTAAGCGGCATGCTTCAAAAATGTCTATAAGACAATACCGTGTTTTGACAGAATAGATCGGGAAGCGGTTAAATTCAGCCCGTTGTACTGAACATAATAGCTGATGCTCAGGCCAGACTTGCGGATATCGTCAGAAACCTTGCGGTACTGATCGTTCCACTTTTTTGGCATTTCCCTGAAATGCCGCTATCTTACAGACCACATTGTAGGGGGTAAGCCCCCAGCTTTTCGGCCAGCCATAACAGTTCAACATTCACTGCTTCGTCCGGTACGGATTCGAGGGCATCAGCAACATCATCCCGTTTTCTTCCCGTCATGGTTCGCCAGCATGCGGAAACGAGGGTCGGGCTGACGTTCCTGCTTTTATTACTTTCATTTCAATGCTGCCGAAACTGTGGACTTTTTCAAGCTTACGCGCACTTTCATGGCACCGATGGCGGCTACGGCCCGGTCCAGTTCCTCGCGCTCCCGGCGCGTAAGCAGGCTGTCCTCACAAACCAGGGCGTTCATATTCACTGATCAGCTTATTCAGTCTGGGTTCTGTTAATTTCATTCCTCTGCTCTCATTCCTTGTGTCTGGTGGTGATCAGTTCCGGCTCTCATTCTCCTCAAGCGAATCACCCTCTTTTATACGGCGTATGCCGCCGGCACCCGTCAGTTGCAGACAGGTTGTACCGTTCAGATAGATCACTTAAGACACTTTCCGGAGAGGTAATATTCATCACCGAGCGCTACAGAGGCCCTGGCTGCTCCTGACTTTCAGACGTCCCGAATGCTGTCTGAACATCTACGTTGAGGTCACAGCTCTGCACAGTAAAAAGCCGGCGTAAAATCCTTAACAAAGATATAGCCGCCCGGTTTCTGGGCATACACCTGAAAGCTGGTGCGGGCGCCATGCTCCGTGTAGAACGCGGGCAGGAGGTTTTTCAGTCCCTCAGGGCCGGCAGTATCCTGGAGCGAAATAGTGGTTTTTGTATTCTCAAGAAATACGCCATCATCGACACGTCTGTAGCTGAAAAATATATGCCTGCTGATGTGCGCAGATATTTTGTCGCCCTCACTCAGTATGCCGGACAATGTCGCCGTTCCTTCACTCCCGAGAAAGGAATATCTCAGGCGAACGGAGAGTAACTCATTCGATTTATGAACGTTAATGACCGCATCACATGTCATCGTAGCCGAGTGGAGCTCTTTCCACTGTCCCCAGTTATCCATTGCCAGCCAGGTAATGACTGAAAGCAGAGCAGCTGCTGTAAGCAATCCCGATTTTTTTACTCCAGATAATAATCTGATTCGCATTCATCCCCCGGTAAAAAATGTCCTGTACAGCGGATAACAGACATGCGCTTAACCGGATATACAGATGACAGATAGAGTGTTTCGCCTTCTTCGCAGTCGGGCGTATTGTGCGTTAAAAAATCCTTTAACTCCCCTTCATCCATTTTTGCCGGGTCTGTAAAAACACTGCATGTTTTAACCTTATAAGGGGTTTTCGTGTACTGGCTGAAATAGTTTTCACGTTTTATATTCTGACTCAGTGCAAACAGGGCAATACATACCAGAAACAGCACAGCATTCATCAGCATTAACCCGGACATTCTCTCTTTCCTTCCTGAGGTTATTTTATTTTCTGGTAACGCCTGCGCGTCAGTCGCCACTGTTTCATCGCTGTGATCCGTGAGCATATTTTCAGGACAAGCGGCCCCGGTAACATTATAAGCCACCCGCTTTATGTGTACCCCATTATCAATCCCCACACCTTTACCGTAATACGTCGCAATAAGATGGCTCCCGGCCCCCACCTTCTCAAGCCCCCGTCGGAGATTAAGCATATTCTGGTAAAAGGTATTGCTGCTTACGACCACGCCACGTTTACCCCATACCTTTTCTTTCATTTCTTTTCGGGAAACTATTCTGCCCTGTTCGTCTATCAGGATTTTAAAACATTCTGCAGCTGTGCTCAGGAGAGTAACCGTCTCACCGGTTTTTACATTCTGTAGCAGATGTTCATCAGGGAGAAAATTAATATCCTCCTCAATCTGATAAAGATTTCGTGTCGACTGCTCTCCATCCTCCTCCACTGACATGTTGTCCTCCTGTTAAATAAATGAAGGTAGCCTTCATTGCAAACCAGACCTTAAGATTAGTCGCAGGAAAATTCTTAATCAAGTGTGGTGCTATCCCTATGAAAAACGTGCCTTTTTAGCTTTTAATTAAGATTCTGAATCGTCATATTCAGCCTCACTGACAGTGTCATGGTTGTGAAAATGTTGCGTGATTGCAATGGGGCAAGTTTAGGCACGGTATTAAAGAATCTCCAATCTAACCCTAAGATTATTCTTTCATTATTTTAGGCTTAATCCGACAGGTAATATAAGAAAAATCCCGGAGCGGACTGCAGGAAGATTAATGCTTCAGTGGCGGTAGCCGGGAATGGATTGTACCGGCAGGTACGTTTATTTCTGTCTGTCCGTACCGTGGTACGGCATGGTAAAGGCTCTGCTTAATGAAGATGATCGTCATCAGTGATAATTTTTTTTATCGCAATGCGTTCACTGACGCCAGTAATGTTATTGCAGTATCTCCTGAATATGTCTTTATTGCAGATGAGAAAGGTAACGCAGATTTTTGCGAGGGCGCAGTCGTCATTATCAGCATTTCTGACAAGAGCATGATGACTGAAGTTCTGTCTGGCGTGATGAATAAGAAGGCGTTTGCCGTATTTATTGAGCCCGCGCACTGGCCGGCCAGAACCCGGATTTTTTATACCGGCAATATTTATATTCTTCCGGGCAGGATGGGCATGAAACAACTTATCAGCACCATAAGAAAGTGTCTGTCATGTACGGCGGGCGTATTCAGAATTAATCCCGACAGGGTCAGGGCATCGGAATGGAGCGCGATGCTTTATCTGATGAGCGGCATTTCCAATCGTCGTCTGGCACAAATGCTTAATACCTCCGAAAAAACGCTCAGCGGCAGGGTGAATTCCCTTGCCCTGAAAATGGGGTTGTCCGGCCTGAATAAGGCCACCCAGCTGAATGCGATGCATCTTTTTTACCTTATTTATACCTCGCGAAAATCAGCTGAGGAAAAGCACTATTACCGCAGGCAGCAGGCTTATATCACCGACTCCGTCAGAAGCTGGTCTGCCGCGGTTTAATTATTTACCGGAAGTGCCTTCAACAGAATCTGAATTTGATTATCTCCCGATAATCAGGTGTCCGCATGCTTACAGTGGCGTGCCTTTTATTAATGCAGAATAAAGGGAATAAAAATATGATTTCCGCAAACAAGAAAATACTGGCGCTGAGTATTACGCTCGCGCTCAGTTCAAATACCTATGCGTCACCTTCTGATATTACGCAGGATAAAGCCCGCCAGGACTGCCCTGCAGACCTTAGCGTACTGAGCAGGGCTGAAATCGATGCCCTCCCCGCGCAGTGCGTCAGGGCTGAGAAAAAAAGCTGGATTGACGAGCAGGCTGAATGGCTTGCCGGTCTCGTGGCGGCCGTCGGGCTGGGCGCAGGCTTTTCCGGTCTCGGAAGCCATGATGGCCACCATGCCGGCGGGGCATCTGGTGACAGCAATACCGGCAACGGCGGTGACAGCAGCACCGGCAACGGCGGTGACAGCAGCACCGGCAACGGCGGTGACAGCAGCACCGGCAACGGCGGTGACAGCAGCACCGGCAACGGCGGTGACGGCAACGGCGATAAGCCGGTGATTCATGATATGGACGTCGAAGTGCCCGGCAGCCTGAGCGACGGCCAGGTGGGTAACTATATTGATGCCGGAGGCGACAGGCTCGATGTCACCATTGAGGGTGACTCCACCATTCGCGGCGCGGCCACCGGTACCGTGGTGGATAACGTGGTCGATTCCACTATTGAAAGCCAGGGCAATCTGGACGTGGCTGAACAGGGCTCGACGGGCCTCGTGGTTAACGGCAGCAACAACACCGTTAAGCAGCAGGGGGACAACACCGTTTCCCAGGGGGCCACGGGTAATAAGGTCACCGGCACGGGCAACACCCTTCACCAGGAAGGCAGCGCATCCGTCTCCGGTGAGGGCAGTACGGGCTCGCTCATGGAAGGTGACGGCAGCGTGGTAGTCATCGATGGCGAGCTGCGCGCTGAAAACGCCGCCACCGGGGCAAAAATCAGCGGCCAGAACGGCAGCGCCACGGTAAACGGCCCCGTTCACGTGGATAACGCCAGCGGCGTTGTGATTCAGGGCGACAACGGTACCGCCACCGTTAACGGCGACACCGACGTGCGCAACGGCGGGACCGGTATTGCCATTGACGGTAAGAAGGGTACCGCCACAAATACCGGGACGCTGACGGTCGACGGGGCCGGTTCAACCGGCGTGCACATCACGGGCGACGGCGCGAATGCCGCCCAGAACGGCGTGATGAAGGTGACCAATGCCGCCACCGGCTTTGACATCTCCGGTAATGGCGCAACCGTTAAGAACACCTCTGAGGTCAGCGTGGAAGACGCGGGCTCAATGGGCGTGCGCATGACCGGCAGCGACGGCGTGTTCAGCAACACGGGCGACTGGACCGTCCATAACCTGGGCCAGGCGGCCGACATTCAGGGGCAGAACAACACCGTCACCCTGGACGGGAACATTAACGTGGACTTGCGCACCAGTAAGGCAGACCCGGCCGTGCTGGATGCAGCGAAGGGCGTCAGCGTGGGTGGTGAAGGCAACACGGTGAACATTACCGGCAACCTCTCCCTCACCAACTCCCCGATGACGCAGGCCATTACGGGGATTAATCATATGGCTGAAAAAGGCTGGGTGATGACGGGCCTGGAGGTGTCGGGGAGCAACAACCACGTTGTTCTTGATGGTGCGCTGAATGGCACCTTTACAGACCCTGATGCCATGCTGCACGACGGAAGCTTTGACTGGAATAAAAAACGCTCATTCGGAATGAATATTAGTGGCGATGGAAACCTTGTTGAAATCAGGGGGGGCATCAATCTTTATAAAGCCGGAGCTGAAGTAAAACGAAATGATAACATTGGTGTGTATGGATTGAATCTCTCCGGTAGCAATACCATCGTTGTCAGCGGTCAGTCTGTGATTGAATCCCACCCGGCAAACAACGAAGCAGCAAACAATGGAGTCAGGCTTATTAACAGTGCTTCGGATTCAGATAATCTGGTTATTTTTGATAAAAACTCAACCCTAACAATTAAACAATATCGGGGGCAATCATCGGGTGACTGGTTCTCATCAGTACATGTGATTTTTTTAGGCAGCCTTATTAATGAAGGTTATGTGGACTTATCCGGTAGTGAAGTTGCTCAATATTTTTATTACGGGGGGGTGAATGACAATGCTGTAAACACCGGAACGGTAATCAGCCGTAGTGGTGGCACGGGCGTTATGGACCCGGCGGCGGGCGTGATTTCCAGTAAGGGCAGAGTATTAAATAGTGATTCAGGAATAATAAAAGCTTCTGCTGAGAGAAATCTCGGAGATAAGCAGGGAGCTCTAGCTGATCCTTTGCTTGAACGACAGAACAGTGTAGTTGCTCTGGGGGGGGGGAGTGCAAACCTCAATCAGGGCCTGATTGAGCTTAATGGCCCTGCTGTCGGCATGCTTAATAACGCTGAGACAAATGATCCGGACGGATATCTTAACAATGCCGGAACTATCACCCTGAATGGCTATATCAACGGCGTTAACCTGCGGGATATTGACGGTTTTGCAGCTGACAGCGATAAAGTCCGTCTGGGGGCGGGTATTGTAGGCCGCAATAACACCCTGAAAAGCGTTAACACAGGGAGCATTGCTGTGACCAACAGTGGTACAGGTATGCTGGCCATGGATGGCGCAGAGGTCACCAACCAGGGCACCATCACCCTGGACGTGGCGCCGGGCGTCACCGACAGCCATGACCAGCTGTATGGGATGGTGGCCATTCAGGGCGGTACCGTCATCAACGGCGAAAACGGCAAAATCATCATTACCGCCGCCGCAAACGCCCTGACCGCCGATGGCTCAGGCCCGATTGCCCGCCCGTTCTACAGGGACGGCAACGCCAACAGCAAAATTGTTAACCTGGGGCAAATCTGCATCGGCGATGCGGCCTGCCAGGATGCGGACGAGTGGAACCCGGGCAGCGACGTGCCGCTCACTGATGCCGTCAAAGATGGCGACGTGCTGGCGGCGCAGGGCGAGACGCGTGACGCCGAAAACGGGTTTTATGTCTTTAAGGGGGCGTCCCTCAGCAATGCCGGTACCGTTACGGGTGGCGCGCTCGGCCTGACGAATAACGTGCTGACCAACGACGCCTCCGGCGTGATTAACAGTGCCATCACCTCGGGCGGGCAGGAATCCGTGCTGAATAACCACGGCGTGCTGGCCGGCGCCGTTTCGCTGGGCGGCTTTGCCGACACCCTGAATAATGACGCGGAAGGCAAGGTGACCGGGAATATCAGGGTGACGAAGTGGGGCAATCTGAATAACAGCGGACATATCAGCGGAGGGATAACCACCCTTTCAGACCACAGCCAGATGCAGAATACCGGCACCGTAAATGGCCGTATTGATGTCCAGTCAGGCTCCGCTTTATTTAACCAGGGGAATATTAACGTGCCCTCCGGCAGCGATATGTGGGTTGATGCAGGCACCCTGCTGGTTAATCAGCAGGGCGGTACGCTTCAGACCGGAAACAAAGTGCACCTGGGCGGAACCGTGATAAACGAAAAAGGCGGTCACGTTCTGGTGAACGGCGCGGGGAGCCTGTGGCTTGAGAAGAATAACACCTCACTGCTGATTAACCGCGGGGAAATTACCGGCACCGGCAAAATCAATATGATTGGTCAGGCCGGCACAGGTACGACCGTATGGAACACCACGGACGGCGTGATTACGCTTCAGAACGGCAGTAATGGCAGCTACGCCGCCAATCCGTGGTCAACTGACTCCGTATTCATTAACGACGGTGAAATGAATGTGAGCGGTAAAGACGCCATCGCCATTTATGTCGGAAGTAACTCCCGGGCAGTCAACAACGGCACCATCAACCTGGGGGTAAGCGGCGACGGTTCATCCGGCCTTATCGCCATGAAGCTGGATAAAAACGCCACGGCCGCGGCGGTCATTGAGAACAACGGGACCATCAACATCAATGCCGGCAACTCCTTTGCGTTCAGCAAAGAGGGGGCGAACGGGCGCATCATTAACAACGGGCAGGTGGTCATTGCCGAGGGCGTGACCGGGGCCGGCATCATTAAGCAGCCGGGACTGGCAGACAGCATTGAGCATGACGTTCACGCTGATTTTGTCCGCCCGGCGCTGCCGGATACGACCCCACACCCGAACGTGATAGTTAACGGCGGTGATGCGGGCAACGTGGCGACCTTTAACGAGGCCATTACGGCCGTTTTCCCGGGCAGCACCGGCGGCACCGTTATCAACGGCGCGCAGGGCGATATGGTGTTTGCCGGAGGTTCATCGTTCAACGGCGGCGGATTCCTGAACCAGGGGAACATTACGCGCGTCAGCGGTCAGAACAACACCCTGTTTGGTCTGGTCGGCGACGACGCCACCGTGGTGAATGACGGCTCCATCGCGAACGGTGACAGCGGCGCCATGATTATGGATTCAGACCATGCGCGCGCCTCGTTCTGGAACTCAGAAGCCGGCACGCTCAGCTATACGGCCACAGGCAGTGACAATGCCGCCCTCAGACTGCGCGGCACGGCGGGTCAGGCGATAAACGACGGCACGATGAACCTCTCCGGCACGGGAGCGGTCGGCATGCACGTGGGAAGCGCTGACGGTAAAGCCATCAACAACGGCACCATCAGCCTGGGGACCGCGGGCACCGCGGACACCGGCATGGTGGCCATGCGCCTTGGCAGTGATGCCGGTAAAGAGGCGGTGCTGGAAAACAACGGCACCATCAGCATCTTCGCGAACGACTCCTTTGCGTTCAGCAGGGAGGGAGCGAACGGCCGCATCATCAACAACGGGAATGTCGTGATTGCCGACGGCGTGACCGGGTCGGGCATCATTAAGCAGCCGGACCTGGCCTCCGTGATTGAAAGCGGGGTTCACACCGACTATACCCGCCCTTCCCGTCCTGACGGCACGGTGGCGAAAAACGTGATTGAAGGCTACACCATCGGCACCACCGCCAGCGGCTATGCCGGCCGCCTGCAGGCCAGCAACGCCGTGCTGAAAGACGTCACCGTGGACACGGGCTTCACCGCCGGTAGCGCAGCCCGCACCGTGACCTTTAATGACGTGGTCACCGGGAAAAACATTGAGGGGGCTGAAAACATCCGCTCAGAAAGCGTGGTCTGGTCGGCGAAGTCCGGCCTGAATGACCGCGGCAACGTGGACGTGACCCTGACTAAAAACAGCTACGCCGACGTGGCGCAGGATAAGGGCGTGGCCAGCGTGGCTGACGCGCTGGACCGGGCATACACCAGTAACAGCCTGTTCACCAGCCTGAACCTGAAGAGCGCGCACGAGCTGAGCCGCGCCCTGCGCCAGATTTCCGGCTCGCAGGCAACGTCCGCGTTCAACGATGCCCGCATCCTGACGTCCCGCTTTGACCGCCTGTCGGAAGAAGCGCCGGACATGGGCAACGGCCTGGCGTTCAACGTGATTTCCCGCAACGATAAACGGGCCGAAATGGGGAACAACGTGCGCTATGACATGTTTGCCCTGAAGCAGTCCTTCGCGTTGAACGACCACCAGTCCGTCGGCCTGGAGTACGGTATGGCCCGCCTGAACGGCAACGGCACGCGCCAGGCCGGCGATAACGGCCTGACGGGCGGCTACAGCCAGTTCATGGGCCTGAAGCACACCCTGAACCTCGGGGATGACTACAGCCTGATGAACAGCCTGCGCTATGACCGTCACGAGCTGAAGAGCAGCCGCAGCATCAGCTACGGCAATACCAGCCGCGTCGCCGATGCCAGCAACAGCCAGCAGTATATGGAGCTGCGTACGGAAGGCAGCAAGCACATCACCCTGGCGGAAGGGCTGAACCTGACCCCGTCCCTGGGGCTCAAAATGCGCCATACCGTGAACGGGGCGCTGCACGAGCGCGGGGCGGGTGACTTCAACCTGGCGCTCAGCAGCAGCACCGAGACGGCGGTTGACAGCGTGGTGGGCCTGAAGCTGGACTACGCCGGAAAAGACGGCTGGTCCGCCTCGGCGAGCCTGGAAGGCGGCCCGAACCTGAGCTTCTCTAAAAGCCAGCGTACGGGCTCTCTGCAGGGTGCGAAAGGCGTTAACTTTAACCTGGATGACGGCCAGAAGGGCGGCGGACTGAACGGCGTGGCCGAACTGGGCGTGAATTACAGTAAGGACAACAGGGCGCTGTCGGTGAACGCCTTCCAGTGGCAGGAAGACGGCATTAAGGACAAGGGGTTCATGATGAACTACAACGTGCGCTTCTGACGGCGCAACGTACCAGCGGGGAGGCCGCCGGCCTCCCCTCTTCTGACAGACCATAGCGAGCTGATGTAATGAATACCGTACTGAATACCTGCCTGGCCGCCGTGATGACCCTGAGCCTGGTCATGCTGGCGACCGGCTGCGACACGAAAGCGAACGAGATGAAAAAGGACAGCGTAATGAAAGGAATAGCCGTGATTGACACCCATAAAATTTACCGCGAGTCGGCCCCCTCTGAGGCGGGGCGCGCCCACCTTCAGAAGGTCCGCGAAAGCCTCGAGGCGGGGGCAAAGTCCCTGGATGCGGTCTACGGGGATAAGGGAACTCACCCTTCCCGCCCGGCGCTGGAGAACGGGGTGCAGCGTCTGAACCTGCAGTATCAGGCGGAAGAGCAGGCCGTCAACAAGGCCATTGGCGACGTCCTGGCGCTGACCGCGCGGGAGTGGCTGAGCGACCATCCGGGGACGGTGGTGCTTCCTTCCGCCGCCGCCATTGCCTGGCAGGAGGACGTCAACATCACGGATGAAATACTGACGCGGATGAAAAAGAAAAAGGCCACCTTCGGCACGGTGCCGGTGGTGAGCGTCACCCCGCCGGAGGCACCGGCGCCGGAGAAGAAAAAGGACGCACCGTCAGGACATAAGCACTGACGCCGGACTCTCCTTAATCAGGCCGCCAGAGCCTGTGTGATAACCGGTGCGCAGACAACGCGCTTTATTCCCCTTTGCCCACCGACGTGGGCTTTTTTTTACGCCGCGCGGGAGGGCCGCGTTATTTTACCCGCTCTCCCCGCACAGAAAGGAAAATCACATGCTCTCATTCATCTGTCCGCACTGCCGGCGGGAAAGCGCGCCGGGCGGGATAACCACCCGGCCGGGCCGGGACGGCGTCCGCATCATCTGCCCGTACTGCGGGAGGTCCGTCAGCGAGGAGGACGCTGCCGTGCAGGCGCAGCAGCGGGCGGTTGCCCTGCTCCTGAAGGGGCGGTTTACGGCATAAGGCAATCCGGTGAGCGTCAGCTGAGCTGATGCCGGAGACGGGAGGGCGTTCCGGAGGCCATCCGGCATGATGGCCGGCCGCAGTGCTGCCCCTCTGCCCGCGGCATTTCCGCTTCCGGGCGATCGCCATGCCGGACCCCGCCGCCCGGAGCGGGGTGAACCTGTCGGTGTCCTTCCTTCAGAGCGGCACGAAATGGATTTTCTGCAGGCCGGATCACGGCGCCGGATGCAGACCTTATTTTTTCGTTTGCAGCATCAATAGCAGCCAGCTGATAGCAGTCGCGCATTAATGGACGTGCATACTATGTTTATAGTCTTTATTGCTTTAGTGGCAATAATCCTTCTTTTCCTCTCAAGAGATCCGAAAACCTTCAAAGTCGGATCTCGTTATCCCATGAGCCTTAAGACCACCTCCTGCAGAACTTTGCCTTTGTTATCTTTTATGTTTTGAGGCGATATAATGCCTGTTAAACAAACAATGTTGGGTGAACTACATGAGAGGACCATTCCGGGCGGAAGTACTGATGCCGGTAGTCGGTGTTAATGATGATCAGGAAGAACAAATACAAATCGCCTATGAACCCCTGACCCCCTCGGTTATTGAGGATGAAAAGGCGCAAAGTTATATTGAAGCTCTTAGTTTTGCCTGTTCCCGCCCTGATATAAGAAATATTGCCGTCACTGGCCCGTATGGAGCAGGTAAAAGCTCGGTATTACTGACGTGGGAAAAAGCAGAAAATAATGACTTCCGGGTGATGACCGTATCTCTGGCTGATTTTGAAATGCAGCAGGCATCATCCGCAGATACGGGGACGGGGGATAGCAGGGGCGACGGGAATACAGCTGAAAAAAAAGCGGCTAAAGCAGAAGAAAAAACAATCGAATACAGCATCCTGCAACAGTTACTCTATAAAGAGAAAAAAAGTGCATTACCCTACTCCCGTCTGGAGCGCATTTCCGACGTCAGCGCGCGTCAGATAGCCCTGATGGCCGCCAGCCTGTTACTCATCCTGGCGTTGACGGCTACGGGCCTGCTTTTTCTTTTTCCTGATTACATCCGTGCGAAGCTGTCTTTCCCGAAAGACCTGAGTCAGTTTCTCCTGGCCTTGCCTGTCGTCCTCAGGGTTGCTGGCGCCGGGATGTTTCTTTTTTCTGGCTTATTCCTGGCACTAAAAAAACTGCATCGTACAGGGATTTTTGACCGCCGCGTCAGTATTGATAAAATAGATGTCCTTAAAGGGGCCATTTCTACACGTCCCGCGGCTCCCTCTCTTCTCAATGTGTACATTGATGAAATCGTCTATTTTTTTGAACAGACGCAATACAATGTGGTCATATTTGAGGACCTGGACCGTCATAACGACGGCGCGATTTTTATCAAACTCCGTGAGATAAATCAGCTCATCAATAACTGTCTTCCGGCAGACAAACCGGTCAGATTCATCTACGCTGTCAGGGATAATCTTTTCAGCACGCCAGAGTCACGGACTAAATTCTTTGATTTTGTCATGCCGGTGATCCCGGTGATGGACAGTGAGAATGCTTCTGAGCACTTTTTGGGGAAATTTACACCTGACGAACTCAAGCATCATGGTTTCAGAGACTGCCTTACCAGGCTGGCTCTGTTCATACCTGACATGCGTGTCATGCATAATATTGCGAATGAGTTTCGACTTTACCGGAATATTGTGAATAACGGAGAAGATATCAAGCGACTGATTGCACTGATTTCTTACAAAAATCTTTGTGCAGAAGATTATCATGCAATAGATAACAAAAAAGGGATGCTTTACAGCATTGTTAACGAGTATACATCAGGGAAATTAAGAGAGGAGTACTGTAATACACTTTCCGAAATAATGAACAGGCAGCAGATTGAACTTGCCATGATACAGAATGAGAAGACTGTCTCAGAACAGGGTTTAAGAAAAGAATTACTCCAGCCATATATCAGTGAGTTTACAGCGTCCACATTACATTTTTTGGTGAACAACGGCGTTAGTTATACCTTTGAAGATGTGACCGAAAATGAGACTTCTTTTTTTTCACTGCTGAATCATAATCTGGTCAACATCAGACCGAAAGGATATGGTGTGAACATTGCAGTAATTGATAAATCAAACATGCAGTGTATAAAGGATACTTATGAAGAAAGGATTCAGAGACTTCAGAAAAAATCAGATGGACACATCGCTCGCTTAGAGGAAAGTATTAACAAAAGCAAAAGTGAGATTCATAATTCATTCTCGTATGAACTTACTTTTTTTATAGATAAGTTGGGCAATACGGGTTTCAGCGACTGGGCCGCAGAATACATATCATCCGCTGAAAACAACGGAATTACCTCTCCAGATAATGGCGGGAAAATCGATTTTCTGTATTTCCTTTTATCCAATGGCTATCTGTCAACTGACTATATGGCATACCGTTCTGTATTCATGCCAGGGAGTCTGAGCACTGAAGACAATAACTTCATCAGAGCTGTGACGGCCGGCAGAACTCCAGAGGAAACGGCAAAAATGCCACTGAGTAATTTCGATAACACCGTGGCGAAGTTACGCGGGCTGGGCATGCTGATGCATGACAATGCCTGGCATCCTCAGGTCCTCTGGCACCTTATATACAATGATAAGGATTCACTGAGGATTATCATGGATATGCAGAAGGAGGCTGGCGCTGAACAGCGGCTGGTAAGACTGGCGAAAGATATCTTCCCCCGATGGAACCCCACGCTACAGCTGAGATATATCAGGCTAATGGCCGAAGGTGATGACCATTTAGCCACTATCATCCACCAGATTGCAGGCATGAATGATACTGAAGCTGAACGTAGTCTTCTCCCGTTATTACTGGCATTACCGGCACTGCAGTGGCGTTCCGTCCCGCACGAGAGTCGCGAAGAACTACAGCGACTTATCGACATGGACTTCAATCTCGTAACAGCCATTCCTGATGATTGTGCTCAAAATTTTTGCGAAAATCTGCGGGTTTCTGGCTGTCGCCTGGCTCATATTCCGCTGGTCCAGAGTACTTCCGGAAAGAAAATTCTGCAGTCGGTGGCACGGGAAAATGTGTGGTTCTACTCAACATTTAACTTGCAAAATCTCTGTTTGTCACTCACGCATGACGCAGAAAACGGCATTGAAATTTTACGCAGGAAGCCGATGGGAACGATAAGGTCGCTTCGTATTCCAGCTCTTGAAGCATTTGTTTATGAGAATTTTTCATCGTTTATTCGTGATATTTTTATTCACTCCGAAGAAAATGCACTGATTCCTGAACTCCTTAATTTGTCATTCGTTGACCGGGATGATGCTGAGTATCTGACAGTACATATGAAGTTTGAACTGGAGGATGTATCGGTCGTTCTAAACAGAGAGGCAAATACAGGCAATGATGTTGATGATGTAACTCATCATCAACCCAGTTTATATTCGTTGCTGGCTCAGCATAATCATGTATCACCTTCGTGGCTGAATTTTATGTCCTTGCTTGATGAGAATGCAAATGTGGATAGCAATGTTCTCTGCGAATGGCTCAATAGTAATTATGCCTTGTTACCAGCTGAAACGCTGCCTTTAACCGAAGAATTTTTCTCGCAATTAATGATTAAGGTAGTAACATCGTCACATATCAGCAAAGAAGCGCTTGTCGTTTTAACCAGGACATTCAGATTATCTCTCACTAATGTTCCTGAACACTTACCGCTGAATAATGCGGCGGTACTGACCGAGCAGAAATGGCTGGCACCAACCATCGCCGTATTTGAACAACTTTATCAGGCACTATACGAAGAAGGTGACAAACTGACGCCACTGCTTTATATGCTGCTCTGCGCTCGTCCTGAATTATTGAGTGAGCATTACGAGCTTGTTTTGTTTGCTGATGAAGAGTTTTATCGGGAGATTACCCGTTTAGTTCTTAATGGCGGTCAGTTCGCCGACGATATCTGTATCCGTATCCTGAACTGGC
The DNA here is from genome assembly GCF_900110475.1 of Enterobacter sp. NFIX58. NCBI lineage: Bacteria > Pseudomonadati > Pseudomonadota > Gammaproteobacteria > Enterobacterales > Enterobacteriaceae > Enterobacter > Enterobacter sp. NFIX58. The sequence continues at coordinate 75,127 of NZ_FODW01000004.1, read as the reverse complement.
TCTGGGAAAAAGAGGAAGCCCTGCTATCTGAAGGACCACTGCTCAGCCAGCAAGCCCTTATTAGGTTCTCCGAGAAGCTGACTGATGACCGACAGAAGCAGGCACTGCTGATCCAGTCCCTGAAAGATGGCAGGGCATCACCGACATTTATCAGGTCGGTGTTAAAGACGTTCCGGCATCCTGATTATGCCGCTTTCCTTACTGAAAAGAATCACCGCAGTATCGTGTATTCAGATGTTATGTGGGCGCTGGCCGACCAACTGGGGAGATGTGAATTTATCCGGCCGCCCAGACTCACTCATCAGGATACACGTATCCGTATAGAGCCATTCAGAAACAGTGAAAAGGGATACGATTTACATCGCTGAAAAACCGTCAGGCCGCCGGAAGACGGCCTGACACGATTATTTCACCCAGTCTTCCAGCAGCAAACCCGGCGCTCGCTCAAACTCTCTTACGTTACTGGTCACAAGCACGGCACCGGCGGCGTGCCCGGCGATCGCCGTGTCGTTCGGACCGTTCGGCGTTCGGGCGAGGGGCATCTCGGAGTAGGTGATGACCGAGACCACAATACGATGAGTATTAAATCGCCACGGGTTCAACATACATAGCGGAGTTTTTTGATATTGATAGAGAAGATTATGAATGATAATAGTTATACATAAAGTTTATAACTTTATCCTTCAGACAGGTCGTTGATCAGATTCTTTGAGCGTATGGTCATCCCATGACGACCCACTTGTAAAAACAAAGTTATTTTTTACCGTTGAAAAGGGATAAAGATAATAGATTTTAAATGGAAGCCCAAAACATGAGTCCCCTTGTAACCAATTCTTTTATCAGTGACATAACTCTTTATCCATCTCCACAAGCAGTGGTTTTTTAGTGCATAAAGCAGCAGCTACCTGAGATTAAAAGCAATCTCACAATTCTTGTAACTGACTAATAAAAAAGACAATTAAAGATATGTTTGTGCGTTTTTGTGTTCATTTAAAGTTACAACTTTATTGTCATTTTTGATACTAAATATACAATTTTATTGTTACTTTACAGGAGATTCATCATGATCGCGATTACCGGCGCCACCGGCCAGCTTGGCCATCTCGTTATCGAACAGCTGTTGAAAACCGTACCGGCTAACCAGATTGTAGCTATCGTACGTAACCCGGCGAAAGCGCAAGCCTTAAGCCAGCAGGGAATTGTTGTGCGTCAGGCGGACTACACGGATGAAGCCGCCTTCGCCGCCGCGCTGAGCGGCGTGGATAAGCTGCTGCTGATCTCGTCCAGCGAAGTCGGCCAGCGCGCAACCCAGCACCAGAACGTGATTAACGCCGCCAAAACGGCTGGCGTGAAATTTATCGCCTACACCAGCCTGCTGCATGCGGATACCTCACCGCTCGGCCTGCACGTTGAACACGTTGCCACTGAAAAAGCGCTGGCGGCGTCCGGCATTCCTTATGCCCTGCTGCGCAACGGCTGGTATACCGAAAACTATCTGGCGAGCGCGCCGCCTGCGCTGGAACACGGCGTGTTTATTGGTGCGGCAGGCGAAGGCAAAATTGCCTCAGCCACCCGCGCAGACTATGCCGCGGCGGCAGCCAAAGTGATCGCTGAAGAGGGTCATGCGGGCAAGGTGTATGAACTGGCAGGCGACCACGGCTGGACGCTGAGCGAACTGGCGGCTGAACTCAGCAAACAGAGCGGGAAGCCGGTCACCTACCAGAATCTCAGTGAAGCGGATTTTGCCGCCGCGCTGAAGAGCGTCGGCTTGCCTGCCGGTCTGGCCGATATGCTGGCGGACTCCGATGTCGGGGCCTCCAAAGGCGGGCTCTTTGACGACAGCCATACGCTGAGCAAACTGATCGGACGCGCCACCACGCCGCTGGCGCAGAGCATTAAAGCCATCCTGTAATTGTTACGGGATGGTTATTTTTTGTGGCATCCCCTGTGGTCATCTTTGATAATGAAAAGATGACCCACGAGGAGGCTTACCGTGCAAGGCGTACCGGAACAGTTTAATGATGAAAGAGACAGCGCGCGCTTTCGCCATCTGGCGCAGCTGCCGGGCCTGGAGCTGTACCACGCGCACATTTCTGACTACGCCTTTGAGCCTCACACCCATGAAGCCTTCGGGATCGGCACGATTGAAACCGGTGCCGAACGCTTTCGCTATCGCGGTAGCCAGCATCTCGCGGCGGAAAAATCCGTCGTTACCATGAACCCGGACGAGATCCACACCGGCGAATCCGCCACCGAGGGCGGCTGGCGCTACCGGATGGTCTATATCGAACCCGATCTGCTGGAAGAGGTGACTGGTCTGCGGCACTGGTGGTTCAGCGACGTGACCCGTCATGACCCATTGCGCTCGCAGCAAATTGGCAGGCTTATTTACGGCTTGTGGCACACGGACGATCCGCTTGCGCAAAAAGGATTACTGCTGGATCTGATTGAGACCTTCCAGCCGTTTGCCCATCACGCGCCGCGGGTTCAGGAAGGCGCGCACCGCTTCGAACGGGTACGCGAGTACCTGCACGACAACTATATGCGCGCTCTGACGCTGGACGAGCTGGCTGGCGTCGTTTCACTTAGCCCGTATCATTTCCAGCGCCAGTTCAAAGCCCATTTTCACGTGACGCCGCATCAGATGCTGATGGCGATTCGTCTCTGGCGCGCCAAAGCGTTCCTCACCCACGGCATGCCCGCCGCAGAGGTTGCCGCCGCAACCGGGCTGACCGATCAGTCGCATCTGACCCGCGCGTTTACCCACCGCTACGGCATTACCCCCGTGCGCTACCAGAAGCAGGTCACCCGGCGCTAATGCGCAACCTCATACAATACGCACGCATTTGCCCCTCCTACACTGAGAATAAAGTAAATACCTGTGGATGGAAAAATGATTAGTGGAGTGTTGTATGCCCTGCTGGCCGGGATGATGTGGGGGCTGATTTTTGTCGGCCCGCTGATCGTGCCGGAGTACCCGGCAATATTGCAGTCGACCGGACGTTATCTGGCGCTGGGGCTGATTGCCCTGCCCCTGGCGTGGCTGGGGCGCGCGCGCTTGCGTCAGCTCAGCCGTCAGGACTGGGGGACCGCGCTGGCGCTGACCATGATGGGCAATCTTATCTATTACGTTTGCCTCGCGAGCGCCATTCAGCGTACCGGTGCGCCGGTATCGACCATGATTATCGGCACGCTGCCGGTCGTCATCCCCGTCTTTGCTAACCTGCTCTACAGCCACCGCGATGGCAAACTGGCGTGGTCAAAAATGGCCCCGGCGCTGGTCTGCACTGCCCTGGGGCTGATATGCGTCAATATTGCCGAGCTGCGTCATGGGCAGGGGGATGTTGACCTGTGGCGATACGGCTCTGGCATCCTGCTGGCGTTCATTTCCGTGGCGTGCTGGGCCTGGTATGCCCTGCGCAACGCGCGCTGGCTGCGTGAGAATCCGGACAAGCACCCAATGATGTGGGCGACGGCGCAGGCGCTGGTCACGTTGCCTGTATCTGTCGTGGGGTATCTCGGCGCATGCCTCTGGCTGGGCCATCAGCAGCCGGACTTCGCCCAGCCCTTCGGGCCAAGACCGTGGGTGTTTATCGGCCTGATGGTGGCGATTGCGGTGCTGTGTTCATGGGTGGGCGCGCTGTGCTGGAATATTGCCAGCCAGAAGCTGCCGACGGTGATCTTAGGGCCGCTGATTGTCTTCGAAACCCTGGCCGGGCTGCTGTATACCTTCCTGATGCGCCAGAGCGTGCCGCCGTTGTTCACGGCCTGCGGGATCGTGCTGTTGGTCGTGGGCGTGGTGATGGCGGTGAGAGCGAAGCCGGAAAAACCGAGTGTTGTTCCGGCGTCGGAGATGTGAGTATTGCCCGGCGGCGCTGCGCTTGCAGGGCCTACAAAACCGTAGGCCCGGTAAGGCGTAGCCGCCACCGGGCAAGACCTTAAAACGTTTCCCAGTTCCCTTCAGACGCCGCCGCTACGGGCTGCGCTTTTGGCACATAGGTTTTCACCGGCGCCGCTTTAACCGCCTGATTGCGGGTGATTTTAAATACCGCCACCGCTTCGTTCAGACGTGCAGCCTGATCTTCCAGCGCCGCCGCTGCGGCCGCAGACTCCTCCACCAGCGAGGCGTTCTGCTGGGTCACGCGGTCCATTTCGGCTACCGCCTGGCCCACCTGGTCAATACCACGGCTCTGCTCGTCAGAGGCCGAGGCTATTTCGCCCATGATGTCGGTGACGCGGGTGACCGCATTGACGATCTCGGCCATCGTGGCCCCGGCTTCGTTAACCAGCTGCGAACCCGCATTCACGCGTTCGCCGGAGTCGTCGATCAGCGCTTTGATCTCTTTCGCCGCCTGAGCACTGCGCTGGGCAAGGGTACGCACTTCCCCTGCCACCACCGCAAAACCACGGCCCTGCTCGCCTGCACGGGCCGCTTCCACCGCCGCGTTGAGCGCCAGAATATTCGTCTGGAAGGCAATACCGTCGATCACGTTAGTGATTTGCGCGATCTTGCTGGAACTGGTGGCGATCTCATCCATCGTACGTACGACGCCTTCCACCACGTTGCCGCCCTTCTTCGCCGTTGAGGAGGCGTTCAGCGCCAGACGGGAAGCCTGACGCGCGTTATCGGCATTCTGCTTCACGGTTGCCGTCAGCTGCTCCATGCTAGCTGCCGTCTCTTCCAGAGACGCGGCCTGCTGCTCGGTGCGGGAAGAGAGATCGTTACTGCCTGCAGAGATTTCGCCTGCACCGGTGTAAATGGTATCTGCGCCTTCACGCACTACGCCCACGGTGTTCGCCAGCGAAGTTTGCATCTCCTGCACGTTGCGCGCCAGGATAGCCATTTCATTTTTACCGTCGGCCTGAATCGGCTGGGTGAGATCGCCTGCCGCAATGGCGCGAATATGATTAATCACCTCTTCCAGCGGCAGCAGCAGCACGCGGCGCATCGCAATCCAGCTGGAGATAATCACCACAATCACCAGCAACATGACCGCAGAGAGGATCCACAGGATGCGCTTGTAATCACTTTCGTTATCCTGAATGCCTTTATCCGTGAGCGCAGCCTGCGCTTCACGCCATTCACGATAAACCGTCTGCATCGCGTTCTGTTTTTGTTCGGCATTCTGCTTGAACATATCTTCCAGATTGCCCTGGCTCAGCAGAACGTTCATTTGCGTCAGCGTTGCAGAGTAAATGCGGTACTGCTCTTCGAGTTGGTTGGTCAGGCTCTCATCCAGGCCTGGCGTGTTCGGCAAGGCATAGTATTTATCGTAATGAACCTGCGCTTCAGTCAGCAGATTTTTCGCCGTGGTCACCAGCTCATTCAGCTGACCGCCGTTAATTTGCGAGGCCATGCTGCTTTGCAGGCGCAGCATCCCGCGGTTCAGGGTGACGCGCGCCTGGTTCAGACTGATCCACGCATCGGTAAACTCCGCCACGTTCTTGCTGGAGAGCTGCGCCACGGTGAAGTTGTCTTTATCGTTGTTCAGGGCGTTGATAAAGATACCGGCGGAAATCACTTGCATGATGCCGAGCACAAGCAGCACCGAAATCAGAAGGGTAATGACTTTTATACGTTTAAACATGCGTTGCCTTTGTTATATGCAGGTTTGTCTGACGTGGATATATCGGCAGGCACAGCGGGTTGTTTACTGTTTCTCCACCTTTAAAAAGTTTCGAAACCACTTTCCTGAGCCCATTCAGAGAGTTAAATCGGATATTTTTTTTGTGATCTGCATCTCATTTTTACCCGTCCCTCTAAAGGGTTATAGCGCCACCGCAAAGATGCATTTAATATGCATCTTATATTATTGAGAATGAGGTAACTGCTATGGCCTTTCGCGACCAACCCCTCGGCGAGCTGGCGCTCTCCATTCCTCGCGCTTCTGCGCTGTTTGGTAAATACGATATGGACTACTGCTGCGGCGGTAAGCAAACCCTGGCGCGTGCGGCGTTACGCAAAGAGCTGGACGTTGAGGTGATTGAAGCCGAGCTGACGCAGCTGGCCGCGCAGCCCATCGACAAAGACTGGCGAACCGCTCCGCTCGCGGAAATCATCGACCATATCATCGTGCGTTACCATGACCGTCACCGTGAACAGCTGCCGGAGCTGATCCTGCAGGCGACCAAAGTCGAGCGCGTCCATGCCGACAAACCTTCCGTACCGCGCGGTCTGGCGAAATACCTGACCCTTCTGCACGAAGAGCTTTCCAGCCATATGATTAAAGAAGAGCAGATCCTCTTCCCGATGATTAAACAGGGAATGGGAAGCCAGGCGATGGGGCCCATCAGCGTGATGGAAAGCGAGCATGATGACGCGGGCGAACTGCTGGAGGTGATCAAACATACCACCCACAACGTCACGCCGCCGCCAGAAGCGTGCACAACGTGGAAAGCGATGTACAACGGCATTAACGAAACGATCGACGACCTGATGGAACACATCAGTCTGGAGAATAACGTTCTGTTCCCACGGGCATTGGCGGGGGAATAAAAAAGCCCGGTGGCGCTAGCGCTTACCGGGCCTGCAACGTCCTCGAACGTAGGCCGGGTAAGCGTCAGCGCCACCCGGCAACATGCTTAACGCATGCCAGCCATACGTTTCTTACCGATAAACATCCAGCCCAGCCCCAGCGCGATAAACCACAGCGGCGTGACGATCAGCGCCTGACGGGTATCATCTTCCAGCGTCAGCAGAACCAGCACGAAGACGAAGAACGCCATGCACACCCAGCACATCAGCTTGCCCAGCGGCATCTTGTAGATCGATTTTTCATGCAGGTGTGGGCGCTGTTTGCGGTACACCAGATAGGAGCAGAGGATGATGGTCCAGACGAACATAAACAGAATCGCAGAGACCGTGGTGATCATGGTGAATGCGCCAATCACGCTTGGGTTCACGTAGAGCATCACCACACCACCCAGCAGACACATGCAGGAGAAGGTCAGCCCTTTTGCCGGTACGGCACGCTTAGAGAGCTTGGCGAACGCGCTCGGCGCCACGCCTTCCTGCGCCAGACCAAACAGCATACGGCTGGTTGAGAACACGCCGCTGTTTGCGGAAGAAGCCGCAGAGGTCAGCACCACGAAGTTAATCAGGCTCGCTGCCGCAGGCAGACCTACCAGCACGAACAGCTCAACAAACGGGCTCTTGCTTGGCACCACCGAGCTCCACGGCGTCACGGACATAATGATAATCAGCGCGAAGACGTAGAACATGATGATGCGCACCGGGATGGAGTTGATGGCGCGCGGCAGGGACTTCTCCGGATCTTTGGTTTCCGCAGCGGTCGTTCCGACCAGCTCAATCCCTACAAACGCGAACACCGCAATCTGGAAGCCGGCAAAGAAGCCGCTGATGCCTTTCGGGAACCAGCCGCCGTCATTCCACAGATGGGTAAACGACGCCTGAACGCCGGTTGGTGACTGGAAGTGGGTGAGCACCATCACCAGGCCCACCACGATGAGCCCGACAATGGCCACAATTTTGATCATTGCGAACCAGAACTCCATCTCACCGAACATTTTAACGGTGGCGAGGTTAAGGCTCAGCAGCAGAACGATGACCGCCAGCGAGGCCACCCAGTCCGACAGCCCCGGGAACCAGAACTGCGCGTAGGCGGTAATCGCCACGACATCCGCCATACCGGTCACGACCCAGCAGAACCAGTAGGTCCAGCCGGTAAAATAGCCCGCCCATGGTCCGAGCAGGTCTGAAGCGAAGTCGCTGAAGGATTTGTATTCAAGGTTCGAGAGCAGCAGTTCACCCATTGCACGCATCACGAAGAACAGCATAAAACCGATAATCATATAGACGAATATGATTGACGGTCCGGCGAGACTGATGGTTTTGCCTGACCCCATAAACAACCCGGTACCGATGGCACCCCCGATGGCAATGAGCTGAATATGACGGTTTGTGAGATTGCGCCGTAGCGACTGTTCAGACGACGCCTCTTCGTCGGCGACGACTTTGACCTGATCTACCATGTGATATTTTCCTGTTTATGCCTGTCTGTGTTGTTAAGGCTCTTCTGGCCTTTAAATACGCCAAAAAAATGACGTTCCCTTGTAAGGGCTAATCGATATTAGGTAAGAATCGGCGGGATGAATACTATGATTTAGATATTATGTTAATAATATGTTGAAAGTGAGTGTCATATCACTCATACAGCGCGAAACAGCTCACAAAAATACACGCAACAGTTTCGTTTGCAAGATAAAATATTGATTCCGGCTTAACTATAGGTTTTCACGCTATTTTCCCCTCCCCAGCCGGGGAGAGGAAATAAGAAAAGTCGATTACAGAATTTCCAGCAGCTCGACTTCAAAGACCAGGGTACTGAATGGCGGGATGGACGCGCCAGCGCCGCGCTCGCCGTAGGCCAGGTTGTGCGGAATAGTCAGTTCCCATTTAGAACCCACTGGCATCAGGGTCAGCGCTTCGATCCAGCCTGCGATAACGCCATTCACCGGGAACTCAGCCGGTTCGCCGCGCGCCACGGAGCTGTCGAAGACGGTACCGTCGATCAGCTTACCGGTGTAGTGTACGCGAACGTGGTCGGTACGCGCCGGGATTGCGCCATCACCCTGATTGATCACGCGGAACTGCAGACCAGACTCGGTGCTGTTCACGCCTTCACGCTCACGGTTCTCTTCCAGATATTTCACACCTTCGGCGGCCATCTCTTCAAAACGTGCGCGACGCACGGCGTCAGCACGTTCGTGGATTTCACGCAGCGCACGGTGCACAACGTCAACCGGAACGGCAGGCTGTTTACCTTCCAGCGCGTCAGCGATACCCGCCACCAGCGCTTCGGGTAACAGACCTTCCAGGCCGGATTCGCTCAGCTGCTGTCCTACCTGCAAGCCGATACCGTAACTTGCCTGCGCTTCGATAGTGTCAAAAGTCGGGGTGGTCATGGGTTTTCCTTCCATCACATTTAAAGTAGCGGGCAGCATATCAGCCATGCCCTTATGGGTAAAACTTTGTCTGAAGTTAAGGTGACAAACCGCGACGAAACAGAAACAATAGAGAGAACCAGGATTAATCCCGAACTGATGTCACGGATGTCGGGTTTACTACGCCGTTCAGGCAGTTAGCAAACTATACTTCGGGGCACAGGATAAAAAATACGCGGAGCAGGAGGAGTGCCATGCCCGGGCGATTTGAACTGAAACCTACCCTGGCGAAAATCTGGCAGGCGCCGGACAATTTTCGCATCATGGACCCGCTGCCGCCTCTGCATCGCAGAGGGATCATCATTGGTGCGCTGATGGTGATTGTGGGCTTCCTGCTTCCTTCCGGTGGCGATGATGTTGATACCGCCCCCGTCACCCGCAATGCTCAGCTGGATATTCAGTCGCAAACCCGACCGCAGCCTGACGCACAGCCGATGCAGACGCAGCTCGTCACCCCGTCTAACGACCCGGGTCAGGTCGCGCCGGTTGAGCCAGAGCCCATTCAGGACGAACAGCCGCAGGAACAAGCCGCCGCCCCGTCTCAGCCTCAGGCGCAACAGCCCACCGGCATTGAGCAACAGTGGCGTTCCTATCGCGTAGAGCCGGGTAAAACGCTGGCGCAGCTGTTCCGTGACCACAACCTGCCGCCGACAGACGTGTATGCCATGGCGAAAGTGGAAGGTGCGGGTAAGCCGCTCAGTAACCTGCAGAATGGCCAGATGGTGCAAATACGCCAGAATGCCAGTGGGGTGGTGACAGGTTTAACGATTGATACCGGAAATGGACAACAGGTGCTGTTTACCCGACAGCCAGACGGCAGTTTTATCAGGGCACGTTAAGGACTGGGATCTGTAAAAAGCAAAACGCCGGCACAAGGCCGGCGTTTCAACGTGAGCAGAGTAAAAAATTACTCAGCTACAACGTTAACAACCAGTTTAGCGAACACTTCGCTGTGAACCTGGAAGTCAACTTCGTGCTCACCAGTGGTACGCAGAACGCCGTTCGGCAGACGAACTTCGCTCTTAGCCACTTTAACGCCTGCTGCAGAAACTGCATCAGCGATATCGCGGGTACCGATGGAACCGAACAGTTTACCTTCGTCGCCAGCTTTGGACGCGATGGTAACGGTGCCCAGTGCGTTGATTGCTTCAGCGCGAGCATTAGCAGCCGCCAGAACGTCAGCCAGTTTGGCTTCCAGTTCAGCGCGACGTGCTTCGAAAAACTCTACGTTTTTCTTGGTAGCTGGAACAGCTTTACCCTGTGGAACCAGGAAGTTACGAGCGTAGCCCGCTTTAACGTTTACCTGATCACCCAGGCTGCCCAGGTTTGCTACTTTATCAAGCAGAATAACTTGCATTACCTTATCCTCTTAAAGTCGTATTAATGGACCGTGCCCGATTACTGATGACGATCAGTGTACGGCAGCAGGGACAGGTAGCGAGCGCGTTTGATAGCGCGAGCCAGCTGACGCTGATATTTTGCACGAGTACCGGTGATACGGCTTGGGACAATCTTACCGCTTTCGGTGATGTAGTTTTTCAGCGTTGCGATATCTTTATAGTCGATCTCTTGAACGCCTTCCGCGGTGAAACGGCAGAACTTGCGACGACGGAAATAACGTGCCATATGGCTAGTCTCCAGAATCTATCAAATCAATCTGCTCGGCATGCAGAACCATTTTGCTCAGACCGTTCTTTGCCTTGTGGCAAGAGATGAACCCCTGAACGATTACTGCACTACCGACCGTTAAACTGTGAGTAATGGCCTGGTTTTCGTGTCCGCTAATAATAACGGGCATTTGGCACCACGCCTGCCGGTGAAACCCGGCTTCCTCTTGCACAGAACGATGCTCAAGCACGAACTGGCAATGCGGAATTCCTGATGGACTGACCTTTCGAAGGGGAGCCCTGCATACGATGCCGGACAACGCCAGACGGTTGGTCATCAGAAATTACTCTTCAGAATCCCCAGCATCAGAATCATCTGCGGTTTCGTTTGCGAAATCATCGCGACGCTCACGGCGCTCGTCTTTCGCTTTAACCATCGGAGATGCTTCGGTAACTGCGTGTTTAGTACGCATAACCATGCTGCGGATAACGGCATCGTTGAAGCGGAAGTTAGTTTCCAGCTCATCGATCACTTCCTGCGGCGCTTCAACGTTCAGCAGAACGTAGTGAGCTTTGTGCAGTTTGTTGATCGGATAAGCCAGCTGACGGCGGCCCCAGTCTTCCAGACGGTGGATCGTGCCCGCTGCTGCAGTGATTGCACCAGTGTAGCGCTCGATCATACCCGGAACCTGTTCGCTCTGGTCAGGATGGACCATAAAAACGATTTCGTAATGACGCATCGAATTGCTCCTTACGGATTATTCAGCCTCCTGTCTGGGTCAGCCGAGGCCCGGGGAGGCAAGGAACGTGTTAAAGGTCGGCTGAAAAATTGACGCGTCATAATACTTGCGCGCCCCCGGAAACTCAAGCTGATTGCACAAATAATTCGCACAAAGCGCGAAGCGGGTCTAAGTGGGTGATTTAAAATTACTCACACCCGGAAGCGGTGTTTTTTTGAACAACTGCATCAGAAATGGTCACGCTTCCCCGCCGGAGGAATGATTACACTTTAATCAGAGATCACCTGAACAGAAGAAGGAGTCCCCCTCTCAGAGCACGCAGTCGTGGAGCGCATATCATGAAACAAATCGCATTAGCCCTAATGGCAGCGCTTTTGCTCAGTGCAAACGCGATGGCAGCCATCAAGATAGACAGCCGACAGGCCAGAAACATGGATGATGTGCAAAGCTTGGGCGTCATTTACATCAATCATAATTTCGCCACGGAAAGTGAAGCAGATCAGGCCCTTAATCAAGAAACCGATGCACAGGGCGCAACCTATTACCACGTGATGTTAATCCGTGAGCCCGGCAGCAACGGCAATATGCACGCCAGTGCAGATATTTACCGATAACGCGTTAACGCTAGCACCAGGAAAGCCAACAACGAGAACATAGCCATAGTTGACGTTGCCCCCTGCCCGGGGGCTTTTTTTTGTGAATGGCTCCGGAATACCACCGGTTACAACTGTTTTTCGGTATTCCAGAGCACTTATTCACTTCTGCCCGTAATAGGCATTCGGGCCGTGCTTGCGCATGAAATGCTTATTCATCAGATAATCATCAATCCCCTGAAGCTGTGGGTTGATGCCGCGGGCAATCCACGCCATGCGTGCCACCTCCTCCATGACAACCGCATTGTGAACGGCGTCGTGGGCATCTTTTCCCCAGGCGAACGGGCCATGCTGATAGACCACAATACCCGGCGTATGCAGCGGTTCGCTTTCACCCAACGTTTCGATGATAACCTTCCCGGTGTTGAGCTCGTATTCGCCTTCCACTTCAGCCTGCGTTAATGCGCGCGTGCAGGGGATGTCGCCAAAGAAGTAGTCCGCATGCGTTGTTCCCAGCGCCGGAATCGCCAGCCCCGCCTGTGCCCATGCCGTGGCATGGGTCGAGTGGGTATGCACAACGCCGCCGAGTGAGGGATAACGACGATAAAGCGCCAGATGGGTCGCCGTATCTGAAGAGGGACGCCATTTTCCCTCCACGACGTTTCCGTCAAGATCCAGCACTACCATGTCGTCAGCGTTCATGGTGTCATACGCCACACCGCTAGGCTTAATCACGATCAGCCCCTGCTCGCGATCGATAGCGCTGACGTTACCCCAGGTGAAGGTGACCAGGCCATAGCGGGGCAGATCCATGTTGGCTTCAAAGACCTGCTGTTTAAGCTTAAGCATGTTCAGCCTCCAGTAATCCCGCGCGCGCCATACGCTCGCGCACCCAGTCCCGCGCCTTTGCTACTTCCGCCGCAGGGTTTTCCGACGTTTCGCTCCACATCTCGATCAGATAAGGCCCGCAATAGCCGGTCTGCCTGAGCGTCTCGAAACACCGTTCGAAATCCACCACCCCGGTGCCGAACGGTACGTTTTTAAACACGCCAGGACGGGTATCTTTGACGTGCACCGCCACGATATGCCCCATACCTGCCTGCAGTTCCATCTGCACATCGTTATCCCATGCCGACAGGTTGCCGATATCAGGATAAAGCTGGAACCACGGGTTATTCAGATAGTGCGCGTAGCCCAGCGCCTTGCTGATGGAGTTCATCAACGGGTAGTCCATGATCTCCATCGCCAGCGTGACCTGCGCACGGCTGGCCATCTCAACGCTCTCCTTCAGCCCGTCACGGAAACGACGGCGCGTTTCATCGTTGGCTTCCTGGTAATAAACGTCATAACCCGCCAGTTGGATCACGCGGATACCCACGTCCTGCGCAAAGCGAATGGCTTTACGCATGATCTCCAGCCCCTGAGCGCGCACAGCATCATCTTCGCTCCCGAGAGGGAACCGGCGGTGGGCGCTCAGGCACATCGACGGCACGCGTACCCCCGTTTCGGCGATGGCGCTCACCAGCGCCAGGCGCTGTTCACGGCCCCAGTCGAGACGAGAGAGGCGTTCGTCCGTCTCATCCACGGACATTTCGACAAAATCGAAGCCCAGCTGTTTTGCCAGCTGTAACCGCTCCAGCCAGCACTCCCCCGCAGGGAGTGCCTTTTCATAGATGCCAAGCGGGACCTGTTTGGACAACATACCCGCTCCTTAGCCCCAAAGCTGAGCGATTGAGCGTTTGAACTGACGCGCCGCTTCCACCGGAGACGCCGCATCACGAATGCTGCGACCGGCAATAAAGACGTGAATCGGAATGCCCTTGAACAGCGGCAGATCTTCCAGTGCCAGACCGCCGGTAACGGTGACTTTAAAGCCCATATCCGCCAGACGTTTGATCGCGCTGATATCCGCTTCGCCCCACGCCACCCCTGCGGCCTGCGCGTCGCGGCTGCGGTGATACACCACCTGTTGTATACCCGCATCACGCCACTCCTGGGCCTGTTCCCAGGTCCAGAAACCGGTCAGCTCAATCTGCACGTCGCCGTTAAACTCTTTTGCCACGTCCAGCGCGCCTTTGGCAGTGTTGATATCCGCACAGCAAATGACGGTGACCCAGTCGGCGTTGGCTTCGAAGCACATGCGGGAGAGGATTTTGCCTGCGTCGGCTATTTTGGCATCTGCCAGCACGATTTTGTGCGGATAAAGCGCCTTCAGGTCGCGAACGGCGCGAACGCCCTCGCCCACGCAGAGAATGGTACCCACTTCGATGATATCGACTTCTTCCGCAATCAGACGGGTCGTTTCATAAGCGTGGGACAAGGTCTGGTTATCAAGCGCAACCTGCAACATGGGTAATGACATTTTCAATTCCTCTTAAACAGCCGCCGCTGTGGCGTTATCAATTAAATCCAGCACGTCCTGCTCGGTACGGCAGGCGCGTAAACGGTCGAAATTGGCTTCGTCATCAAACAGATTGACGATCTGCATGATGCCCACCTCCTGGTGGGTGTTAGCGTCAACAGCGGCCATGGTGATCAGGATGTCGACCGGGTCGTTATCTTCGTGGTTAAACACCAGCGGCGTTTTCAGCGTCACCAGCGCGAAGCCGGTTTTCTTGACGCCCTCTTCCGGGCGGCCATGCGGCATCGCCAGGCCCGGCGCAATCACAAAATAGGGGCCATGCTGCGCCACGCCATCCAGAATGGCCTGGTAGTAACGCGGCTCGACAACGTCAGCCTTAACCAGCAGATCCACGCTCAGCTTTACCGCTTCCTGCCAGGTGCTGGCCTCAGCCTGTAAAAGGATGGAGTTATTCTCTGCCAGCGAATCACGTAGTTTCATATGGCGTCCTTACTTCACGTCTTGTGGGAAGTGCTCTTTAATCACTTCCAGCAGTTTTGGTCCGAAATCCGCAGGCGACAGCATGTTGCGCACGCCCACCACGTATTTATTACCCGACACACTGATTTCGCCGGCGATATGAGTAGAGGCGATGATGATGTCCGCGCCGTTCAGCTCACTTTTGTATTCACCCACTGCGCAGCTGTTCACCGTGTGGTCGATGTTGGACTGGGTTAAAAACTGGTCCACTTTCATCTTCATGATCATGGAGCTGCCTTGCCCATTACCACACACAGCCAGGATACGTACGGTCATAATCGAAACTCCTTAATGAGCAGAGACTTCTGCTGTTTGTTTTTCCGCGTCTTCTTCTGCTCGCAGCGAACGGCCAGCGAAGAACATATAAGCCAGAGCAATCAGGATGATGATGGCCATAAAGACCAGCCCGATGGAGGCAAAGCCCTGCATCATCGGCGGTGCCAGAATTGACCAGTCCGCCATACCCATCCAGGCGCTCATACCGGTGAGCTTGACCGCCCACACGCAGCCGAAGATTTCCACCATGCCCATCACCAGGCAGATTTTGAGCGCCGCACGCCAGCCGCCGAAGTGGTTAGCGAATACGCCGATGGTGGCGTTGGAGAAGAACATCGGGATAAAGCCTGGAATAATCAGGATTGAGGAGCCGCAGCCGACCAGAATGCCCACCGCAATCAGCTGGCCGATAGTGCCCCACATAAAGCCCCAGACCACCGCGTTTGGCGCGAAGCTATAGATAGCGGCGCAGTCGATGGCCAGTACCGCGCCAGGGATCAGGCGCTGGGAGATACCGTTGAACGCTTCCGACAGTTCGGCGACGAACATACGTACGCCCTGAGTGATGATGAAGATCGCCACCGCGAAGGAGAAACCGGTCTGCAGGATGTAAACCGTCCAGTGGGTTTTGCCTGCCATCGCCTGCACCACGTCAATACCGAAGGAGAGCAGAATGGCACCGAAGAAGATGGTCATGACAATTGCGGTCGAAACGATGTTGTCGTGGAAGATATTCAGCCAGCCAGGCAACTTGAGGTCTTCAACGCTCTCTTCTTTTTTGCCCAGGTACGGCGCAACTTTATAGGCAATCCAGGAAGCAAACTGCTGCTGATGGCCGATGGAGAAACCGCAGCCGTCCGTCACTTCCTGAGTCGGCTTGTACATCATGTTGGAGGTGATACCCCAGTAGAGCGAGACCAGCACCGCGGTGCAGATAATCGTGGTCCACATTGGGTAACCGAAGATATAGAGAGAAACCGCGATCAGCCCCGCCTGCTGGAACATGATGTGTCCGGTGAGCATGATGGTGCGAATGCCGGTAATGCGGCGCAGGAGAACGTAGATGATGTTCAGCGCCAGGGCGAGCAGCACTGCATACCCCACCCAGCTATAGGCATCACCCATGCGCTCGATGGTCGCCATCATTGACGCGTAAGTGTCAGAAATCGCACCGTTGATGCCATACACTTCGGACATTTTGGCGACGACCGGCTTAAAGGTGCTGGTCAGAATGCCAGACCCCGCCTGTAACAGCATGAAACCGATAATGGTTTTGATGGTGCCTTTAATAATCACGCTGATGCTTTTGCGCAGCAGGATATAGCCCAGACACGTCACGATACCCAGCAGCAGCGGGGCGTTGGTCATTACCTGATTAAAGAACACGGTAAAGACGTTGTAGAGGATCTCCATAACTCTCTCCAGAAATGAGAACACGAGGGGTAATCCCTGTGCGGTTGGTGTCATCACTCTATTAATCACAAATAATCACCACAAGATTGAATTTGATTATTTGTGACGTATCACGCAATTTATTTCCATGCAGTTAATAATGATTTTCTTTACTGCATTGCGAAAACAAATTAATCATTATAATTCATCAAATTAATGAGTTGTGCGTACTACTATAACAAGTAAGACGCGGAGAATCTGTGAAGTTGAACGGATAAAAATCCGCATTTTTACCATTGCAAAGCGCGTCAAATGGTGCCAGCATTAATCACAACAAATCACTTCGTGATTATTTTTGATTAAACCAGGAGTCAAAACGATGAGTAAAGTGAACACCATCACCCGTGAGTCATGGATTCTGAGCACCTTCCCGGAATGGGGCAGCTGGCTGAATGAAGAGATCGAGCAGGAACAGGTTGCTCCTGGTACCTTTGCGATGTGGTGGCTGGGCTGCACCGGTATCTGGCTGAAATCAGAAGGCGGCGCCAATATCTGCGTCGATTTCTGGTGCGGCACCGGCAAGCAGAGCCACGGCAACCCGCTGATGAAAAAGGGCCACCAGATGCAGCGCATGGCGGGCGTGGAAAAACTGCAGCCGAACCTGCGTACCACGCCGTTTGTGCTCGATCCGTTTGCCATTCGCCAGATCGACGCCGTGCTCTCCACTCACGATCACAACGATCATATCGATGTGAACGTGGCGGCAGCGGTGATGCAAAACTGTGCTGACGATGTGCCGTTTATCGGGCCGCAGACCTGCGTGGATCTGTGGATTGGCTGGGGCGTGCCGAAAGAGCGCTGCATCGTGATGAAGCCTGGCGACGTGGTGAAAATTAAAGATATTGAAATCCATGCGCTGGATGCCTTTGACCGTACAGCACTGATTACCCTGCCTGCCGATCAGAAAGCCGCAGGTGTACTGCCGGACGGTATGGATGAGCGCGCGGTTAACTATCTGTTTAAAACCCCTGGCGGCTCCCTGTACCACAGCGGCGACTCTCACTACTCCAACTACTACGCGAAGCACGGTAACGAGCACCAGATCGACGTGGCGCTGGGCTCCTACGGTGAGAACCCGCGCGGCATTACCGACAAAATGACCAGCGCCGACATGCTGCGCATGGCGGAAGCGCTGAATACCAAAGTGGTGATTCCGTTCCACCACGATATCTGGTCAAACTTCCAGGCCGATCCGCAGGAAATCCGCGTGCTGTGGGAGATGAAAAAAGACCGCCTGAAGTATGGCTTCAAGCCGTTCATCTGGCAGGTCGGCGGCAAGTTCACCTGGCCGCTGGACAAAGATAATCTTGAATATCACTACCCACGTGGTTTCGATGATTGCTTCACCATTGAGCCAGACCTGCCGTTCAAGTCCTTCCTCTGATTGTGCAGCCACATCGCCAGACTTCATGTCTGGCGATGTCATATTTCTTTTAGTAATTTCACGCTATTTCAAATATCATCTTTTCAAATCAATTCTTATCGGAATAGCTCATGACGGAAGCGCAACGGCATCAAATTCTCCTGGAACTCCTGGCGCAAACCGGGTTTATCACCGTCGAGAAAGTGATCGAACGTTTAGGGATCTCCCCGGCAACGGCGCGGCGGGATATCAACAAGTTGGATGAAAGCGGCAAGCTGAAAAAGGTCCGCAACGGCGCGGAAGCGATCAGCCAGCAGCGCCCTCGCTGGACGCCAATGAATATTCATCAGGCGCAAAATCATGATGAAAAAGTGCGGATTGCCAGAGCCGCGTCGCAGCTGGTGAATCCCGGTGAGAGCGTCGTGATCAACTGCGGTTCCACGGCATTTCTGCTGGGCCGTGAAATGTGCGGCAAGCCGGTGCAAATCATCACCAACTACTTACCGCTCGCTAACTATCTGATCGACCAGGAGCATGAGAGCGTGGTGATCATGGGCGGGCAGTACAACAAAAGCCAGTCCATCACCCTTAGCCCTCAGGACAGCGAAAACAGTCTCTATGCCGGGCACTGGATGTTTACCAGCGGCAAAGGCCTGACGGCAGATGGCCTGTATAAAACCGATATGCTGACCGCGATGGCGGAACAAAACATGCTCAACGTTGTGGGCAAGCTCGTTGTGCTGGTCGACAGCAGCAAAGTGGGCGAGCGCGCTGGCATGCTGTTCAGCCGTGCCGAGCAGATCGACATGGTGATCACCGGCAAAGGCGCCAACCCTGAGATCCTCCAGAAGCTGGAAGATCAGGGCGTAAAAGTGCTGCGCGTTTAAAGGTGCTGGCGGAAAAACGCCACCGTAGCGTCCAGCGCCGTGGGCGTGATGCGGTGGCGGACGCCCGCTTCCCACAGACAGGTGAGATTACCGTCCAGGCCTGCATTCATTAACGCCTGCTGTAGTCGGAAGGTTCCCTCTGGCGGGACCACATCATCCGCGTCGCCGTGCCACAGCAGCAGCGGGCGATCCGCCAGGCGCGGCAATGCCCGGGTCACGTCCCACTCTTCGAGCGTCGCGGTGATTTCCGCTAAATCCTGAGGGGGAAAGAGCGTCTTCGCCAGCGACGTAAAATAGCCCGAGCCCATCAGGCAGGCGACCGACTTCACTTCCGGATGATGCGTCATAATCCCCAGCGCCGTCATACCGCCCATCGACGCTCCGGCCACGGCCAGACGATTCTCTGCCACCAGCCCTGCCTCATAAAGCGCATCGCGCAACCCGGCAAACTCGGTCAGGCTCCCGTGCAGAATGTGCCAGAACTGCCCAAGACGCGCCTGTTCGTTACCCATAAAGCGGGCGCCGTGGTCAGGCGCATCCGGCATCACCACGCGAAAACCCGCCTGCGCCAGCGCAACCGCAAAATAACTGTAAACCAGCTTCGATGAGGTAAACCCGTGATAAAAAACCACAACAGGCAGCGGTTTATCACGTTTACCCGCTGGCATAGCGTGTAAAATTTCATGGTCGCCGAGCTGGCGTATTTCAATTTCAATCATTGTCGACCCTGTACGAATGTATGATTCATAATGTTGAGAACTGGGTTACGCTTTCACATCATTTTCATTCGAAATATACGTCCCAGATAACACTTCGGGAACATTCCCCCAAAACTAAATTCACAGACAACTACACTATGGCTATCAGGAAACGAGATATGGTTATGCGCAGGTTTGCTGCTTTAGTGCTGGTGTTTCTGCTCAGTGGCTGTAGCGCGCTGCAGGGAACGCCGCAACCCGCTCCACCGGTCGCCGATCATCCACAGGAGATTCGTCGTAATCAGACGGAAGGATTACAACGAATGGGCACCGTCTCCGCGCTGGTTCGCGGCTCGCCGGATGACGCAGAAGCGGCAATCAAAGCACAAGCCGTCGCCGCCAAAGCAGATTATTACGTCATCATTATGATCGACGAAACCATCATAACGGGACAGTGGTATTCACAGGCCATTTTGTACCGTAAATAATGGTTTTCCTTTGAACGAGATTTACACTGCTTTGCGTCCACAGACATTTTCCTGTCCACAATAAACTCCATGCCCGCGTCAATGGAAGGGAGTTTATTCGCGAAGGATTGCCCGGCGGATACCGGAGATATGTGAAATGGAGCTGACGATGAAACGAACTCTTGCTTTGACCTCTCTGTTGCTCTCAGCAGGCCTGGTGAGCACCACTGCGCAGTCAGCAGAATTCGCCAGTGCTGACTGTGTAACTGGCCTGAATGAAATTGGCCAGATCTCCGTGAATAATATCTCGGGGAGCCCGCAAGACGTTGAACGCGTTGTGGCATTAAAGGCCGATGAGCAGGGTGCTTCATGGTATCGCATCATCCAGATGCAGGAAGATAACCATATCGACCACTGGCGGGTACAGGCCATTCTCTACGTGTAATATCCTCCTGATAAAAGCCACTTATTTTTAGTGGCTTTTCGCTTTTGCAAATTTTTTATCTAATCAAAAACCAATAAATAACAACAAAATAACATTTTGTTACATTAATTCAGTAAACGTAATCCCCGCTCTGCCGTTGAAGAACCATACCTTTTCAATGATGAGCAATTTATGATCAACGTTTTTCGCCGTGCAGGCCTGGGGGCGAAGCTGTCGCTGCTTACGGGCGTCAGTGTCGCCACGCTGTTTCTGCTTTTCACTTTTCTGCTCAGTCAAAAAGCCAGCCAGCAGCTTGAAGCCCTTGCGGTAGAAGACCTGCATAATCAGTCTACCGGCATGGTCGACATGGTGCAGATGTTTAACACCAGCCTGAGTGAAGAGGTGGAGAGTTATACCCGGCTGTTTACTACCTTTTTACCGCAGCCACTGAATAGTGATCCTTCCCAACCCCAGACGATCAACGGGCTCAGCGTCCCGCTTCTGAAAGGCGGCGACACCGGGCTACATGAAAATAACACCCTGTCGGACGACTTCCTGAACCGTACGGGAGCCATCTCGACGCTGTTTGTACGCAGCGGAAACGACTTTGTTCGCGTAGCGACTTCCCTGCGCAAAGAGAATGGCGAGCGGGCAATGGGCACCGTGCTGGATACTTCCAGTCCGGCCTTTGCCGCCGTCAACAAAGGTGAAGTCTACCGCGGCCTGGCGCTGCTGTTTGGCAAACGCTACATCACCCAGTATCAGCCCGTAAAAAACGCCGAAGGACAGGTCATTGCGATCGTCTTTGTTGGGGTGGACATCACTCACTCCTGGAACGTCATGCGCGAGAAAATTCTCAACCGCCGCCTGGGTGAGAGCGGTCACTTCTTCGTGCTGGATCGCAGCAACGGCAAAACGCGCGGGCAATACCTGTTCCATGCCGGTGAAGAGGGACAGCTGCCGAAGTGGGACGACGCGACGCAGCAGCAGCTTCTGGGTGACAAGCCCGGCACCCTGGAACGCGTAAGCGACGACGGCCGCACGCTTAAAATGGCGTATACCCCGCTGCCAGGCTGGAACTGGACTATTGTCGGCGAAGTGGATAAATCGGTGCTGCTCGCAAGCGTCAACGCCATGCGCGATCGCTTCCTGCTGGCCGGCGTGGTCTTATCTATCCTGTTTGCTGGTCTGTTCGTGGTCCTTATTCGCCGCGTGCTGACCCGACCGCTGCGCAATGTGATCCATCTTGCCCGGCAATATGCCGCAGGGGATCTCCGTTCCAGCCTGCCCGTGACGCGCCAGGACGAAGTCGGCCAGCTGATCGACGCTATCAACGGCATCGGTGGCGGCCTGCAAAAAATTGTCCTGCAGGTCCGCGAGGCCGCAGGCGAGATCCATTTGGGCACCAACGCGCTGGCCGCCGATACCGGCGAGATTTCTGAGCAGATCAACAAGCAGGCCAGCAGCGTGGAAGAGACCTCCGCCAGCATGGAGCAGCTGGCCGCCACCGTGCAGCAAAATGCCGCCAACATGGAGCAAACGCAGCAGCTGGTGGGTGAAACCTCGCTCGCGGTGCATCAGGGCGGTGAGACGGTCACCCACGCGGTGTCGACGATGGACGACATTCGCGAAGCGTCAAAACGCATCGAAGACATCACGCGCGTGATTGAGTCTATCGCTTTCCAGACCAATATCCTGGCGCTGAATGCGGCAGTGGAAGCGGCCCGCGCGGGCGAGCATGGGAAAGGGTTTGCGGTGGTCGCGCAGGAAGTTCGCGCCCTGGCAGGACGCAGCGCTAACGCGGTGAAGGAGATTGAACAGCTGATTGGCGATACGCTCAGGAAAGTGAGTGAGGGCCATGCGCTGTCTGAAAAGACGCGCCTGGCGATGGATGACATCATCATTCATATCGATAACATCAGCCAGCTGGTCACCGAGATTAACCATGCTTCACGCGAGCAGTCCGCCGGGATTGGCCAGGTGAATCTCGCCATGACCCACATTGGCGAAGCGTCGCATATTAATGCCGATCGTATCTCACGCAGCGAACAAACGGCTCAAACGCTGCGTGAGAAGGGATCACATCTGGCCCAGCTGGTAAGTCTGTTCCAGCTAAAAGACTAACCGACTCTGCCCGTCGCACGCAGCAGCAGGTCACTTTGCACCTGCTCGCTCATCAGCGTGCCGCCACGGGTATCCAGCATCATGCGGCACCACGCCTGCGCCACCGGGGGCGATGCGTGCCGCAGCATTTCGCTCCCGGCACCCAGCAGGAAAAGCTGCTGCGCAATTTCCCGCCCCTGCGCCTCCTGCGGTTTACGCAGTTTTTGCTGAAGCTGTCGCCAGCTGCGGTCGAAGTGTCTGTCCTGCCCTTTGACCTGTGCAAACTCATCGGCAAGCAGATCGTGAATACCCGGCTGCTTCGCCAGCACGCGCAGCACGTCCAGGCACATGATGTTGCCGGACCCTTCCCAGATGCTGTTCACCGGCATCTCGCGATACAGGCGGGGAAGTTCGCTCTCCTCGCAGTACCCGACGCCGCCCAGCACCTCCATCGCTTCAGCCACAAACGGGATGCCCGCTTTGCACACGCTAAATTTCGCGGCCGGGGTAAACAGCCGCGCCCATGCCGCCTCCTTCGGATCCGCGCGTTTATCCCACGCCCGCGCCAGGCGGAACAGCAGCGCCGTTTGCCCCTCCAGCACCAGCGCCATCCGGCTTAGCACTTCGCGCATGAGCGGCTGATCGATAAGATTTTTGCCGAAGGTCTGGCGCTGATGCGCGTGGTACAGCGCCACGGACAACGCACGGCGCATGAGTCCGTGGCTGCCCAGCGCACAGTCAAAGCGCGTCAGACCGCCCATTTTGAGGATCTGCCGTACCCCTTCGCCCTCTTCCCCCAGCAGCCAGCCGGAGGCATCGAGAAACTCCACCTCGCTGCTGGCGTTGGAGCGGTTCCCGAGCTTGTCCTTAAGGCGCTCCAGCCGGACGGCGTTGCGCTGTCCATCAGGCAAAAAGCGCGGCACAAAAAAGCAGGACAACCCGCCCCTCGCCTGCGCCAGCACGAGATGCGCATCGCTTTGCGGGACGGAGAAAAACCATTTATGCCCCACCAGCCGGTAGCTGCCGTCGCCGCATTTTTCCGCTTTGGTGGTGTTGCTCAGCACGTCCGAGCCGCCCTGCTTTTCCGTCATCCCCATACCGATCAGCAGGCCGCGCTTTTGCGCGCCAGGCGCCAGATGCGGATCGTAGCGATCGCTGAGTAGCGGCGTCAGCCAGTCGTGAAATATTTTGGGAAGCGCCTGCTGCAGAAGCGGCGTGGCGGCAAACGTCATGGTGACCGGACAAAGCGTGCCCGCTTCCACCTGAGCATGAAGCACAAAGCGTGCGGCCCGCGCGACAAACGCCCCTTTACGCGCCTCCTCTTCCCATGCCAGGTTATGTACCCGATTGGCACACAGCCCCTGCATCAGCAGGTGCCATGCCGGATGAAAGCGGACGTCATCCAGTCGCTCTCCGGTGGCGTCATAGCGAAGCAACTCCGGCGGATTCACGTTCGCCAACCTGCCCAGCTCCAGCGACTCTGCGGTGCCTAACTGCTGCCCGATGCTGGCGAGCAGCTCGATATCCCACTCGGCCCCTTCACGCGCGACCGCATCGCGCAGCGCGCAGTCCGAGAGGAAAAGGTTGCTGTTAGAAAGTGGTGCGGGTTGATTGAAAACGGTATGGGTCTGCCAGTGCATACTGTCTCCCTCCTTCAGTGGCAATGACGATAAGTATGGACAGACCGCGCATACGCTGCATGGGAGGGGAGTCACACGTTCACGATCCCGCTGATATCATTCGTGAAATAGCTCACAGAACATAAGAATAAACTATTTCATGCCTTCGCTTTTGTTGAATAATTTATTCTTACCCTTTTCAGTGAGGATCGTTATGCAACCGGATGCGCACAAGCGAGCATTAATTGCCGGCTCCATTGGTAACTTTATCGAGTGGTATGAGTTTGCGGTCTACGGTTTTCTGGCGACCGTCATTGCGAAGAACTTCTTCCAGCTTGAAGGGGAAGCGGGGCTTACCAGCCTGATCCTCACCTACGCCTCATTCGCCATCGCCTTCTTCTTCCGTCCGCTGGGTGCGGTGGTGTTTGGACGCATCGGCGACCGAATTGGCCGTAAGCCGACGCTCATTATTGTACTGGTGCTCATGACGCTGGCCACAGCCGCCATCGGCATTGTGCCGCTCTACGCCAGCATCGGGATTGCCGCACCGCTGATCGTTACGCTGCTTCGCATCCTGCAGGGGCTGTTCGCGGGGGGCGAGTACGGCGGTGCGGTCTCGCTGATGACGGAGTTTGCTCCGCGCGGCAAGCGCGGGCTCTATGGCGCGTGGCAGTCCTTTACCGTAGCGCTGGGGCTGTTAGCGGGTGCAGGTATCGTGGCGCTGCTCTCTGCCCTCCTCACGCCTGAGGCCCTGCACGACTGGGGCTGGCGCATTCCTTTCTTCCTGGCGCTGCCCATGGGCGTTGTTGCGCTGTGGCTTCGTGTCAGTATGGAAGAGACACCCAGCTTTGTGCAGCAGCAGGACAAACCGGTTGTCGCTCAGGCGGATACTGCCGCCACGCTCCGGGCCATCGTGATGGGGATTGGCCGCGTGATGGTCTGGTCTGCAGCGGGGTACACCTACCTGGTGATTATGCCGACCTATCTGCAGTCGGCGCTGCACACCGGGTTTAACCAGGCGCTGCTGATCGCGGTGATTTCGAACGTTGGGTTTGCGCTGACCATCATTCCGTCGGGGATCCTGAGCGATAGGATCGGGCGTCGCACGGTGATGATTATCGCCACCGCGCTGCTGCTGATCCTCGCCCTGCCGCTGCTGAAACTGCTGCAGGCGGAGTCCAGCACGCTGGCGATGAAAGCGATAGTGGTATTGATTGCGGGCGGCCTGGTGGGCATGCTGGCAGGGCCGGGCCCGGCGATGCTCTCTGAGATGTTCCCGACGCGCGTACGCTATACCGGGCTGGGGCTGGCCTACTCGTTATCGAACGCGATTTTCTCAGGCTGTGCGGGGTTAATCATTACCGGGCTGATTAAGCAGACGGGTAACCTGGATATTCCGGCGTACTACGTGATGGCAACGGCGGTGGTGAGTATTTTCGCACTGATGACGCTGAGGAAGGATGACCATTTACGGTCGTTAGAGGAGTGAGGTTAATGCCCGGTGGCGCTACGCTTACCGGGCCTACGGTACCGTGCCTTTGTAGGCCGGGTAAGGCGAAGCCGCCACCCGGCACAACAGGCTACCCTCGCTGACGCACCGCTTCAAACAGGCAAATGCCCGTCGCAACAGACACGTTCAGGGAGGACACGCTGCCCGCCATCGGGATGCTGATCAGCTCGTCGCAGTGCTCGCGGGTCAGACGACGCATGCCTTCACCTTCCGCCCCCATCACCAGCGCCAGACGGCCGGTCATTTTGCTCTGGTACAGTGTATGATCCGCTTCACCGGCGGTACCGACGATCCAGATGTTCTCTTCCTGCAGTAGACGCATGGTGCGCGCCAGGTTGGTCACGCGGATCAGCGGAACGTTTTCCGCCGCGCCGCAGGCCACTTTCTTCGCCGTCGCGTTCAGCTGCGCGGAGCGATCTTTCGGCACGATCACCGCATGCACGCCCGCCGCATCCGCGCTGCGCAGACACGCGCCGAGGTTGTGCGGATCGGTAACGCCATCGAGGATCAGGAAGAATGGATTCTTCAGCTCAGCGATAAGATCCGGCAGATCGTTTTCCTGATACTGACGGCCTGGCTTCACGCGAGCAATAATGCCCTGGTGCACCGCCCCGTCACTTTTTTCATCCAGGAACTGGCGGTTCGCCAGCTGGATCACCACGCCCTGCGCTTCCAGAGCGTGGATCAGCGGCATCAGACGTTTATCTTCACGCCCTTTCAGAATAAACACTTCCTGAAAACGCTCCGGTGCGCGCTCGAGAAGGGCCTGCACCGCGTGGATGCCGTAAATCATTTCACTCATTGATGGTTCTCGTAATAAGTATTTCCCCTCTCCCGGTTGGGGAGAGGGTCAGGGTGAGGGGAGAATTTACTCCGCCTGCTTTTTCTTAGCCGCGCGCTTCGCTTTGGTGGCGGCCGCTATTTTCTGTGTCTTCGCGGAAGGTTTCTTCGCGGAACGGGCTTCTTTCTTCGCCGCCTTCGGCTTCTGTTTCTTCTCGCCGCGGAACGCGCTGTCCGGCTCGAAGTTTACCTTCTTGCCCGCCTGACGACGTTTACCGCCGCCCGGTTTACCGTTACCGCCTTTTTTCGCTTTCTCACGCTCGGTTTTGCCGACGTTACGCGGCGCACGCTCGCTGGAGATCAGGCTGAAGTCGATTTTACGGTCGTCCATATTCACGGCCTCAACCTTCACTTCCACGCGGTCGCCCAGACGATAGGTCTGGCCGCCAGATTCGCCGATCAGACGCTGGCCGACCTGGTCGAAGCGGTAGTAGTCGTTATCCAGGCTGGAGACGTGCACCAGACCGTCGATAAACAGCTCATCCAGACGAACGAAGAAGCCAAAGCCGGTCACGCTGGCAATCACACCTTTGAAGACATTGCCGACCTGGTCCAGCATAAAGTCACACTTCAGCCAGTCCGCCACGTCGCGGGTGGCTTCATCGGCACGGCGTTCGGTCATGGAGCAGTGCTGACCCAGTTGCAGCATCTCTTCCATCGAATAGTGGTAGCCACCGGTTTCAGTGGTGTTCCCTTTATGTCCCTGCTCCTGCGCCAGCAGATACTTGATCGCACGGTGCAAAGAGAGGTCAGGATAACGACGGATCGGCGACGTAAAGTGGGCGTAAGACTGCAGCGCCAGGCCGAAGTGACCGCGGTTCTCCGGATCGTAAATCGCCTGCTTCATTGAGCGCAGCAGCATCGTCTGCAGCATTTCTGCATCAGGACGATCGCTAATGGATTCCAGCAGCTCGGCGTAATCGCGCGGCTCTGGCTTGTTGCCGCCCGGCAGCTCCAGGCCCAGTTCGGCCAGCACGGAGCGGAACGCGGTGATGGCTTCCGTCGACGGTTTATCGTGAATACGGAACAGCGCCGGTTCTTTGGCTTTCTCAACGAAGCGTGCCGCCGAGATGTTCGCCAGAATCATACACTCTTCGATCAGCTTGTGCGCATCGTTACGCTGGGTCTGTTCGATACGCTCAATGCGGCGCTCAGCGTTGAAGATAAACTTCGCCTCTTCGCTCTCAAAGGAGATCCCGCCGCGCTCTTCGCGCGCCTGATCCAGCGTTTTGTAGAGGTTATGCAGCTCTTCGATGTGTTTGACCAGCGGCGCGTACTGTTCGCGCAGATCCTGGTCGCCCTGCAGCATATGCCAGACCTTGGTATAGGTCAGACGCGCATGCGAACTCATCACCGCTTCGTAGAACTTGTAGCCGGTTAAGCGCCCTTTGTTGGAGATGGTCATCTCGCACACCATACAGAGGCGGTCAACCTGCGGGTTCAGGGAGCACAGACCGTTAGAGAGCACTTCCGGCAGCATCGGTACAACCTGCGACGGGAAGTAGACCGAGGTACCGCGGCTGCGCGCTTCGTTATCCAGCGGGGTATGCGGACGAACATAGTAGCTTACGTCTGCAATCGCTACCCACAGACGCCAGCCGCCGCCGCGTTTTTTCTCGCAGTAGACAGCGTCATCGAAGTCACGGGCGTCTTCACCGTCGATCGTGACCAGCGGCAGGGAGCGGAGATCCACGCGGCCCACTTTGGATTCTTCCGGCACTTCTTCACGCAGGCTTTCGATCTGCTCTTCAACCGCTTTCGGCCAGATGTACGGAATTTCGTGGGTGCGCAGCGCCATATCAACGGCCATGCCGGTGCCCATATTATCGCCCAGCACTTCGACGATTTTACCTACCGCTTTGGTGCGACGGGTTGGGCGCTGGGTGAGTTCCACCACCACCACAAAGCCCATGCGGGCACCCATCACCTCTTCAGGTGGGATCAGGATGTCGAAGCTCAGACGGCTGTCGTCCGGCACCACGAACCCCACGCCCGCGTCGGTAAAGTAGCGGCCGACAATCTGGCTGGTTTTTGGCACCAGCACGCGCACGACACGCGCTTCGCGGCGGCCTTTACGGTCGGCACCCAGCGGCTGCGCCAGAATTTGGTCGCCGTGGATGCACATTTTCATCTGTTCAGATGAGAGATACAGATCGTCTTTACGGCCTTCCACGCGCAGGAAGCCGAAGCCATCGCGGTGACCAATGACGGTCCCTTTCAGCAGATCGAGGCGTTCTGGCAGCGCGTAGCACTGGCGGCGGGTAAAGACCAGTTGCCCGTCACGCTCCATCGCGCGCAGGCGGCGGCGAAGGGCTTCAATTTGCTCTTCACCTTCAATGTTTAATTCAACAGCAAGTTCTTCACGATTGGCGGGTTTTTCGCGTTTTGTTAAGTGTTCAATGATGAACTCGCGGCTGGGGATAGGATTCGCGTATTTTTCGGCTTCGCGTTCCTGGAAAGGATCGTGTGACATGTCGGTTCCTCCGTTGTCAGCTCCGGTGGAAATTTTCTTCATTCCACCAGCAATAATTTATAAAGCGGTTGATTCTCTTCAACCAAATCGGCCAGCGTGTAGTTATCCAGTTCCATGAGAAAACTTTGCACGGCCTTAGAAAGCGCCTGTTTCAGGCGGCAAGCGGGCGTGATGTGGCAGAACTCGCTGCTGCAGTTCACCAGAGAGAGCGGCTCCAGTTCACGTACCACATCGCCAACACGAATACTCTGTGCCGGTTTACCAAGACGGATCCCACCATTCTTCCCGCGGACGGCAGCAACGTATCCGGCACGACTAAGTTGATTGATTATTTTGACCATATGATTACGGGATACGCCGTAGACCTCTGTGACTTCAGAGATACTGGTCATTTTCCCATCGGGTAACGACGCCATGTAGATCAGCGCGCGTAAGCCGTAATCGGTGAAACTTGTTAACTGCACATCAACCTCAGGAAAAAGGGAAATCGCGGACAAACCGCAGAGATATTCATTAATGATGATAAACCAGCCAGATAGTTAGCGGCTAATTTATTTGACAGACGGGGCGAAAAAGCGGAGATCCAGGAGCGGTCGCCGGATGGCGCTACGCTTATCCGGCCTACGGGTCTCCCCGCAGGCCAGCAGTCACGAAGATTATGCGTCGAACGGGTCGCGCAGGATCATCGTTTCAGTACGATCCGGGCCGGTAGAAATAATATCGATCGGCACTTCGGTCAGTTCTTCAATACGCTTGATGTAATCCAGCGCCGCCTGCGGCAGGCCGCTACGCTCTTTCACACCGAAAGTGGTCTCAGACCAGCCCGGCATGGTTTCGTAGATTGGCTCAATGCCTTCCCAATCGTCAGCAGCCAGCGGAGTGGTGGTCACTTCGCGGCCATCTGGCATACGGTAGCCTACGCAGATTTTCACTTCTTTCAGGCCGTCCAGTACATCCAGCTTGGTCAGGCAGAAGCCAGACAGGGAGTTGATCTGCACTGCACGACGCACGGCAACCGCATCCAGCCAGCCGGTACGACGACGACGACCGGTGGTCGCGCCAAACTCGTTACCCTGCTTGCACAGGAACTCGCCGGTTTCATCAAACAGTTCGGTCGGGAATGGACCCGCACCCACGCGAGTGGAGTACGCTTTGATGATACCCAGAACGTAATCCACATAACGTGGACCCAGGCCAGAGCCGGTCGCCACGCCACCCGCGGTGGTGTTAGAGGAGGTTACGTACGGATAGGTACCGTGGTCGATGTCCAGCAGCGTACCCTGCGCACCTTCGAACATGACGAAATCGCCACGCTTGCGCGCCTGGTCCAGCAGATCGGATACATCAACAACCATACCGGTCAGAATGTCTGCAATCGCCATGACGTCATCCAGCACTTTCTGGTAGTCAACAGCGTCAGCTTTGTAGAAGTTCACCAGCTGGAAGTTGTGATATTCCATCACTTCTTTCAGCTTTTCAGCGAAGGTCGCTTTGTCGAAGAGATCGCCCACGCGCAGACCGCGACGTGCAACTTTATCTTCGTAAGCCGGGCCGATACCACGACCGGTGGTGCCGATCGCTTTCGCGCCACGCGCTTTTTCACGCGCAACGTCCAGCGCCACGTGATAATCCAGGATCAGCGGGCAGGCTTCGGAGAGCAGCAGACGCTCACGAACAGGGATACCACGGTCTTCCAGACCTTTCATCTCTTTCATCAGCGCCGCTGGAGACAGCACAACGCCGTTACCGATGATGCTGGTGACGTTTTCGCGAAGAATGCCTGATGGAATAAGATGGAGGACGGTTTTTTCACCGTTGATTACGAGAGTATGGCCTGCGTTGTGACCGCCCTGGTAGCGCACAACATATTTAGCCCGTTCAGTCAGAAGATCAACAATCTTCCCTTTACCTTCGTCACCCCATTGGGTGCCCAGTACGACGACGTTGTTACCCATTTTTTTCAAAATCACCGTTTGCTTAAAAATGGATTCTACCATCGCTTTTTCAGATATACAGCACTTTTTGACCTCAAAATACGCCAATTGCGCCTACTTTTTGATCAGCCAATCGTTTTCCTCAACATGTAGTAGATCACGATGCCCGCAACCACAAGACCGCCGCCAAAACGACGTAAAATATTATCCGGCAGTTGGCTCATGGTGGCGATCATTCGACGCCAGGCGCGTGGATAGAGCATCGGTCCCAGACCTTCCAGCACCAGGACCAGGGCCAGCGCGAGCCAGATCGTTGAATTCATTTTTGTTCCTTATAAAAGAAAACCACCGCTCCGTGGGGAGCGGTGGTTTGAATACTCAAACGAGCCTGAGTTTATCGCGTTGCGTTAGTCGGCGTCTTCATATAACGGAAGAAATCGCTGTCCGGGCTGAGCACCATCACATCCTGGTTGCTCTGGAAGCTATTCTCGTAAGCACGCAGGCTACGGATAAAGGCATAGAAGTCAGGATCCTGGCTGAAGGCATCAGCAAACAGTTTCGCGGCTTCCGCATCACCTTCACCGCGCAGGATACGGCCCTGGCGCTCAGATTCCGCCAGCGTCTTGGCCACTTCGTAGTCCGCAGCAGCACGCAGCTTCTCCGCCTCTTCCTGGCCCTGTGAACGGTGACGACGGGCGACCGCTTCACGCTCGGCGCGCATACGGTTGTAAATCGCCTCGGACACTTCCACCGGCAGGTTGATCTGCTTGATACGCACGTCCACCACTTCGATACCCAGCGCAGCCATACTGTTCGGGTTGATCACCGGCACTTTACCGTTGGTTTCTGCCTGAACGCGTTCAGCCGCTTTAGCAATTGCATCGTCAGCTGCTGGCGTTGAAACTTCATCTTCAGTGCCCGCGGTGCCGGAGTTCAGCGCATCGCGAACTTCCAGGGTCAGACGCCCACGGGAGTCGGTCACGATGTCTTTCACATCCAGACGACCAATCTCGGAACGAAGACGGTCAGAGAACTTACGTTTCAGCAGCACTTCCGCCTGAGAAACGTCACCGCCGCCCGTTGCCAGGAAGTAACGGCTGAAATCACTGATGCGCCATTTGATATAGGAATCAACGATCAGGTCTTTCTTCTCTTTGGTCACGAAACGGTCGGCCTGGTTATCCATGGTCTGGATACGCGCATCCAGCGTTTTCACAGACTGAATGAACGGCACCTTGAAGTGCAGGCCCGGTTCGTAAATGACCGGACGTTTGTCGCCATCACGCACGACGCTGCTGAACTGGAACTTGATCCCACGCTCGCCCTCTTTCACCACAAAGATCGAGGTATAAAGCACGACCAGTACGATGACGATGATCGCAATAACTGACTTACGCATCCTTATTCCCCCTGACGCTGGTAGTCGTTACGCTGCGCGTTAGCACGGCGTTGGTCCATAATGTCACCATCGTTCGAAGAAGGCGTTGTGTTCGTGCTGGCGCTGCCCGTTGAGGATGGCGGCAGACGCAGCAGGTTGTTCGCACCGCTGTTGTCTTTTGCTGCCGGAGCAGAACCGCCTTTCAGCATCTGATCCAGCGGCAGCACCATCAGGTTTCCGCCTTTACTGTCGTTAACCAACACTTTGCGGGTGTGGCTCAGCACTTTTTCCATGGTCTCGATATAGAGACGCTCACGGGTAATTTCCGGCGCCGCTTTATATTCAGGCAGGATCTTCGCAAAGCGAGCCACTTCACCCTGTGCTTCCAGGATGGTCTGGGTCTTATACGCACGCGCTTCTTCCAGAATACGCTGCGCCTGACCGTTAGCACGCGGCTGAACTTCGTTGGTGTAAGCTTCTGCTTCACGGATGTACTGCTGTTCGTTTTCTCGTGCAGCAATCGCATCGTCAAAGGCCGCTTTTACTTCTTCCGGCGGACGGGCAGCCTGGAAGTTGACGTCCAGCAGGGTAATACCCATGTTATACGGACGAATGGTCTCTTCCAGCTCACGCTGGGTATCGCTACGAATAACGGTACGACCTTCGGTCAGAATGCGGTCCATGGTGTATTTACCGATGACACCACGCAGGGCGCTGTCGGTCGCCTGACGCAGGCTGTCATCGGCGCTGGTCACGCTAAACAGATAACGCTCTGGATCGGTCACGCGGTACTGCACGTTCATCTCAACGCGCACGACGTTTTCGTCAGAGGTCAGCATCACGCCGGAGGCGGCCAGTTCACGGACGGATTCCACGTTGACCGCAGTCACGTCGTCAATGAAGGTCGGTTTCCAGTTCAGGCCCGGCTCAACCAGATGGCTGAACTTACCGAAGCGGGTCACCACACCGCGTTCCGCTTCTTTAATGGTGTAGAACCCGGTAGCAGCCCAGATGATTACCACTGCAGCGGCAACAATACCCACTACGCGGCCACCCATTTGCGGGCGCGGCCCCTGGGTGGAATTTCCACCTGAGCCAGAACCTTTACCTCCGCCAAGACCACCAAGCTTTTTGCTCAGCTTGCGGAAGATATCATCCAGATCCGGCGGCCCCTGCTCGCGACCACCTTTGTTGCCATTTCCCCCAGAGTTGCCGCCTTGATTATTGCTGCTTCCCCACGGGTCGCGGTCCTGTCCGTTATTACCGGGCTGATTCCACGCCATGTATATGCTCCATATTTGTTATGCAAGGGCGAATTATTCAGGCATCCCCTTTCTGATCAGACGATATAGTCGACCAGCGCAGGTTCTTGTTTACAGAGGCGACGCCAGTCAACGATCGGCATACGCACCTGCATCCCCACGCTGCCGTCATCCTCCATCCACTCTTTTTCTATCGCCTGAAGCTGATAAAACCGGCTGCGCAGCCTGCCTTCCTGTGGCGGCAGTCGCAGCGTGTGCTGAGCTACCTCACCGGAAAGACGTTCTGTCAAAGCCTGGAAAAGCAGTGGCACACCAATACCGGTCTGGGCAGAAAGCCAGACCCGAATCGGTTTGTTCTCTTCATCTCTGTCGATACGCGGTTCGAAATCGTCCAGCATATCGATCTTGTTCATGACCAACAGCGTGGGAATTTCGTGGGCGTCGATCTCTTCGAGCACCACGTTCACCGCGTCGATGTTCTCCTGCACGCGCACGTCTGCCGCATCAATCACGTGCAGCAGCAGCGTCGCCTGTCGCGTCTCCTGCAGGGTGGCCTTGAATGCCGCCACCAGGTCATGCGGCAGGTGACGGATAAACCCTACGGTATCCGCCAGCACCGTTTCACCGACGTCTGCGACGTCAATACGGCGCAGCGTAGGGTCCAGGGTCGCAAACAGCTGGTCTGCGGCATAAACCTGGGCCTCGGTTATCTGGTTAAACAGGGTGGATTTACCGGCGTTGGTATACCCCACCAGCGACACCGTCGGGATGTCGGCTTTGGTTCGTGCCCGACGCCCCTGCTCACGCTGTTTCTCAACCCTTTCCAGACGTGAGAGGATCTGGGTAATTCGGCCACGCAGCAAACGACGGTCGGTTTCGAGCTGGGTTTCACCCGGGCCGCGCAAACCAATCCCGCCTTTTTGTCTTTCAAGGTGGGTCCAGCCACGCACCAGACGCGTTGCCAGATGGCGCAGCTGCGCCAGTTCAACCTGCAGTTTCCCTTCGTGGGTACGTGCACGCTGAGCAAAAATGTCTAAAATCAATCCCGTGCGATCGATAACACGGCATTCGCAGAGAGCTTCCAGGTTGCGCTCCTGGGCTGGAGACAGCGCATGATCAAACAACACGACTGACGCGCCGGTTGCTTTTACGGCATCCGCAATTTCGACTGCTTTACCTTCACCAACAAAATACTTTGGGTGCGGCGCTTTACGGCTACCGGTAATCACCTGCATTGCTTCGACACCGGCGGAAGAGACCAGAGATTCAAACTCCTGGAGGTCTTCCATATCTTTGTCTTGCGAAAAATAGATGTGTACCAGCACCGCCTGCTCACCGGCATCATAACGGTCAAACAAGCGTAAACCTCTCTAAAAAGATCAGCGGGGAACGCAGGATCCCTGGCTCCCCGTGTGGATAACAGTGCGAAACCTTATTCGGTCTCGTCGCTGTCCTGCGCTGGCGTTGAAGAACCCTGCGCGTTGCTGCCATGATGGTAGTTACTACCTGTGCCGCCGCCAGCGTTATTGCTGTGATGAGATACCGGACGGGACGGAACAACAGTAGAAATAGCGTGCTTGTAGACCATCTGACTGACCGTGTTTTTCAACAGAATCACGAACTGATCGAAAGACTCAATCTGACCTTGCAGCTTAATACCATTCACCAAATAAATAGAAACTGGAACACGTTCCCGACGCAATGCGTTCAGGAACGGATCTTGTAAAGATTGCCCCTTAGCCATTCTATCTTTTCCTTATATGCTTGTTTTGTACTTAGAACCTTGCGATTCTGAAAAATTGCGCACGATACGTCTCAATTGTACACATTCAGTGAGCGATATCACCAACAACCTCAATCACGTCGTTTAACGCCTGTTGTGGTTTTTCACTGTCTAACCAGTGAACCCCTTCCCAACCGCGCAACCAGGTGATCTGGCGCTTCGCTAACTGTCTCGTGGCGCAAACACCTCGATAAACCATTTCATCGTATGAAATCTCACCTTCAAGATACGACCACATCTGGCGGTATCCCACACAACGAATGGAAGGCATGTCCGTATGCAAATCTCCACGGGCAAATAACGCCCGCACTTCTGCTTCAAAATCTGAAGCTAACATCTGATGAAAACGCTGCTCAATTCGCTGATGGAGCAGTTCACGGCTCGCCGGGGCGATGGCGAACTGATGCACCTGATACGGCAGAGCGTCTCCTGACGTTTGCGTCAGTTCCGTTAAAGTTTTACCCGAAATGAAAAAAACTTCCAGTGCCCGGGAAAGCCTTTGCGGATCATTTGGATGGATCCGTGCTGCGGCAACCGGATCAATCTCCGCCAGTTGCTGATGCAAAACGTCCCAACCCTGCTCTGCCGCCTGCTGCTCAATTTTCGCTCTTACTTCCGGGTCCGCGGATGGCAGAGGTGATAACCCCTCCAGCAGCGCCTTGAAGTAGAGCATGGTTCCGCCAACCAACAGCGGTATACGCCCCGCCGCCGTTATCTCGGCCATCTCGGCTAAGGCATCCCGGCGAAAATCCGCTGCGGAGTAAGCCTGAGCCGGGTCGAGTATATCCAGCAAACGGTGCGGTGCCGCACGCAGCTCTTCTGCGCCAGGCTTCGCCGTGCCGATGTCCATCCCCCGATAAATGAGGGCGGAGTCGACGCTAATCAACTCTACAGGCAAAACTTTACGCAACTCAATGGCGAGCGCCGTTTTGCCGGAGGCCGTTGGGCCCATTAAAAAAATTGCCTTAGGCAGGCTCGCCTTACTTACATCAATCATGTTTCAGGGCGTTCATCGCCGTTTGTAAATCAACAGGTTGTAATAATCCACCCGGCGGCGTTTTCACCAGATGCGGACAGAGGCGTTCCACCTCCGCCAGCACGCTAATGGCCTGTGCCATGCTCCACGGTGTGTGTTCGCTTGCCAGATGACGGGCGATCCACTGCGCGGTGTTAGCGGCATCAAACGCTGTTTGCTGCGCCAGGTAGCCTATCAGTTCAGGAATCAAGTTTTGTAAATTTTGTTGGCGTAAGGGTAAAGGCACTGCACGAATTGTCACATGTTGCGGTTCGAGCACAGT
Source organism: Enterobacter sp. NFIX58 (assembly GCF_900110475.1). Classification (NCBI taxonomy): domain Bacteria; kingdom Pseudomonadati; phylum Pseudomonadota; class Gammaproteobacteria; order Enterobacterales; family Enterobacteriaceae; genus Enterobacter; species Enterobacter sp. NFIX58. Next base: position 38,575 of record NZ_FODW01000004.1, on the reverse strand, counting down.
TTCAATCCCCATCTGCGCCAGCTGCGCCTCAGCGCGCAGCAATACCCTTGTTTCATCAGGGGATATTTTCAGGCGAACCGGAATTAACAGCGGCTGCGCACAGGCGGCATTTTCGCCCGGCGTGAGCTGCACCTGTTTGAGCCAGCGTTCGGCCACCGGCAGTGCCAGAAGCATCAATTTACCGTCACGCTCCAGCAGCGCCATATCCGGCGCGATGATCGTCAGCACACGACCAAAACTCTGGCTGTGACCGTCCAGAGAAGGCTGAGGCGCCGGAATGGATGTTTTACGCTCCACGGCCGGCGTTTCCAGCAGTTTGCGGTACAACGCGCCCTGCTGCTTTTGATAGCCAGGCTGGACATTCGGGTAATTGGCACCCGTTGGACGCGGTGCGCCCCCGGCGGAGGAAAAGCGCGGCGCTTCCGATTCACGCGCGACGGCGGGCTCCGCAAAATGGTTGCGGCCCGCCGCGACGCGGTTTTCCGGGATTGGGCGTGGTGCCGGTTCTGCGTGTTCCAGCGGCAACGACGTTTCAACCTGCTGCTGCAGCACGCTCAGCACGCCCTGATAGATAAAATCATGCACCAGTCGCGACTGGTGGAACCGCACTTCGTGCTTGGCAGGATGGACGTTCACATCCACCTGATGCGGGTCGATGTCCAGATAAAGCACGAAAGCAGGCTGCTGATCGGCCCCGAGCTTGTCTTCACAGGCCTGGCGAATGGCGTGATTGATGAGACGGTCGCGCATCATGCGGCCGTTGACGTAGCAATACTGGATCTCCGCAAACGCAGCGCTGCTCGCATTCGGATCGGCTACCCAGCCGCGCAGCGCCAGATCGCCGTGCTGCCACTCAATGGCCAGCGCCTGTTCCAGAAACGGGGTCCCGCAAATGGCGCCCAGCCGTCGCTCTTTCTGTCCACCTTCCGCCACCGCGCGATACTGGCGCATCACCTTGCCGTTGTGGCTGAGGTTGATGGTGACATCGAAACGCGCCAGCGCGATACGGCGGATGATCTCGTCGATGTGTCCGAATTCGGTCTTCTCGGTACGCATGAACTTGCGTCGGGCGGGGGTGTTGTAGAAGAGATCTAATACTTCAAGCGTCGTGCCGACAGGGTGCGCCGCGGGTTTGACCGTTACATCCATATCGCGCCCTTCGGCGTACGCCTGCCAGGCTTCCTGCTGTTCGGCGGTACGGGAGGTCAGCGTTAAGCGCGAAACCGAGCTGATACTGGCCAGCGCTTCACCGCGAAAGCCGAGGCTAATAATCGCCTCCAGGTCATCCAGAGAAGCAATTTTACTGGTGGCGTGACGGGCCAGCGCCAGCGCCAGCTCCTCTTTTTTTATGCCACAGCCGTTATCACGAATGCGGATAAGCTTCGCGCCACCGCGCTCGATATCAATATCAATACGGGTCGCGCCCGCATCAAGGCTGTTTTCCACCAGCTCCTTCACGACCGACGCAGGACGTTCCACCACCTCACCGGCGGCGATTTGGTTCGCAAGCTGCGGCGGCAGAACCTGAATCGGCATGAATTCTCCTTAGTTGGTCGCGGTCATCTCACCCGGCAGCGCTGCGCTGGCCGTCTGGCCTGCGCCACTCTGTGGCGCAGACTGCAGCGGATGGGCATCAAAGTATTTACGCAGACCGTTATAAATCGCTTCGGCAATTTGCTGCTGATAGCTGTCGCTTCCCAGCAGACGCTCTTCACCGTTGTTACTGATAAAGCCCGTCTCTACAAGGATGGACGGGATATCTGGCGAGCGCAGAACGCCGAGGCTGGCATGTTCAGGACGACGCTTATGCAGCACGCCAATACTTTGCAGCTGGTTCAATACGTTAGTGGCGACATCATACCCGACGCGCTGAGAATGACCGAATTGTAAATCCAGCACCGCCTGGCTGAGATACGGGTCTGACTGGCTGTTTGCCAGCACATCGCCCGCGCCGCCTAACAGTTCAGACTGCTTCTCATGCTCTTCCAGCCAGTTGGCCATTTCGCTGTTGGCGCGACGGTTCGAGAGTACCCATACCGAGGCGCCGGTCGCGTTACGGTTTGGCGCAGCATCCGCGTGGATGGAGACCAGGAAGTTCGCATTCTGCTTACGTGCAACGTCCGAACGCCCCATCACCGAAATGAAGTAATCCCCGTCGCGGGTCAACACGCCTTTGAACATAGGGTCGTCGTTGAGCAGCGCACGCAGCTTACGGGCAATGGCGATGGTGACATTTTTCTCTTGCGTCCCCCCCGGGCCAATCGCACCCGGATCCTGTCCACCGTGACCCGCATCAATGGCGATAATCACTTTGTCACCGCTGGCCGCTGCACGGCGCGCACTCGCTGCCGGACGCGTTACCGTATTGCTGCTGGTTGCCGCAGTGATGCGATCGTTCTGCGATTTAAACGGATTACGCGCAGGTTCAGCAGGACGCGGCGTATACACCGGTTCTTCGACGCGTTTCGCAACGACCGGCGGCGGTGGAGGCGGTGGCGGGACATCGGCATTGATGGTAAAGACCACCGTATAGTTCGCCCCGTTTTGCTGCTTCACCGCCTTCGTTTTGCCCTTTTCGGTCAGATCGACCACCAGGCGTAACGACTGGCTATCCTGCGGCGTACCCGAACGGATACTTTTCACCAGGTTGTTGCCGCTGAACTGCAGCGGAAGTCCCTGGATCACGCCTGTCTGTTTGATATCCAGCGCCACGCTGTGGCTGTCTGGCTGTGAAAACGCATACTCAGGATCGCCCATAAAGCTGAACGTGATCCGTGCCTGGCTTTCGCCGTTTGAGACCTGAATATCTGAGAGGTTTGCCGCCCCGGCCTGCGCGCACAGCAGCACGGTGGCAGCCAACAACCAACCTTTAACGCGATTTATCATCCCGTCATCCCTACGCTTAACCGGCCAGTCGCGCCAGTAAGGAACTGCCTGATGAGGAAACAGCACTGATGCGTGCCTCACGCCCTTGTGTCTGGTAATCTAAGTGAATTTCGACATCCGGGTCAGGCAGCACACCCGCACCTTGTTGCGGCCACTCCACCAGGCAGATGGCATCATTGGCAAAATAATCACGGATCCCCATAAATTCCAGCTCCTCAGGATCCGCAAGGCGGTATAAATCGAAGTGGTACACCATGAGATTTTCAAGGGTGTACGGTTCTACCAGCGTGTAGGTTGGGCTTTTCACATTCCCGTTATGCCCTAACGCCTGTAAAAAACCCCGGCTGAAGGTGGTTTTACCCGCACCTAAATCACCATACAGATAAATGACGGTTGCCCCCTGACAGGCCTGCGCCACGCGCTTGCCGAGTTCTAAAGTGGCTTGTTCATCAGGTAAAGGAATCGCTCGATTAGTCATTTTCTACGTCAATCACATCCGGGTTAACAACACGCCGCAGCGTGCAAAAGAGATCGGTGGCCAGCATACCGCGTGTACCGTAACGCGCAGCCAGTTTATCCGCCGCAACGCCGTGAGCCACGCAGCCCGCGCAGGCTGCATCATAAAGGGGAAGTTTCTGTCCAAGCAATGCGCCGATGATGCCGGAAAGCACATCGCCCATGCCGCCGCTCGCCATGCCCGCATTTCCGGCATCAATAATCCCCTGCGTCTCGTCACAGGCGACAACGGTTCCTGCCCCTTTTAAAACAGCAACACCTCCGTAACGTTTTACCAGACGCTGAGCAGAAAGTAAGCGATCGCTTTCAATTTCTGCCACGCTGCAGTTAAGCAGCCGCGCGGCTTCGCCGGGGTGTGGCGTCAGAATGCGATTGTGACGCTTATCCGGGTTTATTGCCAGAAGGTTAAGCGCGTCGGCATCCCACAGCATCGGTTTGCGAAAATTCTCGACCTTTTGCAGGGCCTGTTTACCCCACGCCTGCTGTCCAAGCCCGGGACCGATCACCACCACGTCCGCCCATTCCAGGCTTTCCTCCAGCGTCTGAAGCGTAAGCTCATGGACCATCAGCTCCGGTCGGGCGGTGATGATTGGCGCAATATTCTCAATGCGAGTGAGCACTCGCACTAATCCGGCGCCGCTGCGCAAAGCCGCTTCACCGGTCATGCGAATCGCACCTGCCGTACCGTGGTCGCCGCCCACAATGACCAGCCTGCCGTGATCGCCCTTATGGGACGTCGGCCGGCGCGGCGGGAGCCATGCAGCAAGCTGCGATGCATCAAAACGCGCGATGCGCATGTCCTGCCCGGCGAGCCAGCTCTCCAGTCCCAGCGCACGGTGGTGCAGCACGCCGACGACATCCCGCGCTTTGCCGGTCAGTAACCCCGGCTTGAGGGCGATGAAGGTCACCGTATGTGCCGCCTGAATCACCGCCCCCCGCGTCGCGCCGGTTTGTGCCATCAGGCCAGAGGGAATATCCAGGGCGACTACCGGGGCGGAATGTCTGTTAGCGTGTTCAATGAGTGCGGCAACGTTTTCGCGCGGCGCACTGCGCAGCCCGGTGCCCAGCAGCCCGTCAACAATCAGATCAACACCCTCTGGCCAGACGATATCAGGCGCATGAATCACACCGCCTGCGTTCAGCCATGCCTCCCGCGCCGCGCTGGCCTCTTCCGGCAGCGGTTTATCACTTTCGAGAGCCAGCAAGGTCACGCGGAGACCCGCAGCCACCGCGAGACGGGCAACGACGTAGCCATCACCGCCGTTGTTGCCGTGCCCGCACAGAATCAGCCAGTGAGCCGCCTGCGGAAAGGCGCTTCGGGCAACGTCAAACGCCGCCTCACCCGCGCGCAGCATCAGTTCATACAGGGTAATCCCGAGGCTGTCTGCAGCCTCTTTTTCGGCGCGCCGGAGGTCATCCGCATGCCAGATGGAATGTGGTATACTTGCGGGGTTTTTCTTCACCGTATGGTCCGTCATGTCACAGCCCCTCGATCTCAATGAATTAGCGCAAAAAATAAAACAGTGGGGTGCTGAGCTTGGCTTCCAGAAGGTGGGCATTACCGATACCGACCTTTCCGCCAGCGAGCCGAAACTGCAGGCCTGGCTGGATAAACAATACCACGGCGAAATGGAGTGGATGGCGCGTCATGGCATGATGCGCGCCCGTCCACACGAGCTTTTGCCGGGCACATTACGCGTCATCAGCGTGCGCATGAATTATCTGCCCGCCAACGCGGCCTTTGCGCGCACGCTAAAAGACCCCTCGCTGGGTTACGTTAGCCGGTACGCCCTGGGACGTGATTACCATAAGCTTCTGCGTAACCGTTTAAAAAAACTCGGGGAAACTATTCAGCAGCACTGTGTTTCGCTGAATTTTAGACCCTTTGTCGATTCCGCGCCTATTCTTGAGCGTCCGATCGCCGAAAAAGCCGGGCTTGGCTGGACAGGTAAGCACTCACTTATCCTTAGCCGCGACGCCGGATCGTTCTTCTTCCTCGGTGAACTGCTGATCGATTTACCGCTGCCGGTAGACGGCCCGGTAGAGGAAGGCTGTGGCCGCTGCGTGGCCTGTATGACCATCTGCCCTACCGGCGCCATCGTTGAGCCCTACACCGTTGATGCGCGCCGCTGTATCTCCTACCTGACTATCGAACTGGAAGGGGCCATTCCAGAGGAATTTCGACCGCTTATCGGCAACCGCATCTACGGCTGCGATGATTGCCAGCTCATCTGCCCATGGAACCGCTATTCGCAGCTTACTGACGAAGAGGATTTCAACCCGCGTAAGGCGCTCCATGCCCCGCCGCTCATTGAGCTGTTCGCCTGGTCCGAGGCCTGGTTCCTGAAAGTGACGGAGGGTTCGGCTATTCGCCGTATCGGCCATCTGCGCTGGCTGAGAAATATCGCCGTCGCGCTGGGGAATGCCCCGTGGGATGAAGCCAACATTCGGGCGCTTGAAAGCCGTCGAGGTGAGCACCCACTTCTTGATGAACACATAGAATGGGCGATTGCGCAGCAGATAGAGAAGCGTAATGCCTGCGTGGTCGAGGTGCAGCTACCGAAGAAACAGCGTCTGGTGAGGGTGATTGAGAAAGGGCTTCCGCGGGATGCCTGAACTATTCACAGCCTGTGAATAAAATTACAAACTCAAGCGCCATCTGGGCTGGAGATGAGGTCAAGTGATCTCAATAACATTTTGAAATCAAATTTTATACTGCAAATACAGTGCGTTATGAAGATATTATTCACCCTGCTAAGTTTTAACCCTGTTTCGGTTAAGCGCAGTTTCTGTGGATAACTCTGTTCACAAGAGTATTTCAGAGACAATAGAAAACGCCCCCAGCGACGCTTTTCGCTGTGGATATTTTAGAGATGAAGAAGAATTTGGAGCGGGAAACGAGACTCGAACTCGCGACCCCGACCTTGGCAAGGTCGTGCTCTACCAACTGAGCTATTCCCGCTTGGGTGGTCTGTGCTGTGGAAGCACTTTCAAATTTTGGAGCGGGAAACGAGACTCGAACTCGCGACCCCGACCTTGGCAAGGTCGTGCTCTACCAACTGAGCTATTCCCGCAAATCTGCACTGCTTTTGTTGCTGTCGTAACGTGTAATTCTCTGTCGTTACGGGAGGCGCATTATACGAGAAATCCTTTTAGCTGCAACCCCCCTTAAAGCGATTTTTTCGAAATTCAGTTCAAATGCTTATTTAATCGGCAAGCTGAACAATTTAACGACAAAAACCCGGCCACGCAAGGCGCCGGATCTCAAAATCACAGCTTAATAAAGTTTTCGCGGTAGTAGGAAAGCTCCGCCACGGACTCACGGATATCGTCCATCGCCTGATGCGTCCCCTGCTTTTTAAAGCCGTCGAGGATTTCAGGCTTCCAGCGACGCGCCAGCTCTTTCAACGTGCTGACATCCAGATAGCGGTAGTGGAAGTAAGACTCCAGCTCCGGCATGTACTTAAACAGGAAACGACGATCCTGACCGATACTATTCCCACAGATAGGCGATTTGCCCGCCGGAACCCACTTTTTCAGGAACTCAAGCGTCGCCAGCTCCGCCTCACGGTCACCCATGGTGCTCGCCTTCACGCGCTCCACCAGACCACTGCCGGTGTGGGTACGCACGTTCCACTCATCCATCAACGCCAGCTGATCATCGGACTGATGCACCGCTATCGTTGGCCCTTCCGCCAGGATATTCAGATTGGCGTCCGTCACCAGGGTTGCAATTTCAATGATGCGATCGCGCTCGGGATCCAGCCCGGTCATTTCGAGATCGATCCAAATCAGGTTGTTTTCATCCGCGCTCATGTTATTTTCCACCCTTCTCGCATAACCGGCAGTAGCAGGTTAACTAGTATTAATTAGAGTGTATCATAGAGGTTTTGCCCCCTACGGGCGACCAGGAGCCAGTGCGATTGAGTAAAAATAAACTCTCCAAAGGGCAGCAGCGCCGCGTGAATGCCAATCACCAGCGCCGTCTTAAAACCACTGCGGAGAAGGTCGATTACGACGACAACCTGTTTGGCGACCCAACGGAAGGCGTAGTCATCAGCCGTTTCGGTATGCACGCTGACGTGGAATCCGCCGATGGTGCGATTCACCGCTGCAACATCCGCCGGACCATTCGTTCTCTGGTGACCGGCGACCGCGTCGTCTGGCGGCCGGGGAAAGAGGCGGCGGAAGGCGTGACGGTAAAAGGTATCGTTGAAGCGGTCCATGAGCGCACGTCTGTGTTAACCCGTCCCGATTTCTACGACGGGGTCAAACCGATTGCCGCCAATATTAACCAGATTGTTATCGTATCGGCGATTTTGCCCGAACTGTCGCTCAATATTATCGACCGATACCTCGTCGCCTGCGAAACGCTGCAGGTTGAGCCGATTATCGTGCTGAACAAAATCGATCTGCTGGACGACGACGGAATGGCCTTCGTCAATGAGCAGATGGATATCTATCGCAAGATTGGCTACCGCGTCCTGATGGTCTCCAGCTACACCAAAGATGGTCTGAAACCGCTGGAAGAGGCGCTTACCGATCGCATCAGCATCTTTGCGGGCCAGTCCGGCGTGGGCAAATCGAGCCTGCTGAACAACCTGCTTGGTCTGCAACAAGAGATCCTCACCAACGATGTCTCTGATGTCTCGGGCCTGGGCCAGCACACCACCACCGCGTCACGCCTGTATCACTTCCCGCACGGGGGCGATGTCATCGACTCCCCGGGCGTGCGAGAGTTCGGTTTATGGCACCTGGAGCCGGAACAAATCTTTAACGGATTTGTCGAATTCCATGATTATTTAGGCGCTTGCAAGTACCGCGACTGTAAACACGATAACGACCCAGGCTGCGCTATCCGTGAAGCGGTTGAGAAAGGCGAAATTGCGGAGACCCGCTTCGAGAATTACCACCGTATTCTTGAGAGCATGGATCAGGTAAAAACGCGTAAAAACTTTTCTGATTCTGATAACTGACAACTAAGCTAAGCATCGCTAAAATCGTCCCCTTTTTTCAGGTTCCGGCGGCTTAACGCCGGATCAGGAACGACAAAACAATGGCCTGGAGGCTACCTTGTTAAACGCATTTAAACTTTCGCTTCAATACATTCTGCCAAAACTGTGGCTCACTCGCCTGGCGGGCTGGGGCGCGAGCAAACGCGCAGGCTGGCTGACCAAACTGGTCATCGACCTTTTCGTAAAATATTACAAGGTCGATATGAAAGAGGCGCAGAAGCCGGATACCGCCAGCTACCGCACCTTCAACGAATTCTTCGTGCGCCCGCTGCGTGACGACGTGCGCCCGGTGAACACCGACCCTAACGTCCTGGTGATGCCGGCAGACGGCGTGATCAGCCAGTTGGGTAACATCGAAGACGACAAAATTCTGCAGGCGAAGGGCCATAACTACAGCCTGGAAGCGCTGCTGGCGGGTAACTACCTGATGGCGGATCTGTTCCGCAACGGTACCTTTGCCACCACCTATCTGTCACCGCGCGACTACCACCGCGTGCACATGCCGTGTAACGGTATCCTGCGTGAAATGATTTACGTCCCGGGCGATCTGTTCTCCGTGAACCACCTCACCGCGCAGAACGTGCCAAACCTGTTTGCCCGTAACGAGCGCGTCATCTGCCTGTTTGATACTGAATTCGGCCCTATGGCACAGATTCTGGTCGGTGCGACCATCGTCGGCAGCATCGAAACCGTCTGGGCTGGCACCATTACCCCACCGCGCGAAGGCGTGATCAAACGCTGGACCTGGCCTGCCGGTGAAGCGGAAGGCTCTGTGGCCCTGCTGAAAGGCCAGGAGATGGGTCGCTTTAAGCTGGGCTCCACCGTGATCAACCTGTTTGCGCCGGGCAAAGTGAAGCTGGCTGAACAGCTTGAAAGCCTGTCGGTGACAAAGCTGGGCCAGCCGCTGGCGGTCTCTACTGAAACCTTCGTGACGCCAGAGGCAGAACCGGCTCCGCTGTCACAAGAAGAGCTCCAGGCCGAGCACGACGCCAGCCCGCTGGTTGACGACAAAAAAGACGAAGGCTAACAACAGAAGGATCGCTGACGTGCGCCCGATTATCGTTCTACTGATGGCCTGGTGCCTCAGCATGGGGGCGTACGCAGCGACAGCCCCCGACGCCAAACAGATAACCCAGGAACTGGAGCAGGCAAAAGCGGCCAAACCCGCTCAGCCAGAGACCGTCGAGTCGCTCCAGTCCGCACTGAACGCGCTTGAGGAGCGGAAAGGCTCTCTTGAGCGCGCTCAGCAGTATCAGCAGGTTATCGACAACTTCCCCAAACTCTCGCAGACGCTGCGCGCGCAGCTCAATAACTTGCGTGACGAACCGCGCGATGTGCCGGCAGGCATGACCTCCGACGCGCTGAACCAGGAGATCCTGCAGGTCAGCAGCCAGCTTCTGGAAAAGAGCCGCCTTGCTCAGCAGGAGCAGGAGCGAGCGCGCGAAATTGCCGACTCTCTCAGCCAGCTTCCGCAGCAGCAAACCGACGCCCGTCGCCAGCTTAATGAAGTTGAGCGCCGCGTGGGTACGCAAAACGGCAACACGCCGCAGGCACAGGCCCAAAATCTGGGCCTGCAGGCAGAATCGGCTCGCCTGAAGGCCCTTGTCGATGAGCTTGAGCTGGCGCAGCTTTCCGCCAATAACCGCCAGGAGCTGTCGCGGATGCGCTCAGAACTCGCTCAGAAGCAGAGCGAGCAGCTGGACGCGTATCTTCAGGCCCTGCGCAACCAGCTCAACAGCCAGCGCCAGCGTGAAGCGGAGCGCGCGCTGGAAAGTACCGAGCTGCTGGCAGAAAACAGCGATAACCTGCCTGCCGGCATCGTCCAGCAGTTTAAGGTCAACCGTGAGCTTTCGGCTGCGCTGAACCAACAGGCGCAGCGTATGGATCTGGTGGCCTCGCAGCAGCGTCAGGCCACCAATCAAACCCTTCAGGTTCGCCAGGCGCTTAACACCCTGCGCGAGCAGTCCCAGTGGCTCGGATCGTCAAACCTGCTGGGCGAAGCGCTGCGCGCCCAGGTCGCGCGGCTGCCGGAAATGCCCAAGCCGCAGCAGCTGGATACCGAAATGGCCCAGCTGCGCGTTCAGCGGCTGCATTTTGAAGATCTTCTCAACAAACAGCCGCAAATCCGCCAGATCCGTCAGGCTGACGGACAGCCTCTGACCAGCGAGCAAAACCGTATTCTTGAAGCCCAGATGCGTACCCAGCGTGAACTGCTGAACTCTCTGCTCCAGGGCGGGGATACGCTGATTCTGGAGCTGACCAAGCTAAAAGTGTCCAACAGCCAGCTGGAAGATGCGCTGAAAGAGGTGAACGAGGCGACGCACCGTTATCTCTTCTGGACGTCAGACGTGCGTCCAATGACCTTCTCGTGGCCAATTGAGATTGTTCAGGATCTGCGCCGTCTGATTTCGCTGGATACCTTCAGCCAGCTGGGACAGGCCAGCGTGATGATGCTCACCAGCAAAGAGACCATTTTCCCGCTGCTGGGGGCGTTGATTCTGGTGGGCTTCAGCATTTACTCGCGCAGACATTTCACCCGCTTCCTCGAGCGTTCCAGCTCCCGGGTGGGGAAGGTTACCCAGGATCACTTCTGGCTGACGTTGCGCACCGTATTCTGGTCGATTCTCGTCGCCTCCCCGCTGCCGGTGCTGTGGATGACGCTGGGCTATGGCCTGCGGGAAGCCTGGCCCTATCCGCTCGCGGTAGCGATTGGCGATGGCGTCACCGCCACGGTGCCGCTGCTGTGGGTGGTGATGATTTGCGCCACCTTTGCGCGACCCAATGGCCTGTTTATCGCCCACTTTGGCTGGCCGCGTAATCGCGTGGCGCGCGCCATGCGTTACTATCTGATGAGCATCGGGCTGATTGTGCCGCTGATTATGGCGCTGATCATGTTCGATAATCTCAACGACCGCGAATTCTCAGGCTCGCTAGGCCGCCTCTGCTTTATGCTGATATGTGGAGCGCTGGCCATCGTCACGCTCAGCCTGAAACGCGCGGGTATTCCGCTCTATCTGGATAAAACCGGCAGCGGCGACAACATGTTCAACCGGCTGCTCTGGAACCTGCTGCTCAGCGCACCGTTGATTGCGATGTTGGCAGCCGCGGTGGGTTACCTGGCGACGTCGCAGGCGCTGTTGGCACGTCTGGAAACCTCGGTGGCCATCTGGTTCCTGCTGCTGGTGGTGTATCACGTGATCCGCCGCTGGATGCTGATTCAGCGCCGCCGTCTGGCGTTTGATCGTGCCAAGCATCGCCGGGCGGAGATCCTCGCCCAGCGCGCGCGGGGTGAGGAAGAGCCAAACCACGTCAACAGTACGGAAGGCACGACGGAGGCGGATGAGGTCGAGCTGGATCTGGATGCCATCAGTACCCAGTCACTGCGTCTGGTTCGCTCTATTCTGATGCTGATTGCCCTCCTGTCGGTCATCTTCCTGTGGTCGGAGATCCACTCCGCATTTGGCTTCCTGGAGAACATCTCGCTGTGGGATGTGACCTCCACGGTGCAGGGCGTTGAAAGCCTGGAGCCGATCACCCTAGGGGCAGTGCTGATTGCCATTCTGGTGCTGATCATCACCACTCAGCTGGTGCGCAACTTCCCGGCGCTGCTGGAGCTGGCGCTGCTGCAGCATCTGGATTTAACGCCGGGTACGGGCTATGCGATCACGACCATTACCAAGTATCTGATCATGCTGTTTGGTGGACTGGTTGGCTTCTCGATGATCGGCATTGAGTGGTCGAAGCTCCAGTGGCTCGTCGCAGCGCTCGGCGTCGGGTTAGGTTTTGGTTTACAGGAGATCTTCGCCAACTTCATCTCTGGTCTGATCATTCTGTTCGAAAAACCGATCCGTATTGGCGATACCGTCACGATCCGCGATCTGACCGGCAGCATCACGAAGATCAACACCCGTGCGACGACGATCAGCGACTGGGATCGGAAAGAGATCATCGTGCCAAACAAGGCGTTTATTACCGAGCAGTTCATCAACTGGTCGCTGTCAGACTCCGTTACCCGTGTGGTGCTGACGGTACCGGCCCCGTCGGACGCTAACAGCGAAGAGGTCACCCAGATCCTCTACACCGCCGCTGAGCGCTGCTCGCTGGTGATCGACAACCCGGCGCCGGAAGTCTTCCTTGTGGATTTACAGCAGGGGATCCAGATTTTCGAGCTGCGTATCTACGCCGCCGAGATGGGACACCGTATGCCGCTGCGCCATGAGATCCACCAGCTGATTCTGGCGGGCTTCCGCGAGCACGGTATTGATATGCCGTTCCCACCCTTCCAGATGCGTCTGGAAAGCCTGGACGGGCGTAAAACGGGAAGAACGCTGACGTCAGCGGCGCGTACGCGCCCGGCGGGCAGTCTGTAACGCGTCTCCCCTCCCTTTCGGGAGGGGAATATTCCCGCTACGCCACTTCTGCGATGTACGCCGTCGCGCGTCGACGGTAATTCTCATAAATCCCCATCGCTAACAGAGAGAAGAAGATTGGGCCGCCCACCATCCACAGCGCGCTGTTCCAGTCGTTCGCCTCAATCACCGGCTGAATAATGGTGAAGATGTTGGCAAACGCCACCACCAGCAGCACCACCGTGGTGGCCAGCAGCGTTGCCGCGCGGGTTTTGAAGATCACAAACGGACGTTCAAGGTCCTGCTTCGCCTTAAAGAACGGGAACGCCAGGGTCAGGAACAGGTACGGCAGGGTCATCGACACGTTTGCCATCAGGGTCAGCTTGTTGTAAAACGCAGACGCCGTATCGCCGCCAAATGACACCAGTAGAATGAACGCACATACCAGCAGGCACTGCATCCACATCGCGTTAGCAGGCATCCCCGTCGTGTTGAGCTGGGTCATGCGCGCAGGCCACAGCGCCTTCGGCGTACCCTGAATAATCGCTTTCAGCGGCGAATAGATCAGCGTGAAGAATGCGCCGGTATAGGCGAGGAACATCGACAGACCGGTAATACGCGCAAACCAAATGCCCAGCGTTGCCGCCGCATCCGGCGTCAGGTTCATCGCCTGCCCCAGCGTCATCCCCAGGCTTTTCATCAGCACATAGGTGATGTTCCCGAGGTTGGTGGTGCTGTTGCTCAACACCTGTTGCCAGTTGGTGCTGACGCCCCAGAGGAAAATCGCCAGCGAATAGCCGATGGAAATCACGATGGCGGCAAAAATAATGCCTTTGGCAAAGTTTTTCTCCGGGTTCTCGGTCTTGTCGACCAGACCGCCAACGGCTTCAATGCCGCCGTAAGCGAAGATGGCAAACACCACGAAGGAGAGCATAGCCAGCCCGGACTGGTAACCTGGATTAGGCGATGAAACGAAGTTTACCTCCTGCGCAAAATGACCACCGTTCAGGCAAAGGATAGCGATACTCACCAGCAGCAGCACCAGGTTCAGGCACATCACGGAAATACCGCCAACGGCAGTGATACGGGCAATTTTGTTGATGCCTTTAGACGCCACCAGCGTCACGACAACCATCCAGCATACCGCCAGAATCCCGACGACCTGCGTGGAGCTCAGCCCGGCTAACGACCAGACCTGGGTTTTATCGGCGCCGAAAACAAACGTCGAGAACGGCACCCAGACTTTAGCGGCCGTACTGACCATCCAGACGACGTAGGATGAAAACCACATAAACGTACCGATAAAGGCATAACGCGGGCCGACGCTGTTATTCATCCATGAGTAAATCCCGCCCTCTTCTTTCCGGTAAGCCGAGCCCATCTCCGCCATCATCAGCGCAAACGGGATAAAGAAGAACAGAGCAGAAACGATATAAAACGGCGTCGCGCTATAGCCCATCAGATAGAACGCGGAGGGGCTGTTTGCAAAGCCAAACACTGAGGTAAATATCATCAGGATGAGCCCGGTGAGGGTCATCTTTTTGAGTGAGTGGGACATAGAACCATCCAAAGCGGAATTAAACTGCGCGGATGGTAGCAGAAGACCAGACTAATATTGTGGCTATAAGGGCCAAATTAAGAAAAACACCCGTATATTGATAATAGGGCAGTTTTTAATGTGGCAGGGCCAAGTGACCGAGTAGGCCGGGTAAGCGACAGCGCCACCCGGCAATTCTTTAAGCGCGATCGACCGTAAAGGCAATCACATCGCCCAGTTGCTCGGCGCCCAGCGCCAGCATCACCAGACGGTCTACGCCCAGCGCCACGCCGGAGCAATCCGGCAGACCCGCTTTTAACGCTTCCAGCAGGTTGGTATCAATCGGCTGCTGTGGCAGGCCGCGCGCGGCGCGCTTGCGGTTATCCTGCTCGAAACGCTGCGCCTGCTCGCGGGCGTCGGTCAGTTCGTGGAAGCCGTTCGCCAGCTCAATACCTTTGTAATAGACCTCAAAACGCTCTGCGACACGATGGTCTTCGGTACTGATCTGCGCCAGTGACGCCTGGCTTGCCGGGAAGTGATAGACAAACGTCGGACGGTCTTTGCCAATCTGCGGTTCCACGCCGAAGGTGAACAGCAGCTGCAGCAGCGTGTCGCGATCCTCTTCTGTATCCGCCACGTTGCTCAGATCCAGTTTTGCCGCCACTTCCCGCAGCTGGGTTTTGTCCGCCGACAGCGGATCGATTTCCAGATAGCGCTGGAAGGCCTGCTGATAAGAGAGCGTTTCAGCTTCAGAGCAGTCCAGGACCTGCTGCAGTAGATCGTCTACCTCATTCATCAGGCGGTACATATCATAATGCGGTCGGTACCACTCCAGCATGGTGAATTCCGGGTTGTGGTGACGCCCCATCTCTTCATTACGGAAACTGCGGCACAGCTGATAGACCGGACCACACCCCGCCGCCAGCAGGCGTTTCATGTGGTATTCCGGGCTGGTCATCAGATACAAATTCATGCCCTGAGAGTGGCCGGGGCCAACAAAACGGGTTTCAAACGGGACCAGATGAATATCCGTTACCGTTGCCTGACTCATGCACGGGGTTTCCACCTCCAGGACACCGCGGTCGGCAAAGAAACGGCGGATCTCCGTCATAATTGCAGCGCGTTTTAACAGATTAGGGATGGATGCGCTCGGCTCCCAGGTGGCCGTTTCGCTCATGAGTTGTTCTCCGTTTTCAGACAAGGGCACGAAGTCTACTCGTTAGCAGGGACAGAGACAAATTTTGCGCAGTAAAAAAGCGCATTTCATTTAGGTGAACAATTGCGTGATGCAATTCATCAATCTCAATGATAAATCGCCGGACAGAACAGCAAAAAAATCGAACACGTCAAATTTCCCTGACATCTACACGGTTATACTGTTTTACCCATAAAGGAGCAGTGGAAACGCTTTCGCAATCGTCCTTTTGGACGGGTGAACTACCTTTAGTTTGTCGCGTTGCGAAATAACAAAAATCTGGAGGAATGTCGTGCAAACTTTTCAGGCCGATCTTGCCGTAATAGGCGCTGGCGGGGCTGGATTACGTGCTGCGATTGCTGCAGCGCAAGCTAATCCCAACGCTAAAATCGCATTGATTTCAAAAGTCTATCCAATGCGCAGCCACACGGTGGCCGCAGAAGGAGGGTCCGCCGCCGTTGCGCAGGATCATGACAGCTTTGAATACCATTTCCACGACACGGTTGCAGGGGGCGACTGGCTTTGTGAACAGGATGTCGTTGACTACTTTGTGCACCATTGTCCAACGGAGATGACCCAGCTTGAGCAGTGGGGTTGTCCGTGGAGCCGCCGTCCGGACGGCAGCGTCAACGTTCGCCGCTTCGGCGGCATGAAGATCGAACGCACCTGGTTCGCTGCCGATAAGACCGGCTTCCACATGCTGCACACCCTTTTCCAGACCTCCCTTCAGTTCCCACAAATTCAGCGCTTCGATGAGCATTTCGTCCTCGACATTCTGGTGGATGATGGACACGCGCGCGGCCTGGTGGCGATGAATATGATGGAAGGCACGCTCGTCCAGATCCGCGCCAATGCGGTGGTGATGGCGACGGGCGGTGCGGGCCGCGTTTATCGTTATAACACCAACGGCGGCATCGTTACCGGCGACGGTATGGGTATGGCGCTCAGCCACGGCGTGCCGCTGCGCGATATGGAATTCGTGCAGTATCACCCAACCGGTCTGCCAGGATCCGGCATTCTGATGACGGAAGGCTGCCGCGGTGAAGGCGGTATTCTGGTCAACAAAAACGGCTACCGCTACCTGCAGGATTACGGCATGGGTCCGGAAACCCCGCTCGGCGAGCCGAAGAACAAGTACATGGAGCTCGGCCCGCGTGACAAAGTCTCTCAGGCTTTCTGGCACGAGTGGCGCAAAGGCAACACCATCTCCACGCCGCGCGGCGATGTGGTCTATCTCGACCTGCGCCATCTGGGCGAGAAAAAACTGCTGGAACGTCTGCCGTTCATCTGCGAGCTGGCGAAAGCCTACGTCGGCGTCGATCCAGTGAAAGAGCCGATTCCGGTACGCCCAACGGCGCACTACACCATGGGCGGGATCGAAACCGATCAGCAGTGTGAAACCCGTATTAAGGGTCTGTTCGCCGTCGGTGAATGTTCCTCCGTGGGCCTGCACGGCGCCAACCGTCTCGGCTCAAACTCGCTGGCCGAGCTGGTGGTCTTTGGCCGCATGGCGGGCGAGCGCGCGATGGAGCGGGCGGCAACCGCAGGCGAAGCCAACGGTGCCGCGCTGGATGCACAGGTCGCCGACGTTGAAAAACGTCTGAAAGATCTGGTGAACCAGGAAGGTAACGAGAACTGGTCTAAGATCCGCGACGAGATGGGCCTGTCGATGGAAGAAGGCTGCGGTATCTACCGTACCCCTGAGCTGATGCAAAAAACCGTCGACAAGCTGGCGGAACTGCAAGAGCGCTTCAAGCGCGTGCGCATCACCGATACCTCCAGCGTTTTCAACACCGACCTGCTCTATACCATCGAACTGGGCCACGGCCTGAACGTGGCGGAATGTATGGCGCACTCTGCGCTGGCGCGTAAAGAGTCGCGTGGGGCGCATCAGCGTCTTGATGAAGGCTGTACCGAGCGTGACGACGTCAACTTCCTGAAACACACGCTCGCCTGGCGCGATGCGGATGGCACCACACGTCTGGACTACAGCGACGTGAAAATCACCACGCTGCCACCGGCTAAACGCGTGTACGGTGCAGAAGCAGAAGCCGCCGAGAAGAAGGAGAAGGCGAATGGCTGAGATGCAAACACTCAAAGTTGAAGTGGTGCGCTACAACCCGGAAGTGGATGCCGCACCGCACAGTGCTTTCTATGAAGTCCCTTACGACGAGCAAACCTCCCTGCTGGACGCGCTCGGCTATATCAAAGACAACCTGGCGCCAGACCTGAGCTATCGCTGGTCCTGCCGCATGGCGATCTGCGGCTCCTGCGGCATGATGGTCAACAAGGTGCCGAAGCTGGCCTGTAAGACTTTCCTGCGTGACTATACCAAAGGGATCAAGGTCGAAGCCCTGGGCAACTTCCCGATTGAACGCGATCTGGTGGTTGATATGACCCACTTTATCGAAAGCCTGGAAGCCATTAAGCCCTACATCATCGGCAACCCGCGCACGCCGGATCAGGGGCCAAACACTCAGACTCCGGCTCAGATGGCGAAATACCATCAGTTCTCCGGCTGCATCAACTGCGGTCTTTGCTACGCTGCCTGTCCACAGTTTGGCCTGAACCCCGAGTTCATTGGTCCGGCCGCCATTACCCTGGCGCACCGCTATAACGAAGACAGCCGCGACCACGGTAAAAAAGAACGTATGGCGCAGCTTAACAGCCAGAACGGCGTCTGGACCTGTACCTTTGTGGGTTATTGCTCCGAAGTCTGTCCGAAGCACGTCGACCCGGCCGCCGCTATTCAGCAGGGTAAAGTGGAAAGTTCGAAAGACTTTCTTATCGCTACCCTGAAACCACGCTAAGGAGTGCATGATGACGACTAAACGCAAAGCCTATGTGCGGCCTGTGCCGTCCACCTGGTGGAAAAACCTGCCGTTTTATCGCTTCTACATGCTGCGTGAAGGCACTGCGGTACCGGCGGTCTGGTTCAGCCTTGAGCTGATGTACGGCGTTTTTGCCCTCAAGCATGGCCCGGAAACCTGGGCCAGCTTCGTCGGTTTCCTGCAAAACCCGATCATAGTCATTCTGAACCTGATCGTGCTCGCGGCCGCGCTGCTGCATACCAAAACCTGGTTTGAACTGGCGCCAAAAGCGGCGAACATCATCGTAAAAGGCGAGAAAATGGGGCCAGAGCCGGTGATTAAGGGGCTCTGGGCGGTGACGGTTCTGGTCACCGTGGTCATTCTGTTTGTCGCACTGTTCTGGTAAGGAGACTATTGTGATCAATCCAAATCCAAAACGTTCTGACGAGCCGGTCTTCTGGGGCCTCTTTGGCGCAGGCGGCATGTGGAGTGCCATCATTGCCCCCGTCATCATTCTGCTGGTCGGCATTATGCTGCCGCTGGGGCTGTTCCCGGGCGATGCGCTGAGCTACGAGCGCGTACTGGCGTTCGCGAGCAGCTTTATCGGCCGCGTGTTCATCTTCCTGATGATCGTCCTGCCGCTATGGTGTGGCCTGCACCGTATTCACCATGCGATGCATGACCTGAAAATCCATGTACCGAGCGGGAAATGGGTATTCTACGGTCTGGCGACCATCCTGACCGTGGTGACGCTGATTGCGGTGGTCACCCTCTGACGCCTCTGGCCCGCCATCCGGCGGGCCTTTTATTTCTGCATCTTCCCCACCAGCCACTGGGCAAACTCACTCATTGCGGGCGTTTCTGCGCGTGACTGCAGCCTCGTGAGCCAGTAGCTGCCAAGGTCAATCTGCGTCGCAAAGGGTTGCACAATGCGCTCACTGTTCAGCAGGTGGGTAAACATATCGACAGGAGCAATCGCTATGCCCACGCCTGCCTGCGCGGCTTCCAGCATGGTCACGGACGAATCAAATACCATCACCCGGTGTGTCGGTGAAGGCGGGTGTTCTCCCGCGGCCTGCATCCAGGCGGTCCACTCGTCGCGCCGGTAAGAACGCAGCAGGGTAAACTTCAGGATATCGGCAGGAGTATGCAACGCGGCAGCGATATCAGGCGTGCAAAGCGGTGCCAGCGGCGCAGAACAGAGAAATGTCGCTTCCGTACCGTGCCACGCCCCACCACCATAGCGAATGGCGTAATCAAGCCCCTCGGCTGCCGGATCGACGCGATTGTTGTGCGTCGACAGCTGAAGATCGATATGCGGATAGCAGCGACGAAAGTCAGCGAGCTGCGAGAATAACATCCCCGTAGCAAAGGTACCCACCACGCCAATTTTCAGCTTCTCCTGAGCGCGCTGGCTGGCAAAGCGATCCAGCATTCCGGCAATGCGGTCGAACGAGTCATTCAGTACCGGCAGCAAATTCTCGCCTTCCGTGGTCAACATCAGCCCACGGGAAACGCGGACGAACAGCTGGCAGTTCAGGTGCTGCTCCAGCGCCTTTACGTGCTGGCTAATCGCGGAATGGGTGACATTCAGCTCGATAGCGGCATGTGTAAAACTGAGGTGCCTGGCGGCGGCTTCAAACGCCCGCAGGGAATTAAGAGGAAGATAGCTGCGCGTCATGGTCTCGTCCGTTAGAAAAATTAACAGCTAATGCTAAATTTAACCGTTTGTCAGCCACAGTCAAATCTCACAGACTACAGCGGTCTGACGGGCCCGGACACTCCCTTGAACTGCTATTACGGAAGATAACTAATGATGAAAAAAACCCTAAGCTTTGCCCTGCTGCTCAGCGTTGCCAGCGCTGCATTCGCCGCACCGATGTCCGAAAAACAGCTGGCTGAGGTGGTGGAACGCACCGTTACGCCGCTGATGAACGCGCAGGCCATTCCGGGTATGGCGGTGGCGGTGATTTATCAGGGTCAGCCGCACTACTTTACCTTCGGTAAAGCTGATGTTGCAGCGAACAAACCCGTCACCCCACAAACCTTGTTCGAGCTGGGTTCGATAAGTAAAACCTTCACCGGCGTATTGGGTGGCGATGCGATTGCGCGCGGTGAAATAACGCTGGGCGATCCGGTGATCAAATACTGGCCTGAGCTCACGGGCAAGCAGTGGCAGGGCATTCGCATGCTGGATCTGGCAACCTATACCGCAGGCGGTCTGCCGTTGCAGGTGCCGGATGAGGTCACGGATACCGCCTCCCTGCTGCGCTTTTATCAAAACTGGCAGCCAAAGTGGAAGCCGGGCACCACGCGTCTTTACGCTAACACCAGCATCGGTCTTTTTGGCGCGCTGGCGGTCAAACCCTCCGGCATGAGCTATGAGCAGGCCATGACGACGCGGGTCTTTAAGCCGCTCAAGCTGGACCATACCTGGATTAACGTCCCGAAAGCGGAAGAGGCGCATTACGCCTGGGGATACCGTGACGGTAAAACGGTCCACGTTTCGCCAGGGATGCTGGACGCGGAAGCCTATGGCGTAAAAACCAACGTGCAGGATATGGCAAGCTGGGTGATGGTCAATATGATGCCGGACTCCCTTCAGGATTCCCCACTTAAGCACGGTATTGCCCTGGCACAGTCTCGCTACTGGCGCGTGGGAGCCATGTATCAAGGATTGGGCTGGGAAATGCTGAACTGGCCGGTCGACGCCCAAACGGTGGTCGGGGGCAGCGACAATAAGGTGGCGCTGGCGCCGTTGCCTGCAAGAGAAGTGAATCCACCGGCACCACCGGTTAAGGCCTCCTGGGTCCATAAAACGGGCTCTACCGGCGGATTTGGCAGCTACGTGGCATTTATTCCTGAAAAGCAGCTCGGCATTGTGATGCTGGCGAATAAAAGCTATCCGAACCCGGCACGCGTTGAGGCGGCATACCGTATCCTCGACGCGCTGCAGTAAAACATTGCCGGGTGGCGGCTTCGCTTTACCCGGCCTACAAAATCCACGGTGTGCGGCGAAATACCCCGCACACTCTTCCGCATTTTTCCTGCTGTCATCTACACTTAACAAAAAACAGTAAGGAAACTCCTATGCGCATTCTGCCTGTTATCGCCGCGGTGACAGCCGCGTTTTTAGTGGTTGCCTGCAGTTCTCCTACCCCACCGCCTGGCGTTACCGTCGTCACGCCTTTTGATGCACAACGCTTCCTTGGAACATGGTATGAAATCGCGCGCCTCGACCATCGGTTTGAGCAGGGCTTAGAGAAGGTCACTGCGAATTACAGTCCGATGGATGATGGCGGTATTCAGGTGATCAACCGGGGCTATAATCCCGATCGTGAGATGTGGCAGCAATCGGTTGGGAAAGCGTACTTCACTGGTGACCCGCGGCGAGCCGCGCTCAAGGTCTCTTTCTTTGGCCCGTTTTATGGCGGCTATAACGTGATCGCGCTCGACAGAGAGTACCGTCACGCGCTGGTCTGCGGGCCGGATCGCGACTACCTGTGGATACTCTCCCGCACGCCAACTCTTTCACCCGAAATGAAGCAGCAGATGCTGGACGTCGCGACCCGGCAAGGGTTTGATGTGTCAAAACTTATCTGGGTAAAACAGCCCCATTAGTGGGTGCTGAGCTTAAGCCCAACGATTCCGGCCACAATTAACGCGAGGCTGGCGATACGCGCCAGACTCGCTGACTCGCCAAGCAGCAGAATGCCGGTGATGGCAGCCCCCACCGCGCCAATACCCGTCCAGACGGCATAAGCCGTTCCCACAGGCAGAGAGCGCATCGCCCAGGATAACAGAACGATACTGACGATCATGGCGGTAACGGTAATGACGCTGGGCGTCAGGCGGGTAAATCCGTGGGTGTACTTGAGACCAATCGCCCATACCACTTCGAGCAGGCCAGCAATAAAAAGAATGATCCAGGACATGTCAGGCTCCTTAACTTAATGCAAGTTGGGGCCGTCCCCGGTGAAAGAAACGCTTACGGGTCGTCCCGTAAGGCAGAGATTACGCCCCCTATTGTGGTTAGCGTGCTATTTTTTTTCAATCATTTTTTGCTGAACACGTTAAGGCAAGAAATAGCCGCAGTATGGCGCGGAGTTCCGGCTTTTAGCACTCATCCGACTTCTCTATGATGATGTGCTTTCTGATGGCAGGAAGCCAAACCACTAGCCGACTGCGAATAAAATATGTTCAAAATTCTTTTGATTGACCGTTGTCACTTCACCCGCGCGGGGTTTGAAGCATGGCTCAATCATTCCGGTTTGTTCCCGGGACACTACGTTGTGACCGGGCTGAATAATCTGTTTCTTGCCAGAGAACACATTCTGCAATGGAAACCTGCGCTGGTCATCGCTGACCTGTACGGCTTCAGGCAGGATATTCACCATTTTCAGCAACTCTCTTCTCTGCTTAACGCCAGTGAACGCTTACCGTTTATTTTACTGCAGTCGGGAGAGGACAGCGGCATGACCGACTGGCTTGGGAAGTTCCCGGTGTGGTCGTCACTGTTGAAAAACGCCAGTCTCAAAGAAGTGGCGACGGTTATCAACGACGCATTACGCTCGCGCGCATGCGCTGACAGACCAACGGCGGCGGCCCCCTTGCTGACCCGCCAGGAAGAGAAGGTGCTGACATTGTGGATGGACGGCGCGAGCAATCAAAAAATTGCCGCTCACCTCAGTATCAATGGAAAAACGGTTTATACCTATAAACGCAATATCCGCATGAAATTACATATGGATACGCGTTTTTCTCCGTTCTTATCCCTGCAGGAATCAGAAAGCTGACGGTACGAAACCCGACTGGTCCCGTACCGTTTATTCGTTACTGCTGAGCTTTTGTTGCCGCACCAGAGATTGCGCTACCACCTTCAGAAATATCCTGACCGACGCCACGCGTGGTATTACAGGCCGTTAACACTGAAGAAAGTACCAGGACTGAAAAGATCGCTGCAATTGTCTTCTTAACCATAATATCTTCCTTTTATAGCCAAAGTTGTTTTGTGTATAGCAACTTAAGGATAGACAAAATCCCGCTGGTTGACGGAAAAGGACACATTTTTAGGAAAATTAGACGAACTTAGCTGGCGGCGTGAGAAATGATATGACCCAGATCCTGGATATCTTGTCCCATTCCACGCGTGGTGTTACAGCCGGAAAGTAATGCACTGGAGAGCGCTAACAGAAGCAGAATTTTAACGGTACGTTTCATCATCCCTGCCTGCAAAAATCAGGCGCAGCGGGCGCTGCGCCTTCAGTCATACGTAAATTACTTCACGCGGGACACGTATTCGCCGGAGCGGGTATCCACTTTGATCACTTCGCCAGTCTGTACGAACAGTGGCACTTTCACCACTGCGCCGGTAGACAGTTTGGCTGGCTTACCGCCGGTACCTGCGGTATCACCCTTCAGACCTGGATCGGTTTCAACGATTTCCAGTTCTACGAAGTTTGGTGGGGTCACCGCGATAGGCTGGCCGTTCCACAGGGTCACGATGCACTCAGCCTGATCCAGCAGCCATTTAGCGCTGTCACCTACCGCTTTCTCATCAGCAGAGAGCTGTTCGAAAGTGGAGTTGTTCATGAAATGCCAGAACTCGCCATCGTTGTACAGATAGGTCAGGTTCATATCAACAACATCAGCGCCTTCAGCAGAGTCAGTAGACTTGAAGGTTTTCTCAACACGGGTACCGGTCAGCAGACGGCGCAGCTTAACGCGTGCGAATGCCTGGCCTTTACCTGGTTTAACGAATTCGCTGGCTTCAACCGCGTACGGTTCGCCGTCCATCATGATTTTAAGACCAGCACGAAAATCGTTGCTATAGTACGTTGCCATAAGGCCCTCTAAATTTGTTAACTGGTAGCTAAGCCACAAAATGGCGCATATTGTAACCCTAAACACCCCGTCCAGAGAAGATTGGTTATCGCAACTTGCCGATGTAATCACCAGTCCTGATGAATTGCTGCGTCTTTTAGACCTCGATCAGCACCCAGAGTTGCTTGCAGGCCGCGAGGCAAAGCGCCTTTTCGCCCTGCGCGTTCCCCGTGCGTTTGTGGCGCGGATGGAGAAAGGCAACCCCGACGATCCGCTATTAAAACAAACGCTTACTTCGCAGGATGAATTCATTACTGCGCCGGGATACAGCACCGATCCGCTGGAAGAGCAGAACAGCGTGGTGCCGGGTTTACTGCATAAGTATCTCAACCGCGCCCTGCTGCTGGTCAAAGGCGGATGTGCGGTAAATTGTCGTTATTGCTTCCGCCGGCACTTCCCGTACGCCGAAAATCAGGGCAATAAACGCAACTGGCAGGTCGCGCTGGACTATATTGCCGCCCATCCGGAGCTGGATGAGATTATTTTTTCCGGCGGCGATCCGCTGATGGCGAAAGATCATGAGCTGGACTGGCTGCTGACTCAGCTTGAAGCCATCCCGCACATTAAGCGCCTGCGCATTCACAGCCGCTTACCGATTGTCATTCCGGCACGGATCACCGACGGCCTGGTGTCACGCCTGGAGCAGTCCCGCCTGCAGGTGCTGCTGGTGAATCATATTAACCACGCGAACGAAATTGACGATGCGTTTTGCGCGGCGATGGCGCGACTGCGTAAAGCGGGCGTGACGCTGCTGAATCAGAGCGTGCTGCTGCGCGGCGTGAATAACAGCGCCCGCGTGCTGGCCGATCTGAGCAATGCCCTGTTTGATGCGGGCGTGATGCCGTATTACCTGCACGTGCTGGATCGCGTTCAGGGCGCGGCGCATTTCATGGTGACGGATGAAGAAGCCCGGCAGATTATGCGCGAACTGTTAACGCTGGTTTCAGGCTATATGGTGCCGAAGCTGGCACGTGAGATTGGCGGAGAGCCGAGCAAGACGCCGCTGGATTTGCAGTTGCGGCAGCACTAAAAAGGCAGGTGGCGCTACGCTTACCTGCCCTACAGGGCCGGGCGCAGCGCCATCAGCACATTACATCAGTTCGGGCACTTATAGACCTGGCCCGTCATCTGGCTGGCGGTCGGCACGAAGCTGGACAGCATACTCTGCGTTGGGCTGCTTACGCCGTAAATCACGTTGCCGCCCATTGCCGCAGCCTGATTACGCAGGGCATTCGCCGCACCGCGCATTGAGCCGCCTTCTTCGCCATGCTGCCCTGACATCCAGTTACTTTGCTCACCGGTTGCCGTGCCTAACAGCTGGCATTCAGTGCCAGGCTTATCTTCCACAAAGCGAACGCCCTGGCCCGCTGCCGACAGCTCATTGTTGGAGCTACACCCCGCCAGCAGCAGTGCTGCCCCTACAATCCCTGCACAGACTTTTACGCGCATGTTATTCCTCGTTTTCAATAAGCTGGACAGTAGTTGTCCGTGTGTAAATCTTATACCTAAAAGATGACCAAAAGAAAAACGTTGAGCAATTCTGCGGGCCTGATTCCAGTCATCCCGTCCCTGATATCCTAAATGAATTCTGATATTGGCCTTTGGGATATCGTGTTTTCTTCTCCGATCGTTTTTAGTGATGCGACGTACAACTTTTGTACGCAACGAAAAGGAGGTTACATGAGTGCATCATCCTCAGGAGAGGAAAGAGTGACGTGGGTGGGCTATCTGGCGTTTGTGCTGACCATCGTTTTTTTCTCCGGTTTTTTCGCAAAAAGCACTGACTGGTGGCGCGTGCTGGACTTTACCGTCTTAAACGGCAGCTTTGGCCCGGTTAACGGCGCCCTGACGTTTCGCGGAACGGGCGGAACGGGGGCGAAAGACGGTTTTCTGTTTGCCCTTGAGCTGGCTCCCTCGGTCATCTTATCGCTCGGTATTATTGCCGTCACCGAAGGTCTGGGCGGGCTGCGTGCCGCGCAGCAGCTTATGACGCCTGTTTTACGTCCGCTGCTTGGTGTGCCGGGCGTTTGCTCCCTGGCGCTGATTGCCAACCTGCAAAACACCGATGCGGCGGCAGGGATGACCAAAGAGTTAACCGATGAAGGCGCGATTACGGACCAGGAGCGCGCTATTTTCGCCACCTTCCAGACCAGCGGTAGCGCCATCATTACTAACTATTTTTCTTCCGGTGCCGCGCTCTTCACCTTCATTACCGTCCCGGTGATTACGCCGCTGGCCGTCATTCTGGTGTTTAAGTTTGTTGGCGCGAACGTCCTGCGCCTGTGGATCGCCCACATGGAAAATCGTCTTCAGGAGGAAGAACATGATCGCCCAGCCGCGTAAAAATATCATGGATATGTTTATTGATGGCGCCCGCCGCGGCTTTACCATCGCCACCACCAGCCTGTTGCCGAACGTCGTCATGGCGTTTGTCATCATTCAGGCGCTCAAGGTCACCGGCCTGCTGGATATTGTCGGCAAACTATGTGAGCCGATTATGGCGCTGTGGGGCCTTCCGGGCGCGGCGGCAACGGTTCTTCTGGCCTCGGTGATGAGTATGGGGGGCGGCGTGGGCGTCTGCGCCAGCCTGGTCGCCGCCGGCACGCTCAACGGCCACGATGCTACCATCCTGCTGCCCGCCATCTATCTGATGGGCAATCCGGTGCAAAACACCGGCCGCTGCCTGGGGACCGCCGGCGTGAACCCAAAATATTATCCGCATATTATTACTCTTTGCGTCATTAATGCCCTGATCTCGATGTGGGTGATGCAGCTACTCTTCTGAGGAGATAAAAATGGATTTTTCAGTGCTGACCCCCCACCTTTTCCGCAACGCGCATCTCTTCGCTCCGGAGGATAAAGGACGTTGCGATCTGCTGATCGCTGCGGGGAAAATCGTGGCGATCGAAAAAGCGAGCCAGGGAACAACGAGGCCAGACTGCCCGGAAAGCGATCTCGCCGGGGCGGTGGTTTGCCCGGGGTTTATCGACCAGCATGTGCATTTGATCGGGGGCGGCGGTGAGGCAGGCCCTCACACCCGCACGCCAGAGGTTCGCCTGTCTGCACTCGTGGCCGCAGGCATCACCTCCGTTGTTGGCCTGCTCGGCACCGACGGCGTAACCCGCCATCCTGAATCGCTGCTGGCAAAAACGCGGGCGCTCGAACATGAAGGGATCAGCGCATGGATGCTGACGGGCGCGTACGGGCTGCCTTCACCGACAATCACCGGCAGTGTCGAAAAAGACGTGGCGCTGATAGACAAAATTATCGGCGTGAAATGCGCAATCTCTGACCATCGTTCTTCCGCGCCAGCAGACCACCAGCTCGCCAGTATGGCTGCCCAGTCTCGCGTAGGTGGGCTGTTGGGTGCCAAAGCGGGCATATCCGTGTTTCACCTCGGCAACAGCCCAAAGCTGCTGGAGCCGCTATTAAGCATCCTGCATAACGCCGACGTTCCCCGCGTAAAACTGCTGCCAACCCACGTTAACCGCGCCCAGGCGCTGTTCCATGCCGCGCTGAACTATGCCCGCGAAGGCGGCTATATCGACATCACGACCAGCATCAGCGAACCGATTGACGCCGCCAGCGCCATCGTGATGGCCCGCGAGGCGCAGGTGCCGTTTAACCGGCTTACGCTCAGTTCTGACGGTAACGGCAGCCAGCCGAAATTTGATGAGAGCGGCAATCTGGTGGGTATAGGCGTAGCGGGGTTCGAATCCCTGCTCGAAACCCTGCAACAGCTGGTCAACCGACATCAGTTGCCGCTGGAAGAGGCGCTTCTTCCGTTTACGCAAAACGTGGCGGCGTTTCTCGGTCTGGAACATAAGGGCCGGATCGCGCCCGGATGCGATGCCGATTTCCTGGTGCTGACGGATGATCTGCAGATCCGCGACGTCTGGGCCAAAGGCCGCCAGATGGTACGTGAAGGGGCTGTATGCGTCAAAGGGACTTTCGAATAGCACGCAATAAAAAACCCCGGGCATTTCTGCCCGGGGTTCGTTCTGAGAGGTTCAGAACAACATGATTACATCATGCCGCCCATTCCGCCCATGCCGCCCATACCAGCAGCACCTAAGTCAGGCGCATCGCCTTTTGGCAGGTCGGTCACCATGCACTCGGTGGTGATCATCAGACCAGCAACAGAGGCCGCGTACTGCAGAGCAGAACGGGTCACTTTAGTTGGGTCCAGGATACCGAAGTCGATCATGTTGCCGTATTCTTCGGTTGCAGCGTTGTAACCGTAGTTACCTTCGCCCGCTTTAACCTTGTTCGCCACTACAGATGGCTCTTCACCGGCGTTAGACACGATCTGACGCAGAGGGGCTTCCATTGCGCGCAGCGCAACTTTGATACCCACGTTCTGGTCTTCGTTCTGAGCAGTCAGGCCAGCCAGTTTAGCGGCAACGCGCACCAGCGCAACGCCACCACCTGCAACCACGCCTTCTTCTACCGCAGCACGGGTCGCGTGCAGGGCATCGTCAACGCGAGCTTTTTTCTCTTTCATTTCAACTTCGGTCGCAGCACCGACTTTGATTACCGCAACGCCGCCTGCCAGTTTCGCTACGCGCTCCTGCAGTTTTTCACGGTCGTAATCGGAAGTCGCTTCTTCGATCTGCTTACGGATCTGACCTACGCGGCCCTGAATAGCGGCTTCTTCACCCACGCCATCGATGATGGTGGTGGTGTCTTTGTTGATCACAACGCGTTTTGCCTGACCCAGGTCTTCCAGGGTCGCTTTTTCCAGCTCCATACCGATCTCTTCGGAGATGACGGTACCGCCGGTCAGGGTAGCGATATCCTGCAGCATCGCTTTACGACGATCGCCGAATCCAGGTGCTTTAACCGCAGCCACTTTCACAATGCCGCGCATGGTGTTAACCACCAGGGTCGCCAGCGCTTCGCCTTCAACGTCTTCAGCAATGATAACCAGCGGTTTGCCTGCTTTCGCAACGGCTTCCAGCACTGGCAGCATTTCGCGGATGTTGGAGATTTTCTTGTCAGCCAGCAGGATGAACGGGCTTTCCAGCTCAACAGCGCCAGTCTCTGGCTTGTTGATGAAGTATGGGGACAGGTAACCGCGGTCGAACTGCATACCTTCAACCACGTCCAGTTCGTCTTCCAGACCGGTACCGTCTTCAACGGTGATCACGCCTTCTTTACCGACTTTATCCATCGCTTCCGCGATCAGTTTACCCACGGTTTCGTCGGAGTTAGCGGAGATAGTACCTACCTGAGCAATGGCTTTAGAGTCAGAGCACGGTACGGACAGCGCTTTCAGTTCTTCAACAGCGGAAGCGACAGCTTTGTCGATACCACGTTTCAGATCCATTGGGTTCATGCCCGCCGCAACGGCTTTCAGACCTTCGGTGATGATCGCCTGCGCCAGAACGGTCGCGGTGGTGGTACCGTCGCCTGCAGCGTCGTTCGCTTTAGAGGCAACTTCTTTCACCATCTGCGCGCCCATGTTTTCGAACTTGTCTTCCAGCTCGATTTCACGTGCTACAGAAACACCATCTTTGGTGATGGTTGGCGCGCCGAAGGATTTATCCAGCACTACGTTACGGCCTTTCGGGCCCAGGGTCACTTTAACTGCATCTGCCAGTACGTTTACGCCGCGGAGCATTTTTACACGAGCGTCGTTACCGAATTTTACGTCTTTAGCTGCCATGTTCTTATTTCCTCAAATTCTCGTGCGTAAATTACGCTTCAACAATTGCCAGAATGTCGCTCTCGGACATGATCAACACTTCTTCATTGTCGATCTTCTCGGATTTCACGCCGTAGCCATCGTTGAAAATTACGATGTCACCAACTTTAACGTCCAGCGGCTGCACAGTTCCGTTTTCCAGGATGCGGCCCTTACCGACAGCGATGATTTCGCCACGCGTTGATTTGGCTGCTGCAGAACCGGTCAGAACGATGCCGCCAGCAGACTTGGTTTCAACTTCTTTACGTTTGACGATCACACGATCATGTAACGGACGAATACTCATTGATAGCTCTCCTTTGAGAAAGTCATTATCAGTTATGGATGACGCCGGCCCGCATGCGGTTTTCCGACTAGTGCCCTGAGAGATGGGGATAGCTTTTTACCCCTTCAAGGGGGAGTTGAAAAAAAAATTTGCGAAAGTGTTACCATCGCCTCTCTTTTGGTATTGGCAGGGCGATGTCAATGAGTGGACTCAAGCAGGAGTTGGGGCTGGCGCAGGGCGTTGGCCTGCTCTCAACCTCCTTGTTAGGTACGGGCGTGTTTGCCGTACCCGCACTGGCGGCGCTGGTGGCAGGAAATAACAGCCTGTGGGCGTGGCCGGTGTTGATTGTACTGGTTTTCCCGATAGCCATTGTGTTTGCCATCCTGGGGCGGCATTTCCCCAGCGCGGGCGGCGTGGCGCACTTTGTCGGCCTGGCCTTTGGCGCACGGCTGGAGCGAGTGACCGGCTGGCTGTTTCTCTCCGTCATTCCGGTTGGCCTCCCGGCGGCGCTGCATATTGCGACAGGTTTTGGGCAGGCGCTGTTTGGCTGGCATCATGAGCAGCTGTTGCTGGCCGAGCTGGGGACGCTGGCTATCGTCTGGTGGGTGGGCTCACGCGGCGCCAGCTCCAGCGCCAACCTGCAGACGCTGGTTGCAGTGCTGATTGTCGCGCTTGTGGCCGCTATCTGGTGGGCGGGCGATATCACCGTAAAGGAGATTCCCTTCCCGGCGGTAACAGACATCGACCACGCGCAGCTTTTTGCCGCGCTCTCCGTCATGTTCTGGTGTTTTGTCGGTCTGGAAGCCTTTGCCCATCTGGCGTCGGAATTTAAGCAACCTGAACGTGATTTCCCCCGCGCGCTGATGATCGGCCTGCTGCTGGCGGGTACGGTCTACTGGGCGTGTACCGTGCTGGTGTTGCACTTCCACGCGTTCGGCGCGGATCTCGCCGCCGCGGCATCGCTGCCGGGTATCGTGGTTGAACTGTTTGGTGTGAAGGCGCTGTGGATCGCCTGCGTTATCGGCTATCTGGCCTGTTTTGCCAGCCTCAACATTTATATCCAGAGCTTTGCCCGTCTGGTGTGGTCGCAGGCGCTGGATAAACCTGATAACCGCCTCGCGCGCCTGTCTAAACGCCAGCTGCCGCTGAATGCCCTGAATGCCGTACTGGGCTGCTGCGTGCTGAGTACGCTGTGTATTTACGCCCTGAAGATCAATCTGGATACGCTGCTCGTCTATGCCAACGGCATTTTTATTATGATCTACCTGCTGTGTATGCTGGCGGGCTGCCGTTTGCTGAAAGGCCGTTATAAAGCACTGGCGGTTGTTGGGGGGCTGCTGTGCCTGCTGTTGCTGGCGATGGTGGGATGGAAGAGCGTGTATGCCATCGTCATGCTGGCGGTGTTGTGGCTGGCGCTTTAGTAGGCCCGGTAAGCGAAGCGCCACCGGGCAACAAAATCACCGATCGTCTTTGTGGTCCAGACGGTCGTGCTGTTCATCCTTACGCTGATATTCCCCTTCAAACGTGTCGCCAGGCCCGGTGCTGAACCCACCGCCGGGCATACGGCTAAAGCGCAGATGCGGCAGCAGCTTCATGGTCAGGTGCTTTTGCACCGGCGGAAGAAGCAGCAGAAGGCCGAGGAAATCGGTGAAGAACCCTGGCAGAATCAGCAGCAGCCCCGCAATAATCAACGACACGCTTTTGATCATCTCTTCCGCCGGGCTTTCGCCTGCGGCCATCTTCTGCTGCATTATCAGGAAATTTTTGAAACCCTGATTACGCACCAGCGACATGCCGATGACGGAGGTGAAAATCACCAGAATCAACGTCAGCAGGACGCCCAGCACATGGGCAACCTGGATGAAAATGGAAATCTCAATGTAAACATAGAGAAAGAAAGCAATAAACGGTATCCAGCGCACTGGCATCTCCTGTGTGGCAGAGGCCATCGGGCCCCTGTCTGAATGTGTTCGCGACGCGCGTTTGTATGAGATGGTGACGGTTAGCGAAAATTCAATCAGTTTGCACGGATATTTTTTTTGGAAATATTAAAGCGGTGACCCATTTCACAGATTAATAATTATCATGGAATCGGCTCGATAATAAGTGATCCAGCTTACGGCAATTCGCTATCATCAGCATATGATCTCGAGCATCTGGCTGATTGAGGGAATAATCGTCGGCCAGAAAATATTCAAAACCACATAAATACTGTGTGTTTAGTACAATCCATCGGCAGCTTGAAAAGAAGGTTCACATGTTAAACAACATTCGTATCGAAGAAGACTTGTTGGGTACCAGGGAAGTTCCAGCGGATGCCTACTACGGTGTCCACACTCTGAGAGCGATTGAAAACTTCTACATCAGCAACAGCAAAATCAGCGACATCCCTGAGTTTGTTCGTGGCATGGTGATGGTGAAGAAAGCCGCAGCCCTGGCCAACAAAGAGCTGCAAACCATTCCTAAAAGCGCGGCAAATGCGATTATCGCGGCCTGCGATGAAGTGCTGAACAACGGCAAATGCATGGATCAGTTCCCGGT
Source organism: Enterobacter sp. NFIX58 (assembly GCF_900110475.1). NCBI lineage: Bacteria > Pseudomonadati > Pseudomonadota > Gammaproteobacteria > Enterobacterales > Enterobacteriaceae > Enterobacter > Enterobacter sp. NFIX58. Next base: position 5,871 of record NZ_FODW01000004.1, on the reverse strand, counting down.
TGACGTCTATCAGGGCGGCGCGGGCACCTCCGTCAACATGAATACTAACGAAGTACTGGCAAACATTGGCCTGGAGCTGATGGGTCACCAGAAAGGTGAATACCAGTACCTGAACCCGAACGACCACGTCAACAAATGCCAGTCCACCAACGACGCCTACCCAACCGGCTTCCGAATTGCGGTGTATGCCTCCGTGGTGAAACTGGTGGATGCGATTAACCAGCTGGGCGATGGCTTCCAGCGTAAAGCGGTTGAGTTCCAGGACATTCTGAAAATGGGTCGTACCCAGCTGCAGGATGCGGTGCCGATGACCCTCGGTCAGGAATTCCACGCGTTTAACGTACTGCTGAACGAAGAGACCAAAAACCTGCTGCGTACCTCCGAGCTGCTGCTGGAAGTGAACCTGGGCGCCACCGCCATCGGTACGCGTCTGAACACCCCGGATGGCTATCAGCAACTGGCGGTACAGAAGCTGGCTGAAGTGTCCAACCTGCCGGTTGTGCCTGCAGAAGACCTGATTGAAGCGACCTCCGACTGCGGCGCCTACGTCATGGTACACAGCGCGCTGAAACGTCTGGCGGTGAAACTGTCCAAAATCTGTAATGACCTGCGCCTGCTCTCTTCCGGTCCGCGCGCTGGCCTGAATGAAATCAACCTGCCAGAACTGCAGGCGGGTTCATCCATCATGCCGGCCAAAGTGAACCCGGTCGTGCCAGAAGTAGTGAATCAGGTTTGCTTTAAAGTCATCGGTAACGATACGACCGTAACCATGGCCTCTGAAGCGGGTCAGCTGCAGCTGAACGTGATGGAGCCGGTAATTGGCCAGGCGATGTTTGAATCTATCCACATTCTGACCAACGCCTGCTACAACCTGCTGGAAAAATGCATTAACGGCATCACGGCGAATAAAGAAGTCTGTGAAGGTTATGTCTATAACTCCATCGGGATCGTCACCTACCTCAACCCGTTCATCGGCCACCACAACGGCGACATCGTCGGTAAGATTTGTGCCGAAACCGGTAAGAGCGTGCGTGAAGTGGTGCTGGAGCGCGGGCTGTTGACCGAAGCCGAGCTGGACGATATCTTCTCGGCCCAAAACCTGATGCACCCGGCATATAAAGCGAAACGATATACCGATGAAAGCGAACAGTAACCGTTCAGGCTAGGCTTCTTAAGGCACGTCACTTGTGACGTGCCTTTTTTCTTTTTAGGCGTTACCAAAATACAACAATTCAATATCAACTTGTTAATAAGCAAGGCAGGTCCTTATGTTTGGAGCAGAACTCGTCATCGTCTTGTTGGCGATTTATTTGGGAGCACGACTCGGGGGTATCGGCATCGGTTTTGCCGGCGGTCTTGGAGTGCTCGTTCTTACCCTTATCTTTCAGATTAAACCCGGCGCTATCCCGTTCGACGTTATCGAAATCATCATGGCTGTTATTGCCGCTATTGCCGCCATGCAGGTGGCAGGCGGTATGGACTACCTGGTAAGCCTGGCGGAACGCATGCTACGCCGCCACCCTAAATACATTACCTTCCTTGCTCCGCTGGTGACCTGGTTTATGACCATTCTCGCCGGTACTGGCCACACCGCTTTCTCCACGTTACCGGTGATTACCGAAGTGGCGAAAGAACAGGGTATCCGTCCGTCGCGTCCGCTCTCTATTGCCGTCGTCGCGTCCCAGATCGCCATTACCGCCTCGCCGATTTCCGCGGCGGTGGTCTTCTTCGCCGGTATCCTGGAGCCGATGGGCGTGAGCTACCTGACGCTGCTGGCGATCTGTATCCCGGTGACGCTGATTGCGGTGATGATTACCGCCGTGCTGTGTAACTTCCTCGGCGCTGAACTGAAAGACGACCCGGTTTATCAGGAGCGTCTGGCAAAAGGTGAAGTGAGCCTGCGCGGCAGCCAGGTCTTCGAACTGAAGCCACATGCGAAACGCTCCGTGCTGCTGTTCCTGATTGGGATTGTCGCCGTCATGTTCTATGCGACCGCCATCAGCGATACCGTGGGGCTGATCCAGAACCCGGTCCTGCCACGTAACGAAGCGATTGTGGTGTTCATGCTGACCATCGCAACGCTGATTAGCATCACCTGTAAAATCGATACCAGCGAAGTGCTGAACGCCAGCACCTTTAAATCCGGTATGAGCGCCTGCGTGTGCGTGCTGGGTGTGGCGTGGCTCGGTGATACCTTCGTGAAAGCGCACATTAGCGACATTCAGACCGTAGCAGGCGACCTGCTGCATAACTACCCATGGCTGCTGGCGGTCGTGCTGTTCTTTGCGGCTACCCTGCTTTACTCTCAGGCAGCGACCACCAAAGCGCTGATGCCTGCGGCTCTGATGCTGGGCGTCACCCCGTTAACCGCTATCGCCTCGTTTGCTGCTGTTTCTGCCCTGTTCGTGCTGCCTACCTACCCAACCTTGCTGGCGGCCGTTGAGATGGACGACACAGGCTCAACCCGTATCGGTAAGTATGTGTTTAACCATGCGTTCCTGATCCCGGGCGTGGTCGCCATTTCACTCTGCGTGATCCTCGGCTTTATCATCGGTGGCGTGGTGCTGTAAACCGTTCCCGGTTGTAAAAATAGTTAAAATCGGGCCGCTCTGCGGCCCGTTTCATTAATGACCAACCGCCTTGCGTGATATAGTGAAACCTTTCGTGATGAGGAGGTCGACTTGTGAACACGCCTGATGCCGTTGTCGTACTGTGTACCGCCCCTGATGAAGCCTCTGCCCAGGATCTCGCCGCCAAAGTGCTGGCCGAAAAACTGGCAGCCTGCGTCACGCTCCTCCCCGGCGCGACCTCTCTTTACTACTGGGAAGGTAAGCTGGAGCAAGAGTACGAAGTCCAGATGTTGCTCAAAACCAATCTGGCGAATCAGCAGGCACTCCTGGACTGCCTCAAATCTCATCATCCTTACCAAACCCCGGAGCTGCTGGTCCTGCCAGTGGTTCATGGCGATAACGACTATCTCTCATGGCTCAACGCTTCCTTACGCTGATCCTGCTGCTGTGCAGCACATCAGTATTTGCCGGGTTGTTTGACGCGCCCGGCCGTTCGAACTTCATTCCTGCCGATCGGGCGTTTGTTTTCGATTTTCAGCAAAACCAGCATGTCCTTACGCTTAACTGGCAGGTGAAAGAGGGCTATTACCTCTATCGCAAGCAGGTAAGCATTACGCCTGCTCAGGCCAGCGTGGGCGCTTTACAGATGCCCTCTGGCGAGTGGCATGAAGATGAGTTTTACGGCAAAAGCGAAATCTATCGCCAGCACCTGAGCATGCCTGTTACGGTGAATCAGGCGGATAAAGGTGCGACCCTGACGGTGACCTATCAGGGGTGCGCGGATGCCGGATTCTGCTATCCGCCTGAAACAAAGGTGGTTCCGCTTAGTGAAGTGAAAGCCTCTGCCACGGTTCCCCCTCTTCCTTCAGGCGAGAAGCGTGAAGCTCCCGCTGACCTTCCGTTCTCCGCGCTGTGGGCCTTGCTGATCGGTATCGGCATTGCCTTTACGCCGTGCGTGCTGCCGATGTATCCACTCATCTCTGGGATTGTGCTGGGCGGCAAACAGCGCCTTTCCACCGCCCGCGCGCTGCTGCTGGCCTTTATTTACGTGCAGGGTATGGCGCTGACCTACACGGCACTCGGCCTTGTGGTCGCCGCTGCCGGGTTGCAGTTCCAGGCCACACTTCAGCACCCTTATGTGCTGATTGGCCTGTCGGCGATATTTATCCTGCTGGCACTGTCGATGTTTGGCCTGTTCACGCTGCAGTTACCGTCAGCTCTGCAAACCCGCTTAACGCTGATGAGTAATCGCCAGCAGGGTGGTTCGGCAGGCGGCGTGTTTATGATGGGGGCCATCGCCGGACTGATTTGCTCCCCTTGCACCACCGCACCGCTGAGCGCCATCCTGCTCTATATTGCCCAGAGCGGCAATCTGTGGCTTGGCGGCGGTACGCTGTACCTTTACGCGCTGGGCATGGGCCTGCCGCTGATTCTGGTTACGGTTTTCGGCAATCGACTTCTGCCGAAGAGCGGCCCGTGGATGGAGACGGTGAAAACCGCATTTGGTTTTGTGATTCTGGCGCTGCCGGTGTTCCTGCTGGAACGCATAACGGGTGACGTATGGGGCACTCGCCTCTGGGCGATGCTCGGTGTAGCGTTCTTCTCCTGGGCGTTTATCGTCAGTCTGGGGGCGAAAAAAGCGTGGATGCGCCTGGTGCAAATCCTCCTGCTCGCCGCCGCGCTGGTGAGCGTGCGTCCTCTTCAGGACTGGGCGTTCGGCTCGCCGGTCGGCCAGACGCAGGCGCATCTGAACTTCATCCAGATTAAGAACGTTGATGAGCTCAACAGCGCGCTCGCACAGGCAAAAGGCAAGCCGGTGATGCTCGATCTCTATGCCGACTGGTGCGTCGCCTGCAAAGAGTTTGAAAAATACACCTTTAGCGATCCTCAGGTACAAAACGCCCTGAAAGAGACTGTTCTGCTCCAGGCGAACGTAACCGCCAATAATGCGCAGGATAAGGCTCTGCTGAAGCAGCTTAGCGTGCTCGGGCTGCCAACCATCCTGTTCTTCAATCAACAGGGTCAGGAGCAACCAGAACAGCGTGTAACCGGCTTTATGGATGCCGCGGCATTCAGCGCACATTTGCGCAATCGCCAACCGTAAACAACACTGTAAACGTAACACACCGTTGGGAATAGCGGAGGAGACAACCGTGCAACGCGAAGACGTACTGGGACAAGCCCTGCAATTACTTGAGATTTATGGGATCGCCAGCACCACGCTTGAGATGGTAGCCGACCGTATCGATTACCCCCTGGATGATCTTAAGCGCTTCTGGCCAGATAAAGAGGCGCTCGTTTATGATGCTCTACGCTATCTTAGCCAGCAGGTTGATATCTGGCGCAGGCAGCTGATGCTGAATGAAGAACTGACTGCGGAACAAAAGCTGCTGGCGCGTTATACCGCCCTGACGGAATGTGTCAGCAACAACCGCTATCCGGGCTGCCTGTTTATTGCGGCCTGTACGTTCTATCCCGATCCCGACCATCCTGTCCACCAGTTGGCGGATCAGCAAAAACGGGCAGCGCATGACTTCACTCACGAGCTGCTGACCCGTCTTGAAGTGGATGACCCGGCAATGGTGGCGAAACAGATGGAGCTGGTGCTGGAGGGCTGCCTGAGCCGCATGCTGGTGAACCGTAGCCAGGCCGACGTAGATACGGCGCACCGACTGGCGGAAGATATTCTGCGCTTTGCTCAGTGCCGTATGGGTGGGGCATTGACGTAAGCGAGCCTGTTAAATTTGCCCTATTCGACGCGTAAACCATCAGATTGCCGCAAAGTTAAGCAACTGAACAGCTTTTCCCGAAATAATGTTGACGATAAGGCGCGATTGCGGTTTAATGCGCTCCGTTGCCCGGATAGCTCAGTCGGTAGAGCAGGGGATTGAAAATCCCCGTGTCCTTGGTTCGATTCCGAGTCCGGGCACCACTATTTAAAGAACCCAGCCTATGGCTGGGTTTTTGCTTTTCTGCGTTTATAAATCCCTTCTTTAGTATTCTTGCTTCTTTTTACCGTGGGATCGTGCGGTCTGCCATGCCCGGTGGCGCTGCGCTTACCGGGCCTGCAGGTTTTGTCGGCCGGATAAGGCGAAGCCGTCATCCGGCATGTTTTCTGGCCTGCAAAGCAAAAAACCCCGCACCTTACGGTACGGGGTTCTTCTTAATTGATGCCTGGCAGTTCCCTACTCTCACATGGGGAGACCCCACACTACCATCGGCGCTACGGCGTTTCACTTCTGAGTTCGGCATGGGGTCAGGTGGGACCACCGCGCTAAAGCCGCCAGGCAAATTCTGTTAA